>CBDIRF010000019.1:0-108153 GCA_965284115.1 Devosiaceae bacterium
CGATCGGCTCGAGCAGATGCGTATCGAGCCCATTGGCGGCAAATAGCGGCCAGCGGAAATCCACCGCCGCGATCGGCGTCGCTGCGAACAGGAACTGGTCCGCCGGCTCGCCCGCTGTAGCCACACCGCTATCGTAATTGGTGATATCGGCGCGTAGCCCCAGATACGGCGTCACCACCACGCCGCCCGGCGCGATGATCTGGTTCTGCCAGCTGAGCTCGCCTGAGGCGTGCGTCTTGGACCTTCGTAGCCGAAGACATAGGGCGTACCGCCATAGAGCGCAGAAGAGTCCTCGGCACGATACACCCCGAGCAGGTTGCCGTTGGCCCGCACCTGGCCCCAGTCACCCAGGTCGAAATAGCCGCTGCCGCGGGCGTTGGGCAGCGTCGCCGCCTGTTGCGATTGCGCGAGGTCGGCATCAGCCTCAGTGCCGTACTGCCCCAGTTTCAAAAACTCCTGCAGCCGCACATCGGCGTACAAGTCGTTGCTGAGATGGGTGGCGTAGACCTCGTTGGTCACCCAGTTGGCGGTGTTGAAGTCGTAGTCGTCGAAATAGGCTGCATCGGAGAAAGCGCTGTACGACCAGCCGACGGTCCAGTCGGCGATCGGCGTGAAGCGGCCGGAGCTCTGGATGGCGCCACGCCAGGCGGTTGCCGATCCCCGGGTAAGCCCCCGGGTCGAGCTGATAAAGGCCCGATGCCTTGACGGTGAACGAGCCGTAGTCGAACTGCTGCTGCCACTCGGCCGCCATCAGGAAGCCCTGGCGCGACATCAGCGACGGCGCGAGCAGGATCTGGGTGTCGTCGCCGATATTGATGAAATAGGGCGCGGTAATGCGGGCGCCGTACGACGCCTTGTAGTTGACGCTCGGCAGCAGGAAGCCATTGCTCTGCCTGGCGCTCGGGTCCGGCAACGACAGCCACGGCAGCCAGGCCACCGGGATGCCGAGCACTTCCAGCGACGGCTGCTCGAAATAGATCGTCTTGGTCTCGGCGTTCTGGATCAGCTTGGCGGCTTTCACCTTCCAGCCGATGCGGTTGCCCTTGGCGTCGATGCATTCGCCGCACGGCGTGTAGGTCGCCTGGTTGAGCACCGTCTCGAGCGTGCTGGAGTACTGCACGTCGTTGGCCGTCACCCGCGCGCCTTCAGTCGTGGTGAGGGTCAGCGACTGGATGAAGGCCTGCTTCATCCCGCCGGTCACCTCGATCGTCTCGGCGGCGTATCTGGTTCCCGCCGGATCGACCAACTGCACGTTGCCGATACAGTTGAGATTGCCGGTCTGCTGTTCGTAGCGCAGGTCGTCGCAGGCGATCGAATAGCCTTCGTACTGCATCAGCACGCGCCCCTGCGCGCTGATCACGTCGCTGCTCTTGTCGTAGGAGAGGACGTTGGCCTCGACCTTGGCCGGCGCCCCGGGCTCGGGCAGGGTGGCGAAAAAACCCTCGGGCAGGAACTGCGCCGCGGCGGGCGAGGCGGCCAACAGGGCGAGCACAAGCCCGGCGCCAAACTGGCGCAGGCGCATCTCCAAGCCCCGGTCGCGGCGCATCATGCTCACGTCCGCCCGTCTTCCCTGTTGAGCAGCACCGTCACTCCGATGACGATGGCCACTACTGCCGGCCCTGCGACTGCGATGACCGGATGCATCACGCCGGCACCCCCGGCGCGTCCCGCCATCTCGGTCACGACATAAACCAAGACGCCAAGGACGATACCATAAAGCACCGCCCCGCCATACTTATTGGTCCTTCGATAACCGGCCGTAAACGCGAAGGCAATGACCAGCGAGCCACACAGCGTAAGTGGCAGTGCAAGGAGCCTGAGGAACCGCGTTTCCGTCTCGGCCCGTTCACGGGAATCGCTGAGCTGTGCCGCCAGCGATCCTGCCAGTTCCCACACCGTCATATCCTCGATCGAGGCGATCCGGGCCCGCATGTCGCCGGCGGTGCGCGCGGTGGGCAGCCGGAGATCGGTCATTGTCACTGGCATCTCGTTGGAGCGATAGCGCGTCGCTTCGGCCAGCACCCAATGGTTGCCCACCAGTTCGGCGGCCGGCGCTTCGATGCGATCGCGCGGTGCTTCCATCATGAACACGTTGACGCTGCCCAGAGCCGTGCCCGAGGGGTTCACGTAGCCGGCCTCGAGGATATAGCGCACGTCGCCCTGCCGCTCGTCGAGCCATAGCGTGCCGGCGCGCCCGACTTCGCCGCTCGTGCTGCTCGGCGACAGCGTGCGGTTGAGCTGGATCACCGCCGTGTCGACCACCAGCGTCACCAGCAGCCCGCCGGCGAGGGTGACCGCCAGCGGCACGATCATCACCCGCCACACCGACCGACCCGAGGCTTTGATCACCGTCATTTCGCGCGTCGCCTGCAGGTTCAGCAGCCCCGCGACGGTGCCGACCAGAAAGGTGAGGGGCAGCGTATCGATGATCCAGCGCGCCGCCGCCAGCGCTACCGCCGTCAGCGCCAGCGGCGCCCCGCCGGTGGCCGAAAGCGCGGCAAAGCGGGTGGTGTTGAGCGATTCGACCAGCAGCACGATGCCGAACAGTACGACGAGCGTCAGCCCGACATTGCTGGCCAGGCGCCTGACGATGATCAGGTCGATGCGGTTCATCGGCTATGCGCCTCCCGGGGCAGGGGAGCAAACAGCCGCAGCCGATAGACCAGCAGGCCGACGGCCATGACGATCAGCACGACGACGCCGGTCAGCTCATGCGCCCAGCCGGGCATCGGGGTGTAGGAGGTGACCGTGCGCTCGAACAGCACGGCGCCGAGCACCGTAATCTCAACCGGCAGTACCGGTTCCCTGCGCGCGCTGGGGAACGCGCTGATCGCCGCGACGAACAGGCAGAGCGCCAGCACGCGCAGGCCATCGGCGGTGCGCTCGGCGATGTGTCTGGCGTCCTCGCTGGGCATCTCGCCTTCGGCCAGGCTTCGCGTGATGAGCCCGTAGGTGGTCTGGTCGCCGCGCCGATCGCCGGTATCCACGTCGCCGGTCAGGCGCTCGAGCGCGATGTCGTAGCGCTGGAACGAGATTTCGGAGAACTGCCCATCGGCGGTGCGGTACTGGATCGTGCCGTCTGCGAGCTGCAGCACATAGCCGAGCTCGTCGGCGGTGATCACCGCCGAGTCGGCGATATAGGTCCTTCGCGTCGCGGCATCGCGCCGGTCGTCGGCGAAGGAGGTGATCTGGCCATCCGCCCCGCGACCGCCCACGGTGATCGTCACGCCCTCGCCCAGTTCGGCGAAGCGCTTGGGCACCAGCGACCGACCGACGAGATCTGCCGCCGCCTGCGCCTTGATCAGGTTGTTCTCGCGGCCGGCAATTGGGGCGATCACATGCCCCAGCAGCCACACCAGCGTCCCGATGGCGGCATAGCCGAGGATGGTCCCGAGCAGCACCGGCAGGCGCTGCGACACGTGGATGATGTGCAGTTCGCGCGACCCCTGCATCGCGCGCAGCGCCCGGGCTAGCCCGATGGCGAGGCAGACGTAGAGAAACGCGATGGAGAGCGGCGGCAGCCCGAGGATGGTCTGCCAGAACAGTGTGCCGAGGCCGCGATCGCGCACCGCTCCGACCTCGACAATTCTCAGCAGTTGCACGAGGTACAAAATGGTCAGCGCAACCCCGAAAAGCGCGGCGGCCTCGGCGGCGAAAAGCCTGAAAAGATAAGAGCCTAGCCGAGTCATGCCGATAAACGGGTTCCGACGCGCGCCCAGCCTCCGGTCTGCCCCCGGCGGATGAACCGGGCGGACATTGCCCGCCCCGGACACGGCTTGGCAAGCCAATCGGGCAGGGGCATGGCCATTGCCCCGAGGATGTTGCGGGATTGACGCGACCGGCGTAGCCACTATCAGTCGTGAGCCTGCCCTTCGCGGCTAACCGCCGCCCCATTTGCCACAAGGTATTTTTCCCATGCCGAACCGGATCGAGATCAAGACTGCCGCCCTGGCGCTGAAGGCGACGGGGACGCTGGTCGTTTATGTCGCCGAAGGCGCTGCTCCCGCCGGGGGCGCCGCCGACGTCTGGAACGGCACCGGGCTCGACTGGCAGAAGGTTTCGGGCTCCGCCGGCTTCAAGGGCAAGCAGGGCCAGGTGATCGACCTCCTGGCGCCGGCCGGTGTACCGGCCGATCGGTTGCTGGTGCTCGGCAGCGGCAAGCCGGCGCCCGACGCCGGCCTCTCGGCCTGGACCGACCGCGGCGGTTCGCTCGCCGGCAAGCTGGCCGGGATCAAGGCGAGCAAGGTCGCCGTACTGCTCGATGACCCCGAGGCCACCCCGGAGCGGCTCGGCGAACTCGCCGCGGGCCTCCGCCTGCGTCACTACAAGTTCGACCGCTACAAGCCGGCCAAAGCCGACGACAATGGCGACAGCGCGCTGACCGTGACCCTGCATGTCGATGGCAAGTCGGCCGTCGACAAGGCCATTGCCAACCGCCAGGCCACGGCCGAGGGCACGCTGCTGGCGCGCGACCTGATCCACCTGCCGCCCAACGTGCTGGGCACGCTCGAGTTTGCCGCCGAGGCGGCCAAGCTTGCCGAGCTCGGCGTCGAGATCGAACAGCTCGACGAAAAGGCCATGCGCAAGCTCGGCATGAATGCGCTGCTCGGCGTGGCGCAGGGCTCGGCCCGGCCGCCCCGCCTCGTCATCATGCGCTGGAACGGCGGTAAGGCGAAGGAGCAGCCGATCGCCTTCATCGGCAAGGGCGTGGTGTTCGATTCCGGCGGCATCTCGCTGAAGCCTGGCCTCGGCATGGAAGATATGAAGGGCGACATGGGCGGCGCCGCCGCCGTCACCGGCCTGATGCATGCCCTCGCGGCCCGCAAGGCCAAGGTCAACGCCATCGGCGTCATCGGGCTGGTCGAGAACATGCCCTCGGGCACCGCCTATCGCCCCGGCGACATTCTCACCGCCATGAGCGGCACCACCATCGAAATCGTCAACACCGACGCCGAGGGTCGCCTCGTCCTCGCCGACGCGCTCTGGTACACCCAGGATCGCTTCAAGCCGAAGTTCATGATCAACCTCGCGACCCTCACCGGCGCCATCGGCGTGGCGCTCGGTAACGATCATGCGGGGCTGTTCTCCAACGATGACGAGCTGTCGTTAAAGCTCCTCGCCGCCGGCCTCGCCACCGGCGAAAAGCTGTGGCGCCTGCCGATGGGCGCGGCCTACGACAAGCTGATCGACAGCCGCTTCGCCGATATCAAGAACTCGGGCGGCCGCCCTGGCGGCTCGATCACCGCGGCGCAGTTCCTCGCCCGTTTCGTCAACGATGTGCCGTGGGCGCATCTCGACATCGCGGCGGTGGCGCTCGCCTCGCCCAGCAGCGAGACCAACACCGCCTGGGCCTCGGGCTTCGGCGTGGCGCTGCTCGATCGGCTGGTGCGCGACAATTACGAGGCCAAATGACCGGCGCCCAAACCCCCGGCGCATTTGCCGATCTGCCGCTCGTCGCCAACCCCTCGCGCCTGTGGCTGCTGCCGATCGCGGCGATCGCCCTGTTTGCCGGGCTGGTGGCGCTGCTGCCCAGCGGGCTGCTGCTGGCGAGCCTTGTCGGCCTGCTCGGCATGCATCCGAGCGTCGAGCTGACGCTGCTCGCGCTGCCGAGCTTCGCCGTCGCGGTATTCTTCCTCGCGGTGGGGACCGTGGTCATCGGTGATCTGCGCCTCGCACGCCCGGTGCTGACCATTGACGAGCATGGCGTGTTCGATCGCCGCATCACCGACACGCCGATCGCCTGGAGCGAGGTGGTGGAAGTCGCGCCGGCCCCCGGCGGCGGTGGCGTTCTGCTGGCGCTGAAGACCCCGCGCGAAACTCGCCTCAGCCCCTATCGCGCCGGCACCGCCGGGTTCCGCCAACCGGCTGCGGGTCTCGCCAATATCCCGGTCCGCGGCATGGATCGCCCGGCGACGCTGCTCGCCGAGACGCTGACCGCATTGGCGCTGCGTCACGGCGCGGTGCCGCCGACGGAGGAGGTTGCGTGACCGAGATCCTGTTCTATCACCTCGAAAGCCAGCCGCTGGAGCGCGTGCTGCCGGTGCTGCTCGAAAAATCGCTGGAGCGCGGCTGGAGCGTCGTGGTCGAGACCAGCAGCGACGAGCGGGCCCGAAATCCTCGACGAAATGCTCTGGACCTACCGGGACGACAGTTTTCTGCCGCACTCGCTCGCCGGCGGCGATGCCGACCACCTGCAGCCGGTGCTGATCACCACCCGGCCGCACAACCCCAACAGCGCCGAAGTCCGCTTCTTCGTCGATCGCGCCGTGCCGCAATCCGGCGAGGGCTACCAGCGTATCGTCTTCATGTTCTCCGGCCACGATCCCGACGCTGTCACCGAAGCCCGCGGCGCCTGGAAAGCGCTGCGCGATGGCAACGAGGTCACCTACTGGCAGCAGGACGGCAACGGCAGGTGGGCGAAGAAGGGCTAGGTTGTATTCACAAATACCCGGCCCTCGTTAATCGGATGGCAGCACCTCGGTCGCTTAAGTGGCGCCCATAGCTGGCAAGGGGCGTGCGACGTGATTACGAGCCGGGACAATGCAACGTCAGAAAGAACCATCACCCGTTGGTCTTCGATCGAAGAGGTGGCGGGCCGCGTATTTATGATCCTGTGGTTCGGCGTTGCCGTTCAAGCGCAGTTGCAGGGCATAGTCGCCCAGTTGAACGACCCGAACCCGCACGGCCTCGAGCTGATCAGGAGCGTCGTGATGCTTGGGTTCAGCGGACTGATCGTCTTCATGACGTGCATCCGGCGCGCTCCGGTGGCTGTCGCTGCCGGCTGGGAGCCCCGCGTTGCTGCCTTCCTCGGCACCTTCCTGATCGTCGGTATGCCGGTGCTGCCCGCCAGCCAGGTTGATCCCGCCTGGCTGACGGTCGGGGTCGTGCTGATGATCGTGGGCCTGCTGGCCTCGATCTACGCCCTCTCGTGGCTTGGCCGCTCCTTCGCCATCGGTGCGGCGGCGCGGAAGCTCGTGACCCGTGGTCCCTACCGCATGGTCCGGCACCCGCTCTATGCCTTCGAGCTGTTGATGGTGCTCGGGGCGGTCATTGCCAACCCCTCCGCCCTGGCGGCGCTGTTCGGACTGACGACCATGTTGCTGCTGGGCGTGCGCACCATCTATGAGGAGCGCGTCCTCACCGCAGCCTTCCCCGAATATGCCGAGTACGCCAAGCGCGTGCCGCGGTTTGTCCCGCGCCCCTGGAACTGGCTGCGCAGCAAGGCGCTGGCCGGCGGCTGATCAGCGCCCCGGCTCCCAGCCCGGCTCCGCCTGCTCGAACTTCGAGAACTGGAACCCCGGCGCCACGGTGCAGCCGACCAGCGTCCAGTCGCCCAGACACGCCGCGCGCTGCCAGGCATTGCCGGGGATCACCAGTTGCGGCCGTTCGCCGGCGGCGAGGTCGTTGCCCAGCGCATGCTCGGTCACAGTCTCGGCGTCGCGCGAGATATCGAGCCGCATCGGCGCGCCGGCATACCAGTGCCACACCTCGGCCGCATCCACCCGGTGCCAGGCGCCGGTCTGCCGGTTGCTCAGCAGGTAGTAGATCAGCGTCGAGTGCGGCCGGCCGGTGCCGTTCGGCGTGTCGGCGAAGGTCTGCTTGTAGAAGCCGCCTTCCGGGTGCGGCTCCATGCCGAGCAGCGCCACCACTTCGCTCGCGGTCATCGCCGTCATCCCATTGCCCTCTCGGCCTGCTCCAGCTCTTCGCTGAGCATCAACCAGTTTTCCTCGATCTTGGCGATCTCACCCTCGAACCGCGCCTTGTCCTTGCCGAGCAGGATCACCCGCTCGGGCGCCCCGTCATAGGTCTTGGGGTCGGCGAGAAAGCCGTCGACGCGCGCCAGTTCGGTCCTCAGCCGCCCGAGCTTGTGCTCGAGATCCTTGATCGATTTGCGCAGCGGCGCCACTTCGGCGCGCTTTGCCGCCGCATCCTGACGGACCGCCTTGCGGTCCTCGACCACCGTCGCCGCTGCCGTCGCCGCACCCTTCTTGCCCTTGCCGTTGCTGTTCGAGGTCAGCAGCCGTTGGTAAGTGTCGAGATCTTCGTCGAATTCCTCGATCGTGCCATTCTGCGCGATCCACAGCTTGTCGACCGTGGCGTCGATCAGGTGGCGGTCGTGACTGATGATCAGCACGGCGCCGGAATAGTCGTTGAGCGCTGCCACCAGCGCGTCGCGGCTGTCGATATCGAGGTGGTTGGTCGGCTCGTCGAGGATCAGCATGCCCGGCCCGCCGAAGGTGATGAGCCCCAGCAGCAGGCGGGCGCGCTCGCCACCCGAAAGGTTTTTCACCTTGGTGTCCATGCGCGAGGTGGTGAGCCCCATCTGCGCCACCCGCGAGCGGCGCTTGGCCTCGCTGTCATAGGGCATCAGGTCGATGACATGCTCGAACGGCGTCTGCTCGGGCTTCAGCTTGTCGAGCTGGTGCTGGGCAAAATAGGCGATCTCCAGCCCCTTGCCCTTGCGCATCTCGCCGCCCATCGGCTTCAGGTCGCCCGACAGGAGCTTGGCGAAGGTCGATTTGCCGTTGCCGTTGACGCCGATCAGCGCGATGCGATCATCGGGGTCGATCCGGTTGGTGATGTGCCGAAGGATCACCTTGTCACCATAGCCCACCGACACGTTGTCGAAGGTCATCATCGGCGAGGCCGGGATTTTCTTGGGATCAGGGAAGTTGAATGGCGACGAACTCTCGTCGAACATCGCCGCCGGCGGCTTCAGCTTGGCGATCATCTTCACACGCGCCTGAGCCTGTTTCGCCTTGGTGGCCTTGGCCTTGAAGCGGTCGACGAATTTCTGCAGGTGCGCGATCTGGTCGAGCGTCTTCTCGCGGCTCTTGTTGTTGAGCTCCATCTGCATCCGGCGCGTCTCTTCGAACGTGTCGTAGTTGCCCTTGTAGAAGGTGAGCTTCTTGTGCTCGAGATGTGCGATCGAGTTCACCGCCTTGTTCAACAGGTCACGGTCGTGGCTGATCATGAACACGGTGTAGGGGTAGGTCGCGAGGTACTTCTCCAGCCACAGCGTGCCTTCGAGATCGAGATAGTTGGTCGGCTCGTCGAGCAGCAGCAGGTCAGGCTGGCTGAACAGCACGCCCGCCAGCGACACCCGCATCCGCCAGCCGCCCGACAGTTCCGAGGTCGGCCCCAATTGCCGGTCCTTCTCGAACCCGAGGCCCTTCAGAATGGTCGAGGCCCGCGCTTCAGCGGTGTGTGCATCGATCTCGGCCAGCCGGGTGTGAATATCGCCGATGCGGTGCGGATCGGTCGCCGTCTCGGCTTCCGCCAGCAGCGCCGTGCGCTCCTTGTCGGCCGACAGCACCACATCGAGCACACTGATCGAACTGGCCACGGCTTCCTGCGCCACTGCGCCGATCCGGGCCTTCTTGTTGACCTCGATCGTGCCGCCCTCGGGCGCGATCTGCCCCAGGATCAGCTGGAACAGCGTGGTCTTGCCGGTGCCGTTCTTGCCGACGAAGCCAGTTTTCGAACCGTCGGGCAGGACGAGGTTAGCGTTTTCGAACAGGGGACGGCCCTGGATGCGATAACTGAGGTCGGTAATGGTCAACATGGCGCCGCCGATGCATCCGCGGCGCGCGGAATGCGTTACGAGAGAGATAGGGTCAAATCGAGCCGACCCAATAGACCGAGAACCCGGAGAAGTCCAATGCGCCTCGTCCCTGCCACTCTCGCCCTGTGCCTCGTCTCCGGCGTGGCCCTCGCCCAGGAGCTAGCTCCGCTCAACGATCTGAAGGCCTGCCGCCTCGATGCCGAGCTGGTGTCGCTGAGCTTCAGCTATGACGGCGGCGCCTGCGAACAGACCGGCAATGGCAGCGTCGACCTGGTCGAATCCGGTACCGCCACCGTCACCATCCCGGTTGTCCCCACCGCGGAAGTCTGCACCATGCAGGTGGTGAAGGTCACGCACACCAGCGCCATCAGTGCGGTGGAAGATGTCACTAAGCTCTCAGTTCAACTGGTCAGCCCGGGCGGCGAGGTGCAGGCGCAGGGCAAAGTCGATATCGCCCCGCATACCCCGGACTGCGTCCCGCCGGTGCCGAAGGATTAGGGCTGCACCACGTTAAGGCGCATCAGCGGCGCCGCGCCGAGCTGCGTCTCGGTAACGCCGGTCTGGATCAAGCCGACGGCCTCGTAGAACGCCACCGCATCGTCATTGGCGACGACATGGAGGGTTGCCGCTCCCATGTCATATGCCAGTTCCCGCGTCCGCTCGACCAGCCGGCGCCCGATGCCGAGCCGCTGCATCGCGGGGTCGACGAACAGCCCGTCGAGTTCCGCGTCGCCATCCGGCCGCGGCAGCACGCCGCCAGCGTTCCGGCGGCCTCGGCAACGCATGCGGTTGCCGGCGTCAGCTGATGGACCGGTACCTCCACCATTTCGGGGTGTGCAAGCAGCTCCTCGCGATCGCGTTCGCTCGCCATCACCGTCTTCCAGACGATCGCCAGCAGCGCCTGCTGATCGTCGGCCCTGGCTGGACGAATGAGACATCCAGAGGTCACAAGTTACTCCGTTGGCCGTTGCGCGTGACGAAACGCCCGTCTTGCGCCCGTCACGCCTACCCGTTAGAAGGCCGCACCCAATTCAGACCCACTCCAAGGACCAGACACATGGCCATTGAGCGCACCTTCTCCATCATCAAGCCCGACGCGGTCCGCCGCAACCTGATCGGCAACATCCTTGCCGTGTTCGAAAAGAACGGCCTGCGTCCGGTCGCGCTGAAGAAGATCAAGATGACCCGCGCCCAGGCCGAGGGCTTCTACGCCGTGCACAAGGAGCGCCCGTTCTACGGTGAGCTCGTCGAGTCCATGATGTCGGGCCCGGTCGTCGTGCAGGTGCTGGAAGGCGAGAACGCCATCCTGAAGAACCGCGAAGTGATGGGCGCCACCAACCCGGCCAACGCCGCCGAGGGCACCATCCGCAAGCTCTATGCCGTTTCGGTCGGCGAGAACTCGGTGCACGGCTCGGACGCCCCCGAGACCGCGGCGCAGGAGATCAAGTTCTTCTTCACCGACGACGAGATCGTCGGCTGATCGCCTGGTGATAGCGATTTCCGAGGGCCGCCTCCGGGCGGCCCTTTTGTTTTGCTAGGTCCGCAACCACGATGTCATCCCCGCGAAAGCGGGGACCTCCGTTTGCGATCGTGCCGTAGGCCAAGAAAACAGAGGTTCCCGCTTTCGCGGGAATGACCCGGTGGGTGTAATACTCATCGTGCAACAGCAAAGATGCACCCCGTGAACCTTCCCGAGACCATCCATCCCGCGCTCGCCGCCGCTCTCACTGCCCGCGGCTACGATACGCTGACCCCGGTACAGCTCAGCGTCCTGGCCCCGGAGGCTGCGGAGCGCGATCTGCTGGTGTCGGCGCAGACCGGCTCGGGCAAGACCGTGGCCTTTGGCATGGCCATCGCCCCGACCCTGTTGGGTGAGGCCGAAAGGTTCGAGCGGGCTGCCACCCCACTGGCATTGCTGATCGCCCCGACCCGCGAGCTGGCCATGCAGGTGCAGCGCGAACTCGAGTGGCTCTATGCCGAGACCGGCGCGCAGATTGCCGCCGGGGTCGGCGGCATGGATATCCGCACCGAGCGCCGGGCCTTCGAGCGCGGCGCCCACATCGTCGTCGGTACCCCCGGGCGCCTGCGCGACCACATCTCGAAGGGCGCCCTCGATCTGAGCGGCGTCCGCGCCGTGGTGCTCGACGAAGCCGACGAGATGCTCGACCTCGGGTTTCGCGAGGATCTCGAGTTCATCCTCGACGCCGCGCCGGAAAGCCGCCGCACCCTGATGTTCTCGGCCACCGTGCCGCGCGCCATCGCCGATCTCGCCAAGACCTTCCAGCGCGACGCGCTGCGCCTCGTCGCCACCAGCGCCGGCGAGCAGCACGCCGATATCGAGTACCAGCAGATCGTCGTGCGCAACGACGAGCGCGAGCATGCCGTCATCAACATGCTGCTGCTGCACGACAGCTCCAACACGATCGTCTTCTGCCACACCCGCGAGTCGGTGAAGCACCTCACTGCCCGCCTCGCCAACCGCGGCTTCCCGGTGGTGGCGCTGTCGGGCGAGTTGACGCAGGCCGAACGCTCCAATGCGCTGCAGGCCATGCGCGATGGCCGCGCCCGGGTCTGCGTCGCCACCGACGTTGCCGCCCGAGGCATCGATCTGCCCAATCTCGATCTGGTCATCCATGCCGATGTCCCGTCCAATCCGGAAACGCTTTTGCACCGCTCGGGCCGTACCGGTCGCGCCGGCCGCAAGGGCATCTGCGCGCTGATCGTGCCGCTGCACCGCCGCAACGCCGCCGCCCGCGTGCTGCGCGCCGCCAACCTCGACGCCACCTCCCGCGGTGCCCCGACCATTGCCGAGATCGACGCCCGCAATCGCGAGCAGATCATCGCCACGGCGGTGGCGGTCACCGCGCCTAATGAGATCGAGGCGCCGTTCGTTGTCGAACTGCTCGCCCGGCTGACGCCGGAACAGCTGGCTGCCGCCTATATCCGTCGCGAACTGGCGGCGCGCCCGGCCCCCGAGGAAGTGTCGGAGCAAGCCATCCCGGCCCTCAACGAGAAGGCGCCGCGCCGCGATAAGCGCTTCGTCGACGAAGATGGCGCGCCCCGCGGCAAACCGGAGCCGATGCAGGACGGCCGCTGGTTCACCCTGTCGATCGGCCGCAACCGCCGCGCCGACCCGAAGTGGATCTTGCCGATGATCTGCAAGGCCGGCGATGTCACCAAGCGCGATGTCGGCTCGATCAAGATCCTCGACACCGAGACCCGTTTCGAAATCGCGGCCGACAAGGCCGACGCCTTCGCTGCCGCCATTGGCCGCATCGGCGGCCAGATCGAAGCCAATACCAGCATCGCCGCCTCCGGTCCGCCCTCGACGGCGAGCAAGAAGAAGTTCGACCGCGACGGTGCCCCGCGCTTCAACAAGCGTGACGGCGCACCACGCTACGACAAACCGGCCCGCGACGATGGCCCGCGTTACCCGGCGCGTGAGGAGCGGCCCGTCCGCGACGACGGCCCCCGTTACAAGGTGCGCTCCGACAAGGGCGAGAAGCTTGCCAGCAAGCCGGCGCGCGAGATTACGCCGCCGGTCGAGCAGGAAGCGCGCACGCCCGTGCTCTACAATCGCAAGCCCGGCGAGAAGCCCAAGGTGAACCCCAAGGACAAGGGCAAGCCGAAGTACAAGAACCGCGAGAAGCGCGATCCGCCGGTCGATGCCGCCGCCAATGCCCCGCGGAAAAAGCCGAAAAAGGGCTACGACCCGCTCGGTTGACGAGCGTACCTCGGCTGCCGCATCCTCCCCCCTCCGGCTTTGGGGGAGGAAACCATGCCTTACGTGCGTGTTGAGATTACCGACGGTGCGACCACCGAACAGAAGCGGGCCATCTCCAAGGGCATCACCGATGTGCTGGTGAAAGTGCTCAACAAGAACCCCGAATACACCTTCGTCGTCATCGACGAGGTGATTCCGACAACTGGGGCCACAAGGGCGTCCTGGTCTCCGACATCCGCAAGGAAGAGGCGAAGGCCGCAGCCAAGGCGGCCAAGCCGGCCAAGGTGGTGAAGATCAAGGTCAAGGCGAAGTCAAAGGCCAAGCCCAAAATCGTGAAGGCCTGAGGTGCCCGAGATACTGGTCCACATCGTCGAGGGACGCTCCAACGAGAGCAAGAAGGCCCTGATGAAGGACATCACCGACGCGGTGGTGAAGCACTTCAACGTCCCGGCCGAGCGTGTCGTCGTGCAGATCGTCGAGAGCCCGAAAGACAGCAAGTCGCGCGGCGGCGTGCCCTTCGACGAGATGTAGTCTGTTGCTGGATCACTCCAAGATTGGAGTGCGCCGGACGCTGGTTGTGCTCAACCGTTGATCCACCCACCGGCTGGGATGACACCGAGTGTGGGGCGCGCCCGCCGTCGTGCAACTCGCTCGTGAAATGCTCTAGTTCCCCGGGTCGGGGATGTTGAGCAGGTGACCGCAGGCCTTGCAGTGCACCGCGTCTGGTTCATGCCGCTGCAAGCCGCATTGCGGGCAGGGGAAGAACACCTTGTGCGGCCGGAACAGCGCCTGCGCCAGCCGCACGAACAGCGTGATGCCGGTGATCATCACGACGATCGAGGTGAGCCGCCCGGCCGTGCCCGGCAGCGTGACGTCGCCATAGCCGGTCGTCGTCACCGACGTCACGGTGAAGTAGAGCGCATCGACATAGCCCTCGATGCCGGAATCCGGGCTGCCGAAGAAAGTCAGCACGAACCCCGAGACCAGGAACAGGAAGGCGATGATGTTGACGATCGCCTCGCCCTGTTCGCGATATTGCGTCAGCCCGAACTTCTTCAGCGGCCGCCACAGCACCCCGCTCTGCGACAGCGTCCACAGCCTCAGAATGCGCAGGAAGCCGAAATTGGCGAGCCAGGCCGGCAGCAGCAGGGTGATGAGGATGAAGATGTCGACGATCGTCGTCGGCTGCCTGAGCCAGCGCAGCGGATCGGTCGAGGCGAGCCCGCGCGCCACGAGGTCGGCGATCAGCAGGATGGCGACGGCAATGTCGATCCAGATGAAGCTCGGGCGGTCGCGCAGCAGCGGCGTCGCGATGAAGAAGGCGATGATCGCGAGGTCGACCAGCAGCACGGCGAACTGGAAGCGCAGCGCCGGGCTCGAGCTGCCGTGATAGAGCAGCCGCAACGTCGAGCGGAGGCGCGTCAGGCCGTGTTCGGGACTTGCCCCATCCATCGCATTCTCCTCGATCCCGAGCTTGCCCGGACGGTATCGGCTGTCAATGCTGCGCTGCTGGTTGGCGTTGCAGCACGTTATGCGCCACCACCAGCACTGCCGCGCCGGTCGCGGCCAATACCGCCGCGACCCAGAACAGCTCGAGATAGCGGCCCGGCGCGGCCACCAGCCCGAAAATCCCGGCCGAAAGCATGCCGGATGCCACCACCGTCACATCGAGCAGTGAGGTGGAGAGGCCCACCCGGCCGCGGATCGCCTCCTGCACATAGCTGATCGGCACACTCATCAGCACCGCGATGGCGATGGCCCGCGGGATCTGCAGCCAGAACACCTCGGTCACCCCGCTCGCCTGCGTCAGCAGCACCTGGTAGAGCGCGTAGATCAGCGCCCCGGCCGCGATCAGCGTGTGCTTCCTGAAGCGCCGGCCGGCGAGCCCCACAGCAGCATCAGCGGAATCTCGAGCAAGGCCCCAATTCCTGCCGCGATGCCGACATCGCCGATACTGCCGCCGAAATGGCTGACCATCGCCAGCGGCGTCGCCGTGCCGCTGACCTTGATCGCCACGTTGATCAACAGGATGCCGCAGATGCCGACCAGCATGGGCAGCGCGATGCCACCCTTGCCGTCGGTACTTGCTTTGGGCGGGGCGGAAACCACCCGGGTCGCCGGGTCGGCCAGCATCACCAGCGCGATGGCGCCACAAACCAGATACGCCACAGCCGCCAGCAGATAGACATCGAACACCTGGTAGGCCGCCGCGATCCAGCCGGCGAGTGGCGGCACCATCACCCACGAGGCCGCATAGATCGAGCGCAGCACGGTGATGCGGAACTCGGCATCCCTCGGCCGGGTCTGGTCGTAATAGACGCGGGCATAGGCAAAGGTCTGGCTGAACGCCGCGTTGCCGAACGGCAGGATCACGCAATAGGCGATGACGAAGGCCATCGGGCTGCGCAGCCAGTACATCAGCGCCATGCCGGTGGCGCCGAGCAGCGCGGTGGCCAGCATCAGCAGCCTTCGGTCGCCGATCCGGTCCGACAACCAGCCGAGCGCCACCGAGGCGACGACGCCGACGACCGAGGCTACCGTCAGGATCAGCGCAAAGTCGCCATGCCCGATCTTCAGGGCATCGATGGCAATGATCGCGTCATAGGGCGCGGTCGAGGCGTACCCCACCCCGATCGACAACAGGCTCGCCGAAATGAGCGCCGCCATCGGCAGGCGTGGCTGTGCGGTGTCGCTCATCTCAGACAATTCTCCCCCGCGATCCCTAATGCAAAATCGCGAGGGCAGGCCAGCGGTTAGTCGGGTGCCGAACATAACTCGAGTAGCCCATGCACCCGAATGGCAGCGCAGCACTAATCAGCGATGGTCTGGTAGGGCGCTCATCAGGCGGCACCTTGCGCCGTCCACTCGAATGTCAGTTGCAATAGAACTCGTCATTGGGGCCATAGCACTCCGGCGGAAATCCGCTGTCCGGCGGCGGATACTCATCGTCCGGGTTCGGTTGCGGCTCTACCTGTGGCGCGTCACCGCCTTCCCCATAGATGAGGCTTCGCGGCGTATCGGCCACGAACCCCTTCTGAAAACACTCCTTGGCCTCCTCGACGCGGAACGCGCCAAGCAGCGGTGCCTGTGACTGCGCGTATTTGAACGCGGCCTTCAGGTCGTCACGGGCGGCGCCCTTGAAATCGTCGGTATTGCCGAGGATTTCCGATTTGCCGAGGTCATAGGCGCCCAGCTCGCAGGTATCGTCGAGCGTCACGCAGGTCTTGTCGAGGTTACAGAGGATGACCTGGCCATGGTACAGCAGCACCTTGGTCTCCTGAGTGCTCGAGTTGAAGTCGAACGAGGTGCCGCGCACCCCGATGGTGCCGGTCGGCGTGTTGATGATGTAGCGGTCTTTCGGCGCCCGGCCGGTGGTGAAGCGGAATGTCCCCGACAGCGCATTGATGGCGAACTTGCCGGCCGTCTGGTCGTTGCGCAGTAGATAGTCCTCGATCAGCAGCGCCGAGTTCGGGCCGACCACCAGCTCGGTCTGGTCGGAGAACTTGATCTGCACCTGGCCTTTGGCGCCGGTGACCACGCGGTCGCCGATGAAGATATCGGCGCCGACCGTCAGCGTCTTGCGGTCGGCCTTGGTTTCGACACTGGCGGCGGGGTCGACACCCAGCGCTTTGCCGCTGGCGGCGAAGGCTGGGCCGGAAAAGCTGAGCAGTCCGAGCGCCATCAGGGCGCAGGCGAGGGGGCTCGCCATATCATCTTGTGCATATGCGTCCTCGGCTATGCATTGACATGGATATCGCCCGGCCCCCCGGCGGGTGCGATGGACTGGCGTCCTATACAAGGCCAAATACCGCTTCCAGCCCCAAAAGCGCATTCCTTGCTGCTGCCGGGCCGACCTGTTCAGGAGCCGTTCAGTTTGGCGGCCGCAATCCGCCGCCGGACCAGCAAATCTGCACCTCGGGCGCTTCCCGGAGGCGGGCCTTCGGCCTGTCGCTGGGCATTGGGGAGCCGCTCGGCTGTGGCTTTCGCGCCAGCCTGTTTGGCGAAAATATCGAATAACGCAAAAGTTGATGGAACCTTTTGCGCTTTTCCGTAACCTCGCCTGTGGGGGCTCCGTCAGGCGGAGCTGATCCGCGCCGAGCGTCAGCGCATCTCGAAATGAAAGTAAAGGGGAGCCATGCTGTTCCGCTCTGCTGAGGTTCTGTCTGTCCTCATGCTCGTTGTTGCCCTGATCACCGCCAAGCACCTGCCGCTGTTTGCTGGCCTGCCGCTGTCGCAGATCACCGGCATCGTCTGCTTCATGTTCGCCATCTACCTCAGCCTGCGCATCTACAGCGCCGAGCTGAAGAAGATCCGCGCCGAAGAATAAGCCGAAGCGCTGGAGCGCACCGGCAAAAGGTCTTCATTTCTGGTTCCGACACGCGGCAATGGGCCAGATGCCCATCGCCACACACGATGAGTTTGCGACGGTCGGCACGTGCTGGCCGCGCTGCTTGTGGCAGCCCGCTCTCAGCACATCGGCGATCATCCGCCCTGTTGCCATCCGCACCTGCGTGATAAATCTCCGCGCCATGAACGCCATCACCACGCCCCGCATCGCCCGTTCGGTCTGCCCGCACGATTGCCCATCGACCTGCGCGCTCGACGTCGAAGTGATCGACGCCTCGACCATCGGCCGGGTCCGCGGCGCCAAGGACGATCCGTACACGGCGGGCGTCATCTGCGAGAAGGTGGCGCGCTATGCCGAGCGAATTCATCACCCGAAACGCTTGACGCATCCGCTTCGCCGCGTTGGCAAAAAGGGGTCTGGCGAGTGGCAGCGGATCAGCTGGGATGAAGCCTTCGACGAGATCGTGGCGCGCTGGCTCGAGATCGAGCGCACTGATGGTCCCGAGGCGATCTGGCCGTATTTCTACGCCGGCACCATGGGCCATGTGCAGCGCGACGGCATCGAGCGGCTGCGCCACGCCCGCGGCTATGCCCTGCAATATGACACCATCTGCACCGGCACGGCCTGGCCCGGCTTCATTGCCGGCACCGGCGTCCTCGCCGGGCCGAACCCCGAGACCATGGCCGAGAGCGATTGCGTGGTGATCTGGGGCACCAACGCGGTCGCCACCCAGGTCAACGTGATGACCCATGCCATCCGCGCCCGCAAGGAGCGCGGCGCCAAGATCGTCGCCATCGACATCTATCGCAACGGCACCATGGAGCAGGCCGACATGGCGCTGGTGCTGCGCCCGGCACCGATGGCGCACTGGCCGTGGCGGTGATGCATATCCTGTTGCGCGAAAACCTCGCCGACCGCGCTTACATGGCCGAGTACACCGACTTCTCGCCCGAGTTCGAAGCCCACCTCGCAACTCGCACGCCCGGGTGGGCGGCAGCGATCACCGGGCTGACCGTTGCCGAGATCGAGGCCTTTGCCCGGCTCGTAGGCACCACGCCGAAAACCTATTTCCGCCTCGGCTACGGTTTTACCCGCCAGCGCAACGGCTCGACCTCGATGCATGCGGCGCTGTCGGTCGCGGCGATGACCGGCAGCTGGCAGCACAGCGGCGGTGGGGCGTTCCACTCCAACTCCGGCTCGTGGAAGCTCGACAAATCGATGATATCAGGCGCCGAGATGGGCCCGGGCGGGCGCGAGCTCGATATGAGCGAGATCGGCAAGGTGCTGACCGGCGACAGCACGGCGCTGAAGGGCGGCGGGCAGGTCAAAGCGCTGTTCATCCAGAACACCAACCCGGCGAACGTTGCGCCGGAGCAGGGGCTGACGCGCGCCGGCTTTGCCCGCGACGACCTGTTCACCGTCGTCCACGAGCAATTCATGACCGATACGGCCAAGCTCGCCGATATCGTGCTGCCCGCCACCATGTTCCTCGAGCACAACGACTATTACCGCCGTGGCGGCCACACCCGGCTGCTCTATGGCCCCAAGCTGGTCGAGGCCCCCGGCGAGTGCCGCTCGAACTTCGAGGTGGTCAACGAGCTGCTGCGCCGCCTCGGCAGCGACCACGCCTCGATGCACCTTACCGATCGCCAGATGGTCGCCGAGACCTTCCGCCGCTCCGGCTTCGGCGAACTCGACGAGATCGAAAAGACCGGCTTCATCGACGGCGCCTGGCCCGATGAGAAAGCCCGCTTCGCCGATGGCTTCGCCTGGCCCGACAGGCGCTATCGCTTCGCGCCCGATTGGGACGCGGTGGCCCGGCTCAAAGGCTACAACTGGGTCTGCGACCCCAGGAGATGCCGCGTTTCGCCGATCACTGGGACGTGACCGAGCGGGTCGACGCCGAAACCCCGTTCCGCCTCGCCACCAGCCCGTCGCGCAGCTTCCTCAACTCCACCTTCGCCGAAACCGCCGGCAGCCAGAAGCGCCAGCCCGAGCCGACGGTGTTCATCCACCCCGATGACGCGGCGGAACTCGGCATCGCCGACGGCGACCCGGTCACCCTCGGCAACCGCCGCGGCGAAGTGGCGTTGAAGGCCAGGTGCTTTGCCGGCATGCAGCGCGGCGTGCTGATCGCCGAGGGCATCCACCCCAACTCCGCCCACCGCAACGGCCAGGGCATCAACACCCTGATCGGCTCCGACCCCGTCCGCCCCTTCGGCGGCGCGGCGTTTCACGATACCTCGGTTTGGGTGCGGCGGGGGTAAGGTAGCCCAAGCAGACGGCCCCCTCCCATCCTCCCCCATAAAGGGGGAGGTGCCGCATCGAGTGTTTGGCACGATCGAAGCAAGGGCCTCAACTCTTCACCTCCCCCTTATGGGGGAGGCCGGGAGGGGGCCGTCTATCGGCTAAGCCCATAAGCCTGCCAGAAAAACCAGCCCGTCAGCCCGATCCCGTAAACGATCACCAGCCCGCGGATCAGCTGCGTCGGGATCCGTTTCGCTACCCGGGCCGCGACATAGGCGCCGATCGTCACCCCGACCAGGGCGATCGAGCCGTGATACCAGTCGATCGCCCCCGAGAGCGCAAAGCGGATCACCCCGACCAGCGCCACCAGCGTCGAGATCCAGAGTTTCAGCCCGTTCATCGCATGGATGTCGGTGAACCCGGCCAGCGCCAGGAACGCCAAGAGCAGCACGCCGAGCCCGGCGTTGAAGAACCCGCCATAGATGCAGATGCCGGCGAGCAGCGCGAACAGCAGCACCACCCCGGCATGCCGGCCGCGGCCATTGCCGCCGCCAGTTGCCGCACATAGGCGTTGATCCGCCCGCCGAACGCAAACAGCACCACCGCGAACAGTAGCAGCCACGGCACCACCAGAACGAAGGTTTCGTTGGAAACCCGCAGCAGCAGCTCGGCCCCGACATAACCGAACACCAGCGAGACGATCGAGTAACCGATCAGCTTGTCGCGATGCGCGGCGATCTCGCGCCAGAACCCGAGGGCGCCGCTCGCATAGCCTGGAAAGCTCGCATAGGTGTTCGAGGCATTGGCGATCACCGGCGGCACCCCGGCGAGCAGCAGCGCCGGAAACAGGATGAACGAGCCGCCGCCCGCCAGCGTATTGATGGTGCCGGCAACGAGCCCGGCGACGAACAGCATGATCTCGGTCATTTGAGTTCCCTAGCGCGCCGCCGCTCCGCACTCCAACGAGAAACGGTGATCTCCTCCATCAGCGGCGCGAATGGAGTGCCGTTGACAAAGCGGCCGTCATCCACCACATGTCGCGCCGTGCTGCTGGCGCCTGCCGCTCGCCGGGGAAACCCGATGGTCAAGTCCAGCCGCGGATCATCCGTGACGCATTTCATGATCGCTCCCTTCGAGGCGGTTCATGGCAAGGCGAGCCCCATGAAGAAATCCGCCTCTCTTGAAGAGGACCGACATGACTTTTTCTCTCGATACCCCCAGTGCCGCCAGTCTCAAGGCCGAGGCCAAGGCGCTGCGCGCCGAACGCACGCTCAGCGGCAATCCGCTGGGGCAGGGCGCCGCGCTCGAAGAAATCGCCCGCCGCCACGGCTACCGCGACTGGAACACCGCCGCTGCGGCGATGCCGGAACGCGCGGTCAGCCCGGTGCAGGTTGGCCAGCGCGTCAAGGGCACCTACCTCAGCCAGCCGTTTATCGGCATGGTCATCGGGGTACAGCTGCTCGCCGACATGAACCACTACGAGGTGACGGTTAAGTTCGACCGTCCGGTGAACGTGTCGAAATCCGAGCTGATGGGCCCGATCTACCGCCAGCGCGTCCGCGCCACGGTCGATCTGCGCGGCATCTCGGCGGCGCGCACCAGCGACGGTGAACCGCATATGCGCATCCACCGCGCTTAACAGAACAGATTTTCAACGGCGGGGCTCGCTCCGCCGTTGTCATTCCTGTGTGCGGGTTGTCTTCCATCGGCAGGTGCCGATATATGGAGCCCTCGTCTCCCGGTGGCGTTTCGTCACCACTTCAGCAGCAGACCCGGAACTCACCCAATGACCACCCAGACCTTGCCGATCGATCTCTATTACGCCGCCACGCCCAACGGCCGGAAGATCACCATCATCCTCGAAGAGCTCGGGCTGCCCTACGCCATCTACCCGATCAATATCGGCCGCGGCGACCAGTTCAAGCCCGATTTCCTTGCCATCTCGCCCAACAACAAGATCCCGGCGATCATCGATCCCGAGGGTCCGGAGGGTAAGCCCATCTCGATCTTCGAGTCCGGCGCCATCCTCAAGTATCTGGCCGAAAAGTTCGGCAAGTTCTACGGCACCAGCTGGTCCGAGCGGATCAAGATCGATGAATGGCTGTTCTGGCAGGTCGGCGGCTTCGGCCCGATGCTGGGCCAGAACAACCACTTCTCGCGCTATGCCCCCGAAAAAATCCCCTACGCCATCAAGCGCTACCAGGATGAGAGCCACCGCCTCTACCGCGTGCTCGACACCCAGTTGAAAAAGCAGGCCGAACTCGGCAAGCACTATGTCGCCGGCGAGTACTCGATCGCCGACATAGCGATCTTCGATTGGTCGCGCGGCTCGGACAACCACGGTATCGACATCGCCGAGTTCCCGGGCTTCGCCGCCTGGCGCCAGCGCGTCACCGACCGCCCGGCCGTACAGCGCGCCCTCGGCATCACGCTTGAGCAGAGCCAGCAGATCAGCGCCGCCACCGACAAGCAGGCCCAGGGCATCTTGTTCAACCAGCGGTAAAGCCGTAGCGGGGCGTGCCCCCCTCTGCTCCCCTCCCGAGGGGAGGGGCGGGGGGTGGGGGTGGCGAGGGGTACCTCGGTGCCGACTGCACCACCCCCTCCCTCAATCCCTCCCCTCAAGGGGGAGGGAAGCAGAGGGCCCCCGAACCACCTACTCGGCCGCTACTTCCTGCACGATCCGCGACCAATCCTGCTCCTGGCAGAGCACATAGAGCACGCAGCCCTTGAGCCGGATCAGATCGGCCGAGAGCATCTCCACCGACCGAATAGATGTTGCCGTCTTCGGGGTTGTAGATCTCCCCCTCATAAAACATCGGGTTGCCGGTCTGCCGCAGCGCCAGGATCTGCAACCCCTGGATGGGCCGCCCCTGCAGCGCCGGATCCTTATTGTTGGCATCGGTGAACGCCGCCGGATCGATCAATTCCAGCTGATCGCCATACTGCTGCTTGATCGCCTCGGGGATCACGATCTTGCTGATGCTGCCGCAATAGCCGATCGGGCAGGCGACGATGGTCAACTCGGTCTGCGCCGTCGTCAGCCACACCCTTCGATCAACGCCGGCAGCGCCTGTTGCGCCACAACCGGCCCCGCGCCCAGCGCCACCGAAATCGCAATGAGGCTCGTCAGTCCACGCAACCAGGCCATGGGTTCATCCTCCGCAAAGATCGCCCATTCCGCTCCGCTTGATTCGAGGGCATGGCCCCGACTGCGGCAACTACGACTATCGTCGCGCAGCCTCTGGTCAAATCCATGGCAAAGATCGGCAAGTATCGTGGCGCGGCAGCCGGCGAGGCGCTTCTGCATCACTTGCCCGGGCCCGGTCAGTTATTGCGACGCGGCCCCACCGAAAAACCCCTTGCCCGCCCGGGCGATTGCCCCTATCAGGACCGGCGACGGAGAGGTGGCCGAGTGGTCGAAGGCACGCCCCTGCTAAGGGCGCAGACCTCTAAAGGGTCTCGTGGGTTCGAATCCCATCCTCTCCGCCATCACCTCAAAAGGGCGACGACCTCCTCCAAGTAGCAGGAAGGGCATGGTTGGTTGTGAGGGTTCGAAGCGGTTTTCGGAGCTCCAACGCAATCGACCGGCGAAGGTGAGCTGAAGCGCCAAGCGCCGATGCTCAAATCGCCCGGAATTCCACATCTCTACGGGATTGGCGATAAATTTGAACGCGAGTTCGAACGCCGCTTCAAAAGTGCTCATCGGTTCGCCCGACTTCGCGCGTTTCTCAGTCAGCAGAACGTTCTCACGCCCCAGCTGGTCGATACGCTTCTCATAGGCTTTCGCGACCGTTGCCGACGCTTCGACAACACGATCCAGCAACGTCTCAATCTGTCGATCTACGTTTAGCAATTCGCGGTCGTAGCTTTGCCTGATCACGTGACGCTGAGAGCGACGCTGCTCCCATGCATCGGCAAACATGGCTCGCGACATCGCCATCAATTTTGGCGACGGGGTCAGGTTTTCGAGGAGGCGAACAAACTCGCCTTCAATCCGCGCACGCGGAATCGATTTTCGGTTTCGATCACAGGTCTTGTTGAAGCACATGTAGTACGGATGCTTCACGCCCGTCTTGCTGGTCGACCAGCAAGCCGTCAGCGCATGTCCGCAATGCGCGCACGAAACCGCTCCCCGTAGAGGAAAATGCTCACTGAGGTCCGCCCGCACTGGAGCGCGATTGGCGCTCTCCAAAATCGCCTGGATACGCTCAAACGTTTCGAAGTCGATCAGACCCTTGTGCGCACCTTTGCGGAGAGAGATATCCCAGTCATCGTTCTCAAGCTGAACGTAGCCCGCATAAACTGGGTTGGTAAGCAGCCTCGGCACAAGGGTGTGGCTGACGTAGCCTTGCTTGCTCTTGGTGACACCCGGCTGACTTTCGAGAAAACGCTTCACTTCCGCCTGCGACTGGAACCGCCCGAATGCAAAACCCTCCAGTGCTTCCTGCACAATCGAGGCAACGGGCTCGCGTCGAACGAGCAGGCCGGTCTGATTGCCACCCTTGTGCTTGAAGCCGTATGGCGCTGCAAACGGCCAGAAGCCGGACTGCATTCGTGCACGCTGGCGGTTGCGGGTTGTCTCGACGATCTTGTCCCGCTGATGTCCGAGACGCTCGCAAGCAAATTCTCGATCAGCACGGCGTCTGAGTTGTCGCCGAACTCGACTGACGGGCTCTCCAGGCGCGCCCCTGTGGTTGCTATCGCCGCGCGCAGTTCGAGATGTGCGCGCATTGAACGCGCAAGACGCGAAATATCATCGATCAGGACGACGTATTGCCGTGCCCTCTTCCCGCTGTGCAGGTGCGCGAGCATGTCATTCATCCCGGGCCGATCAGTCAGGCGACCCGACACTGCTTCGTCCTTAAAGACCTTCTCGACCTTGTATCCCTTCGCGCGAGCGAATTCGCGGCAGCGGGTCTCCTGCGAGTCAATGCCGTGGCCTTGCATCTGCGAAGAGCTAGAGATGCGGCAGTAAATAACAGCAACGGTTTCGAGCAGCTCTTTCTTCAGGCGTTTCATAAATCCTCCTCTGCCACCTGATCGCTAACGTCGCGTGCGGCGGTCTCATTATTGGATGTGGTCGGGTGTGATACGCGTGAGAATACCACGCGCGCCGATGGCGCGGGCAAGGTCGCTGGCGGTTCGGGCAATCGATCCACAACCTGCTGGATTGGATGAATACCCCAAGCGATATCGACCTGGGCAACGAATAACTCCCAGCAAGCGCGGAGCAAAGCTATCGCCTGCTCCTCGGTCAACTCTTCGTCTTTGACGAACTGCATATATCGGGCAGAATCGAACCGAAGCGGCGCGAAGCTTCCGGCGGGAGGAGCGAATTCAGAGGGGTCCGACCCGAGAGTGGCATCGCCGAGATGACGATGCGGTTCATCGTTAGTCATTTCCGTCCTCTTCCGCTTCTCCTTTGCTGTAGTAGTGAACAAAACCAGAACGAGCTTGCCCTAGTTTGGTGTCAGTCGTCAAATTTCTCTCTGCCGTCGCCCACCAGCCGAGCCGATAGCCAAGCGCGGTTTCAACACGGGCCACGAGTTTTGGGCTGTTCCGCAGCCCCCAAACCCAGGCATCAACCTTAATCTTGTTCCAACCCGAACAACCTCGGGGAGCCGGGAATATCCGGTGTTCGGTAAGGTGACGTAGGTCGCATTCAGGGATTTTGGTCACTGCGAGGACGTACGGGGAGAAACAGCGCTGGCTGTGCCTGCTTGGGGATTTCATGCATGGCCTCGTGATTTGGGACAAGCACTTGAATAATGCCGGGACGGTGCCCCGGCACTAGCCCTCGGCGGTTAAGGGCTTAGGAAACGCGGTTAAGCGCTTAGCGGGCACTGCCCCTGATCTACTTTTGGCGCCTAAAGTTTATATAAAACTCGTGAACCCAAGAAACATACTCGGGATCACACCACGCAATGAGGATAACGGCGGCGGCAGGGCCATCCCAAGTGGCCGGGCACAGCTCTGTTGGCTTGGAAACCACCTTCTCGAACACGAGATAAGTCAGTTCCCCCACCGTAATGCCAAGAGCCTCAGCGAGTTCGTACCTGCTGACCCTGTCGGCCTTCGCGAATGCGGCTGCGCGCTCTCGTCTAGAGGGCGGATTGCTTGAGTTCGGCACTTTGCTCTCTTGGGGAAGTGAAAGTCGAGCACTTGAATAATGCCGGGCGGGTGCCCTGCACTAGCCCTCGCCGTTAAGGGCTTAGGAAACGCGATTAAGCGCTTAGCTGCCATGCCCCTGGGCCGGTAAGCACTTGGCCTTACGCAAGTATTTGGGCCACATCGATCGCAAAACTTGCATGTCCCAGCGGTCATCGGGCACAATATGACAACGATGTCATCGAGGGAAGTCATTAGGCGAAGAGTATGTGGTCTGGGTGGTCAGAAATACGACCACAGGACTGCCCACGCACGAAACTTGGTGGCTTAATGGAATTGTTCAGCGGCATGGCGGCGGGCCCTCGGTGACGTTCTGGGATGACGATGGGAAACTTTCGTTCCAACAGTGGCTGGTGGATCGGGAACTCCACCGTGAAGACGGCCCTGCATTGATCGCGTATGCTCCTGATGGAAGCATTACCCGCGAGGAGTACCAGGTTCACGGAAAGTTCCACCGGGACGGTGACCTGCCTGCAAAATCTCGAAGGACTCAGAGAGCGGCGATTTTGACGAAGCGTACTTCGTGAACGGCGAGTTTCACCGGTCCAACGGTCCGGCATCGACCTATGTCGATGGCTTCCAGGGCACGACCACCGAAGGGTGGTATCGATACGGACAACGACACCGGATCGATGGTCCGGCTGTAATTGTTCGCAATACGGACACTGGTAAAGTAGTGGAGCTAGAGTACTATCGACATGGTCGGCTGGTGAAGCCGCCCAAACCATCTCCCAGACCGGGCTAGCCCCTGATTTATTCGAGGAGTGTGTATCCGTGGAACGTTGGCCAATTCCTCACGACCTGTTCCAGTCTGAAGCCACGAAGCTCATGAAGGGCTCTGGGTGTCCTATCAAGGAGGACATCTTTCAGAAACTTCACATGATCCACAATGAAGTGCCTGGTCAACAGGCTTTCATTGCCGACGTATTAAAGTTCTACAAGCCGACCCAATCAGCCCCATCTTTCCTGCATAACCTCCAATCTGGCGCGGGCGAGAAAGTGCTAGCTGCCTCGGTGTGGTACGAAATTCACCAACCACCTTGGAAGCACTTGGCGGACGAGATCGACCGTTTGGCGTTTAAGGGCCTGACATTTGAGGAACGATTTCCGAAGGAGTGTGAACCCTACCTTCGCGCTGCTGGACGTTGGCAGCTGTTTGCCGATGCCCGGCCACAGGCGGTTGATGAATTCCGATGGAACTTTGATCTATTCGACGGCCAATCTTCTGATGAAGGTGGAGATGTAAGCGTCTATTTGGAAGCTTGCTCTGACTTGGAGGAAGTTGAAGGAAAAGCGTGCGGCTTTAAGTCCCTTCGTGTCGTACCGCGCTTCGTCGGTAGAAAAGTAAAGGCTCAGCATTCGCGGGCGTACGGCAAGCATCAACCCGCAGGCAATGATGCGAGCGTCCTGTTGTACGGCTCCGGGCGGGCCAACGCATTTTGGATCATTTCATCGAACGACGGAGGGCCGCTGCGAGGACGTTTCTCACCGGAAGAACCGGTCATGACCATAGAACGCGGGGCGGTCGAATTTACAGCCGAAATGGTGGGCAATTCGAAGGACATCTGCGACCAACCGGGCAAAAAGGAACTGAGCGATGTACAGGATGCGTTCATTCGCGCTCTCTACGCTAAACAGATCGGCCCTCGCGACGAGCGAACCGGGTCGATAACGCTGTTTGAAATGCACTACTCGCTCCGCCGCAGCTAACAGAGCCCAAAATGAGATCGAAGGACGAATTCCTTGCGCTTGCGAAGGCGATCAAGCGTGCACCGAGAGATATCAAAACACTTCTGGGTCTGAGCGGGCTGAACTCTGCAACCGACTTTCGGAATTTAGACCTCCGTAACTTTGACTTCAGCCACTGCGACCTGACGGGACTCAATTTCACCGGATCGGCGATAGACGGATGTCGCTTTACGGGCGCGCGCGTTTTTGGCGCGGTATTCGATGTCACACATTCCAGGCATTCGACGCTGTTTGCAGACGCATGGGATCGACCGTCCTTCCCTGTCCGCTCGAAGACTATCGTTGTCGGCGGCGACAGTCATACCGACTTCATACCCCTTGGTTCGAGCAGCTCGGACTTCCGCCCGCATGTCGCCGGGACGGCTTTGCACTGCGCAGTTGCGCTAGCAAAGCTGGGTAATCCAACCCGGTTCCTCGGTCCAATCAGTAACGACGGATACGGGGATACGTTCATCGAAACGTTCAGTGAGGCAGGCGTCAAAACGCTCATGAAGCAGCGCGTCGACGTACCGACGACCAAGGTCTTCGTCCACGCCGACAAACGGGGCAATGCGCGGTACGAACTGACACTTGGCGCGGATCAGGCCGTTGATCGAGAAGCCCTGATCTCTGCTCTGCCGGGCAAAATGGCGCTGCTCTATCTAAGCGGCATGGTCCTCAACGATCCAGGCGTGGCCAGGGCCTGGCTGGGCGTCGCGCAGGAGGCGACTTCGAGAGGAGCAACCCTTGCCGTTGACCTTGAAGTACGTCCGGCGCTGATCTCCGATATGACGGCGTATCGCAGACGCATCACCGAACTGGTCGAGGTAGCGAACATCATCAAATTGTCCGAGGAAGACCTGCCCGCGCTTGAGCCGCAGCTTCGTCCTGAGGAGTATGCGCAGCGACTCCTCCAGCAACCCGGTTGCGAACTTGTGGTGATCACCCTTGGTGAAGACGGCGCTCTTGCATTCACCCGCATGGCAATGGCGAAGGCGTCCATATTCAGACCAAAGATGTTCGGCGACGCCGTCGGCGCGGGTTCCGCATTCATGGCGGGGATGATCACTGCGCTGGCTGAGCGGCATTCGCTGAAAGCCGCTCAGATTTCTGAGCTGAGCTCTTCTGCTCTGTCCGAGGTTCTCCAGATGGCATCCGTTGTCGCAGGGCTGACCTGTGGCAAAATCGGGTTTGAGCCGCCGACACGTAAAGAGGTAGACGCGGCGATTTCTGCTAGCGGCGCTTGAGGGATGCTGGTCATCAATGACCAGTCGGTGGAATGACGTCACTCATCCTCAAGCATTCCTCGTAACGTAGGGCGCACAGCGTTATCATGCGCCATGCCTACGACGATTTCTAAAGCCTTACATGAAGCGCCCGCCGATCATCGCGCGAAGCTAGGTCGTCTTCACGACCGCATGCTTGACATTGAGATGCATCACGACGCCTTCGACGATTTCTGCAAAACCGCCTGGCATCTAATCGAAATTGTGGAGAAGGACCCGACGACCGATGAAGTTCACCAGGAAAAGCGCAACGGCCCTCCGAAAAGACCATGACTTCGCCGTCTGCGAGTACCTTGCGAACACAGCCAAGCATGGAAGTGCGCGTCCAGCCACTGTCGCACGTTCGAAGTTCTCCGTGGTCGAGATCAGCGTTGGTTTCGGGCAAGGCCGCTTCGGCATGGGCGGGTTTGGGGTAGGTGAACAGTCGATTATCGTGAAGTTCACGGATGGCACGAAGGCGAATGCGCTGGAGCTGGTAGCCAGCGTCATGGCAAAATGGAATGGCGTAATACCCTAAGCAAAGCAGAAGGAAAGATCGGCGCTGCGCTTCGCAAGATGTGTGCTGCCATCGTCTGCGACGCCTGTCAGCACCCTTTGGCAAGGGGGCGTTGCCCCCGTTGCATCCCCTGGGCTAGCTTAAGGGTGGGGCGGGATCACCGCCTAAGCTGCATACTCATTCGCCCTGAAATTTGGGCTTTGCTTCGCGCCCTGCGTCGATGCGTTTCCGCCAGAATTTTTTTGCCCATCCGTCCGCCCTTTCCATAGTGCCGAAGGGGTTGCGGGCACTGGCATTCGCCTCAGCAACGCATTAGAGTTTTGCGGGGGATTCAGTGTCGCTGCGCTTTTTTGCTCCTAGCGAAGCCGCGCCACGATTTTGTTTTTTAGGGACATACTTTGACCGGCAAGAAGCAGCCGCATTTACTTGTCGATGTATTCGCGGGGCCGGGCGGCCTCGGGAAGGCTTTCTGTCACGTACCGATGCGAGAGGCAGCTCTAGATTCAAGTCGGCCCTCTCTATCGAAAAAGATGCAGACGCTCATTCAACTCTGACCCTCCGGCACTTCCTTCGTTCATTTGGCCGGGTCGGGTTCCCCGAAGACTATTACCGGTTTCTGGCGGACGAAATCGACCTTCAACGATTGTATGACGCGCACCCGGAGCAGTACGCGTCGGCCCGACATTCCGCGCGGATGATAACGCTGGGTGAAGGCAGTCATTCAGAGGTCAAGAACCTGTTGAATGACCGCCTTATAATCACGAGCGATGGGCTCTCGTTGGCGGCCCCCCATGCCAGGCCTACTCGCTCGTTGGTCGATCCCGCATGGGTGGAGACCCCGAGTTCGAGCAGGACGAGCGGCATTTTCTGTACCGAGAATACCTCAAAATAATAGCCGATCACCTGCCGCCCGTTTTCGTCATGGAGAACGTAAAAGGCCTGCTATCGGCTACGGTCGACGGCGTCTCGATGATCACCCGTATCATAGCTGACCTCAAAAACCCGTCGAAGGCACTTCGCGGCAGATCAAACGGCGTTACGTATCGTCTCTACTCGCTGGTGGAAGAGGAAGAGCCCGGTGGCACTATTGATCCGCGCATGTTTGTCGTTCGTGCAGAAGAGTTTGGCGTTCCTCAGGCCCGCCATCGAATGTTCATTGTGGGCGTCCGCAGCGACGTTGATGTTCGACCATCCCTACTGACACGGCAGGAAGCGCCATCCGTGCGCGAGATGATCGGTGATCTGCCCAGGATCAGGAGTCGAACTCTCCAAAGAGCCGGACAGCCCTGCCCGCTGGCGCGCGGCAGTAAGCAGACTTCAGCCTGGAGAGATCGCAAGGCATCTTAATGGAGCGCACTACACCAAGTCGGTGCGAAGTGAGATCGAGCTCATCATCGGTGGGTCCGGTGACTGGCCGGAAGAAGCGGCGGCTACAGAATTCGTCGCACGTTCCGGACGACCCTCAAACGCGGTGTCCATCGTACGCGATCCGCTTCTCAGAGTTCTCAACGGCCATGAAATCACGGTCGCATATGGCGTCTGATCTTCAACGCTACATGTTTGCGTCGGTCTTCGCCGAGACGACAAAACGCAGCCCCAAGCTGGCTGACTTCCCGCCGTCACTCCTGCCCGCGCACGGCAATGTCGCCAAAGGCGTTTCAGGCGACATGTTCGCTGACCGATTCCGTGTACAGCTGGCCGACCGTGCATCCACGACAATCACATCACACATCTCGAAAGATGGGCACTACTTCATCCACTATGACCCTCTGCAGTGTCGCAGTCTGACGCTTCGCGAGGCCGCACGTCTTCAGACGTTCCCCGACAACTATCGTTTTCTTGGGAACCGTACCTCCCAGTATCATCAGGTGGGAAATGCCGTCCCACCGCATCTTGCCGGCCAGATCGCTGACATTGTTGCCGAGGTGCTCGATCAAGTCAGCGAGGGGGACGTATGACAGATACCCTCACTCCTGAGCGGCGCAGCTGGAACATGTCGCGCATTCAAGGGAAGAATACGAAACCCGAGATCGCCCTTCGATCCCTCCTTCACAGGCAGGGGTTCCGTTTTCGGCTTCATGACCGCCGGTTGCCGGGTCACCCTGACATCGTTCTACCGAAGTACGGCACAGTGATTTTCGTAAACGGATGCTTCTGGCACCGTCACGAAGGATGCTCAAAGGCTTACACCCCAGCGTCCAGAACGGACTTCTGGACGGCCAAGTTCGAAGCAACGGTCGCTCGTGACGCAAAGAAGACGGCCGAGCTTCGCAGGTTGGGCTGGACTGTTCTCACAGTCTGGGAATGTGAAATTCAGAACTCAACGGATGCGGTTCTCAATCGGATCAGATCTACCGTCGCGGAGGCCGCTTGATGAGCCGTCCACATATTCTACCACCCAGTGCCTCTTCGCTGGCCGCCTCTATGCGCGACCTAGGGTATTCTCTGGAGACGGCAGTCGCCGATCTCGTCGATAACAGTATCTCAGCAAGGGCGACCCAAGTCGACATTGTCTGCGACTTGGAAAGCGAACATCCAAGTCTGGCCGTAATCGACAATGGCAAAGGGATGTCAGAGGCAGAGCTTCTAGTCGCCATGCGCCACGGCGCGGGCCATCCGAGCGACCCCCGCCATCCCGACGATCTCGGACGCTTTCCGCCTGGACTCAAAACTGCATCATTCTCACAATGTCGACGTTTGACCGTTGTGACACTCAAGGACGAACACCTGTCCGCATCGGAATGGGACCTCGACCTGATCGACAGAAAAGATGAGTGGGTGCTTCTCGTCCTTGATCAGGATGAAATTTCAAAACAGCCCTTTGCTGATCGTTTGACCGGGCACGGCACGGCAATCATCTGGCGCGATCTCGACCGCCTGTTCGAAGATGAGCGCGGCGATCGCAGGCATGAGATCGTCAATGAAAAGCTGGATACGCTTGAGCGGCATCTTGCGCTGGTATTTCACCGTTTCCTCGCCGGGGAGATCAAGGGCGCGAAGAAGCTCACAATCACGGTGAACGGTCACCCTGTCGCGCAGTTTGACCCCTTCTGTCGCAGGAACCCCGCAACGCAAATCTGCCGGAAGAAGTGGTCCGTGTGGCTGGGACTGAGGTTCACATCCAGCCCTACATTCTGCCCCACCACAGCAGACTGACCGCCGCAGAGTACGACTTTTACCAAAGCCGCAGCGACTTCCTTTCGAACCAAGGAGCCTACATTTATCGCAACGGCAGGCTCATGGCGTGGGGCGACTGGTTCAGGCTTATCCCGAAAGGAGAAGCAACAAAGCTCGCCCGGGTACAGATCGATTTTCCAAACAGTGTCGATGAAGTCATGGACCATCGACATTAAGAAGTCTCGCGCGCGTCCACCGCATGCCGTACGCGAGCAACTCCGGCAGATCATCGACCGCATCTCCACACGAAGCACCACTGTGCACAGCGGCAGAGGCGCTCGGCTCTTTCAAGAGACAACGGCGCCGTTGTGGGAGCGCTATGCAGATCAGAACGGCATTCGCTACGCCCTAAACAGCGCGCATCCGCTCGTAGCGGCTCTAAAAGCCAGCCTCACTGGCACATCTGCTGAACCGCTGTCGTTGCTGCTTGATGCCGTTCCCGCTGCTCTTCCAATTGAAATGATCTACTCAGATTACGCGACAAGTCCGAGGCAGGTCGCAAGACAGTCATTCACAGATGACGAAGTACGCGACCGTCTCAGGACGCTGAAACAGTCTCTCTTCGGAGACGACCCAGTCGATGCCGCCAGTTTCCGCGAGGTCCTGCGGTCCACTAGACTTTTTGACAGAAACATGGAGGCCGCAGAGCGCTTCATAGCGGAGGAACTGACATGACCAACGAACTTGAGGCCCAAAAGAACATTACAAGTTCGCTCATCCTCGTGCTGTCCGGTCTGAAGACGCCGCCGACGCGGGATGTCATCGAACAGAAGGCGAAGGCGCTTGCACAGCTTAGCGACTACGCCGGCAGCCTCGACACCATCGTCGAAGATGCGATGGTGGCGATCGACACGAGGATGGGTGCAGGTGTTTCTCTCATCAACAAAGAGGCGCCCCATGACGAAGAGTGGGTGCGCAAGCGCGAGATTGCGTGGACCTATTCAGATGCATACGGCACGTTTCTGAAAGAGGAGAGCTGGGCTCCCACGGTTGTTCAGTCCCTGAGTGACGTGGGCGAGAAAATCCTCGGCCATCTGCAGGACCCCTTGAGTGAGGGGGACAGTTGGAATCGGCGCGGCCTGGTCATCGGCCACGTCCAATCCGGCAAAACAGCGAACTACCTTGGTGTGATCGCAAAGGCGGCGGATGCCGGATACAAATTCATCATCGTCATCGCCGGCATCCATAACAACCTTCGCAAGCAGACGCAGGAGCGTGTCGACGAAGGTTTCATCGGACGGTCAAGCGACCCGGAAGATCGAAAGACGATCGGCGTCGGGCGCAACGGTGACTACCCTCACCCTGTCACTCTGACGAACATTAATGACGACTTCAGCAAGCGCACCGCTGCTGAAGGCGGCTGGAAGATCAACGATTTCAGCAAGCCAATCATCTTCGTCATCAAGAAGAATACGAAGACGCTGGAGGCTCTCCACAAGTGGCTCAAGGAATTGAACGCCAAAGGTGACGGTCAGATCAGAGACGTCCCCATGCTCATGATCGATGACGAGGCGGACAATGCTTCGATCAATACGAACAAGCCGGACCTCGATCCCACACGTACCAATGCGATGCTCCGCCGCATTCTGAAGCTGTTCGCGAAGTCCTGTTACGTCGGATACACAGCCACTCCCTTCGCCAACATTTTTATCAATCCAGACGCTTATGAGGAGGATGTTCACGAAGAGCTTTTTCCGCGCGACTTCATCTACTCGCTCGATGCGCCGACCACGTATTTCGGCCCGGACAAGGTTTTCCTGGATGAAGAGAGCAGCGAAAAATCCTTGAGCGCATAACTGACGCAGAAGAATATCTGCCGCTTTCACACAAACGCGACGATGCCGTCGCTGACCTTCCTCCAAGCCTTTATCGGGCCGTCGATGAGTTCATTGTCGCGAGGGCTATCCGCAACCTTCGGGGCCAGACCAACAAGCACTGCTCCATGCTCATCAACGTCTCACGCTTTGTACCCGTTCAGCGGACGGTGCGGGACTTCCTCAGCGTATATGAGAAGAAGCTCCGCGAGGCCGTAAAGGCCAACTATGCGATGCCAGAGAAATCGTCGTCGCAGAACCTGTACATGAAAGCACTAAAATCAGTCTTCGATGAGGAATACGCAGGTATCGAGTTTTCCTGGGACGAGGTACGGGCCGCCCTGTTCGGTGTGTTTGAGCACCTTCGACTGTTCGTCGTTAACAGCAAGACCGATGAGGCCCTCGACTTCCGCAAATACGAGAAGGACGGCATCGGCCTCACAGCAATTGCTATTGGCGGTCTCAGTCTTTCGCGTGGCCTGACTATCGAAGGGCTCACGGTCAGCTACATGTACCGAAACACCGCCATGTACGACACGCTAATGCAGATGGGCCGCTGGTTCGGTTATCGGAAAGGTTACGAAGACCTGTGCCGGGTCCACCTCTCACCTGGCTCCATCGACTGGTATGCTCACATCGCCAATGCTGCGGATGAACTCCGTCAGCAGATCAAGCGCATGAGGCGCGATGGAATGAGCCCGCGCCAGTTCGGGCTCTACGTCATGGCTCACCCTGACAGTCTGCTCGTGACGGCCCGCAACAAGATGCGATCCGGCGAGAAAGTCATCGTCAATCAGAACTTCAGCGGCCAGCTAATCGAGAGCACGTGGCTTTCACTCGATCCGGAAACCGCACAGAGCAACGAGAAAATCATCGCTGCCGCGTGGAAGGATGGCTTTGGCGGAAAGAGTGCCGAGCCAACCGACAAGGGCTGGGTCTTCAAGGACGTCGAGATCGCAGCAGTTGAGGACTTCCTCACACGCTTCGAAGTGCATACCCGTTTCGCCGGCCGCCGATCGGCTGCAGTGGAGTATCTGCAGGCCGTGGAAAGGCAGTTTCCAACAGCCGATGTCCTTCTGATTTCAAAGGATGAGAGGCCGGAGGACTTGGCTGACCATCGGCTGGGAGCCCAAGACCGAAACAAGCCTCCCGAGAATGGAGTCTGGCATGCCGCCAAGGATCGCGTCGCCAGCCGAGGGGATGAAAAGCACGGTCTGACAGTCGGCCAGAAAGCCGACGCCGTGAAGCTCGCACTCGACGACGACGGAAAGGAACCCTCCGACACCCACTACCGTACTATTCGCAACAAGCCGCTTTTGATGGTTCATGCCCTCTCAATCCCCGAGGACAAATCTGAAGGCGCCCCTCGTCTTAACATTCCAGCCGTCGGCGTGAGCTTCCCACCAGGGCTCTACACCACCGAGATCAAGGTGGTGGCCAATCGCATCTGGCTTACCAGCATGCAGGACCGGTTGATGATCCAGACGACGAGGAAGACTACGATGACTAAGAGTCTTCCTTGGGAGCAGATTGCAACGCCTGCTGTCGACTACAACGTGCGGCTTGCTGCCCGCGACATGATCGTTCCGGCCTTCTGGGGCAAGGACGCGCGAGGACAGTGGCTTACGATCGTTGAGCTTCAAGGCGATCACTCGGGCGAATTCAACCGTGATCCCATCGTTGTGCACGGGATCAGCGTTGACCTTCGAGCGGGGGAGACCGCTGGCACGCAACGACTTGTCCTTGCCCTGCTGGACAAGACCGACGCCGATCTCTTTTTCAGTTTGTGCGAAGCACTCGTCGCAACGCTCGTCCCCGTGTCGGACTCGGCTGTCGCCCTGTCAGTCACGCTGGCGCACCTTCGCAGATGGAAGGCTTTCCTATCGGGCAAACGTACCGGCGTGCTGTCAGCAGAACAGGTAAGAGGGCTTTTTGCTGAGCTTCAGTTTCTACGGGATCTCTACCTGACCCGCCTGCCGCATCGGGAATCTGTTGCAGCGTGGTGCGGAGCCGATCGAGTGCAGCAGGACTTTATTTTTAGGGACAACGCCGTCGAGGTTAAGTCTCTTTCAGGCAAAGAACGGAATGCCGTTCGCATTTCATCCGAAGACCAGCTCGAACTCTTTCGGGTCGCCTTTTTCTTGAGGTGTACCGGCTGACTGAGTCACCCCAACTCCGCGCTGGCTGCTTCGCTAAACAACGTCGTCGCGCTCATTGAGAGCGAACTGACCGACGCCGATGCGATCGACGAGTTCATTTCGAAGCTTGCTGGTGCGGGCTATGCCCCGCTGCCGGATTACGACGCGCCCTTGTTCGTGGTGAGTACTGAGAAGACGTTTGCGGTTACCGAGCACTTCCCACGGCTTGTGCGGTCAGCCCTGCCAGAGGGAATTGCCAGACTTTCATACGATCTGGAGCTCGAAAGCATCGCAGGCTTTGAGTGCTCCAAGGAAATCATATTCGAGGCGTCAGATGGAACAGCCGATTGAGGAATTCTTTCATGACTTTCGGCAGGAACTGCTGGCTGGGGCAGAAGCCAACAGCGCCTTCCAGCTCAGCGAGTTCATGGAAGCAGTTGGCGGAGAACTGGTAGAGACCGGCTTTGTAGAGGGTTTTGAGCTGTGCCACTATCGCGCGCAGCGCGGGATGCGGGTCGATGGCTATTGGTTTGACGATGAAGGCGGGCTCGATCTCTTCATTGCCGATTTCGATTGCCGCGCTGACTTGGAATCTTCACGCGCACCGATGTGGACGCTGCCTTCAAGCGTTTGATTGCTTTCTTCGAGGCGAGCGTCGCGAAGAACCTGCACGACGAACTCGAAGTGACCTCACCGGAGTATGGACTTGCGCGGCAGATCGCAGACCGCAAGGGAACGATCCGACGGCTGAATCTGCTGTTTGTATCGGAGCGTGCCGTCAGCGACCGGGTTCAGGTTCTTGATGACGTGGACGTGGCGGGCGTTCCGTCAAGCCTGCACGTTTGGGATATCTCTCGCCTTCAGCGGCAACGTGGATCGCGCGGCCAAAAAGAGCCGCTGGACCTCGACTTTCCCCAGATGTTCGGCTCTGGCATTCCCTGCCTCTCCGCACATCTTGGATCGGAAGCATACAGGTCTTACCTCGTGGTCATGCCGGCAGAAATTCTTGCTGACCTTTACGGCCGGTACGGTGGGCGGCTGCTTGAGCAAAACGTTAGAAGCTTCCTTCAGGCCCGCGCCAAGGTGAACCAAGGCATCAGAACGACTATCCTGAACGAGCCGCAGATGTTCTTCGCCTACAATAACGGGATCACGGCAACTGCCCAGGAGGTGGACGTACGCGCCGTGTCGGGCGGAATTGAAATTGTGCGCATAAAGGACCTTCAGATCGTAAATGGCGGTCAGACAACGGCATCGCTGTTTCATACCCGCCGCAGGGACAAGGCATCACTTAAGAGCATATTTGTTCAGCTGAAGCTTTCCGTCATAGACAGCGCTGAAAGCGAGACCGTCGTTCCTCGCATCTCGGAGTACGCCAACACACAGAACCGTGTTAACGCCGCTGACTTCTTCTCAAACCACGCCTTCCACATACGCATGGAAGACTTTTCCCGGAGGCTCTGGGCACCTGCGCAGCAGGGAGCGCAACGTGAGACTAAATGGTTCTACGAGCGTGCGCGCGGTCAGTATGCAGACGCTCAGGCGAAGCAGTCACCGGCCGAACAGCGTCGCTTCAAAGCCGAAAATCCGAAGCCACAGATGTTCACGAAGACAGATCTCGCAAAATTCGAGAATGTCTGGGACGATCATCCGCGCTGGGTAAACCTCGGTGCTCAAAAGAACTTTGCACGTTTTGCGGGACGTATCGGCAAAGAATGGAGCGAGTCTCCAGACGGATTTAACGAGTTCTACTTCCGGCGCGCAATCGGTCGCGCTCTCATTTTCCGTGCGACTGAAAAGCTGGTGTCGGATCAGAGCTGGTACAGCGGCGGATACCGTGCAAACATCGTTGCCTACTCACTCGCTGCACTTGGCGAAATCTGTCGACAGGATACAAAGTCAATCGACTACGGGCTGATCTGGAGCACACAGGCGGTGCCCGACGCCCTTCTTTCGGCTCTCGCAGTGGCGACGAAGTTCGTCAACGACGACATAACCAATCCCCCTGCGGGCATTTCGAATATTTCCGAGTGGGCGAAAAGGGAGGCGTGCTGGACGCGCCTCAAGGAAAAGCTTCCCGTTCTTGAAGAGAGCCTGCCTCCATCCTTCTGGGCACAGCTGATCTCAACTGAGGAAGTGAAAGCTGACAAAAAGGATGCGCGAAAAGTTCAGAAGCGCGACAACGGCATCAATGACCAGGTACGTGTCGTGGAGATCGGTGGAGGTGGCTGGGGTCGAATACTCCGTGAGGGAACTCGGCGCAAAATTCTGACCCCGGAGGAGACGAGCCTGCTGCGCATCGCCTCGATGATACCCGCGAAACTCCCGACTGAAAAACAAAGTGCTGACCTGATAGAAATTCTCGGCAAGGCAGCGCGAGAAGGAATCACACATTCCTGAGTTGTCCTCACCTTTCCGGGCGTGGCCCTTTGGGTTGGGCTGTCGTTAACGGAGCCCGGATTGGTCTCCACCCTTCGGGCTTCCATCCCTCACGCTTCACAATCGAGCGCCGGATCGGGGGCAGTCGGTCCCGCTGTTCCACCTGCGGTGGCGCTATGCTGCCGCTCCTACGGCTGCCTTCTTCTTTTCTGATAGGTGGGACTGTGGGAAGCCGAGCTCCTCGGAATGGTTTGTGGATTGTTTCATCAGCTCAACCTCATTGAGCTTATTGATTAAATCGTAAACTGGACTCGGGTTTAAGAAAGTGCTATTCTGCTCAATATGGGTGAGCAGAATACGCCACGTCTAAACCGGCTTGAGCAGGACCTTCCCGAGGGGCTCCTCGTAGATGGCGCCTGGCTTGAGAAGCGGGGCTATGCCAGCAACCTGCGTACCTACTACGCCAACAACGGCTGGCTCTCGCAGCCTGCGCGCGGCGTCTATGGCCGCATACGCGGTCCGCTCAAATGGCAGCAGGTCGTCATCTCCCTTCAAACCATTCTCGAATATTCGCCGCTCGTCGTCGGTGGTCGCACCGCGCTCGAACTTCAGGGCCTCACGCATTATCTATCGCAGGACATACGCGAGGTGCATCTTTATGGACCAAAAGCACCGCCGAACTGGGTCGCCAAACTACCCCTTGCGCAGCTCTTCCTCTATCACAACGATCAGCGCCTGTTTCGGAATGACCCAGTTCATTACGGGATCAGCAGTCTTGCATGGGATGTGAAATCAAATCGCGGGCGCGATCTTACGCGCCTGCAAGGTGGCGATACGGTCTCGATGTCATGGGGACAGTGGGACTGGCCGCTGACGCTTTCAACACCTGAGCGCGCCATCCTGGAAATGCTCGACGAGCTGCCGGCACGCGAGAGTTTCCATCACGCCGATAAGGTGATGGAAGGACTCTCAAACTTAAGTCCGCGTCGCATGCAGAAGCTGCTGGTTGATTGCGCCAGCGTGAAGGTCAAACGCATCTTCATGTTCCTTGCCGATCGCCACAACCATGCCTGGGTGAAGCGCCTTGATCGCAAGGCCATCGATCTTGGTTCCGGCAAGCGCATGCTCGTCAAAGGCGGACGGTACGTTGCGGCCTATCAGATCACCGTACCGGAGGATCTGTATGCCGATCAGTGAAACCTACCAGAGACAGGTCGCGCTCCTGCTACGCGTGCTGCCGTTCATCGCGCAAGAAGATTGCTTCGCGCTCAAAGGCGGCACGGCCATCAACCTCTTCATTCGCGATATGCCACGCCTGTCCGTCGATATCGACCTCACCTATCTGCCCATCAGATCGTGGAATGAGTCCGTCGCAGAAATCGACGCCGCGATGAAACGCATCGAGCAGCGCATTCTTGCCGGGCTTGCCGGTTCGAAAATCAACCGCGTCAAAATCGATCCGCTGCGCACGTTCCACGTGTCCGCCAATCACGCGCAGATCAAAGTCGAAGTGACACCGGTCCTGCGCGGCACTGTGTTCGAGCCGGAACTACGTTCGGTCTCACCTGCGGTCGAGGAGCAGTTCGGGTTTGCGGAACTGCCGGTCGTGTCCTTCGCCGATCTCTACGCGGGCAAGCTCGTCGCAGCCCTAGATCGCCAGCACCCGCGCGACCTCTTTGATGTTCGCGATCTTCTGGCGCACGAAGGCATCACGGATGACATCCGTGAAGCGTTCATCATCTACATGCTCAGCCACAAACGCCCGATGGGCGAAGTGCTGCTCGGCACACGCAAGGACACCACGCAGGAATATCTCACCAGCTTCGAGGGCATGACGGCGGAGCCCGTAGCTCTTCAGTCGCTCAATGCAGCGTTCGATGGCATGGTCATAACCCTAATTGGCGGGATGCCTGATCGGCACAAACAATTTCTGATGGGATTCGAAGCAGGCAATCCCGAGTGGTCCCTGCTTGAGATTGCGCATGCTTCGACACTTCCCGCCGTGACCTGGCGGCAACAAAATCTCAAAACGCTTTCCGGTGAACGTAGGGCCGAGCTTGTAGCCATGCTGCAAAAGGCACTCTCAACTGATGGCACCGTGTAAGAGGGCATCCTGAGCGCAAAAGTCGCAGCCGGTGCAAATGCGAACCACCAGGGTGATCTCGCAGCGACGAGGTCGTCCGCTCAGCTTTTGAACCTGTCCTCAAGTGTGAACAGAGACATCGGCGCAATGATACCTTCTGGTTTGTCATGGCTTCGCAAGCGCTCTTCTCGATGTATCGCCAGCGAGAGATACACAAACGTTGACCTTACAAGCTTCAGGACATGTAGCGCGCGATCCGCGAAGAGGTCGTCTGGCAATGCCATCACAGCGAGCCCTTCGGACGGTGCACTTCCTTCCACTGGCACTGCCCATGACTGCCGCAAAGCGAGGTACTTGTGTTCAAGATAATTGCGGGTGTCCGCTAAAGCCTTCGCTTCAGGCAACATCGCCTCCTGAAAGCCGCGTTCGTAGAGGTCCTTTGAGAGCCAGTACAACCCACGCAGGGGCCAATTCTCATGATTGGCAAGCCGGGCTAAGACCGGTGCACTTTGTCCGTTCGCACCACGCGCACCACCACTCCATAAATTCCGAAAAGTGACCTTGTCCTCACGCACACCAAGGCCAAGGTAGTGGTTCAGCAGGTATGCGCTTTTGTCGAACAGCGAGTACGCAACGCGATAAGACATGCGCATCTTTTCTGCAGCAAGACCGTACACGGGATAGTCCAGCGTGTTGACGAGGGTCACATCTCTGTCAGAGAAATGCAGCCCTCCCGCTTCTCGCTCATGTAACCCCTCCCAATAGAGGTATCGCGCCGAGGCAAACTCCTGCTTCATTTGATTGAACAAGCCCAGCACCCTCGGCATCTTGGCATCCAACGTTGTCGTAAGACCCGGTAGGGTAAGCCCATCTTGGGCTGCTATCGAAAGCGGCCCAAGATCGTTCAGGGCATTCAAAAACAGCCGGTTGTCGAGGCACCATCGACGGTACGCCCGCTCCTTGGTGCTGCGCCCGAGACTAAACCCGTTAACATCAACTGACCGGCGAATTTCGTCGACAGGAACTCTCTTAGAGAGAGCCTTCGCTCGCTTCTCATAGGTGCCTCGGGCCTCTGCATGATCGAGGCCTTCAAACAGCGCGTTGGGCCCGCTAGTGCGCTTTAGCGCATCATATGCTGCGACGAGTTGAAGGCCAGCCTGGCCGCGATCGAAATGCGAGTCAGCATAGTACTCCAGCCCAATGCCGCGATTTCCGTGTGCCATCGCGAAATGGGGCTCGATCTCGAAGGCACTGTCCCATGTCTCTATCGCATCGACAAATCGTCCTACCGAATTCAGCTGGTTCCCAAGATTGGTAAGGATCTGACAACGCCGCAAAGGATGTAACTTCTCAAAACCCGCATGGCCCCGAGCTCGTCGCAGCTCAAGAAAATCTGCGCCTGTACTTCCGGCTGTTCCCAGGCCCAGGAATCGTAATCAGGTCTCTCGCGGCAGCGGTTCGCCCAAGCATTGGCTCTGTAGTAATGAATTAGAGCTGACGCCTCAGGTGGAGGGTTGTCGTTTTGCAGCTGGTCTAAAACAGCAAACGCTGTGCCAGTGCTCTCGGCATTCAGCGTGTCTGCGCCGTCATCAATGAGATGTGCAATCTTGCTTAGGTGTTGAGACAAATCTGGGCTCTGTCCTGCCAAGTCTGGATCGTTGTTCTTCGTCATCCAAACATCGTAGCAGGCCTTAGGGAAGAGGCCAGTTATTTGCCCTGGTCTTGCGATACATGGCGCGCCCGCATCCCCGGGCCGGGCTTGCGTAAACCGAGCCACGCTGCGCTTTGTCTCGGCCGTTCGGCTTTGATCCCTCGCGCGGTCCTCCGCAGTCCGGCCGACGCCGGACCTTGGGGGCGCTGCCCCACGAGCGCAGCGCAAGGGTGTCCCCAACCTTCGGTCGTTTCACTTCCTGCCACGTTGGGTGATCCCCCTCCCTTGCCCCTTGCACCCCCCCGATCTCGCCGATGGGCAGAGGTTTTAGGACGGAAGTTTCCGTCTGAAACCTCATGCCAAAGGACGAAGATCATGACTGTCAGCCAACCCCGCCGCGACCTGCATGCGGAAATCACCAATCAGCTCATTGCCGCAATCGAAGCCAATCCGGGACAGCCGTGCTTACCTTGGAGGCGCAGCAGTGGGCCTCTGCACATGCCGATCAACACGCTCACCGGCAACGCATATCACGGCATCAACATTCTCAATCTTTGGGTCACGGCCGAGCTGCGCGGTTACGCGTCGCCGATCTGGGGTACCTACAAACAGTGGACAGAACGGGGCGCACACGTGCGCAAGGGCGAGCGCTCAGCGCTGGTCATCTTTTACAAGGAGTTCGACGCAACGCCCGATCCCGATGATGAGGGCGACACCGGAAAACGCCGTATGGCGCGCGCGTCTTACGTTTTCAATGCAGCGCAGGTTGACGGATTCACACTGCCACAAGCAGCGGAAATGCTGGGGCCTGTGCAGAGGATTGCATCCGCAGACCAGTATGTGAAAGCGACCGGTGCGGTTGTCCGGCACGGGGGCGAGCGGGCGTATTACGCGCCCGCTCTGGATGTCATACAGATGCCTGACGAAGGCTTGTTTACCGGCACCGCCAGTATGACACGCGATGAAGGCTACTATGCCACTCTGGCCCATGAGTTGGTGCATTGGACGGGGAACCAGTCCCGCCTTGCTCGTGATATGGGCAAGCGCTTTGGCGATCGGGCTTATGCGGCCGAGGAACTGGTCGCCGAAATCGGTGCTGCCTTCCTATGCGCTGAACTTGGCATCACCCAAACGACGCGGCCGGATCACGCGCAGTATCTGGCCAACTGGCTGCAGCTTCTGAAATCCGACGATCATGCGATCTTCACCGCCGCCGCCCGGGCCAGTGAGGCTGCAACCTTCCTTTCCCGGAAGGAGACATGAGAAAGAGGCGCAAGGACGGAGCGCTCAGACCTTTTTGACCTGCGTAATTCTCGCTGTCACCCCAGTGCCAGCGACAAACTCGCACGTCACACTGAAGCTCGCACCGATCTTCTCGTTGTACTTATCATCGAGGCATTTCAGCACGTCCGGCGTACCGAAGTTGTAAGCATCAAGAACGTGACGGAAGTCCAGGGCCATCGTCGAGCTCTCGATGGAGCCGTCACCAAGCGTGACCACAACCTCCATCCTGTCGCCACCGAAATGGTTCCACAGGTCGACACTGAACACCTGTGCGGGAGACCGGCAGTTCATGTACTTCCCGCCGCCACTGGTCTGGCCTTCCACACACTCCACCACATCCGACAAGGCGTTCCGGATGCGGCTCTTCTCCGCGTCGAACGACGTCAACACGCCGTCACCGCCGCACGCCGCGAGCATCGGCAGCAGCGCCATAGCCGCCACCGACCGCATCGCGGACCCAGTTTGAATGTTCTTAATCACGATCGCTCCATGCAAGGTGTGAACGGCGGCGACCTGACCCTGGAGGCCGCCGCCCATGTCCTCGCCGCCAGGACTGGCGTGTCGTCGGTTACTTCTTGTCGGTGACGAACTGCGAGCCGTCCCAACGCCCGCTGGCAAGGCCGCCGTTGTTGTCGCTGACCTTTACCTGCACGCCATAGCCAGCGGGTGGCTTGCCATCCGGGGTTTGCGCGGACTTGCCATTCCGGTCCGTAAAATAGTCGCCGTCTTTTTTCACATCGCTCATGCTGTTCTCCTTCGCGTTCGCCCTGTGAAAAACTCCGGAGCTTCGCGCCGGAATCAAAATGGCCCTGTCACTTTCGTTCCAGAGCCAACTACTTGAATGTGCGAATTTGAGAGGAAGTACAGAATTGCGTATTCTGTCCTGCCGCCTGAAAACGCGCGGCTATGGTTGCTAAGATGCTGCGCCGGTGCTAGCCTCTGTCTCGTTGAATGTGCGCAGATGCCCGAATTTCGGGCGGTTGCGAGAGGCTGAACAGAATACGCAATACGGTCATGCATTTGGCTTCGCCGAAAGCACGACTATGCAGCGGATCACTCACCAGCAATCATCGCTTTATGGCTCGGATGGACGGCGAAAATATCTCACGCCGCACGAGCGCTCGACCTTCATCGCAGCGGCGCTCACTCACCCGCGTGCCGAGGTTGGCACGCTGGCGTTGATCCTCGCATTCACCGGATGCAGAATTTCTGAAGCGCTGGCGCTGCGAGCCGCGAACATCGAGCGTGTCGATGCATTCGCGTCGGTGCGGTCATTGAAGAAGCGCGGCAAACTCGTCGTGCGAGAAATTCCGCTACCGCCATTCCTCATCGAACGACTGCGGTCAGTGCATCACCTCGACGAGCTTGAGCCCGATTCCAGGCTGTGGACCTGGTCGCGCGGGCGAGCGTGGTGGTTGATACGCGATCTCATGAATACGGCAGGCATTGCGCCCGGTGTGCATGCGACCGCCAAAGGTCTGCGCCACGGCTACGCCATTCATGCCCTGCGATCAGGCGTGCCGATCAATCTAGTGAAGCGATGGCTGGGGCACGCGAGTCTCGCGACGACCGAAATCTATCTCGAGGCCATTGGCGAAGAGGAACGGATGTTCGCCGAGCGCATGTGGACACACGCGCTCGGCACTTAAGGCCGTCAATGGTCCCACAGACGAGCGCCGCTAGGAGTACTCAACCCACGCGCCACCGAACGGCGTATCGGCCTGCTCTGTGCGGATGGCCAGCAGAGCGTGTGTCAGCTGCGCCGCAGCCTTCAATGCGACCCATTCGTGCAGGCTGCGCGAGACCAAAATCAGGTCACCTCCTTTCGAGAGCATCACCAGTTCAAACAGGCGCTCACCCCGCTGAGAGGGCTGGTCCCTCTGCATGCGGGCCTCGATACTCACGAGGCTGTTGTGGTTGCCGCCAATCGCTGGAAGATTCGGACGATGGCAGAGGCCGTACGGTGTCTGCATCCCACCATCGGCCTGGAAATAGACGCCACGCGGTTCACCGGGCATGTCGAACAACAAAACCAGCGACACAAGGAGGCCCAAAAGTCCCAGCACCAGAAGCGGATTCATCCCAGCGACGGCAAGGCACAGGAACCCCAGGGCGCTTGCGAACACCGATCCCACGGCCATCACGCGCAGCATATGCTCGATGACAGGTCGCGCCTCGGCCCATCGGGCGCCTGCACTAATGATGTGACCATCGGCGTCACGAACGATTTTCAGTTCAACGTCATGTTTACTCATAGTAGCCCATCCTTTCCATGAATACGGGCGGTTTATCGGGCGTCAGCACGAGCTGCCGCCCTGTCCCGCGAGCGAATGCCCGCGTGATTTCTGGTCCTTCAAGAAGCTTGGTGCTGCGCAGCTGCTCGCGGACTCCGGAAGTCACCCGAGCCCATCGCCGCGCTGGAAATGCGCACGCTCTGGCGCTCGACCACCTGCGTGTCGCCAAGCATCCGCGACAGGTAGTCGGCTGTTGTCATCTCGCCGACTGCGAAGGCCTGGATCGTTCCGGCGTTGCCGACGAACGTTTCCCAGGACTTCGGGTAATTGGCCTTGAGCTGCGTGAAATCCTGCACAACCGGCCACAGTCGGACACCGGCACCAGCCAACAGGCCTGCTGCGACTTCGATCGGTCGCATCGCACCGAGTGCCGCAAACTCTTCGAGCATGAAGAGCACGGGCAGCTTGCGACGCGGAACGGGATGACGTTCGACGGCGGCGAGCGCCATCTGCACGATCAGCCGCAGCCACCGAAAATGCGTGGCCATCCGCATGCCGGGCAGCACGGCGTAGACAGTGACGCCGCCGCCCGAGAGATCGCTCAGCTTAAAGTCACTCTCATCGCTGACATGCCGGATGTCATCGAGCGGCGCGGTCTGCTCCTGCGCCGTCGACAAGATGCTCGCAAATTCCTTGGTGCCTTCGCGGACCTTGGCGAGGAACGACGCGCCGCCTTGTGAGAGGACGCCATCGAACTCGCCCATGAGCGCCATGCGCTCGAACAGGTCGGCAAGGCTCGCTGTCTGAAGCAACTCACGCACACGCCGGATCGTGGCTTTGCCGTTCGTTGCGATCTGAAAGAGAATGAACAGGCGAACCAGATTGCGCGCGCTGTCGGTCCAGTGCGGATCGGTCTCATTGGGAATAATCAAAGCATCAGCGGCAATGGCCGCATCGGGCGCGACCAGCGCGGCGCGTCCAAACCCCAGTTCAGCAAATGGGTTGTATGACGCGCCTGCGCCGCTCAACTCACGGAACGGGTCGAGGACAAAGACCCGTTGCCCGAGTGCTGTGCGCACATGTGCCGTCGCGCGGGCGAGTTCACCTTTCGGGTCGGTGACGATCATCGAACCTGGGTAGCGCGCCAGATTGTGGAGCAGCACGGTGGAGGTCTTTCCCGCCCGTGTGCCCGCAACGGTCAGCAGATGCCGGTCGTCTTCGAACCCGATCAACCGATTGCGCCAGCGTCCCAGAAGGACGCGCCCAGGTTGCCAGACCCATTCATCGCCGAACTGGTCGGGCGTAGCCCAGGTGGCAGATGGAAGACTTTCGGTGCGGCCCGGCACGCCTGAGCCACGCGGCGGAAACACGTCTGTGCGACGTTCCATTCTAAAGCTCCAATGTAAGCTGGTGGGGTCTGACTTCCGGCGCGTTGCGCTCGTTGTTGCGCTGAAGACGCGCCACGAGTGCCATGCGTGCGAGCAAGGCCAGCCGCTCCGTCTGCTGGCGTGCGCGTATCTTGTCGATCGCGCGCTGTACCATCAGCAGCTCGTCGAGCTGTTGCTGGTATTTCTGTTCCATCTTCCGGCGAAACCGCTGGTACTCGTCGTAGGACTCGTTCGCGTTCTGCTTTCGGATGAACGGCAGCTCGTTGGTGATGTGCTTGAGCGCACCGTCCGCCCAGTCCTTCACCCGCATGGCGCGCTGTTGATTGCCTTTGGTGGTCGCGTGACGGCGCGCGGCAGTCATCTGCACGCGCTCGGCGCGCTGCGCCCGCACGATGCCGCGCCGCTCCCAGCGCAGCGGAGTCAGTTCGCGTCGGTGCTGCCGTTGAAATTGTTTGAGCGTCGCCTCGACGTGCGTGCCCTTGCCAAGACTGGATTTGGCGACGACTGTTTGAACGCTCGGAAGCTGCGTTGAAGCGCCCAGATGTCCCTCAAGCTTGCTGGTGCTCATCCCCAGCATCCGAGAGATAGAGAACGCATTGCCGTGAGCATCGAGCGCGATGAAACGACGACGGTCGCCGTTGGCCAACAAGAAGCCCTTTTCGGCCAGCTCCATTCTGAACGTTGTCAGGTCGCCCGACCGCTGCCAGGCGTCGCGGAAAAGCTGCTTCACCTCTTTGGGGTTGAGGCCAAGGCGCTTCGCCTGCTGCCCTTCCGCCAGCCTGTAGTTCAGCGGACTGGCTTTGCCATTTTCCTTGTGGCCCTCGGGCAGCTCCCAGCCATGCTGGAGGTAAAGGTCCTTCGACAGCTCAGCGAGCCGGGTCTTAAAGAACGGTAGATTGACGGCCTTGAGCGTGTTCGGATCGATGCGCGACCACACCGCGTGCGCGTGCCGGCGTCCGTTTTTCTCGTGCTCCACGATCACACGTGGACAGCCGGTGAGGCCGAGGCGTTTTTCCGCCTCATCGGCTGCCGCAATCAAGTCTTCCGGGCTCGCATTCCCGTCCTTCGGCGGATTGAGGCTCAGCGAGAACAAATATTGCTTGCAGCGTGTCCCCTTAGCGATGGCTTCGGCTTCGACCAGGGCGTCGCGAAGATTGTCGGCGGTGAAGCCGCGAAGCTCCTTCACCGTCACATGCTCGTTTTCATCGGTGCGCAGAAGGTGTCGGGCAAGCGCTCCCGCGCCTGCCCGTTGAGAGCCTTTGAGGATCATTGTTGATCCTCCGGCTTCACCGACCTGTTGAATGCCGCAGTTGCATCAATCTCATGATGACTGGCGGTCTTCTCCCGCATGCCGAGGCCGCGCATGAGCGCGTTGTGCATCAACCGCAGATCGTCGCAGGCCTCGATCAGGCGCTGCGTGGTTTCTTCATCGGCGAAGAGATTGCCGACGGCCGCTTCGCTGGCGAGCTGCGCCAGGTTGGGAGCGAGATGACTCGCCCCCAGGGTGGCCAGCAGGTGAGCGAGCAGCGTCCGATTGGCGAGCGTGATTCCGCCGCCGCGCGGCGTGGCCTGCGGTCCATCGAACAAGACCGACTTGACGTAGGCAGACAGTGTCAGGCTGCCTGCGCGGATCAGAAGGGCGTCACGTTCAGCCTGGGTAAGCCGGACTGAAAGCGGCGCTGGCGCTTTTAAGGGCTTGGACATGGCGGGTTTCCTTGCTTGGAAACCACGCCCTTCACGCTTTCAGAGAGGTCCGGTACACTCTTGAGTTGACGGTTCCAGTCCGCAAGAATTTCGAACATTGAGTTCGAAAGCTCTCCCGGACTCTCCGCCACCCTGCGCCCTCTTGGGGTTCGGGTGGCGGCCACACTGAGCCCAACGGGCGCAGGGTGATCTCCCGAAGCTGCATCGCAGCGCAGGGAGACAGGTTGCCCAGCTGATGTCTGCTCCACCAACCATCTGACACCGCTTCGCACGGTCAGCCCGTAGTCGAGCAATCACCCCACCCAAACGGTCACGCCGGCGCCGGCCAGGGCTCCGTGCTGAAGTGCTGCAGTTCTCCATTGCAGCCGCAACGGGGGACCCCACCAGCATCGCCTCAGCGCACGTGCTGCGCGTCACACGCCATCAATAGACACCTCTACGCCTACATCGCTTGTCGAGGTGTGCGCCTTGTGATCCTGTCGCGTCACGGGGGGGTAACTTCAACAATAGAGAGCAAATTCCTTGAAAAGCGCAGGGCAACCTGAGGCGAAGTTCGTTGCGTACCAGCGGACGTACAATGGGCCCAGGAGCCGCCCGGCCTAATATGGAGAGCAATGAACGTGGCTGCCGAGACGACATCGATTCAAAAAATCGCGGGATGGATTGCAGTGGCGATTCCAACGGTTGCGTCAGTGTCGTACGTACTGTTTCCAAATGGTGTAATAGATGTTGCACGGTCGACCTGCGACATGGCGCCGTTCCTGTGCGTTCCGGATGGGTATTACACTGACGCGACAGCCCGGGCCCTGTACGATATGCAAATGTACAGCGCAGCCATGGAGGAGTTGCGCCGGATGACGCCGATGCTGTACGCGGCATGCGTTTTCGTTATGGTCGTGCCTCTGTTGTATTCCGACGTGGCGCGACAGCGGGATGGCGTAGGCAGATATTTGCGTGACGAAATGCGCAAGCCCAATGGATGGCGCGCCATCGCGCTGACTTTGGCGATGTTGTTGCTGTGTGGCTATGTACTGTTCGTTTCAAGATCATTGATGTTTCTGGACGTAGAGTCATATTTCCGAATTGCATTCACAGCGCCGGTGTCCATTGCGGCCTATTGGTGTTCGTTTTTGGTGTTGGCGGTGGGTGGGGCCATCGCCGCCGGGCTAATCGTCACGAGTATTTCAACAATACCGTCAAGGCGCGATAGAGCGTAGAGAAATGGCTGGCGTCTCGGACGACACCCAGGACCTGCAGGCCTCTAGGGTCAGAACCGTCACCGAGAATCCCCGGCCATGTCGCCTCTCACCGAGAGCTGGGGCCGAGATGTGCTCCGCCCAGATTGCTTCTGGTTGCTTCGGCCTCGCGGCCAGTTCTCGGTCGCGATCATCTATGACGGGGGATGGATGCGCACCTTAGCCTTGATTGTCTTTGCAGCGCTGTTCGCGGTGTCTGGCGCGGCTGCTTTCGAGATTGGAGGATATCGGTCGGGCATGACCCTGGAGGAGGTCAGATCCGTGTCACAGTCCCGCGGCGACCGCTTGATCGGTCCCCGGGACGGCGCGATGGATCACCATCAGGCCTACGAGTTGCGCAACGCGGACGGAGCGTCATCCCCAATACACTTCTGTGATGGAAAGTTCGCGACCCTCTCTGCCGTCGTGCCACAGGGATTGAAAGGATTTGCGATTCTGACCGCAGACCTCGTGGCTGCGCACGGCAACCCAATCGTTTCGACGATCAATGCTCCCGCTGATGTCCAACTGGATCTACATGGCATCACTCTGTCATGGACATTTGGGAACTATGAGTGGGCACACTTGCAAGTCTCAACCGTGGCTGATGGCGCCCCAGAGGTGAGCTACCTTGTCTCTGATCGGCGAGCGTGGTGCGGCGCTGTCGTCCGGCCAGCGGCAGCGTATCGGATTGGCGCGGGCGCTCTATGGTGCGCCGTTCCTTTTGGTGCTGGATGAACCCAATTCCAACCTCGACCCCGAGGGCGATCAGGCGCTCACCGATGCAATCAAGGCGGCAAAGGCCCGCGGCGCCCTCGTGGTGATCGTGGCGCACCGCCCGAGCGCCATCCTTGCCGCCGACAAGGTGCTGTTCATGCGCGGCGGCCGGCAGCAGGCGTTCGGCCCCAAGGACGAAATCCTGGCGCGGCTGGCCCAGCCGCCACAAGCGGCCAAGCCCCCGCCGGCGACGAAGCACCGCAGCATAGCGGTGGTGCCCAATGTCCAGTGATTCCGCCGAATGTCGGGGGCAGCTGTGAACGCGATCGCTTAGCAGGTCACATCGTCGTCGTACCGCGCATACCGCGATCGACAACTACACCGGGTTATGTGCAGCCGCCTTGTACTTCCGCCCATAAGCTTAGGTCTCTCGCGGGATGCAACGTAGGTTAGCATGTTCATACTCGGCAAATGTTGTATCAGTGGAGTATGTGAATAAATCTTCCTGTCGATATCATTGCTGCGAGTCGAGGCATGGTGATAGTCTCCGTGTGTAGCGAACGGGCGGCTGCTTTCACAGATGGGCTTCAAACCAGATGATGGCTCGGCAAGGGCTAGGTGCGGCTCTGGTGGCCGTCCTGTTAGTTGGGTGTTCTATGGCTAGCGACAGTGTCACTAGGCGGTTTGTGCTCGACATCCAGCTTTTGGTCGATGGCCGACCATACTCAGGTAGCGGCGTTTGGGAGATGACGACGCAGCAGGTTTTGAACCCGCTGGGCAACGCACCTCCCCTGGTTACCCGGACCAAAGGAGAGGCGATTGCTATCCCGATCGTAGGGGATCGTGTCGCGTTTGTGCTTCGGCGGCAGCGGCATCACGTAACCACGGAGGAGTACGGAGGACTGCTGTGGGACTGTGGCGTTCGGGATCTTGCCGAACTGCGTACCGTCCAGGGCCCGTGCGAGGTGCGCCGCGTACCAGAAGTGGTGGTGACTTCGCCCGCGGAGGCGGGACAATTCCCAAGTTGGCGCCGCTCTACGAGACCGCCGCCGGCGACGTGGTCATAGAAATTGTCTCGCTGACGGTTACCGGTACCGACGCGCCTGTCACGACAGGCCTGTCCGCCAACTTTCCTTGGGTTAGTGAGTTACCCGACGCAGAACCACCTGGTAGGACACCATCTGAGTCCTCCATCAAGGTTAGGCTCCCCAATAAATACTACAGGCCAGATTTCACGTTGGAGTAACGGTTATGTCGCTGACGGACTATGACTATGCGCTCTTTGCCAAAGATAGTTATATGCGACCTGCCACCTCCGCCGAGGACGTGCCCTACCCGGCAGGAGCCGCTCTTATCACTTCGGTAGAAAGTGATGGCTTTGCGGCGACGGCTTACGTAGCTGGAGATACGGTGGTCATAGCGTACCGCGGCACCGACAACCTGCTGATCGACCCACTCACTGGATACCCGACCGCATGGGGCGGCTATGCCTCTCCTCAACTGCAGGCCGCCTTTGAGTTCTACCATTGAGGCCATGGCGGAGTACGAAACGATGGATATCGTACTTACGGGCCACTCACTTGGTGGAGGGCTTGCCGGCGCAGTCGGCGCCGTGAAGGGCTTGGAGGCCCACCTGTTTGACCACATGCCGTTCGAGGCAAGCGTTGAGGCGATCTACGCCGCCGGCACTGCCGAGTTCCCGAACGCAATTGAAGCTGCGTGGGCGCAGTTCATTTACGGAGAAGCACCGGCAACCCCGCCGAGCTACGCCGACGTTACAGCAACGCACGTCGATGCGGATCTCCTGGCATTCAGCCGTGATTTGCTGGATTCGATGAACGGCAACGCCCTATCGAGCTACGGTGCGGCGTTGAACGAGAACCCTATCCTCAATGCGATAGCTGCACATAGCATAACACTGTTGGCCATTCTGCAGTGGGCCGACGAGAACGCCGTCGAGACATACTGGACCGCGGTTGCATCCACGGTCCTACCTCTGGTGCTGAGCGCCGATGTTGCCGAGGCCGCCGGTTACGCGGCCGGAGCCGCTCTGCCGAGCTTCGGCACTGATATCGCCGAGTATATGTCCACCACGCTGGCCTATTCAGACAGCCTCGGTGGAGTTGCACTGCTCAGGCTGTTTGACGATCTGAATGATTTTGGCGAGGCGGTCGGCGTCGGCAGCGCCGAGGCGCTTGCCTTCACTGCCTTGTCTTACTCCGCCGGCCTGGCCCTGGCCGGTGTCACGGAGGGCTTCGACGAAGGTGTCCTTCTGTATGACCAAGACGCAGGGGTGCTTAACGTCGATCTGTCGTCCGAGACGTGGTCTTTTGGCACGCAGGGGAGCGATGCCGCTCAACGCGAGTTGTTCAATAACTTGCTGGAGCAGGCGATGGAGGGGAGGTGACCGGCGACACCTACCCAGTGAATATTACCGTCGTAAAGTACCAGTTCGCTGCCGGGTCCAGCTTTATTGGGCAGATTGATGCTTCAGACCCGGACGAAATGACAGCTTTCGTGGGCACCTCTGGTGCCGATCAGATTACCGGATCAGATGGAGCAGATCTGATTTTTGGTGGCTCCGCATCAGCAGGCGGAGTTTCTCCCGGCGACACGATAAACGGCGGAGGGGGTGACGACATCCTTATCGGTTCCGACGGGGCAGACACGCTGGATGGCGGCAATGGTTCAGACGTATTGATCGGTGGTTCGGGCGCCGACATCATCACCCTGGGAGAAGGGGACCTCGCCGTGGGCGGCGAAGGGGCCGATATCTTCCATCTCGCTGGTGGGCAAATACAGGTGGTCGTCGGTGGGGCCGGAGCCGATACTTTCAGTATCGACAGTGATTGGGCCGTTTCAGTGGCCGTGGTCACGATTGCCGGTCTTGACGATGAAACTGCCGCGCTGCTTGACGGCGACAAGCTCAGGGAGGCGGCAGGGGCGGACATCGTTCTGGTGAACGTCGGGGCGGATGATCGGATCATATTCAACGGCCAACTCCTCGGAGCTGCCTCCTACGGCCTGATCTTGCACCAGGAAGCGATCGAGCAGTACGCATTCGATCATGAGAGCTTTCCGACGTCGTTCACGAACGGTGGCGCCGCATACTTGGCAGCGGAAACGGCTGGTCCGCGGCTGCGCATCCTTTCTCCAACCACATAGCGGTGGTGCCCAATGTCCAGTGATTCCGCCGAAGCCGAGGCGCGGAGCAGCCTCAGGCGTCACTCGACCTTCGCCATCGGGCTGACCGTGGCGGTGGTCGGCGGGCTGGGCCTCTGGGCCTCGTTGACCGAGATCGCCGGCGCCGTGGTTGCCAGTGGCACCGTGGTGGTCGAAGGCGGCACCAAACGGGTCCAGCACCAGGAGGGCGGCATCGTTGCCGAGATCCTGGTGCAGAACGATCAACTGGTCCAAGAGGGGCAGTTGCTGCTGCGGCTCGACGGCACCTCGGTCGAGGCCTCGCTGGCGGTCATTGTGGCGCAGCTCGACGATATGCTGGCCCGGCGCGCCCGCCTCGTGGCCGAGGGCAGCAACGCGGCGACGATGCAGCAACCATCGGCGCCCGGCTGGCAGCCCGGCCCGGAGTTTGCAACGGTCTATGCCGAGCAGCAGCGCTTGAAGCAGTCGCGGGCGCTCTCGCTGGAGGGCCAGCAGGCCGGGCTCGAGGAGCAGGGTGAGCAGCTGACGCAGCAGATCGCCGGCCTCAAGGCGCAGCGCGACGCACTCAGCACGCAGTTGGGCGTGCTCGAGGAGGAGTGGCGCGGGCTCGACGAATTGCTCGATGACGGGCTGACCAGTGTCGGCCGGACCAATGCCAACAAGACCCAGCGCGCCGGCATCGAGGGCGAGATTGGACGGATCGACACCGATGTCGCCGCGGCGAGAGCCTCGATCGCTGAGCGCCAGATCGCCAGCGCGCAACTGGGGGACGCGTTCCAGGCCCAGGTGCTGGAAGAGCTGCAGCAGGTCAATGTCGGCATAGCCGAACTGCTGCAGCAGAAGATCGCCGCCCAGGACCGGTTGCAGCGGCTCGAACTGCGGGCCCCGCAGCCGGGCATGATCCACGAGTTCGAAAGTACAGACGGTGGGCGGCGTGGTTTCCGCCGGTGAGACGCTGATGCTGATCGTGCCTGATAATCCCGGCATCGTCGTCGACGCGCGGGTCAGCCCGATGGATGTCGACAAGGTGGCGGAACGGCAGGAGGTGGTGCTCCAGCTGTCGAGCCTCGACACCCGAACTGTTCCGGAGCTGACGGCATTCGTCCGGGCGATCTCGCCGGCGACCTCGGTGGACCCGACCACCGGCGCCTCATTCTACACCGTGCGGATCGGGGTCGAGGACGCGCAGTTGGCGCGTTTGCCCGAAGGCACGCGGCTGGTCCCCGGCATGCCGGCGGAGGCCTTCATCGAAACCGGCAACCGCACCGTGCTCAGCTACCTGATGAAGCCGTTGCTCGATCAGGTGATGCATACATTCCGCGAGGATTGAGGGTGCGAGACGAGCTAGCGACACAGCGTTCCGGCAGCTATGCCCACCAGCCGCAGGGTGCCGAGAAAGCGCCGCACCACTTGCGCATTCAGCCACTTGGCCCAACCTACGCCGCGTATGGAGCCGTGCTGGATCTGCTTACGCGCTACGCTCCGTTCGCCGGCTTCCGCCTCGATCAGGCCAGCGCGATCATCCGGGCTCAACTGAAGAGCGGCAACCACGTCGCGGTGTTCACCCCCGACGATCGGTTGGTCGGCTATCTGGGATGGGTCTACACCAGCACCGCCGCCGCCGAGCTGTGGATGAAGGATCTGGGCGAGCTCGAGGCCACGCCCAACCGGGGTGAGGCGCTCGTCGTAACGGTGGTTGTCAGCACCGCGCCGCTTGCCACCGGGATGCTGCTGCGTCGATGCCGGGAGCTGCATCCCGGACTTCGCGGCTACTTCCAGCGCCTGTACGCGGAGCAGGATCGTCAGCCGAAGAAGCAGTACGTGCAGAACTGATAGACGCCCGCTGCGGCGCAGACCTGCGCCGACCCCTCGGCTCGCAAGCCATCTCATATAGTCCACTAAAATTATGGACTAAATTCCAAAATAGCATGGCGTTCTCAATCCACCCCGCTCGCGCGGCACAATTTGTAAGCGGCTGCCGAGATTAGCAACGGCTGCTCTCGCGCCGAGGCGGCCTGTCGTGGTGCAATTCGCCCATGTCGAACATCACCCTCACACCGCCGCAGCAGCCCGCCACATCGCCGTGGCCGCGGCGCGATCGTGGCTCCCGTTCGGCTGCGCCTCGTCGCTATCATCTGACCCACGGAGTTGCGTGATGACTTTGCTCGATCCCAACGTGGCCGCCGCGGCCCCGCAGGATGCGCCCGCCGACCCGGCTGCATTCAAGCGCGCGATGCGTCACCTGGCGGGGGCGGTGAGCGTCATCACCACCGGGCGCGGTGAGCAGCGCACCGGCTTCACCGCCACCTCGGTTTCGTCCTTCTCGATGGATCCGCCGGCGATGATCGTCTGCCTCAACCGCACGTCGTCGTCATGGCCGGTGGTGCAGGAACTGCAGGGCTTTTGCATCAACGTGCTGGCGCATGACCAGTTGCATGTCGCCGACCGTTTCTCCGGTCGCGGCGGCGTCAAAGGCGTCGCGCGCTACGAGGGCGCCGTCTGGCAGGAACTGGTCACCGGTGCGCTAGGGCTCTCCGATGCGCTGACGGTGATCGATTGCGAACTCGACGAGGCGATCGAACGCCACTCGCACGCCATTCTGATCGGCCGGGTTCGCGCCATCCGCACCCGTGAAACGGCGGAGCCGCTGCTCTATTGGCACGGCGCGTACCGGCACATCTCGAACCTCGATCGCGTGCTGACCTCGGCCTGAGGCCGGGGCAGGGCGGTTACACTCAACTCGAAGTCATCGGTGGATATCAAGCGTATCGACGAGCGCATCAGCGTCTCGCCGCAGATCGGCGTCGACGACATCGCCGGCATCAAGGCGGCCGGCTTTGTCGCCATCATCAACAATCGTCCGGATGGCGAGGACCCGACGCAGCCGTCGGGCGCGGCAATCGCCGCCGCGGCGGCCCACGCGGGCCTCGGCTATTTCGCCATTCCGCTGGGTCGCGACGGAGTTCGCGACGAGCTGATCGCGGCGACCCGTGAGGCGCTCGACAGCGTCGAGGGGCCGATATTGGCCTATTGCCGCTCCGGCACCCGCTCGACCACGCTATGGGCCCTCAGCCAGGCTGGCCGCGGTGCAGCCGCCGACATCATCGGCAAGGCCGCGGGCGCCGGCTACGATATCTCCCACCTCCGCGGCCATCTCGACGCCGGCGCCTAAAGCCGTTTACCCGTTGCCACGTCGAACAGGTGCACCAGCGCCGGGTCGATGGCGAGGTTCAGCGTATCGCCCGGCTTCAGCGCCGAGCGGCGCGTCTGTACCAGCGTCAGTTCGTCATTGGCCGATGAGACATAGGTCATCGAGCCGGTCGACTTCATCGCCCCGGCGGTGATCCTGATGCCGGTCGTGCCGTCCTCGACGCTCAGGTGTTCGGGCCGGAGACCGGCGACCAGCTTCAGCCCCGGCTGCAGCGACTGCGCGATGGCGACGCTCTGCCCGCCGAGTGCCGCCAGCGCCACCGAACGGCCATCGGAGCCGACGCTGGCCTCGAGGAAATTCATTGCCGGCGACCCGATGAAGCCGGCGACGAAACGGTTGGCCGGCCGATCGTAGAGCTCGAGCGGCGCGCCTTGCTGCTCGATCACCCCGTCGCGCATCACCACCACGTGGTCGGCCATGGTCATCGCCTCGATCTGGTCGTGCGTCACATACACCGAGGTGGCGCCGAGCCGGTCGTGCAGGGCCCGGATTTCCTTGCGCATCTGCACCCGCAACGCGGCATCGAGGTTGCTGAGCGGCTCGTCGAACAGGAACGCCTTGGGGTGCCGGATGATCGCCCGGCCCATGGCGACGCGCTGGCGCTGGCCGCCCGAGAGCTGCCGCGGGAAGCGGCCGAGGAGGGCCGAAAGCCCGGTCGTGCCGGCCACCTCCTCGGCTTTGCCGTGCGCTTCGCTCTTCTTCGCGCCGCGCAGGCGCAGCGAATAGGTCAGGTTGTCCTCGACGCTCATATGCGGATAGAGCGCGTAGGATTGGAACACCATGGCGACGTCACGCTTGCGCGGCGGCACGCCGGTCATCGTCTCGCCGGCGATCCGCAACGTGCCGCTGCTGATGCTCTCGAGCCCGGCGATGGAGCGGAGCAGGGTGGATTTGCCACAGCCGGACGGCCCGACCAGCGCCACGAACGCGCCCTTCTCGATACTGAGGTCGATCCCCTTCAGCGCGTGGAAGGCGCCATAGTGCTTGTCGATGCCTTGCATCTCGATCTGGGCGGTCATTTGAGGGCTCCCGAGGTGAGGCCGGCGACGATGCGGCGCTGAAGCAGGACGAACACGGCGAGGATCGGCGTCACGTAGATCGCAGCGAACGCCATGATCCCGTTCCAGTCGCGGGCGTTGGGCCCGACGAAGCCGGAGAGGCCGACGCTGGCCGGCTGCAGGTTGGTGTCCTGGATGATCGACTTCGAGTAGATGAACTCGCCGAACGCCGACATGAAGGTGAGGATGGCGCAGACGAGGATACCGTTGCGCGCCAGCGGCAGGACGATGGTGAAAAACGCCCCGAAGCGCGAATTGCCATCGACCAGCGCCGCCTCCTCGAGTTCGCGTGGCACCGACATGAAGGTCGCGCGCACCAGCACCACGAAGAACGGCATGGCCTTGGCCGCCGCGGCGAGCACCACGGCGGTCCGCGGCAGTGACAACAGCCCGATCTGGTTGAAGCCGACGAATAGCGGGGTGATCATCAGCGAGGCGGGCAGCACCTGCAGCATCAGGATCGAGAACAGCCCGATATCGATCCAGATATTGCGATAGCGCGCCAGCACATAGGCGCAGCCGGTACCGAGGATCACCGTGATGGCGGTCACCCCGGAGGCGATGATCGTCGAGTTCATCAGGAACGTCGCCATGGTCCGCCGCTCCCACACCGCAGGATAGACGCTGAAATCGGCAGCGTTGGGCCAGAAGGTCGGCGGGTTGGCAAAAATCTCCGAGCCGGTCTTCAGACTGGTGACGTACATCCAGTAGAGCGGGAAGAGGTAGATCGCAGCCATCGCCAGTGCGAGGGCCAGCAGCAGCCATTGGGTCCAGTGCCTGGTCATCCGCGCACCTCGTGGCGGGTCGAGCGGACATAGACGATCGAGGCGACCAGGACGATCAGCAGCATCAGCACCGAAACCGTGGCGCCGCGGGCGAAATCGTAGAGTTTGAAGCTCATCTGCCAGGCCCAGTATTGCGCCACGGTCGAGGAGTTGGCCGGGCCGCCCTCGGTGATCGCCGGAAACAGGTCGAATTGCTGCAGCGTGCCGATGAGGCCGAGCGACAGCACGGCGCCGATGGTCGGCCGCATCATCGGCAGGGTGATGGTCCAGAAGCGCTGCAGCGCATTGGCGCCGTCGAGTTCGGCCGCCTCGTAGAGATCCCTGGGGATGGCGGCGAGGCCGACCGAAAGCAGCAGCATGTTGAACGCGAGGCCAAGCCAGATATTGGCGATGATCACTGCCCATAGCGACCAATCGGGCGACGACTTCCAGAAGATGTTGGCATCGATGATGCCGAAGTTTTTGAGGATGGCGTTGAGGACGCCGAAATCGCCGGCGAGGATCCAGCTCCAGATCGCGCCGACCACCAGCCCGGGCATCACCCAGGAGACGAGGAACAGGCCGCGGATGGTGGCGGCCCCCGGAAATTTCTGCGCAAAGAACAGCGCCAGCGCGAAGCCGAGCACGAACTGGCCGAGCATCGAGCCGGCGACGAAGAACAGGGTGTTTTTCGCCACCAGCCAGAACTCGGGCTGGGTGACCACGGCGACGTAGTTTGAAAAGCCCGCGAACGGCCGCACCAGCGTCCCCAGGGTGAACATATCCACCTGCTGGAAACTCATCAGCACGTTGTAGACCAGCGGCAGGCCGGCGAGCGCCAGGAGAAACAGCATCGCCGCGCCCACCAGAACGATATCGAAACCCACGCCGTCGCGCAGGCTCTGCAACACCTTTGCCATCCGACTTCCTCTCGAGGCACTGAAAAAATGCCCGGCCGGACATGGGACCGGCCGGGCCAGGCGGGGAGGAAGGGTTAGCCGCCGACGATGCTGGTGATCGTCGTCTGGGCCTGGTCGAGCGCATCCTTGGCGGATTTCTGGCCGGTCAATGCCGCCTGCATGGCGTCATAGATGGCCTTGGAAATCTTCTGCCAATCCGGATGCGGCCCGCGCGGCTGCGCGTATTTCAGCTGCTCCTGGAACACCTTGAGCGCTGCGTCCTTCAGCGGCACGCCGGTATCGGGCAGGGCGATGTCGCCGCGGGCCGGCAGCACCGAGAACTCGGGGAAGAAGCGGTTCTCCTGGCTCACATAGTACTCGAGCAGGCGGAACGCTTCATCGGGATACTTGGTCGTGGAGAAGATACCCCAGTTGAAGCCACCCAGCGCCGACGAGCGGGCGCCATCGGTCGTTTCGGTCGGCAGCAGCGCCACGCCCCAGTCGAACTTGGCGTCGGTCGACATGCGGTTCAGTTCCCACGGACCGGAAATGGCCATGGCCGCGTTGCCGGCATTGAACGTGCCGGTCGAGTCCCATTGGCCCTGGCTCAGCACGTCCTGGCTGGCGAGCTTCTCGTCGACCATGGTCTTCCACAACTCGAGCGCCTTGATCGCGCCGGGGCCGTTCACCTGGGTGTACGAGCCACCGCTCATCTGTATCCAGGGCAGGAACTGGAACGTCCCTTCCTCGTTGCCGCGGGCCGAGAAGGTGATGCCGTAGACGTTGTTGGCCGGATCGTTCAGCTTGCGGGCCGCATCGAGCAATTCATCCCAGGTCTTGGGCGGGTTCTCGGGATCGAGGCCGGCTTTCTTGAACAGGTCCTTGTTGTAGAACAGCCCGATCGTGTCGGTGTATTTGGGCAGGCCGAAGAGCTTGCCATCCCAGGTGACCGAGTTCAGCGGCCCGGCGAAATAGGCGTCGGTCTTGATCACCGAGGACGCCTTCACCCGGTCAGTGATGTCGAGCATCGCGCCACGCGACGAGAACATCGCGAAATCGGGGTTGTCGAACGACACTATGTCGGGCGCCTGGCCGGTGGCGAAGGCGCGCAGCGACTCCTGCACCAGATCGTCGAACGGGATCACCCGATACTCGACGACGATGTCGTCGTTCTTCTCGTCGAACTCCTTGCTGAGTGTGTCGGCGACGCCGGGCTGGTTTGCCCCATCGATCGACCAGACCTTGAGCGTTACCGGCTCGGCGAGGGCAGGGGTAGCAAGGGCGAAAACCCCGAGCGCGATCCCCGCCAGCAGCGAACGTTTGGTCAGTTTCATGTCTTCCTCCCATGAATGGCAAAAATGCCGATGAAGTGTCGGCGGGCCTCCCTGCCCACCGAGCCGCCTAGATCACTTCAGTGTTTCGTAGAAACGCAGAAATGCTCCAAGTCATTGATCTGTCACGCCTTCGAACCGGAAAGTCTGTAACTTTTCCTGAAAGCGCGCCTACCCCGCGATGGCGATGTAGTCGCCGCCGCGGCTGTGCTTGAGATAGTTGAGCGCCCGGACCTGGCCGGTCATTTCGAGCTCGTTGCGATAGACCGGGTCGTGCCAGCCTTCGATATCGATCGAGCCCGACCAGCCGGCGAGGCGGAGTTCGGAAATGATGTCGGTCCAGTTGCTGTCGCCGAATCCCGGCGTGCGCATGAACACGAACTTCTCCTTGCCGAAGATGCCGTGCTCCTTGATCACGTCCCAGCGGACGGTCGCGTCCTTGCCGTGCACGTGGAAGAACTTGTGCGCCCATTTGCGGATCTGCGGCAGCGGGTCGATCAGGTAGACGAGCTGGTGGCAGGGCTCCCACTCGAGCCCGATATTGTCGTCTGGCGTCTCGTTGAACATCAGCTCCCAGGCATCCGGGTTATGGGCGATGTTCCAATCGCCGGTCTGCCAGTTGCCATCCATGGCGCAGTTCTCGAAGGCGATCCGCACACCCTTGTCGGCAGCGCGCTTGCTCAGTTCCGACCAGACCTTCCTGTACTGCGGCAGGCTGTCGGTGAGCGGCTTGCCGCGCACCCGGCCGGTGAACCCGGCCACCGTGGTGGCGCCGAAATGATGGGCGTTGTCGATGCAGGCCTTCCAGCCCTCCAGCGTCTGGCGATCCATCTCCTGTGCTTCCAGCGGATTGCCGAACATCCCGAGCGTCGAAATGGTGATGTCGCGGTTACCGATGGCATCGAGGCAACGCTTGCCGAGTTCGCCCAGATCCTGCCCGTTGGTGGTCTGCCAGAAGAACGGCTCAAAACTCTCGAAGCCGAGGTCGGCGATGTTGCCGATATTCTCGGCAGCCTTGCCCGCCGTGGCGGAAATCATGGTGCCGATGCGGATGGCCTTGGCGGGGTCGGTCAATCTGGGAGTCCTCAAGCTGCAATGGCGACGCGCTGGCGCGTCCGGGCGCTCTCGATGGCGGCGAACACCATGGCGAGGCTGATGATGTTGTCCGAGCTCACCGTCTCCGGCGCCCGGCCGGCAGCGATCGCGTCGATGAAATTGGTGATGACGCTGGCATGGCCATGCGTCTCGTCGGCATCAGCCGGGGCCGCCACGGCGAGGGGGGCGAGCGGGCGGAAGAAGCCGTCGCTGCCGGCTACGATATTGGCCTCGAACCGGTCGGCGCCGTCCCACAGCACGGTGCCCTTCGAGCCGACGATCCGCCACGCCGCGTCCCAGCTGGTATTGGCGCCCTCGGCGCTCCACGAGCCGCGATAGGTGAACAGCACATCGTCGGAGAACTCGAAGATGGCATTGGCAACCGAGCCGTGTGCGTACCATGAGCTTTTCGGGTTGGCCTCGTGGCAGTAGACCGCCAAGGGGTGCTTGCCCGAGATGTAGCGGGCGGCATCCAGCGTATGGATCGCCATGTCGACCAGCAGCACGTGCTCCATCTGCTCGCGAAAACCGCCGAAATGCGCGCCGACGAAGAAGTCGCAATGCACGGCGTTGAGCGTACCGAGCGCGCCGCTTTCGATCGTCGCGCGGAGCCGGCGAACCCCCTCGTTGAACCGGCGGTTCTGGACGATGGCGTGGATCTTGCCCACTTCGGCGGCGAGCGCCACGAGGTCCTGGGCATCGGCAAGGCTCGTTGCCATCGGCTTTTCCGACAGCACATGGCAGCCGTGCCGCAGGGCGGTGGCGACGACGTCGTGGCGGGCCCCGGGGATCACCACATCGAACACCAGATCGGGCTTGGTTCCGGCAAGCAGCGCCGCGAGGTCGGGCTCGACCGCCGCGCGGCTGAGGCCAAACTCCGTCGCCAGCCGGTGGGCCGCATCGGCGTTGATGTCGTTGAGCCCGACGATGCTGATGCGGTCGCTGAGATCAGGCGTCTCGGCAATCGCCTTGAGCCAACCTCTGGACATAGCTCCGCACCCGGCCAGAACGGCACGATATGGCAAGTTGATCCTCCCAACGGGATGCCGACGGCGCGTTGTCGCGTTCTCGCCGACTGTCTTCCGTAAACGTTTACGACGCTATATTCGGCGTCGCTTACGTGTCAATAGACTTTCGTAAACGTTTCCGGCGGTGCTCGGGGCTGGGGAGAAAATGGGGAAACATGAAGGGAATCAAGCAGCTGGCGGAGCAGCTGAACATTTCGATCGGCACCGTTTCGCGCGCCCTGAACGGCCGCCCCGATGTGAATGAGGAGACCCGCAAGCGCGTGCTCGAGGCTGCAGCCGAGTTCGGCTACGTGCCCAATCAGTCGGGCAGGAGCCTCCGCCAGGGCACCACCAACGCTGTCGGTTTCATGATCGAATCCGGTGGCGGCATCGCCGGCAACTCCGACAACTTCTTTTTCGGGGTGTTCGATGGTGTGCAGAACGTGCTGAGCCGCCATCATCTCGACCTCGTGGTGCTGCCGTGCTCGACCGATGAGGATCCCACCGCCTATGTGCAGCGCATGGTGACGCGCCGCATCGTCGACGCCATGATCATTTCCGCCACGCATCGCCGGGACCAGCGCATCGAGCTACTGAACAAAGCCCGCATCCCGTTCATTGCGCTGGGCCGCTCCGGCACGCAAGGGCCGCACCCCTGGCTCGATCTCGACTTCGAGGGCGTTGCCAATCGCTCGATCGATCGCCTCGTCGCCAAGGGGCACCGGCGCATCGCGGTGGGGGCGCCGAGCAACGACATCAACCTGAGCTTCGTCTATCTCGACGGCTACAAGGCGGCGCTGCGGCGGCACGGCATCGCGTTCGACCCCAAACTGGTGCTGCGCGTCGCATCGTCGGAGCAGGGCGGTTACCAGCTGGCGCACGACCTGCTCGCCATGGAGGACCGGCCCACCGCGGTGGTGCTGGTCTATGAACTGCTGGCGCTGGGGCTCTATCGCGGCCTCAACGAAGCCGGCCTGGTGCCGGGCCGAGACATGGCGATCATCGGTTTCCGCGAGAGCCTCGTGGCCAAGTTCCTGTCGCCCTCGCTTACCTGTTTCCGCATCTCGCTGCGCGACCTCGGCATTGCGCTGGGCGAGTCGCTCCTCGCCTCGATGCCACCCTATGCCGACATCTACCCACAGGGCATCGTACACCGGGTGTGGCCGATGGAGCTGATGCCGGGCGAGAGCGACGCGATGGTGATTGGGGACTAGGTCTTGCCCGCAGCCCAGGCGGTCACCTCTGCCGCGTCCCGGCTGCCAGTGATGGCATCCGCCAGTCCGGAGGCAATCAGTGGGCCGAGCTTGAAGCCGTGGCCGGAGCAGGCGCTGAGCAGCCAGCCCTTGGCGCCGGTCGGCTCGACCACGAAGCGCTCGTCGTCGGTGACGGTGTAGTAGCAGACCTTGGCTTCGAGCAGCTCGTAGCGCTCGAAGCCGGCGAAGATCTCGCTGGCCGCGGTGGTCACCCCCGCCACGTCTTCTGCTGTCGCAATGCGATCGTCCGAGCCGTCGCCGCGCTTTGTGAAAACATGATCGCCGATCTTCAGCCGTGTGCCGCCGCGCGGCGGCAGGATATAGGCGCCATGCGTGATGCCCTGGTCGACCAGCACCGGCGCTGCCGCCCAGGCCGCTGCCAGGTCTGCGGGTGGCCGTAGGTAGAGCATCACCTGCCGGGATGGAGTGAGGCGAGGCTTTGCGCCGGGATAGATCTGCGGCAGCCAGGCGCCAGCCGCGATGACCACCGCATCGGCTGAGCGGCGTTCGCCGTCTACAACGAAGCTGCCGCGTTCGGTGTCGACGTCGCTCACTCGGCTATGGGGATGCAGCGCTACCCCGGCCTCGCCGAGCCACTTTGCCAGCGCCGTGACGATGCGGCTCGCGAACAGCATGCCGGCGCCCTCGGCCTCGAACGCCTCGACAATGCCGTCCGGCTGCAACATGGGTAGCCGTGCGGCGATCTCGCTCCTCTCGAGGGGCCGGTGGGCAATGCGCATCGCGTCGAGTTCGCCCGCTGTCGCCTCGTACCAGTCCGAAGCCCGCCGGCCGACATAGACGAGGTTGGTCGGCAGGTAGTGCGTCTCCCCGAGATCGCGCCACAGCTCCTCATAGGTGCGGAAGGCGTGTGGCATCAGGGCGCCATAGCCACTGAGCCCACCATAGGTGTGCCGGGTGATCCGGTGCTCGTCGAACGACGAGCTGACCGGGTTAGGGATCGGTCCCTGCTCATGGAGCGACACGCGGGCGCCGCGCTTGTGCAGTGCCCAGGCGAGCGACAGCCCGCCGATTCCGCCGCCGATGATTGCTATGTGCTGCTGCATGCCCTGCCTCGTGTCTCTGTCGCTAAGGAGAGGGAAAGCCGTTCGGCGCGTCCACTGCCACCAAGAACATAGTTTTTCCCGCCGCGCTCCCAGAAGGCAAAGTTCTATGCCTCCAGCGCCTCGCCTTGGCGAACATATATCTCTATTGTCCATAGAATTAATAGACTAATGGAGATCATCGTGCCGGCACGCGACAAGGCCACGCTCTATCTGCTCGAGCCCAGCTTCGAGGATGCCGCCTATCCGGGGCAGACCTTCTTCTGCCGGCACGGCGCCCTGGTCGAAGGCGTGCTGGGCCACCATCCCGAGGTGCGTGACAAACTCCGGGTCGAGCGCATCGCTTTCCCGCGTCCGCGGCAGGCGGTGATTGCGGTCATCGGCGAGGCCAACCAGGCGCTGCCGGTGCTGGTGCTGCCGGCAGGCGAGACCAGCCCGTCTGCCACCGGCATCGCCAATGGCCACGCCTTCGCTGCCGGCGCCACGGCGATCCTCGCGACGCTCGCCGAGCGTCATGGCCTCCCCGTCATCCACCCGTGAGGCACCGGCCATGACCTATAAGCTGAGCCTGCTCGACAAGAGCCCGATCGCCAAGGGTGAAACCGCCCACGACGCGCTGCAGCGCACCCTTGCTCTGGCCCAGGCCGCCGAACGGCTGGGCTTCCACCGCTTCTGGGTGGCCGAGCATCACGATACCGCCGACCTCGCCAGTTCCGCACCGGAACTGGTGATCTCATGGCTGCTCGCCGGCACGCGGCATATCCGTGTCGGCTCGGGCGGCGTCATGCTGCAGCATTATAGCCCCTACAAGGTGGCTGAGAGCTTCAATACCCTGGCGTCGATCGCGCCGGGCCGCGTCGATCTCGGCGTCGGCAAGGCCCCCGGCGGCCTGCCGTTCTCCACCATCGCGCTGCAGAGCGAGCGGGAGGCGGGCAGGGAGCTCGATTTCAACGGCTTACTCACCGACCTCACCACCTTCCTCGATGGCACGCAGGGCACCGACCGCGCCAAGGCCACGCCGTCACCGGTAACTGCACCCGAACGCTTCCTGCGTGGCGCCAGCGTCGACAGCGGCGAGTTGGCGGCCGGGCAGGGCTGGGGTTTCGTTTTCGCCCGCCACCTCAATGGCGACGAAGCGCTGCTCGCCGCCTCGGTCGAGCGCTACCGCCAGCTCACCGGCCGTCCGCCGGTGGTCGCGGTGGCGGCGATCCTGTCGCGCGATGGACGCGAGGCCGCTGCGCAGGGCGAGCGGTTCCGGCCGCTGAAGCTGCACGTTGCGGGGCGCCAGAGCGTCACTGTCGGCAGCGAGGAGCAGGCCAGGGAGTTTGCCCGCCAGGCCGGCGTCACCGACTACCGCACCGAACCCGCGGTGCCGAGCCTGATTGCCGGCTCGCCGCGTGACCTGCTCGCCGAACTCGACCGGCTGCACCGCGAACTGGGCATCGCCGAATTCATCGTCGATTTCTTCAACCAGGGCGACAGCCGGCTCGAAGCCGTCGAGCTGCTGGCTGCGGCGCATGCTGCCGCCGGCCGTGTCGCCATTCCCGCCTAAGGAGCACCAAATGAGCAAGCGCATTCCATTCGGCATCATGCTGCAGGGCCCCGGCGGGCACATGAACGCCTGAAGCACCCGAGCGTGCCGGCCGATGCCAGCGTGAACTTTGATTATTACGTGCGCACGGCGAAGCAGGCCGAGGCGGCGGGCATTGCCTTCGCCTTCATTGCCGATGGGCTCTATATCAACGAAGTCTCGATCCCGCATTTCCTCAACCGCTTCGAGCCGATCGCTATTCTCTCGGCGCTCGCCGCGGTGACCGACAAGATCGGCCTCGTCGGTACGCTCTCCACTTCGTATTCCGACCCGTTCACCGTGGCCCGGCAGTTCGGCTCGGTCGACGCGATCAGCAAGGGACGTGGCGGCTGGAACGCCGTGACCTCGCCGCTCGAGGGTTCGGCCAGGAACTACAGCCGCGACAAGCACCCCGAGCATGCGCTGCGCTACCAGATCGCCGGTGAACACATCGATGTGGTCAAAGGCCTATGGGACAGCTGGGACGACGATGCCTTCGTTCGCAACCGCGAGACCGGCCAGTACGTCGATTTTTCGAAGCTCCATCGGGTCGACTACAAGGGGCAGTTCCACAGCGTCGAAGGCCCGCTCAACCTCGAGCGCTCGCCGCAGGGCCAGCCGGTGCTGTTCCAGGCCGGCGGCTCGGACGACGGCATCGCGCTTGCCGGTCGCCACGCCGACGCGGTGTTCGCCAACGGTGCTTCGATCCCCGAGAACCGCGAGCTGACGCAAAAGCTCAAGGCCAGCGCCGTGGCGCATGGCCGCCGCTCAGACGACATCAAGATATTCCCGGGCATCTCGCCGATCGTCGGATCGACCACGGAGGAGGCTGAGCGCAAGTACCGCGAGATCCGCGACCTCGTCAGCGTCACCGAGGCGCTGCGCTATATCGGCCGCTTCTTCGATCACCACGATTTCACCCAATACGACCTCGATGCGCCGTTCCCCGAACTCGGCGAGCTGGGCAAGAACCAGTTCCGCTCGGGCACCGACCGGATCAAGCGCATCGCCAAGGAGAAGAACCAGACGCTGCGCGAGGTGGCGCTCGAAAACACCACGCCGCGCAACGATTTCATCGGCACGCCCGACATCGTCGCCGACAAGCTGATCGAGTGGGTGGAGCAGGGGGCGGCCGACGGCTTCGTGCTCGGCTTCCAGGTCATCACCCAGGGCCTCAACGATTTTGAGGCTGAGGTGCTGCCGATCCTCGAACGACGCGGCTACCACTCGCGCGAGCTGATCGGCACGACCTTGCGCGAGCATCTCGAACTGCCACGCCCGGTGAGCCGCTTCGCCGACATCGCCGCGGCGAAGGCCGGAGCGGCCGAATGACCTTTGATGTTGCCGAGTTCGTTGCCATCAGGCACCGGCTCCATAGCGAGCCGGAGCTGGCCTATGAGGAGAGAAAGACCAGCGCACTGGTCGCCGAACTCCTTGAGGGTTGGGGCTACGAGGTCGCGACTGGCATCGGCGGCACCGGCGTTGTCGGCACGCTTCGGCAGGGGCCGGGTGGCCGCACTATCGGCATCCGCGCCGATATGGACGCGCTGCCCATCACCGAGGCGACCGGCGTCGCATACGCCAGCAAGATACCGGGCGTCATGCACGCCTGCGGCCACGACGGACACACCTCGATCCTGCTTGCGGCAGCCAAACAGATTGCCGAGACGCGCAACTTCTCCGGTACGGTTCGGCCGATCTTCCAGCCGGCCGAGGAGAATGGCGGCGGCGCCCGCAAGATGATCGAGGATGGGTTGTTCGACCGCTTCCCGGTCGACGCGGTGTTCGGGCTGCACAATTGGCCGGGCGTGCCGGCCGGCGAATTCCGCTTCATCGACGGTCCGGCGATGGCCTCGGTCGACATGGTCGTCATCACCATCACCGGCAAGGGCGGGCACGGCGCGCGGCCGCACGAGACGGTGGATCCGGTGGTCGCTGCCGCATCGCTGATCATGGCGCTGCAGACTATCGTCTCGCGCAACACCGACCCGCTTGAGGCGGCGGTGGTCACCGTGGGCGCGATCCATGGCGGCAACGTGCCGAACGTCATCCCCGACAGTGTCGAACTGCGGCTCACGGTTCGCGCCTTTTCTCCGGCGGTGCGGGAAGCCCTCAAAACCCGGATCAAGACGCTGGCCGAAGCGCATGCCCAGAGTTTCGGCGCCACCGCCCGGGTCACCGCGCCGCGCGGCTACCCGGTGCTGGTGAATTACGCTGCCGAGAACGCCTTGGCGCGGCGGGTGGCGCAGCGGCAACTGGGGGAGGCGAGCGTCGGCACGCTGCCGCCGATCACTGCCAGCGAAGACTTTGCCTTCCTCCTGGAGCAGCGGCCGGGCGCCTACCTGTTCGTCGGCAATGGCCCCAGCGCCGACCTCCACAGCCCCAATTACGATTTCAACGACGCAATCCTCGGCGTCGCCGCCCGCTACTGGGTGGCGCTGGTCGAAGATTACCTCAGCGCCAACGAGGAGGCGGCCGCGGCATGAGCGAATATTTCTACTACACCACCCCCGACCATCCGCTGGCCGAACCGCTGGTCGCCCAACTGACCGCCGAATACGACCGGCGCTACGGTGCCTATTTCGGCGAAACCGCCGACAAGGAGATGAACCGCTACCCGGCTGCGCTGTTCGCGCCGCCCGAGGGCAATTTCCTGCTGTTGCTGCGTGATGGCTTCCCCATCGCCGGCGGCGCCTTCAAGCGCTTCGATGCCGAGACGGCGGAACTGAAACGCATCTGGACCGATGCGAACCATCGCCGCCAGGGGCTGGCCCGCCGGGTGGTGGCCGAGCTCGAGCAGCAGGCCTTCCGGCAGGGCTATTCGCGCCTTTACCTCACCACCGGCTTCCGCCAGCCGGAGGCGCGAGACCTCTACATCCACCTCGGCTATACCCCGCTCTTCGACGTCGCTGCCGATCCCGAGATCTACGGCGCCCTGCCGTTCGAAAAATTCCTCGTCAATCCGCCTCCCGGTTACGTCCCGACGCTGGTGACCCCGCCGGAGGGCGGCTGGAAGGCGGCGCGCGAACGCCAACTTGCCGAGCACAGATAGCCCACGGCACCCGGTTCTCGAAGGCAAACAAACTCACCGGCGCGCCAACAACAGACGCCGATGCTTTGACCTCGCGGCACTAAAGTCTACTATTTTGATAGACTAACAATGATGTGGGCCCGAGCCCCAGGAAACATGAAGGCACCTTGATGGCTACGACCGATACAAGTTCTGCGAGTGTCGATCTCGACCTGGCGCGCGCCCCCGCAGATCCCGGTGGCTATCGTGTCGTGCCGGCGCGGCATCCTTGGCGCGTTGCTGGAACCGTGGCGGCGGGGCTGCTGATCCTCGTCACCCTCCATTCGGTGCTCACCAACGAGCGCTGGGGCTGGGCGGTGTTCAGTCAGTACTTCTTCGATGGGGCAGTGCTGGTCGGCCTCGGCCACCCTCTGGCTCACCCTGCTGGCGAGCCTGCTCGGCTTCTTCATCGGCGGCCTCCTGGCCTTCGCCCGGGTATCGAAGTCAAAACTCCTGTCCGGCCTTTCCTGGGCCTATATCTGGCTGCTGCGCTCGATCCCGCTGATCGTTCTGCTGCTGGTGCTCAACAATATCGGCTACCTCTATCCGACCGTCGATATCGGCATCCCGTTCACCGACATCCTGTTCGCCCAGTACGGCACCACTTCGGTGCTCAGCGTCTTTGCCGTGGCGGTGATCGGCCTCAGCCTCAACCAGGCGGCGTTCTCGGCCGAAATCATCCGCGGCGGCATCCTGTCGATCGACCAGGGCCAGCAGGAAGCCGCGGCGGCGCTCGGCCTCTCCTGGCGCCACCAGTCGCTGCGCATCGTCCTGCCGCAGGCCATGCGCGCCATCATCCCCTCGGGCTTCAACGAGATCATCGGCCTCGCCAAGGCCACCTCGATCGTCTACGTGCTGGCGCTGCCCGAGCTCTTTTACACCGTGCAGGTGATCTACAAGCGGAACCTCGAGGTCATCCCGCTGCTGATGGTCGCGACGGTCTGGTACCTGGTCATCATGAGCGTGTTGTCGCTCATCCAGTTCGGCATCGAGCGCTACTTCGCCAAGGGCGCCACCCGTGAGGTACAGGCGCCGCTGCTCGGCCGCTTCCTTGGACCCGGCCGTACCGCTCGGGCCATCGCCGCCGTCCGTGCCGCACCGGCGACGCATCGCGCCCCGCTCGCCGCCTTTGATCGTCATAGCCACGATGTCGGCCGCATCGATATCCGCCGCGTCACCAAGAGCTTTGGCGACTTCAAGGCGCTCGACAATGTGAGCCTCACGGTCGAGCCCGGCGAAGTGACCGTCATCATCGGCCCCTCGGGCGCCGGCAAGTCGACGCTGCTGCGCACCATCAACCATCTCGAGCGGCCCGATGCCGGGTTCGTTTCTATCGATGGCGAGATCATCGCCTATGAGCAGCGCGACAACGTGCTGTACGAGCTGAAGGACCCCGCCATCCGGCAGCGCCGCGCCGGCATCGGCATGGTGTTCCAGAACTTCAACCTGTTCCCGCACCTCACTGCCGTCGAAAACCTGATCGAGGCGCCCATCGCGCTGCAGAAGCTCGAGCATGGCAAGGCCGTCGGCCAGGCGCTCGACCTGCTCGATCGCGTCGGTCTCGCCGACAAGGTCGAGGCCTATCCCCGGCACCTCTCGGGCGGCCAGCAGCAGCGCGTTGCTATCGCCCGCGCCCTGGCGCTGAAACCCAAAGTGCTGCTGTTCGACGAGCCGACCTCGGCGCTCGATCCCGAACTGGTGGGCGAAGTGCTCGACACCATCAAGCAACTGGCGGAATCCGGAACGACGCTGGTGATCGTCACCCACGAGATCGGCTTCGCTCGCGAAGTCGCCGACAAGATCGTCTTCATGGAAAACGGTCGCATCGTCGAAGCCGGCGCCCCCGAGCGCATCTTCAACTCCCCTTCACACCACCGGACGGCCGAATTCCTGGCCAAGGTCCTCTGATACCTCACGAGGTTTCCTGAAATGCGCCTTCGCACTCTAGTGTTTGCCAGTGGCCTCGCCGCCGCCGGCCTCGGCGGAGCCTATGCCGCTGAAGACATCTTCGACCTGAGCCCCGAACAGCCCGGCCGCATCCATGTCGAGGCCGACCCGGCGCTCGCGGCCAAGCTCCCGGCCGACTTCAAGTGGGTGGTACCCGGCAGCTTCACCGTGGCGGTTGCCGCCGCCGGTGAACCGCCGCTCGGCACCTACGCCACCGATGCCGCGACAGTGGTCGGCGCCGACCCCGATATCGCCTCCTTGGTCGCAGACAAGCTGGGGCTGAAGCTGAACCTCGTGCCGGTCGCCTGGGCCGATTGGCCGCTCGGCCTCACCTCGGGCAAGTATGACGCGGTGATCAGCAATGTCGGCGTCACCGAGGAGCGGAAGCTCAAGTTCGATTTCTCTACCTACCGGCAGGGCCTGCACGGCTTCTTTGTCACGACCGACAGCCCGATCACCTCGCTGAAGGAGCCCAAGGACGTTGCCGGTCTCAAAATCGCGACCAGCTCGGGCACCATCCAGGACCGCATCATCAACGAGTGGAGCAAGGAGAACGTCGCCGCGGGTCTCGCGGCGAGCGACATCCTCTACTACGAGGACACGCCGGCAGCGCTGCTGGCCATCCAGTCGGGCCGCGTCGATGCCATCTTCAACGTCAACTCGATCTTCACCTACCAGGGACTGAAGACCGGCGCGATCCACCAGGTCGGCACCGTCAACGCTGGCTGGCCCAACACCACCGAGGTCGGCATCACCACCCGCAAGGACAGCGGCCTGGCCCCCGTGCTGACCGAGGCGCTGAACGCGGTGATCGCCGACGGCAGCTACGCCAAAACGCTGGAGCGCTGGCACCTGTCGCCCGAGGCGGTCGAGACCGCCAAGACCAACCCGCCGGGCCTGCCGAAATACTAAGCTAGCCCAACATTCCCCTATCCGCCGGCGAAAGTGCGAAGCGCCGGACGCATAGCGTCGCTCACCCCCGGGGTGTGTGCGCCCAGCCTCTTCGCACCCAATTCGACCCATCAGGTGTCTCAAATGACTTTCCTCCGCACGGCAGCCGCGGGCCTCCTCGCCGCCGGCCTGCTGTTCTCCGTCTCGACCGTCGCCTTCGCTGAAGGTGGTTTCGACCTCACCCCGGAACAGGCTGCTCGCCCCAAGGCTGAAGCCAATCCCGACGCGATCGCCAAGATCTCGCCCGACTTCAAGCCGGTGACGCCGGGCAGTCTCACGGTAGCGCTCACCGTCGGTGACCCGCCGCTTTCGACCTACGCCACCGACTCTCGACGCCGGTCGGCGTTGAAGAGGACACTGCCTCGATCATCGCCGATGCCCTCGGCCTGAAGCTCGTGCTGGTGCCGGTGGCCTGGCCCGACTGGCCGCTTGGCCTCGAGTTCGGCAAGTTCGACGCCGTGATCTCCAACGTCACCGTCACCGAAGCGCGCAAGGAGAAGTTCGACTTCTCGTCCTACCGTCTCGACGTGTTGGGCTTCTACGTGCCCAACGACAGCAAGATCACCGAGATCAAGGATCCCAAGGATATCGCCGGCTTGAAGGTGATTGTCGGGGCCGGCACCAACCAGGAAAAGATCGTCGTCGAGTGGGACAAGCAGAACGTCGCCGCCGGTCTGCCGGCCGCCGAGTTCCAGTACTATGACGACACCGCCGCGGCACAGCTGGCCTTGCAGTCGGGCCGTGCCGATGTCGAGTTCAATCCGAACGCCCAACTCGCCTACCGCGCCGTGGTCAGCGGCAACACCCGGCTCGTCGGCATCGTCAACGGCGGCTGGCCGCTGACCGCCGAAATCGCCGTCGCCACCAAGAAGGGGGCCGGCCTCGCTGACGCGCTCACCGCTGCGATCAACGGGCTCATCGCCAACGGCAAGTATATCGAGGCGCTGAAGCGTTGGGGCCTCGATGCCGAACAGCTCCAGGAGTCGCGCACCAACCCGCCGGGCCTGCCCAAGACCTGAGCCGCCTGATCCCTCGATCGTCCCCCTCCTCGGGACGTAACCGGCGCCGCGTGCCCTCCTCTGGGGCACGCGGTGTCGCAACGCAAACTTTCCCATGACCATCAGCAAGCTGAGCTTCCTCATTCCCGGCAATTATGCCGAGAGCGACCCGCATGCCGGCCTCGAGGCAACCCTCAAGCTGATCGTGCTGGGGGAGGCGCTGGGCTATCGCGGCGCCTGGGTGCGCCAGCGGCATCTCGAGCACGGCATCTCGTCGGCTGCGGTGTTTCTCGCTGCGGCCAGCCAGCGGACCCGGACCATCGAGCTTGGCAGCGCCGTGATCCAGATCGGCTACGAGAGCCCGTTCCGGCTCGCCGAGGATATTGCCATGGCCGATGCCCTGTCGGCCGGACGGTTGAATGTCGGGCTCAGCGCCGGCCCGCCCCAGCACCTCGACCTGCTCGGCCCGCTGGTATTCGACGGCGACTATCGCTCGTTCGATTTCTCCCACCGGCGCATCGAGCGACTGGTCGAGTTGCTGCGGTCGCAGCCCTTGGGAGAGCCGATCGCCATCCCCGGCGGCAAGTCGGTACCCCGGCTGCAACCGAGCGTGCCCGATCTCCTTGATCGTCTGTGGTATGGCGGTGGTTCGCTGAAGTCGGCCGCGTGGGCCGGTGCGAACCGCTTCAACCTGCTGCTCGGCAACGTCACCTCGGGGGAGGGGACGGACGATTTCGTCACCGCACAACTCAACCAGATCGCGGCCTATCGCGCGCAGGCGTGGGGCGCCTCCGGCCGCATCGCCCTGGGTCGCGTCATCGTGCCGCTCGACAGCGCCAGCCCGGCAACTGGGGCGCGCTATCGGGCCTATGCCCAATCGCGCCATGCCCGCACCTTGCAGCCCAATGGCGAGAAGCGCACCATGTTCGCGCCTGACCTGGTTGGCACCCTGGCCGATATCGCCGAGCGACTGGCTGCTGACCCGGTGGTGGCAGTGGCCGATGAGCTGCGCCTCGAGTTGCCCTACGAGTTCGACGCGGCCGATTACGCCCAGATCCTCACCGACGCCACAGGCCTCCTGGGCGAAGCGGTCCAGTGAGCGCCACGCTCGCTTCGCTGAGCAGTCGAGCATTCTCGGGCGGCACGCTTGCGTAACGCACGCCTAACACGCGATGTCGGAGCTTTTGCTGCAATGAGGAGTGCATTGATGGGCGCGACCGTGCTGGTGGCCTTGCTTGCCGGCGGACTAGGCTTGATCGCAGGTGGCTACTACGCGACGGTCGGTTGGATCGTGGTGGGTGGTCTGTTGCTGGTGACCACGGCGACGGCCGCGCTCGCGGCGCAGGCCGATGTCATCACCGCCCTGGGCTGGACGGCGCTCTGTCTCGTTGCGTTCAGTATCGGCCTGCTGCTCGGCCTCATCATCCGGCGTCCGGTGGTGCTCCGTCCCGCGTGATCGCATCGGCCAAGTCTGGATGGCCGGGACGAGCCGTCGATAGCCTCTTTCTGGCAGGGCTGACGGATGCTATCGCGTTCATGTACAGTTCTCCACCATGCCGCAGCACAATCTCAGAACCGCCACGGCATTGTCGCTTCACGCCGGGGCCGATGGCGAGCCGCCCCTGACCCTCCTGAATCAGCCACCAACCACCTCGCATCTCGCCGCGGCAAGCATGCGGGCTCTTACGCCGAGGCCTAGAACCGATGACTGAAGCCAAACTGATCGTGCCGGTGATCCTTGCGGGCGGGCAGGGGACCCGGCTCTGGCCGATGTCGCGTGCCGCCCGCCCCAAGCAGTTCCTGCCATTGACCGGCCCGACCTCGCTCTATCAGCAGACGCTGCGGCGTGTCGCCGATGCTTCGCGCTACCACCCGGCGGTCATCGTCACCAATGCCGAGTATCGCTTCCTCGTCGCCGAGCAGGCGCAGGAAGCCGAGGTCGCGACATCGGCGGTGCTGCTCGAACCGGTGGCCCGCAACACCGCGGCGGCCATCGCCGCGGCGGCGCTTTATGTGCAGAGGGCCTTCGGCGACAATGCGGTGATCCACGTCCTCGCCTCCGACCATGCCGTCGAAGCCGACGACAACTACTGGTGGAGCGTCGACACCGCGGCCGCGGCTGCCCGGACCGGCCGGCTCGTCACCTTCGGCATCACCCCCACCGCGCCCGAAACCGGCTATGGCTACATCGAAGCCGGCGCCGAGCTCGGCGACGGCGTTCGCGCCGTGGCGCGCTTTGTCGAAAAGCCCGACCGCGATACTGCCGAAACCATGCTGGCGGCTGGCGGCTACTACTGGAATTCCGGCACCTTCATGCTCGGCGTCGCCAGCTTCCTCCGCGAGGTCGAGGCGCTGGCGCCTGAGACGTTCGCCGCCGCGGCCGCAGCCGTTTCCGCCGCCAAGGCCGATCTCGATTTCATCCGCCTCGACGCAGCCGGTTTCGGCACCGCGCCCAATATCTCGGTGGACTACGCCATCTTCGAAAAGTCGGGGCAGGTGGCGCTGGTGCCGGTGACCTTCCCCTGGTCGGATCTGGGCGCCTGGGATGCAGTGTGGAAGGTGTCGGGCAAGGACGCCGCCGGTAACGTCGTCAGCAACGGCAACGCCACCCTCTCCAACACCCGCAACTCGCTGATCGTTTCCGAGCGGGCGCACATCGCCGTCGAAGGGCTCGAGGATGTCGCCATTATCGCCTCGGAAGATGCCATCTATGTCGGCCGCCTGTCGGAGGCGCAGCGGGTTGGGCCGATGGTCAAGGCCTTGCGGGCCGATCCCGCGACCCAGGGCCTCACCGAGATCCACCGCACCGCTTACCGTCCCTGGGGCGGCTACTCCTCGGTGCTCAACGGCGACCGCTTCCAGGTGAAGCGCCTGTTCGTCAAGCCCGGCAAGAAGCTCAGCCTGCAGAAGCATCACCACCGGGCCGAGCACTGGGTGGTGGTCAGCGGTACCGCCGAGGTGACCATCGACGGCAAGGTGACGATGCTCACCGAAAACGAGTTCATCTACCTGCCGCTCGGTTGCGTGCATCGCCTCGCCAACCCCGGCAAGATCCTGCTCGAGCTGATCGAGGTCCAGACCGGTTCCTATCTGGGCGAGGACGACATCATCCGCATCGAGGACGAGTTCGGCCGTGCCTGACCGCGCCGGCCTGAGGCTGCATCGGCCGGCAATAGTTGGTGGCTATCGCCATTGTCGCGCATACTGGCGGCACGCATCTCCTGGGGGTTATGAATGAAGCTCACCATATTCGGCTCGGGCTATGTCGGTCTCGTCACCGGCGCCTGCCTCGCCGACGCCGGAAACAATGTCGTCTGCGTCGATATCGATGCCGCCAAGGTGGCTTTGCTCAACAGCGGCCATGTCCCGATCCATGAGCCGGGGCTCGAGCCGATCGTCGCCGGCAGCCGCGCCGCCGGGCGGCTCGCCTTCACCACCGACAATGCGGCCGCGGTCGAGCATGCGGAGATGCTGTTTATTGCTGTCGGCACGCCGCCCGATGAAAACGGGTCGGCCGATCTCAAGCACGTGCTCGCCGTGGCGCGCAGCATCGGCGCCCATCTCACCGGCTTCAAGGTGGTGGCCGACAAGTCCACCGTGCCGGTCGGCACCGGCGAGCGCGTCGCCGAGGCCATCACTGCCGAACTGGTGAAACGCGGCTTCGCCGCCGACCCGAACGAACGGGCGCGCCTCGGGCAGCCCGGCTTCACCGTCATCTCCAACCCCGAATTCCTCAAGGAAGGCGCGGCGGTCACCGACTTCAGCCGGCCCGACCGCATTGTCATCGGTGCCGACAGCACGCCGGCCGGCCGACGCGGCCTCGAACTGATCCGTCAGCTCTACGCGCCGTTCACCCTCAACCACGACCGCACCATGGTGATGGACGTCCGCTCGGCCGAGCTCACCAAATACGCAGCCAACGCCATGCTGGCGACGCGCATTTCCTTCATGAACGAGCTGGCCAACCTCGCCGAGGATCTCGGCGCCGATATCGAACTGGTCCGCCGCGGCATCGGCTCGGATCCGCGCATCGGCTACAGCTTCCTCTATGCCGGCACCGGCTATGGCGGCAGTTGCTTTCCCAAGGATGTCAGCGCGCTGCGCCACAGTGCGGCCGAGCAGGGGCGCGAGTTGCGCATCCTCGCCGCCGTCGAGGCGGCGAACACTGCGCAGAAGCAGGTGCTCGGCGCCAAGATCCGCGCCCGCTTCGGTGACGATCTGAGCGGTCTGACCTTTGCCGTCTGGGGGCTGTCGTTCAAGCCCAACACCGATGATATGCGCGACGCGCCCAGCCGGGTGCTGATCGCCGAGTTGCTCCGCCGCGGTGCGACGATCCGGGCTTACGATCCGGTGGCGATGGAGGAGGCAAAGCGCGTTCTGGCGCTCGACCTCGCTGGCGGCATCGAGCGGGTCGCCTTCGTTCAATCCGCCATGGCGGCGGTTGCGGGCGCCGATGCCCTGGTGATCGTCACGGAATGGAAGGCGTTCCGGAACCCCGACTTCGCCGCGCTTGCCGCCGGTCTCGGGCGCAAGGCGATCTTCGATGGGCGCAACCTCTACGAGCCGTCGATCGTCGAGGATGCCGGGCTCGCCTATTTCCCCATCGGCCGGCGCCAGGTGTCCTGAGCCCGCGCTTCGCGGTGCTGCAACGCCCTACTTGTATAGCTAATCGCTGGAATTTATATCTCGGACGCCTCAGCTGCCTGGGAAGAATTTCGGCCATGCTGACTGCCAAGGGAAAATACGGCCTCAAGGCGCTGGTGCATCTCGCCCAGTTCCCGCCCGGTGAGCTGGCCCTGGTGGCCGACATTGCCGCGTCCAACAAGATCCCGAAGAAATTCCTCGACGCCATCCTGGGCGACCTGCGCAATGCCGGCCTGGTCCAGAGCCGCAAGGGCAAGGGGGGCGGTTATCGTCTGGCCCGGCCGCCCGAGGAGATCAAGGTCGGCTCGATCGTCCGCGTGCTCGATGGCCCGCTGGCGCCGATTCCCTGCGCCAGCCATACCCGCTACGAAGCCTGCGATGATTGCGATGTGGCGACCTGCCAGGTCCGCCACACCATGCTCAATGTCCGCAACGCCATTGCCGAAGTGCTCGATCGCACCACGTTGGCCGAGATGCGCGATGCCCACGGCGAAGTTCTGCCGATCGAGTTGCAGACCGCCTGAGCTTCAGTGTAGTTCCGCCAACCGCTTCTCGCCTGCCTCGATGCGGAACGGCAGCACGTTCTCCGGCGGCGGCAGCGGGCACACCGCGAACTCGGTGAAGGCGCAGGGCGGGTTGATCGCCTTGTTGAAGTCGAGCACGATGCTGGTCTCGGTGACTTCTTCGCCATAGAGAAAGCGCGACGCCGGGTAGGTCGAATCCCGTGAGGTCGGATCGCGGATCACGAACTGCGGCGCTTCCGGCGTGCCATGCGTGGCGATCAGCTCGTAAGTCTTGCCGTCGTGACTGAACACCGCCTTGTGCGTCACTGCCACGCCGGTGCGGATGTTGCCGGTGGTGTCGACATCCATCTCCAGCGGCGCCTCGAACGGCACCCATTGGGCGACGATCCGCCAATCCTCTTGCGCCGGAAAATACTCGATCCCCGGAAACGCTGCCGGCGCCGCCGAAGCGGTGTCGCGGATGCGCAGCGCATTGTCGCCGTTCACCGTGGTGACCTCGCACAACAGCGCGCCGAGCTGGAAGCGCGGCGGGTGCTTCTTGTTGGGGGTGATGTGGATCGCCTCGCCCTCGCTCGGCTTGAACGTCACCGTGCCGTCCGCCTCCTGCGTCACCGTCCCCAGATGCGCCGGGCCGGCCGAGATGACGATGTCGTTGTCGTCGGCCGTTCCGACGCTCGCCGTGCCCGGGTCGAGCACGAAGCGCCCGATAATGTTGAGCCAGCCGTTCGGCGCCTTGAGATTGGCGAGGCGCTTGGTCTTCCAGGCGTCGAGTGCGGCGAGGTAGTCGGCAGAGTTAGTCATTTGGAGTCGTCCTTGGGGTCGCGACAGTTCACGCGGGCATGCGCGGCACGCTGCCCAGCAGCTTCCGCGTGTAGGAATGTTGGGGGTCGGCGAGGATTTTGCGAGTGGCGCCGGCCTCGACGATCCGGCCCCGCTCGAGGATCACCATCTCATCGCAGAGCGCCGCCACCACGCCGAGATCGTGCGAAACGAACACCAGCGTCATGTCGGCCGCCAGTTGCTGCAGCAGCTCGACGATGCGGATGCGGGTCGACAGGTCGAGCGCACTCACCGCCTCGTCGGCCAGCAGCAACCGCGGCTTGGCGACGATGGCGCGGGCGATGGCGATGCGCTGCCGCTGTCCGCCGGAGAACTCGTGCGGATAGCGAGCGAGAATGCCGGGCTCGAGGCCGACCGAAACCAGCGCCGCCTCGACCAGCGCGCGCCGATCACCGGCAATGCCGAGGGACCGCAGCGGCTCCGACACGATGCCGAGCACGTTCTGCCGCGGATCGAGCGACGAGTAGGGGTCCTGGAACACCGCCTGCACCTGCCGGCGATAATCCCGCATGAAACTGCCGCTGCGCATATCGAGGGGGGCGTCATCGAAGCGGATCTGCCCGGAGTTCGGCTTGGTCAAACCGAGCAGCAACCGGAGCAGGGTGGTCTTGCCCGATCCGGACTCGCCCACCAGCCCGACGGTGGCGCCGGCGCGGATCTCGATCGACACCCCATCGAGCACCAGCCGATCGCGGGCATAGCCGAAGCTGACATTGTCGACGCTGACGAGGCTCATGGCGTCCCCTCCAGCGCGTCGTCGAACGCCTTGGCCGCTGCCACCAGCGCACGCGTGTAATCGTGCCGGGGGAGCCGAACACCTCGCGCACCGGCCCGGCCTCCACCGCCGCGCCCTGCTTCATCACCACCACCCGCTCGACGATCTCGGCCACCACCGGCAGGTCGTGGCTGATGAACAGCAGCGCCATGCCGCGCTCGCGCACCAGCCCGTCGAGCAGTTTCAGGATCTCCGCCTGCGTCGTCACATCCAGCGCCGTCGTCGGTTCGTCCGCAATCAGCAGTTGCGGCTGGCAGGCCAGCGCCATGGCGATCGCCACCCGCTGCCGCTGCCCGCCGGAAATCTCGTGCGGATACGACCGCGCGATGCGCTCCGGCTGGGGCAGGGCGACCTGCTCGAGCAGGGCCAACACTTCGCGGCTGAGCGCCGCGCCATCGAGCCGCCGTCCATCGCGCCGGGCTCGTCGCCGTAGCGGCTCAGCCACCTGCTGAGAAACCCGCAGCAACGGATCGAGCGCCGTCAGCGGCTCCTGGAACACGAAGGCCGCAACCGTGCCGCGCAGGCCGTCGAGCAGCCGATCCGGCGCGCCGATCACCTGCTGCCCACCCAGCAGCACTGAGCCGGTCGCACTAATGGCCCGTGGCAACAGCCCGGTCGCCGCCATGGCGGTCAGCGACTTGCCCGATCCGCTCTCGCCGATCAGCCCCAACCGCTCGCCGGGGGCGATCGACAGGGACAGGTCGGAGACCAGCGGCTTGCCATCGACGCTGAGGTTGAGCCTTTCGATCGACAGAATGCTCATCGCGAAACCCTCCGCGTCGGATCGGCGATATCGCGTAATCCGTCGGCGAGGAGGTTCACCCCGATCACCAGCGACACCAGGGCGATGCCCGGCGCGATCGCTCCGATCGGCGCGGTGTACACGGTGCCCTGGGCTTCCTGCAGCAGCCGGCCCCATGAGGCGTTCGGCGGTGGGGCGCCCAGCCCGAGATAGCTGAGCGAGGCCTCGGCGATCGCCGCCAGCCCGAACTGCAGCGCAAAGTTGACCGACAGCGTCGGCCAGATATTGGGCAATACGTGCTGGAACACGATGCCCAGCCACGAGGTGCCGGAGGTCCGGGCCGCGGTGATGTAGTCCATCAGCAGCACCCGCTTGGCGAGGATGCGGGTCAGCCGTGCCACGATCGCCGACAGCGCGATGCCCAATGCCAGGATTGCGGTGCCGAGGCTCGCTGTATCGCTCGCCGCCACCACCAGCATGGCGATCAGCAGCGTCGGGAAGGCGATGAGGATGTCGAGCGTCGCCGCCAGCGCATCATCCAGCAGCCGCGTCGCGAACGCTGCAAGGACGCCGAGGGTCACCCCGATCAGCCCGCCGATCGCCACCGCGCCGATCCCGACGAGCAACGCAATGCGCGAGCCGATCATGATCTGCGTGAAGAAGTCCCGCCCCAGCCGGTCAGTCCCCGCCCAGTGCTCCCACGAGGGCGGCGCGAGGCGTCCGCCGGTCAGTGCCGTCGGGTCATACGGCGTCCACACCAGCGTCAGCAGCGCTACCGCGACATGCAGCCCCACCAGCAGCAGCCCGAGCCACAGCGTCAGCGAGCCGCGCGAGCGCGGTCCGGTTGCCACGGCCGCGCTCACGGCGCACCGGCCCGTCCGCGCAGCCGCGGATCGATAAAGCGCTGCAGCAGGTCGGCGGCAAAGCCGATCAGCAGCACCAGCAGCGTCGAAATGAACAGCACGCCCTGCACATTGGGATAGTCGCGCTGCTGGATGGCGAGCAGCAGCATCGAGCCGAGCCCCGGCAGTGCAAACACCTTCTCCACCACCACGGCGCCGAGGAAGGTGGTGGCGAGTTCGATTCCGAGGATCGAGATCACCGGCACGGCGCCGTTGCGGATGCCGTGCCGCAGCAGCGCCTCGACAAAGCCCGAGCCGAGCGCCCGCGCCGTGCGGATATAGTCGCTGCCCAGCACATCCTGCGTCGCCGAGCGCACATAGCGCAGCAGCGATGCCGCTATCACCAGCGCCACCGTCAGCACCGGCAAAGCCAGCGCCACCGTGGCTTCACCGAAATTGGTCCACCCCTTCAGCGGAAACCCGCCCGAGGGAAACAGCCGGAGGTTGATGGCGAACAGCGTGACGATCAGGATGCCCAGCCAGAACACCGGGATGGCGATCCCCAGCTGGCTGACGATCGAGATTGCCGCGCCGTACCAGCGGTCCGCCTTCACCGCGGCGACGATGCCGAGCGGCAGCGCCATGACGATCGCGAGGAGGAAGCCGAGGATGGTCAGCGGCAAGGTCACGCTCAGCCGGTTGCCGATCTCGCCGAGGACGCTCGCCTTACTGACGAACGAGGTGCCGAGATCGAACCGCGCCAGATTGCCGACGAAATTGACGAACTGCGTCAGCAGCGGTTGGTCCGAGCCCAGTTGGGTGCGCGCCGCTTCGATCTGCGCCTCGGTGGCGCCGACCCCGAGCAGGGCATTGGCCGGATCGCCCGGCAACAGCCGCAGCAGCACGAACAGCACCACTGCCGCGATCAGCAGCGACAGCAGCAGGATGGCAAAGCGCCTGAGCAGGTAGGTGAGAATGGAGAATGGCCTTCGCAAAAATGAGAGCGCCGCACTTTAGCGTGCGGCGCTCTCGTCGTCATGGACAGGGTCTCGCGACCCAGAACTTACTTCGCCTTCTTGATCCCGTAGGCGAAGAACTGCGAGTTCAGCCCGTTCACCGGGTAGCCGGTGACGTTGGCGGCGGACACCACGATCTGCGGGTAGAGGTAGAGCCAGTTGCTGGCCGCATCTTCGGCGATGAGCTTGTTGGCTTCCGTCAGCTTGGCGGTCTGCTCGTCGATCGTCGCCGCCGCCTCGGAATCGGCGATCAGCTTCACCACTTCGGGGTTGTTGTAGCCCCAGTAGAAGTCGGGGTTGCCGTAGAACACGATATCGCGGTGGTTCACGTGTTCCTGCAGCGTCGCCTGGAAGTCGCGCGCCTTGTAGATTTTCTCGTACCACTCATTGGCGGTGATGATGTTGATGTTCACCTTCACGCCGATCTTGGCGTATTCGGCCTGCAGGAACTGCGCGACGATCGGATGCGGGTCGTAGTCAGGCGTATCGAGCGTGAACTCGAACCCATTGGGGTAGCCGGCTTCGGCGAGCAGCGCCTTGGCTGCATCGACATCATAGGCATCGACGCCGGTGAGATCGACATACCAGGGGTCGGTCGGCGGCACGAACGAGCCGATCAGCGTGCCATAGTTGCCCCAGATCGAGTTGAGCAGCTTGGCCTTGTCGGTGGCCTTGGCCAGGGCCTTGCGCACCTTCACATTGTCGAACGGCGCGACGCGGTCGTTCCAGGCCAGCAGTTCCTTGGTGGTCGAGGCCCCCTCGGTCACCGTGTAAGCCGGGTTGCCGGTGAACTGGGCCAGCGAGTTCGGGCTCTGCACCGAGGTGATGACGTCCACCGCATTGGTCAGCAGTGCATTGTTCAGCGCCGTCGCGTCGGTGAAGTAGGTGTAGACGACTTCGCCATTGGTGGGCGCAGTGCCCCAGTATTTGTCGTTGCGGGCCAGCGCCAGCGCCGAGCCGCGGCGCCATTCGCCCAGCGTGTAGGGGCCGGTGCCGTCTTCGCTCGCCGTGATGTCGGTCGCTTTGTCGTTGACGATCCACACATAGCTGAGGTTGTAGGGCAGCGAGATCGAGCGCGTCGAAAGCGTGATCACCACGGTCTGCTCATCCGGCGTCTCGATGCCGGTAATGGTCGAAAGGCTCTTCTTGCGCGAACTCTTCGATGCCTCTGCGGTAACCCGCTCGATCGAGTACTTCACGTCGGCCGATGTCAGCGGATCGCCCGAGTGGAAGGTCACGCCCGGCTTCAGCTTGAAGGTATAGGTGAGGCCATCTTCGCTGGCGGCATAGCTGTCGACGAGCTTCGGCTCCACGGTGCCTGCATCGGTCAGCTGGAACAGCGCCTCATAGACGTTGCCGTTGAACGCCTCGTTGATGCCCTGGCCGGCGCCTGCGGTGTTGTCGAGGTTCTGCGGCTCATAGAGCGAGCCGATGCGGATCGTCGCATTGGCATCGAACTCCTGCGCCAGCGCCAGCGGCGCCACGGCGACGCTGCCCAGCAGCGCGGCGGCGACCAGCGCCCGGCGGAAAGAGATCTGGTTCATTGGGGAACTCCTTGTTTCGGCGTGGACCGCACGCATGAAAGCGGTCCCACATTGCGCAACTAGATACCGCGTCACGCCGCAAAACCCTATGCTTTTGCTGGTTAATTCGAACTGTGTGCAGCACTGGCGGCGGAACACTCTTCGGCCGCCGCGGGCGAATGGAAAATCTGGTTCCGGAACAGCTTCATCGGCTATAGCGAGACGTTCACGCGCACCGGCATGAGGCCTGCGCCAACGGATAGTCGCCCCACGGGGCGGGTCAATGGTGGGAACGATGAGCAGCAGGGCCGTACAGCGCATTCTGGTGACGGGCGGCGCCGGATTTCTCGGCAGCCATCTTTGTGAGCGCCTCGTGGCCGAGGGGCATGACGTCATCTGCGCCGACAATTTCTACACCGGCACCAAGGCCAACATCGCGCACCTCCTGGGCAACCCGCGGTTCGAGCTGCTGCGCCACGATGTAACCTTCCCGCTCTATGTGGAGGTCGATCGGATCTACAATCTGGCCTGCCCGGCATCGCCCGTGCACTACCAGCGCGATCCGGTGCAGACCACCAAGACCAGCGTTCACGGCGCCATCAACATGCTCGGGCTCGCCAAGCGCGTCGGCGCGCGCATCCTGCAGGCGTCGACCAGCGAAGTTTACGGCGACCCCGAAGTGCACCCGCAGACCGAGGACTATTGGGGTCGGGTCAATCCGATCGGCCCGCGCGCCTGCTATGACGAGGGCAAGCGTTGCGCCGAAACCCTGTTCTTCGATTATCACCGCCAGCATCGCCTCGATATCAAGGTGATGCGGATCTTCAATACTTACGGCCCACGCATGCAGCCCGACGACGGCCGCGTGGTCTCGAACTTCATCGTTCAGGCCTTGCAGGGCGAGCCGATCACCATCTACGGCGACGGCAGCCAGACCCGCAGCTTCTGCTATGTCGATGACCTGATCGAGGGCATGCTCCGGCTGATGGAGACGGGGCCCGATTTCCCCGGGCCGGTCAATGTCGGCAATCCCGGCGAATACACTATGCTCGAACTCGCCGAGATGGCGATCCGCCTGACCGGCAGCAGTTCGGAGCTGGTGTTCCTGCCGATGCCGCCCGACGATCCGCGCCAGCGTCGCCCGAACATCGACTTGGCCCGCGACAGGCTCGGCTGGGCGCCGAGCATTGACCTCGAGCTCGGCATGACCCGCACGATTGGGTACTTTCGCGAGCTGCTGTCCGTCTGAGCAGAGCGCCCGATGCAAGGCGCATGAACCGGCGATTGCACCTGCATTTCCGGCCACCTCGCGCTAGTCTCCCGCATCAAGCAGCGAGTGATTCAAATGAGCATTTCCTACGCCGCCATCCTTGCCGACATGGTCGCTGTCGCGCGTGAGGCGGGAGCCCTGACGCAGGGCTATTTCAAGCGCTTTCGCGACATCGAGATCGGCATCAAGGGACCGGCGGATTTCGTCTCCGACGCCGATAAGGAATCCGAGCTGCTGATCAGAAAGTTCCTGTTCGAGCGCTATCCGGACTGGAGCTTTACCGGCGAGGAATTCCCGCCGGTGGACAAGGCTGACCAGGAGTATCGCTGGCTGGTCGACCCCATCGACGGCACCACCAATTTCATCAACGGCATGCATTACACCATCTCGATCGCGCTCCGCCGCGGCAGCGAGACGGTGATCGGCGTGCTCTACAATCCGCCGGCGGACGAGATGTTCACCGCCATCGTGGGCGAGGGCAGCTTCCTCAACGGCGAGCGGTTGCAAGTCTCCGAGCAGACCGATATCGGCCTGATGAATATCGGCACCGGCCTGCCGACGCCGGGCCTGTCGCTCTATCCCGGCGCCTATGAGCGCCTCGACGCCATCCGTGCGCCGGTCGGCGCGGTGCGCATCGTCGGCAGCGCCGCCAATTCCTGCGCCTATGTGGCGATGGGCCGCCTCACCGGCTATTATGAGGAGACCGGCTTCGTCGACACCGCGGCCGGCATCCTGTTCGTCCAGGAAGCCGGCGGCATCGTCACCGACTGGTGGGGCAGGGGCCCGGAATATTACGAGCAGACCGGCGCCATGATCGTCGCCAACAAGGCGACGCACGCGTATCTGATCGAGAAGCTGAAGGACGTGCCGAAGAAGGAAGCGAGGCACCCCAAGGGAGTGTGAGGCGTAAGCCTGTCTGATAGAGACGGCCCCCTCCCGGCCTCCCCCATGAAGGGGCAGGTGAAGAGTTCGAGGCTCTGTCTTCAATCGTGCCCGATGAACTGGCGGGGCACCTCCCCCTTCATGGGGGACTTCGAGCCGTCCCGCAGGGCAAATCGCTCCAGTGGAGCGATTTGAGGGGAGAAGGCCATGAGAGCTATGCTCGAATGGCGAGGGGCCGTCTGCTTCAGTCAGCACCCAGCGCTGCCGCCACGCCCTCGGGATCATCGGTCGTAATCTGATCTACCTTCAGCTCGAGCAGCCGCTCGATCACCGCCATGCCGTCGGCATCCGCCCGCCGCACCGTATAGGAATCGATCCGGCGGCCATGCGCATGGAATGCGCCGATAATGTCGAAGCCGTCGCGGTCCGCCTCCAGCACCAGCCGGTGCTCGAGATAGTCCAGCTCCGATTTCGGCGACGCCGCCACTGCATCGGCGACGAACGCCGTGTAGTCGCGCGTTGTCATCAGCCGCTCCATCGCGCCCTTGTGGCAGGGATCGTACCCGATCCTGAGACCCGGCGTGCTGTCGGTCAGAATCCGCACCGACTCGGCGTCGCCTGACGACAGGATGAAGTGCCGCGCCACCGGGGCGAGCGCTGCCGCGAAATTGGCGATCACCACGGGGTTGAGCGCCGCCGCATCTTCCTTGTAGTCGAGCTGCAGCAGCCCCTCAGGATGCGCCCCATCCCGCGCGATCAGCGCCGCGAGGTCCTCGAGCAGCATCACCTTGTCGGCGATCGGCTGCCCATTATTATCCCTGAGGTGCAGCCCGCGCAGCGTCGCCGCCGAGGTCTGCCGCACCAGTCCGCTGCCGGTGGTCTCGCGCTCCAGCGCCAGGTTATGCAGCACCGCCATGCCGTTGTCGGCATGGATCACCAGATCGACTTCGACGCTGGCGCCGAGCTGCATCCCCTCGATGATCCGTCGCCCGGTGAACACCGGGTCGCTGCTGGTCCGCCGGCCGCGGTGCCACTTGAAAAACGTGCGGTGACCCGCGCGGGTCACCGAGATCGCGTCGGCCATAGCTGTCAGTTGCTCCGGTGGATCGCCGCGTTGTCGCGGTAGGCCGCAAAGGCCTTCGGCCTCAAGTCGATGGTCTGGCCGTGCGACCAGTCGCGCGCCTCGCCGGTCATCGATTTGAGCCGCGTGCCGTCCGGCAGCTCGATATCGACGATGGCATGCGTGCCGTAGTCGGTGACGCGATGGATTTTTGCCATCCCAGCGCCATCGGCCGAAACGATCTCCAGTGCCTCCGGTCGCACCGCCAGCGTCGCCGCGCCATCAGCCACCGGCAGCGGCACCGCAAAGCCCGAATGGGTGAAGGTGCCATTGGCCACCGCGCCCTCGACCAGGTTCATCGTGCCGATGAACCCGGCAACGAATGGCGTCGCCGGCTCGCGATAGACCATATCGGGCGCCGCCGCCTGTTCGGTCCGCCCGTCGCGCATCACCACGATCCGGTCTGCCAGCGCCAGCGCTTCGTCCTGCCCGTGCGTCACAAACAGCGTGGTGATCTTCAGTCGCTGCTGAATATCCCGAACCTCTTCGCGAAGTCGCTCGCGCAAGTGCTGGTCAAGACTTGCAAAAGGCTCGTCGAGCAGCAGGATTTTGGGTTCCAGCACCAGCGAGCGCGCCAGCGCCACGCGCTGCTGCTGGCCACCCGACAACTGGTTGGTCGCCCGGTGGCCATAACCGCCGAGCCCCACCAGGTCCAGCACCGCCTCGACCTTGCGATTGATCTCGGCTTCCGGCAGGCGGCGCAGCTTCAGCCCGAACGCCAGGTTCTTGAACACGTTCATATGCGTCCACAGCGCGTGGCTCTGGAACACCATGCCGGTCGGCCGCTTTTCGGGCGGCACCCGCGTCACGTCCTCACCGTCGATCGCCACATGGCCCGAGGTCGGCGTCTCGAAGCCGCCGATCATCCGCAGCAGGGTCGATTTGCCGGAGCCCGACGGGCCGAGCAGGCACACCAGCTCACCGTCGCCGACGGTCAGGTTGAAGCTGTCCACCGCCTTGGTGGCGCCGAAAGCCTTGGTCACATCTCTGATTTCGAGCACGGACATGCGAGAATTCCTTAACCGCCAAAGCCGCGGGCAAAGCTGCCCGAGCTGATGACGCGGCGCGCGAACAGCAGCGCGATGAAGCTCGGCACCCAGAGCAGCACGGAGAGCACCGCGCCATACTGGATCACCGGCTGGTTGTTGATGAAGCTGATCATCAGTACCGGCAGGGTGCGGATCTGCGGCGCGCCGATCAGCCAGGCGCCTTCTGTCTCGTAGAACGTGCCGACAAAGCTGAGCAGTACGGCCGCCGCGATGGTCGGCCCGGCCTGCGGCAGGGTGATCGACCAGAACACCCGGAACGGTCCGGCCCCGACATCGCGCGCCGCCTCTTCCATCCGCCGGTCCACCGATTGGAACGCCGCCACCGGGATCCAGATCATGAACAGGAGCGTGCCCACCAGCTGGATCAGCACCACGCCCCAGAACGTACCGATCAGGTTGAGGCTGAGGAAAATCCCGGCGATGGCGACCAGCAGCCCGAATTTGGGGAAAGCGTGCCCGGCGAGGAACGAGAAGAACAGGATGTTGCGCCCCGGAAAATCCATCCGCGCAAAGGCATAGGCCGCCGGCAGGCAGATGATCGCCGACAGCAGCGTCACCACGGTCGCGAGGCTGAGGCTCATGGTGATGGCGCTCCACACATCGGCCCGCGCCAGCGTCTGCTGCCAGAACTTCATCCCGAATTCCTGCGGGATCACCGAGGGGTAGCGCCACACATTGGTGAAGGCCCAGGTGCCCACCACCAGCAGCGGGAACACGATGACCAGCGTCAGCGCCACGGCAAAGACGATGCCGGTCCAGTCGGTGCGTTTCTCGACGAGTGCGCGTGCCATCTCAGGGGGCCCGGTTCTTGGCGACGGAGCGGACGTAGAACAGCCCGAACACGATGCAGAAGCAGAAAGCGATCACCGCCTGGGTGATGGCGTTGGTCGGATCGTTCAGGTCGCGGAAGGTGCGCTGCATGAACGGCCCCATCATTTCCGGCGCCGCCGGCCCCAGCACATAGGGCAGGGTGAAGGCCGAAAAGATCCCGAGCACGGTAAAGCTCACCGCCACGAGGATGGAGTTGGAAATGCGCGGCAGGATGATGTGCCAGAGCAGCGCAAGGCGCCCGGCGCCGACATCGCGCGCCGCTTCGATCGACTGGTTGGAAACACTCCCCAGCCCCGAGAGGAGGATCAGCACGGTCAGCGGAATATTGTCCCACACCAGCCCGATCACCGGCCCCCAGGGGGTCAGGTAGGGCGAGCGGATATGTGGCAGCCCGACGGCGTTCGCCAGCAGATCCACGGTGCCGTTCGGCCCCAGCACGCGGATGATGGCGTAGCTGAGAATGATCGAGGGCACGAACATCGGAAAGATCGCGAGGCCCTGCACATAGGCGGCGAGCCGGCCCTTGGCGAAGCGTAGGTAGAGCGCGATCGGCAGGCAGACCAGCAACAGCAGCAGCGCCGTGACCCCGGTGGTCCACAGCGTCACCGTCAGGTTGTTGAGGCTGTACTGGTCGGAAAAGAAGAAGATGTAGGTTTCGAGCGAGAATCCCCGCCCGCCGCCCTCATTGGGCAGCCACATGGTGCGGGTGATCGCCGAAATGATCGGCCAGATCACCATCCAGCACACCAGCAATACCGGAGCGGCCACAAGCAGGAGGCCCACAGGCCTCCTGCTGTTCTTGCTCCCGACGATGTCGCTCGCCGGCGTGATCGTCACGCCGAGCGGTCCACGTTCGGGGCGACGTTGCGATACCAGCCGTCATTGATCGCCTTTTCCCAGTCACCACCCGGGAACACCGGGATAGTGGTCGGGATGACGTCCTTGAACTTCTCGCGCAGGTCCGCCGAGATGTAGTCCCACGACACGCCCGGGAAGCCGCCGAGTTCGGTCAGCACCGCCGACTGCACGTCCTCGGTGAGGATGAAGTCGGCAAGCTTCAGCGCCGCGTCCTTGTTGACGCCGTTCGACAGCACAGTGCTGCGCGAGAAGCCGCCCGGCAGGCCGAGATCGCTCAGTTGCACGAGGCCGGTGGTCTCCGGCAGCACGCCGGTCGAAATGCCCTGCAGGGCCTGGTCCGACCACGCCGGGATCATCGTTACGGCACCCTGCGACAGCAGCTGGATCGACTGCGTGTTGCCCGAGGTGTAGGCGCCGTTGTCGAACAGCGACGGCGCCAGGTCCTTGAGGATATCCCAACCCTTACCCAGCGATTTATCGCCGAAGGCCTGGGTGTAGTTGTCGATCTTGAACACGTTCACGTCGCGGCCATTGGCCTCGTAGATGGCGCGGCGGACGAAGTTACCGCCCGAACCGCCCTTGTCCGGACGGTTGTAGATGAACTGGCCGGGGTTCGCCTTGATCCAGGTGACGAGGTCGGCAAAGCTCTTGGGCGCGTTGGCCGGGTCGAGCTTGGTGGTGTCGTAGGCGAGCAGCACCTGGCTGCCGCGATACGGCACGGAATAGTCGCCGTCGAAGGCCAGCGGGTTGATCTTGGAATAGTTCGACAGCCCGGCTTCCTTGATGTTGACCCAGAGGCCGGCTTCGACGCCACCGGCCGGCAGCCGATAGTCGAAGGTTTCGAAATAGTCGGCCTGCGGATCGGTCTTGGTCTGCATCGCGGCGACGGCGCGCTCGGCGATCGCCTGGAGGCCGGCATTGTCGCCGCCATCGACGAGGTTCAGGGTCACGCCCGGATTGGCGGCCTCGAATTTCGGCTTCACGATGTTGGTCCAGAAGTCGAGGATGTTCTGGTCCGAACCGGTATACCAGTCGATCCGGCCGGCCTCGGCAAAGGCCATCCGCGGCAGCAGCACCATGCCGGCGGCAGCACCGCCGACTGAAAGCATAAACGCACGACGTTTCATCGTTGTCTCCCTGGTTCGCCTGCGGGGCCATCCCGCGGCAGGTCAATCTGACGCCGACCGTAGGGCCAGACTAATCTCGGCGGGCCCGCTGGCAAGCGAAAATGGAACGGAAATTCCATTGTGACAGCGTGCGCCTGATTTGTTCCGCGCGCGCTTTCCTGCCGCTTAAACCGCACTCCGATGACATCAGGATGACAGTGGGAGAGCCCCGGTTTCCGGGGCTTTCAGGGCGTTGATGACGTCAGATTTGCGACAAGAAATGACGGCCGACTTCAGCGAACAACTCGAGGTCGGCAAGCGAGTTGGTCAGCAACGTCTTGGGCCTTTCCCCAGTTGTCACAGCATGGTGGAACGCCCCCAGTTCCACCCGGAAAGCATCCTCGTAGAACGGCCCGATAATCTGGGTGCCGGTGGAGTTGAGATCGGAGGTGGTGATCTCCAGCCGGGTGGGGAGGTTCCGCACATAGGGGGTGTCGTAGTTGATCTTGAAGTGCTGGTTCAGCGTCAGCACTTCGATGCCCGCGTCGAACCGCGCCACGTCGTGGATCACTGCCTCATAGAGCGCCGTGAAGGTCCCGTAGTCGAACATCACCAGCACGTTCTCGCCGCGATGCTGGCGCGCCGCCGCAACCGAGTGCGGCGCGCCGAACAGTTCGCGCATCGCCGAAAAGCTGTGTGAGGAGAGGCCGGTCAGCACCTGATAGGCCCGCAACTGGTCCGGCCGCGCCTCGCCCATCACCGCTTTCAGCAGCGCCTGCGTCTGGGCCCGCCCCTCGGCGATCGCTTCTGTGGGCACGTCGGTCGGCCGGAAGATGTTGCGCGATTGGTCGACGAAGAACTGGCTCTCGCGGATCAGGTCGCGGATCCGCACGTGCCGGATTTCTTCACGCGGCGGCAGCCGTTCCTTCAGCGCCGTGAAGGCCGGCGCAAAGCGCCGCATATAGCCGACGAACACCGTCTTCGTGTTGGTTTTCTCCAGCTCCAGCAGCGGCCGGAGTTCGGCCGCCGTCAGCGCTGCCGGCTTTTCGATGAACACGTGCTTGCCGGCCCGGATGGATTTTTCCAAGAGCGGCGCGTGCAAAAAGTCCGGTGTCAGGATGAACACCGCGTCGATCGCCGGGTCGGCGATCAGCGCGTCCGCTGTCGCATGGCGGGTCTTCACCCCATAGCGCTCCGCCATATGCGCGACGAGGCTGGGCGACACGTCGGTCACCGCGGCGATCTCAAAACGCTGGTCGTCCGCCAGCAGCGGCAGGTGCATCAGCTGCGCGACTTCACCGAGGCCGACAAGGCCAACCCTGAGCTTTGCCATCACGCGATCGCCTGCATGTACACGTAGTTGCGCTTCGCCAGTTGCAGCGGCGTCTCCGCTGCCTGCTCGGCCACGTCCTGCTCGACGATGATCGGGCCATCGAAACCCTTGGCATCGAGGAAGCGCATCACTGCCTGGATATCCACCGCGCCATCGGGCAGGGGCGCCATCACGCCCTGGCCGTAGGAGTTGGCCACCGAGAGCTTGCCGTCGAGCACCCGCTGCCGCACCGCGGCGTCGACGTTTTTGAGGTGCATGTAGGCGATCCGCCCCCACACCTTTTCCATGTAGGCCAGCGGGTCCTGGCCCCAGAAGGCGTGGTGTCCGGTGTCGAAGCAGAGGTCGATCGCCGTTTCCTCGAGCAGCCGATCGATCTGCCGCTCGAACTCCACTGCGGTGCCGATATGCGGGTGAAAGCTTGCCTTCAGCCCGAACTCGCCCTCGATCACCGCCTGCGCTTCGCGCACCGTCGCGATGAGGCCATTCCAGCCGTCGCGATCGAGCACGCCTTCCTGCCCCTCCGGATACCAGTTGCTCTCGTCCATGATGACCAGGTGTTTTGCGCCCAGATCCTTCAGCAGCGGCGCCAGCTCACGCAGCGTCGCCATCAGCACCGGCGCCGAGGCCCGATCGCCGAAGGTGTGGACATGCGTCGCCCCGATCAGCGTCAGCCCGCGCCTTTCAAGTTCCGGCCCGAGCACTGCCTTGTCCTTGGGCAGGAAGCCGAACGGTCCGAGTTCAGTGCCGCGATAGCCCGAGGCCGCCACCTGATCGAGGTATTCCTGCCACGTGTAGGCATTGCCGGCGGGATAGTTGATGCCCCAGGAACACGGGGCATTGCCGATAAACATGGGTCTAGTCCTGATCGATGTAGATTGGGTTGGAAATGGCGCGCCGGATCGGCTCGTCGGTGATGTGCGATCCCCTGAGCTGCCACGGCAGCTCGCCGCGCTCGCTCGCCGCCTTGGTGAACTCCTCCACCAGCCATGGCCGGCTGGCTTTGGCGATGATCTCGGCGCGCACGAATTTCTCGGCGCCATCGAGCAGGGCCAACTCGCCGCGCCAATCGCCGTTGGTGATCTCCTGCTCGGTGATCACGCCGCGTGCGTCGATCCAGTGCAGCACGTCGCCGCGCGCCCCGCGCACGATAGCTTCGCAATAGAGCGGCGCCTTTACGGCCGAACCCATCGGTTGGCCGTTGACGGTGATCTCGAGGTGCGGGCCTTTAGGCCCCTCGGTCACATAACCCCGTCCGGCCTTCATCGCCGCGAGCACTGCGTCTTCGCTCAGTTCGGGCAGCCACAGCACCGTGGTCGGCCGCGCCAGCACAAGCGGCCCCTCCGGCTGCAGCTTCGCCGGCTGGTGGAAATCGCTGCCGCCGATCGCCGAGATCCGCAACCCCGAGGCGAGCCGTTCCTGCCAGCGCCCCAACGACACCCAGTTCCACGCCATCCAGGTCGATTGCCAGACCTCCTGGCAGTCGGCGGCCGGGAACTCATAGTCCCAGGGAATGGTCGGCTTGTCGTGGTTGATCGACAGCAGCCCGTCCTTGCGGTGCACCAGCTCGGCCAGCACATGCGCGTCCGACGGTTTCGTCATCCGGAAGTCGATCCACTCATCGACCCCATAGACATTGGCGTGGCCCACGGCGGTGGTCACCTCCATGCCGCGCACGAACACCATGTCCGGCGATGAGGCCGGATGGAAATAGCGCCGCTGCGTGATGGTGTTGTGGTCGGCGATAGCGAGGAAATCCAGTCCCGCCTGGATAGCCGCTTTGTGCAGCGTCTCGGGCGAACCGGCCGCATCGGAATGGAAAGTGTGGCAATGGAGGTCGCCGCGGTACCAGCCGGCTCCGGCCCGCACCGGAAACGTCCGCTCGGGCTGCGGGTTAGTGGGCCGGGCGGCGCTGTCGAGCGCGACGGTCACCGTCACTTCGGCGCCATCGGCCGGCACCTTGTAGAGCCCGAGGATGATGTTCCATTCCCCGGCCGGCATCGGGCCATGCACGTAGCCTGGCGTGGCGCTGTCGGTGGCGACATAGAACCGATCACGGAAGCCGCCCGACCAGCCGCGGAAGCCACCTTCGGACGGGTAGGGCGTCATGGCTGGATCGAACATGCCGAGATCGATCACGCAATCATCGGCTTTGGGGTAAGCCAGCGTCACATCGATCCGGGTGGTGCCTTCGGGGACGCTGACCGGGATGTAGAAGTAGGGGTTTGCTGCTTGGTCGGCGCGGGTGATCAGGGCTTTGATGGTCTGGGTCATGCCGGCGCACAACCGCTAGCAGACGGCCCCCTCCCGGCCTCCCCCATGAAGGGGGAGGTGAAGAGTTCAGCTTGTGGCTGATCGTGCCCAATACTCGATGCGGCACCTCCCCCCTTGTGGGAGGATGGGAGGGGGCCGTCTCTATCAGTCGGCGTCGTCCCCCTCACAGCGGCATCTCCCCATCCGCCGGGATGCGGTTGCCGGTGCTGTCGAACAACGTCGCGTGTGCCCCATCAAACGTGAACGCCACGTTCTCCGTCGTCTCCACCGCGTCGTCGGTGAATATCCGTGCTGTCACCCGGCCGCCGTCCTGGCGCTCGAAGGTCACCAGCTTCTCGGGGCCCATGTTCTCATTGGCGAACAGCTTGCCGCTGACCATGTTCACGTCGTTGAGCGTGCCCATGCTCAAGTGCTCGGGCCGCACGCCCAGCGTCAGCCCAGCGCCTTTGCCGAGCGCCGCCTTGATCCCCTGGAGATCGGCAGGTCGCGCACGAGTACACCATGGGCCCGCAACTGCAGCCGCTCGCCCTCGATCGTCCCTTCCACCGGGATCATGTTCATCGGCGGGTTGCCGACGAAATTGGCGACAAAGGTCGTCGCCGGCCGGCGGTAGATCTCGATCGGCGGCGCAAACTGCACGATCCGGCCGCGGTCCATCACCGCAATGCGCGTCGCCAGCGCCATGGCCTCCGCCTGGTCGTGCGTCACGTAAACCGCCGTCATCCCCATGTCGCGCTGCAGGTGGTTGAGGAAACCGCGCGCCTCGAGCCGTAGCTTGGCGTCGAGGTTGGAAAGCGGTTCGTCGAACAGGTACACCCGGCTCGGATAGACCAATGCGCGCGCCAGCGAGGTGCGCTGCTGCTGGCCGCCCGAAATCTGGCTCGGCAGCCGGTTGAGCAGGTCGCCGATCTTCAAGACGTCGGCCACTTCCTTGGCCCGCTTGTGTCGCTTCTCGACGCTCTCGCCGCGCACCTTCAGCGGGTAGGCGATATTGTCGGCGAGGTTCATGTGCGGGTAGAGCGCGTAATCCTGGAACACCATCGAGATCTGCCGATCCTTGGGGTGCAGGTGCGTCACGTCATCGGGCCCGATCATGATCTTGCCCAGCTCGGCGTTTCGAGTCCGGCGATCATCCTGAGGCTGGTGGTCTTGCCGCAACCCGATGGGCCGAGCAGGCAGATGAACTCGCCGTCTGCGACCTTGAAGCTGATGTCCGAGACGGCATTGAAGGTGCCGAAACTCTTGGTGACGTTCTGGAATTCGACCGAGGCCATTACGCTTTGATTCCACCAAAGAAGCGGAAGCCGAACTTCCAGCTGACGAAGAGATAGAGGGCGACGACGGGCAGGGAGTAGATCAGCGAATAGGCCGCGAGCAGCGTCACGATCGGCGTCCCGGCCTCCGAATAGAACGAGTAGATGGCGACCGAAGACGGCATCAGGTCATCGGAGCGGAGCAGGATGAAGGGGATGAGGAACGAGCCCCAGATGTTGACGAACGCCCACACCACCACGACCACGATGCCTGGCCGGATCACCGGCAGCGCCACATCGAAGAACGCCTGCACCGGCGACGCGCCGGCGACCATGGCGCTTTCCTCATATGTCCTCGGAATGCCGTCGATGAAATCGCGGAGGATGAACATCGCCGTCGGCAGCAGCCCGCCGGCGAACACCAGGATCACCGCGATATGGGTGTCCATCAGTCCGACCGACGAGACGATCAGGAAGATCGGCACCATCGCCGCCGTGCCCGATACCACCGACGAGAACAGCAGCAGCACGTAAGTGACGATGCTCTTGCCGGGGATCGACGAGCGGGAAAGCGCATAGGCGGCCAGCGTCGCTGCCGCGGCGACGAGGATCACCCCGCCGACGCTCTGGATCAGGCTGTTGAGCAGCCCACGCATGGCAAAGCCATTCCCGAACACCGTCATGAAGTTCTGCAGCGTCCACGGGTCGGGAATGGCGATGCCGAGCTCCGCTCGCGCATTGAACGGCGCGAAGATGAACCAGATCAGCGGCAGAGCGAACAGGATGCCGATGATCGCGGCCAGCGCCGAGAAGCCGATGCGGGCGACGAGTTGCGGAAAACTCAGCTTCATTCTTCCACCGCCTTGGCTTTCTTCCTGCCGAACGACAGGTAGATCAGCGCGAACACCAGGTTGATCAGCATGATGATCACCCCCACCGCCGCGCCCTTGCCGAAGTCGAACTCCCGGAAGGCGATGCGGTAGTTGTAGATCGACAGCAGTTCGGTGCGGTAGCTCGGCCCGCCATTGGTCAGGATGAACGGCGTGAACACGTTGAACGTCCACATGGTGATGAGGATCAGGTCGGTGACCACATGGCCCCGGATCAGCGGCAGTCCGATATCGCGGAATTTCTGCCAGCTCGAGGCGCCGGCGACGTCGGCCGCCTGGAAGTAGCTGGGCGGGATCGAGGCGAAGGCCGAGTTGAACAGCATCATCGAGAACGCCGCGCCGCGCCAGGTATTGAAGATCACGATCACCCAGAACGGCTGCTGCAGCAGGAAGTCCCCCGCCGGCAGCCCGAGGCCCCTGAGGATCATGTTCAGCGTGCCGTTGTCGTAGTCGAGGAAAGCAAACCAGGCGAAGCCGATCACCACTTCGGGCAGGATCCACGCCGCGATCACCGCGGTTTCGACGATGCGCTTGAGGGCAGGGGGGATGGTCTGCATCAACCAGGCCAGCAGCAGTCCGAGCAGCGCCTGGCCGACCAGCGCCGACAGCAGCACGAACTGCGTAGTGAGGATCAGCGAGAAACCGAACTGCCCGCGCGTGAAGAACGTTGCCGGGTCGAACAGCTGGAAATAGTTGGCGAGCCCGACGAACTCCGGATTGAGCGCGGTCTTGCCCAGCAGCGTCCGGTTGGTGAACGAGACGACGATCACCCAGAAGAACGGCAGCAGCACAAACACCCCAACCAGCGCCGCGGCCGGGGCGAGAAACGCCGCGCCGGCGCGGTGGGAGAGGAGGGAGAAGTTGCGCTTTTTCATGCCGACAATCCGGTGCGGGCTGACCCCCACCCCTGACCCCTCCCCCTAAGAAGGGGGCGGGAGACGATGGAGCCGAAAGTTCGGAGGGCGAGGTTAGACGGGATGATTGGGGGGTCTCCCTCCCCCCAATTGGGGAGGGGACAGGGGTGGGGGGCAGCATGCTCCGGCCTCACCGCTAGCCGCCAGGACGTCTCAGCCAACCGTCTCAATATGACAAACCCCAATCGAAGAAGGAACCTCCCCGGCCGCAGACAGGGTGCCGGGGAGGGTTTCCCAGGGAGCGCCCAGCTCAGGGAGGGCCGGGCGTGGGAGGACGTCCTTCGAAGCTTTAGAGCTTCGACACCGTATTGGCTTCGCCGACGATCGCGATCACCGCCGCCTTATAGGCCGCCATGGCGTCCGCCGGGCTGGCTTCGCCCGAGACCACGCTCTCGGTCATGCGCTGGATCTCGGCCGAAACCTTGTTGTAGTTCGGGTCGTTCGGACGCGCGGTGGTCAGCGGCAACAGGCTCTCCTGCGTCTTCTGCAGGTAGACGTTGTTCGGCGTCGCCACGTCGTCGCGGATGCGGCGGGCCTCGCGATAGCCCTGGAAGGCGGTCAGCGATTGCTGGCTGTTCATGTAGCTGAGCAGCGCCCAGGCCTCGGCCGGGTTCTTGGTGGCGGGGTTGAGCACAAAGCCCGTGCCGCCCGAAACCGTCACATAGTCCTGCCCGCGATAACCCTTGCCCGGCTCCTGCGCCGGCATCGAGGCCCAGGTGACTTCGGCGTCGCGGTTCTCGAGCCCGAATTCGGCGCCCGGCGCCATCACCGAGTTGAAGAACCAGTCGCCTTCGACCAGCAGCGCCGTCTTGCCGTCGCGGAAATTGGTGAAAGTGCGGTTGCGGCCATCGCCGAGGAGCTGCGCCCGCTGGTCGCCCAGTTGCTCATCCACGTAGATGGTCTTGTAGAGGTTGAGGGTATCGAGGATGCCCTGGCTCGCGACGATGTACTTGCCGTCCGCGTCGACGACGCTTTCGCCCGTCCCGAGGATCGCCATGTAGTAGCCCTGCATCGTGGTGGCTTCGCCCATGTTCACGCCGGCATTGAGCTGCAGCGGGAACGAGTTCGGGTTTGCCTTCTTGATGGCGCGGGCGGCGTCGAGCAGTTCGGCCCAGGACTTGGGCTGGAAGGTATCGGGATCGAGCCCGGCCGACTTCAGCAATTCCTTCCGCACGAAAATGGCGCGCACGTCGGTGCCGAGAGCCAGGCCATAGGCCTTGCCGCCATAGCTCATCAGCGACTTGGCGCCGTCCGAGATATGGCTCCAGCCTTCCCAGCTGTTGACGTCGGCGCCAGCCACTTCGTCGAGCGGCTTCAGCAGCCCGCCTTCGACGAACGAGGGGATCAGGAAGCCGTCGAACGCGGCGACATCGGCGCCGGCGCCGGTCGAGAAGTCGAGCGCCAACTGCTGGGTCATCTGCTCGTCCTTGCCGCCGAACTCGTTCAGCGACACGGTGACATCCTTGCCCTCGGCCTTCATCGCAGCGGTGAAGCCCGGGATCACGCTTTCCTTGATCCAGGTAGCGGTTTCGCTGTTCACGCCGCCGACGACGCAGCGGCAGATCACGGTCAGGTCCACGGCGAAGGCCGGGGTAATCATCGTAGTGGCAGTTGCAAGGCCCAGATACAGGGCGCGCAGGCGATTGCTCATCGCGAAAATTCCTCCCTTGTGGCGCCGCATTCCGGACGCCGAATTGGCGATCGCGACGGTCAATCCTCCCCGCCGCAGCTCACGATCTCAGAATGAACACGCTTTCATTCATCGTCAAGCTGTAGAATGCCTGTTGCGAATGACAGCGTGATGACGTCACGATGGAATGTTTGTTCCAGTGACCGTTGCGTCGGTCATTGTTCCGTAATATCAGGTGGTTAGGTAATTCTTGCACGGGATCGGCTTGACAGCTCCCGAAGCGAACCTGCAGAACAGCTTTGCACACGATTTCAATCACGGAGCGCTTCCAGGAAAGGTTGCAGACCTTTCCGGTTCGGAAGCGCGACCAAGCAAGGTACTTGGAGACGGTAGGCGTTTCGACGAAACGGCGACCGGCTCCAACACAGCAAGGCAGACCTTTTTGAGCGATCCGGTCATCCGCAATCGCAGCCGCGCCACCGCCGACATGGTGGCCCGCACCGCGAACGTGTCGCGCGTCGCGGTCAGCCGCGCCTTCAACCCGCATGCCTCGATCAAGCCCGAAAAACGCGATCTGATCCTGAAGGTGGCGCAGGAGCTGAACTACACACCGGATATGGCCGCCCGCTCGATGGTCACCGGCCGCTCGCACCTCGTCGGCATCATCGTCCCCGATGTCTCCGGCCCCTGGGAAAGCCAGGAACTCGATGCCATGACCACAGCGCTGCAGGCCGAAGGGTTCGCGACGCTGCTGTTCCGCACCCGCGACGACCTGTCGATGGATGAGACGCTGCTCACCTACATGAAGGGCTTCAACCCGGACTTGGTCATCGCCTATGCCGAGAACGTCCGGCCGACGACGCTGGCCCGGGTGCTTGATCGCGCCGTGCCGATCTATGTCGGCTATCCCGACGAGGATGCAGCGGAGGCCGAGGCCGCGCCGCTGTTCGATCGGCTCGACGTACTGCAGCGCGAGGGTATCGAGCAGGCGGTGGCGCTGATGCAGGGCTATGGCGCCCGCCGCTTCGCCTTCCTCGCCGGCAAGACCAATTCGCTCGCCACCCAGTCGCGCGAGCGCATGGTGAGTAAGATCCTCGCCGAGCGCGGCCTGCCGTCGCCCATCCGCATCCAGGGCGATTACACCTACGACACTGCCTATCGCGAGACGCTGAACCAGTTCCGTCTCGGCGAGCCGGTCGACGCGATCTTTGCCGCCAACGACGTGGGCGCGTTCGGCGCCATCGATGCGCTGCGCACCGAACTCGGGCTGCGCGTGCCACAGGACGTCAAGGTCGTCGGCTTCGATGACATCCACCAGTCGCACTGGAAGAGCTACAACCTCACCACGGTGAAGCTCGACCTCACCGAACGTACGCAGGCGCTGCTGCGCCTCATCCTCCGCCGCCTCAAGCACCCCACCTCACCCTCGCTCACCGAAACCGTATCGACCCGCCTGGTCGTCCGCGGCACCGTGGGCTGACGAGATCACCGTGACCCGCAAGATCCATCTGGTCTTCAAGACCCACCTCGATATCGGCTTCACCGACCACGCCCAGAAGGTCCGCGCCCAGTATCATGATCGCTTCATCCCGCAGGCGATCGACACCGGCGAGCATTTCTTCGCCGAGAATCCGGAGCATCCGAAGTTCATCTGGACCACCGGCGCCTGGCTGATCTGGGATCATCTCAACTCGCAAAGCCCGGAGCGGGTGCAGCGCCTCGAGCGCGCCATCGAGCGCGGCCTGATCCGCTGGCATGCACTGCCCTTCACCACCCATTCCGAGCTGATGTCGCCGGCGGTGTTCCGCGCCGGCCTCAGCTACAGCCAGGAGCTCGACAGGCGCTTCGGCAAGCAGACCATTGCTTCGAAGATGACCGACGTCCCCGGCCACACCATCGGCATCGTGCCGCTGCTGGCCGAGGCCGGCGTGAAATTCCTGCACCTCGGCGTCAACTCCGCCTCGCCACCGCCGGACGTCCCCGACATCTTCCGCTGGCGCGCCCCGGATGGCGCCGAAGTTGTCGTGCTGTATCAAAAATCCTACGGCGAAACCTCGTTTCCAGAGGGTTTTGACGAGGGCCTCGGCTTTGCCCACACCAACGACAATATGGGCCCGCAAAGCGTGCCCCAGACCGCCGAGGCCTGGCGCGAGCTGCAGGGCCATAACCCCGACACCGAGATTGTCGCTTCGACCCTCGACGCCTATGGGGAAATCCTCTGGGCGCGCCGCGAACAGTTCCCCATTATCGACCTCGAACTGGGCGACAACTGGATCCACGGCGCCGGCACCGACCCCGACAAGATCAAGCGCTTCCTGCATCTGCAGCGCCTCTATGACAGCTTCGCGGAGGATACTCTTACCCCCAGCCGCCTTGCCTTCGGCCGCGGCCTCACCATGGTCGCCGAACATACCTGGGGCGTCGACATCAAGTCGTACTTGCGCGACGACACCGCCTGGGATCGTCCGGCTTTCGAAGCCTCCCGTGATGCCGACTACCGCTTTCAGTACTCCGAAGCCTCATGGGCGGAGCAGCGCGCCCATCTCGATGCTGCCGTCGCCGAGCTGGAACCGGCCGACCGTGCCCTCGCCGAAGCCGCCGAGGACCCAGCGATCGAGGGCACCGGCTGGTTCGTCGAGACCGACCCCAATAGCGGCGACGTGATCCTTATCCGCTCGCCGGCAGGGGTCGAGCTGCGCGGCGAAAACAACAGCCTCCTCGGCTATCGCTACGAAAGCTACGACGCTTCCGACGTCGCCGCCCACATGGATACCTACCTGACGCACCGCGCCGAGTGGGCCATCCTCGATCACATCAAGCCCGGCCTCGACCGCGCCACGTCCGCCCGCTCGGCCAGCTTCGCCCCAAAACTGGTCGATGGCGCCGCTACCCTCGATGCTGCCGCCCATGCCACCCTCGGCGCCCCGGCCCGCATTGCCTACCGTTTCCGCGCTCTCGACAGCCGGCATCTCGAGATCACCGTCGAACTGCTCGATAAGCCCGCCAACCGCATGCCCGAGGCGAGCTTCGTCAGCTTCACGCCGGCAGGTGCGCACGATTGGCAGTTCCTCAAGCTGGGCCAGTGGTTGCCTGCCAACCGCATCGCCAACCAGGGCGGTGGTCAGCTGCAGGCCGTCGCCGCGGTCCGGACCGCCGGCGTTGAACTCCGTCCGCTCGATACGCCGCTGGTCGCCCCGAGCGCCACCAAGTTCATGCCCTTCAACCCCAACCCGCCGGATTTCTCCGCCGGGCTGCGCTTCAACCTCCACAACAACAAATGGGGCACCAACTTCCCCATGTGGTGGGGAGCGGAAAGGTTCGAGGCGCGGTTCGTGCTGGAGCTTTAGCGGACTTCCAGAAGTGACTTGCCACTACTGGTGTTGAGCCCAAGGAACAGTCGTATTGCTGCATCCATACGGCTCAGCGAGCTTGCATCCAGCGCGCCAATGCGGGTGCCGAGCTTCGTTCTGGGTACCGTGGCGATCTTGTCGATCATGATCTGGCTCTGACGCGTCAGCCCATTCTCAGGTGACGCATCGACGGTGACACGCAGCCACGGCGTCGGGTGCAGTTCGCCGGTGAACGGACAGATCGTAACGGAGTTGGTGTCGTCGAAGAGGTCGTCCTGGATGATCACTACTGGGCGAGGCTTGCTGCCGTAGTCGGTGTGACTGGCGGACGTCCAGACCTCGCCCCGCCTCACTTCTCGTTCCGCCAAGTCTCGCTTTCAGGATCATTCCATTCCTGCAGCGAGTTGATGAAGGCCTGATCCTCGGCCTCGTGCGGGCTGTTCGCGATGATCTGCGCCTGGCGCCGCGCCTCACGTCGGAACTCTTCCGATGTGGTATCCGGCACCCAAAACTGGATCGGCCGCAGGCCTTGTGCCCTGAGCCTCGCCCGGTGCTCTCGCACCCGTTCCTTGCTCGACTTCGCGGTTGATGCCATCTCGACCTCCGTTACATGTAACGTAGGCGCCGACCGCTCAAAAGTCCACTACCCCAGCACCGAAACTACGATCCATCCGGCAAATCCGACCAGCGCCACCGAGGCCACCTTGCGCACCATGCCGGTGTGCTCGTCGCCTGCAGCCACACCGATCGCTCGTCCCAGAAGGATCCAGGCGAACCCCACCAGCGGCACCAGCAGGGCGAAGCCGAGCACGTACCAGCCGAGCTGCGGATCGTTGGTCGGGATGATGCTGAGCGAGAAGATCAGCGCCTTGGGGTTGAGCAGCGTGGTGATGAACACCGCCTGCATGCCGATCGTCGCCTGGCTCTCCGTCGGCCCGGCATCGTGCCGCCACAGCCGGATCGCAGTCCAGATCAGGTAGAGCACCACCGCCGCTTTGAGCCCGATCCCCACCAGCGGATAGCTGTGGATCACCGGCCCGAGCACGACACGGATCGTTCCGACGGCGATCAGGTAGCCGGCGAGTTCACCCACCAGCAACGGCAGCGACCGCCGTACCCCCGCCGTCGCGCCCGACGTTGCGAGCAGGGTGTTGGTCGGCCCAGGTGTGCCCAGCAGCACGAGGACGGCGGCAATGAACAGGAACGGGTCGGTCATCGGGGCAGGGGCCTTAGTACGCGTTACGCGCGAGTGAAGCGCAGCGGTGCGGGTGAGGCAAGAGCATCCCGAAGCGCTGGCGTGAGCCAACCCCCACCCCTGTCCCCTCCCCCTAAACATGGGGAGGGAGACCAAAACACCAGCGCTCCAGCATGCGTCTCCCTCCCCATGTTTAGGGGGAGGGGACAGGGGTGGGGGTCCACAGCCACCGGGCGATCAGTCACCCTGGCCGCGTCACCGCAAATAATGCGCCCGCATCTGCCGCGGCGTCAGCCCATAGGCGTTTCGGAACTGCACATAGAACTGGCTCAGTGCCGAGAACCCGCTCTCGAATGCCACGTTTTCGATCGAGAGGCTGCCTTCGAACAGCAGCGAGCGCGCCCGGATCAGCCGCATGCGCACCACGAATTTGTGCATCGGCACCCGCATCACCTCGGTGAACAGGTTCAGCGCATAGTTGGGGTGCAGCCCCACCACCTTGGCGACGTCTTCGGCCCGCAGCGGCTCGCTGAGATTCTCGAGGATGTGCCGGATCATCGCCACCACGTAGCGTAGCGGCGAGGCCGCTCGGGTGGTCGAGCCGACGCTTTCGATCCACGGCTCCATCAGGATGTCCCAGCCGGTCACCGCGGCGCGCCGCAGCATCAGCGCGATCTCTTCCTTGAGGATGTCGGTCCGCTCGGCGTCGCCCGAGCGATAGTCCTGGTACCAGCGGGTCAGCGTGTCGGCGCCGATCGTTTCCGGTGGCAGCATCACCACCCCGCCGCCCATCATCGTCTCGGTGAGTTGCCCAAGGTTGGGCATGTGCAGAAAGCTGTCGAGCGGCAGGTAGACGTTGCACTGCCGGCTGTCGTGGTTCGTCCCGTAATCGATCGCCGTGGTCTGGTGCGGGATGCCGGCCCAGAACAGCACCAGCCGTCCCGACGGGATTTGCAGCGGCCGCCCGTCGATGACGTAATCCATGCTGCCGGTGGTCAGCCAGTTGAGTTCGACATGGCCGTGGAAGTGCTCTTCCGGCATGATCTGCGGGTCGAACCAGCGGATGCCGAACCGCCCGAACGCCTGGGTCTGCGCGTAAAATCGCCGATCCGGACGCGGCACCGGGGCGGTGGCTTTCTCGCGCGGCTTGCCCGGCGAAAAGTGGTGCTGATGCTCGTTCATCGCAGCCTGTGGTGATCTTTAAAAACCGGAAATACCCATTCAGATAACGGGATTGTCCCGCCGTTGGCAAGGTCTACCCTTTTGAGGCTGGGACAAGTGGTGGCGGGTTGGAGGCCTGCCGCCGGGTGCGTGTTGCGCCGGTCTGAGCCTAGGGAGGAAACATGCGTAAACACCTATTTGCCCTTGGCGGGGCAAGTCTTCTGCTCGGCGTGTCGCTGCTTGCAGCGCAGGCCCAGACAGTGGCGCCGACCACGCCGCCCGATCCGCCGAAATTCGATGCCCAGGGCACCCCGATTTTCGTCGGCGTCAACGACATCTATGAGTACAAGGCGCTCCCCGCCTACAACCAGCCCGAATACGTCAAGGCCTTCGAGGCGGCGGGCAAGCTTCCGCCGCTGGCCGAACGCCTGCCCAAGGAGCCGATGGTCTTCAAGGCCTCCAACATGCCCGACGGCATCGGCGTCTATGGCGACGTGATGCGCCACGTGATCGGCGGCCGTCCGGAAGGCTGGAACTATATGGCCGGCCAGTCGCAGGGCTGGGGCGGCATCGACATCGGCACCATGGAATGCCTGACCCGCACCGCGCTGCTCTACGAGGTCAAGGCCGACGAACTGGCGCCGATGCCGAATCTCGCCAAGAGCTGGGAATGGAGCGAAGACGGCTACAAGCTGACCATGCGCCTCGTCGAAGGCGCCAAGTGGTCGGACGGTGTCGAGTTCACCTCGGAAGACGCCATGTTCTACTGGGAAGACAATGTCGTCGATCCCAACGTGACGCCGCTCAACGGCGCTTCGCCCGAAATGTTCGGCGAGGGCACCACGCTCGAGGCTCCGGACAAGTACACCCTGGTCTGGACCTTCAAGGAAGCGTTCCCGCGCCAGTACCTCTACCAGATGGCGTACGGAAACTTCTGTCCGGGTCCGGCCCATATCTTCAAGCCGCTGCACCCGAAATACTCGTCCAACACCTACGAGCAGTACAAGAACGCCATCAAGCCGGAATATATGAACATCCCGGTGATGGGCGCCTGGGTGCCGGTTGAGTACCGCCCCGACGACATCGTCGTGCTGCGCCGCAACCCCTACTACTGGAAGGTCGACGACCAGGGTAACCAGTTGCCCTACCTGAACGAAGTGCAGTACCGGCTCTCGACCTGGGCCGATCGTGACGTGCAGGCCGTGGCCGGCACCGGCGACTTCTCCAACCTCGAACAGGCCGAAAGCTATGTCGAGGCGCTGAAGCGCTCCGCCGATCCGAACGCTCCCGCCCGTCTCGCCTTCGGCGCCCGCACCATCGGCTACACCCTCTATCCGAACCTTAGCGGCAATGGCTGGGGCGAGCCGGATGCGCGTGGTCAGGCGATCCGC
>CBDIRF010000020.1:0-107733 GCA_965284115.1 Devosiaceae bacterium
AGACCGGGCGCTTTTCGGTCGAGAGCGCGCGCGACGCCACGGCGCGGGAAACGCCGGCCAGCGCCGCGACATCGTCGATCGTGGGGGTCGCCTGCTGTTCAACCATTATCCGTCATCGCACCTTTCGCGCGGCCCAGTCGGGCGCGTCTGCCAACGCTAGATGCCTGCTCCTTAGAAAGCACTCAACAGTGATGATTATCTGCTTCGATATTGGCGGTTCCGGGATCAAGGCGGCGCTGGCCGCGAGAGTCCGCCGAGCTGGCGCCGCTGGGCCGGGTGCCGACGCCGCTCCACGACTTTGGTGCCTTCGCCGCGGCGATCCGTGGCGTTGCCGACGGCGCGGGTGCGGGTGCTGACGCGCCGATCGCCATCTCGATCACCGGGGTGGTCGATCCGGCCACCGGCACCATCACCTGCGCCAATATCCCCTGCATCGACGGCCGCACACTCGCCGCCGACCTCGCTGTAGAACTCGGCCGGCCGGTGTTCGTCGCCAATGATGCCGACTGCTTCGCACTGGCCGAAGCGATGGAGGGCGCCGGGCGCGGGCACCGCATCGTCTTCGGCGCCATTCTCGGCACCGGGGTGGGCGGCGGCATCGTCATCGACGGGCGCATCGTCAACGGCGCCGGCGGCTTTGCCGGCGAGTGGGGGCATGGCCCGGTGGCCGCCACCTCGGCCGGCGATCCGCCCGTTGCCATTCCGCGCTTCCCGTGCGGCTGCGGCCAGGCGGGCTGCGTCGACACGGTGGGCGCGGCGCGCGGCATGGAGCGGTTGCATAAGCATCTGCATGGCATCGAGCTGCCGAGCACCGCCATCGTCGCGGCCTGGCGGGATGGCGACGCCAAAGCCGCCCGCACCATCGAAGTGCAGATCGACCTGCTGGCTGGCCCGCTGGCGCTGGTGCTCAACGTGGTCGGCGCCGGTATCGTGCCGGTCGGCGGCGGGCTCGGCAAGGTGCCGGAGTTCGTTGCGCTGCTCGATGCGGCGGTGCGCCAGCGCATCCTGCGGCGGCTCAGCGCGCCGCTGGTGGTGCCGTCGCGACTCACGCTAGAGCCCGGCCTGGTCGGGGCCGCCATCCTCGGGTTTACGGAGAATGCTGCGTGACCAACCGCCTGCTCGAAGTCTGCGTCGCCGATCCGCAAAGCCTTGCCGCCGCCATTGCCGGTGGCGGCGACCGGATCGAACTCTGCTCGGGGCTCGAACTGGGCGGGCTCACCCCGTCAGCCGGGCTGATGCGGCTCGCCGCGGCGGCGCCGATCCCTGTCTATGCCATCGTCCGCCCGCGCAGCGGCGACTTCGTCTGTGACGATGCCGACCTCGACGCCATGCTCGGCGATATCGACGCCATTCGCGCCGCCGGCCTCGCCGGCGTGGTGCTGGGTGCCTCGCGCCCGAACGGCGCGCTCGATCTCAAAGTGCTGGCCCGGTTGCTGCAGCAGGCCGAAGGGCTGGGCGCGACCCTGCACCGCGCCATCGACCTGGTGCCGGATTTCGCCGAGGCGACGGAAGCAGCGATCGCGCTCGGCTTCGAGCGCATCCTCACCTCGGGCGGCGTGCATGTGGCGCTCGATGGGGTCGACAATATCGCCACCGCGCACGCTACGGCGCGCGGCCGGATCAAGATCATGGCCGGTTCGGGCCTGACCCCTGACAATGTCGGCGCCCTGCTCGCCGCGGTGCCGGTCGACGAGGTGCACAGCTCCTGCGCCTCAGCCGGCCCGGCAAGCAGCGCTCCGGCCGTGCGGCTGGGCTTTGCGGCGGAGACCCGGCGGCGCACCGACCCGGCCGTGGTGCGGGCGTTCAAGGCGGCGATGGCGGGTTAGGCCGGTCGAGAGGCCGGTGCGGGCTCCAGCGGCAGGATGTGTCCCGCTCACCCGAACAGCAAGATCCCCCACAGCCCGATGGCGCCGACGAAGATGCGCCAGTAGGCGAAGACGGCGAAGCCGTGCCGTGAGATGTAGTCGAGCAGGTACCGCACCACGAAGAAGGCGGTGACGAAGGCGGCGGCGAAGCCGATGATCACTGCGGCGCCGAGTTCGGCGGTGATGAGATCACGGCTCTTGTAGAGATCGTAGGCGAACGCCCCGCCCATGATCGGCATGGCGATGAAGAAGGTGAACTCGGCGGCCGAGCGCTTGTCGGTGCCGAGCAGCAGCGAGCCGACGATGGTCGCGCCGGAGCGCGACACGCCAGGGATCAGCGCCAGCACCTGGAACAACCCGACATAGAGGCAAAGCATGGGCGGGAAGTTGTAGATATCTGTGTACTTCGGGGTGAGCTTCAGCTGGTCGACCCAGAGCAGGATGATGCCGCCGACGATCAGCGACACGCAGAACACCACCGGGGTCTCGTAGATCACCGTCTTGATGAAATCGTGCAGCAGGACGCCGGCGATCGCCGCCGGGAACGAGGCGAGGACAACCCCGAGGATGAAGCGCAGAGCCCCGGGTTTCCGCGCTATTGCGTCCCTGGCGATGCCGAGCAGGCGCTGGAAATACACCACGACGATAGCGAGGATGGCGCCGAGCTGAATCAGCACCTCGAACACCCGGCCCGGGCTGTTGAAACCCAGGAAGTGTCCGGCAAGCAGGATATGGGCGGTCGAGGAGACCGGTAGGAATTCGGTAACACCCTCGATAATCCCCAGGATCAGCGGCACAAAAAGACCTTGATCGGCGTTCATCTGATCCCCTAACTCATCCCACCAGAAGGGCGGCAAGCGTGGCATCTAGCGCGATTTGCCCCGGCCCGCCAAGGATCGGCAAGGATCGTTTCACCGCATGCCACGGTTGCTCCAGCACAGGCTCGACCCCTCCTCCCGCCTCGCCCGGCTGATGTTCGCCGAATATGGCGTCGGCATCGACCTCGAGGATATCAAACCCTGGCGGCGTGAGCCGGGGCTGCTCGAGATCAATCCGGCGGCCACGGTGCCGATCCTCGCTGAAGAGGGCGAACCGCCGGTGGTGGGAACGCTGGCGGTGGTGCACGCCATCGAGGACCGCTATGTGCCGGCCGCCGTCGCCGGGCTGTTTCCCTCGCATGCGGTGCTGCGCAACGAAATGTGGCGGCTGCTCGAATGGGTGCTGGTCAAGCTCAATGACGAAGTGACCCGCTACGTGCTCGAGGAAAAGATCGTCAAGCGCGACCAGCGCGGCATGACGCCGGAGCCGGGGGTGCTGCGCGTCGCCAAGGCGAACCTCGCGGAGCACCTGCACTATTTCAACTGGCTGTTCGCCACCCGGCACTGGATCGCCGGCGACACCATGACGCTGGCCGATTTCGCGCTGGCCGCCCACCTCTCGAGCCTCGACTATCTGGGCGACGTGCAGTGGGATACCTCGCCCGAAACCCGGCAATGGTATGCCCGGATCAAGTCGCGCCCGGCCTTCCGCACCCTGCTCAACGACCGCGTGGCCGGAATGCCGGCGGCGGCCGGGTATGCGGACCTCGATTTCTGACGAAGGCTGCGGGCTGTGCTAAACCGCGCGGCGTGACAGAGACAAAGTTCCTCGCTGAACTGCGTGACCGCGCCAAGGCCCTCGGCTTCGATGCGTTCGGCGTGGCGAGCGCCGACGCGCGACCGGACCTCAAGGAGAAACTCGACATTGCCCTCGCCCGCGACTGGCATGGCGAGATGGCCTGGATGGCCGAGACCGCCGAGCGCCGCGGTGCGCCCGCGGCGCTGTGGCCGGAGGCGCGGTCGGTGATCGTGGTGGGGATGAACTACGGGCCCGACAGCGACCCGATGGCCGACCTCGAACAGCGCTCGCGCGGCAATATCTCGGTCTATGCGCGCAACCGCGATTACCACGACATCATCAAGGGCAAGCTCAAGGAACTGGCCGGGCTGCTGAACCGCCGCACCGGAGCGGAAGTGAAGGTGTTCGTCGACACCGCCCCGGTGATGGAAAAGCCGCTCGGCGAAGCCGCCGGCATCGGCTGGCAGGGCAAGCATACCGTGCTGGTCAGCCGCGACTACGGCTCGTGGCTGTTCCTCGGCGCCATCTTCACCTCGGCCGAGCTGCCGGCGGATGCGCCCCATGCCGAGAGCTGTGGCAATTGCCGGCGCTGCCTCGATATCTGCCCCACCAACGCCTTCCCGGCGCCGTTCCAGCTCGATGCGCGGCGTTGCCTCAGCTACCTCAATATCGAGCATCCCGGGCCGATCCCGCTGGAATTCCGCGCCCCGATGGGCAACCGCATCTATGGCTGCGACGATTGCCTTGCCGTCTGCCCGTGGAACAAGTTCGCCTCGGAAACGCGCGAAATGAAGCTTCGGGCCCGCGACGAGCTGAAATCGCCACAGCTGAGCGAGCTGCTGCAGCTCGACGATGCCGAGTTCCGCGCGCTGTTCGCCGGATCGCCCATCAAGCGGATCGGCCATGCGCGGTTTTTGAGGAACGTGCTGATCGCTGCCGGCAATTCCGGCGATGCGGCGCTGGTGCCGCTGGCCGAGGCGCGGCTGAGCGATCCCGAGCCGTTGATCCGCGGCGCGGCGGTATGGGCGGTGCGCCGGCTTGTGGCGAAAGCGCGCGCGGATGCACTGGCGCTTGCGTTTTTGCCCGATGAAGGCGACATCAGCGTCCAGGCAGAGTGGAGCGCGGTCGTCCAGCCGGCGCGTGCGAACTAGAGTTCTCTTCAAGATGCGCCTGTTCTTTTTCGGCATGGGTTACTCCTCACGCGCCACGGCCCGCGCCCTGCACCTGTTGGCCGACCCCGCCATTCCGGTGGCCGGCACGACGCGCAGCGCCGAAGCCGCCGAATCCGAAGCCGACTCGGCCTACCGCATCCATGTGTTCGACGGTGAAGTGCCGGGCACGACGCTGAGCGAAGACCTGCGTGCCGCGACCCACGTGATTGTCTCGATCCCGCCCGATGAGCGGGGCGATGCGGCGCTGAACCTGCATCGCGCCGATCTCGATGCGGCGGCTGGGCTCGAATGGATCGGCTATTTCTCGACCGTCGGGGTGTATGGCGATTTCGGCGGCGAGTGGATCGACGAGGCGGCGCCGACCCGGCCGCTGAACGCGCGCTCCAAGCAGCGGGTCGAGGCCGAACAGGCCTGGCGCGATTATGCAATAGAGCGCGGCGTACCACTGTTCATCGTGCGGCTGGCTGGGATCTACGGCCCCGGCCGCTCGGCCTTCGACAAGCTGCGCGAGGGCACCGCCCGCCGCATCGTCAAGCCGAACCAGGTGTTCAACCGCATCCATGTCGCCGATATCGGCCGGATCACGGCGCGCGCCGCGCTCAGCGACCTCGAGGGCACCTACAACCTCGCCGACACCGAGCCGGCGCCGCCGCAGGACCTCGTGACCTATGCGGCGCAGGTCATGGGGATCGCGCCGCCGGCCGAGGTGCCGTTCGAAACCGCCGAGATGACGCCGATGGCGCGCAGCTTTTACTCCGACAACAAGCGCGTCTCGTCGAAGAAAGTGCTGGCGGCGCTGGGCGCCGACCTGCTCTATCCGACCTATCGCGAAGGTCTCGACGCCATCTGGAAAGGCCGGCAATGAGCGCTCCCAAGCCCGCCACCCCGCCGCAGCGCGTGGTGCTCGATGGCCGTTACGTGCGGCTCGAACCGCTGGCGGTCGTTCACGCCGAGGCTCTGCTGGCCGCCGCCCGTGTGCCGGATATGGATCAGCGCTTCGCCTATCTGCCGGTCGATCCGCCGGCCACGGTCGAAGGGTTCCGCGAGTGGATCACCGAGCGCTCGACGCATAGCGACCCGATGCTGTTTGCCGTCGTCGACAAAGCCACCGGTCAGGCCGGCGGCTGGCAGCAACTGATGCGGATCGAGCCGGCGCACGGGGTGATCGAGATCGGCAACGTCTACTGGGGACCGGCAATTGCCAGGACCCCGCTCGCCACCGAGTTGCTCTACCTGTTCGCGCGCCATGTCTTCGAGGACCTCGGCTACCGGCGCTTCGAATGGAAGTGCAACAACCGGAACGAGCCGAGCAAGCGCGCCGCCACCCGTTTCGGCTTCAGCTTCGAAGGCGTGTTCCGCCAGCACATGATTGCCCGCGGCCAGAGCCGCGATACCGCCTGGTTCTCGATGCTCGACGGCGAGTGGCCGGCGCGGAAGGCCGAGTTCGAGCGATGGCTCGATCCGGGCAATTTCGATGCGGATGGGCAGCAGAAGACGGCGCTCAGGATCGGGTGAAGCACGCGGGGCCGGTGCCGGCGGACCCCCACCCCTGTCCCCTCCCCGCAAGGGGAAGGGAGACCACAACATCGGCATTTCAGTCTGCGTCTCCCTCCCCCTTGCGGGGAGGGATCAAGGGTGGGGGTCAGCCCGCGCCGGCGGTTCGGGTCCGCCCTAAAGCTCCAGCTCCAACTGCTCCGGCGGCACAGTGATCTCCCGCTCCACCGCCGCCTTCAGCAGGTCGAGATCCTCCGGCCGGCTCAAGCGATGGTCGCCATCGGGGATCAGCGTGAAGGTCACCGGGTCGGTCAGCAGATGCTGCAGCAGCCGCATGGCGTGTTCGCGCGGCACGTCGGGGTCCTTGCCACCCTGGAGGATCGTCACCGGGGCGCCGACATCGATGCCGCGGCCGAACATCAGGTGGTGCTGGTTGCCATCCTCGATCAGCTTGGCCGCATAGGGATAGGGCGCGTCGGAATATTGCGAGGGCCGCTGCACCACGCCATCGCGCTTGAGTGCTGCGAGCTGCGCCTTGCTCATCCGCTTGGTCATCAGCTCGGCGGTCGCATCCACCGCCGGGGCGATCAGCACCAGCGCCTTCACCCGGTCGCCCTGGCCCTGCCGGCGCAGCTCACGTGCCAGCAGCAGCGCCAGCCAGCCGCCGAGCGAGGAGCCGACGATCACCTGCGGCCCGGAGGTGGTGGCAAAGACCGCGAGCGATTCCTCGAGCCAGCGACTCACCGTGCCATCAAGGAAATCGCCGCCCGACAGGCCATTGCCGGAATGATCGAAGCGGGTGACGGCGAGACCCTGCTCGGCGCCGAAGGCATCGAGGGCGCTGGCCTTGGTGCCGCCCATGTCGGAGCGGTAGCCATTGAGCCAGAAGATGCCGGGGGATTTGCCGGGCCGGCGCAGCATGGCGATGCGGCGCATTTCGCTGCCTTCGCCCACCTCCAGGTACTCAACCGCGGGTTCCACGTTGCCGACTCCCTCATTCCGTTGCCGGCGTTTTGCCGCGCGTTGGCCTTCACGGCAACAGTTTGTCATCAAAGCGCGACTTGCTGCTGTTTCTTGTCTGTTCCGGTGTTGACTTATGGCCGACGCAGCACGATTTTAGCCGCGATCTCCCGCCGCTCCGGTAACAATCGAAGGATCGCCTCCCATTCGTCGTCCCATGAGACCCGTCGCGCCCCAGAAAGATGGGCCGCAATCTAACGAAGATATCTCCTCCCCCGATGTCCAGCTGATCGATGCCGAGGGCGCCAATCGCGGCGTCGTACGGACGCGCGAGGCCATGGCCGAGGCGCAGGAGCAGGGACTCGATCTCGTCATCATTTCCCCGAATTCGGTCCCGCCGGTCGCCAAGATGCTCGATCTCGGCCGCTTCAAATATGCTGCCCAGAAGAAGGCAGCCGAAGCGCGCAAGAAGCAGAAGGTGATCGAGGTCAAGGAAATCCAGCTGCGTCCGAACATCGACACGCACGATTACGAGACCAAGATGAAGGCGGTGCACCGCTTCCTCGAGGACGGGGACCGGGTGAAGGTGACGATGCGCTTCCGTGGCCGCGAAATGGCGCACCAGGAACTGGGCATGCAATTGCTGGTCAAGGTGCAGGCCGAACTCGAAGCCAAGGCGAAGGTCGAATCCTCGCCGCGCTCCGAAGGCCGCCAGATGGTGATGGTGCTGGCGCCGAAGTAAGGCGACAGACATTGAATTGAACAAGGGCGGCCTGTGGGTCGCCCTTTGTTTTTTGGGGTGCTGAGTTTTCGGGGATAGAGCCGAAGCAGACGGCCCCCTCCCATCCTCCCCCATGAAGGGGGAGGTGCCCCGCCGGTGCGTTTGGCACGATCGAGGACGGAGCCTCGGCTCTTCACCTCCCCCCTTGTGGGGGAGGCGGGGAGGGGGCCGTCTCTCTCAGTCAGCGCCTCGCCGCCCCACCAGCCCAGCAAGCCCCACCAGCAGCCAGCCGACGATTAGTCCGCCACCACCAAGCGGCGCGGCCAGCGGGAACAGCGGTCCGCCCAGCAGCGAGCGCGCCGCGAGGTCGCCAGCGAACAGCACCAGCCCGACGAGCAACACCAACCCTGCCGCCACCGCTGCCCGGCTCGCAGCCATGAGGCTCAGCCCGATCAGCACCGGCGCGTGCAGCAGCAGGAAGTTGGCGGCGATGCCGAGATTGTCGTCGCCGGCATGGCTGGCCCGGGCGGCAGCGGCAACGCCGAGCGCGCCGCAGAGGCCGGCAGCCACCAGCAGCAGGCGGGATGCGATACCGTTTCCAGCCATCAGGATCTCCCTGCGGGAATCATCGCCCGCGTCACGACGAGCCTACTTGGCCCGGGGCGCAAACAGAAAGGCCGGGGACAATCCCCGGCCTTTCTTCGTGTACGGCAGCAAGCTTACGCCGCCAGCTTCAGCCACGCCGGGGCGATGCCGGTGCCCTGGCCGAGGCCGTAGCCGAAGCGGATGTTCAGCATGCCGACCGGCTCGACCAGGCGGGCGCCATCGAGGCCGCCGACCTTTTCGACCGCAAAGCCCGAGGCCTTGACCAGCTCGGCCACCGCATCGACCGCGGCGGCGTCATTGCCGGCGAGGAACACCGGGACATTCCGGGTGGCGCTGACCGGGGTATCGAACAGGCTGGCGAAGATGGTGTTGTAACCCTTCACCAGCTTGGCCGAGGGGGCGGCAGCCTGCAGCTCTTCCGCCGCGGACGTGGTGTGGCCGATGGCGAGGCCGGAGAAATCCGCCTTTACCGGGTTGGAGATGTCGACGACGATCTTGCCGCTCAACGGCAGCTTGCCGGCGAGCTCCAGCGCGGCGCCATAGGGCAAGGCGAGAACGACGATGTCGGCGGCGAGCACGGCGGCCTGGTAGTCGGTGACAGTGGCGCCGACCGAGGTGGCGAACTCAGTGGCGGCGGCCGGGTTGGAGGCGCCGAGCACCAGCTGGGTCTTGCCGGCGAGACGCTTGGCGAGGCCCTTGCCCATATTGCCGAGGCCGAGGATTGCGGTGGTGGTCATTTGGAAAGCTCCATCCTGCGATTGCGATGACCCTTATCTACGCGCCGGCTCGGAGGTATAGAATTGCCGCCGATTGCGCTTCACTGTTGCGCTGGAGTATCGAATGGCCGAACTTACCAACCTCGAAACCTTCGTCGCAGCGGTCAAATCCGGCAGCTTTGCCGGCGCGGCGCGGCTGCTCGGCATCTCACCGGCCATGGTCGGGCGCCGCATCCAGGCGCTGGAGGAGGATCACGGTGCGCGGCTGATCGAGCGCACCACCCGGGCGCAGCGGCTGACCGAACTGGGCGAGAGCTTTTTCGCCCAGGCTGAAGCCGTGCTGGAAGCGGTGGCCGAACTCGACGATCTCACCCGCACCGACCCGGAAAACTCTCGGGCCGCATCCGCGCCACCGGCCCGGCAACGCTCGGCATCCACCGGCTGGCCGGGATCATCGCCAAGTTCTGCGAGAACAATCCCGCCGTGACGGTGGAGCTCAGCCTCAACGACCGCCGCGCCGACCTCATTGCCGAGGGTTTCGACGTGGCCATCCGGGTCGGCGAATTGCAGGCCTCGACGATGATTGCGAGGCGCATCGGCACCTATCGCTTCCGCTGCGTCACCTCGCCCGCCTATGCCGCACAGTTCGGCGTGCCGGCGACACCGGATGACCTCCGGCAGCATCGCTGCATCCTCAATCTCAATATGAGCCCGCGCAACCGCTGGCCGTTCATCGGCCCCGGCGGCGCCTCGGTGATCGCCGAGGTGGAGGGCGGGCTGCAGATCGACAATGGCGAGGCGCAACTGGCGGCGGCGCTGGAGGGCGCCGGGATCGTCTACCTGCCGGTCGACCTCGTCACCGAGCCGCTGCGCAGCGGCCGGCTCATCGAACTGCTGCCGCATTGGCAGCGCATGACGCTGCCGATCCACCTGGTCTATCCGTCGCGCCGCCTGGTGCCGCGCCGGTTGGGCGCCTTCATGGAGGCTATTGCGAGCGGCCTCAAGGACACCGCATCCTGAGCCAATACTGTTCTCCGCAGCCGATTAACTGTCTTCGGTAACCACACCGACACCGGCCCCGGTGGAATACTGGCCGGACACGCGGCATTATCGTAAAATGCGATCATGCAGGTGGCAGTCAATACCGTGTCGGCATCGGAATACCTTCGGGACATTCTCGCGCGCGAGATGGTCACGCGTGAGGCGGTGGCCGAGCTGACGCGCCTCGAAAGCAAGATTGCGGCGCTGTGCCATGCCTGGGGCAGCCGCCACATCGTCGATGTCACGCCCGGCGGCGGTTACGAGAAGGCGATGGCCAATCGCGGCGGCATCAGCATCGATTATGTGGTGTGGATCCACGCCCAATCGGAGCACCGCATTCCCGAAATCTACGAGTTGATGTTTTCGGCGTTCCAGCGCCTCGGCCTCGCGCCGCAGCGCCGCAATGTCACGCTGGCGCTGAACCTCGGAAACATGATGGTCGACCTGCTGCCGGCCAAGCGCCTGTCGATGATCTCGGACATCCACGAGATCTATTCGGCCCGCCGCAGCATCGCCATCACCACGAACCTCCACCAGCACGTGCTCGACAGCCACGAGGCCGGCCGGCAGGACGAGGTGCGGATCCTGAAACTCTGGCGCGACCAGAACGGGCTGGATTTCCCATCCTACTATCTGGAACTGGCGACGCAGGCGGCGCTGCGCCGCCATCCGGCCGATGCACTGGCCGACAATGTGTGGCAGGCGCTCGGCTTTTTCGAGCGCCTCCTGGTGCCGCGCGCCATGCTCGACCCGGCGAACGCCGCCAACATCGTTTCGGACGAACTGACCGCGGCGCAGAAGCGCTCCATCGCGCTTGCCGCAGAGGCGGCACGCAGCGGCCGGCCGTGGTCGGAGATCGTGCGGTAACACGGCCGGTGTGCCGCGGCCCCACCCCACCCAGCTACGCTAGGCCGCTGACGCGGCAAGCTGCGCTGCCCTCCCCATCAAGGGGAGGGAGCGGCAGGAACCGATGCTTCAGTCGGTCTCCCTCCCCCTTGTGGGGAGGGTAGCGCAGCTAGGGCCAATCGGCCCTTAGCGAAGCTGGGTGGGGTGCCAAGGGCACCGGATCAGCAACCCTGCCTTAAGTCACAACACGCTATGATGGCCTCTCACCTCTGAGGGAGGGGCCCGTGTTCGACCACAAGGAAACCTTGTTCCACGTCGCCAGCCAGTTGGCGCGCCGGCTGGCCAACCATCTGCGCGAGGCGCTGGAGCCGTTCGGGCTGCATCCGGCGCAGTTCACGGCGTTGAGCGAGATTGCCGAGCGCGAGGGGCTGACGCAGGCCGAACTGGTGGCCCGGCTCGAACTCGAGCAGCCCGGCGTCGCCCGCACCCTCGGCGGGCTCGAAGCCGATGGCTGGATCGAGAAGGCCTCGATCGGCAAAGGCCGGGCGCAAGGGCTCTATCTCAGCCCCAAGGCCAAGAACGTGCTGCCGGAAGCCGCGACCGCCGCCGCCCGCGCCGACCGCCAGGCGCTGGCGAGCCTCAGCAAAACCGAGGCGGCGCACCTGATCGACGGGCTCAGCGAACTCGCCGCCGCCAATCGGGGCTAGCGCTCGGCCACCACCTGGGCCGCCACCGGTTCGGTATCGGCAAAGGGCTTGGGCAGCAGCACGAAGACCGCGAGCGCCAGCAGCCAGATCAGGCCGCGCAGTTGCGCCTTGCTGACAGTGAACAGCGGACGGTTCGCCGGCTTGGGCGCAAACAGCAGAGGCATCGAACGCTTCTCGGGGTTGCACCCTCGGCGGGGCGCTTCCGAGGGATCACGGCAGAGCGGTATTACGCGCTGATGACAGCGGCGCCGCGCCCCCTTGCGTCAGGCCGGCTTTCCCCCTATACACCCGCCTTCTCGACGGGCCGCCCGGCCAAAAGGCATGCCGTGGCAGTTCCGAATGCAGGCTCAGCTGAGCCGCCTCTAACCAGGATAAGCAAAATGCCAAAGATGAAGACTAAATCGGGCGCCAAGAAGCGCTTCAAGATGACTGCGACCGGCCGCGTCAAAGCGGGCGTTGCAGGCAAGCGGCACCGGCTGATGAGCCACGACGCCGACTACATCCGCTCGCATCGGGGGACCAAGATCCTCAAGAAGGGCGATGAGTTGTTGGTCAAGTGGTACATGCCGTATAACCGTTAAGGAGCGCCGATAGATGTCACGCGTTAAAAGAGGCGTTACCGCCCACGCCCGCCACAAGAAGGTTCTTAAGGCCGCTTCCGGTTTTTACGGTCGCCGCAAGAACACCATCCGTACCGCCAAGGCCGCCGTCGACAAGGCCGGCCAGTACGCGTACCGCGATCGCCGCGTCAAGAAGCGCAACTTCCGCGCGCTCTGGATCCAGCGCATCAACGCCGCCGTGCGCGACCACGGCCTGACCTACGGTCGATTTATCGACGGCCTCAGCAAGGCTGAGATTGCCGTCGACCGCAAGGTGCTCTCCGATCTCGCGATCACCGAGCCCGCAGCGTTCGCCGTGCTGGTTGAGCAGGCCAAGAAGGCTCTGGGGTATCTCGGCAAGATCGAGACCACCACCCACGAGCGTATCAGCGCCTAAGCGTCTAGCCCCGGAAAGTCGCCAGACTTTTCGGATCAGGCTAACAGCCAGCAAGAATCCTCGCCTTTTCTGAGGCCCTAAGCTAAGCCTTGCGCCGCCCCGTAACCGGGGATGGCGCGGGGCTTTTTCATTTGGCCCTGAAACACAATTCTCGGAACAGCACATGTCTCTCGACGCTCAGATCGCCACCCTTCGCGCCGAAATCGCCGCCGCCACTGCCGCGGCCAGCGACGAAACCCAGATCGAAGCCGTGCGTGTCGGCGCCCTGGAAGAAAGGCTCGGTCTCGGCCCTGCTCGCCACCCTCGGCGGCATCGCGCCGGACGAGCGGAAATCGGCCGGCGCCGCCATCAACGGGCTGAAGACCGAGATCACGGCGCTGATCGAGGCGCGCGCCACCGAACTCGCCAAGGCGGCGCTCGATGCCCGGCTCGCCGCCGAGCGGGTCGACGTCACCCTGCCGGTCCGCCCCGCGCCCACCGCCGAAGGCCGCATCCACCCGGTCAGCCAGGTAATCGACGAGATCACCGCGATCTTTTCCGACATGGGGTTTTCGATCGCCGAAGGGCCCGATATCGAAACCGACTGGTACAATTTCACTGCGCTCAATTTCCCCGAGGGGCATCCGGCGCGCGAGATGCACGATACCTTCTTCATGGCGCCATCGCCCGACGGGGTGAAGCGGGTGCTGCGCACCCACACCTCGCCGGTGCAGATCCGCACTATGCTCAAGGGCAACGAGAAGCCGGCGGCGCCCTACCTGACGCCGGCGATTGATCCGCCGATCCGGGTGGTGATGCCGGGCCGCACCTACCGGCACGATAGCGACCAGACGCACACGCCGATGTTCCACCAGGTCGAAGGCCTGGTCATCGACAAGTCCAGCCATATCGGCCAGTTGCGCTGGGTGCTGGAAGAATTCCTCAAGGCGTTCTTCGAGGTCGACAACGTAACGCTGCGGTTCCGGCCGAGCTTCTTCCCGTTCACCGAGCCATCGATGGAAGTCGACGTGCAGTGCGACCGCTCCGGCGCCGAGGTGAAGATCGGCGAAGGCAGCGATTGGCTCGAAATCCTCGGCTGCGGCATGGTGCACCCGAACGTCTTGCGCAATTGCGGGCTCGACCCCGATGTCTACCAGGGCTTTGCCTGGGGCATGGGCATCGATCGCATCGCCATGCTGAAATACGGCATGAATGACCTCCGCGCCTTTTTTGACGCCGACAAGCGCTGGCTCGATCACTACGGCTTCCGCCCGCTCGACCTGCCGACGCTGTTCGGGGGGCTCAGCAGCTGATGCGATCAGCTTGCAAAAGGCTCCCTTACCCGCCGCTGCGCGGCGACCTCTCCCCCCAGGGAGAGGTGGCGATGTGGCGCGATCGTGCCGCCGCATCACCTCTCCCTTTGGGGAGAGGTCGGCCGCAGGCCGGGTGAGGGGGCCTTGGCCGCGCGCGGGTGGGCATCGATGAGCCTGCAACCGCCGATCGCGCCCGGCCGATCCGAGCTCTGTACCTTCGTCGTCACCGACATCGAGTTCGACGGGCATAACCCGCTGGAATCCTCGATGCTGAGCTTTGCCTCAGTGGCGGTCGACATCTCGGGCAAGGTGCTGAGCGAGTTCGAGGCGGTGCTGACGCCGCGCCGCGACCGCAAGCCAGACCCCAACACCATGGCATGGTGGGAGACGCAGCCCGAAGCGTTCAAGCACGCCACCGCGAACCCGGAAGATCCGGCGACGGTGATGCCGCGCTATGCCGACTGGGTGGACTCGCTGCCGGGCTTCCGCGTTTTCGCGGCGGCGCCGATGATCTTTGACGGGCTGTGGATGGACCACTACCTGTCACTCTTTGCCGGCACGCGCGTCATGGGCGGGCCGTTCAAGAGCCGGCAGATCTTCCGCGGCGGCGGGGTCTGCCTCTACACCATGGCCGGCACGCTGCGCGCTGCGCCGTACACCAATTGGGGCATGCAGCGCGTGCCGCCGGCCTGTACGGCCATATCGAACACACCCACCGCGCCATCGACGACGCGCGCGGTTTTGCCAACGTCCTCGCCAAACTCTTCGAGATCAGCGGGCAGTTGCCCCGGATCGAAGCGACCGAAAGCATCTACAAATGAAGTTCACGCTCGACTGGCTGAAAGAACACCTCGACACCAATGCCTCGGCCGAGGAGATCGGCAAGGCGCTGACCATGGTCGGGCTCGAGGTCGAAGCGATCGTCGACACCGCCGAAAAGCTGCGGCCGTTCGTCGTGGCGCATGTGGTCGAGGCCAAGCCGCATCCGAACTCGGACCACCTCAACCTCTGCAAGGTCGATGCCGGCACCGGCACGCTGATCGATGTGGTGTGTGGCGCGCCGAACGCGCGGACCGGCATGAAGTCGGTGTTCGCCTTCCCCGATACCTACATTCCGGGCAAGGATTTCACCTTGAAGGCCGGCGTGGTGATCCGCGGTGAGCCGTCGAACGGCATGCTGTGCTCGGCGGCCGAGCTCGAGCTCTCGAACGACCATGACGGCATCATCGAGCTGCCGGCCGATGCGCCAGTCGGGGTGGCCTATGTCGATTACGCCAAGCTCGGCAGCACGCTGATCGACATCTCGATTACCCCCAACCGCGGCGACGCCACCGGCGTCTACGGCGTGGCGCGCGACCTTGCGGCCTTCGGCACGGGCAAGCTGAAGGCGACCGACATGTCGCCGGTGCCGTCCAAGGGCCCGAGCCCGATCGCGGCGCTGCCGCACCAGTTCGCCGCGGGTGAGCCCAAGGCGATCCGCAAGTTTGCCGGCCGCTACTTCAAGGGCATCAAGAACGGCCCGTCGCCCGATTGGCTGCAGCAGCGGCTGCGCGCCGTCGGACTCCGCCCGATCAATGCGGTGGTCGATATCACCAACCTCGTGTCGCTCGGCTGGGGCCGGCCGCTGCACGCCTATGACGCCGACAAGATCGTCGGCCAGGCGGTGCTGCGCAACGCCAAGCCGGGCGAAGAATTCGACGCGCTCGACAACAAGCTCTATGCGCTCGACGCGACCATGACGGTGATTGCCGACGATTCCGGCCCGCTCTGCCTCGGCGGGGTGATGGGCGGCATCCGCTCGGGCACCACCGAGGCGACGGTGAACGTGTTGATGGAATGCGCCAGCTGGGACCCCGATCTGATCGCGCAGACCGGCCGCAAGACCGGCATCGTCTCGGATGCCCGCTACCGGCTGGAGCGCTCGGTCGACCCGGCGCTGACCGAGCCGGGCCTCGAGCTTGCCACCCGGCTGATGCTGGAGCTGGTGGGTGGCGAAGCCATGCAGCCGGTGATTTCGGGGGAGGACGTGTTCCCCAACACGGTGGTGGCGTTCCCGCTCAGCGAAGTCGAGCGCCTCACCGGGCTCGAAACCTCGGCCAGCGAGATCGAAGCCATTCTCGGCCGTCTCGGCTTCAAGCTCGAAGGCGCCGGGCTCACCCGCCAGGTGCAGGTGCCGTCGTGGCGGCCCGATGTCACCATGAAGGCCGACCTCGCCGAGGAAGTGATGCGCATGGTCGGGGTCGACAACGTGCCCACCGATCCGCTGCCGCGGCTCAACCACGTGGCGCCGCGCATGCTGACGACGCTGCAGAACCGTCGGCGCCTCGCCCGCCGGACCCTTGCGGCGCGCGGGCTCGACGAAGCAGTGACCTGGTCGTTCATCCCGGAAGCGGAGGCCAAACGCTTCGGCGGCGGCGCGGCGGAGCTGAAGCTCGCCAACCCGATCGCCTCGGAGCTCACCGACATGCGGCCCTCGCTGCTGCCGGGGCTGCTCGGCGCGGCGCAGCGCAACACCAATCGCGGTTTGAGCGAGCTGAAGCTGTTCGAAGTCGGCCAGGTGTTCCGCTCGGTGCAACCCGAGGGCCAGCGCACCTATGCCTCGGGCCTCCGGCTCGGCGGGGCGCGGCACTGGCAGGCCGGTGCCGGCAAGGTCTCGGTGTTCGACGCCAAGGCCGATATCGCGGCGCTGCTCGACGCCATGGGCCATGACATCGACAAGCTGCAGCTGGTGGCCGAACCCGCGGCGTGGAGCCATCCCGGCCGCGGCGGGCGCATCCAGCTCGGCCCCAAGCTGACCATCGGCTGGTTCGGCGAGATCCATCCGAACGAACTCGCGGCCTTCGACCTCACCGGTCCCGTGGCGGCGTTCGAGCTTGATCTCGACGCCATCCCCGAACCGCGAAAGAAGCCGACGCGCTCGAAGCCGGCGCTGAAGCTGAGCGACCTGATGCCGTTGAGCCGCGACTTCGCCTTCCTCGTCGACCGCTCGGTGCCGGCGGCGACAATTCTGCGCGCCGCAAAGAACGCCGACAAAACGCTGATTACGGAAGTGTCGGTGTTCGACGTGTTCGAAGGCAAGGGAATTGCCGAGGACAAGAAATCGGTCGGTATCGCCGTGACGCTGCAGCCCAGCGACAAGACGCTGACCGACGAAGAGATCGAGGCGGTGGCGGCGAGCGTCGTCGCGGCGGTCAGCAAGGCGACGGGCGGCGTGCTGAGGACCTGAGGCAGGGATGACGGCTGACGGCAAACGCGAGGCGATCGGCGAGGCGGCCCCTGATGGGTCGCCGGTCGCCGATCTGCCGTTGGCGCCGCTCAGCCCCGCCGCGGCCAGCGAGGCGCTGCTGCGCCGCGCCATGCTGGTGGTGGCGATCGGGCTCTCGTGCATCCTCGGCTATTTCACTACCTTCGCGCTGCTCGCCATTGCGCTGGCGGTGTTCGCCTTCTTCGCGGTGCGGCGCGCCACCGTGAAGATCGGCTTCGACCTGCCGGCAAAATTGTTTCTCGGCGCCTTCACGCTGCTGTTCATCAGCGCCGTGGTGACCATGCGGCAGCCATCGGACCTGCTGCAGACGCTCAACTTCTCGGCCATGCTGCTCTATGCGCCGCTGGCGCTGCTGTTCCGGCGCGCCGCCGGGCCCGCCAACAGCCGCAAGCTCGCCGATTTCGCGCTGTTCGGCAGTGCCGCCGGGCTGCTGATGGCGCTCTACTTCAACTATGTCGAGGGCATGCAGCGGGCCGGGCTCGGCTCGCCGATCACCGATCCGATCCGGCTCTCCAACACCGCGCTGCTGTTGGGGTTTTTCGCCATGATCGGGGCCGCCGCGGCGACCGGCCGGCAGCGCTTCATCTATCTGCTCGGCCCGTTGATGGCGCTGGCGGTGATCTTTGCTTCCGGCTCGCGGGCGGCGCTGGTCGCCTTTCCGGTGCTGCTGTTCGTCGCGGCGGTGCTGCTGGTGCGACACAAGCTGCTGGCGGCGGTGGTGAGCGTTGCGGTGCTCGCCGCGTTCGGGCTCATCGCCTATTTCGCCGATCTTGCCGGCGCCCGCTCGTCATCGATGTTCGATATCCTCAGCCGGCTGGCCGGCGGCGACAACCCGGCCGATCTCGGCACCACCATCCGCTTCATCCTCTACCGCGCCGGCGCCCAGGCCTTCGCCGATGCACCGCTGTTCGGGCATGGTTGGGGGCAGCTGATGACGGCGATCATCCCCTATCTCGCGGTCTACGAGCTGGTGCATGCGCAACTGCCGCACCTCCACAACGACGCGCTGAACTTTGCCGTCGCCTCGGGCCTGTTCGGCCTCGTGGTCTACCTGCTGCTGCTGGTGCTGCCGGTGCTGAGCTGTATCTTCAGCCCGCATGACAGCCAGTACCGCACCCGGCTCTACGGCTGCAGCCTGCTGTCGGTCAGCTACCTGGTGCTGGGCCTGCCCGACACCATGCTGAGCTTCCCGCTGCACAACACGCTGTACGTAGTGCTGACGGCGGTGCTGCTGAACTATTGCCGGGATGAGCGGGGGTAAGGGGGCTAACTGAGAGAGACGGCCCCCTCCCATCCTCCCCCATAAAGGGGGAGGTGCCGCATCGAGTGTTTGGCACGATCGAGCGACAGCCTCGACTTTTCACCTCCCCCTTTATGGGGGAGGCGGGAGGGGGCCGTCTCTCTCAGTATGCCCTACCGCCCCGGGCGGCTGTCGATCAGGCCGCCTTTGGCGGCGGCGTCGATCGCCGCGATTTCTTCGGCCGACAGTTCGAGATTGTCGAGGACGCCGAGGCAATCCTTCAGCTGCTCGAGCGTGCGGATACCGATCAGCGCCGAGGTCACTTCCTTCTTCCGCAGCACCCAGGCGAGCGCCAGCTGCACCATGGTTTGCTTCCGCGCTTTGGCGATCTCGCCGAGCTTGTCCACCGCCTCGAGAATGCGCGGCTCGAGCCGGTTGGCCGAGAGCGAGTAGTTTTCCGAAGCGCGAGTGCCCGAGAGGTCGCCCTTCAGGCTGTTGTACTTGCCCGACAAAATCCCCTGCTGCAGCGGCGAGAAGGCGATGATGCCGACGCCCAGCTCGTCGCAGGCGGCCATGGTGCCGTCTTCCTCGATCCAGCGGTTGAGGATCGAGTAGTTCGGCTGGTGGATCAGGCAGGGCACGCCCATATCCTTCAGAATCCGCACCGCCTCACGGGTCTGCTGCTCGGGGTACATCGAGATGCCGACATAGAGCGCCTTGCCCTGCCGGTGCAGTTGCGCCAGCGCGCCCATGGTCTCCTCGAGCGGGGTCTCGGAATCATAGCGGTGCGAGTAGAAGATATCGAAATACTCGATGCCCATGCGCCTGAGGCTCTGGTCGGCCGAGGCGATAACGTATTTGCGCGAGCCGCGATCACCATAGGGGCCGTCCCACATGGTCCAGCCGGCCTTGGACGAGATGATCATCTCGTCGCGATAGGGGCGGAAATCGCGCGCCATCACATCGCCGAACAGCTCCTCGGCGGCGCCCGGCGGGGGCCCGTAATTATTGGCGAGATCGAAATGGGTGACGCCCTTGTCGAAGGCGTAGCTCAGCATTTCGAAGGCGCTGGGATAGTCGCGCGTGCCACCGAAATTCTGCCACAGCCCAAGGCTGATCACCGGCAGCTTCAGCCCGGACCGTCCGGTGTACCGATATTGCATGCCGCCATAGCGAGCGTCGCTGGCCCGATAGGTCATTCTACTCTCCCGAAAAGCTGTCCGATTTGCCCGTTGCCGTCGGCGGATGCTACACCCGCCCGCAATGATCGAGCCTGAAGAAACCGCCGCCAATCTGTCCGAACGCCTGAACCGTTTCAAGGTGCTGGCGCTCTACAAGTTTGCGGATTTCAAAGATTGTGCGGCGCTGAAGCCGGAACTGGCGCTGTTCTGCTGCGCCCGCGGCATTCGCGGCACCTTTATCCTCGCGCCTGAAGGCATCAACGGCACCGTTGGCGGCACGCCCACCGCGATCGATGAGCTGATGGGCTGGTTCGAATCCAGTCCCCTCTGGCATGGCCGACTTGCCGGCGCCGAGGCGAAGTTCTCGGCCGCAGGCGAGATGCCGTTCCTCCGCATGAAAGTGCGGCTGAAGCCCGAGATCGTGACGCTGCGGGCCCCCGAGGCCGACCCGAGCAAGCTCAGCGGCAGCTATGTCGAGCCAGGTGACTGGCAAACCGGCTGATCAGCCGCAACGACGTGACGCTGATCGACACCCGCAACGACTACGAAGTGAAACTCGGCAGCTTCAGCAACGCCCGCGATCCGGCGACGCAAAGTTTTGCCGAGTTCAAGGATTACGTGGCCAAGCTCGACCCGACCGCGCACCCCAAGGTGGCGATGTTCTGCACCGGCGGCATCCGCTGCGAAAAGGCCTCGGCCTACATGCTGTCGCAGGGGTTCAAAGAGGTGTTCCACCTGAAAGGCGGCATCCTCAAATATCTCGAGACGGTCCCCGAAGCCGAAAGCCGCTTCAACGGCGAGTGCTTCGTGTTCGACGAGCGGGTGTCGGTGGTGCATGGGCTGGCTGAGGGCGAGGCGGTGCTGTGCCGGGGCTGCCGCAACCCGATGTTGCCGGAGGAAGCCGTGGGTTCGCTATGCGCGAGCTGCGCCGAGGCCGCGCCGGCGGGGGCGGGCGAGCGCGAACGGCAGATGGAGCTGGCGCGGGCCCGGGGTGAGGCGCACCTGGGGGATGATGCAGCGATAGCAGCGGCGCGGAACAGGGCGGCGAAACTGTTGCGGCGGAAACAGTCGGTCGACTGATAGAGACGGCCCCCTCCCCGGCCTCCCCCATAAAGGGGGAGGTGAGAGTTCGAGGGTCTGTCCTCGATCGTGCCCGACACACCGGCGGGGCACCTCCCCCTTCATGGGGGAGGATGGGAGGGGGTCGTCTGCTTCAGTCAGCATTGGTCAGCTATGCTGACATATTTCAGTTGACAATCCTCGATCGCCGTTATCAGCATATCCAATGCAAAGGCCTCGTCCGAGGCCCCAGGGCGCAAGCTCCCATAAGCCGGGCCTATCATGGACCTCGACCAGATCAGAACTTTTGACCGGATCGCGCAGGACCTGAGCTTCACCAAAGCGGCGGCGAAGCTCAATGTCACGCAGGCGACCGTGTCGATGCGGATGCGGGCGCTCGAGGACCTGCTGGGCGTGCCGCTGTTCCATCGCGGCCGCAACATTGCGTTGACCGATCAGGGCATGACCTTCCTCCCCTATGCGCGGCGCATCCTGCAGGCGGCGCAGGAGGCGAAGGAAGCGCTGCGCCGGGTGGAACGTGGCCGCGTTTCCATCGGCTCGCTGCGCAGCCTCGTCTCGCCACTGGTCACCGAGTTGCTGCTGCGCTTCCAGCAGAAATACCCGTCGGTCGATGTGGTGATCCACGAGGGGCGGCAGAGCCAGATTGCCGCCATGCTGCGCGAGCGCGACATCGAACTCGGGATCCTCTGCTGGCCCAACCTCGATCCGCTGGTTACCGACCTCGTGCCGCTCCTGGTGCTGCGCGAGCGGGTGCCGATGGTGACGACGCCGCAGATCGCCGCCGAACTGGGGCTCGAACCCAGGATCGAGGATGTGCTGAAGCGGGTGCCGCGGTTGATTTCGATCAACTGGTGGCAGGTTTATCCCGATGCGGCGCTGGCGCTGTTCCGTCGCGCGCCGGTGTCGGTGGAACTGCCCACCGGCCCGGCCCGCCGCATCGCCATCCGCGGTGAAGGGGTTGGCTTCTTCGTCTACTCGGCCGTCGCCGACGACATCGCCGCCGGCCGCCTCACCGAGATCAGCCCGGTCGATGTCGACCCGGTGCATCGCGACATCGCCATGGTGGTGCGCAACGCCGCGGTGCTCGACCGCGAAATGCTGCGCGACTTCGCCATCGAGATCGCCGAGGAGTGCCGGAAGAACGGCGCTATCCTCGAAACGACGCTGCTGCCACCAACGGCGGCGAACGCGGCGTAGGCGCTAGCTGAAACCGGCCCGGCGCACGGCCTCGATATAGCTGCGGCTCACCGGCAGGCGGCGGCCATCAGCCAGTTCCAGCACCGGCTTGCCGTCGGCCCGGACGAGGCGGCGGATGGCGGTGAGCGCCACCCAGTGCGAGCGGTGGATCTGCAGGCCATCGACGCCGGCGGCCTCGCGTCGCCCAGCCGGATCAGCACCAGCCCCCTGCCGCGCTCGGTGACCACCTCGACATAGTGGTCGGCCACCGACAGCGAGACCAGTTGGCCGCGTTGCGGCGGCGGCAAGCGCGCCACGATCGGCGGCGGCCCGGCGGGGATGGTGGCGGACAGGGGCGCTGCCTCGGCGGCGGCCTGGCGCAGCGAAGCGTCGACAATCTCCAGCATGGTCATGACGCAGAGCCCGATCAGCGTGCACTGCACCCAGAGCAGCAGCAGATCGCCGGACAGCCGGCCAAAGGCGACAAGATCGACGATGCATACGGCGAGCGTCACCGGCACGCCGGCGATGGCGCCGAACACCAGCACCCGGGCCCAGGTCGCCTTGACCCGCTGACCCAGGCCGAGGGCCCGCGACACCAGCACCGAAACCGCGAACGCCAGGCTGTAGGAGCTGACGACGATAGCGCCCCAATAGGCGAAGCGCTGGACGAGGCTCATCGTATCGATGGTGCCGAACGGTCCGACCAGCCCCAGGATCAGGGCGATCACCAGCATGGCGCCCAGCACGCGCCGGTCGGTCAGATGGGCGCGTATTTCACGAAGCGCGAAATGCAGCGGCTGGCGTTCCACGAAGTTCCCGGGCGTTCGGCGTAGGGGCGATTGCGACCTACAGCTAAGCGGACGATCTCGGCCTGGCAAGTCGCAGCGCCCCGTTGCGGCACACCGAATTCCCGAGGTTCACATGTCCATCTTCACGATCATCACGCACACGCCGTTCTGGGTCTGGCTGGTCCTGGCGCTCATCATCGTCATCGGGCTGAGGCGGACCCGGGGCCGCACGGTCAGCAGCGCCCAGCTGGTGCTGATGCCGCTGGTGATCCTGGGGCTGGCCGCCTGGAACCTCAGCGGGCTCGGTGGCTCGCTCCCGGCAATGGCCGGGCTCGCTGTCGGCATCGTCGCCGGCAGCAGCGCCGGCCTCGCCATCGAAAGCCGGGCCGGCACCACGCAGGTCAGCCGCGGCGTGGTGCATTTGAGGGGCGATTGGGTGTCGTTCCTGGTGCTGCTGGCGATCTTCCTCGTGCGCTATGTGACCACGGTGATCGCGATGACGGCCCCGGCCCTCGCCGCCAGCGACGGCTATCACTTTGTCACGGCGCTGCTGTCGGGCTTTTTCGCCTTCCTGACGCTCAGCCGCACCGGGCTGCGGCTGCGCGTTGCCTATGCGTGAAGGTCGCGCTTGGCGCTTTGCACCGGCCGAGCCGCAGCGCCCCCTCGCCCCTCTGGGGAGAGGGCCGGGGAGGGGCGCCAGGCACCCAGACGTCGGCTACCCACCTACACACCGCCGTCTGCGTGATCGGCCGTCGGCGGCGCAGCAACAGGCGGTCAATCCGGTGTGCTTGGCGCCCCTCACCCTGACCCTCTCCCCAGAGGGGCGAGGGGACGCATTTTGCACCGCCTGTGCCACACTGGCGCCAAGCACACCGGCCGTTGCCTGACAGCCCTTGCCCCCGTCGCCTGGCTCGGCTCTAGTCCCCCGATGAGCCAGCCGCGCGACCTGCAGCACGAGTTCTATGACATGCTGATGGAGAGCCAGTACTGGCTCCCCGAGACGATGCTGAGCTACCAGCGCAGCCAGCTGGCGCAGCTGTTGCGCCACGCCCGAGCCAATGTGCCGTTCTACGAGACGCGGCTCGATCCGGTGTTCACCGCCGACGGTGACATCGACTGGGACCGCTGGGGCGAGATCCCGATCGTCAAGCGTAGCGACCTGTTTGAGCGGCGGCAGGAAATGCTGGCGAAGGTCCTGCCCAAAGGGCACGGCGCCGTCAGCACCATATCGAGCTCAGGTTCCACGGGCTTGCCAATCCAAGTCACCAGCAACCGGCTCACCACGATCGCCGCCAACGCCAACCGCTGGCGCGCCCATCGCTGGCACGGTCTCGACTGGTCACGGACCTACACGGCACGCGACCGCCTCGATCCCGAGGCGGATTGGCCGCATGGCCAGCCGATGGGCCCCTGGGGAGCGCCGGGAGATGCCGCGGCGGCGGCCGGTCGATCATTCCTGCTGTCGCGCCGCGCCACCGCCGAACAGACGCTGGAATTTCTCGATCGCACCGGTTCAAGCTACTTCTCCACCGGGCCCAAGACGCTGCACGCCATGGGGCTCGAAGCCGAGCGCCTGGGGATCAGCGTCAAGCTCGATTGCGTGATGACCCAGGGCGAGCCCGCCGAGGAGGAAGATCGCCGGGTCATCAAGCGGGCATTTGGCGCGCGCACGCTGGAGCACTACGGCTCCAAGGAAGGGGGACAGATCGCGTCTCCCTGTCCGGATGGCAGCGGAATGCATATCAACGCGGAGAGCATCTTCGTCGAGATCATCGACGCCGAAGGGCAGCATTGCCTGCCCGGTCAGCCGGGACGGGTGATCATCACGCCCTTCGTCAGCACGGCTCAGCCGCTGATCCGCTATGACCAGGGGATATCGCGCGATGGGGCGTGCCGTGTCGGTGCGGACGCTGTTTGCCCGTGCTCGAGGCGATCGACGGCCGCGCCATGGCGATGTTCACCCATCCCGACGGCCGGACGGTGGCGCGGCTATTGACCGATGACGCCAGAGCCGCCCTCAACTGCAGCTTCTGGCAGGTCGCGCAGGTGGGCCCCCTCGATTTCGAGGTGCGCTATGTGCCGCGCGACAGCTCTCGCGCACCCGATGAGCCCGCTGCCGCCGATATCTTCCGCGGCATCTATTTTGCTGACGCTCGCGTCCGGTTTGTTGCCCGCGACAGCATTCCGCTTACCGCCGCGGGGAAACACATCGAATACATCAACGAGTGGACGACGCGATAAGGCCCGGAGTTAGTCTACGAGGCGGCAGATCGCCGCCTCATTGTCCCAGAATCCGCCATCGAGATCACACTGCTGTTCCGGCGTAAGTTCTGGCTCCGCCGTAAGCAGATCCCCGGCCGCGCCGAACAGGTCGAGTGCGCGGTTCGGCGGGTCGTCCTGGCGGTGGCGGTCGATCAGGCTCTTGCCCGGGTCGCCGAAGTAACCCTTGATGCCGATCTTGGCGCTCCAGGCGCCGGTGTCGTAGGCGCGGACTTCGCCGACGCCCGAGAGCGGGAAGCCGAGGCCGCTGAACTGGTATTCGGTGGCGAGCTTCAGCGACTCACGCCCGAGGATCGAGGCACCGCCGAGGCTGAGGCGCCAATCGTCGGTCGGGTACCAGGCCACGTCGCCGATGGCGAAGAAGCCGCTCTCATCGGGCATCATGACATTGTCATAGTCGATCGCCGCCCAGCCGGCCCAGCCTTCGAGGCTGATCCGGTCGAGATAGAGTTCCGCCTCGGGGCCGACGGCAGCGAGCCGCGAGCCATCGGCGACGACCACCCCGGCGGTGACGCCGAGCAGGTAGGACGAGGGATCGCGGGTGAAAGCATGCAGCGCCCCGCCGAACGACCAGGTGTCATCGATATTGCCGATGGCAACGTCGCCCTGCACGCCGAAGCGCTCGCCGATCGGCACCGACAGCGAGCCGGCAGCGCGGAAGGTGGCGCTTTCAGGATCGGTAATGCCGCCGAAATCAATTTCCAGCTTGCCGTTGATCGCCGAAACCGCCGGCAGCACCAGATCGACATACTGGTCGGCAATCGGCTCCGGCGACAGGATCAGGTCCGCGGCAGTTGCCGCGTAGCCGAACGGAATCGAAAACACGCTGGCCAGCAGCGCTGCTTTGGTCACACGTAAAACTGACATGGTCCGCCCTCAACAACTAGGCGAAAGACTTGCATCGCAAGGGAAATCTGGCAAGGCGGCTGCCACGTTTACTGCACGATTTGATCACAGCCGTTGCGCATTTGCTGCAGCGTGGCAAGACGATGGCGGCCTATCCAATGCCCTGCCGGGCGGCTAAAACGAGCACCTTGCTAGGGATTCCACATGGCCGAACGGAGCTTCGATTTCATCATCTGCGGCGGCGGCTCGGCGGCGTCGGTGGCGGCGATGCGGCTGGTCAGGGAGTTCGGCTATTCGGTGCTGATCATCGAGCGCGGGCCGCGCTCGACCAACCGGATCATGGCGATGCCGGCCGGGTATATGAAGTACCTGGCGCAGGACACCTTCCTCGAAATGCACAAGACCGTGCCGCAGCCGCAGCTGGGTGGCCGGGCGCCGATCGTCCCCGTGGCCATGGCCTTGGGCGGCGGCAGCGCCGTCAACGCCATGGTCTATATGCGCGGCCAGAAGGAAGATTATGACGGCTGGGCCGCCGGGCTCGGCAACACCGAAGAGTGGAGCTACGCGGATATGCTCGGCCATTTCCGCGGGCTCGAGCGCAACACCCGCTTCAACGACCAGTATCACGGCATCGGCGGGAACCTGCGGGTTTCCGACCCCGGCCATATCTCGGACACCACCGAGGACTTTCTGCTCGCGGCGCAGGGGCTGGGGCATCGCTACAACGCCGATTTCAACGGCGAGCGGCAGAACGGGGTGGGCATCATGCAGCACACCTACGGGCAGTGGGGCCGCTACAAGGAGCGCTCGGACGGCAAGAAGGCCTTCCTCGATCCGCTGCGGCGCGACCGGCGGCTGACCATCGTCACCGAAGCCCGGGTCGATCGCATCATCATCGAGAACGGCCGCGCCGTCGGCGTCGCCTATAGCCGTAACGGCGATGCGCACGAAGCACGGGCCGGGCGCGAGGTGCTGGTCGGCGCCGGCACCTACAATTCGGCCAAGCTCCTGATGCTGAGCGGCATCGGGCCGGCCGACCATCTCGACGATTTCCAGATCCCTGTCATCGCCGATCTGCCCGGGGTCGGCTCGAACCTGATGGATCACCACGAGGTGCCGGTGATCGCCACCACCAAGGGCAAGTCGGGCTATTTCGGCCAGGACAAGGGCTGGCCGATGCTCCGCAACGGCCTGCAATACCTGCTGTTCAACTCCGGCCCGGTGACCACCACCGGCATCGAATCCTGCCTGTTCTACGACCCCGACGGCGGCGACCGGCCGACCATCCAGCTCTATTGCGCGCCGATCGTCTATCAGGACCGCGACGTGTCGAAGGCCAAGCCCACCTGGGGCGTTACGTTTACCTCATGTCTGCTCAGACCAAAGGCGCGCGGCACGGTGCGGCTGCGCTCGGCCGATCCGGCGGCGCAACCCTTGGTCGACTGCAACTTCTTCGGCGACCCGGAAGATCTGCGGCTCACCCTCGCCTCGATGCGCCATGCGCGCCGGCTGCTCGAGACCGAGCCGTTCCTCAGCAAGATCAAGGAAGAGATCCTGCCGGGCAAGGACGTGACCGACCTCGCCGGCATGACCCGCTTCGCCCAGGAGACGGTGAAGACCAATTACCACCCGTCGGGCTCGCTCAAGATGGGGCGCGACGACGACCCGATGGCGGTGGTGGATGCGCGACTACGGGTGCGCGGCATCGAGGGGCTGCGGGTGATCGACTGCTCGATCATTCCGGCCATCCCGTCGGCCAATACCAATGCCGCCGCCATGGCGATCGGGAGCAAGGCGGCGACGCTGATCGCGGGAGATCAGCGATGATCGAGACGGTGGATCTGCCCGAAATGCTCGCCATCGGCGTCTTGGTCGAGGCGCACTGGAACGATTTGCCCAAGGCGGTGCCCGCCGCCTGGACCCGGCTGTTCGAGACCGATACCGGCGCCAGTTCCTTCCTCGAAGTGTCGCTGTCGCGCGAGGCCGGGGTATATCGCGAACTGGTCGGCTACCTTGCGGCGAAAAAGACCGAGGTTCCGGATGGCATGACGCGGCTCGTCATTCCGGCGCAGCGCTACCTCAGGCTCCACCATGACGGGCCGCTGGCCGAGATCGCCGACGGATTTGCGAAGCTCTATGCGCATGCGGCGGTAGCCGGGCTGCAGGCGACCGACTACAAGCTCGATTTCGGCTACCTGCCCGGCCTCGTAGCGGGACGGCACGAACTGCATGTGGCGCTCGAGCCCGAGCCGCTGCGCCTCGGCTGACGACGGCTCAGCCGTCACTCCGGTTTCGTCAACAAGGCAATCACGCACCGCTTTCAAGGTAACCCAGATGTACCAGCCCCCCGCCTTCCGCGAGACCGATCTCGAGACGCAGCAGGCGTTCATCGCCGCGCATCCGCTGGGGCTGCTGATCTCGGCCAGCGAAGGCCTGCTGGCCAACCCGATCCCGTTCCTGCTCTATCCGAAGGAAGGTCCGCTCGGCACGCTGCGCTGCCACATGTCGCGGGGCAACTTGCAATGGAAGGCGCTGGGCCAGAGCCCCGAGGTGCTGGTGGTGTTCCAGGGTACCGAGCACTACATCACGCCCAGCTGGTATCCGCAGAAGGCGGTCGACGGCAAAGTCGTGCCGACCTGGAACTACGCGATCGTCCAGGCGCGCGGCGCTGCCCGGATCATCGACGACGCGGCATGGCTGCATGCCAACGTCTCGGCGCTGACGGCGCAGCACGAGGGCGGCCGGCAGCAGCCCTGGGCGGTATCGGACGCGCCGGACGCTTTCATCGCCGGCCAGCTCAAGGGCATTGTCGGCATCGAGATCGAAATCACCGACATCGACGCCAAGTTCAAGGCGAGCCAGAACCGGCCGGAACTCGACCGGGTCGGCGTGGCGCACGGGCTGGCATCGGAAACCGATGCCGAGGCGCCAGCGATGCGCGAGCTGGTGAAGGCGCGCGGCGGCATCTAGCCGCGCTTGCGGATTGCCCGGTCGGTCACCATTTAGAACGGTCGCAACGTGAGCCCTGCCCTATGAGCCTTCCCGCGCGCCGTCGGGCGCTTATGCTGGTCAACCCCAATGCCCGGCGCGGTACCGAAACGCTCGACCCGATCGTCGCCCGGCTCGAGGCCGGCGGCATCGACGTCATGATCGAGCGGTTCAGCTCGCCCGGCGAAGTCGCCGCCGATATCGTCAGGCGCCGGCATGAGGCCGACCTCGTCATCGTCTGCGGTGGCGACGGCACCATCAATGCGGCGGCCAATGGCGTGGTCGCGGCGGGGTTGCCGATGGGCATTTTGCCGATGGGGACAGCCAACGATCTCGCCCGCACGCTCGAAATCCCGACGCAGCTTGAACTCGCCGCCGACATCATCATCGCCGGCAACCAGCGCCAGGTGGACCTCGGCGATGTCAACGGCCACCCGTTCTTCAATGTCGCGACGATCGGGCTCGGCGCCGACCTCGCCATGGGGCTCACCGCCGAGACCAAGCGGCGCTGGGGCCGGCTGGGCTATGCCATCGGGGCGCTCAAAGTGCTGCTGCAGGCCCGGCCGTTCAGCGCCACCATCAGCAACCGCGAAGGCACGTCGCAGGTCAAAACCTACCAGATCGCCGTGGGCAACGGCCGGCACTATGGCGGCGGCACGGTGATCGAGCAGGATGCCAGCATCGAGGACGGCACGCTCGACCTCTACAGCCTCGAGATCGACAATGTGTGGAAGCTGGCGCTGATGCTGCGCGCCTTCCGCTCGGGCACGCATGGCGCCTGGGAAGAAGTGCGCACCGCCCGCTGCACCGAGTTCGACATCCGCACGAGGAAGCCGCGACCAGTGAACCTCGATGGCGACATCGTCACCCAGACCCCGGCGCATTTCCGCATCCGCCCGGGCGCGATCACGGTGTTCGCACCGGCGGCCCCTCTCCCCTGAGGGGAGAGGGTAGTGCAGCTAGGACCCGCAGGGTCCCTAGCGGAACTGGGTGAGGGGTTCAGCTTATCAGCGAGCGCGTGTTGCCCCGCTTCACCCCTCATCCGGCGCTACGCGCCACCTTCTCCCCTGAGGGGAGAAGCGAGAGAGACATCATGCCTCGCCCAAATACCTCGACCGCGCACCACTCCGGTGAGCAGTTCCGCCTCACGACGCTCGGTGCTATGATCACCCAGTCGGTGGCTTGGTCCCCGGCGCTGATCACGGGAGGCCGCCTATGCAAGGTATCCGCCACGAAAACGTCGATCACGGACTTGAACCCCAGCACGAACTGCATCTGTTGCCATGGCCATTTCTGGTCGGGCTGTTCGCCGTGCTGGTGCTCGTGGTGTTCTTCGTCGTCGCCAACTAGCGCGACGGCCATAGCCGGCGGCCCGGGATGAGAGGCTGGCGGTGAAACTGGAATGCTCCACCGCTTCTGCGGGCAGTGTGTTTTTTTTGGCTCAAAAAGGCCCCCTCACCCGCCGCTTCGCGGCGACCTCTCCCCCGAGGGAGAGGTGATGCTGGGGTACGTTCGCGCCACACCGCCCACCTCTCCCTTGGGGGAGAGGTCGGCCGAAGGCCGGGTGAGGGGGCCTTTCTTCGCCTAAGCACTGCCGATCAGAATCCCCGCCGCAAACACCAATGCCCCGCCCACCACCACCTGCAAGGCGGCGCGCCAGAACGGGGTCTGCATGTAGCGGTTCTGGATGTAGGCGATGGCCCAGAGCTCGATCAGCACCACCAGCGCCGCGACCCCGGTGGCGGTCCAGAAGTGCGGGATCAGGAAGGGCAGCGCGTGCCCGAGGCCGCCCAGCGTGGTCATGGCGCCGGTGACCACGCCGCGGATCAGCGGCGAGCCGCGCCCGGTGAGCTTGCCATCATCGGCCGCAGCTTCGGTAAACCCCATCGAGATGCCGGCGCCCACTGCGGCAGCGAGGCCGACAAGGAAGGTCGACCAGGTATTGCCGGTGGCGAACGCCGCGGCGAACACCGGCGCCAGGGTCGACACCGAGCCATCCATCAGGCCGGCAAGGCCGGGCTGCACATAGGTCAGGAGGAACTGCCGGTGTTCCTCGCTCTTTTCCGTCGCCCGCTCCTCGGCGCCCAGCACCTGTTCTTCCAGCTTGCCGGCGAGGTTGGCGTGCTCGCGCTCCTCCACCGCGAGATCGCCGAGCAGTTTTCGCACCTCGACATCGGTGCTGCGGCCGGCTGCCTCGGTGTAGAAGCGCGACGCCGCCGCCTCCATTTCGAAGGCCATCTGGCGCACCGCTTCGAGGCTCATGGTCTCCATCAGCCAGACGGGTTTGCGCTCCATGAAGCCGCGCACGTGCTCGCGGCGGATCGGCACCAGGCGCGCGCCGAACTTTTCGACGTAGAGATCGAGCAAGCGGCGGCGATGCCCGTCTTCCTCCACCGCCATACCCTCGAACACCTTTGCCGTCGCCGGATAGCGCGAAGCGAAACGCTCGGCGATCTCGGCATAGATGGCGCCATCCTCCTCTTCGGCGGCGACCGCCAGCGACAGGATCTCGCGTTCGTCGAGGGAGGTGAAATCCCGGCGGTTTGGGTGCAGAAGTCGTGCAAACATAGTGCTCTAGCCATTCAGTTTAGAATTATTCTAAACGCGTGTCACGAGTCCGGCAACCCCGGCCATGCCTTTCGCTGATGTCGAGCAAAGGCCGAACCTTGCTGGAGGCCCGCTAGGCTCGCGCCGCCGGGAACGCATGCGGCGAACGCCGGCCCAAAATCCATAAGCGGAGGAAGACCCATGTTTTTGCGATTGAACCTCGCCCTCGGCCTCGTTGCCGCCACCACATTCGGCGCCGCGGCACAGACCGCCACCGAGAGCTGGCGGCTGGGTGGGCTGAAGATGCCGGAATCGGTGATCTTCGACACAGCCAATAACCGACTGATCGTCGGCAACATGGTGACGTTCGGCCCCGATGGCGGCGCCGATGGGTACCTCTCCATCGTCTCGCCGGATGGCAAGCTCGTCACCGAGCAGTGGAGCACTGGACTCACCGACCCCAAGGGCATGGCGATCATCGGCGACAGCCTGTTCGTTGCCGACAGCAATGGCCTGGTCGAGATCAAGCTTGCGGACGGCGCGATCGTCGCCACGCATGCGCTCGAGGGCGCCATGTTCCCCAATGACGTCACCAGCGATGGCACCGATGTCTATGTCAGCGACCTCATGGGCGCGGCGATCTACAAGCTGTCGGGCGGCGCGGTGGAGAAGTGGCTGGCCGATGAAAAGCTCGCGACGCCGAACGGGCTGTTCATCGACGGCAAGACTTTGATCGTCGGCTCGATGGGGACCGGGATGAAGCCCGACTTCACCTTCGACAGCAAAGGCGGGCTGCAGGCGGTGGACCTCGGCACCAAAGCCATCACCCCGCTGACCGGCGCCATGGGGATCGCCCTCGCCGACGGCGTCGCCCGGCTCGGTGACAGCCTGGTATTCGACGACAACCCGGCTGGTACGATCCTCAGCTATGTCGACGACAAGGTGACGACGCTCACGACCCTGGCTCCGGGCGCGGCGGATCTGTGGGTCGAGGGCAAGGTAATCTATGTGCCGTTGACGCAGACCGGGGAGTTGGTGGCGTTGACGGTGGAGTAGCTCATAGAGCCGAGCCGATAGGCTGGTGCGGAAAGAGTACCCCCCACCCTGTCCCTCCCCCGCAAGGGGAGGAGACCAAAACACTGGCGCTGGTGGGAGCGTCTCCCTCCCCCTTGCGGGGAGGGGACAGGGGTGGGGGTGCTCTTCCCGCACTGACCTATCCTTGTCGCGCGGCCCTCACCCCTCCCGCCGCTTCACCTGCGCCACATAACCCTCGGCCGAGTCCGGCACTTCGGCCCGCAGCCACTCGCGGAACAGCCGGACCTTTTTCGGCTCGCGGCGGCCCTCGGCGACGATCAGCCAGTAGCCGAGGGCGCTGTCCACCGACGTCGCGAAGGGGCGGACGAGGCGGCCATCGCTGACCGCATCGGCCGACATCATATCCACCGCCATCAGCACACCCTGCTCGGAGATGGCCGCGTCGAAGGCCAGCGCCGGGTCGTCGTAGAGGGGGCCGTTCGGCTCGATCGGGGTGGCGCCGGCGGCGGCGAACCACGGGCCCCAGGGCAGCATCGAGGCGGTGTCGCGGATCAGCGGCACATGGGCGAGATCATCAGGCGAGTTCAGCAGTCTGGCGAGCGGCGGCGCCGCCACCGGGCTGTAGCGCGCCCCGCCGACCAGTTCGGCCTTCAGCCCGGGCCAGGCGCCGCGGCCGAAACGGATGCCGAAATCGATATCGGAATGGACCAGGTCGATCATCGTGCCGGTGACCACCAGCCGCACCTCGATCTGAGGGTGCAGCTTGTTGAACTTGGCGATGCGCCAGATCAGCCAGCGCGAGGCAAAGACGCTGCCGACGGTGAGGGTGAGGACGTTCTCATTGCCGGGTTTGAGGGCACCCACGGCATCGGCCAGCGCGGTGAAGCCAGCGGTCAGCTGCGGCAGGATCTGGCGCAAGGCCGGCGTCGGCTTCAGCCCCTGCGGAGTGCGCTCGAACAGTTCGAGCCCCAGCCGCTCCTCGGCGCGTCGCAAATGCTGGCTGACGGCGCCCGGGGTCACCCCGAGTTCTTCCGCGGCGGCAGCAAGGGCACCGCGCCGCGCCACGATCTCGATGGCGCGGATGGCGTTGAGCGGGATGGGGAACGGGCTCGGCATATAGATTTTCTATACCCGAGCAAAACTCTTGTCGATTGGCGCGAGCCGTCCGGCAGCCCATATTGAGGCATACACCGCTCCCAAGGAGGGCTTCAAAATGTACAAACTGTTCAGCGAATTGCGCCTCTGGTTGGCGCGGTTGTTCGAGGTGGATGGCGACGTTGTGGTCAGCGACCCGTTGAGCGCGATGAGTTCGCGCGAGCTGGCGGATCTGCCGGTGCATCACCCGCGATTTTATGGGTGTGTTGGGGCTTGAGCCGGCGAAAACGCCTGACATTCAGAGCGGGCTGACCCCCACCCCTGTCCCCTCCCCCTGGGGACGACAAGAGGTCGCCCCGAGGGGAGGGAGACGACGACCTCGATATCAGTGGGAGGGTCTCCCTCCCCTTCGCGGGGCGCTACGCGTCCCCTAGAGGGGGAGGGGACAGGGGTGGGGGTCGGCGCGCACCAGCGCTGAAGTGTTTCCGTGAGCCCTAAGGCAGCACGCCCGTCCGATACAGCGTTACCCGCAACCCCCCATGCAAGACCGGCGCACCATTGGGCAAAAACGGCAGCGCCGTGGCGCGGGCCAGCCCGACCTCAGTGGTGATCAGCCCGACGCGCCAGCCGGAGAAGCGTTCGCGCAGCACGCTGCCGAGGCTGCGGTAGAGGGGCCCCAGCGAGGCGCCTTCGCCGATGCGAGCGCCGAAGGGCGGGTTGACGATCACCAGACCCGGCGGGCCAGGCGGACGTTCCAGTTCGCTCACCGACAGCTGCCGGAACTCAGTGAGCCCGGCGACCCCTGCCCGCTCGGCATTGGCCTTGCTCATCTCGATGGCGCCGGCATCCCGATCGCTGCCGTAGAAGCGCACGGCCGGTTCGCGGCGCGCTGCTGAACGCAGCGCCTCCCAGCCGGCGCGATCAAAGGTTGCCAGTTGCTCGAAGGCGAACTGGCGCGAGCGGCCCGGCTGCAGGCCGGCGGCGATCTCGGCGGCCTCGATGACGAAGGTGCCCGAGCCGCACATCGGATCGAGCACCGACTCGTTGCCGGTATAGCCGCACTGGCTGAGGAACAGCGCCGCCATGGTCTCGCGCATCGGCGCGCGGTTCACCGCTTCCTTGTGGCCGCGCTTATAGAGCGACTTGCCCGAGGTATCGACGCTGATGGTGACGAGATCGTCCTCGATGCGGGCCATGACCGTGAGCGGCGCCTTGTCGCGCACCGGGGCGCCGAGTTCCTCACGGATGGCGGTGGCGACGCGCTGCGCGGCGGCGCCGGCGTGATAGATTTTCGATTTGCGGCAGGTGGCTTCGACCGCCACCGCCACATCGGGGCGGAGGATCGCCGCCCAGGGCAGCTTGCGCGAGCGCTTGTCGAGCTGCGCCAGGTGCATGGCGCGGAACGTCGCGAAGCGGGCGAGGACGCGGGTGGCGCCGCGCAGCTCGAGATTGGCGCGCCACACCTCGGGCCAGTTGCCAGTGATGATGACCCCGCCCTCCACCTGCTTCGGGTTGGCAAAGCCGAGCGCCGCCGCCTCGGCGCGCAGGGCGGCCTCGAGCCCGGGGGTGGCGACGAGGAAAATCTCGAACGGCGCGGCCGGATCGGGCGCGCCGGGGTCATCGGGAAGCTGCGACATGCGGCTGCTCTAGAGCATTTCCGCCTGTCAGGCCAGTTCATGGGCGGTTCAGCCGGTGAGGGTTGCGGTTGGTTTGGTGGCTGCCAACCCCTCACTCGTCTCGCGCTTCGCGCGATCCCCCCTCTCCCCGACGGGGAGAGGAATAGGGGTGACTACTGCACTCTCAGTATTCTTCTCCCCGTCGGGGCCGCGGGACGAGGGCGTAGCCCTCGCCCGGAGGTGGCGCGTAGCGCCGGATGAGGGGTAGGCCACCGTGGCCGGGATTACCTCAGTGTCCTACTCACAAATCCGCGCTGTACAGGTCTTGCCATGACACCCCAGATCGACATGCAGGTGGTCGCGATGCAGCGCGTTGGCTTCGGGGCCGAGCACGGTGGTGAAGTTGGCGCAGGCGGAATTGTGGGCGAAGCGCAGGAGCCGGCCTTCGGAAGAGAGCGCATCGCTCCAGCCGCCTTCGACGGTAACGAAGCGGCCGTCTTCGAGCTTGAAGCCGACCACGTCGAGCGCACCGGCGAAGGCGTGGAAGCTGAGATTGCCGCCGCTGCCATTGTTGACGTTGCGGCACATGTAGGAAGTGCCGACCACCACTTCGGCGATGCGGGTGTTGTCGCGCGCCAGCAGGTAACTGTCGATGGATTCGATCCAGGCCGGCAGGGCAGAGGCGATGCCGCAATCGGTTTCGACGCCGCCTGCCACCGGCACCATGCGGCCATTGGCCAAGACGCCGGTGACCGAGAGTGGCGATTGCGTGCCGCAGAGCTTTTCCTCGATCGGCGGCAGCGCCTTGGCTTCGATCTTGCCGAGCAGCACCGCGGGACAGGCGGTCTGGTAGCTGCGCGCGGGCTCAACCGGTTCGGCCGCGGGTTCACCCGGCGGCAGCGGTGGCCCCATCGGCTCGGTGACCGGCGCCGGCACCTCGGCCGGCTTATCGGGTTTGGTCGCCGGACGATGGCGGGGCAGTTGCACCGCCGGTTCGGATGAAACTTCTGCCGGCCGCGGCCTGGGCAGCGGCACGCTCTCGCCCCCATCCTGGGCCAGGGCGGCAAAGCTCATGGTCGCGAGGATGAGGGCGAGAACAAAGCGCATGCCCCCCAACGCATCGACCCCGCTTCAGGTTGCGCGGTCGATCCTGAGGGTGAAGCAGTTATTGGTGGCCGAGCGCATGTGCACATAGGCCACATCCGGGCGCTCGAGGATCGCCTCCGCTGCTGCCGCGATGCCATCGTTCCCCACCACGATCCCGGTGCCATAAACGATCCTGTCGTCGGCGCCGTAACCACGCAAGATGCGACCGCTGGTGCCGCGCCGCTCGCGCTCCGGCAGGCCGGCCGCCGGCGCATAGGCCGGGCAGGCCTCGGCATGGAGGAAGATCGGCCCCAGCTCGGCATAGGGCTGCGGCGCCGGGAACGGCCGGTAGGCGAGGACGAGGTAAGGCTCGCCGGCCGCGACGTTTTCGAGGCAGTGCCGGCAGGGCACGCCATCGCCATCGGAGATGCGGGGCTCGGGCACCTGGCCATTGGCGTCAGGGGCGCCGGCGCGGTAGGCGGCGGCGAGATGCGTGGGCATTCCGGAGTAGAGCAGTGGCATGGCGATCTCCTGTGGTGGGGCAGACATTGGCGGTTACGGGTGGTGGTGGCGACCCGGTTTTGGCGAGCTCGGTCTTTCGCGATTGGCTGAACTTCCCCTCACCCTGACCCTCTCCCCAACGGGGAGAGGGGACGCAGTTGGCGCTGCCGGTGCCCCCATCGGCCCTCGCCCCTGAGGGGAGAGGGTAGTGGAGCTAGGACCGAAGGTCCGTAGCGAAACTGGGTGAGGGGTTCAGCTTCTCAGCGAGCGCTCGTTGCACCGCTTCACCCCTCAACCGGCCTTCGGCCACCTTCTCCCCTGAGGGGAGAAGGGAAGGGGCGGCCTGTGCCGGTGGTTCACCAAGGCAGTCGTCAAGCTGCACTCGACATCGGCCCCCTACCCCGGCCGCCGAAACTCCATCACCCAGTTGGTCTCCCAACTATCCCCGCCGTCGTAGGAAAACGCCTGGCTCCAGCGCGGCGTTTCCGTGTCGGTGCCGCTCCAGTCGAACAGCACCTTTACCGGCCGGTCGCCATCCATGTCGTCGCCGGCAAAACTGCCGCGACCATATTCGAACTTCCCGAACACCGGTGGCTCCAGCACACCCTTCTCCGAATCGATCCAGTAGATCGCCCATTCGTCGCGCTCGGGATTGTAGATCCTGAGCGTCATGCCTTTGAAACCCCTGGTCGGGAAATCGCTCTCATCGATCGACACCATGCCGCCGAGCATGAGCTGCGCCGTCTCGCAGGAGGTGAACACGTCCCATTCGGTCGACCCGACGCCGCGGGCTTTCAGCCGCCGGTTGGTCACCACCCAGTCGCCGTGGTTGAAGGCAAAGCCGCGCCGTGTCTCGCTATCCATTTCAGTCCCTCTGTGCCCGATGTGCGAGATGGTGATAGCGCAATCGACTGCCATCCGATGTCAGGGTTCGTGGCGCACCCGCGATACGCATCTGGTGTTACGCACCGGCCTCTCGGTGGTCCTCCACCGTGAAACGGGGGCGGTGGAGGGGGCGGCAGGATGCGCAGGTGTTGGGGCCGCCCCCTCCACCAGCTTCGCTGGTCCCCCTCCCCCGCTATGCGGTGGAGGACCACGGAAAGTCCGGTGGCCATGCGGGCGCGCCGGTCAACGATGCGCATCTGCCGCTGTTAACGCCCCAGAAACCATCTTTGCCGGGCCATCCGGCTCTGGTATCAGCGGCCCATGTCCGTACCGCTCGACCATATTCGCAATTTCTCCATCGTCGCCCATATCGACCATGGCAAATCCACCCTCGCCGATCGGCTGATCCAGCTCACCGGCGGGTTGGAGCAGCGCGAGATGAAGGAGCAGGTGCTCGACTCGATGGATATCGAGCGCGAGCGCGGCATCACCATCAAGGCGCAGACCGTCCGGCTGACCTACAAGCACACCGATGGCGAGACCTATATCCTCAACCTGATCGACACCCCCGGCCATGTCGACTTCGCCTATGAAGTCAGCCGGTCGCTGGCCGCCGTCGAGGGCTCGCTCCTCGTGGTCGACGCCAGCCAGGGCGTCGAGGCGCAGACCCTCGCCAATGTCTACCACGCCATGGATGCCAACCATGAGCTGGTGGTGGTGCTCAACAAGATCGACCTGCCGGCCGCCGAACCCGAGCGGATCAAACAGCAGATCGAGGATGTGATCGGCATCGACGCCGCCGACGCGGTGGAGATTTCCGCCAAGTCGGGCCTCAACATCGACAAGGTGCTGGAAGCCATCGTCGAGCGCCTGCCGGCGCCGAAGGGCGATATCAACGCGCCGCTGAAGGCGCTGCTGGTCGACAGCTGGTACGACACGTATCTCGGCGTCGTGGTGCTGATCCGCGTCATCGATGGCACGGTGAAGAAGGGCCAGAAGATCCGGATGATGAACGCGAACGCGGCGTACGAGCTCGACCGCGTCGGCGTGTTCACCCCCAAACTCGTCGATATCGGCGAACTCGGCCCCGGCGAGATCGGCTTTTTCACCGCCTCGATCAAGGAAGTGGCCGATACCAATGTGGGCGACACCATCACCGACGATCGCCGCCCCACCGCCAGCGCCTTCCCCGGCTTCCGTCCGGCGCAGCCGGTGGTGTTCTGCGGCCTGTTCCCCGTCGACGCCTCGGATTTCGAAGAGCTGCGCGCCGCTATGGGCAAGCTGCGGCTCAACGACGCCAGCTTCAGCTACGAGATGGAAACCTCGGCGGCGCTCGGCTTCGGCTTCCGCTGCGGGTTCCTCGGGCTGTTGCACCTCGAAATCATCCAGGAACGGCTGAGCCGCGAGTTCAACCTCGATCTGATCGCCACGGCGCCATCGGTGGTCTACGAGGTGCACCTCAACAACGGCGAGACGCTGATGCTGCACAACCCGGCCGACCTGCCGGACGTGGTGCGCATCGACCACATCAGCGAGCCGTGGATCAAGGCCACCATCCTCACCCCCGACGAGTATCTCGGCTCGATCCTGAAACTCTGCCAGGATCGGCGCGGCATCCAGCGCAACATGACCTATGTCGGCAACCGCGCCATGGTCGAGTACGATTTGCCGCTCAACGAGGTGGTGTTCGATTTCTATGATCGGTTGAAGTCGATCTCGAAGGGCTATGCCAGCTTCGACTATACGCTCGCCGATTACCGCGAGGGCGACCTGGTGAAGCTCTCGATCCTCGTCAATGCCGAGCCGGTCGATGCGCTTTCGATGCTGGTGCACCGCAATGTCGCCGAAACGCGTGGCCGCATCATGTGCGAAAAGCTCAAGGACCTGATCCCGCCGCACCTGTTCGTGATCCCGATCCAGGCCGCCATCGGCGGCAAGATCATCGCCCGCGAAACCGTCCGCGCCATGCGCAAGGACGTGACGGCGAAATGCTATGGCGGCGACGCCACGCGTAAGCGGAAGCTGCTCGAGAAGCAGAAGGCGGGCAAGAAAAAGATGCGCCAGTTCGGCAGCGTCGAGATCCCGCAGGAGGCGTTCATCAAGGCGCTGAAGATGGGGGATGAGTGAGGGGGCATCTAGCTCAGTTCTACGGGCAACAAAACTTCAAACCTGCGCTGAAGGCAAGCCTACTTCTACGGTGCAGTCATGAGGGTGCGTTGTCCTGCTCGTTGGCGTTAATATCTCGCAGGGAGCCGACTTACTCGTATGCTGGAGCCCGCCTCATGAGCGTCACTACTTTGCGCCGAGCGCCGCCAGAGTAGTAGAACCGCAAGCCGTGGCGATACAGTTCCGGCACGTAGTACTCATCCTTGTCGCGAAATAGAATTCCGTTCCCCTCTAGCGCCCCCACAGCCTCAGCACCGACCAGCTCAATAGCCTTCTCCAGCCGCCAAGGGAGCTCTCGATCTTCGTTGGTAAGCTGCTTAATTCCGGTGAATATGGCCTTGAGCTCCGCGTTTTCTTCGCCGGTCTCATCCACCCTCGCCTCACTACATGGGTCGATCGAGTCCCTCATCGCTCGGAACTCAGGACACGATTGTCATAGTAGCTGTGGACATCCGTCGAACGCTGACTCGCCTCAAATATGAAACGGACCAGATCGCGAGCCTTAATCCGGCGATTGAAGTCCGATAGCGAAGACATCACCCACTCCTGCGATCTCGCCTCGCGGGAAGAGTTCGGCCCCATTTTTAGCCCCCACAGGGCCTCCAACTCACGCCCCCTCATTTCTTCGTCCATTTCGACCAGTTCGATGGGGCTTCGACGAGAATCGACAGCACCAGCCTGTTGAGCAATCCAAAACGCGAGCGCCGACGCTTCTGCCCAGTTCCACTTGAGCGCATACGCCCCGTAACGGTCTTCAAACTGCTTAAAATTGTTTAGTAGCGCAGCCCGGGCAACGTCCTCTCGCATGAATATTACTGCTCCAAGCGGACGATTAGGTATCTGTGCCAGCCAGTCCGGTACCGCGCGCAAAAGGGCTTCGACGGCCGTTCGCTCCGCCGCAGATGTCTTCAGATTCGAGAAGAGCGTCTCGATGCCGTCGAAGATCGCAACGATGCGCTGATTGCGCATGTCGGCAATCAACTTCGTGAACGCGCCGGTCTGGGACACCATGATCCCGCAGCGCCAGGCTATCAGATCAAGCCAAAAATCTCGCCACGAACTGATGCTCTCTTTGCCGGGGGACGCCTTTTGTCGTTCGATCTCATCTGCGATCAACTGATCATTCAGCGGATCGGACCGTGAAAGGGCATTCGCCACAGATCGAGTAATATCGCGCTCCCGATCTCGACCAGTCTCGCCCAAATCTTGCGGCGGCGTTACTGGCAGGATTAGATCCTCCGTTGCGATGGCGGAGGAGGGCGACACTCGCTTTGCAAAATTTGCCCAAGTGCGAGACAAAGCTAATGACATAAAAGTATAAGTCTTTCCTGCCCCCTTGTCACCCAGCACTACCGCTGTCGGCAAACTCCGTTGATGTCGTTCCACCAGATTGAGCAGTGAACGAGTCGGAAATATCTCCTCCTTCGCTCCGCTCTCCGCAAACACGGCATCCTTGGCGTAGGCCTCTAGTTTCTTGCGTTGTTGTTGAACGCCAGTAGATGCGTCCACGACAGGCGGCGCGGGCGGCGCAGGAACTATGTCGGCGAACTTCTCCAACATCTGTCGGTGCAATGGGCTTTCGGCCAACAACTTCCGTGCCGCTATTATGTCGCGGGGCAGCACGACTACGTTTGGCACGCTTTCTATGACCACTGGCACCAGCGCCCGATCAAGAAATGGATTCTCATCCGCAACCTGTTCTTGAGCCTGAAGGCGCCCTTCCGATATTCGCCTTAGTTCTTCATCGAGAACGGCCATGGCTTGGGAGGCTATGCTGTCGCTTTGCCCAGTGCCCAGCGACCCAGGCGGGGCCTGATTCACCACGACGGTCAGGGAACCCATCAGCGGTTGACCAGTTGCGGCTTTCCACTCACCGGCAACATCGTGCATTTTGTTGAGCAGTTTGACGCTACCGTCAATCGCCTGCCCATTCAGCGTGGTGACAAGAATGTGCTCTAGGCGGGGATCTAGAAACAGCGAGGCACTGAGTTCGGAGAACCCGGCGCGAAGGTCAACGATTACGAGATCGACACCCATCGCCTTTCCAACTTTGGCAATCAGTTCACCCACGAAGAATGCCGACCTTGACTCAGATAGAGTCAGCGCCTCTGGAGCAACGTTGGGTAGGTCGAGGTTTCTGGTGCAGGGCAGAACATAGATGCCATCGACATATTGATCTTCAAGTCGCTCCGCCACCAGGGCGACAGCACCAGAGGCAGACGCATCCGGATCAGCGTGGGCAAGAGATAGCAAGTCAGCAAAGGCAACTCTAGGGCTTGGCATTATGTGACTGAGCATTGTCGATACGCCCGGCGCTTCGAAGTCTCCGTCGATAAATAGGACCTTCTGATTTCTTGCTACCAATGCATCAGCAAAAGCCAGCGCTAGTGTGGTGCGCCCCATTCCTCCCTTGAAGGAGTGAAACGTCATTACAGGGGGGCAGGCGGTCAGGTCCGCTGCTTTGGTCGGTTCGTACTGCCGTGCCAAGGCGACATAGCGAGGCTTCATCAGAGTTGGGCGTAGCCGAACCTCAACATATGCCGGGTCGCCCACATCCGCGCGAACAAGGTCGACCGGCAGCTTTCGCCCCTCCGCGCCCCTTGCCGCTTCCAGTGACAAGTACCTCCCTGCCGCATCAAATCTCGGACCAAACGCATCCACCAGCCATGCCACGACGGCCCCTAGATCACTTTGATTTGTGACTGATACGACCAGCCTTGATGGGGTCGCATCCGCCCGAATAGCTCCCTCGGGGGCTTGCCGCTCTGCTGAGAAGTCTCGCAGCCGATCCAGGACGTCTAGGTGGGTGTAGTACTCGACCATGATCGTCTATATCCTTCTCTCGACCACACCAGCGATTTTCTGCAGCCATACCTCAACGTCGTTAAGGTAAGCGTCAGGCAATTTGACCCCGTACCGCGCCGCCTCATGGACCTTGAATACGTCAAACTGCACTCCGGATAACACGAATGCGGCCGGCGCAACACCAACATCGACGGGCAGTATCGACGCCTCGCTACATAGCATCTCTATGTCATGGAGATCCGCTTTCGCGTATTTTGCTTTTAATATTGGACGAAGATCCATAACATCATTTACGCCAGCTAAATTCATTAGTATGGTTTTGAGACCACATTCGGCGGCGTAACATAACGCCATTAACCGCGACCTTCTCGGGATACTCGGAATCGCTCTCGTCGTATTGTGAGCATCAAACGCCCGCCTCATGTCTGCAATGTTAGAAGGTACATTCGCCATACTGTGCCCCCAGAAGCTCGGCGAACCACTTATGCTAGATCTTCGTGCTTGCACAACAGGCCGCGTACACGGCGAACCCGCTGCACCCTCCCACTCCCCAGCATCGTCGGCCCGAACATCGTTTGGCGGAGCGAAACACCATCCCGCTCTGAAGTATCAGCGAGCATGCCCGCTTCCCCGCTCGGCGTTGCGAACACGGCCGGGATCGCTTTCCGAAGGTCATCGCCGACGCCCCAAGTGCCCTTCAATGCCCCGGATGCACCGCATCGTTCAAATACATGCAGGTCAGCATCGTGAACACATAGGCCTGGATTACCGCCATCAGCAGCTCCAGCGCCGTGAGCCCGACCGTCATCAGCAGCGGCGCGATCGTCGCGGCCATGCCGAGGGGGCCGAGGGCGCTGAGGTCGACGATGAAGCCGGCGAACACCTTCAATGTGATGTGCCCCGCCAGCATCACCGCGAACAGGCGGACCGAGTGGCTGACCGGGCGGGAGAGGTAGGAGACGATCTCAATCGGCACGATCAGCGGGGCGAGATAGCCGGGGATGCCGCTGGGGAGGAAGATGCGGAGGAACCCGAACCCGTGCCGCCAGAGGCCGTAGCCCGTCACCACCGCGAAGACCAGCAGCGCCAGCGCGCCGGTGACGATGATCTGCGCGGTGACGGTGAAGGCGAACGGGAACATGCCGAGCATGTTGGCGACGAGGATGAAACTGAACAGCGAGAACACCAGCGGGAAGAACCGCAAGCCGTCGCGGCCGATGGCCTGCAGCAGCAGCCGCTCGATGGCCTCGTAGAGCAGCTCGGCGATGAGCTGCAGCCGCCCCGGCACCAGGCGCCGGTGGCGGGTCGAGAGGAGCATGAAGCCGGCGCCCACCGTCACCGTCAGCAGCATATAGGCCGCGGCATTGGTGAAGCTGAGATCGACGCTACCGAGCGGCGGCAGCGGGAAGATGGGGGCAACGACGAACTGGTGGACGGGGTCGGCCATGATGGTCCTTTGCTGAAAATCAGGGGTCGAGATGCCGGCCGACCAGCCAGGCGGCGAGGCCGGCGGCGGAGGGCAGGAATGCGGTGAGCAGCGCGGCCGCGGGCTCATCGAGCAGCGCGGCCGCCGCGATGAGGCTGGCGAGCACGTAGCCGGTGAGGCAGCCGAGCAGCGCGCAAACGTTGGAAGGTGTGGTGAGCACGGACGATCCCCTTGAACAGGAGGGGTCGTCCCCGGTGGCCCGATGGTCCAGCAGGTCGTCCTGCCGGCGGGTTAGCGAGTGATCGCGGATGGATGCGCCACCCGCGATGTCATCCCTGCGGACGGAAGCAGGGATCTCAGTTTTGCGATCTCGCGTGCCGCATCAGAACAGAGGTTCCCGCTTTGCGGGAATGACCCGGTCGGTGGGGTCGCCCCCTCCACCAGCTTCGCTGGTCCTCCTCCCCGTCCCGCGGGGGAGGATCACGGAGAGACCGGCGCTAGGCGACGGGCTTGCCTCCTAGGTCACAAACAGTAGCACGCCGAACACGGCGAACAGCGTCAGATGCAGCGTGCCCTGCAGGGCCGAGGCGCGTTGGCCGAGGAAGGTCAGCGTGGTCAGGCCGACGGTCAGCAGCAGCAGCACGGTTTCGCTGGGCGTTACCCCCATCACCACGCGCTTGCCGGTGACCAGCCCGACGATCAGCACGGCCGGCACGGTGAGGCCGACGGTCGACACGAAGGCCCCGAGGCAGAGGTTGATGGAGCGCTGCAGCTGGTTATCGAGCGCCGCCTTGATGGCGGTGATCGATTCCGGGGTGAAGACGATGATGGCGATCAACACGCCACCCAGCGCCAGCGGCGCCTCGGCGGCGGCGATGCCGAAATCGATGACCAGCGCCAGATCGTGCGCCAGGAGCACGATCGGCAGCATCAGCGCCACCAGCAGCGCGGCGTGGATGACGATGCCGCCCCGATCCACCGCCTGGTGCGTGCCGGTCGCGGCGCTCTCGCCATTGCCCTCGAGCGGAATGGTGAGCGAGCCGAGCTCGGGCTGGACGAAATAGCGCCGGTAGCGCCGGGTCTGCATCAGGAGGAACGCCGCATAGAGCACGATGGTGAGGATGGCGAAGGCGATCGCCTGCGGCGGCAGGAAGGTGCCGTCGCCGCTGCTCAGCGTGTTGGGGAGGATCAGCCCGATGCCGGCGAGCAGCAAGGTCATCGAGATATAGGCGAGCGCGCCCTGCGAATTATACTCCTGCTCGCCGAAACGCCGCCCGCCGAGCAACAGGCAGATGCCCATTACCAGGTTGAGGATGATCATCATCACCGCAAAGATGAAGTCGCGCCCGATGGTCGGGTTCTCGCCGGGGCCTAGCAGCACCGCGGCGATCAGGATCACTTCGATCGAAACGATCGAGAGCGTCAGGATCAGCGTGCCATAGGGCTCGCCCAGCCGATGCGCCAGGTAATCGGCCTCGTGCACCACGCCGAAGGCGGCGACGAGGATGGTGGCAAAGATCACGACAAAAACGACGACTGCGACCACCGGATCGATCGGCGCATGCAGCCAGCTCGAGCCGCCGAGCATGAACACCAGCACCACGCCCCAGGCGATGGCGAGGGTTATCAGCGTGCGCGGTGGAAAATGCTGGCGGAGGGGAGTTTGGGCAGTCGCGGCCGGAGACATGGGTCGATACCTCCGGGGTCGTCCCCGATCGATAAACCCGCGCATCAAGGCCGTCCAGGATGCGGCGCCGCGAAGCGGCTTGGGGCTATGTAGCGCAGGGGGGCGCGGGATGCAAATTGGGGTGGGCGACGCCGCCTCCGTCTTCGTCCCCCTTGTGGCAGGGCAATCGCATATGGCGGCGATGGGCACCTCTTGCCTTCTCCCCTTGTGGGAGAAGGTGCCCGCAAGCGGCAGACGGCCGAAGGCCGTCTCCGCGGGGCGGATGAGGGGGCGCGCAACGAAGTGTAGCGCGCTCCGAGCGAAGCGAGGCGCGATCCAGTACGCGGAGAGACCCCTCATCCGGCCTTCGGCCACCTCGCGGCGAGGGCTTTGCCCTCGTCCGCTGACCACAAGGGGAGAAGGCACCCCAACTACGGTCAGCGCTTCATGTGCGATAGCCCTCCCTTGTGGGGAGCCGGGCGAGGGCCAGGGCCCACTCAAGAGGAGCTAGATCAGGCCGTTGCGGTAGCGGAAGCGGTAGAGGCCGCGCAACTGCACCGGCCGACCGCGGTTGGCGAGCAGGCGCACCACGGCCTGGGCCGTGGCAGGCGGCAGGTCGTCGAGGATGCGCAGGCATTGGTGCTCCAGGTAGACGCCGCGACCCAGGAGATCCTTCTTGATGATCGGCGCCTTCAGTACGCGGTAGAACAGCCCGAAGCCGTAATGCGCCTGGCTGCTGTTCATGAAGCTCGCCATGATCTGCTCGATGAGGCTGTCGCGCCGGCTCAGCGTGTCGGGCCCGGCCACCGGCTCGCTGCCGCGGGTGCGCGAGGGGAGGTAGCGCCACAGGCCCGCCAGTTCGTTTGCCGACAGCTGTTGCAGTTCGCCCGCCAGCCGCTGCGCCGAGTAGACGACATCGAGCCGGTGGCCGCGGCTCTTGACCAGCGTGGTCAGCCGGATCTCACCGCACAGGATCGCATGCGGCCGCAAGCTGTAGGCGCGGTAGCGCCGCCAGAACCGCCGCACCGCCGGGTCCGCCACCACATCGGCCGACTGGCCGAAGGTGAACGACCCCAGGTGATGCCGCGTCTCGTGGTTCTCGAACGCCCCCAGCATGCCGGCCGGCGTCACCCGCAGCGCCGTGATCAGCCGGTCGAGTTCGGGACCATCGAGGTAGATCACGCTGTCGTTGAAATAGAGCAGCCGGTTGGGAACCAGCCCTTCGCGCTCGAGCAGGAGCGTCGCCGCCCGGTAGGCGCCGAAATCACGGCCGATATTGCGGCGGACCAGCACGCGATGGGCATCGGCACGCAGCCGGTCGAGATGATCGGGCCGCGGCTGGCCATTGCAGACGAGGATGACGTTCACCCCCTGCCGCGCCAGCGCCGCGACAAGTTCAGCGGCGCCGTCGTCCAATCCGAACCTGGCGTATTTCACCACGATCGCGTAGGTGTCGCCGCGGGCCGGCGCGACGGTCTCGTCGACGATAAATCGTGGGCGCTCGTCGGCGAGAAGCCCGGGCCACTCCCACAGTTTCACGGCCCAGACATAGATCGTCAGCGCGATCCGGTTGGCGACAAGGGCAATGAGCCGCGCAATCCTCATAGTCGTCACCATGTCGAATCAGGGTCTATCTGGGGGCAGGCGCGAGCCTAGCCCGACGACCGCCGGATGCGAGGCGAAGCAGCGCCTCGATCGGCAATTTCAGAAAACTTTCAGATTCCACGCCCCCGCGACCGCCGACCTGATGGCTCGCCCACTGTGGCCGCGGGAACCCGACAGTCGGCTAGCAACGGCGGCCCCGTCTACATCCAGCGAGCCACGCGTTCCGGGCACTGTCCCGCCAGTTCAACCGGCCATACTCCAGTTCGGCTCCCGATGGCCGGACGCTTCGGCGTGTCCGACGCCGGCCCAGCGCCGCCCACGACTTTCACCCCCAGTTCACCTAAGCTCACCCAACCTGCACCTGAACCTGCCGGAACCAGCCGATGTCCTCGCTCGCCGCCCTCGCCGTATCGCTGCCGCTTCAAACGCTCGCTGCGGGTGAGCGGTTGACCACCGAGGGCAGCTATTCCGGGCGGCTTTATCTGCTCGAGGCCGGGCGGCTCACGGTGTCGCGCGAGGGCGTCGACATCGCCCATATCGAGGAGCCCTGGGCGATTGTCGGCGAGATGGCGGTGCTGCTCGGCACGCCGCACAGCGCCACCGTCACCGCCGAAACGCCAGTGCGGGTCCGTGTCATCGACGAGGCGCTTGACGTGCTCTCGCAGAACCCGGATTTCGCCCTCCACATCGCCACCCTCGCCTGCGCCCGCCTCAACGCCACCTCAGCCCTCCTGGTCGACCTCCGCCGCGCCGCCGAAGGCAGGAAACGGGAGCAGGCGCTGATGAGCCGGATACTTAGCGCGATGCTGGCGACGCCGAAGGTGACCGGGCGGGCTGGTAAGTGGGGGGATCACGAGTAGGGCAGGAGCGGCCGATGCTGCCGCCGCTATGACCTGAGCAGCACCGCCTTGCTGTCGATCGTTGCATCGGTGACGGAGTCGAACAGGCAGCAGTGCCAGTCCGGCCGGACCTGGCGCAGCACCGCGAGCGGGTTGCGGCCGGTGGTGGTGAACCGGGTGGGATCGGCAAGCGCCCTGGCAAAGTCGAACGAGGTCGCGAGCAGCGCAGCGAGCAGGCAATGCTGGCGCTCAATGCGAAGGAGGTCGGAGCCGGCACCCACGACCGGGGTGCGAGCGCCGATCCATTGATGCAGGCGCTCGCCCGAGAGGCGTTCGGCCGGAGGCTGGAAGGCGATGCGCTTGCGACCTTGCTCGATCGGACGGGTGGGAGCGAGGGGGTACCAGAACTCCAGCGGTTCGCGCACCGGGACCGTCACCTCGACGCCGTCGAGCGCCGCCTCAGTGGCCGAGCGGCGGAGGCAGATGAGCCCCTCGGCGGGCAGACGCAGTTCGGCCAGCGCGGCGATGAGGCGCGTGCCACCGCCCAGTGCGAATGCAGCGTTGATGCGATCGTTCAGGCTGGGTACCCAGAGGTCGCGCGGGACCCAGGTGAGGTGCCGCATCACCGGATCGACGAGGACGATGACATCGGTGTTGGCGCCCCAATCGTCACGATCGAGGATGGCGACGGCGACGATGTGGGTCGGGGATGTGGTCTGTTCGGCACGGGCCTTTCGCCCCCGCGCTACGCCCGCCTCATAGGCGAAGCAGGCAGCGGCCAGCAGCGGGGCTGCAGCGAGGATCATCCAGCGATTGCGGCCATGGGTGGCGCGCAGCGCCGGCGGCAAGGTCTGAGCCAGCCGCTCGAAGCCGCGGCTGATGATGGTATCGGGCCGCGCCATCGGCCAGTGCAATGCGGCACGCTCACCACGGGCCCGCTGGTCGGCCAGCAATTCGCCCCAGCTTTCGGGATAGTGATGCGATGCGACCACCTTGGGTGCCCAGACCGGCCGGTCGCGACGGCGCAGGCGGCGGTGAAACTCGGTGTCTTCGCCGATCCGCAGATCCTCGCGGAACAGCCCGTAGCGATTAAACAGTTCGCGCGAATAACTGGCGCCGTAGCGATGCGCCTTGCGCTTGGGGGTGCCCGGCATGCGGCGCACATGCAGGGCGGCGTGGCTGGCCCAGGCGAAGAGGTTGCCTTTCTGGGCATTGCTGACGGCTGAGGCGACACTGTTGCGGCCCGCCCGATGCAGGGCGAGCCGTTCCGCCGCCCAGCCGGGCGCCGCTACCAGGTCGGAAGCGAGGAATGCCACCCAGGGGGCGCGGCTCGCCCGGATGCCGGCATTGCGTGCGGCGCCTGGCCATAGCAGCTCTGCTACCTCGACGGTCTTGATCGCCGGCCCGGCCGGCAGCACGGCCGCGAGATCGCCGCCGCCCGAATTCACCACCACGATTTCGAGCGGCTCGGGTTGGCGCAGCAGCGAGTCCACCGCCTGGCGTAGTTCGGCCGGGGCGCCGACTGCCAGCACGACGACCGCCAGTTCGGGCGTCGTCACTCCCGCGCCCCGGCGGCGCGGCGCAGCGTCGTCGCCGCCAGTAGCAGGGTGGCGCAACGGGGATGCCGGGCAATGAGGCTTGCCACCTTGTCGGCGGTGCCGCTCGGCGAGCGGTAGATGGCGACGTCGGCGATGCCGCGCGTGCCATAGCCGCACCAGTGGTCGGCGGCGCTGCCGATGTCGATGGCGATGCCGCCCGCCTGTTTGATCCAATGGCAGTAGATCTTGCCGAGCATGCCGGCCGATACCAGCACCGTGCGGCCCCGGGCCGCCGCGGGCAAAGCCACGCGCAGGCGCTCAAACACGTCGGGGAAGTGCGCCTCCGTGTCGGCATCGGCGAAGCCGGCAGCATATTTCCGCTCCGGCGGGATACGGTGAACCTGTCCGATTTCGAGGCCATGCCGCTGCGAAAGCGTGTCGCCGAGCTGGCCGTGGCAGGTGACGAGGTCGACGCTGCCGAGCCGCGGCAGGATGAGGGCCCACAGGCCCCAGAAGGCCAGCGACTGGTGGATGTGGCAGGTGGTCCAGACAGCATCGGCGCAGTGCGAGGCGACGAAATCGGTAGCGGCGAGCAGGCCGCGCATGTTCCGGCCATTGGCGAGGTGGGCGGTCCGCTCGGTCTGGTAGAACACCCGGCTCGCCCGATCGAGATCGGGAATGCCGATGACGTCGGCGGCCCGGATTGCCGCCTCGAGCTCGCCGGCGAGTTGCGGCGTGGGGGAGTTGTCGGTTCCCCACCAGGTCTTGCTGTTGTCGGCAAGGTCGGTCGCCTGAAACGCCTGCAATTCGGGGCGATAGGGCAGCATGGCGCCCTCGCCATCGCCCAGCCGGATTAGCGAGAACGGCCGCCCGGCATCGGCGGCGGCAACGATTCCGAGGGCGACCTCGAGCGCATCACCGAGCAGGAACGAGGCGTCGGGGAAATGCGCGGCCGGTCGCGCGGCGCGGTGCCCGGCGAGCAATGCGCAAAGTCTGCGCAGGTCTTCCTCGCCCACAGCGCCGCAGTCATCCAGCCCGGCAAGCACCTGCTGTTCGGACGGCAGAGCCGGCGTCAGCAGTCGGCCATCGGCAAGGGCATCGAGACTGTCGAGGCGCAGGCGCTGGAACAGGCGGTTGAGGCGCAAGGCACGACCGCCGCGGCCATCCGATGGCGTGAGCCCCTCGAGTACCGAGCGCGCCAGCGGCAGGCCGCCGAGTTCCTGGGCAGCGTTCATCGCGGCTGCGAGGTGTCCGCCACCGATCCTCTCGATCGCGCCTTCCTCCCAGGCAGCGCGCAGCAGTTGATCGGCCTCTGGGTAGCGGCGCGCTTCGACGAGACATTCGATCTGAAGCGAGGCGCGTTCCGTGGCGCTGCCGGCGGGATTAGCTGCCAGCACCTGCAGGGCCCGGTCAGGCTGGCCGAGCCGTCGCAGCGCGACAATGTGCATGCGTAGCAACTGCCAGCTGGTGCGCATCGCTTCGGGGTGCCGGCCCAGCAGATCGATGGTCGCCTGCCATTGGTGCAGCGCCGAGTGCAGCGGGGTCACCGCGTGCAGGTAGGCCAGCGGCTCGCGGTTTTCGCCGAGCGTTTCGGCAAAGCACCTGAGCTGGTCGAAGCGGTTGAGCCGGACCAGCAGCAGGGCGTGGCGCTGCACTGCGCCCAGATCGCGGAAGCGATCCCAGATGCCGAGCTGCAGCTCCAGCGCTTCGGCCCAATCGCCGCGTTCGGTGGCGATCCGCTCCAACCCGCGCGGGCCTTCGAGCTGATCGGGGGAGAGCGCCACGAGCTTGCGGTAGGCGGGCTCGGCCTGATCCAGCCGACCCAGCCGCAGCGCGGTGCGCCCCATGCCCGAGAGGGCGCCAAGCTGTTCGGGGCGCAGTTCATGCACCCTGCTCCACGCCGCGTGCGCCTCCTCCCACAGGCCCAGTTGCTCGGCAGCCTTGGCGCCGCCGCGATAGCCGGAGGATTGCTGCGGCCGCTGCTTCTGCAGCGCCTCGAAAGTCACCTTGGCTTCGGCGGCATAGCCCAACCCGGCGAGTGCCTCGGCCCGCCCCCGCAGCGCGCGCGGGGACTTTGGCAGCAACTGGCCCAGCCAAGTGAAGGCATTGAGCCGCCAGAGCAGCTCGCGCCGCCGGGCGGGCGGCAGATCGGCGCCGGGTTCGCGCTGAGCTCGGCGCGCCTCGACGCTCTGCTCGAGCCTGTGCTGGACGGCGGGCAGGATGTGGCGCCAGGCGGTGCCGTCGGCCATTTCGGCCGGGGTCCATTGGCTATAGGCCAGATCGCGGAAGAACTGCGTCCGCTCCGGTTCGAGCGGCGCCTCGATATCGTCGAGGCTCTGCGAGCAGAGGGTGTAGGCGAGGCTCGCCGGAGACAGGCAGATCGGCGGCACGCCCGCCAGCAACGCATCGATGGCCCCGCCGGACGAATAGGTGACGCAGGTCCAGGCGTTGCGGATGTCGGAGGCGAAACTGCTGTCGAGGGACGAAATGCTGAGCGACGGGATGCCGGCGCAGGCGGCAGCCGCCCGTTCCCGATCACGCCAACGCATGCTGGGGTGCAGGCGGACCAGGATCGGGCGCGCCGTCCGCTCGCGCACCGTGCGCGCCGTCTCGCCCAGCCATTCGGCAATATCGAGGCCGCGGAGCGACGCATCCCGCCCGACCTGGCCAAGGATCAGCACGTGCTCCCCCGCTTTGCGATAAGGGGTGAGCTTCAGCCCGAGTTCACGGCGTTGTGTCTCCCAACGATCAGCCGGGCTGCCCGCGGCACAGAAATCGGCGTCGTCCCCCAGTGCACCGCCCACTGCGACGCGCAGGTAGGGATGAATCTGCCGGGGCCGCAACGGCCGGCGTCGCAGCGCCGAGACCCAAGAGGGAGCGGCAGGCCGGAAGCCGCGGCCCAGGAGGCTGCTCTCGATGACGACGATAGGGCCCTGGTGCTCGCGATAGATGGAGTTGCGCAACTGCCCCTGCAGGGAGCGGCGCTCGGGATTGGCCAGCCCGTACATGATGGCGATGTCGCAGGGCTGGTAGATCCAGCCGCGGGTAAGCGTCACCCGCATGCCTTCAACCTTGAACCTCGAGATGTCCGTGAAGCTGACGCTGTTGGTGAAGATGCGGACGTGAAGCATCGGACTCATCGATGGTGGAGTGAGTATCGTTAGCATACTGCTGGGCGCTGAGGCATGGTCGGTCATGCAGCGCGGGATTGGTGGCCTTCTGTGACATCAGAACTAGCCCCCGGTTCCTGAACAGCAGATGACAGAAGGCGGTATCCGCAGCGTGATCAGCAAGTTCGTGCCATTGTCATGCAGCCGGGTTCGGGCGTACTTGCCGCCTGGGCCTTTGCGAGCGGATGGAAATGACGAGCACTGACAGCCAGCAGCGGGCAACGACCCGGCCGGTCGGCTGGCTGCCGGCGGTGCGGCGCCTGCTCGCCGATGGCGTGCGCGGCCGCATGGCCGACTACGCGCAGGCCGTCATCTTCATGATCTTGGTGGCCGTTGCCACGGCAGCGCTCGCCTGGCTGATGCGCCACGTCGTCAACGATGTCCTCATCGCCCGCAACCAGTCGGTGATGTGGCTGACGGCCGGCGCGGTGCTCGCGACCTCGCTGCTGCGCGGCTTCGCCGACTACCGGCAGACCGTGTTGCTCGCGACGGTGGGCAACGATCTGGTGGCCGACCTGCAGCGGCGCATCTTCGACAAGGTGCTGTCATCGAGCGTCGACGAGCTGCAGAGCACCCATTCGGCCAAGCTGGTCAACCGGCTGATCACCCATGCCGGAGCGGCGCGCAATGTAGTGATCAGGGTGTCGACCAGCGTCGGTTGCGACCTGGTGACCGTGCTGCTGCTGGCAGCGGTGATGGTGGCGCAGGACGTAGTGATGGGGCTGGTGGCGTTGCTGATCGGACCGCTCGCCATCTTCGGTCTCAACCGCATCATGGGCCGCATCCGCGAACTCGCCACCCGCGAGCAGCAGAGCACTGCCGGGGTGATCCAATCGATGCAGGAGACGGTGCAGGGGGTGCGGGTGGTGAAATCCTACACGGCCGAGCGGTCGATGCAGGCTCGCTTCGCCGCCGCCGCCGAGGAGTCACGCGATCGCGCCAACAGCGTAGTGCGCATCCGGGCCTGGACCTCGCCGCTGATGGAGGGGTTGGGCGGCGGGCTGATCGCCTGCCTCATCCTCTATGCCGGCTGGCAGGTGGTCGCCTCGGGCAAATCGCCGGGCGAGTTCATGGCGTTCATCCTGGCCTTCCTCCTAGCGTACGAACCGGCGAAGCGGCTGGCAAAGGCCCACGTGCTGCTGCAGCGCGACATTGTCGGCATCGAGCGGATGTACGAATTTCTCGACCAGGCAGAACCGGAACCCGCCCGTGATCAAAGGCCGGACCTCACCACCGGATCAGGCAGGGTGAGCTTCGCGGACGTCACATTCGGCTATGACTGCGAGCAGGGGGTGCTCAAGGGCGTGTCGCTCGTCGCCGAACCCGGCAAAACCACCGCGCTGGTCGGCGCCTCGGGCGCCGGCAAATCGACGATCGCCAGCTTGCTGCAGGGCTTCTATCAGCCCTGGTCGGGCGAGATCCGCATCGGCGACACCAGCATCGAAGCGGTCAACCGCGAGAGCCTCCGCCGCAACGTCGCAGTGGTCAGTCAGGACGCGACAGTGTTCGCCGGCACCATCGGGCAGAACATCGCGCTTGGTCGGCCCGCCGCTACGAACGCCGAAATCGAAGCGGCGGCCGAAGCCGCCTGCGCGACCCCGTTCATCGCCGCGCTGCCGCTGGGCCTCGACACCCCGATCGGCGAACGCGGCTCCACCCTGTCGGGCGGACAGTTGCAGCGCATCTGCATCGCGCGCGCGATGCTCAAGGATGCACCGATCCTCATCCTCGACGAGGCGACCTCGGCGCTCGACGCCGAGTCCGAGCGGCATATCCAGACGGCGCTACGGCACCTGACGCGCGGCCGCACGACGCTGGTGATTGCGCATCGACGCTCGACCATCGAACGCGCCGATCGGATCTGCGTGCTGGTCGGCGGCAGGGTTGAAGCCACGGGGTCGCATGACGAACTGCTGACGACGAGCGCCTCCTATCGCCTGCTGTTTGGAGCGACAGCGGACTCGAGCTGACGTGGCCCCCTTGACTTATTTCCAGACTCTCCGCTAATACGCATTAGCAGCTAATACGCATTAGCAGACTTAGGCGACGTCGGGGAGGACGGCTTGGCCAAAGGTGGACGGCTTACACAGCGGGATATTGCGCGGATTGCCGGGGTCAGCCAGGCGACGGTGTCGCTGGTGCTGAACGACGCCAAGGCGGCGGCCGGGCGGATCCCCGATGAGACGCGGGAGCGGGTGCAGAAGGCGATCCGCGAGACCGGCTATGTCGCTGATCCGATTGCCCGCCGCATGGCCAAGGGGCTCAACCGCATTCTCGGGGTGTTCACCTATGAGCCGGCCTTCCCCAGCGCGCAGGCCGATTTCTTCGCGCCGTTCCTGTTCGGCATCGAGGAGACGGCGCAGACGCTGGGTTATGACCTGCTGCTGCTCACCGGCGCGCCGGCCAATCGCGGCAAGCGCAAGATTTTTGACGAGAACAACCGGCTGCGGCTGGCCGATGGCTGCGTGATCCTCGGGCGCGAGTTCGACCGCGCCGAGCTGAAGCGGCTGGTGGCTGGCGACTATCCGTTCGTCGCCGTGGGCCGCCGCGATCCCGTTGGCGACTCTGTCGCCAACCCCTTGGGCGCGCCGGTGCCCTATGTCGGGGCCGACTATGTGGCGGCGACCGCCGAGATGGTGCGGCGGGCGCGGGCCAAGGGGCATACCAGGCTCGCCTATGTCGGGCCCAGCAAGGGCGCCGAATCCTCAGTCGACCGTTGGACCGGCTTTGCCTCCGCCCTGGAGAACGCCGAACTCGCCCTGCATATCCCCGAAGTCGGTGGCAAGGCGTTGCCGATGCTGGAGGCGATCCGCGCATCCGGTGCGACGGTGGTGTTCTTCACCGAAATGGCCGACGCGGTGATCGTCGATGCGGCGGCGCGCTCACAGAACCTCGCGGTGCCCGGCGACCTCTCGATCGTGGTGCTCGGCAGCCATTTGCGGCCGATGCAGTCGGGCACCCGTTTCACCACCTTCTCGGTGCCGCGCGAAGAGATGGCGCGGCGCGCCACGCAGATGCTGTGCGAGCGGATCGAAGCCGGCTCGGCCGGCGACCAGGTCGTGCTGCCGTGCGAGCCGGTGGAGGGCGACACCCTCGGCGCCATCCACCCCAGCGACGGCCTCGACAGCTGACAAGCTCACCCCGACGCCACCTAACCAACGGACTTAACGTGAAAGAATACTCGGCAGATATCGCGATCATCGGTGGCGGCCTGGGCGGCGTGGCGGCGGCGCTGGGCGCGCTGCGCTCGGGCCGCAGCGTGGTGGTGACGGAGGCGTTCGACTGGCTGGGCGGGCAGATGACCAGCCAGGCGGTGCCGCCCGACGAGCATAGCTGGGTCGAGCAGTTCGGCATCACCCGCTCGTATCGGGCGCTGCGCAACGGCATCCGGCAATATTATCGCGAGCACTATCCGCTCACCGAGAAGAGCCGGGCCTGGGGCGACCTCAACCCCGGCGCCGGGTTCGTGTCGCGGCTCTGCCACGAGCCGCGGGTTGGCCTTGCGGTGATGGAGGCCATGCTGATGCCGTATCGCGGCGGCGGCAAGCTGACGGTGCTGCAGCCCTTTAAGCCGATCTCGGCGGAAGTCGATGGCGACCGGGTGCGGGCCGTGACGCTCAAACACCGCGACAGCGGCGACGAGATCGTCGTTACCGGCAAATACATCATCGAGGCGACGGAGCTCGGTGACCTCTTAGCGATGACCGGCACCGAATATGTCACCGGCTTCGAAAGCCAGCGCGACACCGGCGAGCCATCGGCGCCGCAGGAGGCGCAGCCGACCAACTCGCAGGCGGTGTCGATCTGCTTTGCCATCGACCATGTCGACGGCAACCAAGTGGGCGACAAGCCGCGCAACTACGACAAGTGGCGCGCCTATACGCCGAGCTTCTGGGGCGGGCCGCTGATCGGGTTCGTCGCGCCGCATCCGCGGACGCTCGAAACCACGGTGCGGAGTTTCACCCCCAACCCGGACGACGATCCGACGCTCGTCGATGCCGACCAGCGCAGGAACCCCGGCGACGGCAACCTCTGGACCTTCCGGCGCATCGCGGCGCGGCGCAATTTCGTCCCCGGCGCCTACCAGTCCGACATCTGCCTCGTGAACTGGCCGATGCTCGACTACTTTGAGCACCCGATCATCGATGTGCCGGAGACGGTCTACAACGAGCGCATCCGTGACGCGGCCGACCTTGCCTACTCGGTATTCTACTGGCTGCAGACCGAGGCGCCACGCGAAGATGGCGGCCAGGGTTTCCCCGGCCTGCGGTTGCGCGGCGACATCACCGGCACCAACCATGGCCTCGCCATGGCGCCCTATATCCGCGAGAGCCGCCGCATCAAGGCGGTGACGACGATCGTCGAGCAGGATCTCTCCTACGAGGTGCGCGGCGAGCGCGGCGCAGTCCACTATCGCGACAGTGTCGGCATCGGCATGTACCGCATCGACCTGCACCCCTCGACCGGCGGCGACAACTATATCGATGTGGCCTCGTGCCCGTTCGAGATCCCGCTCGGCGCGCTGCTGCCGGAACGCACCAGCAACCTGATCCCGGCCGGCAAGACCATCGGCACCACCCACATCACCAATGGCTGCTACCGGCTGCATCCGGTGGAGTGGAACATCGGCGAGGTCGCAGGGCTGCTGGCCGCCTGGTGCCTCAACCACGGGGTGACCCCGCACCAGGTGCAGGCCGATGACGCGCTGCTCACCGATTTCCAGGCCCGGCTTTACGCCGAAGGCATCGAAACCCGCTGGCCCGACGTCAGGGGCTACTGAGCAAGACCAAAACCAAGACCAAGAACGACGACTCAACGAACGACGACAAAGGAGGAAACCATGAGACTAGTCGATCTGAAGCTGGCGGCGCTCGCCGCCGGCATCGCCATCCCGCTGGCGGCAGTGCCTGCGCTGGCCACCGATATCCGCATGGCGATCTGGAGCGCCAACGAGGCGCATCTCAAGCTGTTCAACGAGATTGCCGCGGCTTACACGGCGCAGCACCCCGACGTGACGGTCAGCTTCGACTCGCTGCCGTTCGACGGCTACACCACGACGCTGACCACGCAGATCGCCGGCGGCAATGCGCCCGATCTCGCCTGGATCCTCGAGACCACGGCCGGCGATTTCGTCAGCTCCGGCGCGCTGGCGCCGTTGAAGGCGACACTCGAAGCGGCGCCCGACTACAACCTCGCCGACGTGACCGAAAGCGCCCTGGCGCTGTGGACAGCTGGCGGCGAGATCTACGCCTATCCGTTCTCCACCTCGCCGTTCGGCATGTTCGTCAACAACGACGTGATCAAGGCGGCCGGGCAGCAGACGCCGGCCGAGCTGATCGCTCAGGGACAGTGGACCTGGGACAAGGCCGAGGCGATCAACACCGCCGTCGCCGCTTCGGGCAAGCAGGGGCTGATCGTCCGCGATTTCGATTACAAGGTGTGGGACAACCTCGCCTCGATCTGGAACGGCTGGGGCGCCGCGCCGTGGAGCGCCGACGGCAAGACCTGCACGTTCACTGCGCAGCCGATGGTCGATGCGATGAGCTTCATCCACAAGGCGATCTTCACCGACAAGGCGATCCCCGGCCCGGGCGTCACTGCCGATTTCTTTGCCGGCGACGCGGCGATGACCATCACGCAGATTTCCCGCGCTTCGCTCTTGCCCAGGGAGAACGCGTTCAGCTGGGACCTGGTGCCGCTGCCATCGGGCCCGGCAGGTGAGTATGCGGTGATCGGCCAGGCCGGCATCGGCGTCTTCGCTTCGGGCAAGAACCCTGATGTGGCTGCCGATTTCCTCGCCTTCTTTTCCAACCCCGAGAACGCCAAGAAGCTGGCAAAGTTCTTCCCGCCGCCGCGCTCGAGCCTGCTCAATGCTGAAGTGCTCGGCGCCGCCAACCCGCTGCTCTCGGCCACCCAGATCGAGAACGTGGTGATCAAGGGCATTGCGACGGGCAAGGTGAAGCCCGGGCATGCCGGGTTTGCCGAAATCCAGCAGACGGCACGTGCCGCGCTCGATGCGCTGTGGGTGCCGGAGGCGGATGTGCCGGCGGTGCTGAAATCGGTGTGCGACCGGATCCAGCCGATGCTGTGATGGCGGGCACATGCCCACCGGGTGTGGGGGGCTCTCCATACCCACCGGGTCTTTCCCGCGAAAGCGGGAACCTCCGTTTGCGGCGCCTACAAGAAAACAGAGGTCCCCGCTTTCGCGGGGATGACCCGGTGGGAGATTTCGACGCCGGTGCGGGATGGGGGCCATGACCTTCAGTGGCTCAACGCCTCACCCCTCGCCCCTCAGGGGAGAGGGCAGTGAAGCTTGCGAGCGTCAGCGAGTTAGCGAAGCGAAGCTGGGTGAGGGGTGCGATCTCTCCGGCGTGCTTGAAGACCCAGCACGCGGCAGCACTTCACCCCTCAACCGGCGCTCTGCGCCACCTTCTCCCCTCAGGGGAGAAGGGACCGGGCTTAGATGCCCCTGCTCTACAAAACAGGACTCCCAATGACCCTTGCCGCTCCCACCGTTGATCGATCGCGCCGGCGGCCGTTCTGGACCATGGAGCGGCGCGACAGCCTTGCGGGTTACCTGTTCATCGCCCCGCAGCTCGTCGGCATCGTGTTGTTCGTCTTGATCCCGCTCGGGCTGGTGGTCTGGTATTCGCTGCACGAGTGGAATGTCCTCGCAGGGACGTTCCGCTTTGTCGGCGATGCCAACTATCAGAAACTTGCTGCCGACCCGGCGCTGCCGGAAGTGCTGACCGCTACGGCGATCTTTTCGGCCGGGCTGGTGGTGTTCAACCTTTCCCTCGCGCTGCTGCTGGCAATCCTCGTCAACCAGAAACTGAGGGGCATCACCATCTTCCGCACCATCTTCTTTTCGCCGGTGGTGGTGTCGCTGGTGGCCTGGACCATCGTCTGGAGCTTCCTGCTGCAGGCCAATGGCGGCATCAACGGGCTCTTGCAGGTCATCGGCATTACCGGGCCCAACTGGCTGCGTTCGCCGCCCACCGCCATGGCCTCGGTGATCGTGGTGCAGGTGTTCAAGAATGTCGGGCTCAACATGGTGCTGTTTCTCGCGGCGCTGCAGGGCGTGCCGCGCGAGCTTTACGAGGCGGCGCGGGTCGATGGCGCCAGCCGGTTCACGCAGTTCCACGCCATCACCGTGCCGCTGATCTCGCCCACCATCCTCCTCACCATGATCATCACCATTGTCGGCTCGCTCCAGGTGTTCGCCCAGATCGCGGTACTGACGCAGGGCGGGCCGGGGATGTCGACCACGGTGCTGGTCTACTACCTCTACCAGCAGGCCTTTCAGTTCCACCGCTTCGGCTATGGCGCCACCATCTCGATCCTGCTTTTCGCGATCGTTGCGGTGCTCACCTTCGCGCAGTGGCAGATGCGCAAACGGATCGTCTTCTATGAAAACTGAACTTACCCCCGGTGCCCTGTCTCCCAGGGCGCGCGTCGCGCTCTATGGCCTCCTCTCGGTGCTCGCCATCCCCTTCGTCTTTCCGACCTGGTGGATGGTGACAAGCTCGGTGAAGCCGATCTCGGATATCTTCGCGTTTCCGCCCGAGCTGATCCCGTCGCGGTTCGACTGGTCGACCTATTCGGAGGTGTTCAAGCTGCAGCCCTTCGCGCAGCAATACTGGAACTCGTCCTATATCGCCGCAATCGTCACGGTGGGCACCATGGCGGTGTCGTCGCTGGCCGGCTACGCCTTCGCGCGGATCAAGTTTCCCGGCGCCAACCTGATCTTCATGGTGGTGCTGCTCGGGCTCCTGATCCCCTCGGAAGTCACCATCGTGCCGCTGTTCCAGATGTTCCTCAAATGGGGGCTGGTGAACACCCATTGGCCGCTGATCCTCGTGCCGATCTTCGGGGCGCCGAGCGTCTTTGCCACCTTCGTGATGCGGCAGTTCTTCATTGCGCTGCCGGTGGAGCTCGAGGAGGCGGCGCGGGTCGATGGACTGAGCCGCTTCGGCATTTTCTTTGAGATTGCCCTGCCCCTGGCGAAACCGGCGCTTGCGGCGGTCGCCATCTTCACCTTCCTCCACTCGTGGAACCTCTACCTCGAGCCGATCGTGTTCCTCACCACGCCGGGCAATTTCACCCTGCCGCAGGCGCTGACCCAATATGTCGATGTCTACCAGGGGCCGATGTGGAACACCCAGCTCGCCGCCGCGACACTCACCGCCCTGCCGGTGCTGGTGGTGTTCATTTTCGCGCAACGCCAGTTCATCGAAGGATTGGCCCACACCGGACTCAAGGGCTGACCCGATGCGCGGGCGCATCGAAGGACTTGCGCATACTGGCTTGAAGGGTTGACCCGATGATCGAAGCTGCAATGCGGGCCGGAGAATTGCCGGTGCTGGTGTCGCTCGGGCGGCACGACCTCGAACTCGCGAAAGCTGCGGTCGATGCCGGGGTGTTCGGGCTGAAGTTCCACCTCAATGCCTATCATCGCGCCAGCGGCACGACGTTCGGCAGCTTTGCCGAGGAGAGGCCGTTCATCGAAGCCTTGGCGAAACTGGGGAAACCCATGCTGGTGATGAGTGGGCAGGAAACCCAGCCGAGCGTCGATGAACTGGAGGCGCTCGCCGATTACGGCGTCGAGGGCTGGAACATTTACCTCAAGCACGTGCAGCCGCAGCTGTTGGCCTCGCGGCTGACGCCTATCCTGGCGCTCGACAGCGACAGCGGGCAAGCCGATCTCGACGCCATCCGCGCCATCCCGGGGGCGATGGTCGAAGCCTCGATCGGGCGCTTTGCCGAGTATGGCCAGCCGCTCAACGACGCCGACCTCGCGCGGTTTGCGGAAATTGTCAGGATATCGGGCCGGCCGGTGATTGCGCCGAGCCAGAAGAAGTTCACCGCGCAAGATGCGCCGCGGCTGAAGGCGACGGGGATCGGGGCGATCCTCGTGGGCGCGGTGGTGACCGGGCTGGAGCCGGAGGGGCTGCGGCGGGCGGTTGCGCCGATTGTCGAGGCGGCGCGAGCCCCTCCCCCCACAGGGGTGAGGGTGGTGGAGCCAGGGCCGAAGGTCCGGGACAAGTCACTCTCCGCGTAAATCGCGACCCGCTCAGGCGGCCGGCTGAGTGGCTTGGCTCGCAACCCAGGCATAGGTCGTTTCGAGCCCGGCTCGGAGCGGCATGCTGGGGCGCCAGCCGAGGCTTTGGGCGATGAAGCGGTTGTCGGAGGAACGGCCGCGCACTCCGGTGGGGCCGGGGATGTGGCGCTTGCCGAGCCGCTTGCCGGCAATCTCGGCCACCATGTCGACCAACTGGTTGATGCTGACCATCTCGTCGGAGCCGACATTGACCGGACTGGTGACATCCGATCTGGTGAGCCGGAGCAAGCCCTCGAGACCCTCATCGACATAGAGGAAGCTCCGGGTCTGCTCACCGTCGCCCCAGACTTCGATCTCGTCGCCATCGCGCGCCTCGGCCACCTTGCGGCAGATGGCGGCCGGGGCCTTCTCGCGCCCGCCGCGCCAGGCGCCTTGCGGTCCGAAGACGTTGTGGAAGCGGGCGATACGCACCTGCATGCCGTGGTTGCGGGCCTGGGCGAGGTAGAGCCGTTCGGCAAACAGCTTCTCCCAGCCGTATTCGCTGTCAGGGGCGGCCGGATAGGCGGAATCCTCGCTGCAATCTGGATGCGCGGGATCGAGCTGGTTGCGCGCCGGATAGATGCAGGCGGACGAAGCGTAGAACACCCGGCCGGCGCGGGTGCGTTCGCAATTGGCGAGAGCGTTGAGATTGATCGCCGCGGAGTTCCGCATGATCTGAGCATCGTGCTCGCCGGTGAAGACATAGCCGGCGCCACCCATATCGGCGGCAAGCTGGTAGACCTCGTCGTACCCCCGGTCGAACAGCTCGGCGCAGGCCGTGGGGTCGCGCAAATCGGCGATGATGAACCGATGGGCGGCCGAAGCCGAGAATTCCGGCCGCTTCAGGTCTGCGCCATGCACCTCGTTGCCGTCGCTGGCCAGCCGGCGCACCAGATGCGAACCGATGAACCCGCCAGCGCCGAGAACGAGAATCCTGCGTGCCACGATGCCCTCACGTCCCGAAGATCGGTACCGGTCCGACGGAAAGCGGCCCGCTTCGCAGTCTGCGCCGGGGTGAGAGAACCATGCAAGTGCTCCCCGACCACGCACCGGAGCGGCGACGGTTTGTCCCCACCGCTCCGGGCCGGCCGTGGCCGAACCCGCCCGCTACCTGCGGTTGAACTCGAGCATGCGGATCAGCCCCTGCATGTAGCCGATGGCGTGGGCGCGGCCGCGGTGGCTCCAGTCGCTGTCGCCGTCCATCCTGGGCACATGGTCGTCGAGCAGGAAGCCGTCAAAACCATTTTCGGCGAGCAGTGCGACCACTTCGGCCGGGTCGTAATTGCCGTCGCCGATGAAGCACTCGGTGAAGTTGGGCACGGTGCCCTGCACGTCGCGGAAATGGATATAGGCAATGCGGCCCTTGGGGGCGAAGAACTCGATCATTTCGGTGACATTCTGCTTGCCGCCGGTCATTTCCGAGCAGCAGCCGAGGCAGAGATCGAGGGCCCAGCTCGGCGACGCGCCGAACAGCTCATAGGCCCTTTTGAAATTGTCCGGCTTGTAGAGCCGGTATTGGCGATGAAACCGACCTGCCCGGAGAGATCGGCCTGGTTGTCGCCCGAACCGTCCCACACGGTGTTGCCCGGGGCGAACAGCCCCTTGTCCCAGGCGCCCTTCAGCCAGGTGAGCCACAGCCGGGTCTGAGGTGAATCGAGCGTCACAGTCTTCCCTGCATCGTCGGCGATGCGGCCGCCGAACGACTGCAGCACGCTGGTCTGCAGGTTCCCGTCGCCGACATTGGAGAGGGCGAGGCCAAGCCCCAGACCGGCGCCTTGTTGATCGCTTCGGCCTGCGCCACCAGTTCGTCCCAGCTCTTGGGCGCTTCGGTGAAACCGGCCGGCGCCAACAACCGCATCTTCGAGGCGGTGCACGATGCCTTTGCCGGCTGGGTGGAAGAACGGCGCTCGACGCTGCAGCGGCAATCGTTCACCGAACAACGCGCGCATCGCCAGCATGTCGAGATCTTCGAGGCGATTGCCGCTCGCGATCCCGAGGCGGCGGAGACGGCGATGCGGAGCCATCTCAGGGGCTGGTGGGCGGCCTGGGTGGCCCAGAAGGAACCGCCGCAGGAAGAGTATGCGGACGAGCCGCCGGCGAGCTAGTTTGGCCTGTGTAGCGGACCCACCGGACGATCGCTTCCCTCCCCCTTGAGGGGAGGGACTGAGGGAGGGGTGGTGCAGTCAGCACCGAGCGTCCCTCACCACCCCCAGCCCCTCCCCTCAAGGGCAGGGCTATCGCATATGGAGGACCACCGGTCTCACAGTGGTCCTCCACCGCGCAGCGGGGTCACGGATGAGCGCCCAGAGGCGCTCACCGTTGGGGGACCAGCGAAGCTGGTGGAGGGGCGGCCCCAAACACCGGCGCATCCTGCCGCCCCCTCCACCGCCTTCGGCGGTTCCCCTTGTTTCACGGTGGAGGACCACCGAGAGGCCTGTGCCTGGCGCCATATGCGATAGCCCTCCCCTCAAGGGGAGGGGAGCTCACGGCTGGTTCCTCTGGTACGAAACCTACGGCTCCCGGTGGCTGACCCAGGGCATCTGGGTGGCGAACTTGCCGCCGGAGACGTCGATCATCGTGCCGGTGATGTACGAGGCGAGGTCCGAGGCGAGGAAGCAGATCAGGTTGGCGACATCGGTGGGGCTGCCCCAGCGGCGGAGCGTCAGGGTGTCGAGCAGCCGGCTCTTCTCGGCATCGGTGCGGTCGGCGAAGCGGTTCATCCCAGTGGGGATCATGCCCGGCGCATAGCAGTTGACGGTGATCTCGTGCGCACCCAGTTCCCCCGCCAGCACCCGGGTAAAGCCCTCGACGCCGGATTTCGAGGCGGCATAGGCGGCGCCGCCGACCGACGGGATGATGGCGGCAAACGACGCCGCATTGAGGATGCGGCCGGAGCGCTGGCGCTTCATCACCGGGACGACGGCCTGGCACATCAGGAACATGCCCTTGAGGTTGACGTCGAGGTTGAGATCCCAGGTCTCCTCGGAGAGATCCTCGACCCGGGCGCCACCGGCGACGCCGGCATTGTTGACGAGGATATCGATGCGGCCGAAGGCCTGCTCGACGGCGGCAACGACGGCACGGTTGTCCTCGGATTTGCGGACGTCGCACAGCAGCTGCAGGCCGTTCCAGCCGTTCTGCCGCCACTCCTCGGCAACCTGATCGAGCAGTTCCTGGCGGATATCGGTGACCACGACGATGGCCCCCTCGCCCGCCAGCGTCTTGGCGATCTCGTTGCCGATGCCGCGGCCGGCGCCGGTGACGATGGCCACCTTGTTGTTGAGATCGATCAGCATGTTGAAACCACCTTGCAGGAGAATCAGAGGGATTGTTCGGTGAGGGTCACGAGGCCCGACGCATCGGCCGGGAAGTAGATGTTGCTCAGCCAGTGCCGCCCGCCGACACAGCCGATCTCGACGAGGCCGTTGTCGACGAAAACCTCGAGGTCGAATGGGCCATCCAGCCTCACTTCGAAGCTGAAGCGGGTTTCGAACGCGCGTTCCGCAGCAATGTCGCGATGGGCGCGGCGCAGCGAGGTGACCTCGTAGCGGTTGCCGCTCCGGCGCTCGATTACGAGGCTGGGTTCGTCTTCGCCGAACAGCTTGAGGCTCAGGCGGTTCCCCTCCGAGCCGGCCCAGCTGTGCCGAAGGCGATAGACCAGGGAGGTGGGCCCAGCAGGCTCGCCCAGGACGACCGCAAGTTCGGGGAAATGTCCGGCGGTACCGGGATCGACCACCTGAACCAGCCGGAGCCCATCGGCGCCATCGGCCAGCTGCAGCCGCCGCGGCAGGTTCATGCTGCCGCGAAAGCCGTCGGACGGCGTGTGGTTGGCGTACATCCAGTTGCTCATCCAGGCGATAACGAGGGGATCCTCACCGTCGAGCCCCGAGAAGCTCTGGGCCGCATAGAAATCGCGGCCCCAATCCATGACCAGCTCAACCTCGGGCGTGTTGCGGTTGCGGAAGCTGTGGCCATCGAAATCGCCGACGAAATACTGGGTCCCCGAACCGCCCGAGATGTGACCACGGCCAATGCCGACGACGAGGATCCAGACGGTTTCAGCGCTTTCCGGCGATGTCATCGGGAACAGGTCCGGACACTCCCACGGGCCGGGACCATGCCGGCCCTCCGACGCGCCGAATTCGCTTTCGAACTGCCAGCCCAGCGCATCTGGCGACGAGTAGATGCCGATCGACTGGCCATGCGTCACCACCATGACCCAGCGTTGCGTCGCGGCATGCCAGATCACTTTGGGGTCGCGAAAATCGACGGGACCTGACGTCCGCAACACCGGATTGCCATCGAACTTCCGGAAACTCGTCATGGCGCGATCGGCAATGGCGACGGCCTGATCCTCGATCGACGGCTTGCCGTCGCGGTGCGCGGTGTAGAACAGCAGCACGCCGTCCCCGGCCCCCAGCTCGGGCGCCACATTGCCCGCGTGCGCCATGACCGCGCTGCCCGAAAGCACTGGCCGCTGGCCTCGGGATACAGCGCGATCGGCTGCTCCTGCCAGGTCGCGAGATCTGCGCTGGTGGCGTGGCCCCAATGCATTGGGCCATGCACCAGGCCATGCGGGTTGGCCTGGTAGAACAGGTGATAGACCCCATCGATCCGGATCAGCCCGTTGGGGTCGTTGATCCAGCCGCTCTGGGGCGCGAAGTGGTAGCGCGGACGCGTCACAGCCGGACCTCGACATCGGGCAGGCCGGCTGGCTTGAGCCGCAACACCACCGGCCCCGCAGCGCGGACGAAGACCACGAGCTGCCCAGCGAAACTGCGGCGTTCGCGCGCGGCATAAGGCGTGTTGTCGCTGAGGTCGCCACTCTCGAGGAACAGCAGTTCACCGCCCTCCACCGCGGCAGCGACCACCAGGTCGTTGCGCGCCACTTCCCCTGCTGCATCGCGCAAGATGCATTCGACCTGGATGACGCCTTCACCGACTGGGCCCCCGGCGGTGTAGCGGTTCGTCACCCCGGCAGGCGCCTGCCACGCGGCCGCCTCGAGGCGGGTCGCGTCGCCACATGGCCCGAAGGTGTCTCGCGCCACTGTCTCGCCATTCCTGATGGTCTCGAGCAGCAGCGGCGCGGCGGAGGGAAGCGCGCCAGCGACCCAGTAGCCAGAGGCATCGTCGCGGGTGAGCGGCACGGTTTCACCGCCGCAGCTCAAACGCGGCTCACCGTTGGAGAAGCAGACGACCTCCACTCCGCCTGCTGCGATATCGTCCCACGACCGCGCGATCGGGTGCGACCAGAGGTTCTTTTGCTCATCGCCGCGCTTGCGGGTGGCGAGGTAGGCGACCGGCTCGTCGGACCACCAGCTGCGACGGAGTTGCGCACTGTGCTTCATGAAACCAGCAACGGTCAGGAGGCCGGCGCGTGAGCCGTGATGCGGCCAGCGGTCGGTCTCCCCGAGATAATCGATGCCGGTCCACAGGTACTGGCCGGAGATGTAGGGGTTGTCGACCACGGCGCGCCATTCCGGGTAGCCATGGCCGTTCTCGCTGCCGACGATCGGCTGAGCCGGGAACTTCTCGTGATCCGCCGGATAGAGGTGTTCCTTGTAGTTGTAGCCGACGAGATCCAGCGGCTCGAGAAAGCCGGTGTAGCGGGAGAGTTCGGGGAAGGCTGCGCCTACCGTCACCGGTCGGGTCGGATCCTTGTCTCTGACGATGGCCGCCAGCCGGCGCGAGATGGTGGCGAGGCGCCGGGCATCGGGGCGGTTCGGATCGTAGGCGCGTTGCTTGGCCGATTTGTTGGCATCGTTATTGCCGGTCATCGCTTCGAACATCGCGCTGGCATAGGGATCGTTGGGGTAATCGATTTCGTTGCCGGTGCTCCAGGCGATGATCGAGGCGTGGTTGCGGTGCGCGTCGATCATGTTGACCAGGTCGCGCTCGCCCCACTCGTGGAAATCGCGGGCATAACCCTGGTGCCGCGGCGGGTAGACATTGTGCCCCTGCCACCACTTGTTCTTGGCGTTCTCCCACTCGTCGAAGGCTTCATCGATGACATAGAAGCCGAGCGCATCGCACAGCCGGTAGAACTCGGGGCGTGCGGATTGTGCGCCATGCGCACGCCGTTGCAGCCCAGTTGCTTCAGCGTCAGCAGCCGGCGCAGCCAGACCTCCGATGGTACCGCGGTGCCGAACGGGCCGGCATCTTCGTGCAGGCAGACGCCCTTGAGCGTCCGGGCCTCGCCGTTGATGAAGAAGCCACGCTCGGCGTCGAAGCGGAAGGTGCGGATGCCGACGGTTTCTTCGTAGACGGCGTTCTGGCTCGTGCCCCAGCTGAGCGTGGTGGTGAGGCGATAGAGGTTCGGGTTGGTGTCGGACCACAGATCGGGCTGCGCCATGGTGGCGGTGACAGCGGTACCGGCGGATGCTCCGGCGGCGAGTTCCGCGGTGGTTTCGAACCTCTTGATCCGCCCCGAAGAGAGAGCCCGCAACTCGTGCCGCACCTGCACCGTCACGGCCGCCGCCGTGTCGTTGATGACCGTCTGCGTGACGCGGACCGTGGCCTGCGCAACGTCGGCCGTCAGCGTCTCGAACACCGTGCCGTACTCGGCGACGCGCACGGCCTGGTGCACTTCGAGCCTGACCTGCCGGTTGATGCCTGAGCCGTTGTACCAGCGGCTGTCGGAAATATCGGTGTGCTCGACCCTGACGCTGATCACCAGCTCGTCGCTGTTGGCGTAGGAGAGGATTTCGGTGAGATCGAACGAGAACTCGGCATAGCCCGAGGGTCGCCCGCCGACGTGGTAGCCATTCACCCAGACCCGGGCGTTCTTGTAGACGCCGTGGAATTTGAGCCGCACGTGCTTGCCGGCGATGTCGCCGAGCGACCCCAGCGAGACATGCGCGCGATACCAGCCGATGCCGCCGGGGAGATAGCCGGTGCCGCTCGAGTGCTGCTCGGCGAAGGGCTGCTCGATGCTCCAGTCATGCGGTATGTTGACCGCCCGCCAGGCGCTGTCGTCGAACCCCTTGGCCCATGCGTCTGGCTCGTCCGCGAGGGTGAACTGCCACCGGCGGATGTCGAAATGCTGCATGTGGAGCAGGCCCCTATGTCTGTTCGGCCGTCGCTGCGGCGATGTATCTGCTGAAGACGCGAGTGAAGAGGTGGCCATTGGCCACGGCGATGCCGGCAAAGCCGATGAAGAACCAGAACAGCCCGTAGCCGGTGACCTGCGGGTAGAAGACCGTGACGATGATCGAGAGCGCGATCAGCGCCAGGGCAGTGAGCCCGGTGAAGGGGTGCTTCCAGGAGAGCAGCCGCGCATTGCGGAACACCTCGCGGGTGCGGCCTTCGAAGCTCGCGAGGTAAGGAAAGACGAACAGCGCCATCACCGCGACGTTGAAGACCAGCACGTACCAGGCCGCGACGAGCAGCAACTCGGCGAGCGGGCCGAAGCTGAGGTTGGTGACGACGACGTACCAGGCGGCCAGCACGGCGCTGAACAGCAGCAGCAGCAGCCAGATCACGGTGGCCTGGCGGAAGTTGCGCTGAAAGGAGCGGAAATAGTCCGCGATCACCGCGTTGCACTCGCCGGTGGCGATCCGCATGGCGGTGAAGTTCAGCGCGGTGAGCGAGGCGCCGAGGGTGAACAGCGGCAGCGAAGTGGCAATGAACAGGAGGTTGAGGATGACCATGTCGGCGAGCCGGGTGAGCCCGCGCATCAGCGCGGAATTTGCCGAGAACAGCGTTGCCATCGGTCGACCCTCCCAGGAGCGTTTCGATGAACGCTCTGCATCTGGTCGCGCTTTCGATCCCCGGATCAAGTCCGAGGAGGAAAAGTCTGCAACTTTTCCTGAAAGCACTCCATGCCGGGCGGGTTGCGTGCAACCCGCCCGAACCATTGGTCAGCTGCCTAGAGGCCGCGGGCCGTCTTCCAGGCGTCCATATCGGCCTGGATCGCGGCGCGGGCGTCTTCGTAGCCGACATCCTTCAGCTTCTGGCGCATCTCGGCGACGGCCGCCGCAGGGTCGGCGAACTTGCCGTACTGCAACTGCGGGATGTACTCGGCGAGTACACCGGCCATCGCCGCGAGCGTCGGATCGACGTTCTGCTTGTTGATGATCAGCGTCGAGTACGGGTAGTCCTTCGCCCGCTTGTCGAGGTCGGCGATGATCTCGGCACGGTTCGGAGCCTGCGTGGTGCGTGGCAGCTCGAACGCGTCGTTGCGGCCCCACCAGTAGTCGGTGCCCAGCGACATGGTCGAGGAGTCGTAGCCCTCGGGGAAGCCCATCTTGCCGTCAGCGGTGATGATGTAGTCGACATCCTTGATGCCGAAGTTGAACAGGTCGTAGATTTCCTTGTCGTTGCGGATCAGGTCGTAGACCTGCAGCGCCTTCTCCGAATTCTTCGAGTAGGCACTGACCGCCATGGCCCCGTGCGTGTAGATATCCTTGAAGAAGTTGCCGTTTTCCTGGCCCCAATAGAAGAACTTGGGGTCGGAGCCGGGCTGCTTGGTATTCATGTTGTTGACGATGTCGTTGACGAAGGTCTGCGTGTGGTGCTGGTCGGCGCCGGAGAGGCCGGCATAGAACTCCTCGCGCGTGTCGCCGTCATAGTTCAAGGCATCTTCGCGCCAGACACCGATCTCGTTCCACTGCCTGGCGAGCTTGGCCGCCTCGATCAGCGCGTCGCCCTCCATGTACCGGGACGTCACGGTGTAGGGATCGGACGCCTTGGTATCGAATGGAGCGTAGTTGCCTGCACTGATGCCTTGCAGCGTCTGGAAGTCGGTGTTGCCCTGGATGTAGCCGGTCAACGCCGCCTCGTTGGCGCGCGCGACGTCCCACGGGTACGCGTCCGGCTTGTTGGCCTTCACCCACTCGAAGTATTTGGTGAAATCCGCAAACTTGGTGATCGTGCCGTTCTCGAAGCCCGCTTGCTTGGCCCAGTCGCCGCGGTAGAAGAAGCCGTGGTTGGTGTACTGGGTGTAGTTATCCTCGGGCATGAAGTAGATCTTGCCATCGGCGAGCTTGGTGAGACCCCAGTGGCCGTCGGCTTCGACCTGTGCCCAAGTCTGGGGCGCATTGGCCTTGAGCATTTCTTCCGAGAGCGGCAGGAACGCGCCCTTCTCGGCGTTTTCCCAGGCATAGAGCCAGTCGGTTGCGGTGGCGACGAGATCGACATTGTCGTCGCCGGACAGCAGTTGCACGTTGTACTGGGTCTGCCAGTCGGCCCACTCGATATAGAACAGGTCGAGCTTGGCATTGACCTTCTTGACCAGCAGCTCATTGAGCTTTTCCAGCATCGCCTCGAGGCGGCCGTTGGTGGGCTTGTTGCCCATGGTCAGCATGGTGATTTCGGTCGGCGCATCCTGGGCAAACGCCCCCGTCGTCAGCGCCGGCATGCTGATGCCGATGGCCAGCAACGCCGCCCCGACCCGAACGATATTCCTGCGTTTCATTCCAGACTCCTCCTCTGAATTTTCTGACGTTTGATTTGTCGCGCTCTCGAACCGGAACAGTCTGCAACTTTTCCTGAGAACGCTCCGACTTGCTGCCGAGATTTCCCTCAACTCGAATGGCTTCGAGGGTGCGGCCGGTCATCGGCGCCGGCCGCGTAGTTTCTGTCGCGCTAGCCTTTGACCGCTCCAATGGTGATGCCGGAAACGAAGTATTTCTGTACGAACGGGTAGAGCAGCAGGATCGGGCCGGTGGCGACGATGGCGCTCGCCATCTTCAGCGTGTTGCTCGGCAGGTCGGTAACGCTGACGTTCGATCCGGCCACCGAGTTCTTCAGCGCGTTGGCGGTGTTGATGATGTTGTAGAGGTGATACTGCAGCGGTTTGAACTCGACCGTGCTGCCCAGGTACAGCGAACTGAGGTACCACTCGTTCCAATAGCCAAGCGCCAGGAACAGGCCGATGGTGGCCAGCGCCGGCTTCATCATCGGCAGGCACAGCTGGGCAAAGATGCGGAAGTCGCCGGCGCCGTCGACCTTGCCGGATTCGATGATCTCGTAGGGCACGGTGCGCATGAAATTCTTCATCAGGATGATCAGCCACGGCGTCATCAGCAGTTGCAGGAACACCGCGAGGTAATTGCCCCTGAGGCCGAGGTCGCGCGCCACCCACAGGAAGGTCGGCGCGAGGCCGGCCGAGAACAGCGTGGTGAAGTAGATGAAGAACGAGATGTGGTTGCGGAAGGGAAAGTCCTTGCGGTGCAGCGCGTAGCCGGTCATCGCGATCACGAACAGGCCGATTGCCGTACCGGTGACGGTCATCGTGATGGTGACGACGTAGGAGCCGATGATCTGCTTGGGCGCCCTGAAGATCCACTCGTAGGCCGCGAGGCTGAAATCGTTCGGGAACAGGCCGAAACCGGAGCGCCGGATGGCCGCCTCGCTCGACAGGGACGCCGACAGCATCAAGACGAAGGGCAACAGGCAGAACAGCGCGAACAGCGTGACCGCGAGGTAGGAGATCGAGCGGATCACCATGTCGCTTCGATCAAGCTTGATGGCGCGAGGCTTCGCAGGGCCCAGCCCGACGCCTTCGGTTTGCAGCGGAGCAGCCAGGTCAGAAGAGTGCATAGTCTTTGTTGATCCTGCGCACGATCCAGTTCGCCGTCATCACGAGGGCGAAGCCGAACAGCGACTGGTAAAGCCCGACTGCGGTGGAGGTGGTGAAGTTGTTCTGCGACAGCACCATCCGGTAGACCGAGGTCTCGATGATGTCGGTGGTCGCGAACAGGGCGGCGTTATTGCCGATGAGGTTCCAGAACAGCCCGAAATTGCCGTGCATGATGCCGCCCAGCGAGAACAGCACCAGGATGACGAAAGTCGGCTTGAGGCTTGGCAGCGTCACGAAGCGGATGCGCTGCCAGGCCGAGGCGCCGTCTACCGTCGCTGCCTCGTAAAGGCTGCGGTCGATGCCCATGATCGCCGCGAAATAGACGATCGAGCCATAGCCGGTCGATTGCCACAAATGCACGATGATGATGATCAGCGGCCAGGCGCCGGCGGTCGAGTAAATCTTTATCGGGTCGCCGCCGGTCTGCTTGATCAGCGCGTTGAGCGCGCCGGTATCGTAGTTGAGCAGGTTGAAGGCGATGACCCCGACCAGCACCGACGAAATGAAGAACGGCAGGAACATCGCCGCCTGGCTGACCTTCTTGAACCAGGCCAGCCGCACCTCGTTGAGCATGATCGCGATGGCGATCTGCAGGATGTTGCCGAGCACGATGAAGGCGAGGTTGTAGAGGATGGTGTTCCGCGTCAGCGTCCAGAGCTGACCGGATTTGATCAGGAACTCGAAGTTCTTGAAGCCGACGAACGGGCTGCCGAAAATCCCGTCGCGGTAGTTGAAATTGGTGAAGGCGATCCACGCGCCGGGCAGGGGCATGTAGTTGAAGACGATGAAGAAAATGATCGCCGGGACGCACATCAGCAAGAGCACCTTGCTGTCGGCCAATTGCCGCCAAATGGACGTACGTCCCCGGGACGAATCCGTTCCTGACATCTTCCCCTCTCTGCCGTCAGCCGCGGCGTCCCTCCAGACGCTGCCACTTGTGAGCCGATCAACCGGCTCCGCCATGGCGTCGCAACCAACCGGGCCCGAGCTTTTTGCTCATTGTCGGCTCAGTGAAGTCGTGCGGGTCTGCCGCCCGCCGACATAGTGTTAGCCGTGGGATGCGTCATACGCAAGATTTTCAGTAAATATTTAGTTGGGGGTTCTCGGAGCCCGATTCCGGGTGCTGCCACGCCAGCGAATTGAGGTCGCCAGCGTCACCCGCTTGGGCAGTTCGCGCCCGCCCATCCGCTCGAGCAGCAGCTCGACGGCGCCCTCGCCGATCTCTTCGGCCGGCAGGTGCACGGTGGTCAGCGGCGGGTTGAGGAACTGCGCCACCGAGATATCGTTGAAGCTCGCCACCGCGATATCGTCGGGAATGCTGAGGCCCATCTCGTGGATGGCGCGGTAGGCGCCGACGGCCATGTTGTCATTGGCGGTGATCAGCGCATCGGGCCGGTCGGGCTGCGACAGGATCTGCCGGGTCAGCTTGTAGCCGCTTTCCTCGGTCTTGCCGTCGGTCAAACAGATGCGCTCGTCGAACACCCCCGCTTCCCTGGCCCATTCCATATAGGCGCGGCAGCGCCGTTCGATGCGGGTCGGGGTGACCCCGTCATAGACATCGACCCAGCCGGCAAAGGCGATGCGGCGATAACCGGCCTCGGTCAGCGACTGCAGGAGCTTGCGGGTGGCGAGCATCAGGTCGGCCTCGACCGCATCCACCTCATCGGTGGACGGGCTGAAATCGGCGAACACCAGGTTGCGGTTGTGCCGCTTCAGCCAGGCGATCTCGTTGTCGTCGTGCCGGCCGATGGCGATGATGCCCGAGGCGCCGCGCAGCAGCGAGGCCTCCGGCAGGCTGTCGGTGTGATAGACCTTGATGGTCTCGATCTTCAGCGCCTGGCAGCGGCTCTCGATCCCCAGCCGCAGCCCGACATAATAGGGATCGACGAACTCCTGGTCGGGCCTGAGGTAGTGCACCAGCGCCACCTTGCCGAGCCCCTGCTGGTAGGCGCGATTGCGGGCGCGAGGCGTTTCATACTTCATCGCCTCGGCGGTCTCGATGATCGCCTGCCGGGTTCTCGGGGTGACCGACAGCGTCTGGTCGAAATTGAGCACCCGCGACACCGTCGCGGACGAGACGCCCACTGCCTTGGCGATTTCCTTGATGGTGACCACGACGCTTCCCCAGCAATCCGGGAGCCCTGCTTAGGCAAGAAGGGTGTGCCTATGCAAGCGGCAAAGGACAGAATGGGAAGGTGACGGGGCGGCGGTCGCGACCATCGCGACCGCCGCCCACGCACCGGCTAGTTTATCCGAACGGCATAGAACGACGCGGTGTAGCCGGCTTCCGCAGTGCTGCGGCGCGCGCTCCCGGATCACGGATCACGGATCACGCAGGGTGGGGTAGAACTGGACCCAGACATTGTCCTTGCTGGCGTGCTGGCGATGGCAGTCGGCGCATCTCATATCGGGACGAGGCGAGGCCGACGCCTGCCCGGTCGGAGCAAAAACGTAATAGGCCCAGGGTGATGCGGTGGCGTTCGGGCGCTTGGGGTCCTTTACCGCAAACTCGACGACCTCCAACGCACCGGAATAGGTGCCCCGGTTGACAATGCCTGCAGCGTCTTGCGTCTCCGGGCTGAACACCTTCATGCCGAGAATTGTCCCGTCCGGAAACTCTCCGCTCTGCTTGAAGGCCGCGTAGTCCTCCGGCGCCAGGTAGATGTTGTTGAGCGAGTCGTGCGGGCTGTCGTCCCGGTAGCTGAGCGCCAGAGTGGCGCCGACGAACACCCATGTTTCGACCCCCGCGGGACGGATCAGCTGACCGTCGGCCGTATATTGCGGATCGACGGACTGCGTCTGAGACGCAGCACCGAACGCCAGCACCGACACCGCAACAACCAGTCCGGATCCAACCATCCAACGCGTGCTTTGTCTCATCCAGCACATCCTCACAGATTCAATGCGTTATCCGATACTATACCGCCACAAAAATTTGCACGAATGCTGTCTATCTACCGAACAACAAGTTGCATTATTGCAGAACTATCACGCCCCTGGCAATCCAGCCGGCCGGAACAGGCGAGATTTGTAACAGTCTGGGTGCAGGTTTCGAGCGCGGCGCTGGCGCAATGATGCCGGCGGCGCTTGCCCAAGCTGCCAGCCAGCGAGCGAGAGACGTCAGCGCGGCGTGCGACCTTTGCCAAGGTCAGACAGGGTCAGTTCGCGGCGCACGGCTTCGACGCCGAACAGTTCGGCGTGGAGGCGGTGCAGGGCTTCGCCGAGGGCGCCGACGAGGGTAGCACGATCGCCCAGGGCGCTGGCTTCGAGGGTCGGCGGCTCGCGCATCAGGCGGGGGAGCAGGCCGCGGACGCGTTCGACGATCTCGGGACGGAGCCCGATGCTGCCGCCGAAGACGATGAGGTCGGCATCGATCACCGCGTGCACTGCCCCGATGGCCAGCGCCAGCAAGCGGGCCGTCTCGTCGATGGCGGCGACGGCCGCCGTCTCGCCGCGCGAGTAGGCGGCGAGGATATCGGCGACTGAGAAGTCGGCCGTCCCGCCATAGGCCTCGAAGCGGCGCTGCAGCGCATCGACATTGGCGGCCGTCTCGAAGGTGCCGGAGGCAAAACCGGAGGGGTCGAACGGGTTGCCGCCGAGCGGCAGATAGGCGATTTCGCCGGCCGCGCCGCGGCCGCCGCGCAAGAGCTTGCCATCGGCGACGATGCCCATGCCGACGCCGCGGCCAATGCCGAAATAGGCGAAGTTGCGCGCCCCGCGGGCGACGCCCTGCCAGAGCTCGCCCAGCGCCGAGAGTTTTACGCCGTTCTCGATGCTGAGCGGCACGCCGATCTCGGCGCGCAGCTCCTCGACCACGTTGATATCGCCGAGATGCGGAATGGAAGGTGCGATGTCGATATGGCCGGTGACCGGGTCCACGACGCCGGGGCTACCGACCACCACGACCCTCACCCGGTCGCGCGCCACCCCCAGCTTGTCGGTGAGCTCGCGGTAGAGGGCGCCGATCTGGTGCACGACGCTGCTGCCGCCGCGCGGGTCGGTGGCGGCGGCGATCTCGCCCACCACGTCGCCGCGGATATTGGCCAGCGCAATCTGGGCGATCTCGCCCTCGAGGCGGATGCCCAGCACATAGGCCGAACTGGCCGTCAGCTCATAAGTCGGGGCAGAGCGGCCGAGCTTGCCCTGCATCTTGCCCGACACTTCGAGCCAGCCATCGCGCTCGAGTTCCAGCACCACCTGGGTGGTGGTCTGGCGCGACAGCCCGGTGAGCTTGGCCAGCGTGGCACGCGAGGTCGGGCCATTGAGCAGGATGGTTTCCATGATGGCGCGCACCGACAGCTGCCGCGCCACTGGAGGCAGCTGCGTGGGTCGAACCGGGGCCTGGTCGCCGTCCGCGCTCACGTGCCGATCAGCGCTCCAGCCGGGCGAGCAGGCTCGAGGTGTCCCAGCGCTTGCCGCCCATCGCCTGCACTTCGGCATAGAACTGATCGACCAGCGCGGTGAGCGGGAGCTTGGCGCCATTGGCGCGGCCCTCTTCCAGGACGATGCCGAGGTCCTTGCGCATCCAGTCGACGGCAAAGCCGAAATCGAACTTGCCGGCATTCATGGTCTTGTAGCGGTTTTCCATCTGCCAGGACTGTGCGGCGCCCTTACTGATCACGTCGATCACCGCCTCGACATCCATGCCGGATTGCTTGCCGAAATGGATCGCTTCGGCGAGACCCTGGACCACCCCGGCAATGCAGATCTGGTTCATCATCTTGGCCAACTGTCCGGCGCCGGGTTCGCCGAGCAGCCGCGCCGCCTTGGCAAAGCTCATGATCACCGGCTGGGCGATATCGAAGGTCGCCGGGTCGCCGCCGACCATCACGGTCAGCTGGCCATTCTCGGCCCCGGCCTGGCCGCCCGACACCGGGGCATCGAGGAAGCCGAAGCCGGCGACAGTGGCGGCGGCGTGCAGCTCGCGCGCAATGCCGGCGGACGCGGTGGTGTGGTCGACGAACACGGCGCCCTTTGCCATCGCCTGGAAGGCGCCATCGGCGCCCAACGTCACCTGGCGCAGGTCGTCGTCATTGCCGACGCAGGCGAAGACAATGTCCTGCCCTGCCGCGGCCTCTGCCGGGGTTTTTCCGAGTTTACCGCCCTGCTCCGACACCCACTTTTCGGCCTTGGCCGTGGTGCGGTTGTAGACCGTTACCTCGTGCCCCTTCGCCTTCAGATGCCGGGCCATCGGGTAGCCCATGACGCCGAGCCCCAGGAAAGCTGCCTTGACCATTTTGTTCCTCTTTCTAAACGGAAGTTTCGGTGTAGCGAGCGCGCCGCTGCATGCGCGGCTGGCGCGGATCGGGATAGGGCACGGCGGAGATCAGTGCCTGCGTATACGGATGGCTGGGCGCCGTACAGATGGTCTTGGTATCGCCGACCTCGACCACCCGGCCGCGCCGCATCACCGCGACCCGGTCGCAGAAATAGCGGATCACCCCGATATCGTGGCTGATGAAGATGAAACTCAGCCCCAGCCGCGCCCTGAGTTCGATCAGGAGGTCGAGAATCTGGCTGCGGATCGAGACGTCGAGCGCCGAGGTCGGCTCGTCGGCGATCAGCACCCTTGGGTCGAGCGCCAGCGCCCGGGCAATGCCGATGCGCTGCCGCTGCCCGCCGGAAAAGGCGTGCGGGTAGCGATCCATCATCGCGGCATCGAGCCCGACCAGCTCGAGCAGCTCAGTGACCCGGGCTTCGATTTCGGCCCGGGAGTGGCGCCGGTTGATCAACAGCGGTTCGCCGACGATCTGGCGTACGGTCATGCGCGGATTGAGCGAAGCGAACGGATCCTGGAAGATGAAACGGATCTCGCTGTAGAGGCTGCGCAGCCCGGCCTTGTCGAGCCCACGCACGGCGACCGGCGGCGAGCCCGGCGGCGAGTAGACGACTTCGCCATCGGTGGGTTCGACCGTGCGGAGGATCAGCCGGCCAAGCGTGGTCTTGCCCGAGCCGCTTTCCCCGACGATGCCAAGCGTTTCGCGGGCCTTGAGCGCGAGGCTCACGTCGTCGACGGCGCGCAGCGTGCCTTTGGCCTTGCCGCCGAACGCCCCGACACCGAGTTGATAGGTCTTGCCGAGATTGCGCACGGTGAGGATCGGGGCCGCTCCAGCTAGCGGCGCCGGCCGCTCCGCCGGCTGCTCGAGCTTCAGCGTCGCGGCGAGCAGGCGCTGGGTGTAGGCGTGGGTGGCGCCGTGGAAGATACGGTCCACCGGCCCGGCTTCGACCACCTGGCCGCGATACATCACCGCCACGTCGTCGACGGTTTCGGCCACCACGCCCATGTCGTGGGTGATGAGAAGCATCGCCATGCCGCGCTCGCGCTGGATGCGGCGGATCAGGTCGAGCACCTCGGCCTGGGTGGTGACGTCGAGCGCGGTGGTCGGCTCGTCGGCGATCAAGACGCGCGGGTTGCAGGCGAGCGCCATGGCGATCATCGCCCGCTGCCGCATGCCGCCCGAGAACTCGTAGGCGAAGCGGTCGATGGCCTGTTCCGGGTTGGGGATTTCCACCTGTCCGAGCAGCTCGATGGTGCGGGCGCGGGCCGCCTTGCGGTCGAGCTTCAAATGCAGCTCGAGCACCTCCATCACCTGCGCGCCGATGGTATGCACCGGCGACAGCGAACTCATCGGCTCCTGGAAGATCATCGAAATATCGGCGCCGCGAATGGCGCGGATGGCTTCGCCACGGCGCGGCAATTGCGCGATGTCGATCTCGCCGAGCCGGATCGAGCCACCGGTGATCCGGCCGGGCGGATCGACCAGTTGCATCAGGGCGCGCGCCGTGACCGACTTGCCCGAGCCGCTCTCGCCGACAATGCCGAGCGTGCGGCCGGCCTTGAGGTCGAAGCTGACGTTGTCGACAGCGCGAAAGCTGCCCTGGCGCTGGGCGAAATCGACTGAGAGATCGCGAACCGAGAGGACGATGTCGGGTTCAGTTGTCATAGGGGTCCGCCGCGTCTCTGAGGCCATCGCCGAGGAAATTGAAGCTCAGCACGGCGACCATGACGAACAAAGCCGGCCAGAACAGCAGCCAGGGCGCGCTGGTGATGGCGCGGAGGTTCTGTGCGTCCTGCAGCAGCACGCCCCAGCTCACCACCGGCGGCTTGAGCCCGACGCCGAGGAAGGACAGCGAGGTCTCGGCGATGATCATCGCCGGCACCGCGAGGGTGACCATGGCGAGGATGTGGCTGGTCATCGAAGGCAGCATCTGGCGGAAGATGATGCGCATCTCCCCGGCCCCGTCGAGCCGCGCCGCGGTGACGAAATCCTCGTTGCGGAGGGTGAAGAAGCGGCCCCGCACCTCGCGCGCCAGCGAGGTCCAGCCGAGCAGCGAGACGATGGCAGTGAGGGTGAAATACACCTCGATCGGCCCCCAGGTCAGCGGGATGGCCGCCGCCAGCCCCATCCAGAGCGGGATGGTGGGCATGGCGCTGATCACTTCGATCAGCCGCTGGATGACGCTGTCGAGCACCCCGCCATAATAGCCGGAGATGCCGCCGAAGAAGACGCCGAGGACCAGCGAGATCACCACGCCGACCAGCCCGATCGACATCGAGATACGGGTGCCGTGGATCAACCGGCTCAGCACGTCGCGCCCCAGCCGGTCGCTGCCGAGGAGGTAGACGACCTCCTTGGGATCGGTGGCGCCGATCAGGTGGATGTTGGTCTCGAACAGCCCGAGCAGCCGATAGGGCTGGCCCTGAACGAACAGCCCGAGCGGAATGCGCTTGTCCGGGTTGGCGGTAAAAGTCCGGCGCATCGCCTCGGTGTCGACGGTGATGTCGTAGCCCGAGGCGTGGAAGTTGAACGCCCAGCCGCCATCGGCGGTCGGGGCGAACAGGTTGATGCCCTGCGGCGGGGCGTAGGTATATTGCGGCCGGGTGGTCTCGGGGCTGTATGGCGCGAGGAACTCGGCGAAGATGCCGGTTAGATAGAGCAAGACCACCACCACCAGCGACACCACCGCGAGCTTGTGGCGGCTGAAGCGCCAAGCCATCAGCCGCCACTGGCTTGCCGTAGCAGCCGAGTTGCCCGCTCGCGCCAAGATGACCGGCGGCAGATCCAGATCGTTTTGAGAGACGTCGCTCATTGCTGGTACCTGACGCGCGGATCGAGCACGGCGAGGAGGATGTCAGAGAGCAGCATGCCGATCAGCGTCAACACGCTCATGATCAGGATGAAGGCGCCGGCCAGGTACATGTCCTGGCTGACCAGGGCGCGCAGCAGCAGCGGGCCGGCCATCGGCAGGTTGAGGACGATCGCCGTGATGGTGACGCCCGAGATCAGCGAAGGCAGCACCCAGCCGATGGTCGAGACGAACGGGTTGAGCGCGAGGCGCACCGGGTAGCGCATGATCAGGGTGAACTCGGACAGCCCCTTGGCGCGGGCAGTGACCACATAGGGTTTTGACAACTCATCGGAGAGGTTGGCGCGCATCACCCGGATCAGCGCCGCGGTCGAGGAGATGGCGATCACCACCACCGGGATCCACAAATGCTGCAAGAGGTCGATGAATTTGGCGAAGCTCCACGGCGCCTGCTCGTATTCGGGCGAGAACAGGCCGCCGACATTGAGCCCGAACCAGGTGAAGCTCACATACATCAGCCCCAGCGCCAGGATGAAGGTCGGCACCGCAAGCCCGACAAAGCCGAAAAAGGTGAAGACGTAGTCGCCGATCGAATAGCGGCGCACTGCCGAATAGATGCCGATCGGAATGGCCAGCGCCCAGATCAGGACGAGGCTCAGCGCCGACACGAAGATCGTCACCCCCATGCGGTCCCAGAGCAGCCGGCTCACCGGCTGGCCCCAGTCGAACGACCAGCCGAAATCACCGCGGAAGATGATGTTGGAGATCCAGTTCCAGTATTGCACGTAGAACGGCTGATCGAGCCCGTAGAGCGCAGTCAGCCGGTCGATCGAGGCCTGGTCCAGCGCCTGCCCGGAATCGGCGATGGCCGAGGTCAGCGAGGTGAGGAAATCGCCCGGCGGCAGCTGGATGATGAGGAACGACACCAGCGACATGCCGAACAAAGTCGGGATCATGTAGAGGAGGCGCTTGAGGATATAGGCCAGCATCGGGTCAGGGCCCGAACTCGACGAGCACCACCTCGTTGGTGTGGATTTCGGGCAGGTCGACATGCAGCCGCCCGGATTGCAGGCTGGTGGCCGGCACCTGCCCCGAAACCAGCAGCCGCGCCGTGGCGCTGCCGGCGCCGGCCGGCAAGGCGACCGAGACCGATTGCCCGCGCAGCGGGATGGTTTCGCGGATCGGGCCCTTCATCATCATCGGGTTGGTGAGGTTCACGAGGTGCACCGAAATCTGGCCCCTGCCATCGCGGGTGGCAATATCGACGATGCCGGGGCCGGCCGACTGCACCCGGGCCGGACCGTTGAGGGCCCAGCGGAAGGCATTGTCGAGCAACCGCGAATGATCGGCATTGGTCACTTCCCAGAAAATCTCGCCGATGTTCGGGGAAGTAGACCACCCGACCCTTGCCGACCTGGCGAGCCAGCACCGCCGGCTCCGTCGCCGGGGCGCGGACATAGATCTCTTCCATCGGCAGGTCGGGGAAATGCGGCACGAAGCGGAACGGCACCTCCGCTGCGCCATGTATTGCGAGCGGGATGCGGCGGGTGCCGCCCATGATGCGGGAAGCGCCGTCGAACCCGCGGAGGATCGGGTGATCTTCGCTGTCGAGCGCGATGTAGGTGTTCTTGACCGGGCCTTCGGTTGCGCCGGCGACGCTGGCGCCGAACAGGCGGGAGAGGCCGAAATCGGCGCGTTGCACGCCGTGCTCGTCATAAAGCGAGGTCTCGAAGCTGGTGACCAGGGCGCCGCCGCGTTCGACATAGCGGGCGAGCAGGTCGCACTGCGCTTGGGAGAGGAACGCCGCATTGGCGACGGCGATCAGCCGGTAGCGGTCGAGCGCCTCGTCGGTCATCACCAGGTCGGAGAGCAGGTCGAACGGCATGCGGGCTTCGACCAGCGCGTGGTAGAAGCCGAGTTCGTGCCCTTCGGCATTGTCGCGATCGTCCGAGTGCCAGGTACGGAGCGTCGTGCTGGGGTCGAGCAGCGCGATTTCGGCGGTCGGCTTGAGCTTCGACAGCACCGGCTCGAGTTCGGCGTGCAGGCCATAGGTTTCGACGATCGGCGGCAGCCAGCGGTTGTCGTGCACCTTGGCGTTGAACTTGGTGAACCAGGGCCGCAACCCATGCGCCATGCCGTCGATCATCCACATGCGGATTTCCTCGGGCGACTGCACGGAATCCTTCCAGCGCCATTTCTCTTCGACGGAGGTCGAAGTGACGAGGCCGATCGGCTTGTCGCCCATGACGCCGCGCATGCGCTTGCCGTCGCGCCCGGCCGACCAGATCGGCACCACGCCGGTGCGGCCCTGGTGATCGACGAACAGGATCGGGCAATAGCGCTTCACCTCGTCGAGGGCGAAATCGAGCATCGAGGAGTTGCCGATATTGGGAATGAAGCGGCCATGCGGGCGCTCGGAAATGACGATGCCGTTCCAGTGCCCGACCAGATCGGTCAGCACGTCGCGAGACCAGGCCAGCCAGGCCTGCCAGGTGGGATCGAACGGATCGCGCCGGCGCGGCAGTTCGCGGCCGGTCTTTAGCCGGAAGTCGGTCGTGCAATGGGCGCAGTAGCAGACGCCGTGGCCAGACCAGCGGTTGGCAAAGATCGCGTCGATATCGTAGCCGGCGGCGATCTCGCGGATCACCTCGCTCATGAAGTCGCGGTTGTAGCCGCCCCAGGCGCAGGTGACATAGGCCTCGGGGAACGACCAGTGCTTCCTGGGCTCGCCTTCGGCCGTCACCGAGATCCACTCGGGATGCGCGGCCGCGACATCGGCATGCACGGCGTGCGGATCGACGCGGGCGACGACATGCATGTTGCGCTGCCGGGCGCCCTTGACCAGGTCACCGAACGGATCGCTGGCGCCGATGCAACGGCTGACATAGTGCAGCGGGATCTTGCTCGGATAGTAGGCGATGTAGCCGCCGGCCGAGAGGCAGGTGGCGTTCGACTGGGTCTCGTCGAAGACGCCGAGCCAGAAGTCGAGATCGTAGCTCTGGGGGTCGTCCTCGACCAGAGTGAGCTGCGTCCAGCGCGTCGCGCCTTCATACCAGGTGGGTGACCTGAGGCCGCTCGGGGCCCCGGCTGTGCTGTTCATCGCTGTTACCGCCAGATCGTTCACGTTTGGGGCCGCATCGGCATGGCACCTGGGCTCGACCTTCGACCTGCCCACCGGCTGTCATCCCTGCGAAAGCAGGGACCCAACGCACAGCCAGCGCTGGCGGATAGATGGGTCCCTGCTTTCGCAGGGATGACATGGGGGTGGTTCGGATCATCGGTGAATGCTCAATGCGCCGGGAGAAAGGGACCGGGGAGCTGTCAGCATCCCCGGTCAGTGGGCCTGGGCCGAAGCGCCCTGGGGGACGCTCCGGCCGGGTGGGTCAGGCCTTGAAGTACTGCTCGGGATTGGTCGGCGCCGGGGTCGGATAGCCGAAGGAGTTCGGCATCTTGTCGGGCACGTTGTGGAAGTCGTTGCGCACGATGCCATAGGCGTCGTTGGGCACCTTGATGCCGATGCTGTAGAACTGGTCGGCAGCGATCTCGAGGATCTGCTTGAACGCCTCGACGCGCTTCGTGTCGTCGACCGTGCTCTTCATGATGTCATAGAGCTTGAGCGCGTCCTGCACCTGGGCCGGCGGCTCGACGGCGTTGGCGGCGGTCTTGTCGTTGTACCAGATCTGCCAGCCCATGGCGTAGAAGGCGTTGCCGCTATAGGGCACGAAGTAGCGCGGATCGAGCATCGCCGCGAGGCCGATACCGCCGCCGAAGCGGTTGGTGGTGGCGTCGTAATCCATGTTCTGGCGGATGCGCACTTCCCACAGCGAGCGGTCGATCAGCTTCAGCTGCCCGTCGATGCCCACGGCCTTCAGCATCGGCATGGTCAGCTGCATCATATCGACCATCTCGAGCCGGTTCTGATCCTGCTCGAAGATGATGGTGATGCGGCGGCCCGAACTGTCGAGGCGGTAGCCATCGGCATCCTTGTTGGGCGCGGCTCTATCGAGGAACTCGTTGGCCTTCGCCACGTCGAACTCGGTGAATTGCTTGGCCAAGCGCTCGTTGTAGAGCGGATCGCCCTCGGCGATGGCCGGCTGCGAGGCCGAACCGATGCCGACGAACACCGAGTCGATCAGCGCCTGCCTGTCGATGGCATGCGACAGCCCGATGCGGAAATCCTTGTTCGAATAGAGCTCGGCCTTGACCTTGTCCGGGTGGGTCATGTTGAGGCAGATCGCCATCTCGTTCGGCTGGGTCGAGAGCGTGGTGTAGAAGCCGTAACCGCCGCGCTCCTTGCCATCGAACAGCACCGACTTGTTGGTCGGGGTGCCGATATACTGGTCGAGCAGGTCGATCTCACCCTGCAGGCACTTGAGCAGCAGCACCTGCGCATCGGCGACCAGCACGTAATCGATGCTGTCGAGATAAGGCAGCTGGTTACCCGCGGTGTCGACCTTGAAATAGTAGGGGTTGCGCTCGGCGATGGCGCGCTCGGTGCTCTCGCCCGGCGCCACCTTCATCTTCCAGGGGTGGAGAACGGGGATCTCGCTGTTGGTGAAGAAATCGTCCTCGAGCGCAGCGCCGGATTTCTTCTGGAACAGTTGCACCCAGCCCGACAGGCCCTGGTCGGTCGCCAGTCTATCGGCATCCGGATTGTACTTGGGCAGGAACTGGCTGAGGTAGTGCTTGGGGAAGCGCGTGGTCTGGTCGCTGTCGGCCCAGGCAAGCAGCAAGAGGAACAGCCCGTTCGAGCTCTTGAAGCTGACCGTGAAGGTCTGCGCGTCGACCTTGGTGAACACCGCCTTGTCTTCGCCGACGATCAGATGATCCTGGTTGGTGACCTCGATATCGGGGTTCGAGAACACATCCTCGTACCAGAACATCACGTCGTCGGTGGTGTAGGGCTGGCCGTCAGACCACTTGTGGCCCTCGCGCAGCTTGAAGGTGAACTCGGTGGCGGCGTCGTTGGCGACGACGGATTCGGCCACGTTCGGAATGACCCCGGTCCATTCCGGATTGTAGCGCATCAGCGGCTCATAGGCCTGGTAGCGGAACAGCATCGACAGCGAACCGCCGCCGACAATGGTGGAGCGCCAGGTGCCGCCATACTTGCCCACTTCGCGGAGCGGGGTCACCACCATCGGGTTTTTCGGCAGGCGGTCGGCCAGCGGCGGAATGGTGCCCGCATCGGCCAGCGCCTTCAGCATCGGCGCTTCGCCGACAACGGCGGCGAACGCCGAACCGAGCCCGGTCGCGGCAACGGCCAGCGTCGCCAAGGACGAGGTGACGAACAGTCTCCTGGATAGCTTGATCATTCTCACATGTTCCCCTGATTGCTGCGCGTGGAGCCCCTTGCTCCCGCCGCGAACCGACAGCCTGCTGGCCGCGCTTGCCTCAACACCCCCGAGGCAAAGCTGAGCCAAACCGTAGCGCCGGCCATTACTTTGTCAAGGCCGGTGACAAATACGGGACGAAAGTCGCATTCGGCTCGGCGATTCCGACTTATCAGCCCTGCCGACATGGAGTTATGGTCATGGCCGCTGACAAACGATCGGGATGCCATCGTCGCAACATTGCTGACAATCAGCTATTTTCCGCTTGACCGTCCCGGATGGGTGCCGCATCGTGGATAATGTCGACATTATGCAGGCTGGAGGGGTCAGTGGAGCAGGTGACGATCTTTCGCGAGCCGGGAAAATTTGCCGGCTGGCCGGCCAATTACGGCATGTGGGCCTGGGGTGACGAGCTGGTGGTCGGCTTTACCGTCTCGACCTTCAATGCCGATTCCGGCTTCCATGCCCGCGACCGCTCGCAGCCGACACGCACCACCATGGCGCGCAGCCTCGATGGTGGCAAAACCTGGAGCTATGGACCGTTTCCCGGCCGGCTGCCCGATGGACGGGCGCTGTCGGCCGATGAACACATGGTCAAGGGCCTGAAGCTCGAGGAGGTGATGGACGGGCCGGAAGGACCGACCACGCTCACCGAGAAGATCGACTTCACCCATCCCGACTTCGCCTTCATGGCGGCCCGCACCGGGCTCGAGCCGGGCGTCCAGTCGTTCTTCTACTATTCCTACGATCGCGCCAGGAGTTGGCAGGGCCCGTTCAAGTGGCCGCAATTCGTCTGGGCCGGCGTCGCCGCGCGCACCGATTATGTGGTGGTCAACCAGCATCACCTGATCGTCTTTCTCACCGCCAACAAGTTCGACGGCGAGGAAGGCCGGGTGTTCTCGGCCGAAACTCAGGATGGTGGGCTGAGCTGGAAATTTCTCAGCTGGATCGGCGAGGAGTTGCCTGGTCTCGACCACGGCATCATGCCGGCCAGCCTGCTGCTCGACAACGGCGACATCCTCGTCGTGGTGCGCGCCGGGCACGGCCACGACTACACCATGGAAACCTACAGGTCGCAGGACCTTGGCCGCACCTGGGGCCCGATGAAAGTCGCGGCGGCGTTCAAGGACAATGCTAAAAACCACCTCGGCAACCCCGGCACGCTGAACCAGCTTGCCGATGGTCGGGTGGCGCTGACCTATGGCAACCGCGATGCGCCCTACACCATCGATGCCAAGGTCTCGTCCGATAACGGCGAGACCTGGGGCCCCACCATCGTGCTGCGTAACGGCGGCGGCAGCCACGACCTCGGCTACCCACGCACTGTCGCAGCAGCCGACGGCACGCTGGTGACGGCGTACTATTTCAACGAGAACGCCAAAACCGAGCGCTTCATCGGCGCGACGCGGTGGCGACCGTGAATAGTATGTCGCGAATGCAGACCCTGAACGGTAATCCTCCCCCGCGTGGCGGGGTAAATGGCACCAACGCAACTGACAGGCCGGTGCGGGAAGAGTACCCCCACCCCTGTCCCCTCCCCGCAAGGGGGAGGGAGACCAGAACACCGGCGTCAGTGTTGGCGTCTCCTCCCCTTGCGGGGGAGGGACAGGGTGGTGTGTTTCCCGCACCGAACTGTGCCCCGCGGAGAGTCCCGCGCCCACCACCTCGGCTTGTGCAGCGATTTTATTGCTGACAATATACTCTCAGCAGGGGCTAGGCCCTGGCTCTATGGGGGACGCGCCGTGGAGCAGGTAACCGTCTATTCCGAACCGGGGCGCTTTGCCGGCTGGCCTGCCAATTATGGCATGTGGGCCTGGGGCGACGAGCTGGTGGTCGGTTTCGTCACCTGCCATTACGAGCGCGATGCCGAGTTCCATGCCCGCGACGAAAACTACCCGGCGCTGACCAAACAGGCGCGCTCGCTCGATGGCGGGCGGAGCTGGACGGTGATCCCGTTCCCCGGCAAGACGCCCGGCGATCGTGGGCTCTCGGCCGACGAGCACATGGCGGCGGGCCTCAGGGTGGGCGAGCTGCTCGACGGGCCGGAAGGGCCGAAACCCCAGACCGAAGCCGTGGATTTCACCCGCCCGGACTTCGCCTTCATGTGCGCCCGCGACGGGCTCGAGCCGGGCTGCCGCAGCTTCTATTATCTGTCGTTCGACCGGGCGAAGAGCTGGCAGGGGCCGTTCGCCTTTCCGCAATTCGTCTGGGCCGGCGTTGCCGCCCGCACCGACTATCTGGTGCTGGGGCCAGGCCACCTCATCGTCTTCCTCACCGCCAACAAGGCCGATGGCGTCGAAGGCCGGGTGTTCTCGGCCGAAACCCGCGATGGCGGCCTCAGCTGGAAATTCCTCAGCTGGATCGGCGCGGAACTGCCCGATCTCGACCACGGCATCATGCCGGTAAGCCTGAGGCTTGCGGATGGCGCCATCCTCGTCGCCACCCGCGCCGGGCATGGCCAGGATTACACCGTCGAGATCTACCGCTCGACCGACGAGGGCAAGAGCTGGGACGGGCCGAGCATCGCCACGGCTTTCCGCGACCGGCATGCCAACCACCTCGGCAACCCGGCGACGCTGAACCTCATGCCGGATGGCCGCATCGCGCTGACCTACGGCAATCGCGACGCGCCCTACACCATCGATGCGCGGATTTCCGCCGATGGCGGACGCAGCTGGAGCGCCGCCCGGCACCTGAGGCGCGGCGGCGGCAACCACGATCTCGGCTATCCGCGCACCGTCGCCAACGCTGCCGGTGAACTGGTCACTGCATATTATTTCAACGAGGCGCTCGGCGAGCGCTTCATCGGCGCCACCATCTGGGCGCCGTGAGTTGCGCGCCTGCCCCGGGGCAGGCCGGAAAGGAGATCGGACCGCGCCATCGCCAAAACGAAGCCGGCCGCCGAGGGGGCGGACCAGCTTCGGGACATGGCCAGCCCGAGGGGACTTCGTGAGAAGTCAGGAAAGGGGAAGCGTTATGACACTGGACACCATCGGGGGATGGAGCCGACACATACTCGGCACCGCAGCCCTCGCGACTTTGTTGCTTTCGACCACGGGTTTTGGAGCGGCCGCATTCCAACAGTCTCCCATGCTCGACGCGGCGGTTGCCGATGGCAGCCTGCCGCCGGTCGAGCAGCGCCTGCCGCCCGAGCCGCTGGTGATCACACCGGTCTTCAAGGTCGGCACCTATGGCGGCACGGCGCGCACCATGCGCTCATCGACCGAAGAGTTCGGCGATGCCACTTCGGTGGTAGGCATCGAGTCGCTGACCCGGCTCAACGCCGAAGACGGCGCGACGATCGAGCCGAACCTCGCGCAATCGTGGGAATGGTCGAACGGTGACAAGACCCTGTCGATGACCCTGCGCAAGGGCCTCAAATGGTCTGATGGCGAGCCCTTCACCACCGCCGATATCGCCTTCTGGTGGGATGACGTCATCAACAATACCGAGCTGACCCCGACCATGCCGGGCGACTGGATGTCGGGCGGCGAGGCGATGAAGCTGACGGTGGTCGACGAGCAAACCTTCAAGCTCGACTTCAAGGAACCGAACCGGCTGATTGAACTGTTGATCGCCCGCGACGGCTATCAGGGCCAGATTTTCCTGCCGGCGCATTTCCTCAAACAGTTCCACCCCAAATATGCCGATCCGGCGAAGCTCGCCGAAATGGCCAAGGCCGCCGGCTACGCCACCTGGGCCGAACTGTTCACGCAGAAGGCGCTGAGCGACGACGTGTTCGGCGTCGCCAATTTCGACAGCCCGGTGATCCGCGCCTTCAAGCCGGCCTCGGCCAATGGCAGCCAGCTGATCCTCGAGCGCAACCCCTACTATTTCAAGGTCGACACGGCGGGGAACCAGTTGCCCTATATCGACAAGGTCAATGTCGATCTGGTGCAGAATCCCGAGGTCTATACGCTTAAGGCCTCCTCGGGCGAGGTCGACCTGGCGCTCGAGAACACCACCATCACCCAGATGCCGGTGTTCATCGATAACGCCGAAAAGGGCGGTTACCGTGTGCTCGAATATAGCGCCGGCTTCACCAACATCGCCAACATGATGCTGAACCAGACGGTCGCCGATCCGGACAAGCGGGCTTTGTTCCAGGACATCCGGTTCCGCAAGGCGCTCGAGATCGCCATCAACCGCGACGAGATCAACCAGTTGGTGTTCTTCGGGCTCGGCACGCCAATGCAGAACTCGATCCTGCCGATCGGTGGGCGCTGCTGGGATGAAGCCGTCTCCAAGACCAACACGCAGTTCGACCCCGACGGCGCCAAGGCGCTGCTCGACGAGATCGGCATGAAGATGGATGGCGACTGGCGCACCCTGCCCAACGGCAAGCCGTTCAAGTTTACCCTCACCTACTGGCCCGGCGAAGGCGGCGACGCCAAGCGCAAGATCGTCGAGCTGACCCAGACCTACTTCCGCAATATCGGTCTCAACTTCGACGTGCGCGAGGTGGAGCGGAGCCTCTACTTCGAGTTCACCACCGCCAACCAGCACGATATGGGCCTGTGGCACGCCGACAGCGCCACCGACCCGCTCTGGGTCACCGGGCCGAAGATCATCCCGGTACGCCAGCGGCATGGCGCCTTCGCCACCCTGTGGGCCACCTGGTTCGAGACCCATGGCGAGAAAGGCGAAGAGCCTCCGCAGGATATGAAGGACGCCGTTGCTGCCTGGCAGAAGGCCAAGGCGGTCGGCACGCCGGAGGCGCTGGTCGAGGGTTGCAAGGCGGTGGTGAAAGCCAATGCCGAGGGCGCCTGGACCATCGGCACGGTCGGCGCCTTCCCGCAGCCGCTGATCGTCTCCAATGCCATGCAGAACATCCCCGAGAAGGGCATGGCGTCATGGGACTGGGGCTACATGGCGCGCTATCATCCCGAGCAGTTCTATCTCGCTCAGTAGTTCTTCCTGCCAACTGGAAGGGGGGCACGTTGCCCCCAATTCTCTGCCGGGGCGACGCGATGTGGGGTTTCGTACTGAGACGGGTCATCTGGATGGTGCCGACACTGATCGTCATCTCGATCATCTCGTTCGTCATCATCCAGCTGCCGCCCGGCGACTATCTGAGCTCTTACATCGCGCGGCTCGAAGCGCTCGGCACCACCGTCGACCAGGCGACCATCGACGCGCTGCGGCTGCGCTATGGCCTCGATGACCCGATCTGGGTGCAGTACTTCAAGTGGCTGGGCAATATCATCTTCAACGGCAATTTCGGCTACTCGTTCGAGTGGCGCCTGCCGGTCAGCCAGCTGATCATCGAGCGGCTGCCCACCACCTTCCTCGTCGCCACCTGCTCGCTGCTGTTCGCCTGGAGCGTCGCGCTGCCGATCGGCATCTTCTCGGCGGTGAAGCAATACTCGTGGGGGGACTATTTCTTCACCGTGCTCGGCTTTCTCGGCCTCGGCATCCCCAACTTCATGCTGGCGCTGACCTTCCTCTATATCTCCAACCGCTATTTCGGCCTCTCCATCGGCGGGCTGTTCTCGCCGCAATACCTCAACGCGCCGTGGAGCCTCGACAAGTTCCTCGACCTCCTCAGCCACCTGTGGATTCCGGTGGTGATCGTCGGCACGGCCGGCACCGCCGGGCTGATCCGCATCACCCGCGCCAATGTGCTGGATGAACTGCGCAAACCCTATGTGGAAACGGCGCGGGCCAAGGGCCTGCACCCGATGCTGCTGATCCTCAAATACCCGGTGCGCATCGCGCTCAACCCCTTCGTTTCGTCGATGGGTTTCATCCTGCCGGGGATGATCTCAGGCGAGGTGATCGTCTCGGTCGTCCTCAACCTGCCGACCACCGGGCCGCTGCTTTATGCGGCGCTCTTGAGCCAGGACACCTATCTCGCCGGCGCCTTCGTCCTGATGCTGGCGGTGCTCACCGTCATCGGCGTCCTGATCTCCGACATCCTCCTCGCCTGGCTCGATCCGCGGATCCGGCTGTCATGAGCGTCGAGGCCAAACCCCTGCCGGCTTTTCCGTCCGAGCGCGCCGCACCGGTGGACTCGCCGCTGAGCCTGATGTGGTACAAGTTCCGTGCCCATCGCCTGGCGGTCGCGAGCATCTGGGTGATCGCGGCGCTCTACCTCACGGCGATCTTTGCCAACTGGATTGCGCCGTTCGATCCCGAAACCCGCACCGGGCTGCCGTTCTCGCCGCCGAGCTGGCCGACCGTGATGGTCGATGGCGAATTCGTCTGGCCGCCGGTGGCGTTCGGCGTGTCGCAGCAGCTCGACCGCAAGACCTTCAAGCGGGTCTACGCCATCGACACCACGCAGCGCTATCCGGTGCAGTTGCTGCTTCAGGGCGACAAGCACAGCTGGTTCGGTCTGTTCCCCTCGACGATGCACCTGTTCGGGGTCGACAAGGGCGGCGCCTTCTTCCTGATGGGCACCGACAGCCTGGGGCGGGACGTGTTCTCGCGCATGGTCTACGGCTCGCGCATCTCGCTGTCGATTGGCCTGGTCGGGGTCGCCATCAGCCTGGTGCTGGGGGTGATCCTCGGCGGTATCTCGGGCTATTTCGGCGGCTGGATCGATCTCACCGTGCAGCGGCTGATCGAGATCATCCAGTGCTTCCCCTCGATCCCGCTGTGGATGGCGCTGGCCGCGGCGCTGCCGCATGACTGGACCACGGTGCAGGTCTATTTCGGCATCACCGTCATCCTGTCGCTGGTCGGCTGGACCGACCTGGCGCGCGTCGTGCGCGGCCGTTTCTTGTCGCTGCGCGAGGAGGATTTCGTCATGGCGGCGCGGCTGGCCGGAGCCAGCGAAGCGCGCATCATCAGGAAGCACCTGCTGCCCAGCTTCATGAGCCACATCATCGCTTCGGTGACGCTGTCGATCCCATCGATGATCCTCGCCGAGACGGCGCTGAGCTTTCTCGGCATCGGCCTCACCCCGCCGGCGCTGAGCTGGGGCGTGCTGCTGCAGGATGCGCAGAACGTCAACACGCTGGCCACCGCGCCCTGGCTGCTGCTGCCCGGCGCCCTGGTGATCGTCACGGTGCTGGCCTTCAACTTCCTCGGCGATGGCCTCCGCGATGCGGCCGACCCGTTCTCGAAAGAGAGCCTCAAATGACCGATGCGCCGATCATTGCCATCCGCGGCCTCGAGGTGGGGGCGTTGAGCCGGCACGGCATGCTGCGGCCGCTGCGCGGCATCGATCTCGACCTGCCCCACGCCCAGACCACCGGCCTCGTCGGCGAGAGCGGCTGCGGCAAATCGATGACGGCGCGGGCGCTGCTCAACATCACCCCCTCGCCGATGCGGATCACCGCCGGTTCCATCACCCTCGACGATGGCAAGACCCCGCCGGTCGATCTCGCGGCGCTCGACCCCGATGGCGCACCGATGCGCGCCATTCGTGGTCGCCGGCTGGCGATGATTTTCCAGGAGCCGATGACCGCCTTCTCGCCGGTGCACACCATCGGCAACCAGATCGCCGAGATGCTGCTGATCCACGAGAAGCTCGACAAGCGCGCGGCGCGGGAACGCTCGATCGAGATGCTCGACCTCGTCGGCATGCCCAACGCGCGGCAGCGCTTCGACGCATACCCGTTCAACCTGTCGGGTGGCATGCGGCAGCGTGCCATGATCGCCATGGCGCTGGCCTGCAAGCCCGATGTGCTGGTGGCGGACGAGCCGACCACCGCGCTCGACGTCACCATCCAGGCGCAAATCCTCGAGCTCTTGCAACGGCTGCAGCAGGAGCTGGGGATGACGGTGTTGCTGATCACCCACGATCTGGGCGTGGTGGCGCGCACCACACGGCGCGTCGCCGTGATGTATCTGGGCCAGGTGGTGGAAGAGACCACCACCGAGGCGCTGTTCGATACGCCGAAGCACCCCTACACAGTCGGCCTGCTCGGCTCGGTGCCGCGGCTCGGCAGCCGGCGTGGCCAGCGCCAGCGGCTGCCGGCGATGCGCGGCTCGGTGCCGCCGGCGCTGGCCGAACTGCCCGGCTGCGCCTTCCACCCGCGCTGCCCCAAGGCGGTGGCCGGGCTGTGCGACGTGGTGAAACCCGCGATGGCCGAAGTGGCGCCCGGGCATCGGGCGCGCTGCCTGCTCTATCCTGAAGTGCTGGCGGCCTCGACCGTGCTGGAGGCAGCATGAACGAGGCGCTGATCGAAGTCAAAGGGCTGAGCAAGCGCTTCCCGATCCATTCCGGCCTGTCGCGCCGCGTCACCGGCGAGGTGCGCGCCATCGACGGGGTCGATTTGACCATCAGGCGCGGCGAAACGCTGGGGCTGGTGGGTGAAAGCGGCTGCGGCAAATCCACCACCGGGCGCGCCATTCTCCGCGCCATCGAGCCAAGCGCGGGTGAGATCCTGTTCCACGGCCGGGATGGCACGGTCGATGTGGCGCAGCTCGGCCGGCAGGAGTTGAAGCGCATCCGACGCCGGATGCAGATGGTGTTCCAGGATCCCTATGCCTCGCTCAACCCGCGGATGAATGTCGAAGCGATCATCGCCGAGCCGCTGATCTGTCTCGAGCATCTCAGTGGGAAGCAGCGGCGCGATCGGGTGGTCGAGCTGCTCGAACTGGTCGGGCTGAATTCGAGCTACCTGCTGCGCTACCCGCACACCTTCTCGGGTGGCCAGCGGCAGCGCATCGGCATCGCCCGAGCCCTGGCGCTGGAGCCGGATTTCGTCGTCTGCGACGAGGCGGTGTCGGCGCTCGATGTGTCGGTGCAGGCGCAGGTGCTGAACCTGCTCAGCGACATCCAGGAACGGCTCGGCACCACGTACCTCTTCATCTCGCACGATCTCGGCGTCATCGAGCACCAGTGCGACCGGGTGGCGGTGATGTATCTGGGGCGGATCGTCGAGTTCGCCGAAACCGAGGCGCTGCTCCGCACTCCGAAAATGCCCTATGTCGAGGCGCTGCTCTCGGCGGTGCCGGAGCCCGACCCGCATGTGCGACGCGAGCGGGTGGCGATCCGCGGCGAAGTCGCCGACCCGGCCAACCGGCCGTCGGGCTGCCCGTTCCATCCCAGATGTCCGTATGCGCAGGAGGTGTGCCGCAGCAGCGTGCCGGCGTTGCGGCAGGTCGAGGGGGTTGGCAGGCCGCATCTGGCGGCTTGCCATTTTGCCGAGGCGTTGAGTTTGCGCGGGGTGGGTTGAGGCGCCGCTTAGGGTAGAGACGATCTCCCCTTCCCTTCTCCCCTCAGGGGAGAAGGTGGCCGAAGGCCGGTTGAGGGGTGAAGCGGTGCAACACGCGCTCGCTGAGAAGCTGAACCCCTCACCCAAGTTCCGCTACGGACCTATCGGTCCTAGCTGCACTACCCTCTCCCCTCAGGGGAGAGGGGCAAAGGGGCAATCCAGCGACCAGCTAAACCCGCCCCAACTCCGCGATCGTCTTCATAATCACCGCTTCAACCCGCGCCCGTTCCTCACCCTCAAGCGGCAGCCGCGGTGGCCGGATATGCTCCGGCGCACCATAGACCAGGTGCTCGGCGAGCTTGATGTATTGCACCAGCTTGACGTCGGTATCGAGGTGGAAGGCGGGGGTCATCAGGCGGTAGAGCGGCAGCGCTGCCTTGAAGTTGCCGGCCCTGGCGGCGTTGAACAGCTTTACGCACTCGCCCGGCCAGGCGTTGGTCATGCCCGAGACCCAGCCGACGACACCGAGCGCCAGACTTTCGAGGATCAGGTCGTCGACGCCACAGAAGATATCGAAGCGATTGCCGAAGGCGTTGTAGAGGTCGGTGACGCGGCGGATATCGCCGGTCTCCTCCTTGACCGCGACGATCTCCGGCACCTCGGCCAGCCCCTCGAGCGTCGGCACGTCGACATCGACCTTATAGGCGATGGGGTTGTTGTAGATCATGATCGGCAGCCCGCCGGTGGCCACCGCCTTGTACCAGGCGATGGTCTCGCGCCGGTCGGTGCGGTAGGCGAGGCTGGGGAACACCATCAAGCCTTCGGCCCCGAGCTTGCGATAGTGTTTCGCCGCGGCGATGGCGTCGGCAGTGGAGAGTTCTGCGAGACCCGAGAGCAGCGGCACCCGCCCATCGATCGCTTCCCTCGCCGCCGGTACCACCTTGTCCTTTTCGGCCTGGGTCAGCGCGGCGTTCTCGCCCAGCATCGGCAGGACGATGACGCCGCTGACCCCGCCTTTCACCAGCCGCTCGATGCTCAACTGCATGGCGGGCAGATCGAGCGCACCGCTCGCCGTCATCTTGGTGGTGGCCGCAGGAAACACGCCGCTCCAGGTCATTTCTCGCCTCAGGTCTCAAACGGTTATGTCGAATGTATACATTCCTCATTTCGGCGTTGCAAGGCGCAGGATGGCTCGTGTAACAGCGAGTTACGCCCACCGAGTGCGAGGACGGGACATGCCTACGGGTCTGCTCGACAAAACGACCATCAGCATCCAGGTGGCCCAGGAGTTGCGGCGACGTATCCTTGCCGGCCACTACCCGCAAGGAGTGAAGCTGCAGCAGGAGCAGATCGCCGCCGAGCTCGGGGTCAGCCGCAGCCCGGTGCGCGAGGCGCTGGGCCAGCTCGAGGCCGAGGGGCTGGTGGTGCTGACGCCGCAGAAGGGCGCCCAGGTCTCGCCGATTTCACGCGACGAGATCGCCGAACTATTCGAGTTGCGCCTCCTGGTCGAGCCACATCTCATCGCCCTTGCCATCCCCGAAATGACCGAGGCCGACCTCAACAAGGCGACATCGATCATCTCGGAAATGGCCGATGTCAGCCTCGACGGCTGGGGCGACGCCAACTGGCGGCTGCACGGGGTGCTCTACGCCCCGGCTGGGCGGCCGGGCATGGTCAAGCTGTTGCGCCGCACGCACGAAACCATCGGCCGCTATATCCGCATGCAGGTGATGGCCACCAACGGCCGCGCCGACGCGCATCGCGAGCACAAGCTGATCCTCGATGCCTGCCGGAAGCGCGATATTGGGAGGGCCGTGGGGCTGTTGCGGGAGCACATCGAGAGCGCCGGGCGGTTGTTGCATCCGGGGGCTTAGTCGCCCCTCGCTCCGCTCGGAGCGGCGATGCTACGCATCGCATACCCCTCATCCGGCCTTCGGCCACCTTCTCCCTCAAGGGGAGAAGGCGTTCACCTCAAGCATCTCAGTCGGACTCCCTTCTCCCCTTGAGGTCAGCGGACGAGGGCAAAGCCCTCGCCGCGAGGTGCCCGAAGGGCGGATGAGGGGTATCGCATCGCTTGCGATGCGCGCTAGGAGCGAAGCGACGAGCGACCCCTAATGCCGATATCCCGGCTCGCTGACATCCAGCTGCCGCTTGATGCTGGCGAGATGCAACCGCCCTGATTCCGCATCCCCCTCGCGCATCTGCCGATACGCCGCCTCGGCGATTTCCGGCTTCACCGGCTTGATCTCCCGGCCGGTCGACATGGCGAGCAACTGCACCTCGCAGGCGCGCTCGAGGTAGTAGAGATCGTCCCAGGCCTCGGCGATGCTCGGGCCGCAGACCATGACGCCATGGTGCTTCATGAACACGATATCGGCGTCGCCGATCGCCGCGGCGATGCGCTCGCCTTCGCGCTGGTCCAGCGCCAGCCCGTTATAGTCGCGGTCGACCGCGGTGCGGCCGTAGAACTTCAGCGCGGTCTGGCCGGCAAAGATCAATGGATCGCCCTCGGTCATCGACAAAGCCGTGGCATGCGGCATGTGGGTGTGGAACGCCGCCCGGGCCCGCGGCAGGCGCTTATGCAGCGGGGCGTGGATGTAGAACGCCGTCGCCTCGGGCACCCCGGCGCCGTCGATGACATTGCCAAAATAGTCGCAGATCAGCAGCGATGACGCCGTCATCTCGGCAAAGGCCCAGCCATAGGGATTGACGAGGAACAGGTCGTCAAAACCGGGCACCACCGCCGAGAAGTGATTGCAGATGCCCTCGTGCAGCCCCAGCCGCGCTGCCATGCGGAAGCAGGCGGCGAGATCGACCCGCGCTTCGCGCACGGCGGGGCTGTGGAGATCCGGCGCGTTGCTGCGTGGCACAGCGGCGGTGGCAAGCTGCGGCTTGCCGTCGAGCGAGTGGGCCATGCTGGTGCTCCTTTCAGGCGCGCTTCAGGTCGAGAACGTTGCTGGCCGGCGGCTTGGCGGCAATGCTCCGCCAGGCCTCGGGCAGCCCGCTATCCCAGGCGCGGAAATCGGCAACGATGTGCTGCCGTTCGGGAATGGCGATATCGGGCATTGGCGGGATCACCCGGCGCCATTCGGCATCATCGAGCCAATCGGCGACCACCGCCTTGGCCGAGGGGATGAACGGCCGGCGCGACAGGATGGCGTCACCGGCGAACAGCATCGGCAGGAAGGCCCGGCGATCGAAGGCCGTCGGTGCATCGATCAGCGCCCGCATCAGCCGCGGCATGACGTTGGCGAGGCCGCAGATGGTGCCGCGCGCGCCCGCCGCGACCAGCTCGGGCAGGTGGATTTCACTGCCGGTGAAGATCGACAGGTGCGAGAAGCGGCGCACCAGATCCATGGTAAAATCGAGGTCGCCGCCGGAATCCTTCACCCCGGCGATCATCCCCGGATAGCGCTCGTCGAGCCGCCGCACCACCTGCGGCGTGATCGGCACGCCGCAGATATCGGGGAAATGGTAGAGGTAGAGCCTGAGGGCGCTGAGCGCCACGCGGTCGATCACCGCGGCAAAGAAGCGGAACGTCGCATCCTCGGTGATGCCGCCGCGATAGACGCAGGGCGGCATCAGCAGCACCCCATGCACGCCTTGCCGGGTGGCGTGGCTGGCGAGCGCCACCACATCGGGGATCGACAGCGCGCCGATCGAGATCACCAGCCGGCTCGCCGGAATGCCGGCGGCGATCACCGCCTCGAGCGTCTCGGTGCGGTCGGCGAGCGAGAACTCGGCGCCCTCCCCGGTGGTGCCGAACAACGTGATGCCGTCGCAACCGGCCGCCAGCAGCGCCTCGATGCGCGCCACCAGCCGCGGCACATCGGGGTGAAAATCCCTGGTCAGAGGGGTCGCGATAGCGACCGCAAGGCACCGGGTCTTGGGCAGACCATCCACTCTAACCTCTTGAGATAACTGCATTTCGCGGCTCGAATGGCCAGCTTCAGGATGAAGGTCATGATGAAGATTAATTGCCGATTGTCAACATTGTGCTTGACGCATCCCCCGCCCTGTTGAAGCATCGAAACTGCGAAAAGGAGCCGCAGAGGGCGCTTCGGCGTGCGGCTCGAGCAGGGAGAAACAATCATGACGTTCAACGTTCCGAAATTCGGGCGCCGCGCGCTGATGGCAGGCGCCGCACTTGTCGTGACTTCAATCGCCATGGCCGGGCCGGGCTTCGCCGCCGGCAAGGTGCTGCGCATTTCGACGCCCGGCGCCGAAAACGAAATCCAGTCCAAGGCGCTGGTGGTGTTCAAGGACGAGCTCGAAAAGGCGCTGCCCGGCGGCTTCGACGTGCAGATCCACTATAATGGCACGCTGTTCGCGCAGGGCACCGAGATCGAGGCGATGCAGCGCGGCAACCTCGAAGTGGGGATGATCTCGCCGCAGGATGTGGCGGCGCTGATCCCCGAATACTCGATCTTCACCAACGGCTACCTGATGCGCGACGCCAAGCATCTCGATGCGGTGTATGACGGCGAAGTCGGGGCTGAGTACAAAGCCAAGGTGGCAGCGGATCTCGGGCTCGAGATTGTTCGCAGCCAGTATCTGGGCTCGCGCCAGTTGGTGCTGGTGAAGCCGCGCGAGGTGAAGACCCCGGCCGATCTCGCCGGGCTGAAGCTGCGCATGCCGGGCTCCGAAACCTGGCAGTTCCTCGGCAATGCGCTGGGCGGCAATGCCACGCCGCTGGCCTTCGAGGAAATCTACCTGGCGCTGCAGACCGGCACCATTGACGGCTTCGAGAACCCCTTGGCCGACGTGATCGCCAACAAATTCTACGAGGTGACGAAACAGGTGGTGCTGACCGACCACATGGTCTCCAACACCTTCTTTGCCGTGGCCAAGCCCTATTGGGACGGGCTGAGCGATGCCGAGAGGAAAGCGATCGAGACGGCGGAAGCCGCCGCCAAGGCGTTCAACGACGATGCCGTGCTGGCCGCCGAGGCCGATGCGGTAAAATTCCTCGAAGGCCAGGGGCTCACCGTCGTCACCCCTGACGTCGCCTCGTTCCGTGACCAGGTGCAGAAGAAGTTCCTCGAGAGCGAGTTCGCCAAGACCTGGCCGGCCGGATTGCTCGACCGCATCAACGCCGCCGGCGCCTGACCAGTGCTGGCGCGGCTCCGCACCCTGTGGACGCAGGTTGCCGAAGGCGTGGCGGCATTGAGCTTTGCCGTCATGTTCTTCGCCTTCGTCGTCCAGGTCATCTCGCGTTACGTGTTCAACGCGCCGGTGGCCTGGACGCTGGAGCTGTGCGCCATCGCCTATGTCTGGGTGGTGTTCTGGAGTTGCGGGGTCCTGGTGCCGGAGCGGCAGCAGATCGTTTTCGATGTGCTCTACAACTGGTTCAAGCCGGGGCCGAGGCGTTGGGTTGCCATCTTCAACACGGCCTGCCTCGGCCTCGCCTTCCTTGCAGCCCTGCCCGGCGTCATCGACTACCTGCTGTTCCTCGGCAAGCGCAGCACCATGCTGCTGCATGTGCGGATGGACCTGGTCTACTCGTGCTTTGCCATCTTCCTCATCGCGGTCGTCGTCGGCGCGGCGATCCGCATCCGCCGGCTCAGCGGCGCCGAGTGGCAGAAATCGCTCTAGGATCAAGAACGCTATGAGCTTTTCCGCCTGGGCGATGTTCGTCCTGTTCTTCCTGTGGTCATTCCTCGGCATGCCGATCGGCCATGCCATGCTGGCAAGCGGCGTCGTCTACCTGCTGCTGACCCAGCAGGATATCGCGCTGGTCGCCACGCAGAGCCTCAACGGGCTCTACGGCAGCTTCGTGCTGCTGTCGGTGCCGCTGTTCATCCTTGCCGCCGAGATCATGAATGCCGGCGGGCTCACCGAGAAAATGTACGGCGTCGCAAATATGCTGGTCGGGCGCTTCAAGGGCGGGCTGGCGCATGTGAACATTCTCGCCTCGGTGATCTTTTCGGGGATGAGCGGCTCGGCCCTCGCCGATGCGGCCGGCCCCGGCAAGCTCGAGGTGGATGCCATGGTGAAGGCCGGCTACAAGCCGGGCTTTGCCGCGGCGCTGAGCTCCACCTCGGCGATCATCGGGCCGATCATCCCGCCCTCGATCCCCATGGTGCTCTACGGCGTCGTCGCCAATACCTCGATCGGCTACCTGTTCATGGGCGGCGTCATCCCCGGGCTGCTGCTGGCCGGGGCGCAATCGGCGATCGTCACGGTGATGGCGCGCTACAAGGATTTTCCGGTCGAGCCGGTGCCGAAGTTCAAGGAAGCGGCGCGCACCGTGTTCCACGCCATTCCGGTGCTGTTCCTGCCGGTGATCCTCTTGGGCGGCATCTATTCGGGCGCCGTCACCCCCACCGAAGCCGCCGCCGTCGCGGCGTTCTGCGCCCTGCTGCTGGCGTTCTTTCTCTATCGCTCGCTGAGCCTCAAGGCGTTCTACCGGGTGCTGGTCAATTCTCGAAAGCCACCGCCATCGTCGCCATCACCATTGCCGGCGCACTTGTCATGAACTGGGTGGTGGCGGCCGAGCAGATCCCCGAGGCGATGGGCCAGTGGATGATCAGCCTCGAGCTCAGCCCCGTGCTGTTCATGTTCGTCGTGACGGTGCTGTTCCTGATCCTCGGCGCCTTCCTCGATACGCTGCTGATGCTCTTGATCATCATCCCGATCCTGATGCCGACGGTGATCGCGCTCGGCATCGACCCTGTGCATTTCGGCGTCGTCTCGGTGGTGAACCTGATGATCGGCCTCGTCACCCCGCCGATGGGCGAGCTGGTGTTCCTGATCGCCGGGGTCTCCGGCATCAAGGTCGCCGATATTACCAAGGAGTTGTGGCCGTTCCTGATCGTGTTGATCGGGCTGCTCTTCGTGCTCGTTTATGTCCCCCAACTGACGCTCTGGCTGCCCGAAATGGCGGGCTACAAAGTCCAGGGCAACTTCATGCGTTGACCACCTGAGGAACCCCGCCATGCCCGGCATGAAAGATCTCGTCAAAGGCACCGACCGCTACCGCAACTTCATCGGCGGACAATGGGTGGAATCGACGCTCAAGGAGTGGATCGAGGTCGAGAACCCCGCCACCGGCCAGGTCATCGCCTCGGTGCCGCGCGGCAATGCCGACGACGCCGACCGCGCCGTCACCGCCGCCTACCAGGCCCAGCCGGCCTGGGAGGCGCTGCCGCCCGCGGCGCGCGGCCAGCTGCTGAAGGACCTGGCGCGGGTGGTGCTCGAAAACCGCGAGCGGCTCGCCCGCATGGTGATCGCCGAACAGGGCAAGCCCCTGCAGGAAGCCCGCGGCGAGATCGAGAGCGCCGCGCTCTATTTGAGCTATGCCGCCGAGGAAGCCCGCCGCATCACCGGCGACATCATCCCCTCGGACAATCCGGACGAGCAGATCTGGATCCAAAGGGTTGCCCATGGCGTGGTGATCGCGCTCACCGCCTGGAACTATCCGGCCGCGCTGATGTGCCGGAAGATCGGCCCGGCGCTGATTGCCGGCAACACCGTGGTGGTGAAATCGCATGAGGGCACGCCCACCACGGCGCTGGAAATCGCCCAGCTGGCCGACCAGGTCGGCTTCCCCGCCGGGGTCATCAACATGGTGAGCGGCAGCGGCGAAGGCGTCGGCCGGGCGCTGGTTGTCCATCCGCTGAGCCGGCTGATCACCCTCACCGGCTCGGTGCGGGCCGGCAAGGACATCTTCCGCAACGCCGCCGACGAACTCAAAATCCTGCGGCTCGAGCTCGGCGGCAAGGCGCCGTTCATCGTTGCCGAAGATGCCGATATCGGCGCCGCGGTGCGCGCCGCGGTGCTGTCGCGCTTCGAGAATTGCGGCCAGGTCTGCATCTGCAACGAGCGGATGTATGTGCATGAAAAGATCGCCGACGAGTTCCTCGAGCGCTTCACCGGCGCGGTCAAACAGCTGAAGGTCGGCGACCCCACGACGCTGGTCGATGTCGGGCCGAAATTCTCCGGCCCCGAACTCGACAAGGTCGATCGCATGGTCGAAGCGGCGAAAGCCGCCGGCGCCGAAGTGCTGACCGGCGGCCGTCGGCTCACCGAGGGCGAGTTCTCGCGCGGCCATTGGTATGACCCGACGGTGCTGAAGGTGAACGACAACGCGATGGCGATCATGCAGGACGAGGTGTTCGGCCCGGTCGTCCCCGTTATGACCGTCACCGATTTCGACGAGGGCCTGCGGCTCGCCAACGAGAGCCGTTATGGCCTCAGCGCCTATGTGTTCACCAAGGACATGCGGCGGATGATGCGGCTGATCCGCGAGCTGAAATTCGGCGAGATCTACGTCAACAAGCCGGGCGGCGACGTGGTGCAGGCGCACCACGCCGGATCCGGGATTCCGGCATCGGCGGCGAGGATGGCCGGTATGGGCTCGATGCGTATTTCCAGAAGAAGACGATTTACGTGAACTATGCCTGAGGAGCGCCAGCCTGACTGAGAGAGACGGCCCCTCCCATCCTCCCCATAAAGGGGGAGGTGCCGCTTCGAGTGTTTGGCACGATCGAAGACAGAGCCTCGAACTCTGCACCTCCCCCTTTATGGGGGAGGCCGGGAGGGGGCCGTCTGCCGGCAGTTTGTCGCTATCTCCCCAGCTGCGGAGCTAGTGCCTACGGCACCGCGGCATAGGCCGTATAGGCACTCGTCGCCAGCCAGCCCGCATCGATCGGCAGCGTCACGCCGGTGATCGCCGACGCCGCATCCGAGCAGAGGAACCAGATCGCTTCGCCGACATCCGCCGGCTGGACGAAACGGCGGAGAGCGGCTTTTTCGATGATCAGTTTCGGGTCGCGCTGGCCCGAGTTCGATGCGGGCCTGCATGGCCGGAGTTCAGCACATAGCCGGGAGCCACGGCATTGACGCGTACGCCGCTCGGACCGAACTCGGCGGCGAGGATTTCGGTCAGCATTTTGATCGAGGCTTTGCCCATCGCATAGGCCGGCTGGCCCGAGGGGCGATAGGTGGTGAGCGAGCCCATGTTGATGATTACCCCGCCGCCGCGCGCGGTCATCGCCTTGCCGAAGGCCTGGTCGACCAGCAGCGTGCCGCGCACGTTGATCTGGTGGATACGGTCGTACTCGGTGATTGCCATGTCGGTGACGCGGATAGCGTTCTGCAGCACCCCGGCTGAGTTCACCACCGCATCCACCGCACCGCGCCGGGCCAGCACGTCGGCGGCGTAGGCGGCAATCGCTGCCTCATCGGACACATCGAGCACACGAGGCGTCGCTCCGATCTCGGCCGCGATCGCTGTGCCCCGCGCGTCATCGCGATCGGCGATCTCTACCGTCCAGCCGCCGGCAGCGAAGCGTCGGGCCGTGGCCTCGCCAATGCCACTGGCGCCGCCGGTGACCACTACGACTTTGCTCATCGATCCACTCCATAGTCCGCATCGCCGCCGCAGGCGTGACCTTGCCGTTGGCGATATCCGCCTCGATCGCAGAGCGCGAGCGCCTGGCCGGATCGCCCCAGCCGCCGCCACCGGCCTGCTCGTGCCGGATCACCGTGTCCTTGCCGATCTCCAGCGTCACCTTGGCCGGCAGCACTTCGAAACCGGCGCCGCGATCGATCAGGTTGCGCGACGAGGCCGCGGGTTGGCCGCCGAACAGCCCATAGGGTGGGTGCTCATGGCGGTCGGCGCGCAGCTGCAGCACGGCGTTATCGGCCAGCAGCCGGTACTGCCGCACCAGCCCGAGCCCACCGCGAAACTCACCGGCGCCGCCGAAATCCTCGCGCAGCGCATAGGTCTCCATCAGCAGCGGATAGCGCGCCTCGATGGTCTCGATGGGCAGGTTCGACATGTTCTGGCTCGGGTTGGTAACCCCCTCGACCCCGTCCTTATCAGCCCGCCCGCCCCAGGCGCCGTTGATCATGTCGACGAAGACGAAGGGCTTTCGCTCGGTGCCGTGATAGCCGCCAATCGCCACCACGGTATTGCCGCCCTCGCCCGCCGCCATCAGCCTTTGCGGCGCGATCTGCGCCAGCGCGCCCATCACCGTATCGACGACGCGATAGCCGGTAAGCGCCCGCGCCGCGACCGGCGCCGGCATAGCTGGGGTTGAGGATCGAGCCTTCCGGCGCGGTCACCGTGATGCAGCGATAGACCCCGGCATTGTTGGGCACGTCGTGATCGAGGGCGCAGCGGACGGTGAGATAGGTCGAGGATTTGACGAAGCTCAGGGTCGAGTTGATCGCCCCCTTCACCTGCGGTGAGGAGCCGGCGAAATCCACGAAGAGGTGGTCGCCCTTGACGGTGATGCAGCAGACGATGGGGATCGGCGCCGGCGAAAAACCGTCGCCATCGATATAGTCGGTGAAGCGGTAGTCGCCATCCGGCCAAGCGGCGATGGCTTTGCGGGTCAGCGCCTCGCCATAATCGAGCAGCCGGTCGAAATAGCCCTCCAGCGCCTCGCCGTGGCGCTCGAACAGCCGCAGCATTTCGCGCTCGCCGATATTGCAGGTGGCGTATTGCGCATCGAGGTCGCCGAGCACCAGGTCGGGCAGCCGTACGTTCTTTTCGATGATGGTGAGCAGCGTCCGGTTGGGTGCGCCGCGCTCATAGAGCTTCATCGGGGCGATGCGCAGCCCCTCCTGGAAAATCTCGGTCGAGTCCGAGGCGTTGGAGCCGGGGACCCGCCCGCCGACATCGCAGTGATGCGCGATCACCACCGAGAAGCCGAGCAGGCGTTCCGCGGAAAAGATCGGCTTGAACATGAAGATGTCGGGCAGGTGCATGCCGCCGTCATAGGGGTCGTTGAGGACGATGACGTCGCCCGGGAACAGCTCGCCCCGGAAGCGTTCGAGCACCACGTCCATCGCATCGGGCACGGCGCCAAGATGCAGCGCCACGGTTTTCGCCTGGCTGAGAATGCGGCCCTTGGCGTCGCAGATGGTCACCGAGTAGTCGAGCACGTCGCGGACGATCGGCGAGCGCGCAGTGCGCATCACCGCATAAGCCATGTCGTCGACGATGGTATCGAGCCCCGACTTGATGACGGCGAAAGTGATGGGGTCGAACGCGGTCATGGCATCGGCTCCAGCGTGGCGACAAGGCTGCCGGTGGCGTTCGGTTCGACCCGCATGCCGGGTGGAATGACGATGGTGGTATCCGGGCCCTCGATGATCACCGGCCCGTCGATCGCGCGGCTGACCAGCTCGCGCTGCAGCACTGGGGCCACCTGCGCCCCGGTCCGGCCGAAATGCACCTCGCGCCGCTCTTCGGCGCTTGCCGCGCGCGTTGGAGCGGCGGCCTTCAGGGCACGGAAATCCAGCGGCTCGGAGTGACGCGCGTGGGCGTGCAGCCGGAGCGACACCGCCTCGACGGCGTCGGTGGGGGTGTAGCCATAGCTGTCGCGATAGGCCGCGATGAAGGCCGGCCGCAGCGCCGCGGCATCGAACCGCTCGAACGGAATCGACAAGGCGGCCTCCTGGCCGTCGAGGCGCAGGTCGACCTGAAAACTGCTGGTGATGGAGGCGCGATCATAGCCCTGGGCGGTCAGCGCCACCTCGGCGGCGTGCTGCATTTGAGCGCTGAGCGCCGCCACTTGCGCGGTCTCGATGCGATCGAGCCGGCCTTGCAGCGCACGCAGCTCGTGATGCTCGACCGTGCCGGCCAGCATGCCCATGGCGGTGAACACGCCCGGGGATGGCGGGAACAGCACGCGCGAAATGCCGAGCGTCCGCGCCAGGTCGGCGGCATGCACCGGGCCCGAGCCGCCGAAGGCGAGGAGCGTCAGGTCGCGCGGATCGAGACCGCGCTCCACCGTCACGGCGCGGATGGCGCGAACCATATTGGCGTTGGCGACCTCGCGAATGCCGAAGGCCGCCGCCTCGATCGACAGGCCGAGCGGCCTTGCCAGGTCGCGAGCAATGGCGGCCCGAGCAGCTGCAACGTCGAGCATCAGCGTGCCGCCGGCCAGCCGGGGCGGCAGGAAGCCGAGCACCACATTGGCATCGGTGACGGTCGGCTGCGCGCCACCGCGGCCATAGCAGACCGGGCCGGGAGCGGCGCCGGCCGAACGTGGCCCCACGGTCAAGAGCCCGGCCGGATCGATGGCGGCGATCGAGCCGGCGCCGTTGCCGACCTCGGCGACATCGACGGTGGGCACCCGCATCATGTAGCCGCCCGCCTTGATGAAGCGGGAGGGCACCGACATGCCGGCGCGAAACTCGTACTCATGGGTGCGGGCCAGCACGCCGCGATGGATCAACGCCGCCGAAGCGGTGGTGCCGCCCATGTCGAAGGCGACGAGGTTGGCCTCAGCCGTGGCGGCGCCGAGGCGCTCGGCCCCGACCGCACCGGACGAGCGGCCCGAGGAGATGAAGAATACCGGCTTCTGCTGTGCGACCCGGGCCGACGACAAGCCGCCATTGGAGTTGCCGATCAGCAGCGGGGCCGTCACCCCATGGGCGCGGAGTTTCTGCTCGAGCCGAGCGAGGTAACCGCGCAACGGCGGCAGCACATAGGCATTTACCGCCGTGGTCGAGGTGCGCTCATACTCGCCGGCTTCCGGCAGCACATCGACCGACGCCGTCACGGCGATCTCGGGGAAGGCCGCGGCGAATGCGGCTGCGGCCTGCCGCTCATGCGCCGGGTTCTTGTAGGAGTTGAGAAAGCAGATGGCGACCGACTCGATCCCCTCGGCGACGAAAAACCGACCTGCCGCCAGCACGTCC
>CBDIRF010000021.1:0-106250 GCA_965284115.1 Devosiaceae bacterium
TGGCCTGGGCGAAGGGCACCGCCGGCTCGGTGCGGTCGGTGTTGGCGAGGGCGAGGCGGACGGTGTCCTTGTCGAGTGTGGGGGTGCTGCCGCCGGCGTTGGCCGTGGCGGTTGCCTCGGCCGCGGTGGCGACGGCGGCGGCGCGCTTCTGCAGATCGTCGATCAGCTGCTTCAGCGACGTGGCCTTGTCGGCGAGCGCCTGGGCCTCGGCCTCCTCGGCGGCGAGGGCAGTGTTGGCGCGGTTCTCGTTCTCCTTGCGCGCGGCGATCAGCGTGCCGATGCGCAACTGCTCTTCCTCGAGGATCTGCAGGTTCGCTTCGAGCTTACCTTGCTGCTCGAGCGCGTCGGCCTTGATCTTGCCGAGCTCGGTGAGGTCGGCCATCACGGTGTCGGCCTTCTTCTGCAGCTCGGGCATGATGGCGGAGAGCAGGATGGCGGAGCGGGCGGAGCCGAGTGCGTCGGACGGGTTGACGATCAGCGCCGGCGGCGGGTTGCGCGAAATCCGCTCGAGCGCCGCGAGGACGTTGGAGATGTTCTCGTCGGCGCCGTCGAGCCGGCCGCGGACTTCGAGTTCCTGGACGATCAGTTCGCCGAGCTTGTCCTCGAGCGCCACGATGTCAGCCTCGGCGCGCTTCACCCGCTCGGCCGCGGCGATCAGCGCCGCATTCTGCTTGGTGCGATCGCCCTGCATGTCGGCGATCTCTTGCTTCAGCGCGTCGGAGCGCTCCTTGCTGATCGAGATCGAGGCCTCGATGTCATCGAGGGCCTGCTGCTGGGCGGCCATTTCGGGATTGGCGGGCGCGCCCGGTGTGGCCATGGTGGGCGCCGCGGCATCGACGGCAGGGCGCAGGTTGAGATCTGTGGTGGCGGCGGCTGGCGCGGCTGCGTCCGGCGCGGCAGCCGGCGCCTCGGGCGTCGCCTGCTGAGCCAGCGCGGCGGTGGCAAGCGCCAGCACCACAGTGGCGCCCGCGGCGATTGCACGTCTCGACCAGCCCGTTGCCGGCATCAAACTTCCTGGTTCACCCGAATCATGATCACGCGACCATAGCGCAGAGCCCGATAGTCCGGGGGTTTGTCTTTTGGATGGCGGGGTTCGCGATGTTGGGCTGGAGCGTGTGGCCACCCCCACCCAGCTCCGCTACGGCTCCGCCTAGCTGCGCTACCCTCCCCACAAGGGGGAGGGAAAGCGGAAAGAGCCGAAGCATGCAGTCGGGTCTCCCTCCCCTTGATGGGGAGGGCAGTGGAGCTTGGCAGCTTGCTGCCTAGCGTAACTGGGTGGGGTGGGGCCGCTGATACGGAATGAATGGGCACAGGAGCGAAGCCCTCACTCCCGATGATACGGATGCCCCGAGAGGATGGTGGTCGTCCGGTACAGCTGTTCTGCCAGCATGATGCGGACCAGCTGGTGCGGCCAGGTGAGCGGCGAGAAGCTGAGGGTCAGGTCGGCCTCGCGCGCAAAACCCGGATCGAGCCCGTCGGCGCCGCCGATGATGAAGCTGACGGCCGGGCGGCCATCATCGCGCCAGCGGGCGAGCTGGTTGGCGAACTGTGCCGACGGCATGGTCTTGCCGTGTTCGTCGAGCGCGATGCGGATGCCTTCGGGCAGGGCGGAGCGGAGGGTTCCGGCTTCGTCGGCCTTGCGGGTTTCGGTGGTCGCAGAGCGGGACTGGCAAACTCGAGCACGTCGAACCCGGTCAGCGCGAGGGGCTTCCCCGAGGCCTTGGCGCGATCGAGATAGCGCGCGACCAGTTCACGCTCGGGGCCCTGCTTCATCCGGCCGATGGCGGCGATGGCGATGCGCAAGGCAGAAGCGCCGACGGACTAGCGGCCGTCGGCAGCGAAATCGGCCGCCCACATCTTCTCGATGTTGTAGAACTCGCGCACTTCGGGCCGGAAGATGTGAACGATGACGTCACCGGCATCGACCAGCACCCAATCAGCGTGCGGCAGTCCTTCGATCCGCGGTTTGCCGAAGCCATGCTCGCGCAGCACCTTGACCAGTTGGTCGGCAACGGCGCTGACGTGACGGTTCGACCGGCCGGAGGTCACCACCATATGGTCGGTGAGCGACGACTTGCCGGTGATGTCGATGGCAACGGTCTGTTCGGCCTTGGCATCGTCAAGGCTCTGCAGCACCAGATCGATCATGTGGGGTTCCGGGGCCTCGGCCAACGAGGGCACCACTGGGGCGGTTTCGGTCTTCTTTTTGGGCGATGCCATCAAATGGCCTCAGCCCATGCAACACGAGCACGGTTCATGCGTGTTTCAGCTGTCCTTGGTTGTTGGGTCGAAAGGCTAGCGCAAGCGTAGCTATCAATCCTGTCCCATCCTGAGTGGCAAATAACCACTACTCCTCCAATATGACGCTTCGTCTGCCGTTCTGCAAGGCGGCGACATCAAATCAATCTGCCGAAGCTTTGCCGCGCGCCCGGATGGCGCTCGAAGACTGCGGCGAAGTGATGCCGTGGAGATACACCCAGGCGGGCGGTTTGCTGCCGGCCAGGGCTTCGGCTTCCGCCTCGGGCAGGCGGTGCTTTTTCAGGGCGATGGCGGCTTTGCTCACCGTGGCGCGGAAGGTCGAGCCGGGGCGGGCGTAGACCGCGATCGGCAGCAATGCGGCAATATCCTGCCAGCGTTCCCAGCGGTCGAACTGGCTGAGATTGTCGGCGCCCATGATCCACACGAAGCGGGTGTCCGGGCAGGCGGCGACCAGCCACTCCAGCGTATCGACGGTGTAGTGGAAGTGATGCGCGGCTTCGACGCCGGTGGCGTAGATCTTCGGATTGGCGGTGAGCGCGCGGGCGGCGCGGACCCGGGTTTCGAGCGGCGCGAGCTCGGAATGATCCTTCAGCGGATTGCCGGGGGAAACCAGCAGCCAGACCGCATCGAGGTCAAGGCGCTTGAGGCATTGCTCGGCAACGAGGCGATGGCCCTCATGGATCGGGTTGAAGCTGCCACCGAACAGGCCAATGCGCAGGCCGGAGCCGAAGGGAGGCAGGGCGGTGATGTCGGGGGGGAGGGTCATATGCGCTTGGCGCCCCTCACCCCGGCCCTCTCCCCAGAGGGGAGAGGGGGCGGTGTGGCCCGGTCGGTGCAAAGTGCGTCCCCTCTCCCCTCTGGGGAGAGGGTCAGGGTGAGGGGCGCCAAGCGCAATGAACTCACGGCCGCGTCTGCCCGTTGCCTTCGACCAGGTATTTGAAGCTCGTCAGCTGTTCGACGCCGACCGGCCCACGGGCATGGAATTTGCCCGTGGCGATGCCGATCTCGCCGCCGAAGCCGAACTCGCCGCCGTCGGCGAACTGGGTGGAGGCGTTGTGGAGCAGGATGGCGCTGTCGATTTCGTTGAACCAGCGGGCGACTGACGCCGCGTCCTCGGTGATGATCGCCTCGGTGTGGTGCGAGGAGTATCTGCCGATATGGGCGATGGCCTCGCCGACATCGGCCACCACCTTCACCGAGATGATGGCGTCCTCGTACTCGGTGTGCCAGTCCTGCTCTGTCGCGGCGATCGCCTCGGGGATCAGCGACATCACTGTGGCATCGCCACGGATCTCACAGCCCTTGGCGACCAGTGCCGCGATCACCGGCTGGAGGTGGGTCGCGACGATATCGCGGTGCACCAGCAGGGTTTCGGTGGCGCCGCAGACGCCGGTGCGGCGCATCTTGGCGTTGAGCGTGACGTCGATCGCCATCTGCAGCTCGGCGCTCTGGTCGATATAGGTGTGGCAGATGCCCTCGAGGTGAGCGAACACCGGGACGCGCGCTTCCGCCTGGACCCGGGCAACCAGGGTCTTGCCGCCGCGCGGCACGATGACGTCGATGGCGCCGCCGAGCCCGGCCAGCATTTCGCCGACCGCGGCGCGATCGGTGGTGGGAACGATCTGGATCGCATCGGCCGGCAGGCCTGCGGCCTTGAGGCCGGTCACGAGGCAGGCATGAATGGCGCGCGACGAATTCACGCTGTCCGAACCGCCGCGCAGGATTACCGCATTGCCGGCCTTCAGGGTCAGCGCGCCGGCATCGGCGGTGACGTTGGGGCGGCTCTCGAAGATGACGCCGATGACGCCGAGCGGCGTCGAGACGCGGCGGATGCGCATGCCGTTGGGGCGGGCCCACTGCGCCAGCTCGCGTCCCACAGGATCGGGCAGCTCGGCGATGGTGCGCAACCCCTCGATCATCGCGTCGATGCGCTTGTCGTTGAGCTGCAGCCGATCGAGGAAGGCCTTTGAAATGCCTTTGCCCTCGGCGGCGCGCAGATCGAGCGCATTGGCCGAGAGGATGTCGTCACGGCGATCGTCGATGGCGTCGGCGGCGGCGTGCAAGGCCTTCACCTTGCTCTGCGGGCTGGCGAAGGCGAGAACGGCAGCGGCAGCGCGGGCGCGGCGACCGAGTTCGAGCATCGTGGCGGAGAGGTCGTTGGCGACGGCTGAGTCCTGAACAAGACCTTGTGCACTCATCAGACTTTGGCCTCCAGGCCCATCAGCACCACCATGTTGTCACGATGGATGAGTTCGGACCGCGTGCCGAAGCCGAGCAGTTCGGCGACGCGAGCCGAGTTCTTGCCCTTCACCAGATCGGCCTCTTCGCGGCCGAGGCCGGCGAGACCACGGGCGATTTCGCGCCCATCGGGACCAAGGATGGCGACGGCGTCGCCGCGGCCGAACTCGCCGGTGACGCGGGTGACGCCGATCGGCAACAGGCTCCTGCCGTCGAGCAGGGCGCGGGCGGCGCCGGCATCGACATGGATGGCGCCGAGCAGCTCGAGATGGCCCATGATCCAGCGTTTTCGCGCCTGCGCCCGGGACTCGGCGGGGGCGAACAGGGTATGACGCACGCCTTCGGTCAGGGCGCGCAGCGGATGGTCTTCGGTGCCTTTGGCGATGATCATCGCGGTGCCGGCCTGGGTGGCGATCTTGCCGGCCTCGACCTTGGTGGTCATGCCGCCGCGGCTCAGATGGCTGGTAGCGCCACCGGCCATGGCGTCGATCTCCGGGGTGATGGCGGCAACGAACGGCAGGTGCTCGGCGGTCGGATCCTTGGCCGGCGGCGCAGTATAGAGCCCGTCGACATCGGAAAGCAGGATCAGGCAATCGGCCTCGATCATGGTGGCGACGCGGGCCGAGAGCCGATCATTGTCGCCATAGCGGATCTCGGCGGTGGCGACGGAATCGTTCTCGTTGATGATCGGGATGGCGCCCAGGCCCAGCAGCGTCGAGATGGTGGTGCGGGCGTTGAGGAAGTAGCGCCGCTCCTCGGTGATGTTGGGGGTGAGGAGGATCTGTCCGGTGACGATCTGGTGCTCGGCGAGCGCCGCGGCCCAGGCCTGGCTGAGGGCAATCTGCCCGGCGCTGGCGGCGGCCTGGCTCTGCTCGAGCGGCAGGTTGCGGGCATCGAGGTTGAGCAGCCGCCGGCCGAGCGCGATAGCGCCCGAGGAGACGATGACCAGCGACACGCCCTGTGCCTTCAGCGCGGCGAGGTCAGCGGCGAGTGAGGCCAGCCAGGCGGCACGGAGCTTCCCGGTCTGGCCGTCGACCAGCAGTGCCGAGCCGATCTTGATGGTGATGCGCCGATAGGGCGCGAGGGCGTTGCTCATTTGAGAGCACCCGTCGCGAGGCGCCCCTCACCCCGGCCCTCTCCCCAGAGGGGAGAGGGGGCGATAGGTGAGCCGGCAGTGCCACATGCGTCCCCTCTCCCCTCTGGGGAGGGGGGCAGGGTGAGGGGTAGCCAAGCGCTGCGAAGGGCGAGGTTCATTAGGGCACCCAGGTGGGCTCGGATTTGCGGCGTTCCAGTTCTTCGCGCTCGGCCTTGTCGGCGTCCATCTGCGCGATGATCCGGTAGAGCACCTTATCGACGCCTTCACCGGTGACGCCGGAGCAGGTGAAGACTTCGGCCTTGCTGGCGCGCTTCAGGACTTTCACCTTTTCCTTCACCGCGTCGGGGTCGATCGCATCGATCTTGTTGAGGACGACGATCTCCGGCTTTTCCGCCAGCTCCTCGGCATAGGCGGCCAGCTCGCCGCGAATGGTTTTGTAGGCGGTCTTCACGTCCTCCTGCGTGCCATCGATCAGGTGGACGAGGATGGCGCAGCGCTCGACGTGGCCAAGGAAGCGGTCGCCCAGCCCCTGGCCTTCGTGCGCGCCTTCGATCAGGCCCGGAATGTCGGCCAGCACCAGGTCGCGCTCGCCGATGGAAACGACGCCGAGATTGGGGTGAAGCGTGGTGAATGGGTAATCGGCGATCTTCGGCTTCGCCGCCGAGACCGCGGCGAGGAAGGTCGACTTGCCGGCATTGGGCAGGCCGACGAGGCCGGCATCGGCGATCAGCTTCAGCCGCAGCCAGATCCATTTCTCGGTGCCGACAAGGCCCGGGTTGGCGCGGCGCGGCGCCTGGTTGGCGCTGGTCTTGAAGTGGGCATTGCCGAAGCCGCCATTGCCGCCTTCGAGCAGGATCAGCTCCTGGCCGACCTCGGTGAAATCGGCGATCAGTGTCTCGCCGTCTTCCTCGAACACCTGGGTGCCGACCGGCACTTTGAGGATGGCGTCGCCGCCCTTGGCGCCATGCCGGTCCTTACCCATGCCATGGGTGCCGGTGTCGGCCTTGAAGTGCTGCTGGAAGCGATAGTCGATCAACGTGTTGAGACCATCGACGCAACGGATGATGACATCGCCGCCGCGCCCGCCATTGCCGCCATTGGGGCCGCCGAACTCGACGAATTTCTCACGCAGGAACGATACCGCGCCGGCACCGCCATTGCCGGAGCGCACGAAGACCTTGGCTTGGTCGAGGAATTTCATCTGGTACTCTCTCGGCTGGCCTGTCGGTGGGCCATCCAGGCGGCGTGTGTCAGTTCGGTGTCGATATGGCGCACCTCCTCGCCGCGCGCAAGGCAAAGGCGCGATGAGGTGCCGATCTCGACGAATCCGGCCTTCTTCTGGATGGCGAGCGAGGCTTTGTTGAAGTGAAACACCCCGGAGGCGAGGCTCGGGGCCGCGGTGGTCTCGAAGTACCAGTCGAGGCTGGCGCGCACCGCTTCGCTCATCAGCCCGCGGTTCCAGAACGGCTGCGCCAGCCAATAGCCGATCACCGTGCCCTCGATGTCGCGGTGGAAGCCGACATTGCCGATCACCCCCTCGCCGTCGAGATCAATCATGAAGCCGGTTTCGCCGGCCGGGGTGTCGGGCCGCCAGGTGCGGAGCCAAGCCTTGGCATCGGCCAGCCGATAGGGATAGGGGACGCGGCTGAGGTTGCCGGCGACGGCGAAATTGTCGAGGAAGCGGGCAATGCGTGAGGCATCATCGAGCACCGGCTGGCGGAGCGTGAGGCGCGGCGTGCGGAGCGTTACGTCCATAGCGAGGTTCCAATGCAGAGCCGGCGCGGGCTGACCCCCACCCTCGATCCCTCCCCGCAAGGGGGAGGGAGACGAAGTACCGCGGTGCTGGTGTGAGGGTCTCCCTCCCCCTTGCGGGGAGGGGACAGGGGTGGGGGTCCCCACGCTCCGGCCTTGAGGGTCAGCTCCATTTCGGCTGCTCCAGCTCGAGATAGACGGTCGGCCGGTCCCGGCCGGCGGGGTCGGGGCCTTCGCCGACGCGGATAAAGCCGGCCTTCTGCATCACATTGAGCGAGCCGGCATTGCTGGCAAGGGCCCGCCCCCTGATGCGGGGAACAAATGCGTGGCGAAGGCGGCCTCGATCAGGGCTTTCACCGCCTCGCTCATCAGCCCGCGGCCCCAATAGGGTTCGCCCAGCCAGTAGCCGATCTCGGGCAACTGCCCGACGACGAGGTGGAAGCCGACCACGCCGATGAACTGGTCGTCGAGGGTAATGGCATAGGGCCGCTCGTCGGGCCGCTGCGCGATGATCTCGATGAAGGCAATGCCGTCGGCCCGGGTATAGGGATGCGGCAGACGCGACAGTTTATCGGCGATCGCCTGGTTGTCGGCGAGCTTCACCAGCTCGGGGACATCGCCGCGGATCGGGGCACGCAGCACCAGCCGCGCCGTCTCGATGCGATGCGGCAGGGCATCGCGCTGGCGGCGAGCCGCCAGTTTCGCCGTTGCCTCGGCCAGGGCTTTGGCCTGGGCGGCGGGGCCCATCAGCTGGGTCCGCCGCCGGGGCACGAAATCGTCGTCGTCCTCCAGCGTCGCCATCACGCGATCCTCCGCGTCGGATCGACCGAGGCCTGACGGTTCTCGGTCCAGACAATCACCTCGCCATCGCGCAGCGCGCGATAGCGGAGGCCGCGGCTGCAGAGGTGCCGGACGGCCCGCTCGGCCGCCGGGCTTTCCGAATGCGGCGAGCGGTAGTGCGGTACGATGGCGTGGTCGATCAGCCCGAGGCCATCCCAGATGGTCTCGCGGTCGTAGCCGGGGGGCGCCTCATCGGGGTCATCCATCAGATGAATGCCCTCGAGGCTGGGCGCCGCCACCACAGCGCCGGCCGAGAAACCGCCATAGACGATCTCGTCATTGTCGAGCATGTCGACAATCACGTCATCGAATCCCGACTGCTTCATGGCACGGCGCAGCACAAACGCATTGCCGCCGGTGACCCAGACGAGATCGAACTGGCTCAGCCGGGCGCGCAGGCCCTCGGGATCACCGAAATAGTCGCGCAGGTCGAGCGGGGTGGCGGCGATGCCGAGTGAGCCCAGTTCGGAGACCGGGTCATAGGCTTCGCTGCGATAGAGCTCGCGCGCCGCAGGAGAGATGTTGTCGAGCGCGTTCTCGATGACGGCAGCATGCCGGCCGTTGCCGAGAATTGCGAGGAGTGAACCGGCGCGGTCGCCGATCCGGTAGGAGTCATACAGTCTCATTTTCAGCCGCCCTCACGACGAAAAAGACAAAAGGGGAACCGGATTCCGGCTCCCCTTGGATCTTTGTCGCGCGGTCGACTGCCTAGTCGCCTTGCCGGGGAGCTGGTCTCCGGCAGGGGTTGCTAGGCCTCACCGGGTTATTCTGCTGCTTCTGCTGCCGGGAGTACCGACACGAAGACTTTGGCGTTGGCGCGGGTTTTGAATGCCACGGTGCCTGGGATAAGGGCGTAAATGGTATGGTCGATGCCCATACCGACGCCGGTGCCCGGATGCCACTTGGTGCCGCGTTGACGGATGATGATGTTGCCGCCGACCACAGCTTCGCCGCCGAACTTCTTGACGCCGAGACGTCGGCCAGCCGTATCGCGACCGTTGCGGGAGGAACCGCCTGCCTTCTTATGTGCCATCGGTTACTCTCCTTATTCCTTGTCAGCCTTGGGAGCTGCCTTCTTGGCAGCCGGCTTCTTGTCAGCAACGGGCTTCTCGGCCTTGGGCGCGGCTTCCTTTTTGGGAGCGGCAGCCTTTTTGGCCGGAGCCTTGGTCTCGGTCGCGTCAGCAGCCGGAGCCGCCTTCTTGGCCGGGGCCTTCTTTGCAACGGGTTTCGCGGCAGCCTTGGGGGCCTCGGTCACGGTGGCCGAAGCCGCAGCGGCGGCAGCGCGCTTCTCGGCGCGGGCCTTGGCGATCTCGTCGACCTTGGTGGTCGGCTTGTTGCCGCCGGTCAGGATTTCGGTAATGCGCACGGTCGACAGGCGCTGACGATGGCCGTTGCGGCGATCGTAGTGCTGGCGGCGCTCCTTCTTCAGGATGATGATGGTGCGCTCTTTTTCGGTGGCGATGAACTGGCCGGCGACCAGGGCACCTTCCACGAGCGGCGCGCCAACGGTGACGGCATCGCCTTCGCCAACCATCAGGACCTGGTCGAAGGTGACCACGTCGCCCGGCTGCGCGTCGATCTTTTCGATCTTCACCACATCATTGGCGGCAACCTTGTACTGCTTGCCGCCGGTCTTGATCACTGCAAACGTCATTGTCGTCCCGGGGGTTTCCCGGACCTCTTCGTTATCGCGCCCTGTGGCGCCGCAGGCGATGCCTGATCCTGCGGGCTTCGAGATAGGCTGCCAAACACGGGGTTTGGCGGCAGCCTCGGACAGCGGTTGAAACAAACCAAAAATGCGCGCAGCAGTCGCCGCACGCAATTCGAGCGGCCTTATCGTGGGAAAACCGACAGGAGTAAGGCCGCGTGGACGAGGGTTGGCGCTGCTCAGTACCAGCTGCCGAGCCGCACGGCGGTTCGGCATGGTCATGCCTCAAGCATCGATCATCTTAGAGCATTTCACCGTTTCGTTGACCCGTTGAAATGCTCCAGGTTTTTAGATTTGGTCGCGCTTTCGAACCGGAAAAGTCTGCAACTTTTCCTGAAGGCGCTCTAGTGCGGGCGGATGGCGATCAGGCGTTGGCGCAGTTCGTCGGCGTTGGCTGCCTCGGAGGCGAGAACGCGCAGCTTGTGCTCGGCCTGCCAGAGGTGCAGCGTCCATGCCGGTGCGGCGGCGGCGATGGCAATCGTCGGCAGGTAGGCGTCGGCCTCGTGCAGCTCCTCCTCGAGCATCGCGGCGACCGGGCCGCGACGGTACTCATCGCCTTCGAAGGCGTCGAGCAGGTCGCTCTCGAACGGCGTCAGGCCGAGCAGCAATAGCCCCTCGGCTGCGGCGCCAGGGGCCCTGAGCAGCGCCGGATAGATGCGACCGGGATAATGCACGGCGCGAAACCCCGGGGCACGGGCCGCATGCACGGCCCCAGGAGGCAGCGTACGGCCGAGCACGGCAGCACGTAAATCCGGGTCGCACAGCGTGCCGTAAACGAAGAGTGGAAAGTCATGCAGCGGGTGAGCCAAAGAGTGTTGCAGCCTCGATCATGCTATGCCATAAGCCCGCCCGTCTCGACCAGCCGCGGTAACGCGTGTTCGACCTCGCGGAGAGGTGGCAGAGTGGTCGATTGCACCGCACTCGAAATGCGGCATGGGGGCAACTCCATCGGGGGTTCAAATCCCTCCCTCTCCGCCACTAAATCCCTGATATTTTAGGTGTTTCTGGCCTCTGCAAGGCCAGCCCCGACCCCTGTTCGCGCCCTCGTCCGCGCGTAGCCGGCGGCAGACAGCGAAAGCCGACGCCGAATTCGCGATGCACTTGGAGCAGCTCTCAGTGGGCTATGTCGCACTTGGCATTAGGGCGCTTCATTCCAGCGCCAGCTCGTGGAGGACTTCACGATATCCAGCGCGACAACAGGCGCTCCCGACATGATAGCCGTCCACCTCCCGGCATCTACGCCGAGCCTCGCACTTCGAGACGACACCCGAGCTTCCGTGTCCCTGGTTCGATGTGCTGGCCAGCGATCATGCGCAACAGCGTCTCGCCAGCTGTCCTGCCCAACTGCTCGAGATTCATGTCGACTGTGGTGAGAGGCGGACGCGTCTCTTCGGCCAGGTAATGCCAGTTGTCGAAGCCCACGACGGAAACGTCGGCGGGTACGCGCACGTCGCGTAATGTGAGGGCGTCGATCACGCCGCGGGCGATCTGGTCGTTGCCGCAGAAGAAGGCGTCGGGCGGTTGCATCGCGCCATCAAAAAACAGCCGCACGGCGTCGTGGCCCACCCGCTCGGACCAATCGTCCATGACGACGCCGATTTCGGGCTCCTTCAGCCCTGCGGCGAGCAATGCGGATTTATAGCCGAGCGCCCGTTCGTGCACGACGCGGAAGTTGGAGGGGCCGGTGACATGGGCGATCCGCCGGCGGCCGCGGTCGATGAGGTATTGCGTCGCCATACGGGCACCGCCTTCGTCGTCGGCGACGAAGCAGACCCCGTTCGGTTCCGGCTGGACGATCGTGTAGACCACCGGAATGCCGAGGCCGCTGAGCTCGACAGGCACCTGCCGGTCGGTTCGCTTGCCCGCCGCGATGATCCCGTCGACGCGTTTTTCGACCATGGCCTCGACGTGACGCCGTGCCAGCGCGGCGTTGTCCTCCGTGCTGCACAGGAACACCGATACGCCCTGATCGAACAGCGCGTTGGTGACGCCCGCCATCACAGGCAGCGTCAAGCGGCCCGTGAGGTCATTGTTGAGGAAACCGATAGTGAAGCTGCGCTTTGACGACAGGCTCCGCGCGATACTGTTGGGCCGAAAGTTCAGCGACTTGGCGACGCGGGCGACACGCTCGCGCGTCTCCGGCTTCATGCGGCCGGTGTCGTTGAGTGCCTTGGAGGCGGTGGCAAGGCTCACGCCGGCGACCTCAGCCACATCCTTCAACGTGATTGGGCCGCTTCGGGCTTGCGATGGTTGCTTCTTGATGGCCATGCGGCGTGGGTGGGTCTCGGAATTGCCAGAGGCAGGTGTGTCGCCTCAGGCTTTCACAAATCAGGCATCCGGCACAACTGCTGCAGCAGGCACAGTTGTCCGGCGTAGCCACAAGCTCATTTCACCGGGGTCGCGATTGGCCCAGGCAAAATAGGGGATGGCGGTCAAGGTCACCGGTTTCGCGACGGCAGGGCTGCTGCGGTACAGCGTGCCCCGCCAGTCGTATACGTCGTCTCGTGTTCCGGCGAGCCGCAGCGCGATAGCTTCAGGCGCCAACTCAGGGATATGGGCCGCGACTGCGACGATGGGCGACGCCAACGAAAGAGCCGAGATCGCCCCCTCGTTGTCGGCCGACTCCAGACAATAAATCAGGGGCCCGCGACGGATGGCCACCCTGTCGCTGTCTTCGGTGATAGCGGGGTGGGCGAACAACTCCTGTGCCGCCATGTCGAACTCAAGCTCGATTGTGTCGCCCGGCCGCCACTCTCGGTCGATGCGCAGGTAGCCTTCCTGCAGGGGCGTAACGAGAGGCTCGCCGTTGAGCCTCGCGGTGTAGCTAGGGCTCCAGCCCGGTATGCGCAGGCTGAGGGTGAGCCGACTGGGCAGCTCCGGCGCAACTTCCAACCGCACGGCGCCCTGCCACGGATACTGCGTCGACTGGATGATCCGCACGTTTCGGCCGCCGACGCGAAGTGTCGCGGCACTGTCGCAGTAGAGGTGGACGGCGATTTCGCTGCCGCCCTCGCCGTACATGTAGCTGCCGATCGACGCCGTCAGCCGGGCGATGTTGGGGGCGCAGCAAGGGCAGCGATGCCACTGCCAGCGCAAGTGATCGCCGCGGCTCGCCAGCGGGTTCTCGTAGAAGAAGCGGGTGCCGTCGAGCGACAGGCCGGAGGACGCGCCGTTGTAGAGCGCCTGCTCCATGATATCGGCATACTTGCGGTTCGGCCCGAGGCCAAGCATGCGGCTTGACCAGAACACCAGCCCTACCGCCGCGCAGGTTTCGGCATAGGCGCTGGCATTGGGCAAGTCGTAGTCGAAAGTGAATCCCTCGTTCGTGCGCGAGGGTCCGATGCCGCCGGTGACGAACATCTTCTTGCCCGTGAGGTCATCCCAAAGCGCTTCCAGCGCTTGCTCCAACGCGGCATCGTGGAACTCCGTCGCGATGTCGGACATGCCGGCATAGAGGTACATCGCCCGCACGGCGTGCCCGACGACGCGGCGCTGTTCGCGCACGGGGACAGCCGACTGGCTGAACTCATGCGTCTTGAAGTGGTAGTCCCTGGGTCGCGGCCATGCTGGCGAGCCTCGAGGTCGAAGAAGTGCGGCTGCCGGCCGCGCTCGTCCACGAAGAACTTGGCGAGCTCGAGATAGTCTTTCCGCTCTGTGACCCGCGCCAGCTTGACGAGCGCCAGCTCGATCTCCTCGTGCCCGTCATAGCCGTGCACCTGTCCCTCGCCGGGGCCGAACACGGCGGCGATGTGATCGACATAGCGGCACATGATGTCGAGCAGCTTCCGCTTGCCGGTGGCCTGGAAGTAGGCCACCGCCCCTTCGATCAAATGTCCGGCCGAGTAGAGTTCGTGCGTATCGCGCAGGTTGGTCCAGCGCAGGCCCGGCTCGATCCGCTGGAACCAGCTGTTGAGGTAGCCGTCGGGTTGCTGCAGCTTGCCGTAGAGTTCGACGATCGCATCGACCTTGGCCTCGAGCTCCGGATCGGGCCGCCGGTAGAGGCAATAGGCTGCCGTCTCGATGATCTTGCCGAAGTCCGAATCCCAGAACATCTGCGAAGTCATCAGCCCGCCGTCATACGAAACGACCTTACCGGGAGACGGCCGGTCGATATCGATCTGGTCGAACATGCCGGCGGCAACGCACCGATCGTAGAGGATGTGGACGGTTCGGTCGGCGACCACGTCGGCGCGCTCGCCCCAGAACCCGCGCACTTCGACCTGCGGGACCGCGGGAGGCCGGAACCGGCGCGTCACAGGCGAAGGGGCAACATGTTTGGTCATGGCAAAACCTATTTCACCGCGCCAGCGGTGAGGCCGCGCACGTAGTAGCGTTGGAGGAGAAGGAAAATCACGAGGCAGGGCAGCATCATCACCGTGACGCCGGCCTGCAGCGCGCCCCAGTCGACCGAACCCATGCGGCCCGCACGTACGGCCGACATCATCACCGGCAAGGTGTAGTTGTCGTCCTCGGTCAGGAAGATCAGCGCCGCGAGGAACTCGTTCCACGAGTTGAGGAAGGCAAAGATCGCCACGGTGATGATGCCCGGGAGCACCAGCGGCAGCATGATCCGACCCAACATGTCCCAGGTCGACGCGCCGTCCATTCGCGCCGCTTCCTCGATCTCGGTGGGTACTGCGTCGAAGGCGTTGCGCATCATGAACACCGAGAACGGCAGCTGTAACGTGGTGTAGACCAGCACCAGCCCCAGGTGCGTGTTTTGCAGCCCCAGCCGAGACAGCATCACGAACAACGGCGTCAGGATCGATTGGAACGGGATCATGATGGTGGTCATGATCAGGACGAAGATCAGGTTCTTGCCCGGGAAGCGGAACCGCGAGAAGCCGTAGCCGGCGAACAGGCTGATCACGAGTGTCAGTGCCACGGTGCCGAGCGACACCGAGAGGCTGTTGGTACTGTAGCGCAGGATGCCCGCGCCGAAGTGCTCGAGCGTCACATAGTTGTCGAAGCTCACTCCCGTCTGCGGCCAGGGCGGAAGCGGCGGCTGCCCCGACTCCGAACCCTTGCGCAACGAGCTGAGCGCAGTCCACACGAGCGGCGCGAGAAACAGCGCTGCCATGGCCATGCCGAAGCCGTGGAACGCAACAGCCCTCACGGTCGGACGTAGCGCACTCATCGCCGGGCCTCCGGATCGCGCAATAGCCAGAGCTGAAGCACGCTCAGCACCAGCAGGATCACCAGCAGCGCGATGGAGAGTGCCGCGCCATAACCGAGCTTGAACTGCACGAACGACGTGTTGAAGATCCAGTAGACGGCGCTGATCATCGAGTTGCGCGGCCCTCCTGAGGTCATGATGTAAAACTGGTCGAAGGCGAGGATCGAGCCGGCGACTGACAGGACCAGCGCGAGCGCGAAGGTGCGCCGGATCAGCGGGAAGATGATCGAAACGAAAGCCCGCACGGGCCCCGCGCCGTCGATTCTGGCTGCTTCCTTCACCTCCTGCGGCACGCTTTGCAGCCCGGTGAGCAGGATCACCATGGTGAAGCCGGCGATCTTCCAGACCACCATCGCGACGACGGAGATGAATGCGGTATCGAACTGCCCGAGCAGGGGCTTGGGCCGCGCAACGAGGTCCAGCATCTTCAGGGCGGGGCTGAAGAGGCCGTTATCGACGTTGAGCAGCCACACCCAGAGCAGGCTCGCTGAACCGAGGCCGACCACCACTGGAAGGAAGTACGCCGTGCGGTAGAACCCGATGAACCGCCGCGGCTGATCGACGAACAGCGCCAGCGGCAGGGAGACCGCAAAGATCGCGACGGTCACGACGAGCGTATAGGTCAGGGTGAAGCCCAGCGACGACCAGAAGCGCTTGTCGCCGGCCATCTCGACATAGTTGGCAAAGCCGGTGAACTCCGGTGATCCGAGCAGCGGCCAGTCGTGGAGCGACATCCAGGCCGTCATCAGCAGCGGGTAGAGGAAGAACACTGCGACGATCGCCAGCGCCGGCGATACGAAGGCTAGTCCCAACAGGGCCTGTTTGTGTTGTGTGCGCATAGCAATGGCTCGGCGATCGCGACGGATAACTGACGCGGGTAGCATGTGTGCGTTGGGGTTGCGGCGGGCCACTTGGGAGGGAGCGCCCGCCGCTGGGCATCGCGGCGCTTATTGTGCGCTGTCGATGACTGACTGCATGCCCGCCTGAGCATTGGCGATGGCCGCGTCGAGGTCCTCACCGAACATGCCCTCGGTCATGAACTGCGCGTAGGGCCCGTTCGGATCGTTGAACAGCTCGTTGAACGCCGTCGAGTACGGCGTCCGACCGATCGCGACTGCCTTTGCGGCTTCGGCATAGCGTACATCGAGGCCGGCGAGCGCCTCAGCGGCGATATCGGTGCGCACCGGCAAGCTGCCGAGCTTGGCCGCCGCCGCCTGGCTCTGGGGCGAGTACGCGAACTCGAGGAACTTCTCGACCACCGCGACCTTCTCGGGCGCTGTGCCCTTGGTGACGACAAGGTTCTCGCCGCCGAGGAACGAGGAATTCGCGGTGCCGTCCTTGTTGGGGATCAGCGTGACGCCGTAGTCGAGCTCAGGCTTGTTGGCGAAGATACCAATGGCGAAGGCGCCGAGTGCCTCGATGCCGATGTTGCCGTTCTGGAAGGCGAGGAAGTTCGCGCCGTTGTCCGATGCGGCGCCTTCGGGCAGCAGGCCCTTGGCCACCATGCCCCGATGGAAGTTCATGGCATCGCGTAGCTGCGGAAAGTCGAGCGTCACGGTCTTGCCGTCGGCGCTCATGATTTCGCCGCCGCCGGCCCAGACGAAGGGGGTGAAGGTGAAGATGCCGCAGCCGCCGCAGGCGCCCGAGAAATAGTAGCCGTAGACGTTGTTGGCCGGATCGTTAATCTTTTCCGCCATGGTCTCGATGTCGGCCCAGCTCTTGGGTGCCACCTCGGGGTCGAGGCCGGCCTTCTTGAACAGCGTCTTGTTCCACAGCAGGATTGAGGCATCCGCCGCGAACGGCATACCGTAGACCTTGCCCTCATAGCTGCCGACGCTGAGATGCGCCGGCGACAGCGCCTTGAAGTAGGGCAGCGACTGAGCCCATGCCGTGAGATCCTCGAGCTGCCCCTTTTGCGCCAGCGATGGCGTGAAGATCAGGTCGAGCGACAGCGCCTCGGGCGCGTTGCCCCCAGCGACCGATGCTGCGTATTTCTGCAGCAGCTGGGCGGCGGGGATGATCTCGAGATTGACCTTGTCCGCGCTCTGCGCGTTGAACGCCTCGACCAGCGGCGGCATGAAAGCCGCGCCATCGGCGCGGATCCAGAGCGTGACGTCGGTGGCGTAGCTGAGCGTAGCAAGGGAAATCGAGGCGGCCAGAATCGTGCCGCCGAGAAGCGGTTTGTTGAGCATTCGGTTCTCCTCCCGAAGCAATGTGATGAGTTCGCCGGGTTAGCGCCGGGCGTGCCGTCGGTTACCTCCCCGATCGGTCACGGGTACTGGTAAAGCGCTTTCTCATCTTGCGCAAGCGATTTCTCATATGGATGTGGTTCGTCTCTTTCGACCATGTCACATAACGAACGCAGATAGAGAAATCGCTTTCTCAACTTGAGCGGCCGCGACCAAGTCGAGGTTGCGTCGCAAACATCAACTAAGCGCTTGGCAATTCTCATTGGGGCGCCTCGTTCACCCTCCGGTTCGCGTGCCCTGTTGACTGGCTGGATGGAGAGAACGCTCGCAAACCGGTGGCGGGGCAAGCTTGGCGCCAAAATTCTGGAAGTATAAATACACCAATGCGATCAATAGTTTATTGCGCTAATGGTTCGAAATTGACGGCAATATCTCTCGATACTTGCGGCAGCCGAGTTTCGGCGGCGGTTCACTGAATTATCGTGGAAGTCGCCGTCGCTTCATTGTTTTGTTCATAACTGGTTCAGCCGCCATCCGGAGTGTTATGATGCTTTGGGCGGAGGGGTGTACCGACATGAATGGCTTGGACAAGCACGATCAAACCCCGGGTGCGCTGACCGATGATCCATTGCGGGCGATCAACGAGTTCGGCAATTACGGCCTCGCCATTGCCCTGCTCGGCAAGCGGGTGACGCAGACAACGAGTACTGCAGCCGACCACGAACTTTTCGCCTACAGCCTGCGATCGGTCGGCCGCCCAGCCGAGGCGGCGGAACAGTATCGGAGCGCCTTGCGCATCGATCCGGCCCATCCACGGGCCGGGAAATGGCAGCTGCATAGCGAGGACTGCGAGCGCACCGCACGCAACGGCGCCTATCTGCAGCGCCCGCACGGCATCACTGCGGCGCGGCTGACCAGCCCCTCCCATGTGCCGCCTGGGCCGAGGCCTTTGCATGGGTGGTCGACGACACCGGTTGGGTAAAGCCGAACGGTTACATTCCGCCCAAGACGCTTGGCCATGTGGTGATGAACAAGGTTTTCGCCCTGGTTTTCGACACGCTCAACCCGGTTGGCCGGCTGGTCAATCGGCTGGTGCCGGAGCGTCCCGACAGCACCGGCCGCTGGACTAGGCTGCCCGACTGGCTGAAGGGCGTTCTGCGCCTCGCCGACCTTGCCTCGCGGCGCGACTGGATGATGGACCATGCCCGCTTGCCGCCGGGCGTCACCGAGAACGACAAGGACCAGGGTCCGAGTTTTTCGCCGCATGGCTTTTCACCCGACGGCCGCGGCAATAATCCGCAATACCGGGGGGTGGGCGGGGTTGGAACCTCGGTGCCATTTCACGGCCTGCCGCCGGATTATGTGCCCCGCGATCGCTCAGGACGGGCCGACCTTCCCGCGGCTGCGGCGTTGGCACGGGATTTCGGCTATCGCCGGGGGGCAATCGTCGAGGCGGCGACGGCCAGTGCGCATGTCTGGGGGCACCTCCAGATGCTGGTCCACGACGTCATGCAGACGGCGCCGGACGACCAGAAAAAACACCCCGTGCCGGTCGCGGCCGACAGCGACGAAGCGGCGATGGGCATCACCAATGTCCACTATCGCACCGACGCCATGCACCCGCTCGGCGGGCACGGCAACGGGCGGATGAATGGCGTCACCGGCGCTTGGGACATGAGCACGATCTATGGCAGCTCGATCGAGCAGATCGCGCGGCTCCGCACCGACCCCGCGACCGGTCAACCCTGCCCCGACGGCCGGCTCTACCTGGTGCCCGGCGCGGGCGGCATGTTCCTGCCCACCGAGCGCAACGAGGCCGGCAAGGAGATGATCCTCACCGGCTTTGCACGCAACATGACGGCGCCGCTCGAGGCCGAACACACGCTCTATGCGCGCCACCACAACTGGGTCTGCGGCGTGCTGCGCGAGCGGCACCCCGACTGGCCCGACAATCAGGTGTTCAACATCGCCCGGCGGGTGGTGTCGCTGACCTATGTGAAGATCCATACCGCGCCCTGGACCGACGCGGTGTTTGCCCACCCCTCGGTGGTGCAGGGCCTCCATGCCAACATTTTCGGGCGCCGCGAATGGGACAAGCCCGCCGACCGGCAGCGCATCTATGACCCCTATGGCGGCAACCACCCGATTGCCGATGGGCTCGTCTCCAACCAGGAGCTCGATTACGCCGTGCCGGAGGCCAAAGGCAGCAATTTCGCCGACGCCTACCGGTTCGGGCACACCATCATCCCTGATATCCATTATTTCCCCAGGATTGGCGAGCCGACCGACAAGCAGACCAGCGAGGCCATCAACATCAAGGATCTGCGCGAGCTCGATGGACACCGGTTCCTCACCACGCGCGGGCTGGGCTTTGCCTTTTACGGCCTGATGCACACGCGGCTCGGCGCGCCGGTGGCCGGCAATTATGCCGAGCTGTTCCGCCGGATGGATACCGAAGAGGGGATGATCGACCTGTTCGAGGCCGAGATCATCAAGGACCGGCAGCGCGGCGCGCCGGCCTATAACGACTATCTCAGGTCGCACAACCTGCCGCCGCTTGCCTCATTTGCCGACCTGTTCACCGATGCCTCAGCCTCCTCGGCTCAGGTCGATGCCCTCAAGAGGCACTATCCGGGGGGCGTCGAGGATCTCGATACGCCGCTGGGGCTGCTGCTCAATCAATATCGGCCCGCCGGCTTCGCCATCACCAATCCGGGGTTCCAGACCTTCGTGTTCGAGGCCACGGCGCGCATCGCCAAGCAGGCGCACCTGACCCGGTTGTGGTCGCCTGAGCATGTGGGCTGGACGGCCATCAACCTGGTGGAGGCCTTCAACAAGGAAAAGCTGCTCCACCTCCATTGTCCGGAGCTGCGCGGCTACCTCGCGGGCCGGCCCAACCGGAACACCTACGAGTATATGGGCACCAGCCATGCCACGGCGCCCGGGGAGCATCCGCTGGCGGAAATCCTCACCTATGGCAAGGAAGACCTCGCCGATACCGGGCTGGGCGACCCGTGGCGCGACGTCCATTTCGATGAGCGTGCCCTGGCGGAGCACTATCTGATCCGCGTGCGTCACCTGCCCAGCAAGCGCAGTTTTATCGTCGACCTCAGCGAGGCCGTGGTGCGCTATGATCGCGACGGCGATGGTCGCATCCATCGCTCCGAGGTGATGCGCGAGCCGGTGGATGGGGTGAGCCCCGCGCTCCTCTTGGTGGCGGCGGCGGATATTCGCAGCGCCCACCCGATTCCGTGGCCCGGCCGGCCGAGCCCGCAGCATCCGGACTTCGTCAGCGGGTGGCGCCTGACGCCGGCCGAGGTCAGGCGGCTGAAGCTGTTCGAAGGCGACCAGCAGGAGGAGGGCGTGCCGGCCCGGTTGACCGACCTGCAGGTGCATGTCCTCGTTTTCAACCTCGGCGACGACATCGAGCACTCCCGCCTGTCGGAGAACCTGCAAGGCTGGCGCGGGCTGGAGCGGAGCCCGATGCGCGCCGTGATGATGACGCTGGCCTCCGCCCTGCGGTTCGGCGCCAACCTGCCGTCGATGGCGGTCCCCCTGTCGCAGCAGGCAATGGCGAAAACCCGCCCGGCCCGGCGGACCGGCATTTTCGATGCCGACGGCATGATCGACCACGAACGCCTCGAGGCGTATCGGGCTGCCCTGCAGCAGCTCGCCGGAAGCGGCGGCGGCGTATCCAAGCCGGATTTCATCGCGCTGCTCGAGCAACGCAACGCCCTCGATATGACGTCGCGGCGCCAGTGGGACACCTTCTTCCGGCTGATGCAGCGCCGGCATGGCAGCGAGACCATCACCGTCGATGACTTCGACAAGTTCTATGATGGCCGGCTGCTGTTCGAGGCCTTCGAGGCGTTCGCGCCGAAGGAAGTCGTGGCCAAACTGTCGGGGCCCGCGCACTAGAGCGTTTCGTTGAAACGCTCTAAGTCTTTGATTGGTCGCGCTTTCGAACCGGAAAAGTTTGCAACTTTTCCTGAAAACGCTCGAGGGCTGGAGGAGTGCCGCGATGCTGAGGATGCTGCACGCCACGGCGGTGACGGCACTCAAGCTCGAGCGGCGGATCGATCCGTTCATCCGCCCCGGCTTCGACGCCGTGCTGCGCGAGCCGCTGGCGGCCGGCGCGCAGGGACTGCTGCGGCTCCTCCGACCGAGAGCGTCACGGCTTCCCGCGCACGAGCAGGTGCTGCCCGGTGAGGCGGAATGCATCGCCGCGATAATCGCCGAGATGGCGGAGTATATGCGCGGCCATTACCGCCCCGGCCAGTTCGAGCGGGCGGGCAACACCAAGACGCATGGCGTGGTGCGGGGCCGCTTCGTCATCGAGCCGGACCTGCCCGCTGAGCTTCGGCACGGCATCTTCGCCACCGAGCGCGAGTACCCTGCCTGGGTGCGGTTCGCCGGGCCCGGCCCGGCCTCGCCGCCCGACATCGACGACGTCGGCGTTCTGAGCTTCGGGATCAAGCTGATGGATGTGGCGGGCGACAAGCTGATGGAGGACGAGCGCCACACGCAGGACTTCACCGGCATAAGCACGCCGACCTTCACCACGCCGGATGTGATCGAAAATGCCAAGTTGCAGGGCTGGATCGGCCGCGGACTGCCGCTGTTCCATTTCCTCGATCTCACCGGCACGCACCTGCTTGACGGCGTCATGCAGGGCCTCTGGGCGCGCACCCAGACGAGCCCGCTCGAGACCGCTTACTGGAGCTGCGTACCCTATCTGCTGGGTGAGGGGCGGGCCATGCGCTACAGCCTCCACCCCATCGGAGCGACGCGCAGCAAGGTGCCCAACCTGCCGCGCAAGCCGCCCGACAACTATCTGCGCGAAGCGATGGCGCGGACGCTCGGCGGTGGCGAGGCGCGCTTTGCCTTCGCCGTCCAGTTGCAGACCCACCCCGACAGGATGCCGATCGAGGACGCCTCGATCCGTTGGCCCGAGCGGCTGTCGCCGTCGATCCGCGTCGCGACGCTGATCCTGCCGCAGCAGGTGTTCGACAGTCCGGCGCAACTGAGCTTTGCCACGCGGCTCTCCTACAATCCCTGGCATGCCGTGGCGGCGCATCGCCCGCTCGGCAACCAGAACCGCGGCCGGCGCGACATTTACCTGGCCCTGTCGCAGTTGCGGCAACAGATGAACGCCATGCCGCATGTCGAGCCGACAGGCGATGAGCGCTTCTAGCTAAAGCGACGCAAGATAGCGCAGTGCGCGCAGCCCGGGCAGGAAGAAATAGGCGCCGCCGCGCATCGTGACGAACGCGGGTAACCCATCAACACGTGTCGCCGCGCCGTCGCGGGGACGGGTAAAACTGTCGGTTGCGGAGCCGTCCTGCAGCGGCATGCGGGTGGCGACCAGGGGTCACGTTCGCCGTTCAGCCCGCCGAACTTCGAGCTTTGCAGCCAGGCGCCCTGGATGAACTCGAACTGCCGCGCGATGTTGGCGTTGAGGCAGATGAAGTAGAGCCCGCTCGGCCCGGTCGCGGCGGTGGCTGGCCCGCCGTGATAGCTGCCATAGGAGTGGCCGCGGCGCAGGATGCGGTGGAAGCGGCTGGCGGCCACGGTATCGCCCGCCGCCCCCTCATCAGTGAGGCCCAGCAGTTGCAGCAGGCTGCCGATGCCGTGGCGCTGGCTCGGTCGGTCGCCGGTGCGCGGGTTGGCCCGCCGCACATGCGCGCCGACCGGGCAGAGCTGCCCGTCGGGGTCATCGCCGAAGCTGAACTGGTTGGCGCTGTCGCCTTGCTCCACGCCGTCGATCTGCCTGCCGGTGGCGAGCAGCGGTGCTCCGGACATCGTCCGGCCCACCATCGCCTCGGCGAAGGCCTGGCCGCCATGCGCATCGGCGAAGCGCCAGAACCCTGCGACGTCCTGCTCGAGCTGGCGCAGCACCAGGTAGAGCCGTTGCAGGCAATGTCGGCGCGCCCATCGGCGGCGGCGAGGATTGCGGTGGGGTCGGCGGTCGCCTCGAGCAGCGGCCGGTCGGTGACGAGGCCGTACTCGTTGCCGTAGCCCAGCAGCACCTCACCCAGTTCCATGCGGTTGGTGTACTCGGCCACATCGTCGCCAAGCCGGCGGATCGGCGCGTCCCAGTTCAGCTTCGGCTGGCTGATGCCGTCGGCAAAGCCGAACGGCTCGTGCCCGCCGAGGTCGCTGGTCGGCAACTCGCGCAGCACCTCGAAGCCCTGCCGGTAATGCTCGGTCTCGACCATGTCGCGCCAGGCGGCGAGACCGCCGGGTTCGGCGTAGAGCATCAACAGCAGTCCAGTCTCGTCGGCGGCGCCACCCCAGGCCCAGTGCCGAGGGTCGTTCACATCCTCATCGCCCAGTCGGCGCGAGCGGCCCGCATCGCCGGCCATGCCCGAAGTGAATTCGGGCGAGAACAGCGCAACGGCTTCGTCCGATAGGCCGAGCGCCCGCAAGCCGCGCGGCGTCAGCGCCACCTGCAACGCCCCGGTCAGCTTCCCCTCGAACGCGGCACTGGTCACCGGCGCCGCGGCCAGCCAGCGCTTGGCCGCAACGGCATCGCTGATGCGGAGCAAGACGAACAGCGCCTCGCTCAGCGTGCCGTAGCCGCTCCGCACGATGCCCTGGATATCGGTGCGTTCGGCCGGCATCTCAGATTTCTCCCAGCCAGCGCCGCAGTTGCGCAGCATCGAGATGGGTGGCTTCGAGCCCCTGCCGCACCCGGGCATTGGTGCCGAGGTCGTGCGCGGTGAGCCCCGGATAGGCCTTGTACCAGGCCTCGGTAACCAGCTGGTGCCGGCGGATATAGTACTTGAAGGCCTGCTCGTCCTTGGCCCCGTCCAGCATCAGGTAGCGCGTACGCGGGTAGCCGACGCCGTTGCTGAACACCAGGTTCAGCCCGAATGCCACCTTGTTGATGAAGTCATCCATGTAGCTTTCGAGGCTACCGTCATAGTTGCTGGCAAAGAGCAGCCGCTTGCCGCCATCGAGGTAGACCCAGCGGGCAAAATGGATCGAGCCGACACGCGCCAGCCTGCCGCACGGATAGAGCAGAGCGGCCCCCAGACCGACGATGAAGAGCGCGACCCGCAGGGTGAGCGAACGGAACAGGCCGGGCTTCACCGTGCCATAGGCGCTGAACTGGTTGGAGACGTCGTGATCCTCGATAGCGCTGAGGGCCGCGCTGTGCGCGGCGCTCGGCCGCGGCGTCAGCGGCTGGTCGGAGGTTTCGAGGCGGCGCAGGATGATCAGGTAGAAGGGTAGCGCCAGGATCAGCAGCGGCAGCAGCGCCAGCCCGACAAGCAGCGCGATTGCCGCCTCGAGGTAGAGCGGCAGCCGATCGAGAAAGCCTGGCGGGGTAACCGGGCTGAGGGCCGGCCCGTTCTCCTGCACCTGCCGTTGCAGCTGCTGCCTGATCTCGGTCGGCGACATCGCCCCGGGCACATTGTCGAGATAGGACCGCAAGGCCGAGCGCAGCGCTGCTTCCTCACGGATCTGCTGCACGGTGCGCCCCGGCCAGTTGCCGTACTGCACCGTCGGCGCGACATTGTGCGCCCGGAGCCAGCTGCCGAGCGGCGTGGTGGTGGCAAAGCCCTGACAGTGCGAGAAGATCTGGATCAGGCCCGGCCCCGCCAGCGCCACCATCTCGTCAAGCAGCGCCTCGTTCGAGCCATCGCAATCGCCGAGGAAAGCGAGCAGCACCGGCGCCGGCGGAAGGTCGAGCCCGAGCTCGGCAAGGTCGGTCTTGCCGGGATCGTCGAGCACGACGAAGCGGGCGAAATGGAGCCGCGGAAACCTGGCGAACGGCACCAACTGGTTGTGCGGGTCGATGACGCCAGGTGCGTGGTTGAGTTGGGTGAGCAGCGCCCGCACTGGCGCGATTTGCGCCGCGTCGAGCGGCGCCACGATCATGAACGTGTGCTGCCGGATCATCAGGGCGCGGTGGGGAATTCCAGCGCGAAGTCGATGAGCCTCTCCCCATCCCAGTAGACCTTGCCCAGGTAGAGACCCGGCTGGATCATGCGCATCTCGTCGCGGACCCACTGGGCGATGATCGAGGTCTCGGCATAGTCGAGAACAATGCAATCCTTGCCGTCGAGCCAGCTCTTGTCGATGTAGACCCTGGCAACGATGGCATCGAACCCCAAGGCCAGGATGCGGTTGCGCAACAGCCCGGCCGGGGCATCGAAGATCTTGCCCTGCCAGGCGAAGACGTTGATGAAGGCCGCGATGTCGAGCGTGAACGGCAGGCCGGGCGCGACGATAGCCGTACCGACGGCCTCGCCATTGGGAACAGGACCCGGCGGACGCGCGGAGAACAACTCGTCGAGTTGCTCCTGCGACATTTCCGCGAGATCGGCCACGCTATAGGTTTCATCCGGCATGGAAAGCTCCAGCGTAGCTTGCAGTTCTGTTGACGTCGCCGACGCACGGAAGACTAGTCGCAAACATCGGCAAGGTAAACTGACATCAGAGCATCGCTTATTGGTGCGAGCTGCTGTGGATCGGTGTCAGTAGCAGCGCAGGCCTGCCGTTACTCCTGATGCGTCAACGGACCTTTGGTCTCGCTGTCCGGCTATTTCCGTATCGGCCGGGCGGCGCGGGCCCGGCGGGCTGCGGGCGTCGGTGCGGCGCCGGCTGCGGGCGGTGCCGCGATCGGCGGGGCAGCCCCAGGCGGCACGTTCGGAGAGAGCGCGATACCGGCGGCGGCGCGATCGAAGACCGACTGATGGATGCTGGCTGTCGAAGCTATCGGGCGGCGCGAGAACAGCGGGAGGAACCACCCGCCAGGTCCGCGCCGCGGGATCACCTCGAGCAGTGCCCAGAGCCAGGTGCGGGTATCATGCGCCCTGGCGAGCGTGTCGGGGCGGGCATAGCCGGGCTTGGCGGGATTGGTGCCGAGCACGATGTCGTTGACCGTCTGCGTCCGATACCGCAGCCCCAGCGCGCCGGTCTCGTCGATCATCCACGCCAGCGGCACCTTGGCCAGGGCGCTTTCGGCTTCGGGATAGCCACCGCCAACATCGCCGTGGCCGCCGGCAAACCAGACTTCCTTTACGTCCTGCGGCCTGGGCGCGCTGTGGTTGAAGGGATTGCCGAGATATTGGCCGCCGGCGGGCCAGAGTTGCGGGCGGAACAGCGAGCGGCGCTCATCGATGGCCACGGCGTGCCTGACGCTTTCGACGCTCGGATTGGTGCGGGTAAAGGCGTGCGAGCGCAATTGCGGCCCATAGCGACCATGCTCGATCACCGAGGCGACCGTATCAAACAGCCCGAGCAGACGGATCGGCGGACGGTCGGGAGCCAGGATGCGCTCATAGAGCCTGACTTCGGCAAAAGTCTCCGGCTTCTCGCCAATGGCCTTGTAGGCGCGGTAGGCATAATCGAGCAGATTGAGGTTGCGCGCCTCGAGCAGGCCGACCGCGTTGATGAAACCAGCCAGCACGCGGGCGGTGTAGGCACCGCGGCTGAAGCCGAAGAGGTAGATGCTGTCGCGCTCCCCATCCTTGCCGCCACGATCGTAGTTCTCGACGAGGAAGCAGTAGGCCTCCTTGACGTTCTGATCGAGGCCCCAGCCGGTCGCCAGCCCCCAGATCTCGACCGCCTTGCGCCAGAAGCTGAGCCAGGCGCCCTCGGCCCCGAATGTGCCGACCCCCGGATCGTAATAGACCAGCTGCGCGGCGCTCTTTTCGAGCGTCCCGTAAAGCCGCAGCACATTGGTTCGGTTGGCCGAGATCTCGTTGGACGTGCCGTCCAGCAGGATCACGATGTTCTTGGGCATCTCGAAGGCTCCAAGGCTGACAACACTGCAGTAACCAGCGAACGCTGAGAAACATAGTTACTGTATTTTGCGCCCGCTGCACCATTTTTCCTGCAGATCTTGTGGCCTGACACTTGCCGGCGCGGTCGCGACGTTTGCCGTTCCCGGCCTTCTGGCCGCATGTCTCAGCGCGAGCATCCGCTGCAGCAGGGTCAATCCCGAGCCCGAACTCGCGATCCTGTCGTGTGGCGCGCCAAGCCGTCATTGCAACCACAGTTGACAGCAATGATCTTTGCAGGCAAGAATGATTCTGCAAGGAGTGTTGCCGAGCCCCATGAACATCCTCGACCGCATCAAAAAACAGTCATCCCGGTTGACCGAGACTGATCGGAAGATCATCGACGTGCTGTTGGACAATCGCGCCGAGACGGCATTTCTGTCGGGTCCGCAACTGGCCGAGCGCGCCAATGTCCACGAAGCGACAGCGACGCGGCTGGCGCAGAAGCTCGACTACAAGGGCTATCCCGAGTTGCGGGCGCAGTTGCAGCGCGAGCTGGTCGAAGGACAGGACGCTGCCGACCGGATGCGGCGCTCGGTCTCCAAGGTCGAGCATGGCGGTTATCTGGCTGATCTGATCGCGATGGAGATCGCGGCGCTGGATGGGCTGGCGCAGGCCGTATCGCAGGCGGAAATCGATCGGGCGGCCGACCTGCTGTTCGGCGCCAAGCGGGTTTTCATCTTCGGCCAGGGCCACGCCCTGTCGGTCGCCACCTTCCTGCAGCGGCGGCTCGACCGCTTCGGCATGACGACCATCGCCCTGACCGGGCGAGGCCGGGATGTTGCCGAACGGCTGGTCAGCCTCGAGGCGGGCGACGCGATCATCGCCCTGGCGTTCCGCAAGCAGCCCGAAAGTTACGCGGCCTTGATGCGGCACGCCGCTCAGGTGGGGGCCACCTCGATCCTCGTCTCCGACCTGGCGGGCCCGATGATGGAGCCCAAGGCCGACCTGATGCTGGCCGCCCCACGCGGCCGGTCGGGAAGCGAATTCCAGACGCCGACAGTGCCGTTCGCCATCGTCAACGGCATCCTGCTGACGATCGCCGGGCGGCATGAAAATCAAATGATCGGCAAACTGGAAAAACTGTCGGAGCTGTTCAGCAGCTTCGACGAAACCTGAGGAGGACCAAGATGTTGAACGTGATAAGGGCGGCTCTGCTGGTGGCCGCCACCGGTCTGCCGGGCGTGGCTCTGGCGCAGGACGCCACGAGCCAGGAGGGGCTCGCAGCGCTCGATGCGATGACACCGGAGCAGTTATTGCCGCTGGCGCTCAAGGAAGGCCAGTTGACGGTGTTCTCGTTGTCGAGCCGCATTGCCCGGGTGGAGACGGCGTTCGAGGCTGCATATCCCGGCATTGATCTGGTCAGCGTCGATCTCAGCTCGACCAAGCAAATCGCCCGCGTCGTGGCCGAACAGGAGGCCGGGGTCTTTGCCGTCGATGTGCTTTACCTCGCCGACACCCCGGTGGTTTACGACGAGCTGCTGGGCAAAGGCCGGGTCCACAACTACGTCCCGCCGCGGATTGCCGCCGACCTCACCGACGCCCTCAAGGCGCCCCTGACCGTGCACCGGCTTTCCACCAAGGTGCTGATGTACAACGAGGCCGCCTATCCGAACGGCTCACCGGTCACGAACCTCTGGGCGCTGACGCTGCCCGAGTGGCGCGGCAAGGTGCTGATGGTGGATCCAAGCCAGCGCGGCGAACTGCTCGACCTCCTGACCGAAATTGCGCTGCGGCCCGACGAGATGGCCGCCGCCTACGAAGCGCAGTTCGGCAAGCCGATCGTCGTCGACGATGACCTGCAGGGAGCAGGGGAGCAGTATGTGCGCGACCTGTTCGAGAACGACCTGATCCTCGTCGCCAACAGCGACGTGCTGAACAAGTCGGTGGGCGACAAGACCGCTGTCGCCCCTCCGGTGGGGTTCGGCACCTACTCGGATCGCCGGGACAACGAGGACGAGGGCTGGGCCCTGCAGATCGCCAACAATGTCGTCCCGGCAAACGGCATCCTGTTTCCGGCCGTGCTGACCATCGCCGACAAGGCGCCGAACCCGGCGGCAGCGCGGTTGCTGATCGACTTCATGTTTGGTGACGACAGCCCCAGCGGCGGCCCGGGCTTCGCGCCGTTCAACGTCCCCGGCGATTACGCCACGCGCAGCACCATCTCCGACGATCCGGACTCGGTTCCGCTCGAAGACCTGAAGGCCTGGACCATCGATCCGGCCGCCACGGCGGCAGCCCGCCGGCGCATCGCCGACCTGATCATCACCTTGCAATAGTGCGTTCGGCCGGCATGCCCCAGAGCGCTTTCAGGAAAGGTCGCAGACCTTTCCGGTTCGAAAGCGCGACCAAATCAAAGACTTGGAACATTTCATTGAAATGCTCCAGGGGCGTGCCGGCCCCCGCCGAGGCAAAGACCATGACATCGAAACCGCTTACCCTCACGTCGGGCAGCCGTCTGCTCCGATCCGAAACCGTCACGCCCCTGCTTCTGATCGCCGTGGTCGCCGTGCTGGTGATCGCGCCGCTGATCAAGATTATCCTCGTGACGCTGAGCCCCGAGGGCCTCGCCGCGTGGCAGGCGGTGCTCGCCAGCCCGCTGTCGGAAAACCTCTGGTGGCGGCCATTGCTCAACACGCTGCTGCTCGGCTTCGGCGTGGCGATCGGCTGCCTACTGCTGGGTGGCTTCCTCGCCTGGCTGGTGGTGCTGACCGATGTTCCGGCGCCCCGCATACTCGGCGTGCTGTCGACGCTGCCGTTCATGATCCCGAGCTTTGCCGCGGCGCTGGCCTGGGGCACGCTGTTCCGCAATTCGCGGCTCGGCGGCTCGGTCGGTTTCTTCGAAGCCAATGGCATCGCCATCCCCGACTGGCTGGCCTGGGGGCTGGCGCCGACCCTGATTGTTCTCGTCGCCCACTACTACTCGCTGGCCTACACGATCATTGCCGCGGCGCTGAGTTCGGTCGGGGCGGACCTGATCGAGTCGGCGCAGATGGCCGGCGCCAGGCGGCCACGGATCTTTTTCGGCATCATCCTGCCGGTGGTGACGCCGGCGCTGATCGCGGCTGCATCCCTGACCTTCGCCGGCGCCGTGGCCAACTTCGCCGCGCCGGCGCTGCTCGGCCTGCCGGTGCGCATGCAGACGCTGTCGACCCGATTGTTCGGCATGATCGAGACCGGCAACAACGAGCGCGGCTTCGTCTTGGCGCTGCTGCTGATCCTGGTTTCGGCAACCTTCCTGTTCTTCTCCGACCGGCTGGTTTCCGGCCGCAAGGCCTTCATCACCGTTACCGGCAAGGGCGGGCGTACCAAGCGCTTTACCCTTGGCCTGTGGCGCTGGCCGCTGTTCGGGCTCGCCATGGTGCTGGGGGTGGTGACCACCGTGGTGCCGGTGCTGGTCCTGGCGCTGTCGAGCCTCGCCCCGCAAAGCGGTGCGCTGTTCTCCAACTGGACGCTGCATTTCTGGGTCGGCGAAGCCGGCGGGCAGATCGCCCAGGGCCAGGCCGGCATCTTCCGCAATCCGGTGCTGCTCGATGCGCTGTGGAACACCATCAAGCTCGGTGTCAGCGTTGCCATCATCACCATGGTGCTAGGGCTGGCGCTGGCCCATACCATCGTCCGCCGCAAGGGCACGCTGCTGGCAACGGCGCTGAGCCAGCTGGCGTTCATGCCGCTGCTGGTGCCCAGCATCGCCTTCGCCGCCGCCTATATCGCGCTGTTCGCCGCTCCGATCGGGCCGTTCCCCTCGCTCTACGGCACCTTCACGCTGCTGGTCATCGCCGCCGCGGCGCACAACCTCCCCTATGCCGTGCAGTCCGGCCGCTCGGTGCTGGGGCAGGTGTCGGCCGATATCGAGGAGAGCGCCCGGCTCACCGGCGCCGGCGCCATCAGGCGCATGCTGGTCATCGTCTTTCCGCTGGCCATCCGCGGGCTCCTCGCCGGCGCCATCCTGGTGTTCGTCAAGATGGTCCGAGACCTGTCGCTGGTGGTGCTGCTGTTCAGTGCGACCTCGCCGGTGCTGTCGATGCTGGCCTACCGCTATGCGTCGGAAGGCTTCATGCAGTTCGCCAACGCCATCACCCTGCTCATCCTCGTGATCTGCCTCGCTGCGTCCCTGGTCGCCCAGGCCCTGCAGGCGCGCGTCCAGAAATGGAAACCCTCATGATCGACCATTCCGCTACCAGCATCGACGACGCCATCAGGATCGATGGCCTCGTCAAGAAGTTCGGCGCCTTCACCGCCGTCGACCATGTCGATATCGCCGTGCCCAAGGGCTCATTCCTGGTGCTGGTCGGGCCCTCCGGGTGCGGCAAATCCACCTTGCTGCGCATGCTGGCCGGGCTCGATGCACCAACCGCAGGCAGCATCGGTTTTCTCGGCAAGACCGTGTCGAGCGGCACCGGTGGGGTGGTGGCCGATCCGCGGCAGCGCAATGCCGGGCTGGTGTTCCAGAGCTACGCGCTGTGGCCGCACATGACGGTCGCCAACAACATCGCCTGGCCGTTGAAAGTCGCCAAGTGGAACCGCGAGCAGCGCGAGGCTCGGGTCAGCGAAGTGCTGGCTTTGCTCGGCATCAGCACGTTGCGCGATCGCTATCCCGCCGAAATTTCCGGTGGCCAGCAGCAGCGTGTCGCCATCGCCCGAACCATTGCGCCCAAACCGTCGATCCTGTTGTTCGACGAGCCGCTGTCCAACCTCGATGCCAAGCTGCGGATCGAGATGCGGAGCGAGCTGATGCGCATTCACCGCGCCACCGACGCGACCTCGGTCTATGTGACGCACGACCAGGTCGAAGCGATGACAATGGCGACCCACGTGGCGGTGCTGAACAATGGCCGGGTCGAACAGTTCGGCGCGCCGATCGTCCTGCTGCGCAAGCCGGCGACGACGTTCGTCGCAACGTTCCTCGGCACGCCGCCCGCCAACCTCATTCCGGTGACGCGCACCGCGGATGCCTTGATGTACGGCGCACTCGGCCTCGCGCCGGCCGCTCTCGCGCCGGGGCTGGAGACGGCACAACTGCTCTATCGGGCGCAGGATGTCGGTATCGGCAGGGTCCCCGGCCGGCCGGTGCTCAGGGCCGTGTTCTCCGAGGCAGCGCCGATTGCCGGCCAGACCATGGTCACCGCCATGGTGGGCGCCATGCGCGTCACCGGCATGGTCGAGGGTTACTTCAGCGCCAGCCCGGGCGATCCGATCGAGCTGACGTTCCTGCGCGATCCCGATGCGGTGTTCACCAGCGGCGGCGAGAGGGTTGCCCCATGAGGCTGATCCTGTTGCGCCACGGGGAAACCGAGTGGAATGCCGAGCAGCGCCTGCAGGGGCAGGACAATTCTGCCCTGTCGGAGCGCGGCATCCAGCAGGCGCTGCGCTTCGTCGGCTTCGCGCGGGCCCTGCGCCCCTACCGGGTGGTCGCGTCCGATCTAGGCCGGACGCGGCATACCGCCGAACTCATCGGCCACGGCAATTGCCCGTCCGATGCACGGCTGCGTGAGCTGGACATGGGCGAGTGGACCGGGCGCCGCAAGCCCGACCTGATCGCCGGGCAGGCCGACAATTATCACGCCTGGCGCGCCGGCACCTTTACCCCGGCGCGGGCCGAGACCGGGCGGGATTCCGCGCCCGGATCTCCGAGGGGATCCGCCATTGGCTCGGCAATGGCGACGACGACGTGCTGGCCGTGGTGCATGGCGGCGTTATCCGCGCTGCCTGCCACGAGTTCCTAGGCCTGCCGCCCTCGCGCGTCATTCCGGTTACCCCCGGCACCGCCACCATCCTGAGTTTCAGCGACGGGCGAGCCGAAACCGCGCAGCTCGAGGGCTATAATATCGGCGCCGTGATGCCCGATCTCGCCGTGGCGGACTAGCCATGGGTACGCTGGTCATTATCGACCTCCTGGGCGGCGTGGCGCTGCTGCTGTGGGGCGTGCGCATGGTCAAGACCGGCATCATGCGCGCCTGGGGCGACAGCCTGACGTCGTTCCTCGATCGGCGCCTTTCCAACCGGCTGACGGCGTTCGGCGGCGGCATGGTCGCCACCGCCATCCTCGGCAGCGCCACCGGCATGGCGCTGATCGTCGCCAGCCTTGCCGGCAGCGGCGCGGTCAGCGCCACCACCGGGCTGGCCGTGCTGCTCGGCGCCGATGTCGGCTCGGCGCTGATCGCGGCCATTCTTGCATCGGGCTCGTCCATTGCCGCCGCCGTGGCGCCGATCCTGTTGTTTGTCGGCTATGCCACGTTCAGCGTCGCTACCGAGTTCCGGCCGCGTAACAGTGGCCGGGTGTTGCTCGGGCTGGGGTTGATGTTGCTGGCGTTGAAGCTGGTGGTGGGCGCAACAGCGTCGCTGCGCGAGGCGAGCCTGTTCCACGAAGCCCTGGCGGCGATCAGCGCCGAGCCGGTGCTCGGGTTCCTCGTCGGCGCCATTCTCGCCTGGCTCTGCCACTCGACCCTGGCAGTGGTGCTGCTGATCTCGTCCTTCGTGCTCGGCGGCAGCCTCGACATGTCCGGCGCCCTGCCGTTCATCCTCGGCCTCAATTTCGGCGGCGGGCTGCCGGCCATCACCGCGACGCTCGACCAGCCCGCCGCGGCCCGGCGGCTGCCGCTCGCCAACATGGCGTGCCGCGGCGTTCTGGCACTCGCCGGATTGGCCGCGAGCGGGCCGTTGATCGGGCTGTTCGCCATGCTGCCGGTCGATGATCTGCATGCGGTTGTCGCCGTCCATGCGGTGTTCAACCTCGCGGCCGCCGCCATCTTCCTGCCGCTGGCGCCGCTGGTGATGCAACTGGTCAGCGCCCTCACCAAGGACCCGGACCAGCCCGACGACGCCCTGGCCGCGCCGCGCTACCTCGATCGCGCGGCGCTGGCGACCCCGGCCATCGCGCTGTCGAATGCCGCGATGGAGACGGTGCGGATGAGCGAGCTGCTGGAGCGGATGTTGAACACCACGCTCAAGGTGCTGCAGTCGCGCAAACTGGAAGTGCTGAAGGAGATCGGGCCGATCGACGCCAGGCTCGGCACTTACCTCGCCGCCGTGCAGGCCTATCTCGGTGAGCTGACGCAGCGGGAGTTGTCGAGGAGGACGCGCGCCGGGCCTTCGAGATCCTGCTCTATGTCAGCAACCTCGAGCACGCCGGCGACGTGATCAAGCTCAACCTGGCGGACCGCATCAGAAGCAAGGTCAAGCAGAACGTCGAGTTCAGCGACGCGCAGAATGCTGCGCTGGCCTCGCTCTGCGACCTGGTCAGCGGGTCCCTCCGTCTCGTTCCCGGCGCCGTCACCTCGCGCGATGTCTCGGCCGCTGCGCGCCTCGCCGCGCAAAAGGATGGGTTTCGCCGGCTCGAAGACCGGATCATCGATGATCACCTCAACGGAGAGGGGAGCGGACCGCGGGTTTCGCTGCGCAGCAGCGCGCTGTTCATCGACATGGCGCGCGACCTGCACCGCATCAACTCCCACGTTGCCGCGGCCGGCTATCCGCTGATCGATGCAGCAGGGATGCTGCATCAGACCCGATTGCGAACGGTGGAATAGCCACCTGGCTCCTGTCACCGCGGATACACTCGAAGCGTGAGGTTGCACGCTGAGCCTGTCGATCAGCGACAGCGTCACATCGGCCGCCGGCATAGGGAGCACCGAGGCGATTTCTGCCGGCAGCAGGCCGCCGACGGCAGCTTCGACCGAGCCGGTGACGGTGCCGAGCGAACCGCGGAAACCGTGCCTGGTCCAGGCCGGTTCCTGCAGCTTTGACACTCGAGCGCAGCGGCGAAACGTTGCGGCCAGTGCCGGGGGCAAGGATGTTGCTAGCTGCGCATGGCAGCGTCACTATTGCCGGGCCTTTCCGCCCGCGTCGCCATCCCTGGGTCCATCGCCAATGCCGTATCCCACCTTATCCCCGGACGAACTGGGGCCGACCATTTGTGTCGGCGAGATCCTGGTCGAGATCGTTGCAACCACCGTCGGCGAGGGGTTTCTGGCTGCGCAGCCGCTGGCCGGGCCGTACCCGAGCGGCGCGCCGGCCATTTTCATCGCTCAGTGCGGGCGGCTCGGTGGCCGAGCCGCCATGATCGGGGCGGTCGGCGATGACGACTTTGGCCGGGTCAACCTCGAGCGGTTGCAGGCGGATGGGGTCGATGTTTCGGCGGTGGCTATCGATCGCGATTACCCCACCGGCAGCGCCTTCGTCCGCTATCGGCCGAGCGGGGCGAGACTTCGTCTACAATATCGCTACATCCGCAGCGTCGCGGTTCGGCTGGGATGATGCTGTTGCGGCGGTAGTCGGCCGGGCTGGCCATATTCACGTGATGGGCACGGCGCTGACCATGCCGAGCGCCGGCGAGGTGATCGAGCGGGCCGTCGCGATCATCAAGGCGCGCGACGGCACGCTGTCGGTCGATCCGAACCTGCGCAAGGAACTGCGGGTGGATGCGCGGATCGAACGCCAATTCGCCGAGCTGCTGGCAAAGGCCGACCTGCTGCTGCCGAGCGGCGACGAACTCGAGCGGGCAGCCGGCGTCGCTGGCGAGGCGACAGCGCTGCAGCGGCTGTTCGAACTGGGAGTCGGCGAGATCGTGCTGAAGCGCGGGGCTGAGGGAGCCAGTTGCTTCCGCCGGGACGGATCGCGCCTCGACGCCCCGGCCTTCGTGGTCGATGAAGTCGATCCCACCGGGGCCGGCGACTGTTTTGGCGGCGCCTATGTGGCCTGCCGGCGCCTCGGGATGAGCGCCGAACAGGCCCTGACCTACGCCTCGGCCGCTCGGGGCGCGCAACGTCACGGTGCGCGGGCCGATGGAGGGCGCCGGAACCCGGGCCGAACTCGACGCGTTCATCGCCGCCACCCCGAGGCGGTGAGTGAGTTCCGCTAGTCGGCCGGCAGGTAGGCGTTGCTGAAGTAGGTCGAAGTCGGGCTTGTCGGTCAGCACCGTGCCGTTACCATCCTTGAGGATGCCGGCGGTGAAGAGATACTGGCCGATGGCCTCCATCTTGGCGGAAGAGATGGTGCCGATCACGCCATCGGCGCTTTGCAGGTAGTGGCCGTCGATCAGCGCCTGCAGCGATGCCCGGATCAGGCGCCGATCGGTCAGGATGTCGCTGTTGGCGGCAACGAGGATGTCGGCGGCCTGATCGGGATGGTCGACGGCGTAGGCGTAGCCGCGCTGGGTGGCGCCGATGAAGGCCGCTGCGGTTTGGGGGTTCTTGCTGAGATAGGCCGCGCTGGAGCCGATGAAGGTGGTGTGCTGGTCGGGCACGCCGAAATCGGCATAGCGGAAGGCGCGCTGGGCCTTGCCGTCGAGTTCGGCCTTGACCCCTTCCCAGGTGTAGACTTCGAGCGTGAAGTCCACCGCCCCATTGGCGAGTGCTTCATAGGCCGAAGTGCCAAGCGTCACCGTTTCGAAGACGCCGTTGCCGCCATCCGCACGGATCATCGAGCTGATCAACGCCGCCTCCCAGGCGCTGCCGAAGCCGCCATAGGTGCGGCCATCGAGATCCCGCGGGCGCTGGATATCGGCGCGGTCGGCGTTGAATACCAGCCGACCGGTCTCGGTCTGGGTGACGGCATAGGTGGCGACGAGATCGGCGCCGGCGGCGCGCTGCTTCATCAGGCCGATGGACCCGAGAATGCCGAAGTCGGCGACATGGTTGGCGACCAGCGCGCCGGCGGAGGTGTCGGTATAGGGCAGGATTTCGACGTCGAGGCCGGCCTCGGCATAGTAGCCAAGCTCGCGCGCCACATAGAGCCCGATGTGGTTGGTGTTGGGAGTCCAGTCGAGGGCGATGCTGACGTGCTGTTGCGCGCTGGCCGGATTGGCGGCGAGGCCGAGAAGGCAGGCTGCGGCGAGCGCCCAGCGACTTAGGTTCATCGTTCAGGTCCTTTGCGTGTCGGAAGGGGAGAGGAGCAGATCGAGAATGCCGGCCTCGATGGCGGCGACCGCCGCGCCGGTGCGGCGGGGACGCGGCAGCGGCACGGCAATTTCGGAGATGACGCGGGCGGGGCGGGCCGACAGCACATAGATGCGATCGGACAGCAGCACCGCTTCCCGCACGTCATGGGTGACGAGGAGGGTAGTCCAGCTGTGGCGGGCCCACATGGTTTCGAGCCAAAGCTGCATTTCGGTCCGGGTCAGGGCATCGAGCGCGCCGAACGGCTCGTCGAGGAGCAGCATCGGCTTGTCCTGCACGACGGTGCGCAGCAGCGCGGCGCGCTGGCGCATGCCGCCGGAGAGTTGCGCGGGATAATGCTTCTCAAAGCCGGCGAGGCCGAACTCGGCGAAGAGTGGCGCCACCCGCCGGCGCGCCTCCGTGCGCCGGAGGCCCTGCACCTCGAGGCCCAGCGTGGTGTTGTCGATGATGCGTCGCCAATCCAGCAGGGCGTCGCGCTGCGGCATGAAGGCGAAGGGGCGGTGGTCGTCGAGCGGCGCGCCATCGAAGCAGATGGTGCCGGCATCGGGGCGGGCGGCGCCGGTCAGCAGCTTGAAGATGGTGGATTTGCCCGAACCGGATGGGCCGAGAATGGAGACGAATTCGCCTCTGCCAACCGAGAGCGAGACGTCGCCCAGCACCTGGAGATCGCCGAAAGCCCTCGCGATGCCGCGCAGTTCGAGCCGCGCGGCGCTCATGGGCTTCGGCTTTCGGAGAGACGCAGCCAGGGCATGGCAAAGCGCTGGAGCAGTACGGTGGCCCCGAACAGGAGCAGCGTCAGCGTGGCGCTGACCATGACGGCGGCAAGGACGAGATCGGGGCGAAAGTTGTTCTTGGCGTTGAGGATGTAGATGCCAAGGCCCTTTGCCGCCCCGGCGTACTCGGAAAAGATCGCGCCAACCACGGCATAGGTGATGGAAATCCTGAGCCCGGCGAAGAAGTAGGGCAGGGCCGAAGGCAGCCGTGCCATCACGAAGATGCGCCAGCGGGATGCGCCCATCGAGGCCACCAGCCGCTCGATCTCGTCCGCGGTCGAGGCATAGCCCTGCACCAGGGCGATCAGCATGGGAAAGAAGGTGACCAGCGCCACCAGCATGATCTTGGGTGCAAGCCCGAAGCCGAACCACAGCACCACCAGCGGCGCGATCGCGATCATCGGCAGGGTCTGGCTGATGATGAAGACCGGCAGCAGGGCGCGGCGCAGCGGACGAAAGAAATCGATCAGCACCGAGAAGGCGAAGGCGGCTGAGACCGAGCAGATAAAGCCAAACAGGGTAGCGTAGATGGTGGGGAGCGTATTGTCCCACAGCGCCCGATACTGCAGCGCGCCCTGCGCCAGCACCCGGGATGGCGCGGGCGGCATCGTCGGCGAGATACCCGAGAGCTGGGCATAGGCTTCCCATAGAAGGAACAGGCCGCCGACAGAGAGCAGGGCGGGCCAGAAGCGGCTGAAGGCTGTGGCGGCGCGGGCCGCGAACGGGCGGGCGGATGACATCGAACTGAACCTTGAGTGGAAAGCGGACGCGCTTTAGCGGGCGGTCGGGCTGTTCGCGGAAACGGTCAGGTCGATGGTGACGTGGCCTTCGGGTGGACCGAAGCGGCAGAAGGCCTCGGCCAGCGTCGCGAATACCGGGCCGGCATCGCCGCGCAGCACCGAGCAGAAATGCTTGGAGCGCTCGAAGACGCCGGAGTTTTTCAGGAAGTCGATGCAGCCATAGATCTCGTCCATGTGCTCGCCCGTGCCCATCACGTAGAGCGAAAACTGGGCGGCAATGGCTTGGCCGGTCGTCGGGGCCGAGGCGACTGCCTGGTGGGCGGCCGATTGGCGGGCGGGCAGCGGATCAAGCGGCCCGGCGAGGGCGTCGGTGGCGCAGATGGCCTCATCGGGCTCGCCGGGGCAGCCGCGGGAAATGGCGGCCGAGAACGTCACATGCCTGCCGCTTTGCGCCGCGGCGACGAACAGGTCGCGCATCGCAGGAAACAGCACTTCCGGAGGCCCGACCAAGAGGGTCGAGAGATCGTCGGTCTCGATGCGCAGCCGCTCGCGATAGGGATCGAGCGCCCCGAGCGCCGAAAGGATGACGCCGACGAAATCGTCGGTCATTGGATAAAGGGAAATCTGTGCGCCAGAAAACATCGCCCGCCTCGCTCCGCTGGTATTACCCAGATCAGCTGTAGGGTCCGCGCACTTAGCGTGCCGCATCTCAGCCCCGGCAATACGGAGCACCCCTGTGGATGGCGTTGCTTAGACCACGGTTGGGAAGGGATTGGAAGAGGCGGCTTCCGAATTCACTTACAGCGGCAGGTAGCCGGTGAAGCCGGCGATCTTCCAGGCCTCGCTCTCGCGGCGCAGGTGGAAGACCGAGCGCCAGGCGAGGAGCATCGGGTCGCCTGTGGTGCGCTGGATCCGGCCTTCGATGCGCTTGTGCGCCAGCGCCGCATTGCCGTTGATGTCGATCCGGCTGAGCGACTGACACCTGAACCAGGCGGGGCGTAGCGGCTCGGCGAACTCGGCGGGGTTCCAGCGTGCGGCGATGGCGGCGTCGCGGTAGGCGCTGACGGTTGCATAGGCCGGGCGCCAGTTGGCGGGGTCGAGCGACAGGGCGGCGTCGATGCCGAAGAAGCCGGTCTCGACATAGTCGGCGGCGACCAGCGAGAAGTCGCTGCTGAGGAAGAAATCGCTGTCACGGCGCACCAGCAGCTCCCAGATGGCGAAGCGGTCGGCGTCGTCAGCGGCGAAGGGATTGGCCTCGCTCACGACTGCTCATCCAACGGCAGGGGGAAATGCGGTTCGGGCAGGGTGCCGCCCATGGTCTCCGAGATCTTGCGCGCGGCGCGGTAGAGCATGATGGCCGCATCGTCGAAGGGGACGATGATCTGCTGGCTGGTGAGGAACGGCATGGTGAGCGCGGCGATCGAGATGCCGGCGGTGTTGATGATCGGAAAGCTGAGGTCGGTCACCCCCTGCACCATTTCGCCCTCGATCCGCTCATAGCCGCGCCTGGCGATGGTGGCGACCCGGCCGCGGTAGCGCTTGGCCTGTTCGGGCGGCAACAGTGCTTCCGACTGACCGATGATCCAGGCCTGCACCGGGGCGGGTTGAAAGGCGATGATGGTACGTCCGGACGTGCCGCGGATGGCCGGGCTGGCGGCGCCGACGCGCAGTCGGATAGCAATCGGGGCAGGGCTGTCGACCTGGGCGATGATGCGCTGGTTGAGCCCATCGAGCACCGCCATGTGGATGGCCTGCGAGGTCTCGAGCGCCAGCGCGTTCATCACCGGCTGGGCGGCGTCGACGACGCGGCGGAACGGCGGGAACAGGGTGGCGAGGCCATAGAGCTGCGTCGACAGCACCAGGGCCTCCTCGCCGGGCGGCCGGATCAGGTAGCCACGGCGCTCCAGCGCCATCACCATGCGGTAGACTTCCGAGAGCGAACGGCCGAGGCGCTGGGCGATCTGGCTCGGCGTGACCGGGACGGTCAGGGTCGCCAGCAACTCGAGCACGTCGAGACCCTTTTCCAGTGCCGGGGCGGTGTACTCGGCCTTGGGAACCGGCTTCCGGCGCTTGCGGGTGCCCTTTTCGGCCGCAGCCGGGGCACGGTCTTCAGCTGCTGCCATGCTCCCCCCGCTCGATTGGCGCGCCGATGCAGTAGCACTGCACCAGCCGGTCCGCCACCGTGGGCGCGACCGGAGGCACAGGAATCCAGTCAGTCCCAGAGCAGCAGCCAGCCTGCTCCCGGGCAATCGAACAGATGCGTCACCCCGGTTGGAATGCCATCAGCCAGCGGCAGTGCCTTGACCGTCGAGGAATCCCAGCCGGCGACCAGCACGTGGGTTTCGGTCACCAGCAAGTGCTGCGGCCACTGGGTCTCAGTGTCGAGTTCGGACACCAGCACCGGGTTGGCGCCGGAAACGTCGAAGGTCGAGACGGTGTCGATGCTGCGGTTGGCGAAGTAGACATGGCGGCCATCGAGCGAGCGCTGCAGGTCGCCTGGATAGTTGCGGCTCCAGCGGGTCTTGCCGGGGGCGGCTTGCCGGGTGCTGCGGATATTGGCCCAGCTCGAGGCGGGCTCACCGAGCCGGCCGACCACCAGGTTGGAGCCGAGTTCGCCGCTCACCGCCAGGCGCCCGTCGGGCAGTACGGCAGCGTGCCGCGGGCCGGTATTGGCCGGCACGGCGGTTGCCCGTGTCTGGGTCAGGGCGCCGGTGCCAGGTTTCGATAGATCGAGGCTGAACTCGCGGACGAGGTCGGCGCCGAGATCGATGACGATAAGCGTCTCGCCATCGAAGAAGGCCTGGTGCGGATGGGCATCATCCTGCCGGTCGAGTTCGGGCCCGCCGCCGCTAAGCTTCAGCTGCGCGATCGGGCCATCGAAGCTGCCGTCTGCTGCAAGGCGCTGCAGGCCAAGGGCGCTGGTGGTGTAGTTGGTGACGATCAGCAGGCGACCGCTTGGGTCGACCGTAAGGTGGCAGGGCTCGGCGCCGTCGCTGGATTTCTCACCCAGCGTCACGGCTTTGTCGCCCTCGATCCGCCAGGCATGGATTTCGCCCTCCATGCCGACGCGCGAGGTGCCGTAGACCACCGGCAGGGTCGGGTGGCGGGCGAGGCTCGAAAGCTGGTTGACCCGGGCGAGGGTCTTGCCGCGCCACTTGCCATCCTCTTGCACCCAGCGGGTCAGCCCATGCAGCTCGAACACGCCGCGTGACGCGACCAGCAGCGACTGCCCCTGTTTGAGCGTGAACTCCGACATCATCCGTTCCCTCTATTCCGACGCGCCGGGACCAAAACCATCCCAATGCGCTACCACCTTACCGTGTTCGACGACATTGGCACGCCGCAGCATGGCGAACGCCATGCAGACATGGTTGGGCACGATTTCGAGCCGGGTGCCGACCGGCAGCGGCTGTGGCGCACCCTGGCCATGCCAGCGCAGCCAGCCATGTTCCTCGGACATCTTCTCGATCACCCAGCCGGGCGCGTTGACGATCAGCCCCATGCCGGGGAATTCGTCGCGATGCGCCGAGGCGGGGACGAGATCGGTGCTGAGCGACTTCGAACCGGCGTCGATGCAGGCGCGCTCCGGATCGGGGTGGCTGACCACCGTGGCGATGACGCGGATGGCGGTGGTATCGAGGCTGGCATTGCCCAAAGCGATCTGGCCGACATCGTTGAAGGCATAGATGCCGGGGCGGATCTGCGTCACCCCCGGCACATGCGCCACTTCGCGGGCCGAGGCCGAGGCGCCGAGTGAGACGGTCGGCAGCGGTACGCCGCGAGCCCGGATGGCGGTGGCGACGCTGACCATGAACTCACCGGCGGCGCGAGCCCGGCTCGCCAGATCCGGATGATCCTTGGCGCCGTAGGTGGTGCCTTCATGGGTGTAGATGCCGACCAGCTCGACGCCGGGAATGGCGTGGACGGCGGCGGCGACATCAGGCGCCTGGTCGGCGGCGACGCCTTCGCGGCCGAGGCCGGAATCGATCGCCAGCATCATCCGCGCGGTGGCGCCGGCGGCAGCGAAGACCGCGCCGATGCTGACGGCGGCCGCCTCGCTGTCTGTGGCGAGAGTGAGGTCGACGCGGCGCGACAGGGCCAGGGCGCGTTCGGCCTTGTCCGTGCCGACGATCGGGTTGGCGACGAACAGCCGCTTCACCCCGGCAGCAGCGAAGGCTTCGGCCTCACCGAGCTTCGCGACACAAAGCCCATCGGCGCCACGCGCAACCTGGCGCAGGCCGATCTCGGCCATGCGGTGGGTCTTGGCGTGCGGGAACAGCTCGACTTCGGCCGAGCGGGCGATCGCCGCCATCTCGTCGAGGTTGCCGTCGAGCACGCCGAGATCGAGCACCAGGCCCGGCGTCGCGACCGGCAGCTCGGCCCAGCTCGGACCCGCAGCGGCGTTGGCGATGGAGATGGCGGTTGCGGCCATGGCTCAGGCTCCCAGCGTCAGCGCCCGGCCGGCGCGGTGGCCGGTGACGCGGTTGTTCTCGACGGCGAACTGGCCGTTGACCAGCACATGGACGATGCCCGTGGCGGCCTGGCGCGGGTTCTCGTAGGTGGCATTGGCTTTGACGTTATCAGCATCGAACACCACGAGATCGGCCTTTGCGCCGGCAGCGATACGGCCGCGATCGGTCAGCCGCAGCCGGTCGGCGGCAGAACTGGTCATGTGGCGCACGCATTCCTCGAGCGTCAGCACTTTTTCCTCGCGCACATAGGTTTCGAGCATGCGCGGGAAGGTGCCCCAGGAGCGCGGATGCGGACGGTCACCGACGAGGATGCCGTCACTGCCCACGGTATGCTCGTCGCGTTGCATCAGGGTGCGGACGTGCTCCTCGATGCCGATGAAGAACACGCAGGGCGCGGCGCGCTCGGTGGCGATCAGCACGTCGAGCGCCAGCTCGGCCGGCGAAGTGTTGAGCTTCCGCGCCGCGTCGGCGAGGTTGCCCTCCATCATCCATTCCATCTCGGGCGCGCCGGGGAGCCCGGCGAGAAAGACGCTCGACCAGTTGACGGTGAGGCCCTGGTGGCCGTCCGAGCCGATGACGTCGAGCGCTTCGATGATGCGCTTGCGGGTTTCGGGATCCCGGAGCCGCGCCATCTGCTCGTCGCCGGTGCCGGACAGGGCCCAGCTTGGCAGTTGTGACAAGAGCGTCGTCATGCCGGCGAGGTAGGGGTAGGCGTCGAAGCTCAAATCGATGCCCCCGGCGATGGCGTCGTCGAACATCGTTAGCAGCGCCGGGAGCTTCCCCTTATTGGCCTCGAAGCTCAGGTGGGTGTGCGCCAGGTGCAGCGCCACGCCGGAGCGGCGGGCGATCTCGAAGCACTCGGCATAGCCGCCCAGCGCATCGGTGCCGTAATTGCGGTGATGCGGGCAGTAGAAGCCGCCAAATTCGGCCACCACTTCGCAGAGCGCCACCAGCTCGTCGGTGTCGGAATACATTGCCGGCACATAGGTGAGGCCGGTCGAGAGGCCTACGCCGCCTTCTTCGAGCGCGGTGCGGAGCAGCGCCTTCATCTGCTCGAGCTCGTCGGGTGTGGCGAGCCGGGCGGCGTTGCCCATCACCAGCATGCGGAGGTTCCCGTGCGGCACGAGGTAAGCGCAGTTCACCGCGACATTGCCGTCGAGACGTTTCAAGTATTCGCCGACGCTGCGCCAGTTCCAGTCGAAGCCCGGGGGATCGTCGTTCCAGCCCTTGATCTGGCTGCGCATCTCGGCGAGCGTCGCGTCGTCGATCGGGGCGTAGCTCAGGCCATCCTGGCCGAGCACTTCGGTGGTGACGCCCTGGCTGAGCTTCGACGTGTGGTCCGGGTTGACCAGCACCTGCAGGTCGGAATGGGTGTGCATGTCGATGAAGCCGGGGGCGATCACCAGCCCGTCGATATCGACGGTGCGGTCCGCCTTGGGGCGTCGCGGGCCCTTGTAGATGCCGGCGATGCGGTCGCCGATCACCAGCACGTCGGCACGCTCGGGCGCGTGGCCGAGACCATCGACGACGAGGCCGCCGGAAAACAGGATGGAACTGGCACTCATTCGATATCGATCCGGAGCTTCTGGTTGGTCTTGGCGCTGAGATAGATGGCGTCGGTGACGGCGACGACGTGGGCCGCGAGCCGGGCGGTGAGGCCGGCGGGAGCAGCGGCGCCGAAGGCGCAGGCGATAAGCGCCTTGGTCGGGGCGCCCGGGTCGTAGACGCCGGAGGCCTCGGGGGCGCTGTACTCAACCACCTCGCCACTGGCGCGCACCAGCCGCAGCGTGTCGGCAACGGAGTCGGCCCAGAGCTGGCCCCGGCTGCCGTAAAGCGCCATGTGCCATTGCGGCCGCGCCAGATAGGGGTGGGTGGAGGCGGCGCTGATCGCCGCTGAACCGCCACCGGCGAACTCGGCATTGACAGTGGTGTGGAGGTCGATGTCGCTCGCGGGCGGGAAGGTGCTGGCATTGAGCGCGACGATCGGCTCGCCCACCAGCCATTCGACCATGCCCAGCTCGTGCGACATGGTCACTGCCGCCGAACCGCCGCCGGAGACAGCCTTGTCGGTATAGGTGGCGGTGCTGGATTCGAGCTTGCCGCCCCAGCCGCCATCGGTGCTGCCCGACAGCAGCGCCCGGGTGTTGACCGCGAGATGCATGGTCAGATGCTCAATGGCGCCGACCTCGCCGGCCTCGATCAGCTTGCGGCTCAACGAAAAGATCGGCGCTGCCGGCCAGCCGAAGCCGACCAGCAACGCCTTGCCCACGCGCTCTGCGGTATCGCGCATCCGGCGGGCAGCACCGGCGCTCAGAGCGAAGGGTTTTTCGACGAGGACATGGGCGCCCGCCTCGAGCGCGGCGATCACCTGTTCCTCGTGGGCGACGGGTGGGCTCGAAACGACGACGATGTCCGGGCCGAGGGCCAGGGCGTCACGCCAATCGGCAAAATGCGGCGCGCGGAACTGGGCGCCGAGACTGGAAGCCATTTCGGCATTGGGGCTCGAGATGGCGACGAGGTCGACGCGGGCGTCTGCCTTGAGCGCCGGCAGGTGGCTCGATTGCGACCAGGCGCCGGCACTGAGCACCGCGGCCTTGATGGTGGTGCTCATTTGCCAACCCCGGCGGTAAGCGCGCCGACGACGTGGCGCTGGAAGATCAGCACCAGCACGGTGGGCGGCAGCATCGACATCACGGTCGCTGCGGCCAGTGCGTTCCAGTTGAACTGCTGCACCGACTGGAAGCCGGCGAGCAGCGGCGGCACGGTGAGCTGGTTGGTGAGGACGAGCGCGTAGAAAAACTCGCTCCAGGCTTCGAGGAAGATCAGCACGCCCGCCGCGACGAGGCCCGGCCGGGCGAGCGGCACGATGATGATCCACAGCGTCTGCAGCCGGGTCGCGCCGTCGATCTTCGCCGCTTCCTCGATCTCGCGCGGCAACTGATCAAAGTAGTTCTTGAGGATCATGATGGCCAGCGGCAGGGTGAAGACGTTGTAGCTGATCACCAGCGCCCACGGCGTGTTGAGCACGCCGATGACGCGGAACGCCACGAAGAACGGCCCGATAATGGCGATGGCCGGCACGATGCGGGTGGCGATCACCGACAGCTCGAACAGCCGGGCGCCGCGGAACGGATAGCGCGACAGGCCATAGGCAGCGGCGCCGGCGATGCAGAGGTTCAGCACCACCAGCAGCGAACTGACGAGGAGGCTCTGCCCGATCGCCGGCACGAGGCGGGTGCCCATATCGGTGCTGCCGATGCCCTTGCCGCCGGTATAGCCGAACAGTACGGCGATGTAGTTGTCGAGCGTGACGCTGGAGGGCACCAGCGGGAACGGCTTGACGCCCAGCTGCGACGGGGTGATCAGGCTCGACACCACGAGGTACCAGACCGGCAAGAGGATCCAGACGGCGAACGCCGCGACGCCCAGATAGACCACGATGGTGGCGACAGGGCTGCGGCGGCGGCCGCGCTCGAAGGCGGTGGAGGCCATCAGTGCATCTCCCTGCGGTAGAACAGCCGGACGATGGTCAGCCCGCCGATCAGCGCCACGACGCCGAGAATGACGGCGAGCGCCGAACCGAGCCCGATATTGGTGTTGACGAAGAGTTGCCGGTAGATGAGCACGCTCAGCACCTGGGTGGTGTCGCCCGGCCCGCCCTGGGTCATGGCAAACACCACGTCGAATTGCAGGAAGGCATAGATCACGTTGAACACCGTGACGGTGATCAGCACCGGCCGCAGCCAGGGCAGGGTGATGTTGGAAAAGCGCTGCCACCAGTTGGCGCCATCGAGCTGGGCCGCCTCGTTCAGCTCCTCGGGCAGGGTCTGCAGCCCTGCCAGCAGCAGGATGCCGGCAAAGCTCGCCTGCCGCCACACGGCGGCGAGCACGGTGATCGGCAACGCGGTGTTCGGGTCGGAGAGGAACGGCTGATAGTCCTGGGTCAGGCCAAGCAGCAGCAGCACGGCGTTGAGCCCGCCGACACTGCCATCGGCAAACCACTTCCACAGGATCCCGATCACCAGCCAGGGCGTCGCCCACGGAATGATCAATAGCGCCCGGGCGAGGCCACGGCCGATAAAACGCTGGTTGAGCAGCATGGCCATGGCGAGGCCAATCACCGTCGAGAGCACGACGAAACCGATGGAGAAGGTGAGCGTCACCTGAGCCGAGCGCCAGAACACCGGGCTGGAAAAGATGATGGTGAAATTCTCGAAGCCGACGAACGGGCCGAAGCTCGAACCGCTCGCGGGCACATCATAGAAACTGTAGACGAGGGTGAGCAAAGTCGGCAGGGCCAGGAGGACGACCAGGATGATCATGGCCGGCGCCACGAGCTTCAGCCCGAACGCGCGATCGGCCCTTGGTCCGAGTAGGTCAGTTGCTCCGGCCATGTGCTCCCACGTCCTGTTGATTGGTCACGAGTGTGCCACCGCCCGGAGGCGATGGCAGGGATTGAGGACTCGTCAGGCTCGGCTCCATCGCCCCCTCTCCCTTTGGGGGAGAGGGTGGGGTGAGGGGGCCTTGCCGCAAACGCGAGCGTGGGAAAGGCCCCCTCACCCGGTCCTTCGGACCGACCTCTCCCCCAAGGGAGAGGTGGAGGTTACAGCGTCCGGCCGCCCTGGGCGCCCTTGGCGGCGGCGGTCAGGTCCTCGACGGTTTTCGCCGGGGTGGCCTGGCCGAGCAGCAGGGCGTGGACCATGTCGCCGACCTTGGCCTGGAAATCCGGGTACCAGGGCAGGGTGCGGGCCGGCACGACGTTCGACTTGCTGGCGAAGGTGTCGGACAGCATGGCGAGGTCGTAATAGTCGGGGAACGAGGCGACCACTTCGGGGTCGGTGAAGAACCCGGCATAGGGGGCAGCGAGGCCGGCGGCCTTGGCCCACTGGTTGAACACCTTGAACTTCCCCGCGGTGTCCTTCCAGCCGTAGTACTTCATCAGCTCCCAGGTGGCGAGACGCTCGTCATCGCTGTCGGACTGACCCATCTGCAGCACTTCGCCGATCTGCAGCGTCGAGGGGCCGGCGGCGGCCGATTTGACGTTGGCCGATTGCGGGCCCTCGAGCGAACGGATCGAGGTCAGGAAGTAGTGGTGCAGCACGTAGAAGGCGGCGTTACCCTGCGCCATCTCGTTGCTCAGCTTGCCCGGATCGTCGGTCAGGAGCGACTTGGGCGCGAGGCCTTCCTGGTACATCGCCTGCCACCACTCGAACACCCCGACGGTCTTGGGGTCATCGGCGAACACCGGCTGGCCGGCATCGTCGAAGGCGGTGATCTCAGCGTTGAGCAGGTAGGTGTGGAGGTATTCCTCGCAGAATTCCTTGACCCAATAGGCGACGTAAGGCGAGGCGACGGTCGACTGCAGCGACTTCGAGGCGTCGTAGATTTCCTTGAGCGTCGTCGGCACGGCGAGGCCGGCATCGGCGAGGAATTTCTCGTTGTAGTGCAGCATGTGCACGGCCGAGAAATACGGGGCGCTGATGATGTCGCCGGCGGCATTGACGTGGCGGCCACGGGCGCTCTCGAACATATCGGCGATCATGTCGTCGACGCCGGGCAGCCCATTGAGCGTCTTGGCCCAGCCCTCGTTGACGAACTTCTGCGAGTTGTAGGCGAAGTTGTAATAGAGGTCGATCTTGTCGCCACCGCGCAATCGCGTCTGCAGCGCCGGGGTGTAACCGAGGTTCGGGATCACCGCGACATTGACCGCCGGGTTGCCCGCTGCTGTCCATTCACCGACCAGCGACTTGATGGTGTCGGGCTGGAAGTCCCAGGCCAGCATATCGAGCGTGCCCGTGTATGCAGCCTTTGCCGTGCCGGTCATGAGACCTGGCACGAGCGTCGCGGCCAGCGCCGAGGCGCCGCCGGCTTTGAGGAAGGAGCGGCGGTTCAGCGAACCGAAGCCCCGGGTGGTGGTATTGATCGTCATAGCTTTCCCTCCTTGACGAACTGAAATCGACGAGACGTCGCGGACGACATCGTTTTCCGCAGCCTGGCTTGCAGGCTTTGCCTGCAACCAGAGCCGCAGGGGTTTCCGGGTTCCCGACGAACCCGGGCATTTCGACATCTCAGCAGAGCCACCTGGCCCGGCCGATCGGCAGGCGAGGCGCTTCCCTGTTGCCTCGCTGCCTGTCATCAGATCGCAACGTTATGACGGCTGCAATCATATATCAATACGACTTTTCGCATATGAAAAGTCTGTTGTCAGCGCAGCGTTTTCATAACGATTTCAGCGGTTTCGAGCGTCCGATCGATATCGGCATCGGTGTGGGCGGCGCTGATGTGGTTGCGCTTGATCGGCATGGGCAGCATGAAAATGCCGCGCTCGCACATACCCTGCCGGAAGCCGACATCGCGGGCCGTGTCGTTGGCGAGGAGGTCCTCGTAGCGCTCGACCTTGCCGCTCATGAAGTAGGGGGTGAACACCGAGCCGAAGCCGGCCGACACCATCTCGATGCCGAGGCGGCCGGCGATCTCGGCGAGCCCCGAACGCATCCGGTCGCCCAGCCGGAAGGTGCGCTCGTAGATGCTGCCGTCCTCGAGCGCGGCGATGGTGGCGAGCGCTGCGGCCGAACCAACCGGATGGCCGTTATAGGTGCCGCCAACGAATACCTTGCCGCCCGGCGCGGTGGAGAACTGCAGCATCAGCTCACGTTTGCCGGCGATGATGGCGCAGGGATAGCCATTGGCGATGGCCTTGGCGAAGGTGCTGATATCGGGCTTCACCCCGAGCACCGACTGATAGCCGCCGAGCCCATGGCGGAAGCCGGTGATCACCTCGTCGAACACCAGCACGATGCCATGCTGGTCACAGAGCCGGCGCAGGCCCTCGACGAAATCCTGCCGCGGCAGCACGCAGCCGATATTGTGCGGGATCGCTTCCATGAAGATGGCGGCGATCTGGCCGGGGTGGTCGAGGATCGCCTGTTCGGTTGCCGCGAGGTCGTTGAACGGCACGATGATGGTGTTGTCGATGGCGTCGGCGAGCTGGCCGGCGCTGCCCGGGTCTTTCTTGCCGATCTTGTCGGCGGGGCTCGCGATATTCATCAGCAGGTAGTCGTGCCAGCCGTGAAAGGTGCCCTGGAACTTGATCAGCTTCTCGCGGCCGGTGACGCCACGCGCCAGGCGCACCGCCATGTAGGTGGCTTCGGAGCCCGAGGAGAAGGCGAGCGCCATCTCGGCCGACGGCACATGCTGCGCTACCTTTTCGGCCAGCGCGATCTCCTGCTCGGTGATGCCGACGCCGACCATGTCGGGGCCGGTCAGGGCCTTCGCCACGGCGGCATTCACCGTCGGGTCGTTATGCCCGAGGACGATCGGGCCGAAGGCGGCGTGGTAGTCGAGATAGGTATTGCCGTCGACGTCACGGATCTGCGCACCCTGGGCCCATTCCAGGCATAGGGCTGGCTCAGCCGGCGCGTCGCGGAGTTGACGCCGCCGGGTATGACCCGGGTGGCGCGTTCGGTGAGGCTCTTGGATTTCTCGATACGCATAGGGAACCGAACTCTTAGGAAAGGCCGAGCAGCGTGAGGCTGTCGCGGTGGATGATTTGTTCGATCTTGTCGGCGGGGACGCGCGGCAGCGCCGTGCCCTCGACGATGGCGTTGACGGTGCGCAGCGCATGCAGCGTCTCGGCCGGGGTGGTGATCGGGTAATCCGAGGCGAACAGGAGCTTATCGAGCACGTTCCACTCGGTGGCTTTGATCATCCCCTCGTAGAAGGTGTACGGTCGGTAGAGCAGGCCCGAGACGTCGGCATAGACGTTGGGATGCTTGCGGATCACCACCGCGGTGTCGACCGTCCAGGGGTGGCCCATATGGGCCATGATGATTTTCAGGTTCGGGTAGCGCATGGCGATCTCGTCGACCACCAGCGGGTGGGCGTATTTGATCGGCGCGGTACGCACTGGCGAGGTGCCGATGTGGAAGAGGATCGGCAGCCCGTGCCGCTCGGCTTCGCGGTAGATGGCGAGGGCGCGGCTCTCCAGCGGCTCGAACACCTGGTAGTTGGCGCCCATCTTGATGCCTTTGAGGCCGAGATCGGTGCGCGAGCGCTCGATCTCCTCGAGTGCCTTAGGGTCGTGCGGGTGCACCGACATGAAGCCGATCAGCCGATCGGGATGCGCCAGGGCGAAGGCCGAAGTGGCGTCGTTCACCCCGATCGCCACGTCGCCCGGCTCGTTGAAGCCGTTGACCCCGCCGGTGATCTCGCCCGGCGACCAGGCGACGCCGAAGACGATCGACTTGTCGGCCGGGTGCTGCGCCGCGAGGAAATCGTTCCAGCTATAGACCGAATCCACCGAGCGGTCGGGCCGCCAGGTGTGGTGCAGGCGCCGGTTTTCCGGCGGCACGGCGTGGCGGAACTGCGGGGTATGCGAGTGGACGTCGATGATCATGGCGTAGGAACTTTCTCGATAGCGCCGATGTCGCGCGAGATCGATTGGGCGCAGGCCTCGACGGCCCGGGCGAGCTCGCCGAGGCCGTCCTGGGTGACGCGGGTGGTGGGGCCGGAAATGCTGACCGCGGCGATGACGGCGCCGGAATGGTCGCGGATCGGCGCGGCCACGCAGCGCAACCCCTGCTCAATCTCCTCGTCGTCGATGGCGTAGCCGCGCTGCCGGATTTCGACGATCTGCTCGGCAAGGCGCGCGGGATCGGTGATGGTATGCGGGGTGTGCGGCTCGAACCCGCATCCGCGCCAGCAACTGCTGGCGCACGGGCTCATCCTGGAAAGCCAGCAGCGCCTTGCCGACACCGCTGCAATGCAGCGGGTCGAGGAAGCCGACAAAGCTCGCCATTCGCATCGAGCGCGAGGCATCGAGCTTGTCGATACAAAGCGCATTGTCCTCGTTGAGGATGGAGAGGTGCACGGTTTCGCCGGTGGCCGCGACGAGGCTCTCGAGATGCGGCCGGGCCGAACGGCGGAGATCAAGATCGCCCATCGCCCGCGCCCCGATCACCAAGGCCAGCATGCCGAGCCGATAGGTCTGGCTCTGCTCGTCGCGATCGAGCAGCCGCCGGGCGGTGAGCGTCGCGAGGATGCGGAACACCGTGCTCTTGGGCAGGCCGGTGTCGGCAACAACGCCGTCAACCGTCAGTACGCCGTTCCTCGCCGCCACCGCAGCGAGAATATCGACGGCCCGATCGACGGAGCGAATGGCGTAACGATCGTCTGAAGAATTCACTAGATGAACTCACAGTTTGGATAGTGAACTGAGTACAGCTGGAATCCGGGACGACGTCAAGCCGTCGTTGGTGAGGGGCAGCGAGGGTGGGCTTTGAGCTGCTGCACGCCCGGGCTGAAGCAGGCGACCGGCACGAAAAACTGCCGTGGATCGCGGCGGGCTCCGGTAGCAGCGGGGTGGCCTCGGCAGTAGGGTGCGTCGCTAGGGGGGCTCGAGCCGAGCTATGCGATTTCCGCGTGACGCGTCATGAGGCGCAGGTTCGGCTCGGCGCGGTCCGCCGGCCGGTCGGCAAGGTCGACTTCGCAAGCGGGCTTCGTACAGTTGATCGTGGTTTCGGCGCTCGCCGTGCTGGGAGGCTTGCTCTCTGCGAGCCTTCTGGGCGCGACGCAGACCAGCCGGCAAGCCGCGGCGCTCGAGCGCCTGGTGCGCAGCGAGGTGGTGGCCGATGCCGGCTTTCGCAGACTCGTTGCGGCGATTGAGGACCCGAGTGATACCCTCGAGAACGCGGCGCTGCAGGAGCCAACGAAGGTCGCCTTCGCGGCCAACGAGTTGTCGCTGCGCATCGAGGCAAATGGCAGCAAGATCGATGTGCTGGTCGCGGAGCCGCAGCTGATCGAACGCTACGCGTCGCAAGCCGGGCTCGATACTCCAGGGGTGGCAGGGCTGCTCGACGAGCTCGGTGCGGCGCGTCGCGATCAGGATGGTGCCAAGGCGCTGGAGCTCGTTCGGGTGGCGCTAACCGGTCTGCTGCCGGGTGACGAGCTGAACCATGACTTCACGCGGTTCGGGGGATCGGGCATCGATCCAACCTACGCCTCGCGCCGCGTGCTGCATGCGGTGCCGGATCTCAGCCTCGCCGACGCCGATCGGATCGCGGCGGCATCGCCAGCGGAGCGGGCGCAGGAAGCGCAGCTGTCACGCTACTTCGCGAGCGGTGGACGGCGGTTTGCGCTGGTGACGCAGGTTGCGACCTCCGAATGGCGCCTGCCGATCGAGATCTCCACCGCGGGCAAGGTCATCGTCCTGGCGGGGCGTCGCTAGGCCGAACCAGTGGCCAGAGGGGGCGCCTCTCGCTCTGCGATCACGCAGCGCGACGTGCAGCAAGTTCGAAACTCAAGGAACGACAAGCTTAGGCCGCGTGATTCGCGTCGTCATACTTGATGGCAGTGAGTCGATAATGAGGTTTGGTCATCGCCGTCAACGTCGCCTCTAAGTGTGGAAAGCTCATATCAGTTCAAGTTAAGCAATGATGCGATATTTGATGCTTGCCAAATCAGATCGATGATGTTGATCATGGTTCATATTTGTCAGATTAAGTAACGCGCCACACTGGTGATTGCGAAGTCGTGATCTGCGGTGCGGGTCGCCGATCCTGTCGTTCAGCGCTCATGTTTTGGGGGATTTCATGAAGGCAATGTTTGCGCGCGTCGGGCGGGCGATGTCTGCGATCGCGTTCATGTTGTTGATGGCGCTGGCCACGCCGGTGCAGTCGCAAACACTTCTGGACGGAGAGGGCGTGCTTGGGTGGATGACCTACGCGCCTGGCGGCGCACGGCACTACTTCGCGTCGCCGCAGGCGGCCTGTTACGCGCAGTATACGTTGTGGTCCGCCGGCGGGACCTTCCAGGGGGCCGACCCGGACCCGGTCTGGTGGTCGTGGCAATGCAAATGGACCGGAGTACCATACCCGGTCGGTGTCGAGTTCAAGTGCGCCGCTGGCTATACAGTCGCGGCGCCGGGCCGCTGCATCAGGGAAACCTACGCCAGCCGCCCGCCGGGATGTGGCCTTGATAGCGGCCCCCTCAGTCCGCTTGGCGGCAACCCCGTGGAAATCATCTCGGGCATAAAGACCGAGTATGCTCTGGATTTTGCAAGCGCCGACGGGCTCCTGAAACTCGAACGAAAGTACTTCGGGATGCGCACCGATGCGTCAGCACTGCCTGACGGCATCCTGCCCTATGGCGGCATCGGATGGGCCTTCGACTTCGGGCCGACGCTCCGGTTGTGGAATTTCTCGGTCGCGGCCGGAAGGCGTGTCTCAATCTTCCTGGCAGATGGCACTGCCTATGAATTCGTGTTGAACGCCAGCACCGGCCTGTTCGAGTACCTGGATCCCGCCAGTCGCGACAAAGCAACGCGCACCCGATTTGCTTTGACGCTGGATGGCCCTCCGCCCGCGAACTGGGCCAATCTGAATACTGCCTCATCGGAATGGACGCTCGTCGATCGCTTCACCGGCAAGACGTATGAGTTCAAGACGCTGCTGCGACCTGCCGGCACAAGCTATAGCTGGGGTTTTACCGAGGTCATTCGGGACCGCGGCGGTTACGCCTGGACGATCACCCACGGCTCGGACACCGAGGTCACGGCGATAACCAACTCGTTCGGTCGCCAGATGACGTTCAGCTGGCTGACCGGTAAGGGCGGCACGAGTGTGAACTACAAGATCCTGATCAGCGGGATCACGCTGCCGGATGGGACGAGCCTCAAGTATAGCTACGAGAATTATCTGGGGACCTTGTTCTCCGCCCGCACGCAATGGGACAGGTTAGTCAAGGTCGAGCGGCTTGGCGCCCCGGTGGGTGGCGGTGCGGCGCCCCTCTACGGCCAGACGATCTACCACTACGAGGATGGTCGCTTCCCGTTCCTGATGACCGGGATCACCGATGCGCGGGGAGAGCGCTACGCGACCTGGACCTACGATGCGAGCGGTAAGGTGCTCACCTCGAGCCATGCCGGCGTCGATACTGTTTCATTCGCCTACGCCAGCCCAACCGCGACCACGAGAACGCGGACCCTCACCAACCCGCTCGGCCGGCAGACGGTCTACTCCTATACCGCGTCCACCGGAGACTGGATCCTGAACAGTGTCGCCGGGCAGGCGACGACGAACTGCCCTGCTTCCAGCGGAACCTACACCGTCGCTGACAAGATGGTCGCGACGCGCACTGACGAAGAGGGGCGCGTCAGCAAGTACGTGCGCGACGCTTCGGGCATGCCGACCACGGTCACCGAGGCCTTCGGCACGCCAGACGCGCGCACCACGACCAATACCTGGCGCAGCGATCGGCAAATCGACCTGACCGTCAAGCCGGGTCTCACCACCGACTATGTCTATGACAGCGAGGGCTTGCTGAGCTCGGTCGTCGAAACCGACACCACGACACACACGCTACCCTATGCCACGAGCGGGCAGACCAGAACGCGGGCCTACACCTATACGACCGAAGGGTTGCTGGCGTCGGTCGATGGGCCATTGCCTGGCACCGGCGACACCGTGAACTACGCCTATGACGCCAACGGCTATCTCGCCAGCGTCACCAACGAACTCGGCCATGTCACGACGATTACCTCGGTCGACGCGGTCGGGCGCCCGCTGGGGGTGACCGATGCCAACGGCATCGCCACGGTGTTCACCTACTCGCCGCTGGGGTTCCTTGAGACGGTTACGGTCGATCCGTCGGGCGTGAGCGCCACCACCACAATCGGCTATGACGGGATCGGTCAGGTCACTTCGATCAGTACCGAGGATGGCGCCAGCTTCACCTATGTCTATGATGCGGCGCGCCGGCTGACCTCGACCACCGATGCCAAGGGCAACGTGTTGAGCTATGGCCACGATGCCATGGGCAACGTCACGCTCACCGAAATCGACAACAGCGCCTCGACGCTGCTCTACAGCCAGACCCAGACCTTCGACGAACTCGGCCGGTTGTTGACCTCGGTCGGTGTCGGCAGCGCCACCTGGCGCTACAATTACGACAAGGTTTCCAACCTCAAGGGCGCTACCGACCCGCGCAACAATACCCAGGCCTATGCCTATAACCGGCTGAACGAACTGATCGAGACCGTCGACGAGGTTTCCCAGGCAGTCGACCTCGAGCGCAACGCCCAGGGAGAGGTGGTGGGGCACACCGACCCGCGCCTGATCGAAACACAATATGTCCGTAACGGCTGGGGCGAGGTGATCGAGGAGACGAGCCCGGACATAGGGGCGGTCGTCTACGAACGCGACGCGCGCGGCGAGATCACCAAGCGTACCGACGCCAAAGGGCAGGTCCGCAACTACACCTACGACGTCGCTGGGCGACTGACCGCGATCAGCTATCCCGGATCGGCCGGGGAGGATGCCACTTTCACCTATGACGATGTGACAGGCGGCAATCTCGGCATTGGCCGGCTCACCGGTTTCGCCAATCCGGCGGGCGACACGAGGCGGGTCTACAACAGCCTCGGCCTCTTGGCGAGCGAGCGGCTCGATGGCTTCGGATTGGTCCGCACCACCAGCTACCAGTATGACGCGGCCGGCAACATCCAGGGCATGGTTTATCCGTCGGGGCGCGTCGTCACCTTCAATCGGGACCTGCAGGGGACGATCACCGGAATATCGACGCAAACGACGGTTTCCGATCCGGTTATCGAGCTGGCCCAGGCCATCACCTGGCAGCCGTTTGGCGCCGGCATCGCCGGGCTCACCTTCGGCAACGGCCTCGAGTGGCAAAGGAGCTACGACCTCAACTATCGGCTGACGCAGCAAAAGCTGCTCGACGGCGTCACCCCGCTGATGCAGCGGAGCTACAGTTACGGCGACAACCTGAACCTCACCGCGGTGACCGACGACCTCGCGCCGGCCAAAAACGAGAGCTATGGCTACAGCCCAAACAACATGCTGACAGCGGCCAGTGGCCCGTGGGGCGCCGACACCTTCAGCTATGATGGCGTCGGCAACATCACCTCGCATGTCAACGTGTTGGGCGGGGTGACCACCGACAACCAGGCCGGCTACGCGCCAACCGCCAACCACATGGCCGGCATCGTGCAGAACGGCTCGCCGGTGCGCAGCTTCACCTACGACGCCAACGGCAATGTCGAGACGGATACCGTGCTGGGGGTGGCGACGACGTACCGCTACAACCACGCCGACCGGATGTATGCAGTGGAGCGCGGTGGCCTGCGGCTCGGCGAATACTACTACAACGTCTCCGGCCAGCTGGTGCTGCGCATCGTCACCAACACCATGCCAAGCGGCTGGACGATGTACTTTTATGACCAAGAGGGGCAACTGATCGCCGAGTATGACGGCGTCAGCGGCGCGCTGCTGCGTGAGTATGTGTGGCTGGAGGACACACCGGTCGCGGTGATCGAAGCGGGTGCCACGCCGACCATCCACTATATCCACACCGACCATATCGGCCGGCCGATTGCCCTCACCGATGCCAGCGGCAGCTTCGTCAACGAGACCACCTGGGTGGTGTTCGGCAACGCCTGGTCGGTGACCGGCACGGTAGGCGTCGACCTGCGCTTCCCTGGGCAGATGTACCAGTACGAGAGCGCGCTGCACTACAACTGGAACCGGCAGTACGATCCGTCGATCGCGCGGTATACACAGCCGGATCCGCTGGGGCTGGTCGATGGTCCGAGCCGGTATGCGTACGTGCGGAACGATCCGCTACAGCGGGTTGATCCGCAAGGGCTACAGATCGTACTGCCGTTCCCATTGCCGCCGCCGCCGATGTCTGTCCCACCTTCTTCGCCGGGCATGTCAATACCGCCGCTGCCGCCCGAAGTCAGCGACGCGATTGAAGGCTTTGCATTCAGTTGCGTCTCAATTCTTGATCCCAAGTGGGCGTTCGATCTCTTCCCAAATCGCATACGGCGAATGAGCGATAGAGAACTTGACGCCGCAGCTCGTGCAAACGGCTACAAGGATGCCCACGATATGAAGCGACGTTACGGCTTTGGGGGGGAAACAGACATTTATCGAGACAAGGATGGTAACATGTACGGTGTGGATCGGGGAGGTGGCGGGAACCCGGAGGATCTTGGAATAGGCGTTGATGGCCACTAGCGATGGGAAAGCACCAAATCCAGATCTCATTTGAGGTATCAGAGTTCACATTCGATCCGTCTACCCTTACGGACCTATTCGGCATCGAACCTTTCAGCACTGGCATCAAGGGGATGGACGACCCTGTTCGAGGTCTTCCTCGCATGAACTTTTGGGCGGTGCGGTCAACGCCAATCGACCCAAATGCCTCACTTGATGCCCATTGGTTGGATCTGATTGACAAGCTGAGGGAGCGCGAAGAACTCATCGCACGCATCAGCGAGACGGCGACGGTTACGTTTTTCATCATTGTTGGGCAGACCGCTCGTCGCCCGATCCTGAAGTTCTCCGATGCCCACATACGTTTTGTGGCCTCGTGCCGCGCTAGATTGGAGATTGACTAAAGTCTACTCGCCCGACTGGGCGTGAGGACTTGGAGAGGATCGCTGCTACTAGCAAAATGACCTCACGACACATGACAGAGGCTCGCGCCAAGCTGGCAGTCGCCCCCAGACCACCGAGCAGCATACCAGAAACTGCTTCTGGCGACCGAGGAAGACGACCCCGAAGCTCTCTATGCGCTGGGCACTTGGCAACTGCACGGCACCTACGTAGCGGTCGATCTCGTCGCCGCCGCGGACAATATTCGTCGCGCTGCCGACCAGGATTATCCGCCGGCACTATTCGATCTTGCCGTGTGCTTTGAGAAGGGTGTGGGCGTGTCGGAGAGCGCAAGCGCCGCGTTCGAGCTCTATGTCAGGGCAGCGCTGGCTGGAGACCACCAGGCCTTCTACGAGGTCGGCCGATGCTGGTACTACGGCATCGGCATTGCGGCGAATGAGCGATTGTCGGAAGTGTGGATGGAGGAGTTTGAACGGCGACAGCCGCCGGCTGACACTCCGGTCTGACTCAAATATCCGCTAAATTAGGCTGGCACGCTGCTTGCTCAATGGCGCTGGGGGTGGCGACGACGTACCGCTACAACCACGCCGACCGGATGTATGCAGTGGAGCGCGGTGGCCTGCGGCTCGGCGAGTACTACTACAACGTCGCCGGCCAGCTGGTGCTGCGCATCGTCACCAACACCATGCCAAGCGGCTGGACCATGTACTTTTACGACCAGGCGGGGCAACTGATCGCCGAGTATGACGGCGTCAGCGGCGACCTGCTGCGCGAGTATGTGTGGTTGGAGGATACACCGGTCGCAGTGATCGAAGCGGGGGTCACGCCGACCATCCACTATATCCACACCGACCATATCGGCCGGCCGATTGCCCTCACCGATGCCAGCGGCAGCTTCGTCAACGAGACCACCTGGGTGGTGTTCGGCAACGCCTGGTCGGTCACCGGCACGGTGGGTGTCGACCTGCGCTTCCCCGGGCAAATGTACCAGTTTGAGAGCGGGCTGCACTACAACTGGAACCGGCAGTACGATCCGTCGATCGCACGGTACACGCAGCCGGATCCGCTGGGGCTGATCGACGGACCTAGCCGGTATGCATATGTGCGGAACGATCCAATGCAGAAGGTCGATCCGACGGGTGAGTTCTGGTGGGGCGTGGCATTTGCCGCCGTTGACCTGGGTATTCAATTGTATGAAAACGGAGGGCGGTTCCAGTGTGTCAACTGGTTGCAGGTGGGGCTGAGTAGCATCGGGGGTGGGGCACTAAACGGCCTTACGAAGGGTGCCTTCTTTGTGAAGAACTGGGGGAGTCACAGTTGGGGTGCGATGCGGAATTTCATGAGAACGCGAGGCATTAATCCCAAGCTTCCAAGTGAGGACTGGCATCACTGGCTTTTGACGCAAGCTGGGCCAGCACCAAAATGGCTGAAAAACCAGCCCTGGAACATCAGCCCGCTCAACCGTAGTTACCATCAATGGCTTCATCGCCGTGGGTTACCAGCCTTCCTCGGCGCCCCCAGCTGGGCGGCGGAGATGTTCGGCGGTACGATCCTGTCAGGCGGAGCCATTGCCACCGGTGGAACTGGGGCAAGCTGTGGTTGCTAAGTTCGAAACTCTGCTTCTGTTCGCGCCCGCGCGTCGTCTGATGGTGCCCGTTAGTACTCAAGCGTTCCAACAGACGCAGGGGTCGCGACGTAAGCTCCGGGAGCGGAGCGCTGACTCGCTGATACTAGATCGCAAGGGGCGGTTGAGGGGAATCGCCGATATCGAGTTCCTTGGCGCTTTTGATAGAACATTGATGCCGCTCCTCCTCCATTGGTTCTTCGGTGTCGGGGGGATACGGGTTAAGTTTACAGAGCCACTGCCCAACACACTCGCCGATACCAAGCGCCTTGTCGAAGAGTACATCCAGCGCGACGAGAATCGATCGGACTGGGGCCTTGATGAACCGCCCAGACTCAAGGCTTTCCTCAACCGGGTGCAGAGTGCCGAGAGCTTCCCAGAGCTGTTCGACGCCCTGCATCTGCCGGCACCGGACGACGCTCTCGACCTGCTATAGGCACCGACGCGCGAGTTCCTCAGCCGCCCGTAGCAGGCATCGTTCTAACCTGGAGCGTCTTCGAAGAGGGCCTTGCCACCAGCAATGACTTCGCGGCACACGACAGAAGCTCGCGCCAACATCGCGGAGTTGCCCCCTAACTACGAGGCGGCACACCGGGAACTGCTTCTGGCGATCGAGGAGGACGACGCGGAAGCACTCTACGCGTTGGGCACCTGGCAACTGCACGGCACCTACGTCGCGGTCGATCTGGTTGCCGCCGTGGACAATATCCGTCGCGCCGCCGATCAGGACTATCCGCCCGCATTATTTGATCTCGCCGTATGCTTTGAGAAAGGTGTGGGCGTGGCGGAGAGCCCAAGCGCCGCATTTGAGCTCTACGTCAGGGCAGCTCTGGCTGGAGACCACCAGGCCTTCTACGAGGTCGGCCGATGCTGGTATCATGGCATCGGCATCGCGGCGAATGAGCGATTGTCGGAAGTATGGATGGATGAGTTTGAGCGTCGGCAGGTGCTGAACGACACTCCGAACTCCCGGATTTGGCGTCAGGCGTTACCGGAGTAGCCGTCGCTCGCATGAGGCGTTTCAGCCAGAACGGACCTACTTCACCGGCATCCACATCACTTCATGTGAGGGGGAGGTCGACGGCGGGACGAGGTATGCCGTGGAGCTAGCTGGAATGGATACAACTGCCGAGCATCACACGGTTTTGCTGTTCTCGGTAACGGACCGACAACTCTTCCCCACCAGCACATGGGCCTTTGAGCAGGCACAAGGATCCCATGCGTCGCTGAAGCGAAGTATCGGGTCGCTCGTCATGGAGCGCGACGGCGTCGTACGGCGGATCGACGAAGTCGATAAACTTGGACCGGTACATACGAAATTCCCGCGGGTGGTTCTGGACGTTATTTTTGGTCTAAGACGCATCTCGGTCCGATTTTCGGATCCGATCCCATACACGACCAACGATCTGCGAACGCTGATCTTCGGATACTTGGCGTCGGATTCCAGCCAACAGAACATAGATCTCGAAGACGCAGAAGACAGGGCCGCTACCGCCGCCAGACTCGAGGCGGCCATGACGAACCGGGAGCTTTTCGAGGCATTCGCGCTTCCGTCCCCCGAGGACGCACTCGACCTGTTGTGACTGGCACTATCCTCTGAGCCGTCGGGATTTTGTTCGAGCCGAAGGCTCGACATGGTCGCTCTCAGCCGATCGAAAGGCAGGGACCGGTCTTCCTCCCGAGGACAACAAGCCGTGACCTCACTCCACCGGCACCCGCATCACGTCCTGCATCTTGTTCGCAACCTCCGCCGCGACATCCCTGAGGTCGCTGCGATCTTTGATGATCATCGGGCGGATGATGATGATCAGTTCGGTGCGGGAGACGGCTTCCTTCTTTGAGCCGAAGATCGATTCGAGCAGGGTGCCCTTGGTGCCGGGCAAGCCGCCCTGGCTCTCCTCGCCGTTGGAGCTCATCAGGCCGGCGAGGACGATGGCGGTGCCATCGGGGACCAGTACGGTGCTTTCGACCTTGCGCTGGCTGATGGTGGGGAGTCGATCTGCGACGAGGTGGTCGGCACCACCCGGCTCACTTCCTGGGCGATGTCGAGCAGCACTTCGCCGGAGGAGCGGATCTGCGGGGTGACCTTGAGGATCACGCCGGTATCGCGGAAGGTCACGTCGCTGGCGATGACCGGCCGGCCCGAGGTCGCGTCCTGCACCGATTTGGTGATGATCGGCACCTGATCACCGACCTGGATGGTGGCGGTTTCGCGATCGACCACCGTCAGTTGCGGGGTCGAGACGATGCGGACATTGGTGCGCGATTCCAGCGCGCTGATCACCAGCTCGGCCTGCGGCACCTGGAAGGCGAAGTTGAAGCCGGGGAAGGATGGGGCGACAGCGCCGTTATTGGCGTCGGAATAGCCGGCCGACAGACCGCCGGCTTCGAGGAACCAACGCACCCCGTGCCTGAGTTCGCCGCCGAGCCGCACTTCGGCGATGGTGGTTTCGACATAGACCTGGCTCAGCGGCGTATCGAGCCGGCGCAGCGCCTGGTCGATCAGCGAATACTCCTTCTTGGTGGCCCAGATCACCAGCTTGTTGGCGCTGGGATCGGCGGTGACCTTGATGCCGTCGCTGCCGCCGCCGCCACCGGTCTCCGGCCCGAGGAAGGCGCCGGGCGCGGTCAGGCTCTGGCCCTCCGCGGCATTGGCGACGACGGTGGTTTCGACCGGCATCGATTCCTTGAAGATGCCATCGAGCAGCTTTGCGAGTTCATCCGCCTCGCGGTTCTTCACCTGATAGACATGCACCAGCCGCTGGTTCTGCGGCCCCTGATCCAGCCGATCCAGCCACTTCTGTGCGAACTGCAGGTTTTCGGCCTTGCTGGCGATGACCAGCACCGCGTTGATCCGGTCGATCGGGATGATGGTCTGGTTCGAGGCGCCGACCCCGGCATAGAGGCTGCGCAGCTCGTCGGCCACCTCGGTCGCGGCGCCGTAGCGCAGCGGGAACAGCCCGAACGAGGCGGTGCGGAAACGGTCGACATCGATGGCCGAGATCATCGAGGCGACGAGCGACAGGGTTTCGGCATCACCGCGCATGGTGATGGCGTTGCCCGAGCTCGAAATGATCTCGGCCCGCCCCTGGATCAAGCCCTGCAGCGCGCCCTGTGCCGCATTGGCGTCGATGAAGTTGAGCTCGAAGCTGCGCACATTGGCCGCATCGAACCCGCCGCTGGCGAGCCCGGTCACCCGATAGACCCCGTCGCTGACCCTGATGGTGCTGCCCACCGTCTCCAGCGCCTGCTTGGCGAGCACCAGGGCGCGGTTGGCGTCGATCCTGCCGCCCGATCGCACGGTCACCGTGCCCGCGATATTGGGATCGATGAGATAGGGGACCTGCAACACTTCCGAGAACAGCACCCGGGCAAACTCGCGGATGTCGGTCTCGACGAAGTTGAGCGTAACCTGCTTGCCCTCGAGCGCCGGGTCCCGCGACACCGTGACATTGGCAGCGCCGCTGCCGGCGCCGTTCTCGATGATGGCGCGGCGATCGCCACCGATCTCGCCGGTCTCGATGACATCGACATCAGGCCCGGGCGTGCGCGCGTAGCTCTGTGCCCCGAGGCTTTGGCCCAGCGTGCCGTTGCCGCCACCGGCCCGGCTGGCAAGGGCGCCAAGGCCGGAACAGCCGGCAAGCCCCAGGGCAAGGATGGAAATCGCGACGATGGAGAGAGACTTAAGCAACCCGGTCACCAATAGGCTCAGGGGTGCTCGCCGGCGCCCCGCAAGTTGAAGGTGACCTCGTCGCCACCCGCTGAAATGCCAAGGACACGATCCGATGCAATGTCCTTGATGCGATACTCACCGACACTCTGCCCGGTCGCAGCGACGACGTAATCGGTGGCGGTCGGGGTAACGGCGAAAACGGCACGCAAACCGTCCGCGCTCGAAATGATTCCCTTGAGGACCGGCGGCGCCGCCGCGACCTCGGTCGACAATTGAGGTGCGGCCTCCGGTTGATCGGCAACAGCAAAAAGCCACCGCGCACCCTCGTCGACACCAGGCAACGAGCGAGGAAAGTGTACATCTGTGCTTGCTGTTATCGGCTCCGAGCTTCCGTCCGCCAGTACTGTCACCTCCATTGCTGCGCTCGACCCCACCGAAGATATTTGCGGGACCTCGGCGGAGCTACGGAAAAGGACTGCACCGATTGATGCGGCGGCGGTTACCCACAGAATTAGGTGTAGCTCAACGCGCATCGGTCGCCCCATAGAAGCGGGCAAGTGTTGCGGTTACATCGAGCACACGAGAATCCGGTGACACCGGCATGAGGCGAACCTCAAGAGAATCGAAAATTACTGGAGGCACCTCAGTCTCGACCTTTCGGGTGAACTCCAGCAGCTGCCGCTCGGCGATCCGCATCCGCAACAGCACCGAGACCTTCGCGTAGCCCTCGGCAATCGGGGTAACCACCACCTGCGAGCTGAGGGCGAGCCCATCGGCTGCCGCCACGGCCGCCCTGGCGTATTCCTGGAACTGCGTCCCGGCGGCGCCGATATCGGCGCGCGCCACGAGGTCGATCTGTGGCTTAGCGGGGGCACCGGCCAGCGCGGCCTGTTCCCGGCGCGCCGACAGCTCTCGCGAGCGGAGCGCTGTCAGCTGGGTGGAGAGATCGGCGATCCGCTCGTCCGCGCCCCGCACCGGGGCAAGGTAGAGGCGCTCAACCATCCACCCGGCCAGAAACACGGCCATGGCGGCGACGAGCAGCAGGACGATCCGGTTGCGCATCTACTGCGACCCCGCAATCGGGGGGCGAACGAGAATCGTCGCCATCTCGAAACTGGAGGCCGGGTCCGCGGTGATCGGCCCTTCGATCGCGCCGGCGAGACGCTGTGCATCGGCCAGGGCGTTGGGCGACCGAATCGCGAGCCGCGTTTCTGCGCCCCGCATATCTATGCGCAACACCTCGGTTTCGTTGGGCAGGGCCCGGCGGATCGCTTCGAGGCTAAGGAAGGCGGAGGGGGCCCCTTCGAGCAGCTTCAGCACCGCCGCGGTCCCGGACACCTGCTGGCGGGCAGCGTCCATCTCGGTGGTCATGGCCCTGACCCGCCCGAGGGTCAGGGCGATCTCGGTCTCGAGTTCGGTGAGAACGAGCTGGCGCTGCGACAGCTCGCTCAGGCCGAGCAGACCCAGCGCGGCAAGCGTCAGCGCCACGGGCACGATGGGTAGCCAGCGCGTCAAGCGGCGCGCCGGGAACAGGGCAGGGGCAAAATCCACGTCCGGCGTGCCGTCCAGCCTGATCTGGGCGATTTGCCGGGGCTGCAGATTGTGCGCCGCGAGGCCCTGCAGCAGGGTCGCCCTGGGGAGCAGCCTGACCGTGAAACCGACCTGCTGGTCCGACGGCCGAGCCACCTCTTCGAGCGCGTGGGCGAGCACATCGCCGGGCGCGAAGGGTGTCTCGGTGCGGATGAACAGGTCGATGGCATGCGCGACGTCTTTCCGGGCCTGCACCGGCACGACGATCCTGCGCCGCAGAACGGCATCGGAGCCGACGATGACATCGACCTGTTTGAAGGAACGCCGCCGTTTGCCGATGGGCGCTTGGGCGACAGCTACCGTCTCGACCGGGCCGCGGAGCAGCGTTTTGAGGGTAAGGGGCAGGGCCGATCGTACGGAGCGCATGGTCTCCGATACGAACGAGCGATCCGCGATGACGATAGATGTCATAGCCGCCTCGACGCTCTCACCGAGCCGGCACGGTGTAGGTCACGGGTATCCAAAGCAGCGGTCTCCACACACGTGACCCCAGGGTGAGGCGCAGCCGGGCTGCCCGAACGTCCGCTCCCCCAATAGACGCGCCGCCGGTCCAGGCCGCAGATTGCGAGCCTACTACCAAGTACTCGATGCCCACCGCATCAAATGCAGCCAAGTCCACAGAACTCGCGTTGCTGCCGCGCCAAAGCTCAAGCCGTGCATCCGGCGCCGTTGGGATCAGCCGAACCTCCCAGTTGCCGAGTTGCGCCTGGCCCGGCTGTAGCGGCGCCAGAGCAAACCCGGCCTCGGATGGGGTGGCGATGCTCAGCCCGACTTCGCTGTCCGCCAGGGTGGCCAGGGCCTGCAGATCGACGAGCGCAGCCTGCACGGCGGTGCTGTCGGCGGCGCGATCGCGAAGCTGGCCGGTAATGGCAAACAGCGCCCCGATGCCGATCACCACCAGCGATGCGATGGCGACGGCAACGAGCAGTTCGATGATGGTGAAGCCCGCGTCGGGGCGGGTGGGCGAAGCGAGAGCCATCAGCGTGCGGCGGCAGGCGCGAGGAAATCGAGGCGAACGGCATCCACGGCGCGGCCCGATTTTGGGCGGGCCCAGAGCGTGACTTCGGCCAGCGCGGCAGTGCCGGCGACCGGCTGGCTGCCGGGCTCGAAGCTGTAGACGAACAACTCGTCCTCGCGCTCGAGACCCGCTGAAGCTCCGAACAGCAGGTACTGCTTGATTAGGGACTGCGAGCCGACCAGCGCTACGGAGCGGTCGAGCTCACGTTGCTGCTGGGTCAGCATGGTGCTGGCGATCATGATGATAACCGTGCCGGCAAAGGCAAGAAGGCCCGCCGCGAGCACCGCATCGAGCAGGATGAATCCGGCATCGGGACTGGAGCATTTGGTCGTTTCGTCGAAACGGCCAAATGCTCGAGGTCTTTGATTTGGTCGTGCTTTCGAACCGGAAAAGTCTGCAACTCTTCCTGAAAGCGCTCGAGCTGGGCGATCAGCCATCGCTGGGGTTGGACCGATAGACGCCAGGAATGGCGCGGGTTGCCTCCGGTGAACGAACATAGAGAGTCGCGCCCGAATAGCTGCCATCCGGATCGATGAGCAACCGATAGGGAGCGGCCGGTGCTGTCGGGCCCGCGATAACGGCAAGCCCGGGGCCCCACTGGATCTGCCCGTCGCCGAACGACATGGAGTCGGGGCCGATCGCCAGCACACCCGCCTCGCCACTGAGGATTACCGCGGTTCGCGCTTCGGAGACAAACGCCAGGACCGCCGTGGCGTCGGTCCCGACATCTGCCGGCGGGCGGGGGAGCGAGGCCGCGACGACGACCAGCAGGCCAGCCACAATGCCGAGCCCCACGATGAGTTCGAGGACGCTGAAGCCCGCGTCGGCCTTCATTGCGCCTCGCCCAGCGTGATGTCGGCGGCGGCTCCGTCGCCGCCATCCTTGCCGTCGCCCCCGCGCGACGTCAGCACATAGGCTCCGGCGTCGTCGACGGTATAGGAGACAATGCGTCCCCAGGGGTCGGCGAGCAGATCCTTGTTCTTGAGATATGGCCCGCGCCAACCGGCCGGATCCTGTGGTGGATCGACCAGCACGGTGAGGCCCTCGGCGGCAGTCGGGTAGCGGCGGGTGTCGAGCTGAAACAGCGTCAGGGCGTTCTGCAGCTGGCGCAGCTGCAGGCGCGCCACATCGACCTTCGCACGATCCATCTGGCCGACGACCTGCACGGCGACCACCGTGCCGATCAGGCTCAGGATGACGAGCACGATCATCAGCTCGAGAATGGTCAGGCCGGCATCGGCGGGGAGCCGGGAGGCAGGGCGCTTGCGGGTCAAAATGCGAGCTCGTTGATATCGAGGAGGGCGGAGAACACCGAGAAAATGACGAGGCCGATCAGCGAGCCGACGACCAGGATCAGGGCGGGTGCGAGGAGTGCGGTGGTCAGCGCCATGCGTTGCTCGAAGCGCGCCTTGGCTTCGCCGACCACGGCGTCGAGCACATCGACCAGGCGGCCGCTGCTTTCGCCCACTGCGATCAGATGCGTGAGCTTCATGGGGAGCAGCCCGGCGGCTTTGAGGCTTTCGGCCAGCTTGCCGCCGGCCCGTACCTGCTCGACCAGTTCGCCCTGCGGGCCGGAGGGAAAGCCGGATGACAGCAAGGCGTTGGGTAGCGCCATGGCCATGGGCACGTTGCTGGCGAGGTAGAGCCGGAGGGTGGCCGCAAAGCGGCGGCTGGCGGACCAGCGCAGCGCGGTGCCGACCACCGGCATGTGGAACAGCGCCCGATGGGCGAGCCTGCGGATCGCTCCGGATGCACCGGCCGCTCCGAACAGGGCGAAGGCCAGCGCCATAGCGACGCCGAGCGAAAGCAGGTTGGAGGTGATGAAGCTCGCCGTGCCCGACAATGCCGCCAGCGCGAAGGGCACCGGCCGCTCCAGCGAGGCAAACAGCTCGGTGAGGCTGGGCGCGACGAAGAAGGCAATGAGGCCGAGCACCAGCAGCGAGACTGAGAGCAGCAGCGCGGGGTAAGCAAGCGCCGAGCTGTAGGTGCGCGCGAAGCGGTTGGCCTCGGCATAGCTTTCGGCGAGCATCGTCAATGCGATAGGCAGGGAACCGGACGTCTCGCCGGCCCGCAGCACCGGCACCATGTCGTTCGGAAGCGTCACCCCGGCCGTGCTCGCGGCCTCCGACAGCGGCCGTCCGAGCCGAAGCCCGTGGCGGACCGCCTCGGCAAAGCCCCTGAGGCGGGATTTCGGTTTCAACGATGGCAGCATGATCGCCACCGCATCGCTCACCGTCACCCCGGCGCGCAGCAGCAAGGCCAGCTCGCGGCAGAACGCCTCGCACTCGACGAGGCCGAGGCGGCGCGTGCCGCCCAAGCTGATCTCCTGATCCAGCCACGATTGGCGTATCGGCCGCGAATCCAGCCGCAGGGGCTGAAACCCCCTGAGCTTCAGCTGCGCCAATGCCGCTTCGGCGTTGGGTGCACTCAACTGCCCCGAAAAGACGCTGCCATCAGGCGCGCCGGCGCGGAAGTAGAAGGTGCCCGCTTCAGCCGACATCGATCAGCCCCGTGAGGTCGGCGGCGGCAATCTCGCCGCTCAGCACGCGCGCTTGCGCATCCTCGCGCAGCGGCCGGTACCCGCTCTGCTGCAGGCGCTGCTGCTGCGCCGGCGCCAGCTCGAGGCTGTGCGCCAGCGCTTCGGACAACTCCGCATCGAGCAGCAGCAACTCGCCGATGGCGACCCGGCCGGCATGGCCGGCGTGGTTGCATGGCGCGCAGCCGCTGCCGCGACAATGGATGCAGAGGCGGCGCACCAGGCGCTGGGCCAGCACGCCGCGCAGCACAGCGCCAAGGAGGTACGGCTCGACGCCCATGTCGACCAGGCGGGGCACCGCGGCGAGAGCGGAGTTGGTGTGCAGCGTCGCCAGCACCAGATGGCCGGTGAGCGCGGCCTGCACGGCGATCTTCGCGGTTTCGGCGTCGCGGATTTCGCCGACGAGGATGATGTCCGGATCTTGGCGCAGCAGCGAGCGGAGCACGCGTGGAAAGGTCAGCCCGATCTTCTCGTCGACCTGGATCTGCGCCGCGCCATCGACCCGATACTCAACCGGATCCTCGATGGTGACGACGTTGAGGTTGGGCCGGATCAGTTGTTTCAGCGCCGCATGCAATGTGGTCGATTTGCCCGAGCCGGTGGGCCCGGTGACGAGGATCAGCCCGTCGGCCGCGGTGAACAGCTGCTCGAGCTGGCTTTCGATGGCCGGGGAGAAGCCCAGTTCGCCGAGCCCCGACACCGCCAGCTCACGCGACAGCAGGCGCAGCACCGCAGCCTCGCCGTGGATATGCGGCATGGTGGAGATGCGGATATCGACGGGGCGGCCCGCGACATTGGCGCGGATCCGCCCATCCTGCGGCAGCCGCCGCTCTGAAATATCGAGGCCGGCGAGGATTTTCAGCCGCGAGATGATGCTGGCGAACTGCCGCGATTCCGGCGGCGCCTGCTGCACCAGTTCGCCCTGTACCCGGAATAGCATCTCGGCGCCGCTGCGCATCGGCCGCAAGTGGATGTCGGAGGCGGCCTGTTCGACCGCGGCGCGCAGCGCATCCTGGACGAAGCGGATCACCGGCGCGTCGCTCGCGGCATCGCGCAGCAGTTCCACATCGCCGCTCTGCGCTTCGGCGGCCTCGTCGCCGGCCGGGCTCACTTCGGGCGCAAAGGCTGCCCCGTAGACCTCCGCCAGCGCCGTTTCGAAGCGCTGCCGGCTGATGCGCCGGCGCACGATCGACCGGCCGGTTTTGAGGCTGATCGCCGCTGCGGTGAAATCGTCGAACGGATCGACCATCGCCAGGGTGAGGACGCTGCCGGCCGCGTTCAACGGTAGCGCTGCCGCGGCCGCGAGATAATGCGGGTTCAAGTCATCGGGCAGCACCGGCGCCCGGGGCAACTCGCCGGGCAGGGCTTCTGCAACCCCGAACTGCTGCGCCAGTACCTCGCGCAGCGCTGCCTCGGTGAGCAGGCCCAGATCGAGCAGCGCCTGATCCAGCCGCTTATCGGCAATCTCGGCCGCCGCCTTAGCCCGGGCGAGATCGTCCGGGCGCACCGCGTCATGCTGCGCGAGGAACGCGGCCAGCTTCGGCGCAAAGCTGCGCTCCGATGCGCCGGGCTGCTGCAAATCCGTCATCAAAAAACTGACCAGCCGCTAATCTTCAAACACCAAAAGCCGAAAAAGCTGGCGCTCAGGAAGGGTCCGAACGGCAGCGTCATTTGCAACGATACTTGCCGCCCAAGGAGTCGCAAGATCAGCGCCGCAACAAGCGCCAGTACTGCACTGACAAATACGACGGGCGCGAGATAGAGCGGCCCCAGCCAGGCCGGCAGCGGCGAGCAGCTTGGCATCGCCGAGCCCGAGGCCGTCAAAGCCGCGGACGCGGCGGTAGAAAGTGGCGATGAGGTAGAAGGAGAGGAAGCCGAGGAGGGCGGCGAGGAGGTGGAGGGGGAGGGGGAGGGGGAGGGGGAGGGGGAGGGGGAGGGGGAGGGGGAGGGGGAGGGGGAGGGGGAGGGGGAGGGCAGAGCGGTCCAGCACCGATGTCAGGAGTAGGCCTAGCGCGATCAATGGCAAAGTCACGTAGTCTGGTAGCCGGCGTGAACGAATATCGCTCGCGCCTGCTACCACAAGTGCGATCGCCAGGATGGCCGTAGCGAACAGTGGAGGCAATCAGATCACCCCGTAGCCTGACTGCTGCCATCTCGGTCGCGCGACGGTTCGGACAGGTGGAGGTCCCGAGGCCGGCTATATCCGAACATCGAAGCGCGCGTCTGCGGGGCGATCGGTCTTGTACCGAAGTAACAACCCCGCTTCTAACAGACGAACGGACGCTGGCCCCGACATGGCAAATGGGAAAAGCTCGAGAAGGGATACAATCGACTCATATGCAAGGGCAAATTCATTCGCTTCGCCCAGAAATTCGTCGATCTGCTGCAACTGATCGCGCAAAGTCGCCATGCTTGGCGGTATCTGCGCGGCGACCGAGGGCTGGTCCATTTCCGAAGCCACTAGCATCAAGTTTGCAATGATAATTTCGCGATCCGTCATGGGTTCCTCGGCGTGTTTACTGGATATGCGGTTACTATCCGGCCTTGCCGGGTATCGACTACGACCTTGATCTCAATACCGCCTCGCACTCCGGTGCCGTTGATGTAACCGCGGGCATCAGGGGCAGACCATCTCACGGCTGGATCGGTTGCAACGTCACTGACCTCGTCAAGTATCCTGTCGTCGCTCCAGTTCTTAGGAAATTCGGACTTGCCGGACCTCCCGGTTCCATAGCGGTGGCCGCCGCCGCCGTTTGGATCACCTGAGAGGATGTGGGTGGCGCCCCGCGTGTCTACCAAGCTCCTGCTGGACCCAGAAGTTTGCCCCGCCTTTACGACGGTGGAGATCTTAGCGCCGGTTGCCGCACCGACAGCCGCCTCGACGATCTGCATGGGATCGTCACTAGTGGCTGCGATAGTCGCATCGGCAGTTCGAATTGCCGCGACGCCAAGGAATAGCTGGAAGAGAGCCTCGGCAACGTCTCTGTCGCCATCGTCATCCCGGAAGGCGGCTCTGACCTGTGCCTCACCCCTTCGCTTCATCTCCTCAGCTCGCTCGCGCGCTTCGCTACAGTCGCTTTTGCTGCCTCCTGAATCCGTGCACGCGCTGTGCCCATTGGGGTCGCTCTTGTTGACCGGATCGCCCATCGAGTATCCGTAGCGATCGGTGCCCACGCCCGGATCACTGACGTCCCACCAGTCTGGCGAGAGGAACCGGCCGAGGGATGCGTCATAGTACCGTGCGTGGAGATAGGTGAGCCCGGTCTCGGGATCGGTGCGCTCCCCGATCCAGCCTTTGGGTTCGGCAGGAGAGAGCGGGGCGAGGACGGTTTCGACCTGCACGCCGTAGGGCTGATAGACCGAGGCGCGGGTGAGAGCGCCGGAGGCATCGGTGATGCGGCGCACCGAGGTCAGGTGGTCACGGTGCAACCAGTTGATGGCGCCATTGACCCATTTGACGTCGGGACTGAAGTAGTTGGTGTGGCCGCCTGCCTGGTCGATCTCGGTGTCGGCGCCGATGTACAGCGTGGTGCCGGAAGCCGTCTGCTTCTTCACCCGCTCGCCATCGGGGCCATAGAGATAGGTGACAGTGGCGCCGCCCAGGGTGACGGTGGATGGCCGGTTGTCATTGTCATAGCCGATGGTTCGGTCGGCAACGCCGGCAACGAGTCGAGCCGTCTGGTTGCCGTTGAGATCGTAGCTAAAGCTCCAGCTACCGGCGGTGCTCACCGCATGCGGCTGGAAGGCGGTGCTCCCCTGCGTCGGATAGGCATAGGTTCCGACCGAGGAGTTGGAGGTCAGCTTGCCGCCAAGATCGTAGCTAAAACTCTGGCTCAGGGCCGGAGCGCCGGTGTTCGTGGCACTGAGCAACCGATCCAGCGTGTCATAGCCGTAGCTCCAGTCCTCATCGGCACGGTTGCCATCTATCGCGGTGATGCGGCCGGCGAAGTCGCGGGTATAGGTATAGGACTGGATGGGGGTGGCGCCCTTCAGCGTCGAGACGCTGTTCAGCCAGGAGCGGGTGGGCGAGTAGGTGTAGGTGGTGCTCACGCCATTGGCGTAGCTGATGGTCAGCACCGTCCCTTCGGCATTGTAGGTGGTGCCGGTGATGGATCCAGCGAGGCTGACCTGCTGGCCGGCGGCATTGTAGCCATAGGCGCCTGAGCTGCTGGTATTGGGGAAGGTCTTCGACGTGACACGACCACCGGCGTCATAGGCCGTGGTGGAGGTGTAGGCGACCGCATCGACGGTGCGCACCTCCCGGGTGAGGCGACCACCAGCATCATAGTCAGACGCAACCACCGCGTTGTCGTTGGCAGCGGTGGTCAGCTGCCCGACATTGTAGAAGCCGGAGCGGGCTTCATCATAGGTGTTGGTCACCACCTCCGCATTGGGCAACCCGACACCACTGGTCTTCACCAGCACGCGTCCCAGCCGATCGTAGCTGAACGCGGTCTGCTGGCTCTTGGCATCGATCTGGCTCAGCAGCCGTCCGGCATCATCATAGCCATAGCTCCAGGTGCCGAGATCGGGATCGGTGCTGGCGGTGCGACGGCCAAGGCTGTCATAGCTGTTGGACCAGCTGTTCCCCATCGGGTCGACAACGGAAGTGAGATTGCCGAGCGGGTCATAGCCGTAGCTGGTGCTGACCGTGGTAGCGCCGAGATAGCCGATCCGGGCGAGCTGGTTGCCGCGGGCATCGGTGGTGATCCGGCTGACCCGGCTCAGCGGATCGGTGGTCTTGACGGTCAGTGCCCCTGGCACCGAGAGCGGCGCTTCATAGGCGGTGGCGATGGTCTTGGTATCGGGCAGGGTGACCAGCACCGGGCGGCCGAGCACGTCGGACTTGGTGGTGGTCCACTGCACCGTGCTACCCTGGATGTAGGGCAGGCTCTGCTGGCTCACCGGACCGCGCTTAGCGTACCTGGTCTCGGTCACCACCGGCTGGGCAGCAGCGGTGGCGCCGATGCCGGTGGTCTTGTAGGTGCGGCCCAAGCCATCGAGATAGGTTCTCGACCAGATCGGGTTTACCCCATCGGCAGGCGACCGCGTCGTCTCGACATACTGCGTGGTTGGCGTGCCGATGTTGAGGTAGGCCGTCGTCAGGTAATCGGCAGAGGGATAGTCGATGCGGGTCTCGCGGCAGAGCGCATCATACTGGTAGCTCGTCACCAGCCCATTGCGATCGGTGCTCGAGCTTGGCGCGCCGCACAGCGCATGCCAACCGGTCAGGGTCTTCTGTCTCGTATCGCCGCCGAACCACAGCGGGTTGCGCTCCTCGACGACATATTGTTGCGTCGCGTCGTAGATGCGCCCGGTGCGATTACCCAAGGGGTCGATCTCGGCGGTCTGGTTGCCGAAGCTGTCGAACTCGGCCGTCGTCGCCAGCCAGCGGCTCTCTGAGGCCAGCCAGCGCCTGGTTGTCGTCGCGTGGCCCTTGCTTGGCTCGACGCCGGCTGCAGCAGCGCCATCGTAGAAGATCTGTGTATCGCGCAGCAGTGCGCCGCCGGCCGCCGTCGCCGTCACCCGGCTGGGCTTGTCGACGATGTAGTTCGAAAGGTTCAGCTCATAGCTGGTGGCAGTGATCAGGTCGTCGGCGGTTGAACCGGTAACCCCGAGGTCTTTTTCTTCGAGCAGGTTGGCATAGCCGTCATAGCTCCACTCCTTGCGGGTCACGGCATTGCCGCCAACAAGGTAATCCGTGACCTGCTCGGAGGTTTTGAAGGCGGTGAACGGCGCCGCGGCCTGGTTCACCACATAGCCGTTCTCGAGCTTCTGCTGGATCTGCCCGTTCGGGGCATAGACCTCGAGCTTACTCAGCGACCCTGCCGCCACCGCTTCCTGGCGGTACCAGGCGTGCACCCAGGGGCAGGTCGTCTCGCCGGTCTCGCAGGCCAGCTCCGCCGTTACCTTGGCAAAGCCCAGAAACTTCCGCTCGAACGGATCATACGCTCCGCCCTCATAGGCGTACTTGGTCTTCGAGCTGTTCCCACGGCCATCGCTGGTGGTGACGCCTGACACAGTCTGGACAATCATCGGCAGATAGCCGTTCTTCCAATAGCTCGACGGTAGGAACTCGGTATCAACAGTACCACCAGACGCCAGCGTGTGGCGCTTCAACAGATCGGGGAGGACAGCGTCTGGAGATCGGCAGAGAGGATGCTCAACCTTCCCATCCCCATTCGCATCACTGAAGGATGAAGGGTGGCCGTATCCCCCACAAAACAGGACGAACGAGGAGCCCGATCGGACGTAAACCTCGAACCTCGGATCAGTGGATCCCCCGGTATTGTAGTACACCTCGTCGCGGCCATCGCCATTGAAGTCGGCCGCTCCAATGAAGAAAGACGAATAAATCCATGGCGGCGGCGCAATCGATGGAACTAGATCTCTTCCAACTGACTCAAGGGTAGTTGTAAGACCCATGGCGTCGCTGTAGCCATCGCCGTTGCCATCGAACACTGGACGACCTGCCGTCTTGGTAATGGCATCAAATCCAGTGCCGGTCGAAATCAGCATCCGAGGGTTCGAGCCATTCTTGTTCGATGCGAGAAGGTCGGCCAAGCCATCCCCGTTGAAGTCTCCGACCCAATTGTTGGGACTGTAGCCCAGGTCGCCCCAGTTTTGTTGCGAGAACCCGTTGCCGGTACTGACGAATACGCGTCCGTTGAGAGTAAAATCATCCCGACCGTCGCCATTGAAGTCGGCTACGCTGGTGTACGGTACAGACCCCAGACCCGGTTGTGGACTCACTGCGGTCACGCTTGTGCCAATTGTGGCAGCGCCGTCGAAATACAGGGTGACCATCGCCGTGCCGGTGAAATAGTTTATGTCTGCTTTTCCGTCGCCGCTGAAATCCCCCGAAAACATAACCAAGCCATCCTTACAGGTGATGCCAGCGGTTACTGCTCCATCCCACTGGGGCGTAGGCGTGGTTCGGGTCGCAAGTTTCAGCAAGATCAAGCAATTGTTGTTTGTGGATTCGATGAAGTAGTCGTCCAGCAGGCCGTCGCCGTTGAAATCGGCGCGCTGCTCAAGAGTTGCAGGAGGAGCCACTTCTCCGCGCCTGCTGGACATGTCCCAGTAGGTGAAGGTGTCGGCCGGCAGGCTGGTGCCTCCCGAGATGACGCCGGTGCCAGCCGCGACAGTCGCATCCGAACCATGCTGCTTGAAGCTCGACAGCAGGCTGCGCTTGGTGTCGGGCGAGATGGTGTAGCCGACCGCATAGGCCCGGATCAGGCTGCTGCCGGTCCTGACCGCAATGGTCTTCAGCCGCTTGGTAGCGTTGCCGAGCGAGATGCCGGTGGCATAGGTGAAGATGTCGGTGCGGGTCTCCCAGTAGAACTGGATCGAACTGGTGCCGTAGCTGATGGTGCTGACATAGCAGGTGGGCAAAGCCGCGCAGTCATAGCTGTAGCTGACCACATTGCCGTCGGTGTCGGTCACCGACTGCAGCAGCCAGCGATAGTCGTTCCTGAGCCGCGCATCTTCAGTACCGGCAGGGGCGAAACTGGCGAGCGCCTTGTAGGTCGAGACGGTGCCGTCGCGGGCGGTAATCTCCCAGCTGTTCAGCGTGCCGTTGCGCTTGATCCGCTCATAGGTCTCGTAGCGCGCCGTATGGGTGCCACCGGCCGAGCAGGATGGGGTCTGCCGCGTCACGCCCTCGACCACGCAATCCATCAGGGTATTGCCGTCGAACTCGAACACGTCGGTCGTGTCGAACTTCGGCAGGCCACCACGCGAGGACTTGCGCTCGATCAGCCCGCCGCCGCTCATGGTCCAGCCAACGCCGAGGATGGAGAAGCCATCGCGGGCATGCTGGCGGTTGTCGCCGGAGTTGTAGTTTAGCTTGATCCTGGGGGTGATCTCGAAGAACGGCGGCACCTCCACCGGCAGCGAGCGGGTGAAGGCGCCGTTGTAGGGGGTATCGGGCGGCTCGAACTTGGCGGATTTCGGCTCATCGCCGCCACTCATCAGGCTCATCAGCCCGGTGCCGGCATTGTTCACATCATAGGGCGAGACGTTCGCCGCGCCTGCGCCGCTGCTCTCGAGTGTTGGAGCGGGCGCCGCAGGCAAACCGGCAAGCGCCGGCGCAGTTGCTGACGACGATATTGCAAAGGCTGGAGCAACGGTGGTGAGGCTGAGGCTCGCGGCAGCTAACAGCGCCAGACCGGTTCGCAGCACCCGAGCAGACGCAAAGCTCCGCCCAGCGACGTCACGCGCCGCATCAACACCGTTCGTCATCGAAATCCCCCAACCCAATAACGATGACAACCGATCACATCACGTTGTGGTCAGCATTGCAGCCGATGAAGGATTCACAAGATTATTTTCCGGGCGGAATTGGCGGTAAAGTCAAAAACTGACCGATCACGCTCGGGCCAAGTCGCGGAGTCGTGCCCCGGCGACCAACAGCAACTGGGCTCTGCTAACCGCGAATTCGAATGAAGCAGCAGCGCTAGGAGTTGCGTTTCAGATCAGCCAATCGTCCTGAGCGGCTCCGAATCGGGTGCTGGGCCGTGTCCGAGGATGCCCCAAAGCACGTACCCCGGTGGCTAGTCTCCAGTGGGACCCTGACAGGGGGGCACAAAGTGGGTCTGGCCGTTGGAGCGTTACCTCCTGAGATGCAGATCATGAGGATTCTTGAGCACAGTCGGGATAAATTGCTTGAAGTACAGGAAGAACAAAGCGACCCCGCGTGGAACATCGGCCAACCCATACTTCCCCTTCATCAGCATCGAAGCGAGACGCCTAGTCGCCCACACATATCCCTGGGCGGACGCTGCCTCTAATAGTCGCCGGGCCTCCGGTGGATAATGGCTGTCCCGAGGTGTCTCGCGAAGATAGATCACGGCGAGCCAGTACATAGACAGGCCAAAGCCCTGTCGGGCACCACTGGCGAACACCTCCTTCGCCTCTTCATCTCGCTTCTGCCAATTCAGAAACCGCCCTAGTTGGAATGTAGATAGGTTCGTCGGCGACATTTGGTATGCCGTTCGGAACCAATGTTCGGCCTTTGCGAGGTCCACAAACGGACCGTCGACATACTCCTCGGCCAACACGATCATCGCTTCCCACGATCCGCTCTCCGCCAAGCCCTCCAAGTCGAGCAGACCCTGTAAATCACCATTGACCGCGCGCGTACGGGCCGCCGTGAGGACGGCTGCGAACTGCCGTTCTTCCTCGTTAAGCTGTTCCACCTGCGCCCCTTTATCCACCACTCACCTTGTCCTTCTTCTTGTCGTCTATCGTTGTCTCGATCCGGGTCTTATCCAGCTTTGGACGTTCTTCGCTGCCATTCCCCCCGAATTGAAGGCAGACCGCAATACATATCTCCATGAGATTGATTTTCCACCCGGCGACCTGATACCCAGCTTCTGGCTCTAGGAACATTGGGTCGGTCCGGATCTTACAGGAGAGCGCGTCTCCGAAGCACCCGGGGCGCATAAGGGGTATCGGCGACACAAGAGGAGCGCCGACACCGGTCGGGGTGACGATACGAGGCCCACCTTGGGCAACGGGCGGGGGCGTCAATAGATGCTGTACTTCGCTGACTTGGATCGGCGACAGCGTCCCGGAGGCGAGCATCGAGCGTAGGTAGGTTGCCTTGGTCGGCGTCAGTGCAGTGGAGCTCAGACTAGCGTTCAGCTGACTGGCGGTGACGCCGCCGGTGATGCCGTTCTCGGCTTTGTAGGCCTTGAGGCCGGATTGGACGGCTTGCGCGTTCTGCTCCCTTTCGGCCGTAATCTAACTCGTAGGGACCTTCTCGAAGGTACCATCCGGCTGCAGTTGCGAGGCATAGGACACCGTCAAATCGTCGTCACAGCTCGAGACGAGCGAGCAGTGCCCACCGGGATCGCTGAGGTTGACGGGGTTGTTCAGCGCGTAGGCATAGCGGTTGGTTCCGACACCACGATTGCTGACCTCCCACCAGTCGGGCTGCAGGAAGCGGCCCAGAGAAGTGTCGTAGTAGCGGGCCTGCAGATAGGTCAGCCCGCTCTCGGGATCGGTGCGTTGGCCGATGTAACCCTTGCTTTCGGCGGGAGTAAGCGGGTTGAGAACAGTTTCGATCTGCTTGCCGAATGGCTCGAAAGCGGACGCGCGGTAAAGAGCGCCGGCGTTGTCGGTTACCGCCCGCACTGACGCCTGGTGGTCAACCTGCAGGAAGTGATTGGCACCGCCGACGCGCTTGACGTCGGCGGCGAGGTAGTTGGTGAAGGCGCCGGTTGGATCGCGCTCGATGTCATCGCCGAGATATAGGGTGGCGTCGGCGCCGAACAGCATCTTGATGCGCGCGCCGTCCGGCCCGTAGAGGTAGGCAACCGTATTGCCACCAACCGTGACGCTGACGGGACGATTGTCGGCGTCGTAGGTGATCTGGCGATTGAGCGTTGCGCCGGTGTGGCGGGTGGTCTGGTTGCCGTTGAGGTCGTAGCCGAAGGTCCAGGCACCGGCGCTCATTACCGCGTGCGGTTGGTAGGCCGTGGCGCCCTGCGTCGGATAGGAGTAGGTGCCGACGGCCGAGTTCGAGCTGAGGTTGCCGCCGACATCGTAGCTGTAGGTGCGGCTCAGTGACGGGGTGTTGGTGTTGGCTGCCGACAGCAGCTGATCCAACGCGTCGTAGCCGTAGGTCCAGCTTTCTTCGGCACGTCCGCCGGTCACCGAGGTGATGCGGCCGGCAGCGTCGCGGCCGTAGGCCAGGCTCTCGATGGTGGTCGCGCCGTTGACCGCCGAGATGGAACTGAGCCAGCCGCGGGTGGGGCTGTAGCCATAGATGGTGGCAACGCCGTTGGCATAGGCTGTCGACTTGATCTGGCCGTCGGCCGCATAACTCGTGGCGGTGATGGCGCCGGAGAGCGTCGTCATCTGCCCGGCGGCGTTGTAGCCGAAGGTGCCGGAGCTTGAGCCATCGGGATAGGTCCGCGACAGCGGCCGGCCGCCGGAGTCATAGCTAGATGCCACCAGGTGGGTGACGGCATCGAGCGTTGTCTGCTGCCGCACCTGCCGCCCACCGTTGTCGTAGTCATAGCTGATGGTGGCGTTGTCGTTGGCAGCGGTGGTCAGGCCGCCGACATTGAAGTAGCCGGAGCGGGCTTCGTCATAGGTGTTGGTGGTGGTGTCTTCGATCGGCAGGCCATAGCCCGCGGTCCGGGTGAGGATGCGGCCCAGCCGATCGTAGGTGACGACGGCTTGCTGCCCCTTGGCGTCGATCTGGGTCGAGGGCCGACCGAGATCGTCATAGGCATAGGTCCAGGTGCCGAGATCGGGGTCGGAGCTCGAGAGGCGGCGGCCCAGGGTATCGTAGCCGTTCGACCACACGTTGCCGTTGGGGTCGGTGACGCCGACGAGCTCGCCGAGCGGGTTGTAGCTAAAACCAGTCGTCACCGCCGTCGCGCCGAGATAGCCGATCCGGCGGATATCGCGACCGGCAGCGTCGAGCACGACGCGCGAGACGCGGCTCAGAGGGTCGGTGGTCTTTACCGTTTGGACCCCTGGGGCCACCAAGGGCGCCTCATAGGCGATCGCCATGGTGTTGCTGTCGGACAGCGTCACCAGCGTCGGTCGGCTCAGCACGTCGAACTTGGTGGTGGTCCATTGAGCTGTGTCACCCTGGTAGTAGGGCGCGGTGGATCTGGAGACCTGGCCGCGCTTGTAGAACTGGGTCTCTGCTACGATCGGCTTGGCCGGATCGGCGCTTACCGAGGTGGATTTGTAGGTGCGACCGAGGCCGTCGAAGTAGCTGCGAGACCAGATGGGGGTGGTACCGTCGGCGGGCTTGCGGTTAGATTCCACATACTGGGTCGTGGCATTGCCGATGTTGACATAGGTCGTGATCGCATACTCAGTCGTTGGGTAGTCGATGCGGGTTGCGCGGCACAGCGCATCGTATTGATACGTCGTCGTGAGGCCGTTCAGATCGGTGGTGGATGACTGAACGCCACAAAGGGCGTTCCACGCGGTGCTCGTCTTCTGGCGTGTATCGCCATCGAACCACAGCGGGTTGCGCACTTCCGTCGCGTACTGATGGGTGGCGTCGTAGTCGATCTCGGTGCGGTTGCCGAGCGCATCGACCTGCGCCACGAGATTGCCGTAGCTGTCGTAGCTCGCGGTCGATGCGATCCAGCGGTTGCCCGGGTTGAGCCAGTTGCGGGTGGTGGTGATATGGCCCTTGGCGGGCGCCGTGGCGGCGCTGGATGCGCCGTCATAGTAGAGCTGTGCGTCGCGAAGAATGGTGGAACCGGCGTCGCGTACCGTGACCGCGGTCGGGAAGCTCACCAGGTAGTCGGTCAAGTTGAGCTGGTAGCTCGACTGGGTGATCACATCATCGATGGTCGAGGTGACAACACCGAGGTCCTTCTCCTCGAGCAGGTTGGCATACCCGTCATAGGTCCATTCCTTGCGGGTGACGGTATCGCCGCCAACGAGATAGTCGGTCACCTGCACCGACGTCTTGTGGGCGGTGAACGGCGCCGTGGCCTGGTTCACCACGTAGCCGGTCTCGACCTTCCGCTGCAGCACACCGCTGCCTGAGAAGATTTCGACCTGCTTGGGTGAACCGGCGGCAACCGCCTCCTGCCGGAACTTCGAGATGATCCATGGGCAGGAGGTCTCGCCGACCTCGCAGGGCAGCTCGGCGGTGACCGTCTCGAAACCGAGGAAGCGGCGTTCGAACGGATCGTAGGCGCCGTTCTGATAGGCGTACTTGGTCGATGACGCGTTGCCGCGACCATCGGAGGTGGTCACCTTGGAAGTGACCTGCAGCACCATCGGCAGGTAGCCGTTGGTCCAGTAGGTCGAAGGCAGATACTCGACATCGATCGTGCCGCCCGACGACAGCGTGTTCCGCTTCATCAGGTCCGGAACGACAAAGTCGGTGGCCGCGGCTACACAGGTCGCGCAGCCGGAGGGAGCGGCAGCCCTCGCAAATTTCAGATCGATCTTGTTGTCGCCGTTATAGTCGCCAGAAATGCCCAGCCCGCTGTAGTCGCTCGTGGGATACCGGTACGTCGCTTCGAAGGCACTCCCGCTCAGGTTGAACATCATATCCCCGACAATGGTCCATCCGTGTCGCAGGAGTTCTTGACGGCCATCCCCATTCACGTCGGCCAGTTTTATGTCTGTGTCGGGAGTTAGTGGAGAGCCAACGAGGTTAGGAGCTATTGTGATTTTGTTGAGTGTGGTTCCGTCAGCGAGGTATGCGAACAGCGACCGTACGCCGGAAACCTCGATAATTTGCAGGAAGTCGGTGGCTCCATCCGAATTCAGGTCCAAGGCGCTCCAGGTGCCGAGGGCAAACGGGCTGGATTCGCCGTTGTTGGCCGTCCTTTGTCGATAGATCGAAAAGTCAGCCATCTGCCATTGATAGCCTCCATCTGGATTGGGGCTGCCCTGCCAGTTCCAACGCGGCGTACCAAAATAGTACGACCAACCCTCCCCCTCAGTTACTGGATTGGAGCTAGCGCAGGAGGAGCCCCCCACTTGCTGGCCATAAAGGAACATGTCGCAGGTGACGATCTCGAAGTCGTTATACACCTCCACCCGGGCGTAGTTGGCGGGCGTCGGGAAGTACCCCGTTGCGGGCTCGCGCATGGTGTAGGTCGCGGCCGCATTCTCAAACTCCGGCCAGTGCAAATTCGGCCGATTGGTCAAACTCATGCTAATTGGGTTGGCGACAAAACCGCTCCCCGTTGAGATCAGCAGCTTTGAGGTTGTTCCGTTCGTGCCATCGAGAACGAAGAGGTCGGCAAGACCATCGGCGTTGAAGTCGCCCAAACGGCCCCGGCCCAGGTCTGCCGAGTGAAACCAGAGGTGCCCGAGAGGAAGACATTGCCCCGGAACACATCGTCGCGCCCATCGCCATTGAAGTCGCCGATGATCAGCTTGGCCTTCTGCTCAGCAACCCTGAGCCCGGCTGCAGCACCGCTGCCGGGGTTGCCGGCGGGAACCACTATCGAACCGGTCACCGTGCTGCCGTTCATCAGGGAGACGGCAATCGCCGCGTCCGTGCCGGCATAGCCGAGCGCGGTCCACGGAGCGCGCGCCGTCGCGGTGAGCGCGGCGAGGGTGGTGGCGGTCGCGAGGTCGTCCCGCCCGTCGCCGTTGAAGTCGCCGATGTACCAGTTCGAAGCATCGGTGCAGAAGCCGATCGGCGCGATCGAGCTGCTGACCGTGACGCCGCCGGTGGGGGTGGTCGAGGTGCCGGCCCATTGTCCTGAGGCGTAGTAGGTCGCCTGGCAGCTGCCGGTGCCCTGTTTGGTCACCAGCAGGTCGGTTTTGTTGTCGCCGTTGAAGTCGCCGAATACATAGTTCGCGTTGGGGGCGGTTGCGGTGGCGAGCTTGGATTGCAGTTCCAGCGCCGTAGTGCTCGCGGTGCCTTCCGGGCTGGCATTGGCGGTGACGAGGTCCGAGATCATCGTCCCCTGGCGGCGCGAAGCCATGTCCCAATAGGTAAAGGTTTCGGCCGGGAGAGCGGTGCCGCCGCTGATCGTGCCGCTGGCAATGGTCGCGTCGGAACCGAACTGCTGCAGCGAGCTGACGAGGCTCTTTTTGGTGTCGGGCGACAGGCTGTAGCTGATCTTGTAGGCCCGGATCAGCGTACTGCCGGTCTTGACCACGATCGACTTGAGCCGCTGGGAGACCGATGCGATCGAGATGCCGGTGGCGTGAGAAAAGCTATCGGGGCGCGCTTCCCAGTGGAACTCGAGGGTTGCCGTGCCATAGGCGATTGCGCTGACGTAGCAGGTCGGCAGCGCGGCACAATCATAGCTGTAAGTGACGGTGTTGCCGTCGGTATCGCTGACACTCTGCAGCAACCAGCGATAGCTGTCGCGCAGCCGCGCATCCTGGATGCCGCCGGGGTTCCAGTAGCCGAGGGGGCGGTAGGTCGAGATGGTGCCGTCGCGGGCGGTAACGGTCCAGTGGGTCTGGCCCCCAGAGGTGATTTTGGTCACCCGCTGATAGAACTCGTAGCGCGTGGTGTGGGTGCCGCCGGCGCCGCAGGACGGGGTCGCGCCGACGGTGGCGCAGTCGAGCAGCGCGTTATCGTCAAGCGCGAACACATCATCGGCGGTAAAGGCCGGCACACCGCCGAACTTCGAAACGCGCTCGATCGACGAGCCGCCCGCCAAGCGCCAGCCGACGCCGAGCGGCGAGAAGCCATCGTCGGCCTTCAGGGCGAGGTTGCCCGAGTTGTAGTTCAGCGCCACTCCTGGGGTGAGCTCAAAAAATGGCGGCACGTCGAGGGGGAACGATCGGGTGAAGGCGCCATTGTACGGCGCTTCCGGCGGCACGAACTTGGCTGTCGCGCCATCGGTCGGAACCGACGATCGCAGCATCATCGAGCCTGATGTTCCGCCGCGATTGCCGGGGACAGCTGCAGTCGCGGCCCCATCTCCGCTGCTTTCGGCCACGGGCGCCGGGCTGGCAGGCAGACCGGCCAATGCCGGCGCCGCCACTGAAGAACTGAGGGCAAAGGCCGGCGCCACTGTTGTCAGCGACACAACCAGCGCCATTGCCACGGCCAGTGCCGAGCGCAACACCGAAAGAACGTCAAAGCTCCGCCGTCCGGCGAAATTCGCCGCCCGAGTATCATTCGTCATCGAAATCCCCCAAACCGAACGATCGCGCCGACCCCAGCGCGCAAGCTCTACTCTGCAAACCTTGCGCCGGGAGCGATATCGGCTACCCGATGCGTAACCTAGTCATGCACCAGCCCGACACGTAGCGCGAAACCATCACGTTACTGTCGACTGCAAATATGAGTGACATAGTCAGTTTTTATGTACAAGGGGGATGCAACAGGAATTTGGGGTCCTTTACTCGCTGTGCCGCGTTGGGGCCGCTGCCCGAACTGGCTCGGGAGCGGTTGGTATCGCGGAGCCCGAGGTCGTCACAGTCGCGGGCGCGGTAGACCGTGGCCGATGAGATAGCATGAGACGAAGCCGAGGAGGGTGGTGATGGCTTGGGGAGACGGCCTAGCGCTCTAGTGTTGGTGTCCCGAATGGGCTTCGCTCGACCAATGACAGGTCAGTCCTTCGATAACTCGCCCTAGTTTGGCTGCGACTGCAGCCGTTTATGACGGATGAGGTTGATCTAGATGCCCAGCCCGTCGTACAGGGCACGGAAGGCAGCCGGCTCCGCTTCTAGGTTGGGTGGTTGGAAGGCGAGATCGTAAGAGCTCTCTCGCAACCACCAGCAGAATGCGGCCCACTTCAGCCAATGGCCGCGGCTAAGTGAGGCGGGGAATGGGCCAAATGCGTCGCGACGTAAATCAGACACAAGCGCGTCGAGTGTGGCGGGCAGTTGCTCTGCGAGCCAGATGATTTCGCGCAGCCACGTACGCTGTCGTGCAACGCCGATGTCATCGCCTGCTGTCACCAGCACCGGGTGTCTGAATCTAGGGTGGTTCGTTATGAACGCACTAAGGAGGGGGACTTTTGTTCGGGCGTCGTTGACCCGATATGTCTCGGATAACTGTTCCCAGAGCGCTTCAAACGGCGGGCAAAGGATACCCACGGAGCCGAGTATCTGGTAGCTCGTGCCCTTTTTGACTACGTGAGGCACGAAGTATCGTTTGAGATCGGTCTCGCGTCCGATTGACCAGGCGACAGGCAACCCACGGAGTTCGATTCGGCTCCCCCAACTCGCCCATGTCCCTGCCAATGGATGCGATCGCGTCGACTGCTCTTACCATGTAACACGCATCTCCACGGTCGGAGCATTATAGGCGATCCATATGGAAAGACAGCGGATGTGCGGCTTGCGACGGTCCCGCCGACCGCCCATGCTTGCTTGTCGAAGCTGCTCCCTTGGGACAGAAATACCGCACCACGAAAGAAGTCATCCCTACCGTCGCCGTCGAAATCGCCAACGACCATCTTGGCCTTTTGATTGGCATAGCGCAGGCCGGCTGAAGCACCACTGCCTTGTGGGCCGATCGGCGTCACAATGCCTCCGATCACCGCTCCGTCCTGTTGCAGTACCACCGCCACGGCGGCGTCGGTCAGAGCGTAACCTGAGGAAATCCAGGCCGCCCGTGCAGCGGCCGTCACAGAGGCCAGCGTGGTTGCTGTCGCCAAGTCATCGGACCCGTCGCCGTTGAAGTCACCGACGTACCAACTGGAGCCGTCTGTACAGAACCCAATCGGTGCAAGCGTGCTGGGGTCGGAAACAACCGCCCCCCGGTTGGCGTGGTGGAGGCACCAGCCCACAGCCCGGAACTCATAGTAGCTCGCTTGGCAACTTCCGGTACCCTGCCGGGTTACCAACAGGTCCGTCTTTTGATCGCCGTTGAAGTCTCCGAAAACATAGTTATCGTTGGCGGCAAAATTCGTGACCAGCTTCGACTGCGCCTCAGTCGCGGTTGTACTTGGCGTCCCTTCCACTGCCGTGTTTGCCGTCACCAAGTCGGAGATCATGGTCCCCATGCGCCTGCTGGACATGTCCCAGTAGGTGAAGGTGTCGGCGGGCAGACTGACGCCTCCCGTGATCACGCCGGTGCCGGCGGCGACCGTTGCGTCCGAGCCATGCTGCTTGAAGGTGCTGAGCAGGCTGCGCTTGGTGTCGGGGGAGATGGTGTAGCCGACAGCATAGGCCCGGATCAGGCTGCTGCCGGTACGGACCGCAATGGTCTTCAGCCGCTTGGTGGCGTTGCCGAGCGAGATACCGGTGGCATAGGTGAAGGTGTCAGCCCGGGTCTCCCAGTAGAACTGGATGGAACTGGTGCCATAGCTGATGGTGCTGACATAACAGGTGGGCAGCGCTGTGCAGTCATAGCTGTAGGTGACGGCGTTGCCGTCGGTGTCGGTGACGCTCTGCAGCAGCCAGCGATAGTCATTGCGCAGCCGTGCATCCTCGGTGCCGGCAGGGGCGAAGCTGCCGAGCGCCTTATAGGTCGAGACGGTGCCATCCCGAGCCGTGATCTCCCAGCTGTTCAGCGTGCTGTTGCGCTTGATCCGCTCATAGCTCTCATAGCGCGCCGTATGTGTCCCACCAGCCGAGCAGGATGGGGTCGATCGCGTTACCCCCTCGACCACACAGTCCATCAGCGTGTTGCCATCGAGTTCGAATGCATCGGTCGCATCGAACTTCGGCAAACTGCCACGTGCTGACTTACGCTCGATCAGCCCGCCGCCGCTCATGGTCCAGCCGACACCAAGGATGGAGAAGCCATCTCGGGCATGCTGGCGGTTGTCGCCGGAGTTGTAGTTGAGCTTGATCCTGGGGGTGATCTCGAAGAATGGCGGCACCTCGACCGGCAGCGAGCGGGTGAAAGCGCCGTTGTAGGGGGTGTCGGGTGGCTCGAACTTGGCGGACTTGGGCTCATCGCCGCCGCCGCTCATCAGGCTCATCATCCCGGCGCCGGCATTGTTCACGTCATAGGGCGAGACCTTGGCGGCATCCGCGCCGCTGCTCTCCAGCGCCGGCGTTGGCGCCGCAGCTAACCCGGCAAGCGCGGGCGCAGTCGGCGAGGACGATACTGCAAAAGCCGGAGCAATGGTGGTGAGGCTCAAGCTCACTGCAGCTAACAGCGCCAAACCGTTGCGCAGCATCCTAGCAGACACAAAGCTACGCCCCGCGCCACGGCGCGCGCCATCAATACCGCTCGTCATCGAAATCCCCTCATCCAATAACGATGACAACGGATCATACGGCCCGAGACAAACGCATTACGGCGAGACACGAATTCACAAGATTATTCGCGACGAGGTCCAGGGGATTGCCCTGTGCAATGCCGCGCTAGCATTCCGAGGCGCCCGGTTGCCGCAAATCCGTCATCAAAAAACTGACGAGCCGCTAATCTTCAAACCAAAAACCAAAAAAGCTGGCGCTTAGGAAAGGTCAAAACGGCAGCGTCATTTGCAATGATACGTTCAGCCCAAGGAGTCGCAAGATCAGCGCCGCAACAAGCGCCAGTACTGCACTGACAAATACGACCGGCGCGAGATAGGGCGGCCCAGCCGGGCACCGGCGGCGGCGAGCAGCTTGGCGTCGCCGAGCCCGAGGCCGTCAAAGCCGCGGACGCGGCGGTAGAAGGTAGCGATGAGGTAGAAGGAGAGGAAGCCGAGGAGGGCGGCGAGGAGGTGAAATGGGAAGTTCGAAGGATCGAGGACGGAGGTCAGAGCGAGGCCAAGAACAAGCAGTGGCAGTGTGAGCCAGTCGGGAAGCCGGCGCGACTGCAGATCGATGGTGCTGATCAGGAGGAGGAGGACGCCTAGCGCCGCGGTTTCAGGTAGCCGTTCCAATCAATCGCCTGTTTCTTGCCAGCACCAAAACTTCGTTTCCGAGGCGCTCGGATCGGTGCCATTGCATCCACAGATCTGTTGGCAGAGCCGCTGCGCTCTACGTCAGGCAGTCCTCCCTGTCTCATATTGGAGTAAGTCGCGCTCCTCGCAATTTTGCAGGTAATCCGCGATACGCTCTGCTTCCATTCTATCCTGCGCACTCACCGCAAGGTAATGTTCAGACGACCACTCCATGAGTGCGTTCATATCCTCCAGCTTAGCCGTCACTTGCGTCTTACTCTCCACCCTCTGCTCCCCAAACCATATCCTGAAAGTAATTTGACCTGAACGGTGGATTATTGTGGAAAACACATAGTCATCATTGGTTTCCAATTCATCGCCTAAATCAAGGTCTCGAACGAAGAAAGGAATACAGCACAATATGAACCGTCGTGGCGCAGTCTGTTGCCCCCAAAGTTGCTCCCATTCACTTTTTCCGCCATCGGCGCCAATGCGAGCTCGAAGTAGGAAATTTGAACGATCACGCCAGATCGGCGACCTATGAATAGCCACGTATTCTCCGGCCTCGTATTTCATTCGCTTCCTTCCGTCACCAATGCAATGGCGGCCAAGGACCAACATAGTCCGGCGGGGCGCTGAGAGGAAAGTCCCTAGCACCCTTTGATGCATTGCAATGCCCGCAGGCCAACTGGGCGTTGTCGAAAGTCGCATTCCCGCCTTTGGCTCGCGGAATCGCGTGGTCGACTGGCTCGCCTTGCCTCCGCAAAACACACATACGGAGAGCGGATTTTCGGCTTTTGCAGCATCCTTTACGGCGGTCGGGAACGCCTTCCCCGCGGTCACGCCCCCAGCTGAGCCGGCCTTGATGACGATTGATGCTTCTTTCGCAACCTTAAGCCCAATTCGTGCCTCCGGTGCAGCTACGAGCCAAAGGGCTGCCGTCCCAATTTCGAACCACCGATCAGCGTCTGTTGCTCGGGGATCCAGGAAAACTGGGTAGTCAATGACCGCGATCCTGAAAGTTCTATCAGCAATGTCCAGCGCGACGCTTACGGCGTCGTTAAAGCCAGATCGCGTGGATCCCCACCACCGCTGTCACCCGACAGTAAAGACCGAGAGACTGATCCGACCGCCGACGTTGCCGCTGATGCCGTGACAGCCGCCCTTGTCGCTGCTTGCGATGCGGCGCGGCTGATGGTGGTCGGATTGCTAGTCGCGACGCGAAGGGTGTTGCCGGCATTAGTGGTGATGGTGACGGTGCGGGTACCAGAGGTGCGCGTCGCCTCTTCGGCAAAGACGTGGCCGTTAGGATCGCTGAGATTAATCGGGCTGTTAGCCGAGTATGCGTAGCGGTTGGTTCCAACACCAGGATCGCGAACGTCCCACCAATCGGGCTGCAGGAAACGGCCGAGCGAAGTGTCATAGTAGCGGGCATGCAGGTAGGTCAGCCCACTCTCTGGATCGGTGCGCTGGCCGATGTAGCCCTTGCTTTCGGCGGGGGTAAGCGGGTTGAGTACCGTCTCAACCTGCTTGCCGAACGGCTCGAAGGCGGACGCGCGATAGAGCGCACCAGAACTGTCGGTAACAGCCCGTACCGATGCCTGGTGGTCAACCTGCAGGAACTGGTTGGTCCCTCCTACGCGCTTCACGTCTGGAGTGAGGTAGTTGGTGAACGCGCCGGTTGGATCGCGCTCGATGCCGTCGCCGAGATATAGGGTGGCGTCGGCGCCGATTAGTTTCTTGATCCGGGCGCCGTCCGGTCCGTAGAGGTAGGCAACCGTGTTGCCGCCAACAGTGACGCTGACCGGCCGGTTGTCGGCGTCGTAGGTGATCTGGCGGTCGAGCGTAGCGCCGGTGTGGCGGGTGGTCTGGTTGCCGTTGAGGTCGTAGCCGAAGGTCCAGTTGCCGGCGGTCGAGACCGCGTGTGGCTGATAGGCCGTGGCGCCCTGAATGGGGTAGCTGTAGGTGCCGATTGCCGAGTTCGAGGTGAGGTTGCCGCCGACGTCGTAGCTGTAGGTGCGGCTCAGTGACGGGGTGTTGGTGTTGGCGGCCGACAGCAGCTGATCGAAGGCGTCGTAGCCATAGGTCCAGCTTTCATCGGCACGTCCGCCGGTCACCGAGGTGATGCGGCCGGCAGCGTCGCGGCCGTAGGCCAGGCTCTCGATGCTGGTCGCGCCGTTGACCGCCGAGATCGAGCTGAGCCAGCCGCGGGTGGGGCTGTAGCCATAGGTCGTTGCAACGCCGTTGGCATAGGAGGTCGATTTGATCTGGCCGTCGGCCGCGTAGGTTGTGGCGGTGATTGCGCCGGACAGCGTCGTCATCTGTCCGGCGGCGTTGTAGGCGAAAGTGCCGGAGCCCGAGCCATCGGGATAGGTCCGCGACAGCAGCCGGCCGCCCAAGTCATAGCTCGACGCCACGAGGTGTGTGACGGCATCGACCGTTGTCTGCTGCCGCACCTGCCGCCCACCGTTGTCGTAGTCATAGGCGATCGTGGCGTTGCTGTTGGCGGCAGTCGTCAGGGCGCCGACATTGAGGTAGCCGAAACGCGCCTCGTCATAGGTGTTGGTGGTGGTGTCTTCGATCGGCAGGCCATAGCCCGCGGTACGGGTGAGGATTCGGCCCAGCCGATCGTAGGTGACGATGGCCTGCTGCCCCTTGGCGTCGATCTGGGTCGAGGGCCGGCCGAGATCGTCATAGGCGTAAGTCCAGGTGCCCAGGTTCGGGTCACTGCTGGATAGCCGGCGGCCCAGCGTGTCGTAGACGTTCGACCAGACGTTGCCGTTGGGGTCGGTCACGCCGGTCAGTCCCCCTAACGGATCATAGGAGAAACTCGTGGCGACAGGTGTCGCGCCGAGATAGCCAACACGGCGGATATCGCGACCGGCAGCGTCGAGCACGACGCGCGAGACACGACTCAATGGGTCGGTGGTCTTCACCGTCTGGGTCCCCGGAGCCACCAAGGGTGCCTCATAGGCGATCGCCATGGTGTTGCTGTCGGGCAGCGTCACCAGCGTCGGTCGGCTCAGCACATCGAACTTGGTGGTGGTCCATTGGGCTGTGTCACCCTGGTAGTAGGGAGCGGTGGATCTGGAGACCTGACCGCGCTTGTAGAACTGGGTCTCTGCTACGACCGGCTTGGCCGGATCGGCGCTGACCGAGGTGGATTTGTAGGTGCGGCCGAGGCCGTCGAAGTAGCTGCGAGACCAGATAGGGTTAGTGCCGTCGGCGGGCTTGCGAGCAGATTCCACATACTGGGTCGTGGCATTGCCGATGTTGACATAGGCGGTGGTCGCATAGTCCGTCGTCGGATAGTCGATGCGGGTTGCGCGGCACAGCGCATCGTATTGATACGTCGTTGTGAGGCCGTTCAGATCGGTGCTGGAGGACGGAACGCCACAAAGGGAGTGCCACGCCGTGCTCGTCTTCTGGCGTGTATCGCCATCGAACCACAGCGGGTTGCGCACTTCCGTCGCGTACTGATGGGTGGCGTCGTAGTCGATCTCGGTGCGGTTGCCGAGCGCATCGACCTGCGCCACGAGATTGCCGTAGCTGTCGTAGCTCGAGGTCGAAGCGATCCAGCGGTTGCCCGGGTTGAGCCAGTTGCGGGTGGTGGTGATATGGCCCTTGGCGGGCGCCGTGGCGGCGCTGGATGCGCCGTCATAGTAGAGCTGCGCGTCGCGAAGGACAGTCGAGCTGGCGTCGCGTACGGTGACGGCGGTCGGAAAGCTCACCAGATAGTCGGTCAAGTTGAGCTGGTAGCTCGACTGGGTGATCACATCATCGATGGTCGAGGTGACGACCCCGAGGTCTCTCTCCTCGAGCAGGTTGGCATACCCGTCATAGGTCCACTCCTTGCGGGTGACGGTATCGCCACCAACGAGATAGTCGGTCACCTGCTCGGACGTCTTGTGGGCGGTGAACGGAGCCGTCGCCTGGTTCACCACGTAGCCGTTCTCGAGCTTGCGCAGGATCTGGCCGTTGGAGGCGTAGATCTCGGATTTCGACAATGAGCCGGCCGCCACGGCTTCCTGGCGGAACCAGGAGTGCATCCAGGGGCAGGTGGTCTCGCCGACTTCACAAGGCAGCTCCGCGGTGACCTTGGCAAAGCCGAGGAACTTGCGCTCGAACGGATCGTAGGCGCCGCCTTCATAGGCGTATTTGGTGGAAGCGGAGTTGCCGCGACCATCGGAGGTGGTGACCTTCGAAACAACCTGCAGCACCATCGGCAGGTAGCCGTTGGTCCAGTAGGTCGAGGGCAGATACTCGACATCGATCTGGCCGCCGGACGGCAGCACGCCTCGTTTCATGAGGTCGGGAACGACCGAGTTTGTGCTGGCAGCGACGCAGCCCAGGCAGTTGGAAGGGGAAGCAGTAAGCGGCTTGCGCAGATCGATCTTACCGTCGCCGTTGTAGTCCCCCTCGGAGCCGAAGAGGTTGGTGGCAACGGAACCCGATAGGGCATAGGTCGCGGCGTAGCCGGGATCGATACTATGGATGGTGTACGATGTCCCTGCTGCATTGGGGCGAACGAGCTCGACCCGACCGTCGCCGCTCAGGTCCGCGAGGCTAAAGGTGAACTCATTGCCGATCGAGGAGCCGCTGAGATTGGCGATCTCGACCGTCCTCATCAAGCCCGACCCGGTCGCCTGGTACTTGACAAGGCTGCGGACGCCTCCCAACTCTACAACTTGAAGGGCATCGGTCGTGCCATCGCCATTCACATCAGCTAAGGCCCATTCACCCAGGCGTGTTTGTGCATTTTCCGATACAGGATCAGAAGTTCTATATACCCCGTAGAAGGAGGGGCCAAAACGATTGATCTATACGCGGCCTCCCCTATAATATGTTGAGCCATTAATCTTTAGTTTGCCAGGCTGGCCAGCAAAATCAACAATTTGTCCAATTGTTACACCGTTCCAAACAAATCCACTTACATAATTGAACCAGACAACCCTGGTTTCCGGCGATGTAGAGTAATATTCACCCGTCGGCGGATCGCGGACCACGAATGATATTGCCGGGTCATCAAATTCAGGCCAATGATAGTTTCCTCGATTGGTCAAGGTCAGGCCAATTGCACTGACGGCGAATCCGCTGCCAGTGGAAAGCAGCAGCTTCGAACTCGGTGCCATTAATGCCGTTGAGGACGAACAGATCGGTGAGCCCGTCGCCGTTGAAGTCGCCCGGACGACCCCAGTCGGCTCCGATCCAGGCTTGACGGGTGAAGTCCGATCCGTTGGACAGGAACACATCGCCCCTAAACACGTCGTCGCGGCCATCGCCGTTGAAGTCGGCAACGATCAGTTTAGTCCCCTGGGTTGGCACCCGTAACCCGGCCGAAGCGCCGCTACCAGGATTGCCGGCAGGAACCACCATCGAGCCAATGACCGTGTTGCCATGCAAAAGCGTCACGGCGATCGCCGCGTCAGTGGTGGCGTAACCCAGTGCGGCCCAGGGCGTGCGAGCCGCCGCCGTTAAGGACGCCAAGGTCGTAGACGTAGCGAGGTCGTTGGCTCCATCGCCATTAAAGTCACCGACGTACCAGTTCGTCGCATCGGTGCAGAAGCCGACGGGAGCTAATGCGCCGGGATCGGCAATCATCGGCCCGCCCGGCGGGGTAGTGGAAGTCCCCGGCCACTGCCCTGAGGCATAGAACGCAGCCTGGCATGAAGCTGCTCCCTGCCGGGTGACGATCAGATCGATTTTGTTGTCACCGTTGAAATCGCCAAACACGTAGTTGGCGTTGGTTGCAGGATCGGTTGCCAGCTTTGATTGAAGTTCGGTCAACGTCGCGCTCGGAACGGGCTCCGGGCTGGTGCTTGCTGTAACTTGATCAGAGATCATTGTCCCCATGCGCCTCTCGGCCATGGTGGTGTAATTGAAACTCTCAGCCGGCAGCGACGTGCCTCCGGTTACGTTGCCGGAGACGACCGTCGCATCTGAACCGAACTGCTGGATCGAACTCACTAGGGACCGCTTGGTATCCGGCGAGATCACGTAGCTGACCGCATAGGCCCGCACCAGCGCGCTGGACGCGCGCACCGCGATGCTCTTCAGCCGCTTGTCGACCGCCGAAGCGATCGAGATGCCCGTGGCGTAGGTGAACGTATCGGGCCTCGTTTCCCAACTGAAATAAACCGTGGATGTGCCGTAGCTGATCTGGGTGACATAACAGGTCGGTAGCGCAGTGCAGTTGTAGTCGTAGGTCACTGCATTGCCATCGGTGTCTTTGAGTTCGGCCAGCAACCAGCGATAGCCATCGCGCAGGCTCGCAGGTTGGATCCCGCCGACATTCCAGAAACCGACCGGCTTGTAAGTGGAAACCGTGCCATTGCGGGCGGTCACCGTCCATGCGTTGGCACCGCCGGTGCTGAGCTGCGTAATGCGCTCGTAGCTTTCAAAACGCGTCGTATGCGTGCCGCCCGCCGAGCAGGAGGGGGTGGTGCCGGCGGTGGCGCACGGCATCAGCGTGTTGCCGTCCAGCATGAATGCATCGTCGGCAGTGAACGATGGCGTTCCACCGAACTTGGAGACCCGGTTGATCGCCGAGCCGCCAGACAGAGTCCAGCCCACGCCAAGCGGCGAAAATCCATCGTTCGCCCTGAGGCGTGTGTCGCCGGAATTGTAGTTCAACGACAATGAGGGAGTGATCTCGAAGAACGGTGGCACCTCGACCGGCAGCGAACGGGTGAACGCGCCGTTGTAGGGGGTCTCGGGTGGCCGGAACTTGGCGGATCGCGGCTCCTCCGGCCCGCTCATCAGGCTCATCAGCCCGGCGCCAGCGTTGTTCACGGCATAGGGCGAGACATTGGCCGCCCCTGCGCCGCTGCTCTCGAGTGCCGGGGCTGGTGCGGCAGCCAACCCTGCAAGCGCCGGTGCACTTGATGATGACGATACTGCAAACGCCGGAGCAACGGTGGTCAGGCTCAAGCTCGCCGCAGCTAACAGCGCCAGGCCGGTTCGCAACCAATGCAAAGACGCAAACTCACCCCTGCCGGCGCGCAGCACCGTACCAACACCGTTCGTCATCGAAATCCCCCAAATCAATAACGACGACAACCGATCACATCAGATCAACGGCAACATCACGTAGAATGAAGGATTTCACAAGATTATTTCTATGACGCGACTCAACTGAAACTTGGCTCTTGGGCGCTTCTCGCGAATAAATCAAGTCGTGGCAAGTACTTGGCCGCGTTTTGTTCAACAGTCAGGTGCGGCGTGCGGTCTGGGGCCCGCGAGCACGACAGGCGGGGCATGCCTGCCAGTTCCAGGGTGCCGACAGAAGTCCGGCGAGAACGATCACCGCGAGGCGAGGTGCACGGTCGCGTGATGCGCGGTGTTGCCGCCATCATAATATTAGTGTAACGCAAATGCAGGACTGGATGGCGGCCTGGTGACCTGGCGCCCTCAGGGTCGATTGATGGGAAGAGGTATTTCAAATGGAAAAGTACAGGACCGTCATCGCGGGGTGCGGTTCCCGCGGCGGCTATCATGCGCAGGGGTTCACCGCGAACGCTGGTCGTTTCGAGGTGACGGCATGCTGCGATCTCGATGAGGAGAAGGCGCGGGGCTTTGCCAAAAAGCACGGGATTCCGAACGTCTATCCGGATGCGGATGCGATGCTGGCCGCAGAAAAGCCGGAGGTGTTCTGCTTTGCGACGCTGCCAGAGGTGCGCCTGTCGCTCGTCGAACTCGGCATCAAGCACGGCGTGAAGGCCATCGCCTTCGAGAAGCCGGTGGCGACTGAGCTGAGCGAAGCGAGGGAGATCTTCGATCGCTGCAATGCCGCCGGGATCAAGCTGGTGGTGTCGCACCAGCAGAAATATGACAAGCACTGGCATGCGGCGAAGCAAATCGTCGACAGCGGCGAGATCGGCGAGGTCACCAAGATCCATGCCACGGCCCGCGCCTGGCTGAGTCAGCTCGGCACCCACATCATGGATTACATGCTGTGGTTCAACAACCGCAGCAAGGTGAAGTGGGTGGTCGGTCAGGCGATCGGCACGCAGATGTTGACCAACTCCCACCCGTCCGCCGACTATGTCATCGGCTCGATGGAGTTCGAGAACGGGGTGCGCGGCATCATCGAGTGCGGCGCACACGCCCCGCATTTCAATCCCGGCAACCACCCGCTGCGCCACATCAAGTTCTGGACCGACAGCGCCATCACGGTCCACGGCACGCACGGCTATGCCCGCGTCGTCACCGGCAATGGCTGGGAAGCGGTGACCAAATCCAGCAACGGCCAGGTGCTGCGCGGTGAAGGGGACTTCACCCCGGCCTACCAGCAGCCGCTCTACATCAAGGACTTTGGCGACTGGCTCGACGGCAAGCGGCCGGACCATCCCTGCGATGGCGACATCAGCTACCACGGCTTCGAGACCGTGATGGCGCTTTACCTGTCGAGCCTCGAGCACCGCAAGGTCGACCTGCCGCTCGAGACCATCCCGTCGGCTTCGCTGGTCGAACGGCTGAAACGAGAACTTCCCAGAGCGAGGAGTATCTAGGGCAATGATCAGGCTGGGTGGAGTTGGTTACGCGGCAGGGTCGGATGACCCCGCCGAGATTGCCCGGGCGCATGTCGATTTTGGCTATCGCGCGGCTTACTGCCCGAACGTCGAGCTGAGCGACACGGCCCGAATCGGGGCCATCCGCGAGAGCTTTGCTACGGCGGACGTACAGATCGCAGAAGTCGGGATCTGGCGGAACATGGTGCCGCCCGATGCAGCAACGCGCAAGGCGGCGCGGGCCTATGCCTGCGAGCGGTTGCAGCTGGCCGATGAGGTCGGGGCGCTCTGCGCCATCACCTATATCGGCTCGATGGGCGACACGGACTATCAGCCGCACGAGGACAATCTCAACCAGAAGGGGTTCGACGCCTTCGTCGAGGCGGCGCGCGACATCATCGATACGGTGAAGCCGAAGCGGGCGAAGTTCTGCTTCGAGATGATGCAGTGGGAGCTGCCCGACAGCCCCGAGATCCTGCTCGAACTGATCAAGGCGATCGATCGGCCGGCCTTCGCGGCGCATCTCGACCCGTGCAACCTGATCGTCTCGCCACGGCAGTACTACGACACTGCCGGCCTGATCCGCCGGTGCTTCGAGTTGCTTGGTCCCTGGATCATCAGCGCCCACGCCAAGGACCTGCGGCTCAGGGGTGAGCTGGCGCTGCACTTCGAGGAAGTCATCCCAGGCACCGGGAACATCGACTACCACACCTATCTCCAGTGCCTCGACGGCACGGGGATTCCGATCCTGCTCGAGCACCTGACGCATGAGCAGTATGCGGGGGCGCGCGACCATCTGAAGAATGTCGGTCGCGGTCTCGGGATCGACATCTAACTGACCAATCACCCACCAGACGTCGGGCCACGCGCCCGGCGTCTTAGCATTTGCGCGGGCGCGGGAGGCGTCACGCCGCGGCTGCGCTTATCCAAACGCGACCAGAGGAGATCGCCGTTGATTGTCACGTACCCCGAAGCCATCGCGAAACTCATGTCGTTGCCGCAGGGGCGACGGATAGCGATCCTCGACGGCCGAACGCCCCACAGCAAGGAGATCGTGTCGGACGTCGTTCTTGCCCTGGTGCCCGATTTCGAGGTGGTGGTCGTTGGCCAGGACTTCATCCACTCCTACGAGGCGATGGCGACCTGCGCGCCGGATGTGGTCATGGCCCTCCACTGCGAGGAGCTCTCCGAGCTCGGCTTTCTCTGTCTGCGTAAATACAGCGAACGGGGCGGCAACCTGATCCTTGCTGCAAATGACTGGTTCTTTGCGGACCGTGGCGTGAACGGCGCCGAGCGGCTCAAGGACGGGGTGCTGAACGCGCCGCTGGAGGTCAACAGCGCCTATTTCAATCGCACCACCGCCATCCTCGGGATCAAACCCTATCGGAGCGATGTCGCCCCGACCCAGGCGCGGGTTGATCTCGGGCTCATGGGCGAAGGCGACGAGGAGATCGCGAGTTGGCATTCACCGGCCGGCGTGTGCATCGCAACCAGCACCAGCAGGCATGTGCCCGCTCCTCGTCACGGCAGCACCTTTCCGGAGCGCTATGTAGTGCAGCGCTCGCATGTCGCGGTGGGCGGTGTCGACCCGGCGGGGCGGGTGCTCACGGCCGGTGTGGTGTTTTGCGAGAACTGGGAAGACGGCAGCCGAAAGGTCGTCATCGCCGACAATTCGGTCCTCAGTTCAACGACAATGGATGGCGCCGAGCTCGCGCGGTTGATGGGCAGCGCGTTGCGGTTCTGCTCGCATCGGGCCAGCATCACGCGCCTCAGCACGAACTTCGCCTGCTACCGGCAGGGCGAACCCGTCACGGTGACATGCGAGGTTGCAGCCTACGGTCCGCCGCGGCATCTCGCACTCGAGGTGGAGGTCCGAAGCGATGGTGGCCGCATCGAGGTCAGGTCCTTCCAGATCACGCCGGCCCAGGCCGACCGCCTGAACCTGTTCGTGCTGGACCCATCGAGCTTTTCGGGCAGGGGCGACTACTTCGAGGTCAAGGCGACGCTGCGGGCTGATGGCCAGGTCGTTTCAGCGGCCGAGAACGCCTTCGTCATCTGGCACGATGAGGTTGCCCAATCCGGTCCGACATTCGAGGTGTCGGACGGACGCCTGCTCCTCGACGGCAAGGACGAAATCCTCGTTGGGTTGAACTACTACGAGTTCAGCCTGGGCGAACTGATGTGGGTTACGCCGAACGTCAGGAACCTCAAGTCGGACCTCGAGGAAATGCAGCGGTGGGGGGTGCGCTACATGCGCATGCATTTCCATCACGCCAAGTGGTTCAAGGACTACCTGAGCCAGTCGCTCGGGTTTGTGCCGGATTACTACGCGCATATCGACGACAGCGACCAGCCGAGCGAGAGGACGCTGCGGATCTTCGATGCGCATGTCTACCTCTGCCAGAAATACGGCATCGTCTTCTGCCCAGACCTGTTCACCCTGGTGCCGACCGAGATGGGCGACCCGCGTGGGTGGATCAATGTCTCCGATCACCTCAGCGTCGCGCAGAAACGTGAGGCGCAGTTGCAGTTCCTCAGAACGATCGTACCTCGATACGCCCGGGTGAAAGGCCTGAGCTGGGACATCTTCAACGAGCCGCATCATGCCGAGATCCCCGATTTCCACGACAGGGTCATTGAATGGGCGAGCGCCCTGAAGGCCGAGATCCGCCGGCTGGGGGACACTCGCGTCGTCACGGTCGGCGCCTTTGATGGCGAGGCCTATATCGGCCGGCCGGGCAGCGACGAACTGATGGACTATCACTCCATCCACACCACGCCTGCCTATGCGAAGCGGCCGGTAATCCAGAGCAAGCTGTTCATGGTGCAGGAGCTGTGGGTGTCGGACCATGTGTCGCCGGACGGTGAACGGCGGCAGGCGGAGATGCTCGCGGAGGGCTTCGGGACGGTTGTCGACACCGGCGCCAGGGGGATCGTGCCGTGGCAGTGGACCAACCAGTCGCGGCTTTGGGGCGATCACAGCGCCAGGCGTCAGGAAGTCGTGGATGACATTCACGGGCTGTGCGTTCGGGGCGATGGGACAGTCAAACCGGCGGGCAGGGTTTTTCGCCGGCTGGTGCATGCCCTGCGCGAGGGGAGCCTCGATCGTGGACTGCAGGCGGTGACCCGGCAACCCACACATGTCGAGGGCGGCTGGACCATCTGGACACGGGATCCGGCGGCGAGCTTGTGGTGCCATTTCTCCGCTGATCAGAAATCCCTGTACTGCGTTGCCGATCGCGCCTGCGATCTGCAAATCCAGGTTCTCGGAGATCATGCGCTCAAGCTTGAGCTGACCGATGGCTGGCAGGCGCTGGCTGTGCGTCCCGAGCATGAGATCGATGGCGATACGGTGCGCCTTCGCTTCGAGGACTGGCACCGGAGCTATCTCCTCGTCGTTCGTCGATAGGTCCACCTCACGGGCCGCGTCCGATCTCGCGGCCCGTCGAGCCCTTCAGCTCCAGCCTCGAGCGCATCTGCGCTCACATTCACCCCTTTGGGGCAGAATTTTCTCATCGCGCCAACTGGCCAGATCACCGCAAGGCATTGGCTTTTCAACGAAAATGCTGCCGGCGCGGGCGAACTGAAAAACCCGCGAGTCTCTTGACTAATTATTCTAATATAATGAGGATGGCGACGACTGAGCAGCCATTCGCAGCGAATGGAGACCTGTTGCGGGTTTGCCGGGCGGCTGTGCAGGGACGTCAACGCTCAGGGGAGGAGACCCCAATGAAACTGATCCAGGCGGCAGCCATCGCTGCCACATTGTCGCTCGGTCTGGCGACCGGCGCTGTGCAAGCGCAGACCGTCGATCTCGAGTTCCTGAACGGGCTCGGGTTGCCGCAGATCCCGCCCTACGATGCGGCGGTGAAGGATTTCAACGCGGCCAATCCGGACATCAAGGTCACGATGACCAACTCGCCATGGACCGAGTTCTGGCAGCAGCTGCAGGTGCGCACGGCATCGGGCACCATGCCGGATATCTGGCGCTTCGTTCCGGGCTTCGGCGCGCAGTGGTTCTACACCGGCCAGCTGCTCGATCTGACGCCGTATATCGAGAAGGATCCCGAGGCCAACCTCGCCGACGCCAACCAGACGATGCTCAAGTACATGACGCTCGATGGCAAGATTTATGGCATCGGCTACGACATCAACGGCTGGGCGATCTTCTACAACCCGGCGCTGTTCGACGAGGCGGGCGTCCCCTATCCGGCCGACGGCTGGACCATGGATGATCTCGCCGCCACTGCCAAGACGATCAGCGAGAAGCTGAGCAAAGACGGCCGCAAGGTGTGGGGTTTCAGCGGCCTCAATCCCGACTGGCAGATGGAAGCGTGGTACCGCGCCTACGGTACGACGATGATCGGCGAGGACGGCAAGTACGCCGCCAATAACGACAAGGGCGTCGCCGCGCTGAAGTACTTTGCCGATCTGATCAAGGACGGCGCCATGCCGATTCCGGATCAGAAGGATGCCGGTGCACAATCGAACTCGCTGTTCATCAGCGGCAACCTGGCGATGACGCTGGGCGTCGGTCATGCCGTGACGATCTTCGGTGACGCCGGTCTCGACTTCAAGATCGCCCGGCTGCCGGTTGGCCCCGGCGGTCAGGCCGGTGTCGGCCTCGGTGGCTCCTACGTCATCGATGCCAAGACCAAGCACCCCGACGAGGCCTATCGGTTCCTCCGCTACATCACCAGTGGCCCGATCATGGCCAAGGTGACGACGACCGGGCTGCCGGCGCGCAATTCCGCGATGACTAACCTCAGCGCGCAGTGGCTCGACTTTGCCGACAAGATCAAGGGCGCCGCGGCCTTCAACGCCGCCAAGGGCTCCTTCCAGGTGATGGATATCCAGAAGCAGGTGTTCGCCAACGTCTGGAACGGTTCGGTCGAGCCGGCCGTCGCCATGGCTGACGCTGCCGCCCAGGCCGACGCGGCGCTCGCCGCCGCGGCCGCCAACTAGGCCCACACTCGAATGGAGCGCCGCCGGCTTGCGGCGCTCCCCCTTGGCTGGCCGGCACTGCCGCAGCTGAAAGGCGCCCAACATGACAGTACTTGTCGATACCTCGCAGGACACCAGCGTAGCGACGCGCAGGGGCTTTGGTCATTCCTTCCGGGAGGAAGTGGCGGCGTGGCTCCTGATCTCGCCCTCGCTCATCGCCTTTGTCGTCTTCACCCTGATCCCGGCGATCGCGAGCTTCGTCCTCACCTTCTACCAGTGGGACTTCATCACCGCGCCGCGCTTTGTCGGCCTGCACAACTGGGCAAACCTCTTCAGCCTGGGCGCCGCCGGTCAGGCGGTGCTGGTCACGATACTGCTCTGTGCCATCACCGTGCCGATCTCGATCGCCATCGGGCTGGCGCTCGCATTGGCGCTCGATCGCATGCCCTTCGGCAAGGTGGTCTTCCGCTCGGTGTTTTTCCTGCCGATCGTCACCTCGATGGTGGCGATCTCGTTCGTCTTCGCCAACATGTTTGCGACCGAAACGGGCCTGATCAACTACGTGTTGAGGCTGATCGGCATTCCGGCAGTCGCCTGGCTCAGCTACCCGGTGCAGGGCCTGATCGCCGTTTGCATCCTGATGATCTGGTCGATGAGCGGCCTCTGCATGCTGATCTACCTCGCCGGTCTGCAGCAGATCGATGCCTCGCTGCTTGAAGCGGCCCGCCTCGATGGGGCAACGCGCTGGCAGATGTTCATGCACGTGGTGCGCCCACTGCTGGCGCGCTCCACCCTGTTCCTCGTCGTGGTCCAGACCCTGCATGCGCTCCAGACCTTCGAAGCGGTGTTCGTCCTGACCGATGGCGGCCCCGGCAACGCCACCACCACCATCGGGATGTACATCTACAAGGCGTCGTTCCGAAACTTCGATGTGGGTGGCGGCGCCACCGCCTCGATCTCGCTGTTCGTGCTGCTGCTCGCGGTCACGATTTTCCAGTTCTACGCGCTGAGGCCCAAACATGATGCCTAAGCTCAAACCCATCGAATTCCTGCGCTACGGCTTCACCCTCTCTATGGCCGCGCTGTTCCTGACGCCGTTCGTCTGGATGGCCTCGCAGTCGATCAAGAGCATCGGTGAGTATTACCGGTTGCCGCCCCAGCTCATTCCGAAGGTGGTCCGCTGGGACAATTACACCACCATGGTCACCCAGTTCCCAATCCTCCAGACCGCGCTCAACTCGCTGATCGTGGCAGTCGCCGTCACCATCTTGCAGCTCGTCACGGCGTCGATGGCAGGTTTCGCGTTTGCGACGCTGAGGTTCCGGGGCAGCCGCGTGGCGTTCTTCGTGATGCTGAGCCAGACCATGCTGCCGGTGGCGGTGCTGCTGATCCCGATGTTCAAGATCGCCCAGTATCTGGGGCTGCTCGGCAATATGTGGGGCATGATCGTGCCGTTCACCTTTACGGCGTTCGGCACGTTCCTGATGACGCAGTACTTCAAGGGCGTGCCGCGCGAGCTGTTCGAGGCGGCGCGCGTCGATGGCGCCGGGTATTTCCGCATCTGGTGGCAGATCTATGTGCCCCTGGCGCCGCTGGCGCTGGCCACCCTGGGCGTGCTGGTTTTCGTCTATTACTGGAACAACCTGCTCTGGCCGCTGCTGGTGGCAGGCGGCTCCGACCTCCAGACCCTGCCGGTGCTGCTCGCGCAGATGATCGGGATCAGCGCGTCCTATCCACACCTGGTGATGGCCGGCGCGGCGATGGCGATCTTCCCGCCGCTGCTGCTGTTCGTCGGCCTGCAGCGGTTCTTCATCGCCGGATTGTCTGCGGGGAGCATCAAGTGAGCAGGCAATCTCACGCGCCCGAACCAGCGTTTTCGATCTCGGCGTTCTTCGTCGCAGCACGGTGGCTCATGGCGGGCCACCCGCAGACATAGTCCACAATGGACGCCGATACCCGGCAAGGGACTCGACCTCACCTTCCCTCCCAGAGACGCCCTGCCCGGGTCGACTGGGGAGGCCGGCCGCCAGGCCTTTGACCGGTCTCCCACTCTCCACTCTTTTCGCCTCGAGCTCCAAGGAAACCGGCAACACGCATGAGCGACGCGCCGACGCTGCTGCAGTACCAGCCTTCCGATATCGACCGCCGCGTGCCGCTGCGCGAGCAGGTCTACGAGCTACTGCGCACGCGGATCATTATCGGCCAGCTGAGGCCGCACCAGATTATCAACGAGGTAGAAGTCGCTTCGGAGCTCGGTTTTTCCCGAACACCGGTCCGCGAGGCCGTGAAGCGGCTGGCCGATGAAGGCTTGATCGTTGTCCGTGCCCAGAATGGTACTTTCGTCTCCGACCTCGGGCCCAAGGATATAGACGAGGCCTATCTGATCCGGACGGCGCTCGAAGTCGAGAGCGTGCGGGCGGCCGTCTCGAACGCTACGGCAGCGGAATTGGACGCGCTCGAAGACACCATTGGCGTTCACGAAACGGCGATACGGCGCCTGCGCTTCGTCGAGGCCATTCGTCTCGATGATCAGTTCCACCGGCAGATCGCCGAGATCAGCGGCCTGCTGATGCTGTGGCGCGCCGTCGATATTTCGAAGGCCCAGATGGATCGGGGTCGGCACCTCGCACTCCCGCTTCGGGGAGCGGGCGAGGCGACGATTGCCCAGCACCGCGCCATCGTGGAGGCGCTTCGGCGGCACGACAGGCTACGCGCCGTGCGAGCCATGCACACCCACCTCAACACATCGCGGCGGAACACCTTGATGGTTCTCGCTGACGGTTCGTCCCACCAGTCGACGACCGGCCCAACCCCTTGATCGCGGGTACCAGGCCAGCACCGCGACGTATCAGAAGCGGCCGTGAGGCCAAACGGAGGAATTCTCATATGGCAAACAAGCTGCGCATCGGTCTGGTTGGGGCCGGGTTCATGGGGCGGGCCCATTCGAACGCCTATCGACAGGTCGGGCAGTTTTTCGACACCGGGTACGAGCTCGAGCTCCGGGCGGTGTGCACCAGGAACGCCGAGGCCGGCGCCGCCTTCGCCGACAACTGGGGCTATGCCGGCGTCGAAACCGATTGGCGCCGCCTCATCTCCCGCTCAGATATCGACGCCATCGATGTCGCCAGCCCGAACGACACGCATGCGAGCATCGCCGTTGCTGCGGCTGAGGCTGGAAAGATCGTGTTCTGCGAGAAGCCGCTGGGCCGGACGGTGGCCGAGTTGGAGGAGATGGTCGCGGCAGTCGAAAAGGCCGGCGTCGGGAACATGGTCTGGTACAATTATCGCCGCGCCCCGGCAGTGACCCTCGCCAAACAGCTGATCGAGCGCGGCGACCTCGGCCAGATCTTTCACTACCGCGCCAAGTTCCTGCAGGACTGGACGATTTCCAGTGAGGTCAAGGTCGGCGGCGCCGGACTCTGGCGTCTCGACGCGGCGGCCGCCGGCAGCGGCGTCACCGGAGACCTGCTGGCGCATTGCGTCGATACCGCGCTGTGGCTCAATGGCGGGATCAAGGAGGTGTCGGCGCTGACCGAAACCTTCATCAAGGAGCGCACCGACGCGGCGACGGGGGAGCGCAAGGCGGTCACCATCGATGATGCCAGCCTGTTCCTCGCCCGGTTCGGCAACGGCTCGCTCGGCAACTTCGAAGCCACCCGCTATGCCAGGGGGCACAAGGCGCTGAACACGCTCGAGATCAATGGCGAGCACGCCTCGATCGCCTGGGACCTGCACAATCTGCACATGCTGCAATATTTCGACCATCGCGACCGTGGCGAGGTGCGCGGCTGGCGCACCATCAACCTCAGCGACGGCGATCACCCGTATATGAAGAACTGGTGGGTGCCCGGGCTGCAGATCGGCTACGAGCACACCTTCATCCATCAGGTCGCCGACTTCCTCGCCGGCAAGCCCGACGTGCCGAGCTTCCGCGATGCGCTGGCGACCGACCGGGTTACGGAAGCCGTGCTTCGCTCTGCTGCAGCCAAGCAGTGGGCGGTGGTCAGCAAGGATGCCGCGAATTGAACCAGATTGATTTGGGCGGCCAGGTGGCCGTCATCACCGGCGGTGCGCAGGGCATCGGCTTTGCCATTGCCAAGCGCCTGGTGGCCTCGGGCGCCAAGGTCAGCCTCTGGGACATGAATGCCGAGCTGCTGGCGACGGCCAAGGCCGAGCTCGGCGACGCGGCTTCGACGGTCGCGGTCAACATCACCAACTATGACGCGGTCGCCGCGGCCGTCGCCGAAGTCGAAGGCAAGCTCGGCAAGCTCGACATCCTCGTTCACTCGGCCGGTATCGCCGGCAAGAACGCCCCGCTCGACGAATATGACCTCGACGAATGGCGCCGCGTCATCGACATCGACCTCAACGGCGCGTTCTACGTCAACCGCGCCGTGCTGCCGGGCATGAAGGCCCGTAATTTCGGCCGCATCGTCAACATCGCCTCGATCGCCGGCAAGGAAGGCAACCCCAACGCCTCGGCCTATGCCGCGGCCAAGGCCGGCGTCATCGGCATGACCAAGGCAGTGGGCAAGGAAGTGGCGAAGTACGATATCGCCATCAACGTCATCACCCCGGCGACGGCCAAGACCCGCATCCTCGACGAGCTGAAGCCGGAGTTCATCGACTACATGCTGAGCCGCATCCCGCGCGGCCGTTTCCTCGAAGTCGAGGAAGCCGCCAACATGGTGGCGTGGCTGGTGTCGAAGGAAAATAGTTTTACCACCGCTTCGGTGTTCGACCTGAGCGGTGGCCGCGCCACTTACTG
>CBDIRF010000022.1:0-93055 GCA_965284115.1 Devosiaceae bacterium
TCGACCCTCGGCTTCCGCCATGGCCCCAAGGCCATCACCAACGCGGAGACCCGGGTCTTCGTGCTGCTTTCGTCCGATCCGCACACCCGCCGCTACGATACCGACCTCGCGACCGAAGTCGCGGCGCAGTTCGGCGCCAACGTGGTACTGCGGCTCGGCGACCCTGCTGCCGGCGCCGATATCTCGGTGCCATCAGTCGGCAACGATGCCTGGTCGTCGGTGCTCTACGTCATGGTGGCGCAGCTGCTCTCGGTGATCTGGTCGCACAAGCTCGGACTGACCGTCGACAACCCCTTCGCCTCGGGCAACCTCACCCGCGTCGTCGCCGGGGTGAAGCTCTACCCACTGCCGGACGCCGGCCCGCAAATCTCCGAAGCTAAACTCTTCGGCGCCCTCGATGTCGGCGGCACCAAGATCGAAGCGCGGCTGTTCGACCACCGGCTCGAAGTGATCGAGCGCCAACGTTTCCCCACCGCCAAGGGCAGCTATGACGAACTGCTCGCAGCGCTCGAAAGCGCCGTCGGCTGGCTCGACCAAACCGCCGGCAGCAAGGTGGCACTCGGCGTCGGCCTGCCCGGCCTGATCGACCCGGCCACCGGCATCTCGATGACCTCCAACGTGCCGGCCACCGGCCACACCCTCAGCGCCGACCTCTCGGCCCGCATCGGCCGCACCATCCCGGTCGAAAACGACTGCAAGTGCTTCGCCCTCTCCGAAGCCAATGGCGGCGCCGGTGCTGGCTATCGCACGGTGTTCGGCCTGATCCTCGGCACCGGGGTCGGCGGCGGCGTCACCGTCGATGGCAAACTGATGGTCGGCCACAATGGTCTCCCCGGCGAAGTCGGGCATTTCGGCCTGCCCGCCGAGCTGGTGCAGCGGCACAACCTGCCGATCCTTGCCTGCGGCTGCGGCCGCACCGGCTGCTACGAAACCCTGCTCTCCGGCCCCGGCATGGCGCGCATCGCCAAACACCTGACCGGCGAAGCCGTCGATTCCGCTGCCGTTGTCGAACGCGCCGCCGCTGGTGACGCGGCCATGGGACAGGTGCTCGACATCTGGTTCGATATTCTGGGCGAGCTGATCCACACCATCCAGTTGACCATCGATGCCGATTGCGTGGTGATCGGCGGTGGCCTCTCGAATATCCCCGACCTCACGGCAACCCTGGCCCGCACCTTCGCGCCGAAGATGCTGCCCGGCGTACGCCAGCCGGCCTTTGCCACGGCCCGTTTCGGCGACGCCAGCGGTGTCCGCGGCGCGGCCATGCTGGTGGCAGGAGCCCGCAAATGAGAGAGCTGCGTGACCTGATCGCCCGCAACCGCAAGGGCTCGGGCGAGGCCTTGCCCTCGGTCTGCTCCGCCCACCCCGACGTGCTCGCCGCCTCGCTGCTGCTGGCCGACGAATGGGACGTGCCGTTGCTGGTCGAAGCCACCAGCAACCAGGTGAACCAGTTCGGCGGCTATACCGGCATGACGCCGCCGGATTTCATAAAGTTCGTCCGCTCGCTCTGCGCCACGACCGGCGTCGACCCCAGCCGCGTGCTGTTCGGCGGCGATCACCTCGGGCCGCAGGCCTGGCGCTACCAGCCGGCCGAGATCGCCATGGCCAATGCCCGCGACCTCGTCGCCGCCTATGTCAAAGCCGGCTTCACCAAAATCCACCTCGATTGCTCGGAAGGCTGCGCCGGCGAGCCGGCCGCAGTCGGTGACGCGCTGAGCGCCGTCCGCGCCGCCGACCTCGCCGCCATCTGCGAAGCCGCGACCAGCGATCCGTCGTCGCTGAGCTACATGTTCGGCACCGAAGTCCCGCCGCCCGGCGGCGCCCGCGCCGAAGAAGGCCCCATCGGCATCGCGCCCACCGAGCCGGCCAATGCCCGCTCCACCATCACGGCGCACCGCGACGCCTTCGCCGCGCTGGGCCTCGAGCAGACCGCCTGGCAACGCGCCGTCGGCCTCGTTGTGCAGCCGGGCCTCGAATTCGCCCCCGACCACATCCACCGCTTCGATGTCGCCTCGCCCGACCTGCTGTCGCCGGTGCTGGAAGGTCATGACGGCCTGAGCTTCGAGGCGCACTCCACCGACTACCAGTATCCGGACGTCTTCCCGGCCTTGGCGCAGCGCCACTTCGCCGTGCTGAAAGTCGGCCCCGCCCTTACCTTCGCCTACCGCCAGGCGGTCTATGCGCTCGATGCGGTGGCCTCCTGGCTGGCCCCGGACGCGGCCCGCCAACCCATCGCCCCGGTGATGGAAGCGCTGATGCTGGAAAACCCCAGGAACTGGGCCAAGCACTATGCCGGCGACGCGGCGACGCTGAAGCTGCTACGCCACTTCAGCTACGCCGACCGGATCCGGTATTACTGGGCCCAGCCGCAGGCAGTGGAGGCGGTCGGGCAGTTGCTGGCGGCGCTGGATACGAAGAAGCCGGTGGCGCCGTTGCTCGAGCAGTACTTTACACCGGAGGTGATTGCGCGAGCTGAGCGGCTGGAAGCTTGGTCACCGGATTGGGCAAGGGCATTGATCTATGCCCAGGTCCAGGCGGCGCTTGTGCCGTATTTCGCGTGCATCGGGGTGGCGACCTAGAAGGCCGTTGAGATGCGATTTTGCACAGACGGTGCCACATCGTCCCCTCGCCCCTGAGGGGAGAGGGCTAGTGCAGCTAGGACCGTTAGGTCCTTAGCGGAACTCGGGTGAGGGGTTCAGCTTCTCAGCGAGCGCGATCTGCACCGCTTCACCCCTCAACCGGCGCTCCGCGCCACCTTCTCCCCTGAGGGGAGAAGGGACGGAGTTGCCAGCGCCGGATGATTGGGTGGCCCCCTAAGCAATCCCCTCCGGTCCAGCCCCGCACACCAGCGCCCCGACCGACGTCCCCGCCCCGTACCCCACCCGCCCGGTCATCAGCGCCGCCACTGCCGCAGCCCCGCTCAGATCCGCGGCAATTCCCAGTTCGAACCACAGCCAGCGGCTGGCTTCCAGCATGTCGTCGTCGCTGAGCAGCACCACGTCGTCGACCACCGAGCGCACCACGTCGAACACCCGTGGGTCGGTCTCGGCGCAGCTCATCGTCGCGATGCGGCTCGTCACCTCCGGCAGCCGCACCACGTGCCCGGCATCGAGCGAGGCCTTCAGCGTCGGTGAGCCCGTGGGCTCGATGCCGATGATCTTCACCGACGGCTTCAGCGCCTTGATCGCCACGCCCATCCCCGACACCAGCCCGCCACCGCCGATGGCGACCAGCACCACGTCGAGGTCGGGCACGTCGGCCAGCAGCTCCAGCGCCGCCGTCCCCTGCCCGGCCATGACAGCCGCATCGGCGAAGGGGTGGAAATAGGCGACGTCATTGGCTTCGGCGTAGGCCAGCGCATGGAGGTTGGTCTCGTTCCACACCTTGCCGATAATCTCGACCGTGGCGCCCCACCGCTTCAGCTTTTCGACCTTCGCCGCGGTGATGTTCTCCGGCACATAGATCGTCGCCTTCACCCCGGCGAGCTTTGCCGCCCGCGCCACGGCGAGGCCGTGGTTACCGCCCGAGGCGGTGACGATGCCGCGCGCCAGCGCCTCAGGCGCCAGCGACAGCAGCTTGTTGGTGGCGCCGCGCGCCTTGAACGAGCCGGTGGCCTGCAGGTTTTCGAGCTTCAGCGACAATTTTGCCGGCGTCAGCGGCGCCGACAGCGCCCGCACTTCGATGGTCGGGGTGCGCCGTACATGCGTCGCGATGCGGGTGGCGGCAGTATTGATATCGGCGAGCGTGATCATGCCTCGGGGGCCTCATAGGGGGAGGCGACGACGAAGCAGCAATTGCCCGGCCGCACCCGGCCCGGTTGGCGCCGGCCATAGAGAATGCCGCTGGCGCGATAGTGCAGCTCGACCGGGGTTCGCCCTGGATTGGCAAGGAAATGGATGCGGCCGGCCAACTGCCCCGCCACCACTTCAGTGCCGAGCTTGTGCAGCGGCTCATACACCCCGTCATCCTCGGCGATCACATGCGCCTTCGGCCCGAGGTCATAGAGTTTCGGCTCGCCGGCAACCGGGCTCGCCATGCGCTGTGGCAGCACGCCCAGATGCGCCAACACGTTCCGCACCCCGCGCCGGCACAGCGCCAGTGCATCGACCGATACCGTGCCGCCGCCGGCCATTTCGGTGCCGATCACCGTCATCCCCTGCAGCGCCGCCGAGGCGGTGGCCGTGCGCGGGTCGCCGCGATTGTCGATCACTACGGCGATATCAGTGCCGAACGCTTTGGCCGCCGCCACATTGGCGGCGTGCTGCGCCGGCGTGGCGCCCGGCTCGATCACCGAGCTCGGGATGATATCGAGCGACGAGCCGCCCGAATGGAGGTCGATGAACACATCGCCCATCGGGAAGATCACGTCGTTCACATAGGCCGCAATCTGCCGTGTCGTGGTGCCCAGCGGGTCGCCCGGGAAGGTGCGGTTCATGTTGATTTCATCGATCGGCGAGGTGCGCCGCGCCGCGTTCACCGCCGGGAGGTTAATCGCCGGAATGAAGATCAGCCGCCCCTGCACGTCGGCCGGGTCGAGGTCGCGGATCAGCTCGCCCAGCGTGATCGGGCCCTCATACTCGTCGCCATGATTGCCGCCCTCGAGGATCACCGTCGGGCCTTCGCCGTTCTTGATCACCGCCACCGGCACCGGCACCACGCCCCAGGCATCGTCATGCACCGATAGCGGGATATGGAAGAACCCGACCTGCTTGCCCGGCTTGTCGAAGTCCACCGTCGCGGTGGCCAGCTTCTGTGAAATGTTGCGGTCCATGTTCTGCTCTTGGTCGTGATCTCAGGGGTGCCCAAACAGGCAAATTTTACAGGTGATAGTCTACGTTCTCTTGTGATAGTCGATGCGCTGTGCCTTGCGCCGTCCCGGCTCTTGCACTGCAGCATCGGCTCTGCCACCAGAATGCCGAGGGAGAGCAATTGAATGCAGAGAACCGGACGCGCTGCCGCCACTGCGACGACGCCCGAAAAGCCCAAGCGTGCGGCAAAGCCCCAGGCTGCTGGAGCGAAGGCCGCCGAAGCCGGCGACAAGCTCGCCTATGGCGTGCCGGCGCTGGAAAAGGGGCTCGACGTGCTCGAGCTGCTGGCGCAGCAGTCGCAGGGCATCACCCAGAGCGAGATCGCCCAGTTGCTCGGCCGCTCGCTGCAAGAAGTCTACCGCGTGGTGATGGCGCTGGAGCGCCGCGGCTATATCCAACGGCGGCCGGGCGAGGATGGGTTCTTCCTCTCCAACCACCTGCACGTGCTGGCCAACCAGTATCCGCCGATGCGCCGGCTGCTCGATGCGGCGCTGCCGATCATGTACTCGACCTCGATCGCCGCCTACCAGGCGCTGCACATCGCCATTCTCGATCGCCTCGCCATCCGCGTCGTGGCGCAGGTCGATAGCCCTGCCCCGCTCGGCTTCCGCCTGCGCGTCGGCACCCAGAACCCTGCGGCGTCCACCGCCTCGGGCCGCCTGCTGCTGGCCTTCCAGCCGCCGGCGATCAAGGATTGGGTGCTGGCCGAGATCGAGCGCACGGCGCCCGAAACCGACATGGTGGCGCTGAAGCGCCGCGTCGAAACCCTGCACCGCACCGGCTACGAGATCATTGCCGGCGAGGGCCTGCAGGGCATCACCGATGTGAGCTTCCCGATCCTCGACGCCAATGGCCACGCGCTGGCCGTGCTGACCATGCCCTATTTGCCCTCTTCCAAGGAGCGCGTGTCGCTGGAAGCAGCGAGCCGCGCCCAGTTCGCTGCGGCCAAGACCATCACCCAGCTGTTCGACGGCACCCTGATCGAGCCGAGTTTTCCCCTCGCCCCGATCCGAGAAAAGCGCCCGCCGGCGCGGCCGACGTGAGAGGCGCGCCTGGCGACAACGCACATTAGCCGGTGGCTGTGGACCCCCACCCCTGTCCCCTCCCCGCAAGGGGGAGGGAGACCAAAACACTGACGTCCCAGTTGGCGTCTCCCTCCCCCTTGCGGGGAGGGGACAGGGGTGGGGGGCAGCCCGCACCAGCCTATCCGCTGTAATGCCCACCCTCATCGCGTCGTCTCCCCGACACGATGCGCAAACACCTCATCGAGCCACAGCGGCTCGCCCGCCTCATCCCCGATCGACAGAAAGATCTCCGCCATCGAGGCCGTCCAGCGCCGCTGCACCTCCGAGGCCGCGGTCGCCGCCGACGCAGCCCTGAACCCGTCGCGCGCCCGCATCCGGCACACCACGATCTCCTCGTGCCGCCAGATCTGATAGTCATAAATCCCCGCCGCATCGATCAGTGCGAGGATCTCCGGCCACACCGCGCGGTGCTTTTCGTCATAGGCCGGGCCCATGCCTGGCTTCAGCCGGTAGATGTAGAGGAACGCCTCGTGTGGCGCCGTGTCGCGAGCCGTCATTTCACCGCCCCCGCCAGCGCACCCGAAAGGATCTGCCGCTGGAACAGGAAGTAGACGATCATCACCGGCAGCAGCGCAACGATCAAACCGGCGCTGATCAACGGAATCGACACGTCATACTGGCCCGAGAGCAGCGCCACCCCGACCATCAGGGTGGTCTTGTCCGAGCCGCCCATGATCACCAGCGGCAGCAACAGGTCGTTCCACATCCAGACGAAGTTGAGGATGGACAGCGCGGCGATCGCCGGGGTCGAGATCGGCAGCATCAGTTGGAACAGGATGCGCAACTCCCCTGCCCCATCGATCCGGGCGGCCTCGATCAGCTCGTCCGGAATGGCGCGGAAGAACGCGGCCAACATATAGGTGCTGATCGGCAGCCCGAACGCCGCGTAGGACAGGATCAGCCCCTGGTAGGTGCTGCCGAGGCCCAGATCGAGGATGGTCTCGTAGAGCGGGTAGATCACCACCTGGCTGGGGATCACCAGCATGGCGATGATAAACAGGAAGATCAGGTTGCCACCCTTGATGCGGAGCTTGGTCACTGCATAGGCGATGAACAGGGCCGCCACCGTCGAGAGCAGCAACCCGCCGCCAGTGGTGATGATGCTGTTGAACAGGAGCCGCGGCACATCCATGCGGACGAACGTGTCGGCATAGTTCTCGAAGGTGAGGTCGAACGGCAGGCCGAGCGGGTTCTGCGCATAGCCGGTGCGGGTCTTCAACGAGTTGAGGACGGTGAACACCAGCGGATAGAGCGCCACCACCGCCACCACCACGAGGATGAAGGTCACCAGCCATTTGACGATCGAACGGAGCAGCGGATTGCTGCCCGGCGCCACCTCGTCGGGGACGGTGTCGGAAACGCTGGCGAGGCTCATTTGCTGGCCTTTCCTTCGGCATACATGCGCCGGACCACGAAGGCCGAGACGATGGCGGCGAAGACGAACAGCGCCATGCCGATGGCCGCACCCTTGCCGCGATTGAGGAACTCGAAGGTGGTGGTGAACACCAGGTACTCGGGCAGCATGGTGGCGCTGCCCGGCCCGCCGCGCGTCAGCGCATAGATCAGCGGGAACATCCAGATCAGCATCGACGAGGTGCAGAGCACGGTCCAGTAGCCGATCACCGGCTTCAAGAGCGGCGTGACGATCTCGATCAGCAGCCGCCAGAACCCGGCGCCATCGAGCCGCGCGGCCTCGATCACCTCGTCGGGCACGGTCGAGAGGCCCGAGAGATAGGTGAGGACGCCGAGCCCGAAGAAGCTCCACAGGGCGACCGAGGTCAGCGAGAACAGCGCGCTGGTCGCTCCATTCAGCCACTCGATGGCGAGTGGCGCCAGCCCGATAAAGATCAGGAAGGCATTGAGCGGCCCATCGGGCGCAAGGATCTGCCGGAACATGATGCCGACGACAACTGGCGCGATCATATAGGGCAGGAAATAGATGGCCCGGAACGCCTTCCAGCCCGGCGAGCGCTGGAAGATCAGCAGCGCCACCACCAGCGGCAGGAAGATCCACAGCGGCAGCGTCACGAACACCAGAGCCGCGTTCTTGAACGAGGTGATGAACACCGGGTCTTTGAGCATCGATAGATAATTGGCGAACCAGGCGAACTTCGGCTCCTCGAAGCCGCGGGTCTGGTAGAGGCTGAGGATGAAAGCCCGCACCAGCGGCACCAGCTTGAAGATCACCGCCAGCGCGATCCCCGGCACCACCAGCGCAATGCCAAGGATCAGCTCAGGCCGCATCCGGCGCTTCCTGGCGCGGATCAGGCCGCTGCTCGATGACTGCTCGATCTGGGTCATGCTTTATCCGAAGGCCGGGAAAGTCGGAGCCGGCTGAACCGGCAAGCTCCCCTCCCCCTTGAGGGGAGGGGTGGGGGGTGGGGGTGGTGAGGGGAACCTCGGTGCCGACTGCACCACCCCCTCCCTCAATCCCTCCCCTCAAGGGGGAGGGAGGGGCCCTCGCGGTTGATCGATCAGGGGTTCTTGCTCGGGCTTTCCTCCAGCGCCGTCTGCATCTGCGCGGTCCAGTCGGCGACGGTGATCGTCCCCAGCGTCACTTCCTGCCAGCCGCGCGAGAGGGCGTCGGCTTCCTGGCCGGAGAGCAGCACGCCGACATGCAGGGTCGGCGTTTTGATGATCTCCTGGATCTGCGCCAGCGCCTGCGATTTGGGCAGCGCGTTCGGATCGACGTTCTTGTTGAGCGAGATGCCGCCGGCAACGCTCGCGAGGAGGTTGGCGTTTTCCACTCCGGCGACGAACTTCACGAACTTGAAGGCCGCTTCCTGCTTGGTGCTCCACGGCGTCACGCCGAACACCGAGCTTTCGGTGCCGCTGAAGCTGTGCGCCAGCGGCGCATCGGCCACCAGCACCGGCCAGCTCATCGCGCCGACATTCTCATCGCCCAGCGCCTTGCCGAACGCCGCCCAGTTCACTGCATCGGCGATGATGGTCGAAGCAAACGCCGCATTGCCGCTCTGGAAGATGTCAGCGCCATCGGGCAGCATCGAGATCGAGGGCGAGCTCGAGTTGATCCAGCCGCGGGTCGTGCCGATCGAGGCCATGGCTTCGAGGATGGATACCATCTTGGGGTCGGTCCAGGGGAGCTTGCCCGCCATGATGGCGCGCATGTCGTCCTCGGTGAGGAAGTTGCGGGCAACCTCAGGGAAGTTCCAGTAGGCCGGGAACACGCCGGTCATGCCGTGCGCGAGACAGGTCTTGCCGATCGCCGTCACCGCCTTGCAGGCGGCGTCCATCTCGTCCCAGGTCTTGGGCGGGTTAGCCGCATCGAGCCCGGCTTCCGTCAGCACCGCCTTGTTGTAGTACATGACGTTGCCCTGGTAGCCGAACGGCAGGCCGTAGCAGGGCTGGGTGGTGTCGTAGTTGAGGCAGCCACCGGAATAGGTGATGAGGTCGCTGGCTGCAGCCAGCACGTCCTCCGGCAGCTGCACATAGGCGCTGCGCCGGTCGAACAACTCGAGCCCGGCATTGTTCTCCATCACATCGGGGCCGCTCTTGGTCGCGATATAGGGGCCCTGGACGCTCGGATAGCGGTCGAACGGCACCGTCTCCAGCTCGACCTTCACATCCGGATTGGCCTTCTCGAACGCCGCCACCAGCTGCGCCCAGTAGTCCGGGCCGCCCGGCTGCCAGTTGAGCACGCGAATGGTGGTGACGTCCTGCGCCAGCGCCGGCGCCATCATGGCGGTGAGCGCCACCGCGCCGGCCGCCATGCGCCAAACCTGCTTCGAAACCTTGGTCATTGAGTATCCCTTCCTCTGATGCCGGGACATCGGATGAACCGCTGCCCCTCGTCCCCTGTCGGCGCCGGGAAGGCGCCCCGCCGCCCCGATCACCCCATCGACACACCCCCCGGACGCGCATCCGAGCGTCCCGTGTCAGTGCCATGACGCTAGCACGACAAGTTTCCAATATGAAAGTGTAATTTCTTATACAAAAGTCTGGCGACAATCGGCCAGCCGGCGCGGGCTAACCCCCACCCCTGTCCCCTCCCCCTAAGAATGGGGAGGGAGACCCTCTCACGGACCATCGAGCTTGGCGTCTCCCTCCCCCTGTTTGAGGGGGAGGGGACAGGGGTGGGGGTCCACAGCCACCAGCCTTACGTTGGTCAACCCCCCTCCGGCACCACCCCACCCAACCGGCTCGATTTCAGCGCCGCATCGACCAGCGCCATGGTCCTGACCGAGTCATGCACATCGGTGTCGAGCACCGTGTCCTCGCCGGCAACGAAGCGCTGGAGGTTCGCCATGACGAAGCCGAACGCATCAGGCACCCGCTCGCCGCCGACCAGCGGCACCTTCGTCCACGGCACCCCGGCAATGGTCATTTCCAGCGTCTCGGGCACCGGCTTCACATAGTCGACGAGGTAGCCGACGGTGAGGTGGGCACAGCCTGTGGTCCCCTCCACCCGGATCGTCGCCTCGATATGCTCGGGCCCGTAATTGTAGGTATGATTGAGCGACAGCGCGCAGCGCACCCGGTCGCCATAGTCGAGGATGATGCTCGAGCGCGCATCGGCCAGGCTCGGGTAGCGCGGATGCTTCACCGCCTTGGCGTAAACGCTCTCCGGCTCGCCCAGCAGCGAGCGGATCCAGTCGAGATAGTGGATCGAGTGCAGCGGGATCTCCACCGCATCGAGATGCGGGATGAAGCTCCACAATTCCCACGGCATGTAGACCGCGAGCCGCACTTCCGCGTCGACGATCTCCCCGAGCAAGCCTTTGCGCGCCGCATCGCGGATCGCCAGCATCGAGGGGGTGTAGCGCAGCTGGAAGTTGGTCGCGGCGGTGATGGCGCGCTGGTCGATCGCTGCGACGATCCTGCGCGCCGTCGCAAGGTCCGGCCCCAGCGGCTTCTGCATCAGGGCCGCGCTGTTGGCGGGCAGCCGCTCGACCGTGCCGAGCAAGGCCGCTGGTGGCAGCGCCAGGTCGAATATCCCCTCCGTGCCGCAGGCGGCGATTGCCGCCTCGAGCGTCGGGTGCACCACTTCGACGCCGAAATCCGCGGCCAACGCCTTGGCCGTCTCAGTGTTGACGTCGAAGATGCCGGCGACCGGCAGGCCCATCTTGCGATAGGCCGGCAGGTGCCCATCGCGGACAATGCCGCCAGCGCCGATAATGGTGATCGGCCGGGGCCGGCTCGGCATCGGCCACACCTGCTGCAGGTTGGCGAGAGCCGAGGGAAGCGTCGTCGAGGTCATAGGGTCTCCATCACGCGGTCGCTGCAAGCGCCCTTGGCGAGGCTCATCCCGAACGCGTCAATTATCACTGGCGATAGTTGATGTTGATATTTGATAGGAGCGCTGCTTAACTCTGTCAAGGACAGCCGGCATGCCAGAGCTGCCCGACGCGACCACCAAACCGGAGGACTTTTGCACCATGGCCATCGACGGCGAGACCAATCACCCACACGCGGCCCGCCGGCTGCGCGACAGCTTCGGCGATACGCTGCCGAATGTGCGGCTGGTGCTCGATCCCGCCCTGGATGAAGGTGAATTCGCCATCACCATTGAAGGCAATGGCCTCGTGGTGCGCGGTGGCCCGTTCTCCGGCGTCATCTACGGCGTCGAGGAAATTATCCAGCGCTCGGGCGAGACGTTCGATCCCGCCGCCTGGACCACGCCGGTCACCGGCAAACCCGGCCTCGCCTACCGTACCTTCTGGACCTGGGATCACTCCACCAACTGGGAGCTGTCGCAGATCGGCCAGCAGGAGATCGGCGTCTTCAACCCGTTCCAGAAGCCACCCGGCGGCTTTCTTGCCGATTACAAGCGGCTGGTGGATTTCTGCTCGATCAACCGTATCGGCGGCATCACCGTCTATGGCTTCCTGCGCGACAGCCACGGCGGCATCGACGCGGCGAAGGAACTCTGCCGCTACGGCAATGAGCGCGGCGTGCGCATCATCCCCGGCATCGCCATCGGCGCCTATGGCGGCGTCTACTGGGAGGGCAAGCACAAGTACAACCTCTCGACCTGGCTGAAGGCCAACCCGCAGCATGCCGCCAAGATGGAAAAGGATGTCGGCTTCCAGATCGCCGACCTCGCCTTCCCGCTCAACTTCCCGCATTCCGACTACACGGTGAGCGCCTGCCCGAGCGCCCCCGAGGTCATCGAATGGATGGAGGAAGCCGTCGCCTGGCTCGCCGAAACCTTCGAGATCGGCGGCATCAACATCGAAAGCGGCGACTATGGCGTCTGCGGCTGCGAGCGCTGCGTCGCCCGCCGCGCCAACGATGCCGAGGCGGCGCGCCGCAAGGATGACCACGGCGATTCCTGGTCGCATACCGACATGGCCGAGAATTTTCCGCGCCTCTACCGCGCCGCCAAAGCCAGGCGCCCCGACCTCTGGATTTATTGCGAGATGCAGTGGGACAATCTGCTCGATCCCGTCGCCATTGAGGCGCAGCACCGGCTCCCCAGGGGCGCCATCTACCAGCACACCGCCAATCGCAGCTTCTGGAAGCGGCTCCGCACCGAGTTGCCGCCCGATTACGTCGCCAGCCTCCCCACCCAGCCGAACGTCTTGCGCTGCCAGTTCGCCTGCCAGTGGAACGGTGACGAGCGCACCGAGCGCTATGCGTTCAACGCCAGGACCTTCGCCGACATGTCGGTGCGCGGGCGCGAGCTCGGGATGGACGGGCTGACCGTCTGGGGCGAGCCGTCGGACTATTACGCCACGGTCGAGCTCAGCTACCTCGCCTTCTCGCGCTTCGGCTGGGATCCGAGCCTGAGCTGGGACGCCTTCGTCGCCAACGAACTGGCGCCGCGACTCGGCGGCCAACAGCAGGCCGAACGCTTCATCGCCATCGCCGAAGAAGTCGACGCCAACCAGACCCTGCCGGTGGCCCGCCTGCAGGAATTGCAAGGCGAAGCACTTGGGATCATGGCATTGCTGGAAGGCGAGCCGGCCCGCCGCTGGCTGACGCTGGGCGAGCAGATCAGCCGCCGCCGCTATATGGGACGCTGACCACCACTATGCGCGATGCCAATGGACTCTATGCCGGGCCGATCATCGACCCGCACCATCATCTGTTCGACCGCTCGCTCGACAAACACCCCTGGCTGCGCGACGCCACAGGCGTCTTGGCCGAGAGCTGCCTGCCGGCTGACTACCTGCGCGCTACCGCCGGCCATAACGTCGTCGGCACCGTACATGTCGAGGCCGGCTGGCAGCCGGGCGAGCCGTTCGCCGAACTGGCCTGGCTCGATGCGCTGGCAAAACCCGACTGGATGGCGCGCCGCTATGTCGGCAACGCCGTCCTCGATGCACCGGAGACGCCCGGCATCCTCGATCGTTACGCCGCACACGGCAAAGTCGTCGGCGTAAGGGATATCCTCAGCTGGCACCCCGATCCGGCACGCTCGTTCTCCAAGGACAGGCACCGGATGAGCGGCCCGGCCTGGCGCGCCGGCCTGAAGCACCTCGATTCCCTCGGCCTGTCCTTCGACCTGATGATCTCGCCCTGGCAGGCGGCCGAAGCGCTGGAGCTGGCGCAGGCCTTCCCCAACCTGCAGTTCATCATCAACCACTGCGGCTCGCCCTTCGATCGCACCGAAGAGGGCATGGCGCATTGGCGCGCCGGCCTCGCAGCCCTCGCCAGCGCCCCTAACGTGGCGCTTAAGGTCTCCGACCTCGTCGCCTATGATCCGCACTGGACCCTCGACAGCCTGCGACCCGTGGTGCTCGATTGCCTCGCCGCCCTCGGCCCCGAGCGCACCATGTTGGCATCCGATCATCCGGTGCTGGGTTTGGCCGCGACGTTCGAACAGGCCTATGGGGCGTTCAAGCTGATCCTCGCAGGACTCTCCGACGATGAGTCCGAGGCAGTGTTCTGGAAGAACGCCAACCGGCTCTATCGCATGGGAATGTGAGCGGGGCGCCAGCCTCTCCGAGATCCTCCCGCGTGGCGGGGGAGGGGGACCAGCGAAGCTGGTGGAGGGGGGAGCCAAACCGTCGGCACTTCGCGCCCCCTCCACCGCCTTCGGCGGTCCCCTCCCCCGCCACGCGGGGGAGGATCATCGAGAGGCCGGTGCTCGCTGCGACGGGCCTTCCCGCCCCCCTACTCCTTGAACAACAACTCTTTGTCGTTCGAGTATTTCACCAGCAGCGGCACGCTGGCGCCGCCGATCGCCGGGCCAAGATGCCCGAAACTACCCTCGAGCACCGAGAACGGCTCCGGCCGCTCGCCCAGCACGCGGGCGAGGCGGCGGCGCGTCGCCTTGGCGATCTCCTTGCGCACGCCGGCCGGCATGGCGCCGTCGATCACCAGGTTGTCGACATCGAGCAGCGCCGCGGCGCCCTGCGCCACATAGGCGAGGCCTTCCGCCACCTGTTCGATCCATCCAGGCACGGCGCTGCCGAGTTCCGCCCAATCGTCGGGCGACGACCACAGGCGCTCGGCGGCATCGGCCTCGAGTTTGCCGGCGAGCGTCACCAGCGAGGCCACCTGCAGCAATGGTTGGGCCCTGCCCGCCTCCCCCGGCACCGGGATACTGCCCAGCGCGCCCGCCAGCTTGTTGCGGCCCGGGAACAGGTGGTGGTCGAGCACCAGCCCGCCGCCGATAAAATGGCCGACATAGGCATAGAGGAAATCGGCGCGACCGACCCCGGTGCCGAACATCAGCTCGGCCCCCGCTGCCACCAGCGCGTCGTGGAACAGGTAGACCGGCCAATCGAACACCCGGTCGAGTTCGGCGCGGATATCGATGCGCTTCCAGGCATCGAGCCGCCGCGACGCTTCGCTGTCGTCGTTCCAGTTCCACTGGTGGAACGGCGAGGCGATGCCGAGCCCGGCAATCCGATCGGCGGTGATCGCCTTGCGCTTGCTCATCCGGCCAATCGCCGCCTTGGCGAAACTCATCACCTCGTCGGGCGTCGGGGTGTCGAAGGCCAGGCGCTCGAAAGCCATCACCTCGCCGACGAAATTGACCAGCGCCACATCGGCGCTGCGGTGATCGATCTTCAAACCGAACGCATAGGCCGCCTCCGGGTTGAGCGAAAACGGCACCGACGGCTGCCCGAGCCGGCCGCGCAGCGGCTCGCGCCGCAGCAGCAATCCGCTATCGGCCGCACGATTGACGATGGTGGTGATGGTCTGTGCCGCAAGCCCGGTGAGCCGGGTCAGGTCGGCCTTCGACAGCTGCCCATGCCGGCGCACCAATGAAACGATCAGCCGCTCGTTATAGATGCGGGTCTCGGCCTGGGTGGTGCCGCCGCTGCGCCCGTCCGGGACCTTCTCGACGCTGTAGAAACTGCTGCCGGTCAAACTCGTGCCAAGCCCCGTAGGTCGGGTGGCCCGCCATCCGACACGCTGACCTAGCAACGCGCCGGTGCCGAAGCAACCACTAATTACCTCCACTGGAAAGATGTGGTTGCCGTTTGCACGTCATGCTAAGGTTCGGGCAGTCACGAGGAGGAGCGTCGTGCCACCGGTCCGCACCATACTGTGTTTTGGAGATTCCAACACCTACGGCGCCGTTCCGACGCTGACCCGCGGCGGCGGCCACCGCTTCGCTCCCGATCGGCGTTGGCCCGGCGTGCTGCGCCGCCAGCTCGGCAGCGGCTGGGAGGTGATCGAGGAAGGTCACCCCAGCCGCACCACGGTGCGCGACGATCCGATCGAGGGCGGCCACAAGAACGGGCTCAGGGCGCTGCCGATCCTCCTCGAGTTGCATATGCCGATCGACCTGGTGATCCTCATGCTGGGCACCAACGACCTGAAGCACCGCTTTGCTTCAACTGCCAGCGATATCGCTGATTCCATTGAGATATTGGTGCGCACCATCCAGCGCAGCGAGGCCGGTCCGGGTGGCGCCGAGCCGGCGCTGATCGTCGTCGCGCCGGCCCCGATGCAGGAGGTCGACCGCTTTGCCGAAATGTTCCTCGGCGGCGCCCAGAAGTCGCGCCAACTCGGCGGTTTGATCCGCGATGTCGCCAAACGCACCGGCGCCGCCTTCGTCGATGCCGGCGCCTTCGTCGAATTCGAGCAGCGTCGATGGCATCCATCTCGACAGCGACGCGCATCGCATCCTCGGGCTCGAGCTCGCCCGCGTCGCCCAGGCAGTGATGGACCGCTGAACTGGTAGCGCCGGCCGAATAATTACTTCCACTGGAAAAAGTCTTTGAACTCGTATCGGTGAGGGTGACTTATTGGCCCGTGGAATGAGGAGGACTGCGACAGGGCTCGGAGAAGCCGGCGCGGACCACGTGAGTTCAGGAACTGAACAGAGGGAGGTTTCTATGCACATCGATCGGAATTTGGCGCCCGCCGCATGGCGCGGCCGCGGCCTGGCCGCGCTGCTGGCGCTCGGCCTGTTGGCCGGCGGCACTGCACTTTCGACCGCTCAGGATGGCCCGCCGGGCATCACCAAGCCCACCGCCTTTGCGGCCTTTGACCCGAGCGCTCCTGCGTGCAATGCCCCTCCCGGGCTGAACAAGGTGCTGGCCTTCGCCCAGGACAATGAGCGCGAGTTCATGCAGGGCGTCGACCACGGCCTCGCCGCGGCCGCCAAGGATCGCGGCCTCGAATATCGCCGCGCCGTCGCCAACAACGACGCCGCCAAGATGGTCGAGCAGGTGCAGTTGTTCCTTGCCGGCAAAGTCGGCGGCGTCGTCGCCGCGCCGGTCGATCCGGCCTCGCTGAGCCGCAGCCTGCAGGAGATCATGTGGGCCGGCGGCTATGTCGGCACCATCGTGCCGCCCCCCGCCACCTCGCTGCTCAACGCCCCGCAATATGCCACCGGCAAGGCGCTGACCGATGCTGCCGTCGCCTATATCAACGACAAGCTGGGCGGCAAGGCCAACGTGGTGCTGCTCACCCAGGACCAGATCGAGTTCCTCGCGCCGCGCTTTGCCGCCATGCGCGACGGGCTGAAGCCGCTGCCCGGCGTCACCATCGTCGCCGATATCACCCCCAACCCGGTGAACAAGGAAGGCGGCTTCGCCACCATGAGCACCATCCTCCAGGCCCACCCTGATGTCGACGTCGTGCTCGGCGCCGATACCGTGGTGCTCGGGGCGCTGGCGGCGCTGGAAGCCGCCGGCAAGGCCCGCCCCGACCAGTTCCTCGGCGGCATCGACGGCGAACCGGAAGCCGTCGCGGCGATCAAGAAGCCGGACAGCCCGTACAAGGCCTCCATCTCGCTGTCCTCGCCGGTGTTCGGTTATGCCATGGGCCAGCATGTCGCCGACTGGCTGGAAGGCAAGTCGATCCCGCAGGCCATGGACATCCTGCCCAGCGCCCTCACCGGCGCCAACCTCGCCCAGTACGAGGCCGATCTCGCCGACCCCGCCGCGGTCTATGCCGACCCGGCGCGCCGCGATGCCTACCTCAGGATGTACGGCAACATCTGTTACGACACCCGCGACCAATATGTGAACTTCCCCTGGTCGTCGGAGGCGAAGCTGTAGGCCGGATCGCACGGAATCTTGGATGCCCAAACCAGGTTGAGGGCACCCAAGCCTACTCCACCCACCGTGTCACCAGACAGAGCCCTGAAACTCGGTGTCATCCCTGCGAAAGCAGGGACCCAAGTCACAGCCCGCGCAGGTGGATGGATGGGTCCCTGCTTTCGCAGGGATGACAGCCGGTGGATGGGCAGCACGTAACCTAGCGCATATGAGCCTTCACCGGGATGACACCTTGGATGGCGGAAGATCGAAGTCCACTCCGGATTGGCGGCTGACTTTTCTCCGTGCGCCCCAGCGCACGCTTCCGGCCAGTCTGGCGCATGCCGGGCTGGCCGGCCTTCTTCAACCGGGCGATAACAGCATGACCACGGACGATTTCGGCACGGAGCGGCTGGCAATGGCGGCGCAACCGAACTGGCTCTCCTCGCTGTTGCCCGGCACCAGGGCGCCCGGCGAAGCCTCGGGCCGCATCGGTCTTGCACTTGTGGCAATCGGGCTGGTGGTGCTGTTCTCGCTGCTCAACCCCTCGTTCTTCGCGGCGGAAAACTTCATCGTCATCGGGGTGAACTCCACCTCGGTGCTGATCGCCGTGCTCGGCACCTCGGCCCTGTTGATCGCCGGCTATGTCGATCTCTCCATCGGCAGCATGGTGGCGCTGATCGGCATCATTGTCGCCAAGGTTGCCGTGGCGACGCAGAACCCCGCCCTCGCTGCCGCGACCGGGCTGGGGCTCGGGTTACTGCTCGGGCTCATCAACGGCATCCTGGTGCGCCGGCTGTCCATCTCGCCGCTGATCGTCACCCTCGCCATGCTGGCGCTCTATGGCGGCCTCGCCTTCGTGGTCAGCAGCACCGCGGTCTACGGCTTCCCCGAGGCGCTGCTGGAACTCGGCCGCGGCAAGATCTTCGGCGTGCAATACACCGTGCTGATCGCCGTCGCCGTGTTCATCGTCGGCGCCTTCATCCTCACCCGCACCGTCACCGGCCTGCGCGTCTATGCCATCGGTGGCGATCCGCGCGCTGCCGAACTCTGTGGCGTGCCGGTGGGCAAAATGGTCGTCGGGCTCTATGCCGTGAACGGGCTGCTGATCGGGCTGGTGGCAGTGCTGATCGCCGGCCGGCTCGGCAGCATCACCCCCACCATCGGCGCCCGCTTCGAACTCGATGTACTCACCGCCGCCATCCTCGGCGGGGTGGCCTTTTCCGGCGGCGCCGGCCGGCCGCTCGGCATCGCCATCGGCGTCGCCACCATCGGCATCCTCAATGCCGGCCTGATCTTTGTCGGGCTGCAGTCCTGGTGGCAGTCGATCGCCGTCGGCTCCATGCTGCTGCTCGCACTGGTGGCCGACCAGACCGCCACGGCGCTGCGGCTGCGGCGCGCCAAAACGGCGCCGGCAACGCTGCGCCCAGCCGATGTGCCGGCACCCGCCGATGTGCTCGGCGACACCACTCCAGACGCTCCCGTGCCGCAGCAGCTGCAACCCGCCTTCGCCGTCGCCGGCGCGCGAAAATCCTACGGCGCGCTGACCGCGCTCGAGGAAGCGACCTTCAGCGTCAACAAGGGCGAAATCGTCTGCCTGCTCGGCGATAACGGCGCCGGCAAGTCGACCCTGGTGAAAATCATCTCCGGCGCCATCCGCCCCGATGCCGGCAGCATGAACCTCGAAGACCGGCCGGTGCACTTCAAGAGCCCGCAGGACGCGCGCCAGGCCGGGCTGGAGACGGTGTATCAGGATCTGGCGCTCTGCCCCAATCTGAGTATCGCCCACAACATGATGCTGGGCCGCGAAGCGACCCGCCGCTGGCTCGGCTTCATTCCGGTGCGTGACGACCGCCAGGCGGCCGAGCAATGCCGCGCCCGCCTCTCGGCCCTCGGTGTGACCTTGCGCGACGAGAATGTGCTGGTGCGGGCGCTGTCGGGCGGCCAGCGCCAATCCATCGCCATCGCCCGCGCCCTCGGCCAGCACGTCAAGCTGATCTGCCTGGATGAGCCCACGGCGGCGCTCGGCGTCAAGCAGACGGCCCAGGTGGTCGACCTCGTCCGCTCCATCGCGGCGCGCGGCACCGGCGTCATCCTCGTCACCCACGACCTCTCGACAGTGCGGGCCCTCGCCGATCGCATCGTCGTCCTCAGCCTCGGCCGCGTGGTCTATGACGGCCCGGCCCGCCACCTCAGCGCCGACCAGCTCTGGGGCCTGATGGCCGGCCGTGTGCCGGAGGCGGGCAACCACTGAACCAGCAGTCGGCGCGCCCTCCCCGCAAGCGGTAGAGGGAGTCCCGACTGCCAACACCTTGCGCGCTTCTCGCGTTCCACATCGCCGAATGCAGCTCCCATCACATCGAGAATAATCGAACAGGATCAAAATCTTACCCATCATCCCGACCTAAGTCGTAGCCATTGCTTGGTTAACTCACCGCAGGTGAAGGCGTTCACTATTGGAACGCCACATTCCACCCATGGAACAAAATGTCCGGGGAATGCGGTTCTGAGGAGAGGGAGGCCGGTCAAGCGGCAAGCCGTGCGGTTGACGCGCATCTGCGGTTGCAGGGGCGCGCACGCCGAAGCTTTGCCCGCCAACCGGTGGATGCGAGCGTGGACGCGCTGTTCGAGCCACATTGCGATGGCCCCCGATGCGGGAGCGCCGGGCGCTGACATGTCCAGCATCAAGCGCACCATCCAGGTTCTCGACCTGCTGGCCCGCAAGGGCGGGCTGGGGGCGCGTGCGGTGGCGCAGCAGTTGAACCTGCCGGTCGGTTCGGTGCACCGGCTGCTGATCGATCTGGCTGAAGAGAACGTGGTCGAGCGCAATGCCGAGGGCGCCTGGCAGCTCTCCTACCGGCTGCTGGCCATTACCGACCTGCAGCTCGATGGCGTCGCCTTCCCGCGGCTGGCCCGGCCGTTCTGCGAATCCATCGCCGAAAAAACCCGCGAGACCGTGAACGTTAATGTCTTGAGCGGCGAAGGGTGCGTTTGCATCGACAAGGTGCGCGGCAACGAGGGCATGCAGCTCGATTGGCGCATCGGCTCGCGCGGCCCGCTCTATTGCGGCGGCAGCGCCAAGGCCATCCTCGCCTTCCTCGGCGAGGCCGACCAGCAGCGCGTGCTCGAGCAGCCGATGACCACGTTCACGCGCTACACCATCACAGATCCGGCCGAACTCAGCGCCGAACTCGCCCGCATCAGGAAGCGCGGCTACTCGATCGACAACCAGGAAATGGTGCTCGGGGTGTTCTGCGTCGGGGTGCCGATCGTTGACCGCCTCGGCCGCCCGGTCGGCGCCATCTCGATTTCCGGCCCCACCCCCAAAACCCCTGGCGCGGCGGTCGGGCCGCAGGTCGATCTGCTGAACGAAGCCGCGAGCACCGTCAGCCGCCGGCTCGGCTATGGCGGCCAGTGGCCGCCGCAGCAGGCGGGCGAGCGGGCCCTCGCCACATCAACAACCTGACTGAGGAAATTACGACGATGCGATCCGCATGGGTGATGAAGCTGAAGCCCGGCCAGGAAGCCGAATACAAGCGCAAGCACGACGAAATTTGGCCCGAGATGGTGGCGCTGCTGAAAAGCCAGGGCGTCTCCAACTACACCATCTACCGCTACGAGCTGTTGCTCTTCGCCTATCTCGAAAAGCCCGACAATGCCCCGTCGCAGACCGAGGGCGTCGACCCGGTGGTGCTGAAGTGGTGGGAATGGATGGAGCCCCACATGGAAACCCATGACGACGCCCGGCCCAAGGCCTGGCCGGTCGAACAAGTGTTCCGGCTGGATTGAGGGCGCCATGCTGAAGGTCGTCGATCCGCACATCCACCTGTGGGACCTCTGGACCCGCATCTACCCGCATTTCGAAAAGCCCGGCAAAGCCGGCGCCAACGCCGCGATTTCACGCAGCTATCTGCTCGAAGAGTATCTCGAGGAAGGCGGCGACGCGATCGAGGTCGTCGGCGCGGTGCATGTCGAGGCCTTCCCCACCGATCCCGTGAAGGAATCCGAAACCCTGCAGGCGGTGGCCGATCGCAGCCCCGTGCCGATGGGCCTCGTGGCGCATGGCGACCTCGCGTCGCCCGATTTCGGCGCGCTGCTCGACCGGCACGCCCAGTTCCCGATCATGCGCGGCATTCGCCAGGTGGTAAACCGCCATGCCAATCCGGCGCTCAACTACATCACCCGCGACCTGATGGATGAGCCCGGCTGGATCGGCGGCTTGCAGGAACTCGGGCGCCGCGGGCTCAGCTTCGATCTGCAGCTCTACCCGCACCAGATGGCGCAGGCGGCAAAGCTCGCCGGCGTTGCCTCGAACACCCAGATCATCCTCAACCACGCCGGCATGTGGGCCGACCGCGACCTCGCAGGCTGGAAGGCCTGGAAAGCCGGGATGCGCGAACTCGCCGTCCGCCCCAACATCGCGGTCAAGATCAGCGGCCTCGGCATGCTCGACCGCACCTGGACCACCGAGAGCTTCCGTCCGCTGGTCCTGGAGACGCTGGAAATCTTCGGCCCCGAGCGTGCGATGTTCGCCTCGAACTTCCCGGTCGACAAGCTGACCAGCACCTTCCCGACCCTGTGGCAGGCCTTCGCCAAAATCACCGAGGCCGCCTCGGAAACCGAGAAGGCCGGGCTGTTCCGCGACAATGCGCGAAAATTCTACCGCATCACGGGCGATCAGACGTGAGCGGGCACCGGACTTTCCGTGGTCCTCCCCCGCGTGGCGGGGGAGGGGGACCGCCGAAGGCGGTGGAGGGGGGATGAAGAGCCGATGGTTTGACCGCCCCCTCCACCAGCTTCGCTGGTCCCCCTCCCCCGTCACGCGGGGGAGGACCACCGAGAGCCCGGCGCACATGCCGCCATGTTCGAGACAGAGCCCCCCGCGCCCGACCGAATACGACGACCAGGAGATTTCGAGTGAAGATCAAAACCATCGAAGCCTTTGCCATTACCAACCCGATTGCCGGCGGCATCTATGACGAGGGCAAGGACAAGGGCACAGCGCGCCGGCCGCCTTGGACCAAGGACGCCGAAGTCGCGAACCCGATGTCGCGCTACCCGCGCTACAAGGCGCTGCGCTCGAGCTGGAACAACGCCTTCCCGGCGGTTGGCGTCATCGTCACTGCCGATGATGGCTCCTGGGGTTTTGGCGTCACCGGCTACGGCCAGCCGACCATCAGCCTGATCAATGATCATATCGGCCCGCTGCTCACCGAGGAGAACGCGCTCGCCACCGAGAAGCTGTGGGACATGATGATGCGCATCACGTCGCCCTATTCCTCCTCGGGCCTCGCCTCCTATGCCATCAGCGGCATCGACCTCGCGCTGTGGGACCTCAAGGGCAAGGTGCTGAAGCTGCCGGTATACGAACTCGCCGGCGGCGCCGCCCGCGACAAGCAGTTCTGCTACGCCACCGGCAACGATACCGACTGGCACATGGAACTGGGCTTCAAGGCCACCAAGCTCGCCTGCCCCTACGGCACCGCCGACGGGCTCGAAGCGCTCGACAAGAACGAGGCCTTTGTCGGCAAGGCGCGCGAGCTGATCGGTCCGCATGTCGAGCTGATGCTCGATTGCTGGATGGCCTTCGACGTCGAGTTCGCGGTGCGCCTCGCCCACCGGCTGAAGCCGTTCAATCTGAAATGGATGGAAGACTGCCTGATCCCCGAGGATCACACCTCGCACAAGGCGCTGCGTGAGCGCCTGCCCTGGCAGACGCTGGCCACCGGCGAGCACTGGTACACCCCCTACACCTTCTTCGAGGCGGCCAAGGATCGCGTCGTCGATATCTTCCAGCCCGATATCAACTGGGTCGGCGGCTTCACCGCGGTGCAGAAGATCACCGCCATCGCCGATGCCTCGGGCCTCGAAGTGATCTGCCATGCCGGCATGAACACGCCCTATGGCCAGCACTTCAACTACTCGGCGCCCAACTCGCGCTGGGGTGAGTATTTCGTCGGCGGCGCCCCCGGCATCCCGCTCAAGCACACCAATAACTACCCCGGCATGGCCGTCCCCAAAGACGGCTACGTCGTCGTCAGCGACGAGCCCGGCTTCGGCCATGGGCTGTCGAAGGACGCCATCGAGAAGATGGCGCTGTGACCACGGTCCGGTGGGGTGTCGCCACCTCCACCGGGTCATTCCCGCGAAAGCGGGAACCTCGGTTTTCTTGGCCGCGGCACGATCGCAAACGGAGGTCCCCGCTTTCGCAGGGATGACGCCGAGCGAGGGGCAGCGAAGAGAGCAACGTTAGGAGACGGGACGCCATGCCCCGCCTCGGTGGAATTCAACGAGTGGCCGGGAACCGGCCGGAGGAGGACCATTATGAACCGTGCATCTTTGAAGCAGCACCTCATCGGCGGCGCCATGGCGCTGCTGGCGCTGCCGCTTTTGGCATCGACCGCCCTCGCGCAGGTGGCCGACATGCCGCGCAACGAAACCCTGGTGCTGACCCCGTGGGGCGACCAGCCGGCGCAGTTCGCCAACACCGAGAACTGGCACCCCTACCTGACCTCGGTCAGCCACCAGCGCGACGCCATGCAGTTCACCGTCAACGAGGCGCTGTTCTACACCAACCTCAACGACGGCAAGCTGATCCCGTGGCAGGCCGAGAGCTTCGAGTACGCGCCCGATTTCATGAGCGCCTCGATCAAGCTGCGTGACGGCGTCGAGTGGTCGGATGGGCAGAAATTCACCGCCGACGATGTGAAATTCACCCTCGAAACGCTGCGCGACGCACCGCCCGAGATCAACGGCTCGGCCTCGTTCAAGGAGTGGATCAAGGATGTCACCGTCATCGACCCACTGAACGTCACCATCAACTTCAACAAGGCGGCGCCGCGCTTCGTCCGCGATTTCCTGGCGCTCGGGCACGAGAACCATTACCCGATCCTGCCCAAGCACATCTGGGAAGGTCAGGATATCGCGACCTTCACCAATTACGATCCGGCCAAGGGCTGGCCGGTCGGCACCGGCGCCTACAAGCTGGTCTCGACCACCAACCAGCAGGAGATCTTCGATCGCCGCGACGACTGGTGGGGGGCCAAGGTCGGCTTCCAGGACCTGCCGGCGCCCAAGCGCATTACCCTGGTTCCGGTGTCGAGCGATGACGCGATGGGCCAGTTGCAGATCGCCAATCAGGTCGATGGCGGCCGGCAGCTCTTGATCGGCACGTTCGAGGCGGCCCGGGCCCAGAATGACAAGCTGGCATCATGGAACACCGAAGGCCCGAACTGGGGCGCTCCCGATGGCTGCGACTACTCGCTGGTGTTCAACCAGATGCGGGCGCCGTGGAACGACGTGAACGTGCGCTACGCGATGAACTATGCCATCGACCGCGCCGCCATCAACGACATCGGCTACGAAGGCGGCCAGAAGCCGGTGACCTTCGCCTTCTCCAACTACATGGCCGGCACCTGGCTCGGCGAGGGCAGCCCGCTCAAGGCCGTGCTCGACAAGTACAATCTCGATAACCCCGATCCGAAGAAGGTCGAGGAGTATATGGGGAAGGCCGGCTACGCCAAGGACGCCAATGGCCTCTGGGCCAAGGACGGCAAGCCGCTGACCGTCACGGTGCGCACCCCGGCCTTCATCCAGCCAACGCTCGCGCCCCTGACCCAGCAGTTCAAGAATGCCGGCTTCGACGCCGTGCAGGCTCCGGTCGATGACACCTGGCTGCCCGATATCCAGTCCGGCAACTTCGACACCATGATCTTCGTCCATTGCGGCTCGCTTTCGGAACCGCTCGAGACCCTGCAGCACTATCACTCGAAGTTCGCCCGGCCGCTCGGCGAGAACATCCCGAACGCCATCGCCGCCTCGCGTTACATGAACCCGGAATATGACAAGCTGATCGATGCCATGGACGCCGTCCCGGCCAGCACCGATCCGAACTCCGACTATATGAAGAACGCCGTGGCCGCCCTCGATATCGCCCTGCGCGACCTGCCGCAGATCGATCTGCTCGAGGAGTACCATGTGGTGACCTTCAACAACACCTACTGGACCGGCTGGCCCTCCGCGGCGGACCCCTACGTTGCCCCGTACACCCCGTGGGAAGCGTTCAACGTCGTGATCCACAACCTGAAGCCGACCGGCGCGCAGTAAGCGCTGGGCCCAGTCCCGCGGGCGGCGCTTCGCTGCCGCCTGCGACCCTGCCCACTTCCGCGGATGATGCCAGTGCTCGAAGAAACTTCCCCACCCACCGGGTCATTCCGGCGAAGGCCGGAACCCATGCTGACGCACATGGTCGGCAACACGCACCGGCCTGCCTTCTCCCCTTGCGGGAGAAGGTGGCGCGCAGCGCCGGATGAGGGGTCCGCGGAACGAAGTGTAGCGCGCTCCGAGCGTAGCGAGGAGCGACCCAGTACGCGGAGAGATACCCCTCATCCGGCCTTCGGCCCACCTCGCGGCGAGGCCCATGGCCTCGTCCGCTGCCCGCAAGGGGAGAAGGCCACCCAACCAACCGCCGGTGCTCTGACCATAATCGTGGGAGAGCTGCCATGAGCCGCGAACTCCTCCGCTACCTCCTCACCCGCTTCGGCCAGCTGCTGCTGATCGTCTTCGTGGCCGTCAGCATCAACTTCATCATCCCGCGCCTCCTCCCCGGTGACCCGGTGCAGACCGCCCTCGCCCGGCTGCAGACCACCGGCGGGGCGCAGAATGTCGATATCCAGGCGGTGTCGGCCGCCTACCGCGCCAAATACGGGCTCGATGCGCCGGTCCTCGAACAATACCTCAATTACTGGCTCGATCTGTTCCGGCTCGATCTCGGTGTGTCGTTCGCCAACTTCCCCGAGAAGGTCTCGACCATGATCGGCAACGCGTTGCCCTGGTCGGTGAGCCTGTTGGCGGTCGCGACGCTCATCGCCTTCGCCACCGGCTCGCTGCTCGGCGCGCGCCTCGCCTGGCCGACGGCGGGTCGCGGCATCAAGGCCTTCGTGCCGCTGATGATGATCCTGACCTCGATCCCGTTCTACCTGCTCGCCATCATCCTGATCTATTTCTTCGCCGTGGTGCTGAAGTGGTTCCCACCCGCCGGCGGCGTCGACACCACCCGCATCATGCGGTTCGACTGGGCCACCACCGAGGATATCCTCAAACACGCCTTCCTGCCCTGCCTCGCCATTATCCTCGGCAATATCGGCTTCTGGGCGCTGGGCATGCGTTCGCAGATGGTCTCGGTGCTGGGCGAGGACTACATCACTTTCGCCGAGGCCAAGGGCCTCCATCCCAACCAGATTTTCGTCTGGTACGGCATGCGCAACGCGCTGCTGGCTCAGGTCACGGCGCTCGCTTTGTCGCTCGGCTCGGTGGTTTCCGGCGCCGTGCTGGTCGAGGTGATCTTCAACTATCCGGGGCTCGGCTCGCTGCTCTACGTAGCGATCCGCGGGCAGGACTATTTCGTCATCCAGGGCGTGGTGCTGATGCTGATCGTCTCGCTGGCGGTGCTGCTGTTCCTCGTCGACCTGATCTATCCCCTGCTTGACCCGAGGATCCGGCGATGAGCCTTCTCACCTCCCTTCGCCGCAACTACGAGCAGGGCCGGATCAGCGGCGTGCTGCTGCTCGGCCTCGGCATTCTCGCCGCGATCCTCCTGTTCAGCGCCATCGGCCCGTTCTTCGTCGATGCGGTGAACGCCCAGGTTGGCGCCGTGCGACCGCGTAAGCCCCCCGGGGCCGAGTATTTCCTTGGCACCAACTCGCAGGGCCGCGACATGTGGACCCTGCTGATCTACGCCACCCCCAACACCCTCAAAATGGGGCTGATCGCCGGCTTTATCGGCGTCGGCTTCGGCACCGCGCTCGGGCTGATCGCCGGGCATTTCGGCGGCATTGTCGATGCGGTGATCCGGGTGATTTCCGATGCGCTGCTGACCGTGCCGGCCATCGCCATCCTCGTCATCATCGCCGGCAATATCGACCGCATGACCACGCTGGTGATGGCGCTGGTGGTGGCCTCGCTCGGCTGGATGTTCACCACGCGGACCGTTCGGGCCCAGGTGCTCACCATCCGCGAGAAATCCTATGTCGAGGTGGCCCGGGTGAACGGCGAGAGCCAGTGGGAAATCCTCTTCACCGAGATCATGCCCAACCTGATGCCCTATATCGTCGCGAGCTTCGTCGGCACCGTCTCGGGCTCGATCCTCGCCGTCATCGGCCTCGAGGCGCTGGGCCTGGGCGCGCTCGACGAAATGACGCTCGGCAACACCATCTACTGGAGCCAGCAATCCTCCGCCGTGCTGCGCGGCTATTGGTGGTGGTGGGGCCCGCCGATCGTGGTGATCGCCATGATCTTCATCGGTCTGTTCCTGACCTCGGTCGGCTTCGACCGCTTTGCCAACCCCAAGCTGGCGAGGCGTTGATGTCTGTCACACAAGACACAAAACCCATCCTCGTCGTCGAGGACCTGAGCGTCCACTATGACACCGGCAAGGGCCCGGCCAAGGCGGTGAGCGACGTCTCGTTCTCATTGAAGCCCGGCGAGCGGCTCGGGTTGATCGGCGAGAGCGGCTCGGGCAAGACCACCATGGCGACGGCGCTGATGCGCCTGACCCGCGCCCCCGGCCGCATTGCCGGCGGCTCGGTCAAACTCGATGGCCGCGACATCCTCAAAATGAGCCCCAGGGAGCTGCGCGAAACCCGGCTGCGCGACATTGCGCTGATCCCGCAGGGGGCGATGAGTTCGCTCAACCCGGTGATGCGGCTCGAAGAGCAGATGATTGACGCGATCCTCGCCCACAAGCCGGGGATGCGGCGCGCTGAACTCGACGCGCGCGTGCAGGAACTCTTGAAGAATGTCGGCCTCGCCCCGGAAGTGGCGCGCCGCTATCCGCATGAACTCTCGGGCGGCATGAAACAGCGCGCCGCCATGGCCATCGCCACTTCGCTCTCCCCCAAGGTGATCGTCGCCGACGAGCCCACCAGCGCGCTTGACGTGGTGGTGCAGCGCCAGGTGATGCAGACGCTCGGCCGGCTGCAGGATGGGCTCGGCGCCGCCGTTGTCCTCATCGGCCACGATATGGGGCTGATCGCGCAATTCGCCGATACGGTGGGCGTGATGTATGCGGGCAAGCTGGTCGAGATCGGTCCGGTGCGCCAGATGATCGAGAGCCCCAAGCATCCATACACAAGGCTGCTCGTCGACAGCCTGCCGGGCATCGAGGTGAAGCGCGAACTGACCGGTATCCCCGGCCTGCCGCCACCGCTGGTCGACCTGCCGCCCGGCTGCAGCTTCAACCCGCGCTGCCCCTCGCTTTCGAGCGCTGCGTGCGCGACACGCCATTGCTGCAACAGGTGGCGCCCGGCCAGAGCGCCGCCTGCCACCTCTATCCGGAGCACGCGGCCTTGCCGCCGCTGCCGCCGATGACCCGTGCCCACCAGGAGCTCCGCCCGTGACCGCCCTCATCGAAATGCGTGGCGTCACCAAGACCTACGGCGGCTTCACCGCGCTCAACGATGTCACCCTGTCGCTGTCCGACACCAGCCCGTCGATGACCGCGGTGGCCGGCGAAAGCGGCAGCGGCAAGACCACTTTGGCGCGGATGATGCTGGGCTTCATCAACCCCTCGCATGGCCAGGTGCTGTACCAGGGCAAGGACGTGGCGAAGATGACCGGCGCCGAGCAGCGGCAGTTCCGCCGCGAAGTGCAGCCGGTGTTCCAGGATCCGTTCGACGTCTTCAACCCGTTCTACCGCATCGACCATGTGCTCGAGACGCCGGTGAAGCGCTACAAGCTCGCCGACAGCGAGGCCAAGGCGCGCGCCATGATCGAGGATGCGCTGAAGCGCGTCGGCCTCCGGCCGCAGGATACGCTCGGCCGTTTCCCGCATGAACTCTCCGGCGGGCAGCGCCAGCGCATCATGGTGGCGCGCGCCGTGCTGCTGCGGCCCAAACTGATCGTCGCCGACGAGCCGGTCTCGATGGTCGATGCGTCGCTGCGCGCCACCATTCTCGACGAGCTGAAGACGCTGAACCGCGAGCTCGGCATTTCGATCGTCTACATCACTCACGACCTGACCACGGCGTTCCAGATCTGCGACAACATCCTGATCCTCTATCGCGGCAACGTTTCGGAAGCCGGCGCGGTGGAGCGGGTGATCGGCGCGCCCAAGCACCCCTACTCGCAACTGCTGGTCTCCTCGATTCCGCTGCCGGATCTCAGCAAAGCCTGGGGCGGCGAGGAAATCCCGGTGTCCGAAGCCTCGGCTTCGCGGCCCAACCCCGGCTGCAAGTTCGCGCCGCGCTGCCCCCATGTCATGGAGATGTGCTGGGACCACCTGCCGCCCAAATACGTGCCCGACAGCGAGCGGCTCGCCACCTGTTTCCTCTATCGCGACGCCCCGGTCTCGCCGAGCGACGACGTCGCCTCGGCCTTCCGGGAACCCGATCGTCGTGTGCCCGCGACTGCCTCCTGATTTCATCTCCAACGATTGCCCACGCCCATGTCCACAAAGCTCACCGACCGGCATCGTGTCGGCTCCACCACGCTCGAACTGCCGCCCATGGGGTTCGGCACCGCGCATCTGGGCGGCATGTACCATCGCGTCTCCGGCGAGACGGCACATGCGACGCTCAAGGCCGCCTGGGATGGCGGGGTGCGCTATTTCGACAGCGCCCCGTTTTACGGCCGCGGTCTCAGCGAACACCGCACCGGCGATTTCCTGATCGATCAGCCGCGCGGCGAGTTCCTGCTGACCACCAAGGTCGGCCGCTATTTCCGCCGTCCCGCCGACCCCAAGAGCTTCGACCGCACCCCGTGGGGCGGCGGGCTGAACATGGAGATCGTCTGGGATTACAGCTATGACGGGGTGATGCGCTCCTACGAGCAGAGCCTGCTCCGCCTCGGCCTCGACAGCGTCGATGCGCTGTTGATCCACGACCCCGAGGCGTCCCTCGCCAGCAACCCCGATGGCCCCCGCATGGAGGATATGGTCCGCAGCGGCATCAAGGCGCTCGAAGAGCTGAAGGCGTCGGGCCAGATCAAGGCCATCGGCATGGGGCTCAACGCGGCGCCGTCACTGATGAGTTTTGCTGCGCAGGTGCCGCTCGACTTCTGTATTGTCGCCATGCCCTACACCCTGCTCGACCAGTCGGCGCTCGGCACCGGGCTGAAGCGCTGCCGCGAGTACAACATCTCGGTGATCATCGGCGCCCCCTACGCCTCGGGCATCCTCGCCACCGGCCCCGGCCCCACCGCCCGCTACGGCTACGGCATCGCCTCCGACGACGTGCAGCAGAAGGTCCGCCGCATCCAGGCGGTCTGCGCCAACCACGGCGTCTCGCTGCAAGCCGCCGCGCTGCAATTCCCGCTCGCCCATCCGGCAGTGGTGTCAGTGATCCCCGGCGGCGCCCGACCCGAGGAAGTAACCAGCAATGTCGGCTATCTGCAGGAGGTGATCCCGGTCGCGTTCTGGGCTGAGCTCAAGGCGGCGGGGTTGATCGATGCGGCGGCGCCGGTGCCGGTGTGACGGCGCACGGCCGGTGCGTGCCGACCCCCACCCCTGTCCCCTCCCCCTAGGGGACGCGATAGCGTCCCCGGAAAGGGGAGGGAGACCAAAACACCGGCATCAATAGGAGCGTCTCCCTCCCCATGTTTAGGGGGAGGGGACAGGGGTGGGGGTCGGCAAGCGCCGGCGTCGAGGCCGCCCGCCGACCTCACGGATCCGGCGTCAGCACAGCCTTCATCACATAGGTATTATACGGCCCGAACTGGCTCATTACGAACCAGAACGTCAGCCCGTCCGCGGCAATCCACGACGGCGTCATATAGGCGCCATAGGCCTGGGCGTAGTCCGAGCCGCGCGCCAGCACTTTCGGCGCCGACCATGGCCCCTCCGGCCGCTCGGCAAAGCGCAGTTCGATCGCTTCCGACAGCTCGTTGAGCGTCGTGTACATCCAGCGCTTGATGCCCGGGTTCCACACCAGCGAACCTTCGCCGGCGCCCGGCTTGATCACCTCGACCGCCTGCGCCCGATCGCTGACCCAACCGCTGCCGTCGAAATACTCCCAGGCCTTGGTGTCGAGCACCTTATCGGCCACGACGCGGCCGACCCGCGCCCCGGCAAAGCGCCCGCACGGCGTGCCCACCGCATAGACATACTTGCCATCCTCATTGCCGGCGCCGGCCTGGGACGACAGCGCCAGCATGTTGAAGCTCGATTTGAAGCTGCCGAACTCGTCCGGACCGGGGCTCCAGGTCTTGCCACCATCTTTGGACGAAATGAAGCGCGACCAGTTGCAGAGCCATACTCCGCCCATCGAGGAGAAGCCGTTCACCGACATGTAGTGGAGGTAAAGCGTATCGCCCACCGTCACCATGGCGGTCGGGATCTTGGTCTGCTCGCCCTTGAACGCATCCTGGTGCGCCCCCTTGGCAATCTCCACCGCCTTGCCGTCTTCGCCCTTCACCCAGTCGTCGATGACGATGCCATCCGAGGCATCCATGTCGGCGGTGAAGGCGACGACATTGGAGCGCCAGTTCGGCCCGAAGCGGATGCAGGCATTGTCCTTCCAGCCAAACGTGTCGCCGAAGGCGAGGACGATCTTGCCGTCGATCTCGGCCATGGTGCCGAGGTCGGTGCCGCAGATATCCGGCCCCTTCATCGGCGCGGGAGCATTGGGCCCGGTGAGGGCTTTTACCTTTTCCGACGTGACGCTGTAGTCGGTGGCGAGGGCTGGGGTGGCGAGGACGAGGGCAAGCAGCACCGCCGCAAAGGCCCCCTCACCCGCCGCTGCGCGGCGACCTCTCCCCCAGAGGGAGAGGTGAAGCGGTGGCACGATCTTGCCCCACGACCACCTCTCCCTGGGGGAGAGGTCGGCGCGTAGCGCCGGGTGAGGGGGCCTTTTGCTGAACCACGCATCACGCAATCTTCCTCATATAGTCATCCGTCCAGGCCCGCGTCGGCTGCAGCGTCAGCCCGTTGGCGTCGAACACGTGGGTAAACGCATCGGCGATCTCGAAGCGCAGCGTCTCGCCGCGCTTTGTGCCGAGGATGCCGCGCATCGTCGCTGTGACCGCCTCACCGCCGGCGGTCCTGCCATGCAGCACCGTCTCGGCGCCCAGCACCTCGGTCGAGCCCACCTCCACAACGAGCGACCCGTTGGCGGTGGGAATCAGGTGTTCGGGGCGCACCCCGATGGTCACCGCATCGCCGACCTGCACCGCCCCCTCGCGACGCGCCAGGCTCAGCACCGGCCCGCCCTTGCTCAGGGCGACGCCAAGCCGCTCCCCGGCCTCGCTCACCTTGCCGGCAAAGAAGTTCATCTGCGGCGCACCGAGAAAGCCGGCGACGAACTGGTTGCGCGGTCGGGCGTAGAGCTCGATCGGCGCGCCCGCCTGCTCGATCACCCCCTCGCGCAGCACCACGATGCGGTCGGCCATGGTCATGGCTTCGACCTGGTCGTGCGTGACATAGATCATGGTGGTGCCGAGCCGGCGGTGCAGCGCCGAAATCTCCGAGCGCATCTTCACCCGCAGCTCGGCATCGAGGTTCGACAGCGGTTCATCGAACAGGAACACCTTTGGTTCCTTGACGATGGCCCGGCCGATGGCGACGCGCTGGCTCTGCCCGCCCGACAGCTGGTTGGGCCGGCGCTTCAGCAGGTGCTTGATCTGCAAAATCTCCGCTGCCTTGTCGACGCGGGCGGCAATCTCGGGCTTGCCCAGCTTCTGGTTTTCGAGCCCGAAGCGGAGGTTCTCCTCGACGCTCATATGCGGGTAGAGCGCATAGGACTGGAACACCATCGCCATGCCCCGCGCCGAGGGCAGCAGGTGGTCGCAGCGCGTGCCGTCGAGCCAGATCTCGCCGCCGGAGGTTTCCTCGAGCCCCGAGATCATCCGCAGCAACGTGGATTTGCCGCAGCCCGAGGGCCCGACGAACACGGTGAAGCTGCCATCCGCGACGGTCAGATCGATGCCGTGGATGACTTCGAGGGTCTGAAAGCTCTTCCGGACCTGTTTGAGCTCAAGTTCGGCCATGCTCAGCCTCCGTATGTCAGGTCTGCGGTGTCGCCGGCACGAAGCGTGCGGCCGACCTTGGCCGTGCTGCCGGCAAAGCTCAGCGTGATGAGATCGAGACTGCCGTAACGGACCTCGAGGCGGACCTGGCTGCCGCTGCGCGTCACGATGCCCCAGCCCTCACCCACCGACCAGAACCAGCTGCCGTCGCCCTCAGCCTTGGGGGCGAAACCGATCTCGCCCTTGGTCAGGTCGTAGCTGAACCCGGACCAGGCATTGACCAGCGCAAAGCTCGACATCGAGCGGGCGTAATAGCTGCCGCACTCGATCTCGTTCCAGGGGTTGCGGCGATGCCCGTCATGCCGGGCGCGGGCGGTGCGGACGATGCTCAGGCCCTCCTCGGTCAGCCCGCGGAAAATCAGGTGCGAGGCCAGCATGTATTCGAGCCCGGTCCACACCTCCTCGGAGTACGGCGCCGGCACGGCCGGCTTGGTGGTGCCCTCGGGCCAGGTGGCGATCAGCACGCCGCCTTCGTCCTCATAGGCATAGACCCGGCAGGGGTTGAAATGGCCCTTGAGGTCGGCCCGATAGTTGTGCCGGTAGGCCGATGCCAGCGCCGTCTTCACCTTGTCGGGGTCGAGGAAGCTGCCGAGCCCGGCGAGGTCGGCATGCCATTGCCCGAGGATCTGGTCGGTCGCGCAGCCATCGTTGAACTGGTACTTCATTTCGCCGTACTCGTCCGACCAGTACGTCTCCATGAAGCCATCGGCGATCACGCCGACCTTGCCCGAAGCCTGGTCGAACTTTTCGATCAGCGCCTTGTCGCCGAGGTCGGTCTTCTGGATGAAGTAGTCGCCGTTGAACAGTTCGCGGTTGAGGTAGTCGGCGCCCGCCTGCCCCATCTGGTCGAGCTCCGAGGCGAACGCCACATCACCCGCAGCGCGGCCCATCTCGGCCCCGGCCTTCAGCGCCGCGACATACATGCTCGAGAGCCACGAGTTGGGCCCGAACAGCTCCATGTCGAGCGTATGGTGCTGGCGTCCCCAGAGGATGCCGGTGCGCTCCGGGTCCCACTGGTCCGGGTTGTCGGTCGACCAGGCATACTCGAGCGCCGCCTTCACCCTCGGCCAATAGCGCTTCAGCCACTCGGTATCGCCCGAGATCTTCCAGTCGCGGAACGTCTTGATGATCGAGCCGAACTGGCCGTCGGCGCAGGGGTTGAGCGGGAAGAAGGCGGAACCGAGCGGGATGATCTGCCGGAAGGTCAGCCCGCCATTGGGCAGCTGGTTGTAGGTGTAGTCGGTTTCGCGCAGGGAGCGCTCCAGCCCCGGGAACAGATAGGGCAGCGTCTGCTGGTAGTTCCAGACATGGGTGCACGAGCCTTCGCAACTGCCCTCGTTGGTGAACTGGCCCTCCCAGGCCCAGAGCTCACCGCCTTCGAGCCGCAGCACCGTGGCGGTGCGAAGGATGCTCATCGTGCCCTGCACCGCATCGACGATATCTGATGGCAGGCTGGTGCCGAACAGCGTGTCGCGGAAGGCGAAAGTCGGGGCGCGCAGCTCGTCCCAGCGCTTGAACGCCTCGGCCAGCACGGCGCCCGAAGTGGCCCATTGGCTGGCATAGTAGTTCCGCCAGGTACCGGTCTCGCCGTTGACCTGCCCCGGCCGCCAGTACACCTGCCCGACCGGAAAATGCCAGGCGATGGCGAAGCGGATGGTCTTCGTCTCACCCGGCGCCACCGTTACGCGAGCGGCGAGCGTGCCGTGCTCGGGCTGATCGAACATGTTCTTGTTGAGCCGCGGCTTGTCGTAGTGCCGCTCGGGCAGCCGGCCGGCCCTGGCGAATTCGCGCCAGAACAGGTTGAGATCGTCGAACCACTGGCCGCGGAAATGGTAGTCGAGATGGTCGACGTCCCCCGCATCGGTGGCGATCGACACGTCACCCGCCTGCCAATCCGGCAGCTCGTCGGCGGCGGTGAGCAGCAGCGATTTCACCCCGCCTGCCTCGGCATAGCTGTGCCGGCCGTTCTGGCAGCCGTGGTTCCCCAGCGTGCCGCCGATGCTGTAGTCGATCGGCGCCGCGCCCGTATTGGTCACCTCGATCTCGAACATCGCCGCCGGCAGCGAGGAATCGCGCTCATTGGTCGGGATGAACGGGCTCCACGCGGTGAGCTTCACCTCGCCGGGGAAACTCGCGTCGTGGAACGCCACCTCGGCCACCGGGAAGGTGCCGGTGAAGGTGGTGCTCTCGAAATGCGGCACGCCGGCCAGCGTGTTGCGGTTGGCGCCCCAGCCGAAGCCGTCGAAGAATTTCCGCGTCGTCGGCGAGCCGGTGGGGAGGCCCTCGTATGGCCCGTTCAGCACCCGCGCATCGAGCAGCTCGCCGTCGCGCTCGGCCTTGATGGCGAAGTGGCTGTAGCCGTTGAAGCTCTGCAGCCCCGGCCGGTTGCGGATCGACCAGTCGACCAGCCTGCCGCTGCCCGACAGCGCCAGCCCGCCGGCGCCGATGCCGCCGAGCGGAAAGGCGATATGGCCGAGGCGGTCGCCCTCGTAGATGAAACGCTTGTCGGTCTTGCTCATGCTGAAATCCATTGGTCAGGCCCGAATGCCTGAGAAAGTGACGCCCTCGATCACCATCTTCTGGGCGACGAGGAACAGGAGGACGACGGGGAGGATGGCCATGCTCATGGCGGCCATCACCACCGACAGGTTGCCCTGGCTCATGTAGCCGCGCAGCAGGTCCATCGCGATCGGCAGGGTCATCGAATCCTGCGAGGTGATCAGCGCCCGCGGCTGGAAATAGGCGTTCCACGCGCCGGTGAAGGTGATGATGGCGAGCGCCCCGAGCGCCGGCATCAGTTGCGGCAGCGAGATGCGCCAGAAGATCTTGAAGTAGCCGGCGCCATCCATAAGCGCCGCCTCCTCGAGCTCCTTGGGTTGGCTGCGCAGGAACTGGCGCAGCATGAACACCCCAAAACTCGAGGTGAGCCCCATCAGCACCAGCCCGAGCGGATTGTTGAGCAGCCCGAGCTTGGCATAGCCGAGATAAATGGGGAGGATCGTCACCTGCGCCGGGAACATCAGCCCGATCAGCATGACGAAGAACAGACTGTCGCGGCCGGGAAATCTGAGCCGCGCGTAGGCGAAGGCGGCGAGCGTGCAGGTGACCAACTGGCCGATGGTCACCAGCACCGCCACATAGAGGCTGTTCCAGTAGATCTTCAGGAACGGCACCGAGGAGGCGAGCACCGTCTGGTAGTTGCTGAGATCGAAGCTCGGCGGCAAAAAGCTCGGCGGCATCTTGTAGGCTTCGGCCGCCGGCCGGAACGACATCGAGAACAGCCAGAAGAACGGCATCAGCATCAGGATGCCCATCAAAAGCAGCACCGCGACGATGGCGCGGTCCACCCACTTCTTGGCTTCGCGCGTCTCAATGGATCTGGTTCGCATGGCCGCTACTCCCGCACCCAGCGGCGCGAGCCGATGATCTGGATGATGGTGATGATGAGAACGAGGATCATCATGATGACGCTGACCGCCGCGGCGTAGCCGAGCTCGAAACTGCCGAACGCCTCGTCGACCAGGTAGATCGACAGCGAGCGGGTGGAATCCCCGGCCCCCCGCCGGTCAGGATCATGATCAACTCGAACACCTGCAGCGCGCCGATCGAGGCGAAGACGATGCAGAAGAACAGCACCGGCGAAATGAACGGCAGGGTGATGCGGGAGAAGCGCCGCCAGGCCGAGGCGCCATCCATCGAGGCGGCATCCATGATCGGCTTGGGCACGCCCTGCAGCGCCGCGATCAGGATGATCATGAAGAAGCCGGTGTTCTTCCACACATCCATGATGACGATCGAGGTCATCGCCACTTTCGACGACGACAGCCACGGCACCTGCGGGATGCCGATCTGCGCCAGGTAGTAATTGATGACGCCGAAATCGACGCTGTAGAAATAGCTCCACACCACCGCCACGAACGCCGCCGAGATGATCACCGGCAGGAAGAAGGCGAGGCGGAAGAAGTAGAGCATGAACTTGGGCATCGCCCGGTTCAGCGCCAGCGCCAGGATCAGCCCGACCGCGACGTTGAAGCTCACCGCAAGGAAGGCGAAGCGCAGCGTGTTCCAGAAAATCTCGAGCGAGCGCGGCTCGGTGAGGAAGCGTACATAGTTCTCGAACCCCACCCAGTCGGCGCCGAAGCTGATGTCGTAATAGGTGAAGCTCAAAATGATGGTGATGGTCACCGGCGCCAGCACGAACGCAGCATAGAGCAGGATCGAGGGCAACACGAAGATGTAGCCCGCCTGCATCTGCGCCTTGCGCAGGTCGGAGATCCGGCGCTTGCGGCCACCCCCACCCTTGATCCCTCCCCACAAGGGGGAGGGAGACGCAGGAACCGAAGCTGCGGTGCTATCGCCTCCCTCCCCCCGGGGCGCTACCGCGTCCCCCGGGGAGGGACTGAGGGTGGGGGTGGCCCCAAGCGCGATGGTTCAGATTGATGCATCCGCGGACTTCTCGGTTTGATGCAGAAGTAAGTGCCCGCGCCGAACCCAAAAGTCCGACGCGGGCAGTCCGGGGGAGGACTACTGGGTGACGCGCTTGATGCGCTCGAACGAGCGGGTCAGCTCCTGGTCCGCCTTGGCGACGGCATCAGGAATGGTCATTTCGTTGGTCATGATGGCGTTGAAGTAGCGCATGAAAATCTGGTCGACTTCCTGGAAATTGGCCGGCGACGGCACCGCATGGGTGGTGGGCAGCGTCTCGTAGTAGAGCGGCGCCGAGGGCGGGAATTTCAGGAAGTTCTCGGTCTCGGCCGCCGACTTGCGGCCGGGCACGGCGCCGCCGAGATCGCCCTCGGCCACCTGGGTCTCGTAGCTCAGGAGTTCCGTGACCAGCGCTTCGGCGAGCTTTGGGTTCTTCGCCTTGGACGAAATGCCATAGGCGCCGAAGCCGATGACCGTGTCGTTGCTCACCTTGCCCGGCTGGGTGGCGATATCCATGTCGAGCTTCGATGCAATGGCGTTCTGGACGATCCAATGGCCGCGCGAGATCATGGCGATCTGGCCGGCGAAGAACTGGTTCTCGACCCCCTCCTGCCCCGGCACCGGCGACACCTTCTTGGTGTGGATCAGGTCGTAGAGGAACTGCAGCGTCTCGGCGACTTTGGGGTCCTTCATGTTGGAGGCCGACCAATCCGCCGTCACCGGCGAGGTACCGTTGGACAGGAACCACGGCATCAGCCCGAAGAAGAAGGCCGGGACCTCGTAGCCGAACTGGGTGACATTGCCATTGGCGTCGCGCTTGGTCAGCTTTTCGGCAATGGCGGCGAACTCGTCCCAGGTCCAGGTTTTGCTGGGCGCGGGGATCCCGGCCTCGGCAAACAGCGCCCGGTTGTAGTTCGTCATGATGTTGTTCCAGGTCGAGGGGATGAAATAGGTCTTCCCCTTGTACTTGGTCAGATCGAAGAGCTTCGCGTCGAAGTCCGAGAAGTCGCCGGTGGCGATGAAATCGTCGAGCGGAATGAACAGGTCGCGCGCCGCAAAGCTCTGCAGCGTCTCGACCGCGGTGTGATAGACGTCATACTGCTCGCCGGCATTGTACTGCTGCAGCACTCGCGAGACGAAATCCCCCCAGCCGCCGCCCACCGCATCGACGCCGATCTCGACTTCGACATTGGGGTATTTGGCGTTGAAGCGGGCCACCGCGTCCTGCGTTGATTTGAGCTGCGCTTCGCCGCCGAAGGTCATCAGCCGCAACTTGCCGGCTTCGTCCGATTGCGCCAGCGCCGGCGCCACCAGCCCGGCCGTGAGCAGCAGAGCCGCCAGTAATTTCTTCATTTGTCCCTCCTCTGTCCGGCGCTCGACAAAGCTTCGCCGGTGCTGGTTCACGGCGTTTCGCCGCTTTCCGCGTTGAAAATCTCTTCCCGCCCGGAAAACCGCCAGAAAACGGCGGCCCGATCTCAGGGCGCGGCGATTAAGCCATTGGTGATATTCAGCTATTTCTCCCGTCGCGGGGTTGTTCCCGTCTTCCGGTGAGTTCGAACGTAACAGCTGTGAATGGATTTGCAAATGCATTCACAAATCCATTTGCATGCGTCTTTCGTTTGGTGCTAGCCGTTGCCGCCATGAGCACGATCTCAAAGGTTGCCGAACGGGCAGGCGTATCGCGGACCACGGTCTCGCACGTCATCAACCACGCCAATCGGGTGTCGAAACCGCTGCGCGAAAGGGTGCAGGCGGCGATCGATGAGCTCGGCTATTCGCCCAACCCGCAGGCCAAGAGTCTGCGCACCGGGCGCACCAACCTGATCGCCATGCTGATCCCCGATATCGGCAACCCGTTCTACACCGAGATGGTCAAGGCGGCGCAGGTAGCGCTCGAAGAGGCCGGGCTCGATGCGCTGATCTACAATACCGACGTGCCGGGCGGAAACTGGCAGACGCATGGCCGCGATTATCTGCGCCAGCTCAACAAGAAGCGCGTCGATGGCCTGCTGGTCGGTGATTTCGCCCTGCACGGCATCAACGAAGAGCTGCAGAAGCTCGATACCCCGGTGGTGTTTATCGGCCAGCTCGCCAGCCACGCCGTCGACAGCGTCAAGGTCGACGATTACGGCGGCGGCTACATGGTCGGCAAGCACTTCGCCGAGCGTGGGCACAAGCGCGTCGTGCAGATCACCGGCCCCAACAACTTCGAAAGCGCCATGGCGCGGGCCGACGGCTTCGAGAAGGCGCTGGCCGATCACGGCGTCGCCTTCGACCGGCTGACCCAGCGCCACGAAGGCACCTACCTGCCCCCCTCCGGCCGGGATGCGGTCGCCTGGATCGCCGGCCTCAGCGGCGCCGAGCGGCCGACTGCCGTATTCATCGGCAATTACCTGATGGCCACAGGCGCGCTGGCCGAATTCCACGACCGGGGCATCCGCATCCCCGACGATATCGCCGTCGCCATTTTCGGCGACCTGCCGCAGCTCGAATATGTGAGGCCCAACCTCACCCGAGCCGGCGAGAACCCAGGCGCGCTGGCAAGGCGCGCCGTTGCAATGCTGCTCGACCGCCTCAACGGCAAGTTCGACGGCCCGCCGCGCACCGAGGTGATCCCCTGTGCGCTGCGCATCTTCGAGTCGGCCTAGCCGAACGAGGACAAAACTAAGCGCGGCCGTTTCGGGGGAGGTGGCCGCGTCCCGGACGACAACACGAAAGCTCCAGGGAGGAGTGAAATGACCACTACGTCCAACATGCCGTCGGGATGGTCCCGCCGGTCCATCCTCAAGGGCGGCGCTGCACTCGGCGCTGCCGGCCTCACCCTGCCATTCACCGGCAAGGCGTTCGCCCAGGACAATACGCTCAGCTTCTGGCAGTTCTATGCCCCGGGCGGCGATGTGAAGCCGCAGGTCGACTGGTTCGTCAAGATGGTGGCCGATTGGAACGCCAGCCAGTCCGAACAGGTGGCGCTCGAATACGTGGTGGGCTCCGAATATATCGGCGGCACCAAGCTCGCCACCTCGTTCGCTTCGGGCCAGGGCCCGGATATCTTCATCATCTCGCCCGGCGATTTCCTGCGCTACTACAATGGCGGCGTGCTGCAGGACCTGACGCCGGCGATCGAGGAAGCGGCGCGCGCCGATTTCCCCGAAAGCGTCATCGCCAACCGCATGGTAGACGGCAAGATTTTCGGCGTGCCGATGGAAGTCGAGCCGATGGCCTTCTACTACTCGGTCAAGGCCTTCGAGGACGCCGGCCTCAACGAGAACGACGTGCCGACGACTTGGGACCAACTGCTCGAAGTGGGCAAGAAACTCACGACGGCGGAGCGCTACGGCGTGCTGTTCGAGACCAATCCCGGCTACTACCAGAATTTTACCTGGTACCCGTTCATGTGGCAGGGCGGCGGCGAGTTCCAGACCGCCGACGGCAAGTCGGCCTTCGACTCGCCGGCGACCGTCCAGGCGCTGAAATTCTGGCAGGATGCGGTCAATTCCGGCGCCGCGCCGCGCCAGATGCTCGGCGGTGGCGGCGGTGACATCGTCGCCAACCTCGGCTCCGGCTACTGCGCCATGCAGAATGTCGGCATCTGGGGCATTTCGGCGATGGACAACAACGCCCCCGACGTCCCCTACGGCATCTTCAAGCTGCCGGTTCCATCAGGCGGCAAGTACGTGACCGTCGGTGGCGGCTGGGCTTTCGTCGCCAATTCGAAGGGCAAGAACCCGGAAGCCGCGGCGAAGTTCATCGCCTGGGCGCTGGCCTCGATGGCGCCGGATTCGGTGCAGCGCGTGGTCGATTGGTGCACCGTGGCGAAGTCCGACATGCCGCCGCGCAACTCGGCTCTCGCTGCCGGTGGTGACGCCTTCAACAAGGGCAATATGGGGATCTTCGGCACCCAGATTCACCCGGGCACCCGGGCCGAACCGCGGGTGCCGCCGGAGGTCTACAAGATCATCTCCGACGCCATCCAGCAGACCCAGCTCGGCGGCGCCGACCCGCAGGCCACGGCCACCGCCGCCAGCCAGCAACTCGACGCCTTCCTCGCGTCGTACTCAGGCGCGCCGATCCTGTAGCGGATGTCGCGGGTGTCGCCCCCCTCCCCTTGAGGGGAGGGGTGGGGGGTGGGGGTCCATCGGTGATCACCGGACCACCCCCTCCCTCAATCCCTCCCCTCAAGGGGGAGGGAGGCGGCCACCGCGACTTCCTGTTCGGAGTGGATAACTCCTCAAGGACAAACCAGTGACCGAAATCACCACCGCGGCAGCGGGCGAAAAACCCGCTGCCATCCGGCTCACCACCAAACAGCGCGAGGCCATTGCCGGCGTGTTGTTCGTCGCGCCTGACGCCATCGGCCTGATGCTGTTCATCGGCCTGCCGATGCTGCTGGCGCTCGGCATCTCGGTGTTCGAGGTCGATGGCTTCGGCGGCTTCAAGTTCGTCGGACTGGCGAACTACACCAAAATGTGGATCGACCCGCTGTTCTGGTCGTCGCTGCGCGTCACCGCCCGGTTCACCCTGATGCTGGTGCCGCTGCTCTACGTCACCGGGCTCGGCCTTGCGCTCCTCGTGCAGCGCACCAGCAAGTTCAACACCGTGATGCGCTCGATGTTCTTCGCGCCGCAGATGGTCAGCCTCGTCGTCGTGGCCTTGGTCTGGCAGCTGATGGTGGTCGACAAGCTCGGCGTGCTCACCCGCTTCGCCACCTCGATCGGGCTCGGCGGCATCTCCTTTCTCGGCGACCCGAACCTGGCGCTGTTCACCGTGACGCTGGCCGCGGTGTGGTTCCTGATGGGCTTTTACATGCTGATCTTTTTGGGCGGCCTGCAGGACATCCCGAGGGAATATTACGAGGCGGCGCGCATCGACGGCGCCGGGCCAACCCAGAGCTTTTGGTTCATCACCCTGCCCCTGCTGCGCCCCACCAGCTTCTTCGTGCTGCTGGTTTCGGCGGTCGCCGCCATCACCGGCGCGCAGGCCTTCGACCTGATCTACGTGATGACCAAGGGCGGCCCGGCCAATTCGACGGCGCTGCTGATCAGCTACATCTATCAGCAGGCTTTCCAATACTCCGCCTTCGGCTATGCCGCGGCGCTCGCTACCCTGCTGGTCGTGCTGCTGATGGTGGTCACCGTGTTCTTCTTCCTCCTCACCCGCGGCGGACGGTTCGATTATGAGTGATTTGGCAGCCGGCCGTGCAGTGTTCCTCCCCGCGTGGCGGGGGAGGGGGACCAGCGAAGCTGGTGGAGGGGGGAGCCCAGACCGGCAACTCTTGCCGCCCCCTCCACCGCCTTCGGCGGTCCCCTCCCCCGCCACGCGGGGGAGGATTACCGAGAGTCCGGAGCAACCCATGACCAGCGCAACCCTCTCCCTCTCCCGCTCCCAAGCCAACGTCGTCCGGCTGATCTGGATGCTGGTGGCGATGGTACTCGCCGTGATGGCGATCTTCCCGCTGCTCTACATGCTGTCGATCGCCTTCAAGGGCCCGACTGAGGTGTTCAAGTCGAACCTGATCCCGGCAAAGCCAGTGCTCGACAACTTCGTCTACGTGCTGACCGAGGTGCCGTTCTGGCGCTACCTGATCAACACCTTCGTCATCTCGGCGGTGGTGACGGTGGTGGCGCTGTTTTTCCACACCATGGCCGGCTACGCCCTCGCGCGGCTGCGCTTCCCGGGGCGCGAGGCGGTGTTCCTCGCCATGTTCTCGACCTTCCTCGTGTCGCTGCCGGTGATCATCGTGCCGCTGTTCATCCTGGTGCGCTCGATGGGCATGCTGAACTCCTATGCCGGGCTGATCATTCCGGCGATCTTCAACGCCTTCGGCATCTTCCTCTTGCGCCAATACTACCTGTCGCTGCCCAAGGAGTTGGAGGAAGCTGCGGTGATCGACGGCGCCGGCTATTGGCGCATTTACACCAGCGTCATCCTGCCGCTCAGCCGGCCGATCATCGCCGCGCTGGCGATCCTGTTCTTCCTCGCCAACTGGAACTCGTTCCTCTGGCCGCTCACCGTCGCCTCGGACCAGAACCTCTGGGTGGTGCAGGTGGCCATCGCCAACTTCAAGAGCCAGTACGCTGCCAGTTGGAACTACACCATGGCCGCCTCGACCATCGTCGCGGTGCCGATGCTGGTGCTGTTCGTGATCTTCCAGCGCCAGATCATGGACTCGATCAAGACCTCCGGCCTCAAGGGCTGAAACCGACCCCTTCATCCAACGGATCCGAAACATGAATACTTTCAATGGCCTGGGCGTAAACCTCTCCAACCTCTACCGGCTGTCGCCGGCCAAGACCCGCTCGATCTCGCCCGAGAATTTTACCGGCGAAAAGGGCAAGGGCGGCATGGCCACCGAGGGTACCGGCGCCATGCACGCCAAGGGGCTCGGCCCCGATGGCAACGGCCAGGGCTGGAAGGTGTCGCCCTCGATCCGGATCGAGCCGGGCGAGACCCGCGTTCTCGCCGCTGTCGAGGGCATGGGCGCCATCCAGCAGATCTGGCTGACCACGGCGAACCTGCGCTGGCGCAGCCTGATCATCCGCATGTGGTGGGATGACCAGGAGAACCCCTCGGTCGAAGCACCGCTCGGCGATTTCTTCTGCATGGGCTGGGGCCAGTTCGCCCAGATCAACTCGCTGGCGGTCTGCGTCAACCCTGGCCGCGCCTTCAACTGCTACTGGGAGATGCCGTTCAGGAAGGCCGCGCGCATCGAGATCGAGAACACCGACCCCGACGATTTCGGCATTATCTACTACCAGATCAACTACACCCTGACCGAGGTGCCCGAGGACGCGGCCTATTTCCACGCCAAATTCCGCCGCACCAACCCCCTGCCCTATGGCACCGACTACACCATCCTCGATGGCATCAAGGGCCGCGGCCACTATGTCGGCACCTACATGGCCTGGGGGGTGAACAATTCCGGCTGGTGGGGCGAAGGCGAAATCAAGTTCTTCATGGATGGGGACAAACAATTCCCCACCATCTGCGGCACCGGCACCGAGGACTATTTCTGCGGCGCCTACAATTTTGACGGCGGCGTGGTCGATGCCACCATGGACAGCCGCTACCGCGAGTTCTCCACCCCCTATGCCGGCCTGCCGCAAGTGCTCAGGCCCGACGGCACCTATCGCAGCCAGACCCGCTTCGGCATGTATCGCTGGCACCTGAGCGACCCGATCCGCTTCGAAAGCGACCTGAAGGTCACCATCCAGGCGCTGGGCTGGCGCACCGAAAATCGCAACACCCGCCGCTACCTGCCGCTGCAGGATGACATCGCATCAGTGGCTTTCTGGTACCAGACGCTGCCGACCGCGCCGTTCGAGGCGCTGCCGGGCCGGGATTATCTTGAGGTGATTTGAGGACTGTTGCGGGGCTGGCGCGAGCTGCCCCCACCCCTGTCCCCTCCCCCTAAACATGGGGAGGGAGACGCCAACAGCGATGCCAGTGTTTTGGTCTCCCTCCCCATTCTTAGGGGGAGGGGACAGGGGTGGGGGTCAGCCCGCACCGGCGGTCAGGTTGAGAACCGAACAGCTCCCCTCCCCCTTGAGGGGAGGGGAGGGGCGGGGGTGGGGGTCCATCGGTGATCACCGCACCACCCCCTCCCTCAATCCCTCCCCTCAAGGGGGAGGGAAGCACAGACTGAGGGTATCGCACCGAAGCCTCATCCCAGCGCGTTCAGCAAATTACCCGACACGTGTCCATCGGCCAGCAGCCCGGCGCGCGCCTGCCAGTCGATCACCGCGGCGCGCGTCTTCGGCCCGATCTCGCCATCCGGCGTGCCGATCTGATAGCCCTTCTTCACCAGCTTGGCCTGCACCTGCTTCCGCCCATCGGCATTGAGCGCGGTGTCGTTCGGCCACGGCGTCATGAAGCCTTTGCCGCCGACGATCCGGTCAGCCAGGTGCCCCACCGCCAGCGCATAGCTGTCGGAATTGTTGTAGCGCTTGATCACCCCGAAATTCGGCAGCACGGCGAATACCGGGCCGTTGCCGCCCATCGGCATGTAGAGTTTCGCCGTATCGTTGTCGCGCGGGAACGGCTTGCCGTTGGCCCGCGTCACGCCGACGCCACGCCAATCACCCAGCGTCGCAGTGATGCCCTGCCAGACGTTCTGGTAGTTGAAGTCGCGTGCGAGCTTTACCTCGTAACCCCAGGTTTCTCCTGGCCGCCAGCCGAACGACTTCAGGTAGTTGGCGATCGAGGCCTGTGCATCGGGCACCGAGCCCCAGATGTCCTTATGGCCATCGCCTTTGAAGTCGACGGCGTACTTCATGAAGCTCGACGGCATGAACTGCGGCAGGCCCATGGCCCCGGCCCACGAGCCGACCATGTCCTTGGCCTTGACGTGCCCGCCCTCGAGGATCTCGAGCGAGGTGATCAGTTCGGAGCCGAAGAAATCGGCGCGGTAGCCGCCATAGGCCAGCGTCGCCAGCGCATGCACCGTGTTGGTGCCGCCGAGGAACCCGCCGAAATTGGTTTCGATGCCCCAGATGGCGAGGATGATCTCGCCCTGCACGCCATAGCGCTCGCTGACGGCTTTGAGCGTCTTGGCCCACTCGCCGCGCATGTCGTTGCCGGTGCCGATGCGCGTGTCGCTGACCCGCTTGATGACGTAATCGGCGGCGGTGGAGACGAATTCCGGCTGCTTCTTGCTGAGGTCGAGCACCGAGCCGATCGGCTTGAAATCGCCCATGGCGATGTCGAATACCCGCTTCGATACCCCCCGCGCCTTGGCCCGCTGCCAGGTCTGGTCGACAAAGCCACCGACGCTGGCAAAGGCCGGCGTGAACGCCGACGAAGCGATCAGCGCCGCAGCGCCGATACCGAAACTACGACGGGAAACAGAGAACTCGATCGTCTTGTTTACGCGGTACATGAACACGCCTCTGCACAAGAGGTGAGGCCCGGGTAGAACGCTGGGCCAATCTGCCGGCCCAACAAGCCGACGGTTTCTCGTCCATTCTGCGCAACGAAATTAAGATCGCGTTACCTACGCGGTCGCGATTGCGTGATCGGGGGAGTAGCGTGAATGGTGAGTGGTGAATTGTGAATGGTGGAGGAGCCCTCCCAATTCCCGTTGCCCATTCACCATTCGCCATTCACCATTCACGACCTTAGGAGGAGCGCGATGTTTCGATCGATTGCGGTGGCGGCGCTTGCATTTGGTTTCGCCGGCACCCCCGCGCTCGCGCAACAGATCCAGCCGACGCTGACCGGCGACGTGAAAATCCATGACCCCACGGTCATCGAGGTCGACGGCAAGTTCGTCGCCTTCCAGACCGGGCAGGAGGGCGGGCTCTATCGCGGCGCCATCCGCGCCAAGACCTCGCCCGACGGCATCGCCTGGACCGACGCCGGCGCCATCGGCAAGGGCGTGCCGAAATGGGAGCGCAGGGAACTCGGCTACCAGTCGCTCAACATCTGGGCGCCGTCGGTCAGCAAGCGCGGCGACGTCTGGAACCTCTACTATTCGGTGTCGTCATTCGGCATCAACACCAGCGCCATCGGGCTGATGACCAATGCGGCGCTCGACCCCGACCAGCCCGGTGAGGGCTGGGAGGATCAGGGGCTGGTGCTCAAATCCAACGGCAAGGACAACTGGAACGCCATAGACCCCTGGCGCATCGACCTCTCAGATGGCCGCGCCTTCCTCGCCTATGGCTCGTTCTGGGATGGCATCAAAATGCGGGAGCTCGATCCAGCCGGCGGCAAGCTGCTCGCTCCGGATACCCCGAGCTACGATCTCGCCTCGCGCCAGGGCGCCGGCATCGAGGCGGCCAGCATCCTCGAGCACGATGGCCGCTTCTACCTGTTCGTGTCGTTCGACCAATGCTGCAAGCAGCTCGACAGCACCTACAACATGCGCATCGGCCGCGCCGATGCGGTGACCGGCCCCTATCTCGATCGCGACGGCACCCCGATGCTGAAGGGCGGCGGCACGCTGCTGCAGGCCAAGACCGGCCGCTTCATCGGCCCCGGCGGCCAGGAAGCGATCGTCACCTCGAAGGGCGAAATGCTCGCCTACCACTATTATGACGGCGACGACCTGGGGGTGTCGAAACTCCAGCTCTCGCCGATCCGATGGACCGCAGATGGCTGGCCCGAACTCGATGCGCTGCCTCAGTAGATCCCGGCAGTCGGGATTCCCTCTCCCGCTTGCGGGGGAGGGGGGACCAGCCGACAGGCTGGTGGGAGGGGGGTGCCACAAACACCGGCCTCTACCCCAGCCGCCTGAGATCTGTGCGTGGGGCTCCCCCCTCCCACCACGCTTTCGCGTGGTCCCCCCTCCCCCGCAAGCGGGAGAGGGAGTCCCGACTGCGGCTATCAGGCTTTCCGCCAATCAGCGCCCCTCCCTCAAGCCCAACGGCCCGCAACCGTGAAAACCTCCAACCGCCTCGCCGACCTCGACCTGCTGAAGACCCTGCTGGTCGTCGGCATGATCGGCGCCCATGTCGTCCAGCTCGTCACTTTCCGGCCCAAGCCCGAGGCGGCGATGTTCTCCGAATACGCCAATCTGGTGAGCTTTTCAGGGTTCCTGTTTGCCTTCGGCATCGGGTTCGGCCTGCCCAAGCCGGAGGGGCGGCAGCGGAGCTTCTGGCGGCAATTGCGGCCAGCGCTGCTGCTGTTGCTGGCGGTCTACGCCTCGTCCCTCGCCTTCGCCCTGCTGGTCGACCGAAGGCCGCTGAACGCGCAGCTGATCATCGATGTGGTCACCATGCAGCGGCTGTTCGGCTGGAGCGAGTTCCTCGCCACCTTCTTCATGCTGTCGCTGCTTACCCTCTTGGCGCGCCCTGCCCTCCTCGCCATCGGCCGCAACCCGTGGCTGCTGCTGGTGGCGACCGCGGCATGCCTCGCCACCAGCTTCTTCAGCACCGGCGCCATCTTCCCGCTGCTGCCGACGCTCGTCAGCCATACCGGCTTCGCCAACTTCCCGCTGCTCCCCTACCTGCCGTGGTTCCTCCTCGGCATCTGGTACGGCAGCCATCCGGTGCGCGCCTGGCACTTCGCCCCGGCGCTGGCCATCACCGGCTATCTCTACTGGGTGACGCTGCAAACCGGGCAGTTCCCCAATCGCTTCCCACCCACCATCCTGTGGATCGTCGGGCCGGCGGCGCTGCTGCTGGGCTATCTCGCGCTCTGCCGCTTGATCGCGGCGCGCGTCAGCATCCCCGCCGTGCTGCTGACGCCTGGCCGACACGTGCTGAGCTTCCTGGTGCTCTCCAATATCGGCTTCTTCGCCACCCGCTACTTTATGGGCAAGCCGGTGCGCACCACGCTGATCGCCGCGCTGGTGACGCTCGGTGTGCTCGTGATGCTGTCGGCTGGCTGGTGGGTGTGGGAGCGAGTGAAGAATCGGCAGTAGGCAATCGGCAATCGGCAGTCGCGTTTCTCCCTACTGCCGACTGCCTACTCCCGACTGCCGACTTCCCCAATCGACCCCCGGCTGATCAGCGGGCACTCGATCTTCACCCGCCGCGGCGAGGCGGCGGGGAGCTGTTCGTCGAGCAGCGTGCCGACGGCCCAGCGCGCCATCTCTTCGTGCGGCAGCACCACGGTCGAGAGCGGCGGGTTCATGTACATGCTGGTGTCTTCATCATCGAAGCCGACCACCGACATGTCGTCGGGCACCCGCAGCCCGCGCGAGCGCAGCGCATCATAGGCGCCCACTGCCATGCGATCGTTGAAGGCGAAGATGCCGGTGGGCGGGTTCGGCATGTCGAGCAGTTTTGCCGTCAGGTCGCGCCCGCCATGGATGGTCCAGCCGCCGCGCATGATCAGCTCTTCATCGACCGGCACATCCCATGAGGCCAGCGCCTGGCGATAGCCGCGCTCGCGGTCGTCGGCCGCCTCGATCCAGCTCTCGCCGGCGAGGTGGGCAATGCGGCGATGCCCGGCCTTCAGCAGCGCTTCGGTCGCGGCATAGCCGCCGGTGACGTCGGCGGGGACCACCGAGGGGTAATAGCGCTTCTTGTCGTAGCAGTTGAGCAGCACCGTCGGCACATCGCGCAGTCGCTCCGGCACCTCGACCGGCCGGGTGACGAGGCTCGCGTAAAGCACGCCGATGACCTGGCTGCTGAGCAGCATATCGAGCGCGAGACTCTCGAGCTTGGGGTCGGAGCGGGTCGAAAACGTCGCCACCACCACATCCTGCAGCGCCGCTTCCTCGCGGGCGCCCTCGATGAACGGGGTGGCGAACGGCGTGGTGGTGACCTCGTCGAGCAGCAGCCCGATCACCCGGGTCTTGTTCTCGGGCACATGGTGCTGCGGCCCCTTGCGATAACCCAGCGCCTCGGCCGCTTCGAGCACCCGGATCCGCGTCGCCTCGGCCACCCGGGCGTTCGACACCCGGTTGAGGACGAGCGACACCGTGGCCTGCGAGACCCCCGCACGCTCACCGATCTCGACCATCGTCGGCCGTTTTGCCACCACGTCCCCCAACCCTCTTCGAAGCGTTTCTTAACGTCTTCGATGCGTTTCTTAACGCCTTCAAAGCGCAGCATTATCAGGCTCGGCGCCCCGTGCGCAACTCGCTTGCTAAACTCATTAGCAACCAAAACCCTTGCAAGACCGGTGGAAAGCCGCTAGCCATAGCAAAACTGCTAATAAATATTAGCTCCGCGGGAGGACTATATGATCGGCGAGACTACGGCCACCAAGGCTGGCGCAAACGCACGCGAGGAAATCTCGCTCGACGGCGCGTGGCGCTTCCGGCTCGATGGCCATGGCGACTGGCGCACCGCCACCGTCCCCGGCCCCTGGCAGGCTGAATTCGCCGACCTGCGCCACTCCAGTGGCAAAGCCATCTATGCCCGCCAGCTGTCGATCCCCGCCGCCTGGCAGGGTCGCGAGATCGTCCTCCGCTTCGGCGCCGTGAATTATTTCTCCGAAGTCCGCCTCAACGGCCGCGTGCTCGGCACCCATGAGGGCGGTTACCTGCCCTTCGAGTTCGTCATCCCCTCGGGCACGCCCGCCGAGAGCGCGCTCGAGGTGCACGTCACCCTGCCGAGCGGCGACGCCGAGGCCTACCCGGACTATCCGTTCGGCGAAATCCCGCATGGCAAGCAGAGCTGGTACGGCCCGCTCGGCGGCATCTGGCAGTCGGTGAAGCTGATGTCGCGTGACAAGCGCCACGTCGCGCATGTGGCGATCGACGCCAACCCGGACAACGGCGAAGTCGCACTGGCGCTGACCCTCTCGGCCGCCGCAGCGGGCGCCACGGTGCGCGCCACGGTGGGCAATGTTGTCGCCGAAACCAAGGGCACCGCGCTCACCCTGCAACTCGCCTCGCCCGCCCTGTGGTCGACCGATGCGCCGAACCTCCATTCCCTCAAGCTCGAACTCATCGCCGGCGGCGATGTGGTCGATACCACGACGCACAGTTTTGGCTTCAGGAAGATCGAGACTCGCGACGGCAAGTTCTTCCTCAACGGCCAGCCGCTCTACCTGCGCGGCGCGCTCGACCAGGACTATTACCCCGACGGCATCTGCACCCCGCCCTCGCTCGAATTCCTCGAGGATCAGCTACAGAAGGCCAAGCATCTCGGCCTCAACCTGCTGCGCGTCCATATCAAGGTGCCGGACCCGCGCTATTACGAAGTCGCCGACCGGCTGGGCGTCCTGATCTGGACCGAAATCCCCAACGTCCAGTATTTCAGTGCCGCCGCCGCGAGGCGCATGCGCGACACCATGGCCGGCATCATCGCGCGGGATGGCAACCACCCTTCGATCATCGCCTGGACCATCATCAACGAGGATTGGGGCACCAGGCTGATCGAGAATGCCGATCACCGCCAGTGGCTGAAAGACACTTATGACTGGCTGAAGGCGAGGGATCCGCGCCGCCTCGTCGTCGACAACTCGGCCTGTATCCCGAACTTCCACGTGAAGACCGACATCAACGACTACCACTATTACCGTTCGGTGCCGGAACGCCGCGCCGAGTGGGAAAAGCTGACCGAGGAGTTCGCCGGCGCCGCCGACTGGACCTGGTCGCCCTTCGGCGATGGCGAGCGCCGCGGCGACGAGCCGCTGGTGGTGTCCGAGTTCGGCGTCTGGGGCCTGCCGCATCCGGACCAGGTGAAGACAGCCAGGGGCGAAAGCCCTGGTGGGCCGAGACCGGCGGCAACTGGGGCGATGGCGCCGCCTATCCGCACGGCATTCAGAACCGCTTTCAAACCTACCACCTCGACAAGGTGTTTCCGAGCTTCGGTGACTTCATCACCGATGTGCAGTGGTACCAGTTCGCCAATCTCAAATACGAGATCGAGTCGATGCGCGCCCACGCGCCGATCCAGGGCTACGTCATCACCGAGATGACGGACGTCCATTGGGAGGCCAACGGCCTGCTCGACATCAACCGCAACCCACGCGCCTTCCACGACCGCTTTGCCGAGATCAACAACGACACGGTGATCGTGCCGCAGCTCGAGCACCATGCGGTGACTTCGGGCGACAGCGTAGCACTCAGCCTCAAGGTGGCGAGCGGCGGCAAGGCCGTGCCGGCAGGCGCCACCCTCACCTGGTCGGTCGAAGGCACGAGCGGCAAGCTCGCTGTCCCCGCAACCGAAGGCCTCGCCGTTGCCGACCTCGGCACCACGGCGATCACGCTGGGCGGCGATGCCCGCATTGCCTCCATCGCCCTGAAGCTCGAAGCCGGCGGCAAGCTCCTGGCCAAGAACGAGATCCAGGTCTCGGTCTACACCAAGCGCACCGCCGGACCGGCGAAGATCGCCGCGGCCGATGCCGAGCTCGCCGCTTACGCGAAAGGCCTTGGCTATGCGGTGACATCAGATGCAGCGTCCGCCGACCTGGTCCTCACCCATGCGCTCGGCGCCGATGACATCGAAGCGATGCGCCACGGCGCCCGCTACCTGGTGCTGGCCGATGGCTCGGTGGAGACGCACCGGAACTTGCGGACCGACCCGCCGCGCACCGAACCGCCGACCATGCCGGCGTCGAAGGAGCGGGCCCGTCACCTCGGCTCGGAAACCCAACTGCCCAATATCGGGCTGGTGCTGCGCGACGGCACGCTGTGGCGCGGCGACTGGATCGCCAACTTCTCCTGGATCAAGCGGAGTGGGGCTTTCGCTGCCCTGCCCGGCGGCCCGCTGCTCGATGTGTCGTTCGATCGCGTCGTGCCGCACCACGTGCTGACCGGCTTCCGCTCCTGGGAATATGAGGGGCTGATCGATGCCGGCGTGGTCATCGGCTGGATCAACAAGCCGGCCGCCACCATCGCCCGCCGCCGCGTCGGCAAAGGTGGCCTCGTGGTCACCACTTTCCGGCTCACCAACGATGCGCCGGGCAGCGATCCGGTGGCCGCAGCTTTGTTCGATGGCCTCGTCACCAGCACGGCAAATCTGGAGACCGACTGAGCGGAGAACTGAATCGGCTTTTCGGGTAGGAAACACGGGAAACGCGCCTTTTGGCGCGCACACTTTCGGCTAACTATCTGTAATTAAAGCTGAATTTTCCGCTTTCTTTTGATACAGGATTGACAATATTGTCAGCCGCAATAGCATCAGCACCGGTCCGCGAGATCCTTAAGGGACGCGCGGACCGGGGACGACCCGGGAGGAACGCGATTTGGCCGATATCAGGCTCGTAAACGTCAGCAAGCACTTCGGCCAGGTCCGCGTCATCGAGAACGTTTCGATGACCATCGGCTCGGGCGAGTTCATGGTCTTCCTTGGCCCCTCGGGTTGCGGCAAGTCCACGCTGCTGCGGATGATCGCGGGCCTCGAGGATATCGACGGTGGCGAAATCCATATCGGCGACAAGCGCGTCGACGACCTGCCGCCTTCCGAGCGCGGCGTCGCCATGGTGTTCCAGAACTATGCGCTCTACCCGCATATGACGGTGCGCGAGAACATGTCGTTCGGGCTGCAGAACATCCGCACCCCGAAGGAAGAGATCGCCAGGCGCGTCGCCGCCGCAGCCAAGACCCTCGAGCTCGAACACCTGATCGATCGCAAGCCCGGCCAGCTCTCGGGTGGCCAGCGCCAGCGCGTCGCCATCGGCCGCGCCATCGTTCGCGACCCCAAGGCGTTCCTGTTCGACGAGCCGCTGTCGAACCTCGACGCGGGCCTGCGTGCCCGCACCCGCATCGAATTTGCGCAACTGCATCAACGCATGAAGACCACGATGATCTTCGTGACGCATGACCAGATCGAGGCCATGACGCTGGCCGATCGCATCGTGGTGATGAACAATCGCAAGATCGAGCAGATCGGCACGCCGATGGAAATCTACACCCGGCCGGCCTCGCGTTTCGTCGCCGCTTTCGTCGGTTCGCCCTCGATGAACTTCCTGCCCGTGCAGCAGCTTTCCGAGCGCGACGGCAAGGCGGTGGTCAAGCTCCCCGACAACTCGGAAATCCTCACCGGCATCGCCTCGTCCCGCCTGCCCAGCGACGGCAAGGTGACCTTCGGCATCCGGCCGGAGTCGGTGAAGGTGTCGGCAAACGGCGCGGTGAGCGGCAAGGCCGATGTGGTCGAGCGGCTCGGCGAGCGCACCCTCGCCTATGTGCGCCTTGCCGACAATTCGGTGGTCATCGCCGAGGACGAAGGCCAGTCGCGGCTCAATGTCGGCGACCAGGTGAAGCTCGATTTCGACGGCGCCTCGGCACACCTGTTCGACACCAGGGACGTCGCCTACAGCGCCGCCTGAACCACATCCGTCAAAGGGGAAGATACGCCCTTATGCATCCGAATTCCTGATCCATATCATAAGATAGGTCAGTAATAATGTCCCGAACGGCCACTCACTGCTCAATGCGCAGGCCGCGGGACGGGACGGTCCGCACCGATCCGCAATGCCGCTGCGCCTGGAGCTAACCCGATGGGAGGAAATACAATGATGAAGTCGTTTTTGAAGATGGCACTGCTATCGACGGCGCTGCTGGCGCCGGCCGTGGCGCAGGCCCAGGAAGTCGTGACCTGGTGGGACTTCCTCGGCGGCGGCGACGGCGTCCGCATGAAGGCGCTGATCGAAAAGTTCAACGCCGAGAACGCCGGCAAGATCGAAATCCAGGCCACCACGCTCGAGTGGGGCACCCCGTTCTACACCAAGGTCCAGACCTCGGCCGCCATCGGCGAAGGCCCCGACGTGATGACCTATCACCTGTCGCGCCTGCCGCTCGGCGTCTCCTCGGGTACCCTCAGCGAAATCACCCCCGACGAGATCGCCGCTGCCGGGCTCTCCGGCGCCGATTACGCGGAGTCGAACTGGAAAGCCGCCCAGATCGATGGCAAGCAATACGCCATCCCGTTCGATATCCACTCGATTATCCTCTACTACAACAAGGACATGCTGAAGGCCGCGGGCCTGCTCGGCGATGACGGTCTGCCCAAGGGCCTCGACGGCGTCGACAACTTCAAGGCGGCGCTGCAGAAGCTCAAGGACGGCGGGGCCGAGTATGGCGTGTCGATCCACTCGGCAGCCGGCGACAGCCAGTGGCGTATCTTCTACTCGCTGCTCGGCCAGCAGGATGGCAAGTTCCTCGACGAGAACGGCCAGTTCCTGTCGGGCGACAACCTCGACAAGGCGGTGAAAGCCACCACCGTGGTGGCCGATTGGGTGAAGGACGGTCTCGCGCCGGCCACCACCGAATATCCGGCCTCGATCGCCCTGTTCACCGGCGGCAAAGCGGCCATGCACATCAACGGTGTGTGGGAAGTCCCGACCATGACCGACCTCAAGGCCAAGGGCGAGCTGTTCGACTGGGGCGCCGTTGCGCTACCGACCTTCTTCGACCACCCGGCCACCTGGGCTGACTCGCACTCCTTCGCCATCCCGAACCGCGTCGGCAACGAAGTCTCGCCCGAAAAGCGCGCCGCCGTCATGCAGGTCATCGCCTGGATGAACAAGAACTCCCTCGCCTGGGCTGACGCCGGCCACATCCCGGCTTACGCGCCGGTCCGCGACAGCAACGAGTTCAAGACCAAGCAGCCGAACGCCACCTACTCGATCCTGGCCGACACCGCCGTGTTCGACCCCTCGTCGGTGCTCGCCGGCGTCGCTTCCCCGGTCTACGATGCGGCCGGCAACTACCTGATGCCCGCCATCAACGGCGAGATCGATCCGCAGTCCGCCATGGAACAGATGCGCGACGACCTGCAGGGTCAGGTGGAGTAATTCTCCTGCCGGCCGGCGCCCACACCCGGGTGCCGGCCGGATCTTTTGCCGGACTTGACTGGAAGGGGAGGCCAGAACCGATGTCAGCCACAGATACCGCCACCGACGTGCCATTGAAGGCACGCAAAAAACGCTTCAACCGCAACGAGGTGCTGGCGGCGCTGATCTTCGTTCTGCCCTTTGTCGTCGTCTATGCCGTGCTGTTCATCTACCCGACGCTGCAGATGATCTGGCTTAGCTTCCACAAGGCGCCGCTGATCGGGCCAGGGACGTTCATCGGCATCGACAACTACGTCAAGCTGTTCAAGGACAAGCTGTTCGGCGTGGCGCTGTGGAACACCGTCTACTTCGTGCTCCTCACCGTCGTCCCCGCGACACTCACCGCGCTCATCATCGCCATCGGCGTCAACCGGCTGAAGGGCTGGATGCAGTCGCTGATCCTCGCCTGCTTCTTCATCCCCTACATCCTGCCGGTCTCGGTGGTGTTCCGCGTCTGGGGCTGGATGTTCGACAGTCAGTTCGGCATCCTGCAGCCGCTGATCGCGCTGGTCGCCGGCGACAACGTGCCGGTGTTCCGCACCCTGCCGCTGTTCATGCCGACGGTGGCCTTCATCACCGTGTGGTGGACCATCGGCTTCAACATCCTGCTGTTCATTGCCGGGCTCAGGAACATCTCGCCCGAGATTTACGAAGCGGCGGCGCTCGACGGCACCTCGAAGTGGCGGCAGTTCACCCGCATCACCTGGCCGCTGATCTGGCCGGTGACCGTATTGGTGCTGACCATCCAGTTGATCGCCCAGTTCAAGATCTTCGACCAGGTCTACCTGTTCGGCAATGGCGGCCGGTCCGATGCCACCATGGGGCTGGTGCAGCTGATCTATCGCAGCGCCTTCCAGAAGAACAATGGCGGCTATGGCGCCACTGTCGCCGTGGTGCTGTTCCTCATCATCGTGGTGTTCTCAGTGCTGCAGTTCCAGATGCTCCGTGCCCGAGGTGAGAAATGAGTTCCGTCGCCACCACCCCGGCTGCCGGCGAAGTCGTGGGCATGAGCCCGCGCAAGCGCCGGATCATCAGGACACTCGACCTTGTCGGGTTGATCGCCACCGTCATCACCGTGCTCGGCGCCATCTTCTGGGCCTTCCCGCTTTACTGGGCGGTGGTGACGACGCTGAAGGTCGAGAACGATATCGTCCAGCCGGGCATCGACCTGTGGCCCCGGCGCTTCACCCTCGACGCCTATACCCACGTGCTGTTCAACACCAAGATCGGCACCTGGTACATCAACTCGCTGGTGACGGCGGTGTCGGTGACGGTGCTGGTGGTGATGATGTCGGCGCTCGCCGGCTATGCCATCAGCCAGCTGAAATTCCCCGGCCGGCGCATCCTGTGGTGGGTCATCCTCGCCAGCTTCATGATCCCGATCCCGGCGCTGATCGTGAACCACTTCGTGCTGATCAGCCAGTTCAAGCTGTTCAACACCTGGCTCGGCGTGATCCTGCCGCAACTGGTCTACGGGCCGGTGACGGTGATCATCTACAAGCAGTTCTTCGACAGCGTCCCCAAGGAGCTGCGCGAGGCGGCCAAGATCGACAATGCCAACGAATTCCAGATGTTCTTCAAGCTCTATCTGCCGATGAACTGGGGCATCACCACTGCCCTCGCCATCATCACCTTCATCGGCGCCTGGAACCAGTTCCTCTGGCCTTTCCTCGCCGTCACCGACGAAAAGATGATGAACGTCACGGTCGGCATCACCCAGGTCACCGACGCGTTCGGCGTGAAATATGCCCGCGACCTCGGCAGCGCCATCCTCGCCGGCCTGCCGGTGGCGATCGTCTACCTGATCTTCCAGCGCAAGGTGACCGAAGCGATCATGCTGTCGGCCGGCATCAAGGGGTGATGCTGGCATCGACCGCATCCAGCGCCGGTGCGAGCTGACCCCCACCCCTGTCCCCTCCCCCTAAACATGGGGAGGGAGACGCATACTGCGATGCCGGTGTGAGGGTCTCCCTCCCCATTCTTAGGGGGAGGGGACAGGGGTGGGGGTCAACCCTCGCCGGCGTATCGGCTTCGCTCTGACCCTCTCCGCACCCCCCGACGACGAGATTCTCGGCTCGATGCATGCGGATGCTGCCGATCGCACATTATTTTTGCCGATTGATACACAGCCTGCACCGATCCAAAAAACCCCGCACATTCAAAGCGCTTCGAGCTGTCGAGCGATTTTCCTGCCCGGAGGGCTCCTGCAACTACCATTCCAGCTGTTGACTCAACCCCCTTGCGCGTCTAACGCTTGGGAATATTGGGAGAAATAGCCGGTACTCTGGAGGGAGTTGCCGGCTTTGGTGGGGGAGACGCCAAGCCAATGCCGCAGGGCAAGATTTGACTGTCCGATGGGCAGTGCCAGCGTAACGCGATGAGTGGCGGAGCGGCTTCCTGACCTCAGGGGGCCGGCGAGCCACGACGTGCGTAACGAGGTACCGCCTCGATCTTCCCAAAGGGAGATCGGCGAACCGTCAGGCCCCGGAGCGCATCAACGTGGAGCCACGGCACCCTCGGTGCCTGCCCTCCACCGGCCGGCCAAACCCACCGCCCGGAGAACGAGCAGGATAACAAGATTATCTTGGGGAGGTGTGGGGCTTAGCCGGGTCGATGGGACCCACAATTCAAACGTTTGTCGCCTCAAGGCGACGTTCAGCTTTCGTCGACAGTCAAGGGGAACTCTGTCACATGGTCAAACGTAGAACAATCACAGCGGCACTGCTGGCGCTCGGCGTCATGGCATCGCCGCTGGCAGCGCTGGCGCAAAGCCCGCTTGCTGCCACAGCACCCAAGGAAATCGTTCCGGCAACTCCGCTTCCGGAAGTGCCGCGCAACCAGACAGTCGTTCTCGGCTGGGGTGTTGCGCTGTCCTCGCCGATCGGCGTCACCAACCCGTGGGCCCTGCCCGGCTACACCCACCAGGAAGGCAACGCCTTCATGTGGGAGCCGCTGATGTACTTCGCCATCTTCAAGGGCGAGTATGTTCCGTGGCTGGCCGACAGCATGGAATACACCGACGACACCTTCACCGCGCTCGAGATCAAGCTGAACAAGGACGCCAAGTGGTCTGACGGCACCCCCGTCACCTCCAAGGACGTCAAGTTCACCTTCGATGGCCAGTTGAACAACTCCAAGCTGCCCTACAACGCGCACTTCACCCAGTTCGTTTCGTCGACCGATATCGTCGACGACCTGACCGTGAAGGTGAATTTCAAGGCCCCGGCGCCGCGCTTCAAGTTCGAAGTGCTGACCGAAAAATTCGATACCGGTATCCCGATCGTCCCGGCCGACTATCTCTCGAGTAAGCCCGACGTGAACATGGAACCGGGTTCGGTCGATATCCCGCACTCGGGTCCCTATGACCTGAAGGCGTGGAACGCCAACCAGAAGATCTTCGACTACCGTCCCGACTGGTGGGCCGTTAAGGCCGGCCGTATCGCCGAGCCGGCGGTCAAGCGCATCATCATCGCCAACATCACCGGCGTCTCGATGGACACCGTCGCCCAGCGCGTCGTGAACAACGAGTTCAACTCCGCTCTCGACATGCGTTCCTCGGTTATCGGCAACATCCTTGCCCAGAACCCGGAAATCACCACGCATACCGGTTCGGAATCGCCGTACGGTTACCTTGACTGGTGGCCGAACTCGCTGTGGATGAACACCCAGCTCGCGCCGTACAGCGACCCCAAGGTCCGTCGCGCGATGAGCCTCGTCATCAACCGCGATGTCATCAACGACATCCTGTATGACGGCGCTCCGATCGCGACGATCTATCCGTTCCCGCTCTACCCGAACCTGCAGGCTTTTGCTGACTCGCCGGCCGTCAAGGCACTCGAGGAGAAGTACCAGCCGCGCCTGTTCGACCCCGAGCAGAGCAAGACGCTGATGACCGAAGCCGGCTTCACCATGAACGGTGACGGCCTGTGGGAGAAGGACGGCAAGACCATCGACGCCACCATCCAGGGCTTCGAAGGCATCCACTCCGATATCGTGCCGATCCTGGTCGAAATGCTCCGCCAGGGCGGCTTCGACGCCGCGATCAACTTCGGTCCGGACGCCTACCAGAACATGGCGGACGGCAAGGCCGGCCTCTACATGTTCGGCCACGGCGCCTCGCTCTACGACCCGTTCGAAGCTCTGAACCTCTTCCACGGCAAGTACAGCGAAGCCATCGGCACCTCGGCCGGCAACAACCGGTTCTCGCGCTACAAGAACCCCGAGTACGACCAGATCCTCAACTCGATCGCCCCGCTCTCGTCGGACGATCCGAAGTTCCAGGAAGGCGCCGCCAAGGCTCTGGGCATCTACTGGCGCGACCAGATCGATATCCCGATCATCCAGTGGCTGCACCGCATCGCCTACAACCAGCACTACTGGAAGAACTGGCCGACCGCCGCGAACCCCGCAATGGGCACCAACGGCGCATTCTGGGCCCATACCGGCATGCTGGTCATCGCCTCGCTGCAGCCGACCGGCGCGCAGTAAGTCGACCCTCGACAGCGGAGTGCGCGTCCGCGCGCACTCCTTCTGATCTCACCGCGCCGGAGAAGACCCGAGTGAACTTCAAGCTGATCGCAAAGCGCCTGTCCTTCCTGGTTCTGGTCATCTGGGCCGCATCCACGATCGTATTCTTCGTCCCCCGCCTGAGCCCCCGCAATGCGCTGCGCGAACGCTTCGCCGAACTGGCGCGCTCCGGTGGTTTCGCTCCCGGCGACATCGAAAAGCTCATCGCCAACATGAACCAGCAGTTCGGCCTCGATCGGCCGCTGCTCGATCAGTACTGGACCTATCTCGGCAACGTGATCCGGATGGATTTCGGCTACTCGCTGAACCGCTATCCCGCGACTGTCACCGACATCATTTCCCAGGCCCTGCCCTGGACCTTCTTCCTCTTGCTGTTCACCACCATCCTCAGCTTCATCATCGGCAACCTGTTGGGCGCCATTTCGGCCTGGCCCAAGTCGCCGCGCTGGATGCGCTCGATCGCCACGCCCTTCGTGCTGCTGACCGGCGTGCCGCCCGTCATCATGGGCGTCCTGCTGCTGTTCTTCATCGGCTTCCGCATGAAGCTCCTGCCGCTGGGTGGCCCCTACTCGATCGGCATCGTGCCCAACTGGTCGTGGGATTTCGCCATCGACGTGCTGCGCCACCAGATGCTTCCCGCGCTGGCGCTGATCCTCGGCTCGGTCGGCGGCTGGGTGCTGTCGATGCGCGGCATGGGCGTCACCATTCAGGGCGAAGACTATGTGAACTTCGCCGAGCACAAGGGCCTGACCGGGGGGCGCATCTTCCGCGATTACTATTTGCGCAACACCCTGTTGCCGCAGGTCACCGGCCTCGCGCTGGCGCTCGGCACCCTGGTCACCTCGGCACTTGTCGTCGAGCAGCTCTTCGGCCTTCCGGGGTTGGGGCAAGTGCTCAACAACGCCATCCGCTCCAATGACTTCCCGGTCATCTACGGGATCGTGCTGTTCATCACCATCGCCATCGCCGTGCTGATGGCCGTGCTCGAGTTCATCTATCCGCTGCTCGACCCCCGCGTGCGCAACCAGTAGGAACCGGAAAATTGACGACCATTACCGCAACCTCACCGGCGAGCGCAGACACGTCGATGGAACAGCCGAGCAGCCTCACGCTGTTCCTGCGTTACCTCAACCGCAACCGGGGTCTCGCCGTCGGCGTGGTCATCCTCGTTGCACTGGTGCTGTTCACCGTCATCGGCCTGATCACCATCAACCCCAAGCAGGCCTATCCGCTTTCGGTGGCGACCAAGCAGCCGCCGAGCCTCAAATATCCCTTCGGCACCGACTTTTTCGGCCGCAACCTGCTCGCCGCCATGGTCGTCGGGATGTGGCAAACCGCCGTCATCGGTGTCATCGCCGGCGGCCTCGGCACCGTGATCGGCGTGGTGCTCGGCTTCACCTCGGCCTATTTCGGCGGCTGGATCGATTCCACCATCCGCACCATCTGCCAGATCCTGACGCCGATCCCGGTGCTGCTGATCCAGGTCGTGGTCGCCGGCTCGCTCGACAAGCGCGATGTCACCATCATCACCATGGCGCTGATCGTGGTGATGCTCGCCTGGATGGGACCAACCCTGGTGATCCGCGCCCAGGTGCTGACCATGAAGGAGCGACAGTTCGTCTCCGTCGCCAAGCTCTCCGGCGTCAGCGACATCGGCATCATCTTCAAGGAGATCCTGCCCAACCTGTTGCCGTTCATCGCCGCGGCCTTTGTCGGCCAGGTGTTCGCCGCGGTGTTCGCCTCGTTCTACCTCGCGGTGCTCGGCCTCGGGCCGCTGCGTGAGCCACTGCTCGGCAATATCATCTGGGCGGCCCAGCTGCAGGGCGCCTTCTTCAATGGCTGGTGGTGGTGGCCGATCGCCCCGTCGGTGGGGATGATCCTCATTCTCGCCTCGCTTGCCCTCATCAATATGGGCCTCGACGAACTGGCCAATCCGCGCGTGCGCAAGACGGAGTAATGACGATGAACCTTGCAACCACGGACAACGCCACGAGCCGCAATGCGGCCGCGGCGGCCAGCCCGATCCTCAGGGTCGAGGATCTGGTGGTCACCTACTACACCGACCTCGGCCGCGCCCGCGCCCTCGACAATGTCAGCTTCACCCTCGAAGCCGGCATGAAGATGGGGATGGTCGGCAAGTCCGGCTCGGGCAAATCCACCCTGGCGCTGGCCATGATGCGGATGATCAAGCCGCCGGGGCGGATCGAAGGCGGCCGGGTCTGGGTCGGCGGCACCGACCTGCAGTCGCTCAGCGACGAAGGCATGCGCAAGTCGCGACTGAGTAAGATCGCCTATATCCCGCAGGGCGCCATGAACTCGCTGAACCCGGTCACCCGGATCGGCGAGCAGATGGTCGACGCCATCAAGTCGCATTTGTCGGGTGAGAGCCGCCAGGCGATCAACGATCGCTGCGTCTGGGCCCTGAAGTCGGTGGATCTCGATCCGAGCGTCTTCCACATGTATGCCCACGAGCTGTCGGGCGGCATGAAGCAGCGCGTCTGTATCGCCATCGGGATCCTGTTGCGCCCCGAGGTGATCATCGCCGACGAGCCGACCAGCGCGCTCGACGTGGTGACCCAGCGCCAGGTGATGGAAACCATCGACAAGGTGCAGGACGAGCTGAACTCGGCCGTCATCCTGATCGGCCATGACATGGGCCTGATGGCCCAGACCATGGACCGGGTGGCGGTGATGTATGCCGGGAGGCTGGTCGAGGTGGCGACGGTGCGCGAGATGTTCACCAGCCCCAAGCACCCCTACTCGCAGGCGCTGATCTCGAGCCTGCCGACGCTCGACAACCGTGGCCAGTTCAAGGGCATCCCGGGGCTTGCCCCCTCGCTGCTCCGCCTGCCCACCGGCTGCGCCTTCCACCCGCGCTGCCCGCTGGCGTCGGATCGCTCACGCACCGAGCGGCCCAAGGTGAACGTCCTGCCGGGCGGCCAACTGGTGGCCTGCCACCTCTACGACCAGGGGAATTGATCCGATGCCCAATCTTCTGGAAATCCGTAACGTCACCAAGGTCTACCAGCGCGGCCTGTTGTCATCGAACGCCAAGGTGGCGCTGAAGGACTACTCGCTGACGCTGGACGAAGACACCCCGACCATCCTGACGGTCGCCGGCAAGTCGGGCAGCGGCAAGACCACGCTCGCCATGCTGCTCCTGGGCTTCATCACCCCGACCACCGGCGAGATCCTCTATCGCGGCAAGAACATCACGACGCTGCGCGGCAAGGACCGGATGGCCTACCGCCGCGAAGTGCAGGCGGTGTTTCAGGATCCGTTCGCGGTGTTCAACCCGTTCTACACCGTCGACCACCTGCTGACCGTGCCGATCAGGCAGTTCAAGCTGGCGAGATCCGGCAAGGACGCCCGCAACAAGATGGATGAGGCGCTCACCGCCGTTGGCCTTCGCCCCGAGGACGTGCTCGGCCGCTTCCCGCACCAGTTGTCGGGCGGGCAGCGCCAGCGCATCAACGTGGCGCGCGCCCTGCTGCTGAAGCCGCGGCTGCTCGTCGCCGACGAGCCGGTATCGATGGTGGATGCGTCGCTGCGCGCCAATATCCTGGAGTCGCTGAAGAACCTGCACCGCGACCACGGCGTGACCATCATCTACATCACGCACGACCTGACCACCGCCTATCACGTGGCCGACACCATCACCGTGCTCTATCGCGGCGACGTGGTGGAAAAGGGCGACGTCGAGAGCGTCATCCGCAACCCGCAGCACTCCTATACCCAGTTGCTGGTCAACTCGATCCCGTGGCCGAACCTCGATCAGAAATGGGGCCAGCGCACTGTCCGTACCCCGGAGGCGGCCAACAGCCCGTAAGCGGGTGCCCGGCGCCTCCGCCGCGAGCGCCACCCCGGGTGCGCTCGCCGACACCATAACGCCGGCCGTTCGCAGCGGCCGGCATAGTTACATCCACCGCGGCCCGGTATTTGCCGCACCAACTTTCGAGATCGTATCGACATGCTAGAGATCGCCGAGGTCATCCCTCCCAAATATTCGCCCGTCTGGAAGCTCGCCAAGCAATGCGGCGTCGACCTGGCCGTCGCCGGCCTGCCCTTCGACAGCCTCGAGGCCAATGAGCGCGTCTCCTCGCTCTCGGCATTGCAGCGCATGAAGGACGAGTACACGAAGGGCGGCTATGAGATCCGCGTCATCGAGGCGCGTCCGCCGCTCAACCTCGCCAAACGCGGCCTCGAAGGACGCGACGCCGAGATCGATGTCGCCTGCGAGCTGATCACCAATATGGGCAAGCTTGGCATCCCGGTCTGGTGCTACGAGTGGATGACCGATTTCAACTGGGTGCGCACCAACATGGCGCTGCCCAGCCGCGGCGGCTCGGTGGTGACGGCATTCAACGCCAACGACGTGCCCGACAGCATCACCTCGAACCCGCCGATCTCGGAAGAAAAGCTCTGGGAGACGCTGGAGTATTTCCTGCGCCGCGTGCTGCCGGTGGCCGAAAAGGCCGGCGTCAAGCTCTCCATGCACCCCGATGATCCGCCGATCACCCCGATCAAGGGCGTGAGCCGCATCATGCGCACGGTGCCGAATTTTCAGCGCCTCGTCGACATGCTGCCGTCCGACTACAACACCATCACGCTCTGCCAGGGCAACTTCACCCTGATGACCGACGACCTGCCCAAGGTGATCCGCGGCTTCGGCAAGAAGAAGATCAGCTTCGTGCATTTCCGCGATGTCGAGGGCGTGCCGACCAATTTCCACGAAACCTGGCACGATGCCGGCAAGACCGACATGCTGGCCACCATGCGGGCCTATAAGGACATCGATTTCGACGGCGTGCTGCGCCCCGATCACGTCCCGACGGTGGAAGGCGACAGCAACGAGAACGCCGGCTACTCCGCCTTCGGCCGGCTCTACGCCATCGGCTATATCCGCGGCCTCCACGAAGCCGTCTATTCGAGCTGAGGCACTGCAATGAAGATCGCACTCACCGGTTCATCCGGCGGCGTCGGCCGCGCCATCATCACCGAGGCGCGCAAGCAGGGGCATGAGCTGGTCTGCATCGATCGCGTCGCGGCGCCCGAGACGGAAGAAACCAAAGACCTGCATTTCATCCAGGCCAACATGGATGAGTATGACAAGCTCGTTGCCGCCTTCGCCGGCTGCGACGCGGTGATCCACATGGCGGCCATCCCCTCGCCGGGCCAGCATCCCGATCACGTGGTCCACAACAACAATGTCGTGGGCAGCTACAACGCGCTGCAGGCCGCCGTCGACAACGGCATCATGCGCATCTGCCAGGCCTCGAGCGTCAATGCCATCGGCCATTCCTACAGCCGCGATCCGCATTACGACTACCTGCCGATCGACGAGGAGCACGCCAACTATTCCGAGGAGCCCTACAGCCTCTCGAAATGGATCTGCGAGGCGCAGGCCGATGCCTTCGCCCGTCGCTGGGAGGATATCTCCATCGCCTCGATGCGCTTCCATTGGGTGGTGCCGGAGCGCGAACTGGCAGCGCGCCACTTCACCCCCGGCTCGGCGACGCCGAAAAAGCACCTGTTTGCTTACACGCGTTTCGATGCGGCGGCGCGGGCCTGTCTGTTGAGCCTCGAAGGCAGGTTCAAGGGGCACGAGGCCTTCTACATCGTCGCCCCCGACACCACGCTCGACATCCCCAGCCTCGAGGCGGCCGAGAAATTCTTCCCCGGCATCCCGATCAAGGGCGACCTGAGCGGCCGCAAGGCCTTCTTCAACTCGTCCAAGGCCGAGCGCATCCTCGGCTGGAAGCACGACCTGCCGTAACGGCAGTGGCGGGTAACGCCCACTGGAGTGCTTTCAGGAAAAGTTGCAGACTTTTCCGGTTCGAAAGCGCGACGACTAAAAGCCCGACGCTGTGTTCGCTACTGCTATGCCAACCCGGAACCAGCCCGCTCATGCGCGGGTTGGACAGTCAGCCTATTACACTGGAGGAACGCCCAATGAGACTTTCCGTAAGGTTTGCCCTCGCTATCGCCCTCGTCGGCATGGCGCTGCCGGTTTTCGCGCAGGACACCCCGGATTTGGCGGTGGCCGGCACCAAGCAGTTCGAGATGAAGCAGCTGACCAACGGGCTCGAAGGGCCGTGGGAGATCACCTGGGGGCCGGATGACTGGCTATGGGTGACCGAGCGCGTCGGCGGCAAGATCACCCGCGTCAACCCGGCCGATGGCACCAAGCAAGTGGCGATCGACATCGAGGAGGTGTCGGCCCCCGGCGGCCAGGATGGCCTGCTCGGGCTGGCGCTCGACCCCGGCCTGCTCAAGGACACCGGCAATGACTACGTCTATGCCGCCTACACCTATGTCGACAAATCCTTGCCGCAGCACGCGTGGGTCAAGGACAAGTTCAGCCCCTATGCGTTCCTGTTCGCCAAGATCGTCCGGCTCACCTACGACAAGGCGAGCGGCACGCTGAGCGACCCGCAGGTGATCATCTCCGGAATGCCCGGCCAGAACGACCACAATTCCGGCCGGCTGAAATTCGGCCCCGATGGCAAGCTCTATTACACCATCGGCGATGGCGGTAAGGGCCAGCTCGGCAACTGGTGCATTCCGATCGAAGCGCAGCGCCTGCCCACCGCCGATGAGCTCGCGGCCAAGAACTGGATCGCCTACCAGGGCAAGTCGCTCAGGTTGAACCTCGACGGCTCGATCCCCGAGGACAACCCGGATATCGATGGCGTCAAAAGCCACGTCTTCACCTATGGCCACCGCAACATGCAGGGCATCGACTTCGGCCCGGACGGCACGCTCTACGCCTCCGAGCAGGGCCCCAAGACCGATGACGAAGTGAACGTGCTGGTTGGCGGCGGCAACTATGGTTGGCCGCAGGTCGTCGGCTTCAAGGACGACAAGGCCTACCGGATGGCCCGCTGGGACCTCGCCACCACGCCCTGCGCGCAGCTGACCTTCTCCGACATCACCATCGACCCCTCGGTGCCGGTCGAGGACGAGACCAAGTGGCCGGGCCAGCAGCACGACCCGCTCGCGACCCTGTTCACCGTGCCCAGCGATTGGGATTTCACCGACCCGGCCTGCGGCGGCATCGATTTCATCTGCTGGCCGACCGTCGCCACGTCCTCGATGCAGGCCTATTTCCCCAAAACGGGAGAGGGCATCCCGGGCTGGGAGAACTCGCTGCTGGTCACCACGCTGAAGCGTGGCTCGATCTACCGCGTGCCGCTTGGGCCTGACGGCAAGACCGCTGCCGGCCCGATCGAGCGCTATTTCCAGTCCGAGAACCGCCTGCGTGACATGGCGCTCAGCCCCGACATGAAAACCATGTATGTGGCAACCGATGTCAGCGGCCTCGTCGGCACCATGACCGGCGGCGCTGGCACCACGCTCAAGAACCCCGGCGCCATCCTCGTCTACACCTACAAGGGCGAAGGCGACGCCGCCGCCACAACCACCACCGAGGCAGCCCCGGCAGCCGAGGCGGTGGCGACCACCGCCACCGGCGCCCCGCCGAGCTTCACCGCTGAGCAGGCGGCGCGCGGCAAGACCGCCTATGCCGCCAACTGCGTCTCCTGCCACGGCCCCGACCTGATCAGCGCCAATTATGGCCCGCCGCTGGCCGGCCCCTATTTCGAAGGCAAATGGGTCGGCCAGACCGTCGCCGCACTCTACACCCACATCCACGACCGCATGCCGCCGTCACGCCCGGGCGAGCTGGACGATGCGACCTATGCCGATCTGGTGGCGTACATCCTCTCGGTCAACGGGCTCCCGGCTGGAGATACGGAGCTGCCGACCGACTTGACGAAGCTCGAAGCGATGGTGATCGCGAAGTAGGCGCCTGAACAAAACAGAGCCGCCCGGCAGATGGTCCGCCGGACGGCTCAAGTGAGGCAGGTGCACTGTCGCAGCGCCGCCTTCCCGTTTCATGAAGCGTTTCGCGCCGAGTCGTATCTAATTTGACGACGATGTGGGCGGTGCGTGGGGCTCCCCCCGCCCGAGGGCGGTCACCCCAAGGGTGCGGTCGAGCTATGGTGCCCTCCAAGACCCCCTCTCTTGGAATTTCTAAGGCTTAGCCAAGAAGCTAAGCCCAAGAAATTCCATTCTCCCCCGCCAAGGGGGAGAAGAGCGGTGGCCTCCATTCGCATCGGAGTATCAGTCGGGACTCTCCCCCTTGGCGGGGGAGAAAGCGAAAACTTGGGCTTAGCGCAGCTAAGTCCTTAGTTTTCGCAAGAGAGGGGGTCTTGGGAGCCACCAGGGCCTGGCAGCATCCTAATCCGGCGGCCCTCCACCGCCAGTGCCCGGGGAAGGCGAGCACCCCCGCACCGGCGTCCGCCCCCTAGTCCAAAAACACCTTCACCGAGTTCAGACCGCCCTTCGGCGTCCACCACCGACAGCGTCACGAACCCCGGGCCATCCGGCCGCCAGCTGTTCTGCCGGGCGAAGGCCGAACGCCCGAACGGCGCGCCGTTGGCGAAGAAGGTGAAGGGCGGTACGCCGTTGCGCACCTTGACGATCAGCGGCGCCTCGTTGCCCGAGGCGAGGCCGAGATCGACATCGACCCCATCGCTCGGATAGGCAATCTGCGGCGCCGCATCGCGCTTCACCTTCTGCTCATCCGGGTGGCGGAAGCGGCGCAGCGGCAGCGGCAGCTCGGAGTTGGAGGCAAAGATCGTCCCCGGCGGCGCATCGCGCAGCGGCACGGTCTTTTCGGCCAGCCGGTCGAACGCCTCGAACAGGATCGGCGCCGCCGCCCGGATGCCGGTAATGCCGGGGATCTGCGAGTTATCGGGTCGGCCGACCCACACCCCGATCACGGTCTTCCCGTCAAAGCCGATGGCCCAGGCATCGCGATAGCCGTAGGAGGTGCCGGTCTTATAGGCGATGCGCCCGGCCGAGCCATTGAGCGGCGGCGGCACGTCGGCGAGGATATCGGCGACATACCAGGCGGCGATCGGATCGAGCACCGGCGCCGGCGTCTCGGTTTGTTCGACCACCGGCTTCACCCCATCGCGCAGCGCCACCGGGGTGCCACCCCGGCCGATCGCCGCATAGATCGACACCAGGTCGCGCAGCGTCACGCCGACGCCGCCAAGGCCGACCGCGAGGCTCGGCGCCGTGTCGGCCGGCAACCGCGCCGCCGCATGCGCCCGCTTGATCCGCGCCACCAGCCGCGCCGGGCCGACCGCATCGAGCACCACCACGGCGGGGATGTTCAGCAATTCCGTCAGCGCCTGCCGGATGGAGACCGTGCCGCGGTTGAAACCATCGAAGTTGACCGGCACATAGCCGTTGAAGGCCGTCGGCCGATCCTCGATCAGGCTTTCCGGATGCGCGAGGCCGAGCTCGAACGCCAGCCCATAGATCAGCGGCTTCAGCGTCGAGCCAGGCGAGCGCACTGCCTCGGTCATATCGACATAGCCGGCGCTCTCGGTGTTGAAGAGCCCGGCCGAGCCGACCGAGGCGAGGATGTTGCCGGTCTCCTGGTCGGCGACGACGATCGCCACCGAAAGCTTCGAGCCGAGTTGCGCCGCCCGATCGGCGCCGAGCCGTTCGAGCTTGCCTTGCAGCTTCCGGTCGATGGTCAGCTCGATCTTGCGAGCATTGGGGTGCGCCTTCACCGCCGCCTCGGCGAGATGCGCCGCATACATCGGGAACTCGCGCCTGACCTTGGGCATTGGCTCGAGCTTGGCCGCCTCGGCCTCCTCGGCGCTGATCACCTTGGCGCCGACCATGCGGTCGAGCACCAGGTTGCGGGCCGTGCGCGCCGCCTCGATATCGCGATCCGGCCGCCGCGCCTCGGGCGATTGCGGCAGCGCTACCAGGAGCGCGCACTCGGCCGTGGTCAGCCGCCCCGGCTCCTTGCCGAAATAAGCGAGGCTTGCCGCGCGTATCCCTTCGATATTGCCGCCATAGGGCGCCAGGGTCAGGTAGAGCGTCAGGATCTCGTCCTTGCTCAACGTCCGTTCCAGCGCATCGGCATGCACCATCTGGCGGAGCTTGCCGGCCATGTTGCGGGTCGGCTCGCCGCCGATCAGCCGCGCCACCTGCATGGTGAGGGTCGAGCCGCCCGAGACGATCCGCCCCGCCCCGGCATATTGCACCGCAGCGCGCAGCATCGAGGGCCAGTCGATGCCTTGATGTTCGGTGAAGCGCTGGTCCTCATAGGCCAGCAGCATGTCGATGAAGCGCCGGTCGACCTCGGCAATGGTCACCGGCAGCCGCCAGCGCCCATTGGCAGTGGTGAACGGCCTGAGCAGCAGCCCGGCATTGTCGACCACCGCGGTCGAGACCGGCACCGCCGACACCACCGGGGTGGGCGGCAGCGTCGCCCGGATGTCGCGCAGCACGGCGAGGCCATACTGGCTGCCGACCAACGCGACGCCCGCGAGGACGATCAGCGTCGCAGTAAAGAGCCCCGGCGCGCGGAAGCGCCGGGGCTGCTTGTCTACGACCGTGCTCATGGCCCGGTCGTGCCGACCTCGATCTGGCCCGCATCGGTATTGGCGCGGAGCTCCGGCCGGTACATGTCCTCGACCGTGGCGCCCGGCATCACGAAGCTGCCCGGCGAGACGGCACGCACCATATAGGCGGTGGTCACACTACTCGCGGCCGACGTGAACTTGAATGCGGCGACGAACTGGTCAGTCCGCAATTCGACATGTGCCGGCGTATCGACGGTGAGCCAGCTGAGATCGGCGACGCCCGAGCCCTGCAGCAGGTCGGGGTTCTCGATCTCGAACCCGGCCGGCAGCGGATCGGCCACCACATACTGGCCAGAACCGAGCTGGGTCGGCTGCGTCGTCAGCACCACGACGAAGCGATCGTTTTGGCGGACATTGCTGAGATCGGCCACTTCGCCATTGGGCAGGTAGTAGCTGCGCTCTATGGTGAAGCCGTTCGAACTCGCCGCCGGCGGGGTCGACGGGATGGCGGTGACGGTCACCTTCATCTCGGTCGGCCGATTGCCGTTGTTGACGATCGTCACCGGTGCGCTGTCGAACGCCTCCTGGTCGTAGCGGCGATAGACGGTGCCCTTGAGCGGCTCGCCATCGATCGTCACCGAACCATCGCCGGCCTCGCGAGCCAGCGCCGCGGCGGCCACCAGTGTCCACGCATCCTCCTGGGTAGAGGTCCAGCGTTGCTGGTCGCGCAGGGTTGCGAGCTTGGTGGTCAGCGCGCCGATATCGACACCCGACGGCGTGAACTCGGCGGCGAGGGCAAGCACCCCGGCCGTGTCGCGCAGCTGGCTGCCATAGTCGTTACGGTATTTCGCCCGGTCCTCACGGGCCTGAAGGTCCGCCACAGCCGCCTGGAAGGCGGTCGCCGCCCGGGTCCGGTCGCCATAGAGGGCGAGCGCGGCGCCGAGCTGGGCCTTGGCAAGGGGCGAGCCGAAGGCGCTGAGGCGCGCCTCGAGATAGTAGCGCAGGTCGCCGATGGCAGCCCGGCCGGCGCGCGCCAGATCGTAGAGCGCGAAGGCCACGTCCTCCCCGACCGTGAAGTCGGTGGCGTAGGACACCTGGTTGCCGAGGTTGTCGAGCGCCCGGGTCATCGCCAGCTCCGGCACGTCGTAGCCTTCCGCCTTGGCGCGGAGCAGGAACTCGGTGACGTAGGCGTCGAGCCACAGGTCGGTGCCATCATAGGGTCCCCAGAGCCCGAAACCGCCGCTGGAGGTCTGCTTGGCCAAGAGGTTCTTGATCGCGTCCTTGACCCGCTGGGTAATCGCCGCGTCATCGCCCAGACCAATCATCGAGGCGACTTCGTTGAGATAGAGCAGCGGCAGGGCCCGGCTCGAAGTCTGCTCGGCGCAGCCATAGGGGTAGCGATCGAGCTGCATCAGGAGGCCCGGCACATCGAGGCGGGCAATCGGCCCGACTGCCAGCGTCAGTTCCCCGGTATGCGGCACCATGTCGGCGAAGAAGCTCTTGTCGAGCGTCGTCGTCGCGCCAACCTCCAGCGGGATCAGCCGCGTGGTGGTCATCGGGGCGCTGGCGGCGCGGACCCCGAGCGTCAGCTCCTTGGTCTGCGTATCGCCATTCGGCGCGGTGACGATCAGCTTGAGCGTCTGGTCGCCGATTTCCGTGCCGGTGAGGCTGAGGTTGAGCGCGGTGCGCTCGCCCGTCGGCAGGTCTACCGAGGTCTCGGCCGCATCGGTCGAAAGCCCGGTGCCGGTATCGAGCGCCACCTTATAGGTGCCCGGCTCGCCGGCGATGTTGTTGACCTCGACGAGAAGGCGCGAGGTGTCGTCGAGACGCAGGAACCGCGGCGGGCTCAGGTTCACCACCACCGGATCGCGCACGATCACGTCGGCCGAACCATGGCCCACGGCCCCGGCGCTCCACGCCATCGCCATCAGCCGCACCGTGCCGTTGAAATCCGGCATGTCGAAGCTGATCGTCGCGGTGCCGTCGGCCCCCACTTCGACGATGCCCGAGTGCAGCGCCACGAGGACAGTGGTCGCCGGCGGCGTGCCGAAGCGCGAGGCGCCCTCGTCACCACCAGTGCGGAACGCCCCAGGGGTGCCCTGCATCGGATCGATCAGCTGGCCATAGAGATCGCGCACCTCGACGCCGAGCTGCCGCTGGCCGAAGAACCAGCCATCCGGATCGGGCACCTGGAACTTGGTGAGGTTGAGGATGCCGAGGTCCACCGCCGCCACGGCCACATAGGCCTTGTCGCCGGCTTTGACGTTCGCAAGCTTCACCGTGGTGGTGAAAGCCTGGCGCGGCAGCGCTTCCTTGGGCGCATCGAGGCTCAGGTCGAGCTTCAGGTCGCCCGGCTCGACATCGGCGAAAGCGAGGCCGAGCGCCCGCGCCGGCATGCGCTTGGCTTCCGCATTGGCCGGACGATAGAGCATCGCCGTCACATAGGCGCCGGGGCCCCAGTCATCGGTGACTTCGAGCGGCACGGTGGTGCCGCCTTCCGGCACGTCCACCGCCTTCATGTCGATGATGCGATCGTCGACCACCATCACCAGCGCGGTGCCGGCGAACTGCGGATCGAGCTTCAGGTTGGCGGTCTCGCCCTTGCGGTAGGCCGGCTTGTCGAGCGCGACGGACAGAGTGTCCGGCGTGTCGGAGCCCGCTTCCGGGTAATAATAGCCGGCATAGAACTCGTAGCTCGAAGACGTAGCACCTTCACCGGTGCTCGACACTTCGAGCCGGTACTGGCCCCAGCTGACGGCCGCCGACGGCGACCGGGCCGGAAGCGAGCGCATCCACCGTGCCATTGGCAACCTGGCGCGTCGTGGTGATGGCTTCCCACTTCCAGGTGCCGCTATTGCGGTACCACTGATAGGTGGTCTCGACCCGCGACAGCGACCAGTCGAGCCCGGCCTGATCGACGGTCGCGCCATCCGGCGCCACCGCGATCACGTCGAACTTGGCTTCGCTGCCTTCGGCGAGCCCGCTGGCATCGGCAAATTGCGGCTTCAGCCCGATGCGATTGCCATCGGCCAACACCGGCCGGGTGAGGCTGCGCTCGATGGCGCGGCCATTGCTGTCGACGAGGCGGAGGATCAGTTGGGCTTCCAGCGGCCGCGTCGTCGCCTGCGGCACACTGACCGTCACTTCGGCGGTGACATTGCCCGCTTCATCGGTGGTGCCGACGACGCCGAGCGGCTCGCGCGAGGTCTCGAAGCTGTCGTCGAGCCGCCCGAAGGTGTACCCGGGATAGGCTGCCAGCGAGGTCACCGGCCGCAGCACCGCATCGGCTTCGACCGCGAGGTCGGGCGCCGTGGCGCCATAGAGATACTTCGCCGTCACTTCGACCGGCGTCACTTCGCCGGTCTTGATCGGCGCATCGGCCGCACTGATCTCGAAGGCCAGCCGTTCCGGCTCGAAATCCTCGACCAGGAACCCGACGCTGCTCAGCGCATCGGCCTTGGGATCGGCATAGAGCCGCATGGTCCAGGAGCCGCGCATCGCTTCTGGGTCGAGCGTCACGGCGCTGAAATAGCCGCCGGCGCCGGCGTCCTTGAGCAGCTCGGTGCTGGAAATCACCCCGTCCGGACGCTGCACTTCGAGCGTCAGCGGCAGGTCAGCCACCGCCTTGGCTTTCACGTCACGCAGGATCGCCGTGAGGAACACCGTCTCGCCCGGGCGATAGACGCCGCGCTCGGTGGTGGCGAACAGATCGAGCGGGCCCGGCGACGGCCGGCCCTCGACGCCGCGATCGGTGAGATCGAACGCCGCCTTGGAGACGTCGAGGAACGCATAATCCCCGCCATCGGTCTCGGTGGTGATCAGCTGCGGCGCCCGGCCGCCTTCGCCGCGCGACAGGCCCGGCGCGAAATCCGCCCGGCCCTGAGCATCGGTCACCGCTTCGCCGAGGATCTCGTTATTGACGGCTACTAGGCGCACCCTCGCATTGGCCACCGGCTGCGCGCTGGTGAGCGAGCGGACGAACGCATGCACCCCATCGTCACCGGTGACGGTGGTCAGCCCCAGGTCGGTGACGATGAACCACTGCGTCGCGACTTCTTTCCAGTATTCCTGCTGCAGGCCATTGACCTTGGCGGTCACCACATAGGCGCCCGGCTGCAGCTCCTTGACGATCTCGGCCACCGGAATGGCGGTCACCGTCATGGCGTTGGGGGCGCCCTGCGCCAGGTCGACCTGGCCTTCCCAGGTTTTCTCGCCGGTGGAATTGGCGACGTCCTCGGCCGAATAGCCGTCGAGCGTGCGCTGGAAAATGCCGTTGCGCACCGCGGTGGCGATCGAACGATCGCCGATCCGGTAGATCACCACATCGGCGGTCTTGGCGTTCACCGAGGTGATCGGCAGGCCACCGCCGAGCCCGGCGGGCATCACATAGGCATTGTTGGCAAAGCCGACGAACGGCGCGCGATCCGGCACGTAGAGATCGAGCTCGACATCGGCCCGCAGTTCTTCGCCATTGGCCGAGGGCAGGCCGGCGCGCAGCTTGATGTTGTAGCGCCGGCCATGCTCGACGCCGGTGATGCAGATCTGGCTCTGCTCGGTCTCCACCGCCACGGTCGGCGCATTGTCGACCACCACGTAGCTCGAAAGATCCGTATCGCCTGAGGGCAGCGAATCCGAGAACACCGCGCAGATGCGCGGGTTGGCGGCTTCGGCATCCACCTGGTTGGAGGTGACGCGGAAGCCATGCTCGGCGACGGCCTGTTCCAGCGCCGCTTCGCGCGTCGCATTGTCGACCAGCGCGAGGCTGGCGCGATAAGTGGCGATGGTCTCGCGCCACATCTCGCGGCGCGACAGCGACAGGGCGAGCGCGCCCAGTGCATCGGCGCGTTCGGCCACCGTTTCGGACAGCATCAGCGCATTCATCGCCGCATAGGACGAGTTGACCGCCAGGTCATAGACGCCGTTGCCGGCCGCCGCTTCGATCACCATCCGGGCTTCGCCCTCGGCAGCCAGTTTCAGCCATACCGAGGGGTCGTTCTTGTTGATCGCCAGCGCCTGCCGATACGACACCATCGCAGCCGAGGGGTTCGACTGGCCCGAGGCCTGGTCGCCGGCAGCGACCAGATCGGCATAGGTGACATTGGGCGGCGGCGGGTCGGTCTGCGGCAGGCTGGTCGCCATGTAGCGGGCGGAATCGACCAGGTCCGGCGCCGGGAACGGCAGCTCGCTCAGCCGCGCTTCGACCGTCTCGGCCAGCGGCGGGGTGAAATCGACGCGGCCGGACGTGGCGCCCTTGAACGCCGTCTCGGGGCCGACATCGCCCTTGAGGAAGCACCACTTGGCCTTCTCGTTATAGGTGAAGGCGCGGCACACCTTGTCATCGGTACAGGCGGCCGAGCAGGCGTCGACATCGACATCCTTCAGCACCGAATAGTCGAAACCGGGCAGATCGGTGCCCGGCAGCAGCGTAATGTTGCGATCCGCCGCATGGGCAGGACTGAGAGCCAGGGTTCCGGCCACGACAAGCCACCAGATCGACCGAAAAAGCCGCTGCATTCCCAAACCCCTATCGTATCGAATAACTCCGCCACCCTATGATGACTGGCGCTGAACGACAAATGAATGAAGGTCGAGCAATGCTCGGTATTCGCGGTGATGAGAGCGTGAGCTGGCACCTCTGTCCCTTCTCCTCTCAGGGGAGAAGGTGGCCGAAGGCCGGTTGAGGGGTGAAGCGGTGCAACGCGCGCTCGCTGAGAAGCTGAACCCCTCACCCTAGTTCCGCTTCGGACCTGGCGGTCCTAGCTGCACTACCCTCTCCCCTCAAGGGGCGAGGGGACGACAGCCCCCTACTCCGCCGCCTGCAGCCGGTTCGCCTCCACCAGCCCGCGAATCTCCGCCCGGCACGAGCCGCAGTTCGTCCCGGCCTTCAGCGCCACCCCGATCGCCTCAACCGTATGGCAGCCACCTCGCGCCGCTTCCGCGATCTGGTTGGCGCCCACCCCGAAGCAGGCGCAGACGATCGGGCCCGGATCCGGCCGGTCAGCGCCCGGTCGCCCGACGAGGATGTCGGCGCGTCGGGCCGGCTTGATCGTCTCGGTCAACAGCGACACCGCCCATTGCCGCGACACCAGCACCGGATCGGGCGACAGGTAGAGCGCAAAGATCAGCTTGCCGCCCTCGAACAGCGCGAGGCTCTGCCGCCCGCTGGCCTTGTCGGCAATGCTGAGCAGCTCGACCTCTGCCCCCACCCCGAACGCCGCGCGGGCCCAGCCGACCCAATCCTCGGGCTCGTTGATGAAGGCCAGCTCCGCCCGCCAGCCGCCTGAAGTCTCGGCGATCGCCCAGTAATCGGTGCCGGCGAACGCGGGCCGTGTCCGGCTCACTGCAAAGCCATAGCGCCGGGCCAATGCCGGCCCTGCCACCACCATCGCCGATTTCAGCGCCGGCTGCCCCGATTGCGGGTCGGTCTGTCCGCCGACCAACGCATCGATCCGGCCCTGCGCCGAGAACCGGTCGGTCCAGTGCATCGGCACGAAGACCGAACCCTTTTGCTGCCGTTCGGTCACCAGCGCCCGCACCAGGACGCTGCCATGCCGGTTCTCGAGCCGCACCAAGCTGGCGTGCCGGATGCTCTTTTCGATGGCGTCGTCGGGATGCAGTTCGGCGAACGGCTCAGCCATATGCGCCGAGAGCCGCGCCGCCTTGCCGGTCCGCGTCATGGTATGCCAGTGGTCGCGCACTCGGCCGGTATTGAGCACCAGCATGCCCGGCGGCGGAGTCAGCGGCGGCGGCGGCGCCACCGCGACAAAGCGGGCCCGCCCATCAGGGGTGAAGAACCGCCCATCGGTGAACATCCGCGCCGTGCTCCGCACCGAGCGCACCGGCCATTGCACCGGCTGCAGCCCGTCATAATCGGCATGCACCAGGCCACTGAGATCGAAGTCCCGGTTACCCTCGTTCTCGAACCCGGACAGCGCCGCATGCTCGGCAAAGATCTCGGCCGGCTTCCGGTAGCCGAACGCCTCGGCATGGCCCAGGCGCTGCGCCACCTGCGAGACGATCCACCAGTCCGGTTTGGCCTCTCCCGGCGCCGCGAGGAACGGCCGCTGCCGCGAGATGCGGCGCTCGGAATTGGTGACCGTGCCGTCCTTTTCGCCCCAGCCGAGCGCCGGCAGCCGGACATCGGCTTCCACCGCCGTATCGGTTTTGGCGTTCATCTCCGACACCACGACGAATGGGCAGGTGCGGATCGCCGCCCGCACCTTGTCGGCCTCCGGCATCGAATCCACCGGGTTGGTCGCCATGATCCACAGCGCCTTCACCTTGCCCCGGGCGATCGCCTCGAACAGATCGACCGCTTTCAGGCCCGGCTTCTGCGCCACCCGCTCGGAGCGCCAGAAGCGCTTCAGCCGGTCGATATTGCCGGGCTCGAAATCCATATGGGCCGCCAGCATATTGGCGAGCCCGCCGACCTCGCGCCCCCCCATGGCGTTGGGCTGCCCGGTGACCGAGAACGGCCCCATCCCCGGCAGGCCGATCCGCCCGGTGGCGAGATGCACATTGACGATGGCGTTGACCTTGTCGGTGCCGGTCGCCGACTGGTTCACCCCCTGCGAGTAAACCGTCACCGTCCGGCTCGTCTCGGCGAACCAATCGTAGAACACCGCGATGTCGCGCAGGCTGAGCCCGGTGGCTTCCGCCACCCGCTCGAGGTTCCAGCTGCGCGCCACGTCGAGCGCCGCGCCAAACCCATTGCTGCTCTCGGCGATGAACTCGGCGTCGACCGCGTTCCGCTCGGCCAGCGATTTCAACAGCCCGACAAACAGCGCCGTGTCGCCATCCGGCTTGATCGCGAGGTGCAGGTCCGCCTGGTCGGCCGTGGTGGTCCGCCTGGGATCGATCAGCACGATCCGCATCCCCGGCCGCTCGGCCTTCGCCTTGACGATGCGCTGGTACAGCACCGGGTGGCACCAGCTGAGGTTCGACCCGACGAGGATGATCAGGTCGGCGAGCTCGAGATCCTCGTAATTGCCCGGCACCGTATCCGAGCCGAAGGCCCGCTTGTGCCCGGCCACCGACGAGGCCATGCAGAGCCGCGAGTTGGTGTCGATATTGCCCGAGCCGATGAACCCCTTCATCAGCTTGTTGGCGACGTAATAATCCTCGGTGAGCAACTGCCCCGAGCCGTAGATAGCGACCAGTTCCAGCCCATGCTCGGCGATGGTTGTGGCAAAGGTGGTGGCCACGAGGTCGAGCGCCGTGTCCCAGTTGGCCCGCTCGCCATCAATCTCGGGGTAGAGCAGCCGCCCGTCGAGCGACAGCGTCTCGCCCAGCGCCGAGCCCTTCGAGCAGAGCCGCCCGAAATTGGCCGGATGCTCGGGGTCGCCGGCAATCGTCACCGACCCGTCGGATTGCGGTGTCGCCAGCACCCCACAGCCGACGCCGCAATAGGGACAGGTGGTGCGGACCGTCTTGGGGTCGGCCATTGTAGTCGTCCCCTACTCCGCCGCCGCCAGCATCGCGACGGCCGCCATGAAGATCCGGCCATTGACGACGTCGAGCGGCACCGTGCGCACCCTGCCCTCGTCGGCGCCCTGCGCTTCCCCGGTTTCCAGCGAGAACACCCAGTTGTGCAGCGGGCAGGTCACCTGTGCGCCGTGCACGATCCCCTGGCTCAGCGGCCCGCCCTTGTGCGGGCAGCGGTCCTCGATGGCGTAGACCTTGTCCTCGGCGGTACGGAACACCGCGATCTTGCCCACCGGGGTATTGACGCAGCGCGCCCCGCGACGCGGGATCTGCTCGATGCTGCCGATTTCGACCCAGTCTTCCATCAAGCTCACTCCGCTGCCTGCGGCACGCCGAATTCCGCCAGCGCGGCGAATTCGTGTGCGTCCTTGCCGTTGACCCGCTCTTCCCACGGATCGACCTGGGCGAACTTTTGCGAGAAGACGAACCGGTCGTAGTAGAAGCGGCGCTTCTCCAGGTCCTTGACGATGGCGGCCTGGATCGAGTCCATCCCCACTCGCTTCAGCCACTTGTAGATGCGCTCGAGATAGCGCCCTTGCTCACGATAGAGCTGGGTCAGCGCCGCGATGATCTCGATCGCCTCCTCCTCGCTGTCGGCGTGGCAGAGTGCTTCGGTGCCCTTGATGTCGAGCCCGGCGGCGCCGGCGAAGACGATGTCGTAGCCAGAATCCACACAGATCACGCCGACGTCCTTGCAGGTCGCCTCGGCGCAGTTTCGCGGGCAGCCCGAGACCGCCATCTTCACCTTGGCCGGGGTCCAGCTGCCCCACATGAACTTCTCGAGCTTGATGCCGAGCCCGGTCGAATCCTGCGTGCCGAACCGGCACCAGTCCGACCCCACGCAGGTCTTCACCGTGCGCAGCCCCTTGGCATAGGCAGCACCCGAAACCATGCCGGCGGCGTTGAGGTCGGCCCACACGCCGGGCAGATCTTCCTTCTTCACCCCGAGCAGGTCGATGCGCTGCCCGCCGGTCACCTTCACCGCCGGGATGCGGAACTTGTCGGCGACGTCGGCAATGGCGCGCAACTCGTTCGGGCTGGTCATGCCGCCCCACATGCGCGGCACCACCGAATAGGTGCCGTCCTTCTGGATGTTAGCGTGCACCCGCTCGTTGATGAAGCGCGATTGCCCGTCATCCTCGTATTCGCCCGGCCACGTCGCGATCATGTAATAGTTCAATGCCGGCCGGCACTTGGCGCAGCCGCATGAAGTCTTCCACTCAAGCTCCTGCATAAGTTGAGGAATGGAGCGCAACTCCTTGGCAATAATGAGTCTGCGGACTTCGTCATGGCCGAGATCGGTACATTTGCACATCGGCTGCACGGCGGACGGGTTGTAGCTGTCGCCCAGCGTCAAGAGCAGCAGCTTTTCGACCAGCCCGGTGCACGAGCCGCAACTCGCCGAGGCCTTGGTATGGGCGCGGACATCGTCGAGCGAGGTCAGGCCCTTGGCGGTGATAGTGCCGGTGATCTTCGACTTACATACGCCGTTGCAACCACAGATCTCTGCCTCATCCGGCAAGGCTGCAACGGCCGCCGTAGGGTCCAGCGGGGCACCACCCTGGTAGTTCTGGCCGAAGATCAGCGTGTCGCGCATGTCGCGCGTATCGACGTTGCGCTTCAGCATATCGTAGAACCACGGCCCGTCCCCGGTATCGCCGTAGAGCACCGTGCCGATGATCCTGTCGTCCTTGAGGATCAGCCGCTTATAGACGCCGGCAGAGGCGTCGCGCAGCACGATCTCCTCGCGGTCGTCGCCCTCGCCGAAATCGCCGGCCGAATAGAGGCTGATGCCGGTGACCTTGAGCCGCGTCGCCGTGGCGACCGGGGTAAAGGTCGCCTTCTCGTCGCCGCAGAGCTGCCCGGCGAGCACGTTCGCCATGTCATAGAGCGGCGCGACCAGCCCGAAGGTTGCCCCGTTCACCTCGACGCATTCGCCCAGGGCGTAGATCGAGGGGTCCGAGGTGCGCATCTGCGCATCGACCACGATGCCGCGATTGACCGCGAGATCGGCTGCCTTGCCCAGCGCCCCGTTCGGGCGGATACCCACCGCCATCACCACCAGGTCCGCCGGCAGGGTGGTGCCATCCGCCAGCTCCACGCCGGTGACCCGCTTGTCACCGAGGATCTGCTTGGTGTTGGCCGAAGTCAGCACCTTGACGCCGCGGTCTTTCATCGACTCGCCGAGCAGGTACCCTGCCGCCGGATCGAGCTGGCGCTCCATCAGCGTCGGCATCACGTGCACCACGGTCACGTCCATGCCCTGCTCGTTGAGCCCGGCTGCCGCCTCGAGCCCGAGCAGCCCGCCGCCGATCACCACCGCCCTGCCCTTGGCCTTGGCCGCCAGCATCATGATGTTGACGTCGTCGAGGTCGCGATAGGTGACCACACCAGCCAGGTTCACCCCCGGCACCGGAATGATGAACGGCACCGAACCGGTGGCGATCACCAGCTTGTCGTAGCTCTCGGTGATGCCGTTGGCCGAGGTCACGGTCTTGTTGACCCGATCGATCGCCTCGATCTTGCAGCCCTTGTAGAGGGTGATGCCGTGCTTGATGTACCAGGCGTCGCCGTGGATCACGATGTCGTCGAAGCTCTTCTCGCCCGAGAGCACGGGGCTCAGCATGATGCGGTCGTAATTGACCCGCGGCTCGGCGTTGAAGATCACCACGTCGTAGCGATCGGGATCGGTCTCGAACAGCTTCTCCAGCGCCCGCCCGGGCGCCATGCCGTTGCCGATGATGACGAGTTTCTCTCACTGAACGGTCTCCAGTTGAAGTTGCGCGACCGGCTCGGCGCGGCTCATGCGGCGCACGGCGAGGTGCATGAAGGCGAAGGCCACGGCGACCAAGACGAACAGCGCCATGAAGCAGCTGCTCCACAGCCCCGTCGCGTCATTGAGCCAGCCGAACAGCAGCGGCAGGATAAAGCCGCCAAGCCCGCCGATCATGCCGACAAGGCCACCCACCGCTCCGACATTGTCGGGGTAATAGGCCGGGATGTGCTTGTAGACCGCCGCCTTGCCGAGGCTCATGAAGAAGCCGAGGACGAACACCAGGCCGATAAAGGCCCAGGGGCTGATGCCGAAATTGACGGCAAAGCTGCCGCTGATGCCGTGCACCACCACATCACTCGATGGCAGCGCCAGGATGAACGTGGCGATCGCCGAGACCCCGAAGGTCCAGTACATCACCGTCCGCGCACCCACCTTGTCGGAGAGCGAACCGCCATAGGCGCGGAACAGGCTGGCCGGGACCGAGTAGGCGGCGGCCACCATGCCGGCGGTCTTGATGTCGAAGCCGTAGACGCCGATCAGGTAGCGCGGCAGCCACAGCGTCAGCGCCACGAACGCGCCGAAGGCGAAGAAGTAGTAGAGCCCGAAGCGCCACACCCGGATGTCCTTCAGCGGCGCGAATTCGGCGGCGAGGCTGCGCTGCGGCGCGCCTTCCTTCCGGCGCTTGACCAGCACCGGATCGTCCTCGGTGGTAAACCAGAACACCACCGCCATCACCGCCAGCACCGCGGCCCAGCCGAGCGCCACTGCCTGCCAGCCGAACGCCACCATCACGAAGGGCGCGACAAACTTGGTCACCGACGCCCCGACATTGCCGGCGCCGAAAATGCCGAGCGCCGTGCCCTGCTGCTTGCGGATAGAACCGCGACACATAAGCGACACCCACCGCGAACGACCCACCGGCGAGACCGACGCCCAGGGCCGCAACGAGGAACTGCTCATAGGTCTGGGCAAACACCAGCAGCGAGGTCGCCACCGCCGCCGCCAGCATGGTCATGGTGTAGACCAGCCTTCCGCCATAGCGGTCGGTCCAGATACCGAGTGCGATGCGTACTAGGGAGCCAGTCAGCACCGGCGTGCCGATCAGCAGGCCGAACTGCGTCTCGGTGAGACCAAGCTGATCCTTCAGCGCCACGCCGATGATCGAAAAGATCGTCCATACGGCGAAGCAGACGGTGAAGGCGATGGTCGACAGCGCCAGCGCCCGGCGCTGCGAACTGGTTTGAGCATCAGTGCCGCTCATGGAATTTCTCTCCGCTGGGATGAGAGCCAAAACAAAAATCTCCTCACGAGGCGCGGGCCCGTCATGGGACCGTGCAGCTCAATGGCGACTTTGCCTGTTGGGGGAGCGCCCACCGTTGGACGCGAGGGAGAAACGGACACCGCTCCTCACGAGAATGACAATGCACGTAGCGTGCCAAACTGGCTTCTAGGTGAAAACTCTAGATTTTACAGCTGGTTAGACGGATGCCGCGAAAATGATCAGGCAGCAGGATTGACTAATTCAAATCCAGAGTGGGCAGGTTGATGCACAAAAATTGCCCACAGCATACACGTGGCTAAACATTAAGCACTGATGCTCCCCTCCCCCTTGAGGGGAGGGGTGGGGGGTGGGGGTCCATCGGTGATCACAGGACCACCCCCACCCTCAATCCCTCCCCTCAAGGGGCAGGGGAATCGCGTTTGAGTAGATCTGTGGGCTTGTGCATTTTCGGATTGTGGATTCTTGGGAGGGCTTGGGTATTTTTGAGGTCTAGGATGGAAACGATCGAGGCTGTTTTCGGGGATCTGGATCCTCGCCGTCAGAACGCCAGGCACGATTTCTGCGAGCTGCTGTTCATTTCGTTTGCGGCGATGCTGTGCGGGGCCAAGAATTGTTCCGACATCTGGCGCTTTGCGCAGGAGAAGCAAGCAATGCTGCGCCAGGTGCTGACGCTGGCGCACGGGGTTCCCTCGCACGACACCTTCTCGGCGCTGTTCCGCAAGCTGGTGCCGACGGCGTTCGCCGAAGCCTTTGCCGACTTCATGGGCCAGGTCGCGACCGCTGCCGGCAGCAACCGGCAGATCGCCCTCGACGGCAAGTCGATGCGCGGCGCTTTCGAAAAGGGACGCCAGTTTGCGCCCCGCATGATGGTGTCGGCCTGGGGAACGGAACTGCGCATGACGCTGGCGGCGTTGCCGGCAACCGGCGGCAACGAGGCCCGGGCGGCAATCGAGCTGTTGGGCCTGATCGATCTGCACGGCGCAACGGTAACCGCCGACGCACTGCATTGCTCGCCCGGCATGGCCGGGGAGATCACCCGGCGCGGCGGCAACTACGTGCTGGCCTTGAAGGGCAATCACGGGCCGCTGTTTGCGGATGCCGAAGGGCTCATGGCGCGCAAGCCGACGCCGAAGGCGGCGATCGCCATCACCGAGGAGCAAGCTCACGGACGGCTGGAACAGCGTTGCGCCCGGGTCGTGCGGGCGCCGGGCCTCGGCCGCAAGCACGGCTTTGCTGGTCTGGCCGCCATCGGCGAGATCAAACGGACGCGGCTCGTCAACGGCAAACGCGAGGACGACCGCTGCCTCTATGTGCTCTCGCGCCCCATGTCGGCGCAGGAGTTGCTCGCCATCGTGCGCCGTCACTGGGATATCGAGAATGGCCTGCATTGGCTGCTCGACGTGGTCTTCCGCGAGGACGACTGCCGGAGCAGAAAGGATCACGGCCCCGAAAATCTCGCTCTGCTGCGCCGCTTCTGTGTCAATACTTTCCGCACCGACAGCAAAAACGACACCATGCGCGGCAAAATGATGCGCGCAGGATGGAACGATACTTACCTCTTCAAACTCGTGACTCAAATGCGATAGCCCTGCCTCAAGGGGGAGGGAGGCGACAGCCGCACCGCCGGTGTTAAGCCGCCTCAACAAACCGGTGCCGCTCGTACAAAAACTTCAGCACCGCCTCGCGACACTTCAGATACGTCCGGTCCCCCGCCAGCTCGAGCCGGCGCCTGGGCCGGCCGAGCGGCACCTCCAGCACTTCGCCGATCCGCGCTGCCGGCCCGTTGGTCATCATCACGATCCGATCGGAAAGCAGCACCGCCTCGTCCACATCGTGGGTGATCATGATCATGGTGTTGTGGAGCCGCTGGTGGATCTCCATCACCGCATCCTGCAGGTGCGCCCGGGTCAGCGCGTCGAGCGCCCCGAACGGCTCGTCGAGCAAGAGGATCTTCGGCTCCATCGCCAGCGCCCGGGCGATGCCGACGCGCTGTTTCATGCCGCCCGAAATCTCCGCCGGCCGTTTGTCGCGGGCGTGCCCCATCTGCACCAGGTCGAGATTGTGCATGATCCACTCATGCCGCTCGGCCCGCGATTTCTTCGCGCCGAACACCTTGCTGACCGCCAGGTTGACGTTCTCGTAGACCGTCAGCCAGGGCAGCAGCGAGTGGTTCTGGAACACCACCGCCCGCTCCGGCCCCGGCCCGCTCACCACTTCGGAGCCGAGGACGATCGCCCCCGAGCTCACCTCGGTCAGCCCGGCAATCAGGTTTAGCAGCGTGGACTTGCCGCACCCCGAATGCCCGATGATCGAGATCACCTCGCCCTCGGAAATCTCCAGCGAGATGTCCTTCAGCACCTCCGAGGTCACACCGTTGCGCTCGAAGCTTTTGTCGACATGTTCGATCTTCAGATATCCAGCCATGTCACACCTCCTAATTCGCGGCCGTGCCGCGGGTGATGAAGGCGCCGAAGCCGGCAACCAGGCGATCGAGCATGAAGCCGACCACGCCGATATAGACCAGCGCCACGATGATGTCGGGCAGGCGCGACGAGTTCCACGCATCCCAGATGAAAAAGCCGATGCCGACGCCGCCGGTGAGCATTTCTGCCGCGACAATGGCGAGCCAGCTGAGCCCGATGCCGATCCTGAGACCGGTGAAGATGTAGGGCGCTGCCGCCGGCACCATCACCTTGAAGAAGAATTCGATCGGGTTGAGCCGGAGGATCGCCGCGACATTGCGGTAATCGTTCGGAATGTTGCGGACGCCCACCGCGGTGTTGATGATCACCGGCCACACCGCGGTGATGAAGATGACGAAGATCGCCGAGGGGTGGCTGTCGCGGAACGCTGCGAGCGACAGCGGCAGCCAGGCCAGCGGCGGCACGGTGCGAAGGATCTGGAAGATCGGATCGAGCCCGCGCATCGCCCAGACCGATTGGCCGATGAATGCGCCGACCGCCACGCCGACCAGCGCCGCGATGCCGAAGCCGATCGCAACGCGCTGCAGCGAGGCGAACACCCGCCAGGCGAGGCCAATGTCGCCATTGCCGTAATCGAAGAACGGGTTCCAGATCAGTTCACCGGCCTGCTCCCACACCACCGAAGGCGGCGGCAGTGACGCGCCCGGTGTCGAACAGGCGATCTGCCAGATGAGGAGGATCAAGAGGATAACGATCAACGGCGGCACCACGGAGCGCGCAATGCTCGTGGCCACCTTCTTCATGTCGATCCTGCGGTTGGGCAGTTGCGCTGGGAAAGCGAACACCTTGCCTTCCTTGCTCGGCGCGGCGGTTTCAAATTGAGCCTCTGCACTCATGATTGCTGGTCCATGCTGAAGGGAAAAAGGTGGCGCCAGGCCGGGGTTAGCCCGGCGCCAGTTCAGGGACATCAGCCGAGAGCGGTGATCGCTAAGCTCTCGAGATAGGCAGACGGGTTTTCCGGGTCGAACACCTTGCCGTCGAAGAAGGTTTCCGGCCCGCGCGATGTCGATGTCGGGATATCGGCAGCAGCAACGCCGAGCGCCGTCGCCGCGTCGCGCCACAGGTCCTCGCGGTTCACCTGGTCGACCAGCGCCTTCACATCGGTTTCGGCCGGGAGGTACCCCCAGCGGATATCCTCGGTGAGGAACCACGCATCGTGGCTCTTGAACGGATAAGACGCATGGTCCTTCCAGAACTTCATCTCGAGCCCGGTGGCGGTGGCGACGCGGCCATTGCCGTAGTTGATGTCGCCTTTGAGCCGCCCCAGCACATCGGCCGGCGGCACGTTGAACCAGCCGCGCTTACCGAGGATCTGGCTCAGTTCCTCCTTGTTGGCCATGTCGTCGGCCCACTGCGCCGCTTCCATCACCGCCATCAGGATGGCGCGGGTGGCCACCGGGTTCTTCTCGATGAAATCGTTGCGCAGCCCCAGCGCCTTTTCCGGATGGCCCTTCCACAGCTCGCCCGTCGTCGCCGCGGTGAAGCCGATCCCTTGGTTGACCAGTTGCTCGTTCCACGGCTCTCCGACGCAGAACGCGTCCATGTTGCCGACCTTCATGTTCGCCACCATCTGCGGCGGCGGCACGGTGATGGTCGAAACCTCGGTGTTGGGGTTGATGCCGCCGGCAGCGAGCCAGTAGCGGATCCACAGGTCGTGCGTCCCGCCCGGGAAGGTCATCGCCACGGTGACCTCCTTGCCCTCGGCTTTGCGCTTGGCAAACACCTCCTTCAGCGGCGCGCTGTCGAGGCCGACGCCGACATCCTTGTAGGCCTGCGCCACCGAGATCGCCTGGCTGTCGAGGTTGAGCCGCGCCACGATCGACATCGGCAGCGGCACGTTGTTCTGCGTCACCTTGCCGGTGGAGATGAGGTAGGGCATCGGCGTCAGGATATGCGCGCCATCGATGCCGTTGGCGGCGCCGCCGAGCACCAGGTTATCGCGCGTCGCGCCCCAACTGGCCTGCTTCAGCACTTCGACATCGGGCACGCCATGCTTCGTGAACAGCCCCTTCTCCTTGGCGATGATCAGCGCCGAAGCGTCGGTAAGCGCGATGAAGCCGAGCTTGGCGCCGGTAACTTCGGGGCCCGCGCCCTGAGCGAAGGCCCCGGAGGGGAACAGGGTTCTGGCGGCAACGAGGGTCGCCGCGGTAGCCGTGGTGCCGGCGAGGAAGGCCCGGCGGCTGAGGAGGGAGGTGGTGGTCGGTTTGGTCATCAAGTCTCTCCGAGTGATGCGATCAAGCCGGCGCCCCGAAGTGCCCCTCGCCCCCAAAACAAAACGGCCGCCAACAGGTCTTGCGCGCTGGCCCTAAAGACCAGTCGGCGTTCCCGTTGGCAGCTTTGCCTGTCCTGAAGCGCCCACCGTTGGACGCCGAATGATCGCGAATTTGCGTTCGGAGAATGCAATGCACGCGCCGTGCCAGATTGGGCGGAGGTGATTAGGTGTGTGATTTCAGGTGGTTAGATGTATGGTTGAAATTTGAGCAGATGAGAAAATTGCACAAACAGAATCCATCCGCACCAATTGTGCATCTATTGTAGGCAATATTCTGGATTGCCTATCATTCGAGCATTATCTGATTGCGGTGCTGACTGCGCCTGACTGATAGAGACGGCCCCCTCCCGGCCTCCCCCATAAAGGGGGAGGTGCAGAGTTGAGGCTCTGCCTTCGATCGTGCCAAGTGAACCGGCAGGGCACCTCCCCCTTCATGGGGGAGGATGGGAGGGGGCCGTCTTTCTCAGCGACGCACCGAAGACTCGGTGCCAGTTATCTCTGTCAGCGACGCACCGAAAACTCCGCGCTTACAAGCCCGCCCGCTGCGCCACGATATACGCCCCGACCTGGTCCGGATCGAACGCCACGCCGTCGAAAAATCCGTCCGGCCCCACGACCAACTTGCCCGCCGTCGCCGGCACCGCGGCCGGCCCCGTCAACAGCCCCTCGACCTTGCTGTCCACGACCGGCATCGGCACCCCGAGCGGCGTCAGTGCCGAGCGGTAGATATCGGGCCGGAACGTCATCGCCGCCGCCCTGCCCCGTTCGGCGCTGTGCTCGACTTCACCCCAGCGCACCATCTGGCTGTAGAACCAGGCCGCGTGGCTGGTCCACGGGAAGTTGGCCGCCCCGGCATAGGGCACGAAATGCTCCGGCACCGCTGCCGTCACCCCGCCGCCGATATCGAACCGGCCGTTCAGCGCCGGCAGGATCAGCTCGGCCGGCAGGCCCAGATAGTGTGGCGCCGCCATGATCTCGGCGATCTCAGCGTGGTTGGCGGGCTCGCCGCACCATACCGCTGCGTGATGTACCGCCCGGATCAGCCCGGCGACGATCTCGCTATTGGCCTCGGCCCAATGCGCCCGCATGCCGATCACCTTGTCGGGGCTCGAGCGCCAGATCGCCGCCTTCACCGTCGCGATATGCGCGCCGGCACTCTTCACCCCGACCGTGTTCCACGGCTCGCCGACGCAGTAACCGTCGATGCCGCCCGAGCCCAGCGCCTCGGGCAGCAGCGGCGGCGGCAGCACCACGATCTCGATATCGCGGTCGGGCACGATGCCGCTGGCCATCAGCCAGTAACGCAATTCGTAATTATGCGAGGAGGTCTGGTGCACCACGCCGAAGCGCAGTTTTCGCTCCGAGCTACGCACAACCTCTGCCAGCGCCGCGCCCACCGGCCCTGCTTCCAGCGTCGCCGGCGCGCCGGCATCGGCCATAAGGGCCCAGCTCGGCGCTCACCGTGACCCCGTTATTGCCCAGCCCCAGCGCCATCGGGGTGATCATCGGCACCGAGAGCGGGTTCAGCCCCAGCGTCGCGGCGATCGGCATCGGTGCCAGCATCTGGGCGAAATCGAAATGCCCCAGCGCCGCCCGGTCGCGGATATTGGCCCAGGACGTCTCCTTGACCAGGTGCAGGTCGAGCCCCTCGGCCGCCGCAAACCCCTTCTCCCGCGCCAGCACCAGCAGCACGCTGTCGAGCAAGGGCAGGAAACCGGCGGAAAGGGCAATGAGCGACATGACTATTCCTCTGGGCCGAGCAGGCTGTCGGCCGTAACCAGGCTTTGGGCAATATCGACGATGCGGCGGTTCTGGTTCATCGCGGTCTTGCGCAGGAGCTTGTAAGCATCGGCCTCGCCGAGCCCGCGGGTGCGCAGCAGGATCGCCTTGGCCTGATCGATGATTTTGCGATCCTCGAGCTCGCTGCGCGCCTGTTCGAGCTCGCGCGTCAGCCGCGCGAAGGCGTTGAACCGGCTGACCGCCATGTCGAGGATCGGCTTCACCCGCTCCTTCTTCAGCCCGTCGACCACATAGGCGGAGACACCTGCCTCCACCGCCGCCTCGATCGCCGAAGCGTCCGAGCGATCGACGAACATGGCGATCGGTTTCCTGAGCGCCCGGCTCAGGGTGAAGAAATGCTCGAGCCGGTCGCGGTTGGGGTTCTCGAGGTCGATCACCACCACATCGGGCATGTCGCGCTCGATCACCCGCGCCACTTCGTTGATCTCGTGGACCACTGTGACCCGGGCATGCCCGGCCTCGCGCAATCCGTCCTCGATGATCGAGGCGCGGATGCGGTTCTCGTCGATCACCAGAATGGCGAGGTCCTGCACCGGCATGGTCCCGTTATCGGCATGTTCGAGCTGCACAAGCAAGCGCCGGTTTCGCAACCCTGCCCAGCATTTCAGCGGCGATTTCTGAATTCCATTTGACTTAATAAATCCGCCGTCACAGTCTCTTCCAAGGGTCGGAATTTGGGGAGCTACCTCGCCCACCTCCCACTCGATGTCATCCCTGCGAAAGCAGGGACCCCAAGGCGAGGGCTCTGCCCTCGTCCGGTTGTCCGCTGGCGCGGGCTGTGAAATGGGTCCCTGCTTTCGCAGGGATGACCTCGGTGGAGGGGCGGACGTAGCGGTCCCAATTTCGATCCGTTGCTCGGGAGGGACGCCTTGAGCCTCAGGGGGACGAACCAGGAATTCGGACGGCCGTATAACCGGCGCATCGTCCTTGAAGCCATTCGCGCGACTGGCCCGACCACCCGTGGCCGCATCGCGGCGGAGGTCGGCCTCACCGTGCAGACCGTCTCCACCATCATCCGCGAGCTCGAAGAGCAGGGCTTCATCCTCTCCAACCGCGAGGAACCGCGCGGCCGCGGCCTGCCGCCGACGACGTTGCGGCTCAACCCCGAGGGCGGCTACGCCATCGGGATCTACATCACCCCGCTCGGCATCGATGCGGCGCTGATTAACCTGGGCGGCGACGTCGTCGGCAGCGTCAATCGCCCTGCCGCCCGCACCAGCCCGGACGAGGCCTTCCGCCTGATCGGCGCCATGGTCGGCGAACTGCGGGCCCTGCGTCCCGGCTCGCGCATGCTCGGCATCGGCCTCACCCTGCCCGGCCCGTTCGGCGTCGAGTCGATGAGCTTTGTCGGCCCCACCACCATGGTCGGCTGGGGCAATGTCGAGCTGCGCCAGCGGCTTGCCGAGGCCACCGGCCTGCCGGCCTTCATCGAATCCGACATGGCGGCCGCCGCGCTGGGCGAACGGCTCTATGGCCGCGGCGCCGAGTTCGCCGATTTCTACTATCTGTTCGTCGGCGTCGGCCTCGGCGGCATCATGGTGCATGAGGGCGTGGCGCAGCGCGGCGCCTGGGGCAATGCCGGCGAGATCAGCCACATCCCCATCGTCCCCGATGGCGAGCTTCGCCCCTGCGGCAATCGCGGCTGCCTCGAACGCTATGTCTCGCTCGAAGCCTTCGGCCGCCGCGGCCTCGGCGAAGCCGCCTATGCCGATGCCATCGGCCCGCAGCTGCGCGCCGCGCTCATCACCATCGAGAACCTGTTCGATCCCGAAACGGTAATCCTCGGCGGCATCGCGCCACCGAGCCTCACCACCGAGCTGGCCCGCGTCGCCACTGAGCTGCCCAACTCCGTCTCCGCCCGCCGCGACCGCAAGGTGCCGCGCCTGATCGTCTCCGATGGCGGCCCGCATACTGTGCTGCGCGGCGCCGCGGCGCTGGCGGTGGCCGGCGTGCTGTCGCCGCGCTTCGGCCAGCTCTTTGCCCCCGGTAACACCCAGCTCAAGGGACTTGCCGCATGACCAGCTTCACTCCGCTGCTCGTCCTGGACGACATCAAGAAGAACTACGGCGCCATCGAAGCGCTGAAATCCATCAGCTTCACCATCGGCAAGGGTGAGGTGGTGGCGCTGCTCGGCGATAACGGCGCCGGCAAATCGACCCTGGTGAAAATCATCGCCGGCGGGCTGGAGCCCAGCGCCGGCAAGATGCTGTTCGAAGGCCGCGATTTCCTCGCGAAATCCCCCTCGGAGGCCAAGGCGGCCGGCATCGAGACGGTGTACCAGGACCTGTCGCTCGCCACCAATGTCGATGTCGTCGCCAACTTCTTCATGGGCCGCGAGATTACGCGCAAAGTGCTCGGCATGCCGGTGCTCGACGAAAGGGCCATGGAAGCCGTCGTCGCCAAGGCGCTGGCCAGCGCCGGCACCAAAATCCCGTCGCTCCGCACCAAGGTCGAGCACCTGTCGGGCGGCCAGCGCCAGGCCATCGAGCTCAACCGGTTCGTGCATTGGGGCGGCAAGCTCGTTTTGCTCGACGAACCCTTCGCCGCGCTCGGGGTCGAGCAGACCCGCCGCGGCCTCGACATGATCCGCGCCGTCGCCAATCAGGGCATCGGCGTCGTCATCATCACGCATATCATGCAGCAGGCCTTCCAGGTCGCCGACCGGATCGTGGTGATCCGCCAGGGCGTCGTCGCCGGCGATGTTGCAACCAAGGATACGAGCCCCGATGCGGTGGTCAACATGATCACCGGGGAAACCCTGGCCGCTGCCGGAGCGGCTGGCTGAGGGGAAACAGGGAAATCCGGCACCAAGGAGCGAACGAAATGAAGCGAATACTTCTATCCGTCTTCGGCGCTTTGGCAGTGGCGCTCGCCCTGCTGACGCCGGCCTTCGCCCAGACCAAAGGCAAGGTCTACTACCTCGTGCCGACCCTCCTCGACGAATTCCAGACCGGCTCGGTCTCGGCGCTGGAAATGTTCCTGAAGCAGGTCGGCTACGAGATGCAGACGCTGAACGCCGACAACAAGACCGACGTCCAGCAATCCCAGATGAACGACGTCATCGCGCTGAAGCCGGCGGCCATCATTCTCGCCGCCGTTGATTTCAACGCGCTGAAGCCC
>CBDIRF010000023.1:0-71358 GCA_965284115.1 Devosiaceae bacterium
AACCGCAAACAGTTCTGGATCCCGGCAGGGTTCGCGCATGGGTTCCTGGCACTCGAGGATGGGACGGAGTTTTTGTACAAAACGACGGATTTTTGGCACGCGGCGAGCGAGAGGAGCATCCGGTGGGATGATCCTGATATCGGCGTGAAATGGCCGATCGAGCGCCCGCCAACGGTCTCCGCGAAGGACGCGGCAGCTCCGGAGCTGGCAGGGGCGGAGACGGTCGCATGAACGACCGCTCTGGCGATGAGGCGAACTCCAAAGGGTTTGCCCGGATGCAGGAAAAGTCACCTGGCGCAGTGTCGATCTCACAGGAGGAGGATATCGCCCGTCTCCGCGGCCAGGCTAATATGACCCGAGGCGTTACAGCGTCGCGACCCTCGAAGATGCTAGATCGTATCAGCGGCCTGCCCGCGACCATGTCGCAGTATCTCGGCATGAGGCTCACCGTGTCCCCGCTTTGCGATGTCACGAAGAGTTCTGCTGGCGGGGCATCCAGTTGGGACGTAATCGGACCCGATCCCCAAGTCGAGCTTCGATGGTCGAACGGCAGGCCGCTTCCCAGAGCACGGTACCTGTTCACGACCAAGTCAACCGACGGTACTCGCAGCCGAACCACGAGCCTCTATTTCGACCTGGGCGAGGGTTTCAGCGAACGCGACCGCGTGATGTTGCGGTATCGTCCCCTTGGAAAGCACCGACAGGCAGCCCGATTTATCCTGCTGGGAGTTGTTCGCCGACTCCGGCTTGATCTGCACCAGGATACCCTTGTGGTTCAGCTGGAGGCCCCTCGGCTGCGGCGGCTCACCCAACTGGAGTACTACGCCCGTTCATTGGCCTGGCGTTTGGGTGACTACATTGCGCAAGGCCATTCCCGACGCGCGGCATTAGGTCGTGTCCTAGGTGTCGCCCGGCGTGACGGCCTGTACGCCATGGCAGCGGAACTGCGCGCCGAAGGTAGTGTAACCAAACCAGATAGTCATCGTTTCGCCTCCAAGTCCCTTCGCGGATCCTTGCTGTACGCAGTTCGCAAGGCAAAGGAACTCGTCCGAAATGCACCGCTCCCTCCAAGGTTTAGACAGCAGTTGAGGGAACGGCTACTGGCTAGTGAGACGTTGAGGAAGCTGAGTGTCGACGAGATCGCCGCTCGCCCAGACAACGCCAGGGTGCAACTTGCCGAGGCTGATCTGGCGGTTGCGCTCCGACCATCGGTCTACACCGACTATGTTGCGCAAGTGCTCTCGCTGCCAACTCCCTCCACTTCACTGGGCATATCCTATGTACCGAAACTGCCGGAGGATACCGACTTCAGTCGCGCGGAACTCTCTGTCGTTGCATTTTATCTGCCACAGTTTCATCCGATACGAGAAAACGATGCTTGGTGGGGTAAGGGATTCACTGAGTGGACCAACGTTACCAAGGCGGTGCCTCAGTATGTCGGCCACTACCAGCCACACCTGCCAGGCGAACTCGGGTTCTACGACCTGAGGTTGCCTGAGATCATGCGGCAACAGGCCGATTTGGCGCGGGCATACGGTGTACGCGGCTTCTGCTTTCACCACTATTGGTTCGGTGGCAAACGCCTCCTTGAACGGCCCGTGCAGCAGCTGCTTGACGACGAGAGTGTCGACATAGACTTCTGCCTTTGCTGGGCGAACGAGAACTGGACGAGGCGCTGGGATGGTCAAGATGCCGATATCCTGCTTGCCCAGAACCATTCGCCCGAGGACGACCTAGCGTTCATGGACGATATAGCCCCGGCCTTGAAGGATCGGCGCTATATCCGGATCGACGGACGTGCCCTGCTCATCGTCTACCGCGTCAACATCCTGCCCGATGCATCGGCGACTGCAAAGCGCTGGCGAGATCGGGCGAGGGAACTGGGTGTTGGGGAGCTATACCTCGCTTGTGCGCAGACATTCGGGATCGAAGATCCTCGGCCGTATGGCTTCGATGCAGCCATCGAGTTCCCGCCGCACATGGCCATTTCCGGTGATATCCGCAGCCAGTTGCAGGTCGTGAACCCCCAGTTCTCGGGGGCAATCTACAGCTACGAGGAGATGGCGTCATCGTACCTAGCGCGGCCGCAACCCGAGTACCCGGTGATTAAGACAGTCTCACCCGGCTGGGACAACGAAGCCCGGAAGCCTGGCCGGGGGCACAGCTTTCACGGTGCTAACCCGGTCTCTTACGCTCGTTGGCTGAGGGGGGCGGGCGAGGCCACACTCAAGCGAGCAGGCAAAGAGACGTCTCAGCCGCCGGTTGTGTTTGTCAACGCCTGGAATGAATGGGCCGAGGGCGCCCACCTCGAGCCGGATCGCAAGTTCGGATATGGTAATCTGCACGCCACAGCAAATGTAGTCAGAAACACCATACCTATGTCGATAGATCTAGCCGAACTGGTGCGAAACAGTAAGATTTCTTTCAAAAAGCGATCGCAAACCGCCCTCATACTTCACCTGCACTACACCGACCTACTTGATGAAATGCTACCGTTTATTAAGAATTCTGACGCATATGATTTGTTCGTTACATTTCCGGAAAGTTCACCGCCTGATATAGCACGTCGGCTGATGGCAGAATTTCCGAACGCCAGGCTGGATTGCTTCATCAACCGCGGGCGCGACATCTATCCGTTCCTTGAGTTGCTAAAGATAGTCAACAAGATGGGTTACGAATATTGCTGCAAGATCCACAGCAAGAAATCGATGCACCGAGCTGACGGACATCAGTTACGAGCGGAGGCCCTCAAATCTCTGCTCGGATCAGAAACGGTAGTCGCCAGTCACCTGGACATGATGCGCAGGGATGCAACTGTGGGATTGATAGCACCGCACGGATCGGTGCTTGACCTCGCGGCGCCGACAAGGGTGGCCCATAATCGCAAGTGGCTGGAGGTCCTTGCGGATCGCATCGGCCTGGTCGGCGTAGCCGACGACCCAGCCAACAGATTTGTGGCAGGAACGATGTTCTGGTGCAGACTTAGTGCTCTCGCCCCCCTGACCGCGCTTAACCTCAGTGTGGACGATTTCGAAGACGAGGCGGGACAGTCAGATGGAACTCTGGCGCACGCGGTGGAGCGTCTTACCGGCGCACTCTTGGCCATATCCGGCCTCAGAATAGTGGAAGCGCCCGGCGCCGCGCCCGCCTCCACGCCTGCAGGCCATCACGCATGAAGTGGTACTTTTGCCTCAACGAAGGGGGGTTGCCCAATTTCGCCGAGCCAATGTTGGCTGCCGTGCACTCGGCACTTCAAAACACGACCCTGAACCGCACCTCATTTACGATGGCGCCCCCAACGAGTTGACGTCTTACCTTCAGCGGCTCGGCGTCACGGTGCATTTCCACCGCAGCACTTTGGTTGACCTAATCCACTCGGCGAAACCACAGCAAGGATATGAAGAGCGTTGCGCACGGGGCCTACCTTCGCTTCGATATCCCCGTGATCGACACATCCGACGATGTGGTGCTCTATACCGATGTCGACGTTATCTTTGTATCGGACCCCTCCATCGCCGACGACCCCACCCTCTTTGCAGTGGCCGCCGAGTATGCAGTGGATACGGGCACTGCCGTCGAGTATCGACCGGTGATTAATTCAGGTGTAATGGCGATCAATCTCTCCGGCTTTCGTAACACAAGGGATGCCCTGATCGATTTTTGCCGCGAGAACAATTTTTATTTCCACGGAGATACTGGTTACTACGATCAAGGCGCCCTGAACAAGTTCTATGCCGGACAGTGGCAGTACCTACCGCAGGCGCTGAACTGGCGCCCCTTTGCCGGAGACCCATCACTCCGGTGATCGTGCATATGCACGGCACCAAACCATTCGAACTGTACAACTTGATGTCGAGCAAGGGTGGCTATCGGCCAGTCTCGCGCACCTTTTACGAGATGAATCGCGCCCTCTACATCATGTCACTGGGGCTTTATCGGCGCTTCCTGCCATCTGAGGCCCGTCGACTACTGGACCGCCACTTTCCTTGGGCCCAAAGAGCCACGCCTGCGCCCGCCGAGGATGACGGTCCGATGACCTACAAGCCAGACCTGTTTTCATTCTACTTCAATGGACAACGAGTTATCGCGTCACATTTCTATGACAACCCGTATCTCGAGGAGTATTGCGAGATCGTCGCTCGCTATGGCATACGGCGAAGAGAGGCACACATCCTTGAATGGGGATCCGGATTTACTACGCTAGCCGCCTCATCACTACTGCTGGACAAGGACATAGACTACTCAATTACCAGTCTAGATGACTATGCCGCCTATCAGGACTGCGTTCGGGCCAATCTTTACATTGATACCAGAGTAGCGATGATCCTTGACGACCTAGCGGGCCCCAGCAAGTCGCAGTCAGATCCGGAGTTGAATTATTCGACTAGGCCGCTGAGTTCGAGGGCTCGCTACACGATGATCTTCATCGATGGTCGGCGACGCGTAGAATGTGGCTACATCGCTGCACTAGTTGCGGATATGGATACCTTTGTCGTCCTCCATGACTTCAGGCGGGAGCGTTACCAAGCGATGCTGGGTCTCTTCGAGGTTGTGGAAGAGACGAAGCAGTTCAGGATCATGAGACTTCGTCGCTCGGTGCACAAAGCGCTCAAGCCCGGCCGCTCGGCGGTAGCAGACGCTTTGCGGCGTCCTCAATTGGCCTAGCCAAACGCCTTCACCCGCCCCTTTTCCAGCTCGAGCAGCTTGTTACAGGTCTTCCTAAGCAGCTCTTCGCTGTGGCTGGCTAGGACTATGATGCCGGCTTTCTCTGCGAGCTCGTCCATGCGGCGCTTGGCTTTGACCTGGAAGGCGGCATCGCCTGCCCCGATCCACTCGTCCATAAGGAGAACTTCTGGGTCCATCGTGGTGGCGATGGCGAATGCGAGGCGAGCAGCCATGCCTTGGCTGTAGCTCTTGAAGGGCATGTCGATGAACTCGCCGAGTTCGGAGAACTCGATGATTTCATCGGTGCGCTCAACGATCTGGGCCTCGGTCCAGCCATTGATCAGACCGCGCAGCAGGATGTTGCGGCGGCCGGTGGCTTCGGCGCGGAAGCCAAGGTTGATGTTGAACAGAGCATCGACCTTGCCGCGAATATCCAGGCTGCCGGCCGTCGGCTCGTAGATGCCATAAAGCACTTTCAGGAGCGTGGTCTTGCCGGAGCCGTTGGCGCCGACAAGACCGAGACGATCGCCGGCCTGGAGCTCAAAGCTCACACCATCGAGAGCGGTCACGAAGCGATGGGAGCCGCTGCCCGAGATCGTGCCACCCGTCTGCTGGACGCGGTTGTCGCGCGGCCGCAGGGTCAGCTTCTCGCGGACTTGGTAGTTGAGGTGCAGGTCGTGGGCGCGAATGGATACCATCAGACGATCAGAGCCACCTTGCGGCGGAACACACCCAAGAGGAACACAGCGCCCAGCCACATCGCGAGAGTGATGGCAAGGCACACCCAAAGCGAGCTCAGCGGTGCGTTGCCGTTGACGATCGGCTCGCGCACGATGGCGAGGAAATAGGTGAACGGGTTCCAATAGTAGAGGGCGGTGCGAATGGGGTCACCATCAGCGGCACCCCAGAACACCGGGGTGGCGAACATGCCGACGCGCATGAGAATTCTGAACAATGAACTGGCTGTCGGGGAAGAAGACGCCGAGGAAGCCGAACACGGTGATCACCGCGGGAGACGCGACGAGAACCACCACGACGCCAAACGCGGACCACAGCCAGGCCGAAGTAATGCTGACGCCGGCGAGGAGCAGAATGACGACACAGCCGAGCAGGGCGTACCCCGAGCGGATAAGATTCTGCAGAGTGAGCCGCATGACATAGACAGAGAGCGGCAAGGTGGTGCCTTTGATGAACCCCTCCTCCCGCTCGAACAGCGACACCGCCTGGGTGACCGTGTCGGTTATGTAGAACCACACCAGCATGCCGACGCCGATATAGATCGCGTGCAGCGGATCGAGCGGCGGGGGCGTGAAGATGAAGATGAAAGTTGCAGCGAAGGCGAAGTAGTTCACCAGAAGCCACACGGGTCCCAGCGTGGTGCGGCGGTGCTGATCGAAAATGTCTTCGGTGGCCAGCGCGATCCAGACGCGGCGCTGCTCGTAGCCGCCGACGATGTCGGTGAGCGCGTTGCGGAGAATCTTGAGCATAAGGGCCCCGGGCCGATGAAACGAGTGCTCGCGTAGCACAGGGAGCGGCCGGGGCCAATTGCAGCGATGCCACGCCGCACGATTGCCACCACTAACTGGTGGCAGGCAGGCGGCATGGAGACAGGCTAGCCCGGCTGCAGCTCCGGCTTCACCTCCTCGAGCTCGATCAGGGTGCCGTCGAAATCCTTGGGATGGAGGAACACCACTGGCAGGCCGTGGGCGCCGAGCTTCGGCTTGCCGTCGCCGAGGACGCGGGCGCCGGCTTCGACCAGGGTGCGGATCGATGAGGCGATGTCGGGCACTTCGTAGCAGACATGGTGCATGCCGCCCGAAGGGTTGGCAGCGAGGAATTTTTCCACCGGCGAGTTTTCGCCGAGCGGCGTCATCAGTTCGATTTTGGTGTTTTCGAGGTGGACGAAAACCACGGTGACACCGTGTTCGGGCAGCTCGCGCGGGGGGTGCACGTCGGCCCCGAGCAGATCGCGGTATTTCGCGGCGGCGGCGGCGAGATCGGGGACGACGATGGCGATGTGGTTGAGGCGGCCGATCATCTGGGGCTCCTATGCCGCGGTGAAGGCCCCCTCACCCGTCGCTGCGCGGCGACCTCTCCCCCAAGGGAGAGGTGAAGGGTCCCGCCCCCGGCGCCGCAGCACACCTTTGGGGCACGCGATAGCGCCCCGGGGGGAGAGATCGGCCCGCAGGGCCGGGTGAGGGGGGCTCGAGCTCTCATCGGTTACTCAGCCTTCCCTCGATCTGGTTCAGCACCGAGAACGCCGCTTCGAGTACGTTGGTGCCGGGGCCGAAGATTTCGGCGACGCCGGCCTGGCGCAGGAAATCGTAGTCCTGCTCGGGGATGACGCCGCCGACGATGACGGTGACGTCGCCGAGGCCCCTGCCCCGCAGTTCATCGATCAGCTCGGGCACCAGCGTCTTGTGGCCCGCGGCCAGCGATGAGACTCCGACGGCGTCGACCTTGAGATCGGCGACGTGGTCGGCGACCTCAGGGGCGGTCTCGAACAAATCGCCCATGTGGACGACAAAGCCCAGGTCGGCGAAGGCGGTGGCGATGACCTTGGCGCCACGATCGTGCCCGTCCTGCCCCATCTTGGCGATGAACAGCGCCGGCGGGCGCTTTTCCTTTTCTTTGAAGGCTGCAATTCGGCCGGTGACCTGGGCGTATTGAGGGTCGGTCGCGTAGCTTTCGGCATAGACGCCGGAGATGACGCGGGTCGTGGCAGCGTGGCGGTTGAAGACTTGCTCCAGCGCGGCGGAAATCTCGCCGAGTGTGGCGCGGGCGCGAGCGGCGGCGATGCTGGCGGCGAGCAGGTTGCCGTTGGATTTCGCCTCGGCCTGCAGCAACCCGAGGGCCGCGGTTACCGCGTCCGGGTCGCGGGAGCGGCGGACTTCGGCGAGGCGGGCGACCTGCTCGTCGCGCACCCTGTTGTTGTCGATTTCGCGGATGGCGAGCTGTTCTTCGTTGTCGAGGCGGTAGCGGTTGACGCCGACAATGACATCCTCGCCGCGATCGACGCGGGCCTGACGCAGGGCGGCGGCCTTCTCGATCTCGAGCTTCGGGGTGCCGGCCTGCACGGCGGTGGTCATGCCACCCTGGGAGTCCACCGCTGCGATCAAGGCACCGGCTCGCTCCACCAGGTCCGCGGTGAGGGCCTCGATGTAGTAGGAGCCGCCGAGCGGATCGACAACGTCGGTGACGCGGCTCTCATGCTGCAGGATCAACTGGGTGTTGCGGGCGATGCGGGCGGAGAATTCCGTCGGCAGGGCAATGGCTTCGTCGAAACTGTTGGTGTGGAGGCTCTGGGTGCCGCCAAGCACGGCGGCCAGCGCCTCGATGGTGGTGCGGACGATGTTGTTGTGCGGGTCCTGCTCGGTCAGCGACACACCGGAGGTCTGGCAATGGGTGCGCAGCATCAGCGATTTTGCGTCTTTGGCTCCGAGCTCGGCCATATACTTCTGCCACAGCGTGCGGGCGGCGCGGAGCTTGGCCACTTCGAGGAAGAAATTCATGCCGATGCCGAAAAAGAAGCTCAGCCGCGGCGCAAAGGCATCGATATCGAGACCGCGCGCCTGGGCCGAGCGGACATACTCGATGCCGTCGGCGATGGTGTAGGCCAGCTCCTGCACCGCCGTCGCCCCGGCCTCGTGCATGTGGTAGCCGGAGATCGAAATCGAGTTGAACTTCGGCATGTGCTCGGCCGTGTAGGCGATGATGTCGCCGACGATGCGCATGCTCGGCGCGGGCGGATAAATATAGGTGTTGCGGACCATGAACTCCTTGAGGATGTCGTTCTGGATGGTCCCGTCGAGCTGCGCCTGGTTGACCCCCTGCTCTTCCGCCGCGACGATGAACATGGCGAGCACCGGCAGCACGGCGCCGTTCATGGTCATCGAGACGCTCATCTGATCGAGCGGGATGCCGTCGAACAGGATCTTCATATCCTCGACGGTGTCGATGGCGACGCCGGCCTTGCCGACATCGCCGGTGACGCGTGGATGGTCGCTGTCATAGCCGCGATGGGTGGCGAGATCGAAGGCGACGCTCAGGCCCTTCTGGCCGGCGGCGAGGTTCTTGCGATAGAAGTCGTTGCTTTCGCGCGCGGTGGAGAAGCCGGCATACTGGCGGATGGTCCAGGGGCGGTTGGCGTACATGGTGGCGCGGACGCCGCGGGTGTAGGGCGCCGCGCCGGGGAGGCCTGGATCGGCGACGGCGTCTTCGGGGAAGTAGGCCGGCCTGATAGGCAGCTCGCCGTAGTCGCGGTTGAGGGCGTCGACCGGGGTGTCGCGGAGATCGCGTTGGGCGAGTTTGGCCCAGTCGGCGAAGGTGGGACCAGTGCTTGCCATCAGCAGACGGCCCCCTCCCGGCCTCCCCCACAAGGGGGAAGGTGAAGAGTTCAGTTGGTGGCTAGATCGAGCCATACACACCAGCGGAGCACCTCCCCCCTTGTGGGGGAGGATGGGAGGGGGCCGTCTGTCTCAGTCAGCACCAAGCTCATACCGCCTCAAACTCCAAAATCACCTCATCCACCGCCAGCACGCTGCCCGGTTTGACGCGGACCTTGCTGATCCTGGCGCGCTTTTCGGCCTTCAGCACGTTCTCCATCTTCATCGCCTCGACGATGGCGAGATTCTGGCCGTCTTCGACGATATCGCCTTCGGCGACATCGATGCGGACGATCTGGCCGGGCATCGGACAGAGCAGGAATTTCGAAAGGTCCGGTGGCACTTTCACCGGCATCAGCGGCATCAGGTCGGCGACATGCGGCAGCAAGACCTTGGCCACGAGATCGGCGCCGCGCCAGCGCAGGCGGAAGCCGCCGGTGACGCGGTCGAGCTTGACGTGGTGCAGGCGCCCGTCGACCCGGGCGATGCAGAGGCTGTTGCCGGGCTTCCAGCCGCTCTCGACCAACAGCTTTTTGCCGTCGGGCGCGGTGAGCCAGTACTCGATGCCATCGGCGCGGACCGAGAAATCCCAACGCTCGCTGCCGATGATCACGGCGCGCGGTTCGGGGGTGGTCGGATAGAGCCGTTTGTCGAGCGCGAAGGCCGAGCAGCAGGCGAGCGCCGCCAGATGCGTCAGTGATTCCGCATCCGGCGCTACGCCGCTGAAGCCATTGGGAAATTCTTCAGCGATGTAGCCGGTGGTGAGCCGGCCGGAGCGGAAGCGCTCCTGCCCCATGACGGCTGAGAGGAACGGGATATTGTTGCCGACGCCCTCGAGCTCGAACTCGTCGAGCGCCACTTCCATGGCGTCGATCGCCGCGATCCGAGTGGGCGCCCAGGTGCAGAGCTTGGCGATCATCGGGTCGTAGAAGGTGGAGATCTCGCCGCCTTCGGCGACGCCGGTATCGTTGCGCACCACGAGTTCGCCGCCAGCCTCCTCGGCGGGCGGGCTGTAGCGGGTGAGCCGGCCGGTGGAGGGCAGGAAGTTGCGGAACGGGTCCTCGGCGTAGATGCGGCTTTCGATGGCCCAGCCGTTCAGCGGCACCTCGGCCTGGGTCAGCGGTAGCTTCTCGCCGGCAGCGGCGCGGAACATCAGCTCGACCAGATCGAGGCCGGTGATCAGTTCGGTGACCGGGTGCTCCACCTGCAGGCGGGTGTTCATTTCGAGGAAGTAGAAGTTCCGGTGCTTGTCGACGATGAACTCGACAGTGCCGGCGGAGGTGTAGCCCACTGCCTTGGCGAGGGCGACGGATTGCTCACCCATGGCTTTGCGGGTGGCAGCATCGAGGAACGGCGACGGCGCCTCCTCGATCACCTTCTGGTTACGGCGCTGGATCGAACACTCGCGCTCGTTGAGCCACAGCACGTTGCCGTGCTGGTCGCCGATCAGCTGGATTTCGATGTGGCGCGGCTCGGTGACAAATTTCTCGATGAAGATGCGGTCGTCGCCGAAGCTGGAGGCCGCTTCCGATTTCGAACGCTCGAAACCCTCGCGGGCTTCGGCGTCGCTGTGGGCGATGCGCATGCCCTTGCCACCACCGCCGGCCGAGGCCTTGATCATCACCGGATAGCCGATGGTGCGCGAAATGGTGACCGCTTCTTCGGCGTCGGCGATGAGGCCCATATGGCCGGGCACCGTGGAGACGCCGGCTGCAGCCGCGAGCTTCTTACTGGTGATCTTGTCGCCCATCGCTTCGATGGCTTTGACCGGCGGACCGACGAAGATGATGCCGGCCCTTTCCAGCGCTGCGGGGAAGGCCGGGTTCTCCGAGAGGAAGCCGTAGCCCGGGTGCACGGCTTCGGCGCCGGTCTGCTTACAAGCGGCGACGATCCTGTCGATCGACAGGTAGCTGTCGCGGGCGGCCGAGCCACCGATATGCACGGCTTCATCGGCGAGCTTGACGTGCACGGCGTCGCGATCGGCGTCGGAATAGACGGCGATGGTGCGAATGCCCATCCGCCTCGCAGTACGGATGACGCGACAGGCAATCTCGCCGCGATTGGCGATGAGGAGGGAGGAGAACATTCAGGGGGTGGTCCTGTCGGAATCCGGGCGTCTGGCAGCGGGGCTGGCAGTCGTCTCCCTCCCCCGTTGCGGGGAGGGATCAAGGGTGGGGGGAGCAACGGAACTCGACATCTCGGCCAGAGCTGCGGCGATGGTCAGATAGACACCTTCCCGGTTGTCCATGACGTCGTTGTTCCAGAACCGCAGCACGCGGTAGCCGCGTCCAGCGAAATAGTCATCACGGGTCGCATCGTTGGACTGAGCCAGCTCTGTCGTATGGGTTTCGCCGTCGACCTCGATCACCAAAGCCGGGTGACGGCAGGCGAAGTCGGCGTAGTAAGTGCCGATCTGCGCCTGGCGGCGGAAATTGTAGCCCTGGCGACGCAAGGGGAAGAGGATGGCCCACATGCGGCGCTCGGGTTCGGGCGGATTGCGACGGAGCTTCCGGGCAAGTTCGGTGCTCATTGGTGCCCTTGCCCCAGCGTCGAGCCTGCGGCTCCCCCCACCCTTGATCCCTCCCCGCAACGGGGGAGGGAGACGCGAGGGGCGCCGCTGGTGGTTCGCATCAACGCCCTCACAGCGGGATGTTCCCGTGCTTCTTCAGCGGCACGCTCTGCTTCTTGTTTCTCAGCGTTTCGAACGCGCGCACTACCCGCCGGCGCGTGCCATGCGGCATGATCACGTCGTCGATGAAGCCGCGCTCGGCCGCGACGAACGGGTTGGCGAACCGCGCTTCGTAATCCGCCGTGCGTTTGGCGATCTTGTCTTTGTCGCCGAGTTCGGAGCGGTAGAGGATTTCCGTCGCCCCCTTGGCGCCCATGACGGCGATCTCCGCGGTGGGCCAGGCGTAATTGACGTCGGCGCGGATGTGCTTGCTCGCCATCACATCATAAGCGCCGCCATAGGCCTTGCGGGTGATCACGGTGACCTTGGGGACGGTGGCTTCGGCGTAGGCGAACAGCAGTTTTGCGCCATGTTTGATGATGCCGCCATATTCCTGGGCGACGCCGGGAAGGAAGCCGGGGACATCCACCAGGGTCAGGATGGGGATCGAAAACGCGTCGCAGAAGCGGATGAAGCGCGCCGCCTTCTTCGAGCTGTTGATGTCGAGGCAGCCGGCGAGCACCAGCGGCTGGTTGGCGACGACGCCGACCGTGCCGCCGTTGAGGCGGATGAAGCCGACGAGGATGTTGCCGGCGTGGTCCTTCTGGATCTCGAGGAAATCGCCCTCGTCGGCGATTTTGAGGATCACCTCGCGCATGTCGTAAGGTTTTTGAGCGCTGTCGGGGATCAGGGTATCGAGGCTGGGCTCAGCCCGATCGATGGTGTCGTTGACGGCGACCACCGGCGGCTTGTCGGCGGCGTTCAGCGGCAGGAAGTCGAACAGCCGGCGCACTTCGAGCAGCGTCTCGATATCATTGTCGAAGGCGGCGTCGGCGACCGACGAAACCTTGGTGTGGGTGGAGGCGCCGCCGAGCTCTTCGTGGGTGACGATCTCGGAGGTGACGGTCTTCACCACGTCCGGGCCGGTGACGTACATGTAGGAGGTGTCCTTCACCATGTAGATGAAGTCGGTCATGGCCGGGGAATAGACCGCGCCGCCGGCGGTGGGGCCCATCACCACCGAGATCTGCGGGATGGCGCCCGAGGCCTGGACGTTGCGCCAGAACACTTCGGCATAGCCGCCCAGCGCCGCAACCCCCTCCTGGATGCGGGCGCCGCCGGAATCGTTGAGGCCGATCACCGGCGCGCCGTTCTGCACGGCCAGATCCATGATCTTGCAGATCTTCTGGGCATGGGTCTCTGAGAGCGAGCCGCCGAAGACAGTGAAATCCTGGCTGAACACGTAAGTGAGACGGCCGTTGATGGTGCCCCAGCCGGTGACCACACCATCGCCGGGGATGATGTTCTGCTCCATGCCGAAATCCACCGCGCGGTGGGTGACGAACATGTCGTATTCTTCGAATGAGCCGGGATCGAGCAACACCTCGAGGCGCTCGCGGGCGGTGAGCTTGCCTTTGCCGTGCTGGGCGTCGATGCGCTTCCGGCCACCACCGAGACGGGCCTCATCGCGCCGCCGATCGAGTGCGGCGATGATCTTTTGCATGGAGTTCCCTGCCCTTAGCTTGTCACGAACATACATCGTTCGCTGCCATCACGAGAGACAGGAATGTGCGGACCTGCTAATTCTGCGAAATTGCAAACTGTGAAATTGCGAACTTGCGAATGGCGGACCGGAAGATCTTTGCTGGGGCTCGGGTACGGGCGGCGCGCAACAAGGCGGGGCTGACGCAGCGCGAGCTGGCGCGGCGACTCGAAATCTCGGTGTCCTATCTCAACCAGATCGAGAACAACCAGCGGCCGCTGACAGCGGCGCTGATGCTGACGCTGGCGGAGAATTTTGGGCTCGATCTCGGCGAGCTGACCTCGGAGGGCGCCGATCGGGTATTGGCTGACCTGCGCGAAGCGATGGCCGATCCGCTGTTCGGCGAGACGGCGCCCGGGTTGATCGAGCTGAAGTCGGTGGCAAGCAGCGCGCCCGACACGGCGCGCGCAATGCTGCGGCTCTATGAAGCCTATCGCAAAGCCAACGAGCGGCTGCTCGGTGCGGACGCTGCGATGGTGGGCGGCCCAGGTTTGCAGACCAGCTACGAGGAAGTGCGCGACTTCTTCCATTACGCCAACAACTACATCGATCCGCTTGATCTGGCAGCGGAGAGCCTCGCCGGGACGGTCGGGCTCGCGCTGCACGGACGGCTCGAGCGGCTGGCCAGTTACCTCACCACCCGGCACCAGATTTCGGTGGTGTTCGAGGAGCCGAACTCGCCCGAGCAGTTGCGGCGGTTCGAGCGGGCCTCGCGCACCATCGTGCTCAATGGCCGGCTGGCGCCGGCGACGCAGTATTTCCAGCTCGGGGTGCAACTGGCGCTGGTCGAACAGGCGGCGCTGATCGACGAGATCGTCGGCAAAGCCGAGTTCAAGACCCGGCAGGCGGCTGATATCTGCCGGCTCGGCCTCGCCAACTATTTCGCCGGAGCGCTGCAGATGCCCTATGGGGCGTTCCTCGCCGCTGCGGATCGCACCGGCTACGACGTCGAGGAGCTGGCGTTTGAGTTCGGCGCGTCGATGGAACAGGTCGGGCACCGGCTTTCGACCATGCAGCGGCCGAAGGCGCGCGGAGTGCCGTTCTTTTTCGCGCGGGTCGATGCGGCGGGAACCATCACCAAGCGGCACTCAGCGACACCGTTGCAGTTCCCGCGCTTTGGCGGGGCCTGCCCGCTGTGGAACGTGCATCGGGTGTTCGGCGAGCATAATGGACGGATCGCCCGGCAACTGGCGGAGACGCCGGATGGCAATCGCTACCTCTGCCTTGCCTGGTCGGAGGAAAAGCACACCGGCGGGTTTCGCGGACCGGTGCGGCGCTATGCCTATGCGCTGGGCTGCGAGGTGGCGCATGCCGGCAAACTCACCTACGCGGCCGACCTCGACCTCGGCCGCGGGTTCGAGCCGATCGGGATCAGTTGCCGGATCTGTCCGCGCAGCAACTGCATCCAGCGCTCGGTGCCGCCGATGGATGCGCGGCTCGAGATCGATGTCGATCGGCGCGAGGTGGTGCCGTATCGGCTGGGGTGACGACAAGAAGCCCCGGGCAGTGCCCGGGGCTTCGACGTCGGCGGGTGACTGGGATCACGCAGTGACCCCGTATCACAAGTAACCCTGGGATCACAAAAGTAGTGACCCGGGGATCACTGCAAACGCAGTGACCCTGGGATCACTGGTTGCCGACGTAATCCTTGAGGATCTTTTCGTTCTTGGCCTGCTCGAGCTGGCGGACGACGTCGCGGGCGTTGCGGTCGTCGGTGCGGTATTTGACGAGGTTCACCAGGCTCCCCATCAGCAGCACGATGCCCATGCCCCAATACCCCTTGGTCGAGAGGTCGACCGGCGCCAGCCAAAGCGACAGCGAGAGCAGGAAGAGCGCGGCGGCAACGCCGGCAGCGTTGAAAGCGATATAGATCTGGTTGTTGTCGGAGTTCATTTTTCAGCTTCCCTTTGGTGCGAATGCAGTTGCGATTGAGGCTTAGAGACTGGTGGACTTGAGGCGGGCGAGCACGTCGTCGGCACGGACCTTGGTCTTGTCGCCGAAGCCGGCCTCGCCGAGGCGGTCGCGGATACCGGTCTCAGTGAGCCCGGCGTCGATTTCGTCGAGCACTTCGCTCTCGGCGAAGGGATCCGGCCCGTTGACGACGCGGGCAATCAGGTCTTCAGCCTCGCGGATCGAGCTGGTGCTGCCGATCGAGCGATTGAGCGATTTCTGCGCCTTGCGCTCGGCATCGGCGGCGCGGGCCGAGATCATGCCCTGGCGCAGGTCGATGATGCGGCGGTTGGCTTTTTCCACCGAGGCCTGGGTACGGGCGACGCGGTTGGCGAGCTGACCGAGGGTGTCGCGACGCACAGCCCGCTCGTTCTCGAGGTTGGCGATGGCGCTCGCGGCATCGGCGGCAAGGTCATCGCGGCCGGCAGCCAGGGCCTGGCGGGCCCGGGTCTCGAGGTCGGCGATCTGGGTCTCGAGGCGGGTGAGGGTCTGGGTCTCGTTGCGCTGGCGGATGATCAGCGCGGCGAGCGTCGTCTTGGCGAGCGACAGTGCCCCCTCGGCCTCGCGGATCTTCTGTTCGATCAGGTCGATGGCGAAGTGATCGGTCAGTTGCTCTTCGGCACGGGCCGAGGCCCCCAGGAACAAGGTCTTCAGAACGTTCAACATCGCAGTACGTCTCCCTTCGGTTGGTGTCGGCGTCTTATTGAACGCTGTTCACGAGGATCAACATACAGGATTTTAAACGTCGTTCAAGCACTAAATTGAACGTCGTTTAGTTCGGCTTTGATGTTAAGTGGAATCAATGGGTTGGGGCGAGCGACGAGGTGAAGATAGCCGCTCTCCCCGGCCTCACGTTGACGGCGCGGCATGGCGAATTTGTACCCACCGATGTCATTCCCGCGCAGGCGGGAACCTAGTGGGATGCTGCGTCACTCGCCGAAGCTGAGAGATCCCACTGGGTCCCCGCCTTCGCGCATATGCGCTGAGTTACGATCGTGCCCTACCCACCGGCTGTCATCCCTGCGAAAGTGTTTCGCAGGGATGACACCGAGTTTCGGGCGATGTCGAGCAGCGAGCCCGCGCTGCCCTACTTCGCCCGGTGCGTGTAGGCGAGGATGTGCATGTCGACCAACTCGTGCACCACCTTGCCGATATCGCGGTCCATGATGAGGCTGAGGCGACCGGAGCTGTCGAGCGAGACGACCGAGTGGATCGAGGCGAAGACCAGCTGTCCGGATTGGCGGGCGGTCTTTTCGTCGAGGTCCGGGCGGATCTGGTAGAAGCACTGGGCGATGATGCGGATCAGCGAGGCGATGGCCTCGATGTACCAGGGCGGCACCGGCTGGTCGGGCTTGCGGCGAAACTCGAACAGCGCGTTCCACAGGTTCCGCTTCAAGCTGATGTAGCCGAGGAATGCATCGGCGTAGTTGTGCAGCATCTGGCGCGGATCATCGGACGGCGCCGCGTCGGCGAAGGCCTGGGCGAGGCCGACCAGGGTGCGGGTGTTCACCTGGGTGACGATATCGTCGAGGTCCTTGAAGTGATGGTAGAGCGTGCCGGCGGTGTAGCCGATGGCGCGGCTGAGCGAGCGGGCGGAGAACGCGTCGATGCCCTCTTCGGCGATCAGTTCCTCGGCGGTGTTGACGACCAGGCTCGCAAGCTCTTCCCTGGAATGATCGGCACGACGGGCCATGGCGCAACTCCGGTAAACGATGTTCAATTAGACCGGGGATTGTGGCTTGTCTATGGGGATGACCGACGGGTGAGCGCCGCCTCACCACCGCGCCTCGAGGGGCGCATGATCCCGACACATAAAGGTCCCGCGCCGGGACGCTCGTCCCGGAGTTGGCTGTCCGGGCCGCGGTGGCATTGCGCGGGTTGACGGCGTCGCGTAAACCGCTCGCCGCAATACCAGAGCCCCCATCATGCACGACAGCACCATCGGCGCCCTGCCCTTTGCCCTCGTCGAGGACGCGGTTCGTCGCGCCCTCGCCGAAGATTTGGGGCTCGCAGGCGACCTCACCTCCCAGGCGACCATTCCGCCAAGTGCGGCCGCGACGGCGACGCTGTCGGCGCGCGAGCCGGGGGTGATCGCCGGGTTGCCGCTGGCGCTGGAGGTGTTCCGGCAGTTGGGGGATGCCGTGTCGTTCGATCCGCAGGTGGCCGATGGCGCGAGGGTCGCCAAGGGCGATATCGTCGCCGTGGTGTCGGGCGATGCCCGGCAGTTGCTGGCCGGGGAGCGCACGGCGCTCAACTTCCTAAATCATCTCAGTGGCATCGCCGCACATACGCATAAGTTTGTCGAAGCTGTAGCCGGTACCCGTGCCCGCATCTGCGACACGCGCAAGACCACGCCGGGGCTCAGGGCGTTCGAGAAATACGCGGTGCGCTGCGGCGGCGGCTTTAACCACCGCTACGCGCTCAGCGACGCCATCCTGATCAAGGACAACCACATTGCGGTGGCCGGCGGCGCGGCCAAGGCCTATCGCGCGGCGCGCGCCGCGGCCGGGCACCTGGTGGCGATCGAGATCGAAGTGACGAGCCTCGACGAACTTGGCGACGTGCTCGAAGCGGGCGCAACGATCGTCATGCTCGACAATATGGACAATAACCTGCTGCGGGCGGCGGTGAAGCTGAACGCCGGCCGCGCCCGGCTCGAAGCCTCGGGCGGGGTGACGCTGGAGCGGGTGCGCGCCATTGCCGAGACCGGCGTCGACTATATCTCGTCGAGCCAGATCACCATGGGCGCCAAGCCGCTCGATCTCGGACTGGATGTCGAAATCCGATGAGCCTGCCGCTGGCCGAACTGATGAACCGTGCCGCCATGGCGGCCTCGGACGTGATCCTCGAGGTCTACCATCGCCAGGTGGTGGCAATGGAAAAAGCCGATGGTTCTCCGGTAACGGAGGCCGACCAGCGGGCCGAGGCGATCATTCTCGAGTTCCTCGCTGAGACCGGCCTGCCGGTGCTGGCAGAAGAGAGCGTCGCAGCGGGGCGGATTCCCGAGCTGGGGGCGCGCTACTTCGTGGTCGACCCGCTCGACGGCACCAAGGAGTTCCTGAAGCGCAACGGCGAGTTCACCGTGAACATCGCCTATTGCGAAGACGGGCATCCGGTGAGCGGCGTCGTGCTGGCGCCGGCGAGCGGCGAGATCTACTGGGGCGGACCAGACGGAGCATTTGCCGGCCGCGCGACCGACGGCAAAGTCGAGGATGTGCGGCCGCTGCGGGTGGCTGAGACCGAGCACCCATTGCGGATCGTCGCCAGCCGCTCGCATGGGCATGCCGCGCTGGCCGAACTCTGCGACACGCTCGAGGTGGCCGAGGACGTGTCAGTCGGCTCGTCGCTGAAGTTCTGCCTGCTCGCTAAAGGCGCTGCGCAGCTTTACCCGCGATTCACCCCAACTTCGGAATGGGACACGGCGGCGGGCCAGGCGGTGCTGCAAGCGGCAGGCGGCGTGGTACTGGGAATGGACGGGGCGCCGCTGACCTGCGGCCACCGTGACGACGGGTTCCTCAATGCCTGGTTCGTGGCTGCCGCCAGCGAAAAGCTGGCGCTTCGGGCCCTCGCCGAAATGCTGCGGTTCGCCGACGCCTGACGGAAACCGTTAGTATTCAAACGGTTGGCCATGAAGAAAATGCATGGCAGCCCCTCTTCCAGCCCTTGTTGCGCTTTATTCCGGCTCCATATATAGGCCCGGCATATGCTGGTCCGTTATATGCCGGCCGGATAGGAAGCCAATGAACGTCAGAACCATCTGCCTAGCCATCCTCTATGATGGCGACGCGACTGGATATGAGATCCGAAAGCTCTCCGTTGAAGGGGAGTATTCGTATTTCATCGACGCCAGCTATGGGGCGATCTATCCCTCACTGGCGCGCCTCGAACAGGAAAAGCTGGTCACGGCGCGCGTCGAACAGCAGGACGGCAAGCCCGCCAAGAAGATCTATTCGATCACCCCGGCCGGACGCGCTGCGTTCATCCAATCGATGTTCGAAAAGCTTGGCGAAGACGAGTTCCGCAGCGAGTTCCTGCTGTTCCTGCGCTTCGCCTCGGAACTCCCGCAGTCACTGGTCGAGCAGCGACTGAACGAACGAATCGTCGAGATCGACGCGACGCTCGCCGACTTCGACCGGCTCAAACAACAACACAACCACCCCGGAGACGCCTGGGTCATCGATTACGGGCGCACTTGTATGCAAGCGGCTCGTGACTACATCGAGGCGCACGGGGATGAACTGATAGCGCTGGCCCGTTCCGACAGGGACGACGCTGCAGCAGCGGAATAGAGGGTATCAGAATGCGTGCGATCGTTTCTTACGGCGTTGCCGGCGCCATTGTCATTGTCGGGGCCCTGTGGCTCGGCAGCGGCGTTTTCGTGGCCGGCGGCAACGGCCCCGGCAATGGCGAAAAGCCGATCATTTCGTTCTTCAGCAAGGATGCCGAGGGTGCCGAGACGAAGCCTCACGGCGCCGCGGGCGCGGTCGATCCGGCCCTGACGATCGCGGAACGCGTGGCCGAGGCCAGCGGCGCATCGGCGCCGGCCCAGTCGGTGCGGACCGAGACCTACACCATGCAGGCCATGCCGGTGGAAGTGCCGCTGCGCGGCCGCACCAAGGCGAAGACCATGACCACCATCACCCCCGAGACTTCGGGCGTGGTGACGGCGGTCAACGTCACCAAGGGCCAGACGGTGAAGGTCGGCGACGTCATCTGCACGCTCGAGGAAGGCACTCGCGCCGCTGCCGTGGCGCAGGCCGAAGCCGCCCTCGCCCAGGCGCAGAATGGCTACGACTCCAACAAGGCGCTGCGCGACAAGGGCCTTGCGGCCAGCAATACCGGCATCGCGGCGGAAAGCGCCCTGCGCCAGGCGCAGACGGCGTTCGACCAGGCCAAGCAGGAGTTCGACCGCGCCAAGGTGACCACCAAGGTCGCCGGCATCGTGCAGGATCCGGTGGCGACGGTGGGTAGCGTGCTGAGCCCCGGCCAGCCCTGCGCCACGGTGGTCGAACTCGACCCGATGCTGTTCGTCGCCAACGTGCCGGAAGCCCGGATCGCGCGCGCCGAGCTCGGGCTGTCGGCCAAGGTGGAGACGGTGACCGGCCAGAGCGTCGAGGGCAAGGTGAGCTACATCGCCTCGCTCGCCGACGAGGCCACCCGCTCGTTCCCGATCGAGATCGAGATTCCGAACGCCGACGGCAAGGTACTGTCGGGCGTCACGGCAACCGCCATGGTCACCATGGGTACGGTGCCGGCGCACCTCTTGCCGCAATCGGTGCTGACGCTGAACGACGAGGGCACCCTGGGGGTGCGCTCGGTGAAGGACAGCGTCGTCGAGTTCTACCCCGTGACGATTATCTCGAACTCCGCCAGGGCGTCTGGGTCACGGGCCTGCCCCCGTCGATCGACGTGATCACGATGGGCCAGGAATATGTCGTGCCGGGTCAGAAGGTCAACGCGACCAATGTTACGGGGCAGCCGGACTCGGTAGAGGCCGAGACCAAGGCTGAAGGGGTGCAGTCATGATGAATTTCCTCGAACGCATCCTGCGCATGCCGCGGGTTGTGTTGACGGTGATGGCGCTGCTGCTCCTCGCCGGCTTCAGCGCCTACATGTCGTTGCCCAAGGAGAGCTTCCCGGCGATCGACATTCCGTACTTCTACGTTTCGACCAGCCAGACCGGCGTTTCTCCGCGCGACGCGGAGCGGCTCCTGGCCAAGCCGATCGAAGATCGCGTCAAGGACATTGACGGGCTGAAGAACTACACTTCGACCTCGTCCACCGGCCACGCCTCGGTATTCCTCGAGTTCGACGTCAACGCCGATGCCGACAAGGCGCTGGCCGACATCCGCGCCAAGCTCGACGGCGTCGCCGGCGACCTTCCCGACGATGCGACGGTGCCGTCGGTGACGGAAATCTCGTTCACCGACGTGCCGTCCATCTCGGTGGCCCTCTATGGCGATGTGCCGGAGCGCACCCTGGTGCAGCGCGCCAAGGACCTCAAGGAAGAACTCGAAGCCATCCCGACGGTGCAGAGCGTGAGCATTTCCGGCTCGCGCGACGAGATGCTGGCGGTCACCATCGATATGAGCCGGCTGGAGGCCTACAACCTCACGGCCAGCGAGCTGTTCGACGCGCTCGCCAAGAATAACATGGTGGTGCCGGGCGGCACGCTCAATACCGGACAGGGTTCGTTCAACGTCGAGGTGCCGGGTCTGATCACCACGGCAGAGGATGTCTATTCGCTGCCGATCAAGGCAGACGGCGACAATGTCGTGACCTTCGGCGACGTGGCGACCATCACCCGGACCTTCAAGGACGCGACCGAATACGCGCATGTCAACGGCCAGCAGGCGATCACGCTGGGCGTGATCAAAAAGCTCGGCACCAACGTCATCGACATCTCCGACAAGGTGCGCTCGGTCACCACCGAGTTCACCAAGGACTGGCCGTCGGGCATCCAGCACAGCTTCCTTGTCGACCAGGCGATTCCACCAAGAACCTGTTCCGCTCGCTCGAAGCGGCGGTGCTGACCGCGGTGGCGCTGGTGATGGTGACCTGCGTTGCCACGCTCGGCGTGCGCCCGGCGCTGATGATCGGCACTTCGATCCCGATCTCGTTCATGATCGCGTTCCTCGTGGTGCAGATGCTCGGCATGACCATCAACATGATGATCATGTTCGGCCTGGTGCTGGCGGTGGGTGTGCTCGTCGACGATCCAATCGTGGTGGTCGAGTACGCCGAACGAAAGCTGCAGGAAGGCGTCAGCAAGAAGGAGGCGTTCATCCTCGCGGCGCGCAAGATGTTCGTGCCGGTGGTTTCGGCCACTTTCACGACGCTGGGCGCCTTCGTGCCGCTGCTGTTCTGGCCGGGCATTATCGGCAAGTTCATGAGCTACCTGCCGATCATCGTGATCGTGGTGATGTGCGCCTCGCTGCTGTCGGCGCTGGTGTTCATGCCGGTGATCGGAGCGATCATTGCGTCCAAGCACGTCGACCCCAAGGCCAAGGAGGCCGCGGACGTCGTGATGTATCCGGACAAGTTCGACGTGAAGAAGGTCAGGGGTGCGACGGGCGTCTACGTGCGCACGCTGCAGCACCTGGTGCGACACCCGATCCTGACGCTGCTCGCCGGCTTCACCATTGTCGGCTTCATGTTCTACGCCTACATCGCCAACCCGACCGGCATGGAAGCCTTCCCGGCCTCCGAAGCCGAGTTCGGCACGGTCAACGTGATCGCGCGCGGCAACTACTCGCCGACCGAGATCCGCGACATGCTGGTGGAAGTCGAAAAGCAGATCCTGCAGGTGCAGGGTGTGCAGGAACTCGATCATGACCTTCTCCGGCGGCGGCGACGGCTTCTCGAGCGGCGGTCCGCCGGACACCATCGGGCAGTTCAACCTGCAGTTGCAGCCGTGGAACGAGCGCGTCAAAGCCGAAGAGATTTTCCAGAATATCCGTGACCGGGTGAAGGACATCTCGGGCCTCGAAGTGCAGATCGCCGCGCAGGAGAACGGGCCGCCGGCCGGCAAGGCGATCAACCTGACGGTCGAGAGCACGAACTATGCCGACCTGACGCCGGTGGTCACCAAGCTCCGCAACTACGTGGAGAACGACCTCGGCGACACCATCGACGTGGAAGATGGCCGTCCCTCCCCCGGTATCGACTGGGAAGTGACGATCGACCGCGTGGCTGCCGCCAAGTACGGCATCGGCGTGCGCGAGCTCAGCCCCTATGTGCAGTTGGTCACCTCGGGGGTGAAGCTCGGCTCGTACCGGCCGGACGATGCGGATGACGAACTCGACATCCGTGTCCGCCTGCCGCTCGAGGAGCGCAGCTTCGACAGCCTCAACTCGCTGCGTGTGGTGACGGCGCAGGGCCTCGTGCCGGTGTCGAACTTCATCAAGCGCGAAGCCGTACCGAAGGTCGCCAACATCAGCCGCAAGAACGGCCTCTACGTGATGAACGTCGCGGCCAACCTGACGCCGGGCGTGGCAACCGACGCCAAGGTCACCCAGCTCAAGGAGTGGGTGGCGACGCAGGGCTTCCCGTCGACCACCAAGGTGGCGTTCGGCGGCGCGGACGAGCAGATCGGCGATACCAATGCCTTCATCGTGCAGGCGCTGGCGGCGGCGCTGTTCATCATCTTCCTGGTGCTGCTGCTGGAGTACAACAGCTTTTACCAGGTGCTGGTGACGCTCTCGACGGTGGTCATGTCGATCGCCGGCGTGATGCTGGGCATGACGGTCACCGGGATGAGCTTCTCGGCGATCATGACCGGCCTCGGCATCGTGGCGCTGGCGGGTATCGTGGTGAAGAACGGCATCGTGCTGATCGACACCTACAACCACTACAACCGCGGTGACGGGGTGGAGCCGACCAAGGCGATGCTGATCACCGCGGCCCAGCGCGTGCGGCCGGTGCTGCTCACCGCAACGGTGACGGCACTGGGCGTGATCCCGATGGCGGTGAACGTCGAGTTCGACTTCATCCGTCGCGAGATCGTCTGGGGCGGCCTCGCCGGTTCGTGGTTCACCCACCTCTCGGCTGCGCTGGTTTCGGGCCTGTTCGTCTCGACCGCCCTCACCCTGGTGATGGTGCCGGTGATGATCACCGCCCCCAGCGTGATCAAGAACGGCTGGATCGGCCAGTTGTTCGGCGCGATGTTCGGCGCCATCGGTAACGCCATCGCGTGGCCGTTCCGGGCGATGTTCGGTGGGCGCAAGCACACCGCCGTTACGCCGGAAGGCGAGACAGTGGAGATCCCGGCCGACATCGACAGCGCGAAGCGGTTCATCAAGACCGAAGGTTCGGGCCTCGTCGAAACCGAGCAGGATGGCGTGACGGTGGTCAGCCGCCAGGCGGCCGAGTAAGCCGGACGTCAGTCACAAGCATTGCAAAGGCCCGGAGCGATCCGGGCCTTTTGGCTGTTTTAGCTATTGTAGCTAAACGGGAGAGTAGCTATTTTAGCTGACATAGCTAGGAGACAATCATGGCCGAGATGACCGCAACGGATGCGAAGAACAAGTTCGGGCAGGTGCTGGAGATGGCACAGGCCGAGCCGGTGGCGATCCAGAAGAACGGCCGGGATGTCGCGTATGTCGTTTCGGCGGAGCAGTACCATGCGCTGGTTGAGAGAGGAGCGGCTCCAAAGGTCCGTCCCGCGATCGAGCGGCTGATGGCTCGCAGCATCGAGCGGAGGCGCTCGCTCTACGAAGCACTAGCAAAGTAGCGCGCTGTGACGCGCTACGTCACCCTCGATGAAGCGTTGCGCATCCATGAGATCCTGATCAAGGAGTTCGGCGGTGCGACCGGCGTGCGAGATTTGGGACTGATCAGTCCGCATTGTTGAGGCCGCAAACCGGTTACTACGCCAACCTCATCGAAGAGGCGGCCGCGCTTTGGGAAAGCCTGGCGATGAACCATGGCTTCGTCGACGGTAACAAGCGCGTCGCCTACGCCTGCCTCGAAATGTTCCTGCAGCTCAATGGCGCGGACATTTCCGCCACGAACGATGAGCTCGAGACCTTCATCTACGGCAACCTGGAGGCCGGGACCTTCCGCAAGGATGTGCTGGAAGGCTGGCTCAACCAGCACACGGTGCCGTTCGATCCAGAACTCTAGGCGCCCGCAAAGCGCCTGGCGAGTATCGACCGCCCTGCCCTCCAGGCCACCGCCAAGCCCAGGCTGATGCTGAAGCCGAGAGCGATCATCAGCCACGAGTGGCGACCGAGGCCGAGGTTAGAGGCGAGACCTTTCAGCACCAGCAGGTGGATGAGGTAGGCGCCGAAGGTCGCCTGGCCGAGGGTCGACCAGATCGGGCTGTGTAGCTCAATCCGCATGAACAGGATGGCGACGGCGAGGGCGTAGCCGAGGGTCGAGAGCGAGTAGTCGTGCCCGAGGCTGTAGCGGCCGACGACGAAGTAGCCCTCGGCGAGATGGAGAGCGGCGAAGGTGACCAGCGCAGCGATGATTGCCGGGATCGGCAGGCCAGCCAAGACGGCGTGGCGGCGGCGCAGCACGATGCCGGCGACGAGGAAGATCGGGGCGAAGAACAGCCCGTTGCGATCCATCCAGAACGGGTAGCCGTGGCCGAACAGCGGCTTCGAGTAGGCGCCGATGAGCGTGCCGATGAGGTACAGTACCAGCGTGATGGCGATGGTCCAGCGCAGACCGGTGAGCTTCACCAGGGTAGCGACGACCGCGCTGCCGAGGACGAGCGCCGGCAGGAACCACAGGTGGAACGCGGGCCCGCCCGACCAGAGCAGCAACAGCAGGCCATCCGGTGTCAGCTCGAAGCCTGGGCGTCCGCCCTCGAACAGGCGAAGTGCGATGGTGAGGGCGAGGATGACGGCAAAGGCCGGCATGACCCGCCGGGCGACCTTCCCGGCGAGGCGCAGCGGTGCAACGAGGTCGGCATCTTTCCAGAAATAGGCCGACATCAGGAAGAATACCGGCACGGCGAAGCGGCTCAGTTCGTCGACGACGAAGCCGAGCGGCTTGTTGTCGGCGAAACCGCCACCCGCGACGTGGAGCGTCACGATGCCGAACAGGCTGAGGACGCGCAGAGCGTCGAGCGAGGCGTTGCGGGAGGATGGTAAGGTCATTGGCCGATGCTGTTTGGTCGGGCGCAACGGATTGGTCAAGGGGGCGGTTCCAGCGACCTCTGGCGAGGGCGCCACCCCACCCAGCTGCGCAACGCTCCTGGCTCCGCCAGGACCTGCTTCGCTACCCTCCCCACAAGGGGGAGGGAAACTGCAAGAACCATGATGCCGGAAGCCCGTCGTCTCCCTCCCGCTTATGGGGAGGGATCAAGGGTGGGGATGGCCTCTGCCTCGATGGCGGTTCACGATTGGAAGGCGTGCACCAGCCAATCGTCGCCGTCGAACCTGATTGGTGACAGCGTTGGCCCATGGAAGCCCAGTGCCGTATCCCAGAATGCCAGCGCGGACTGGTTCGATTGCAGCACGGCGACGTGCCATGACCCGGGATAGCGGGCAATCAGATCGTGCGTTGCGGCAGCGCCAAGGCCCTGCCGGCGGTAGGGGCGGAGCACGAAGAACTCGGCCATGAACCAGCAATCGGTGCGTCCGGTGATCGGGCAGCCACGAATGACGAGAGCGAAGCCGGCGAGCTCGCCGTTGGCATAGAGCAGGTACGGGTGCTGCCAGAAGCGCTCAAGGAAATCGTAGGCGTAGCGGCCATCGGGTTCGAGCGGCCACGGATGCTCGGAGGCCATGTCGTAGAGATAGAGCTGGATCAGCCGCTCGATGGTGGGGCGCTCGGAGTCGGCGGCTTGGCGGACCTCGAGAGCCATTCCCTACTCCGCCGCGGGCAGGCCGCGTTTCACAAACCCTTCGGGGTCGTTGGCGACACGCTGCATGCGCTCTTCGGCTTCCGACGCCTCGCGCTGGCGGTTCCACATCTGGGCGTAGAGCCCCTGTTTGACCAGCAAGCGGTGATGGGTGCCGCGTTCGGCGATCTGGCCGTCGCGCAGCACGATGATCTCGTCGGCGTTGACCACGGTCGACAGCCGATGGGCGATGACCAGGGTGGTGCGATTGGCCGACACCACGTCGAGGGCGGACTTGATGTCTTCTTCGGTCTTGCTATCGAGCGCCGACGTGGCCTCATCGAGGATCAGGATCGGTGGGCCCTTGAGGATGGTGCGGGCGATGGCGACGCGCTGCTTCTCACCGCCAGAGAGCTTCAGGCCGCGCTCGCCGACCGGCGTGTCATAGCCCTTGGGCAGGCTTTCGATGAAATGGCCGATCTGCGCCAGCTCGGCGGCCTTCCTTACTTCTTCATCGGTCGCGCCCGGACGGCCGTAGCGGATGTTGTAGGCGATGGTGTCGTTGAACAGCACCGTATCCTGCGGCACCATGCCGATGGCGGCGCGGAGGCTCTCCTGCGTGACATCGCGCAGGTCCTGGCCATCGATGGTGATCTGGCCCTCGATGACGTCGTAGAAGCGATAGAGCAGCCGCGAGATGGTGGACTTGCCGGCGCCGGAGGGGCCGACCACCGCGATGGTCTTGCCGGCCGGGACCTCGAAGCTGACGCCCTTCAAAATCGGACGATCGGCGTCGTAATGGAACTTTACGTTGTCGAACTTCACCACCGGGCCGGTGACATCGAGCGGCTTGGCACCCGGCTTGTCCTGAATTTCGGGAGCGCGGTCGAGCAGCTTGAACATCTCTTCGATGTCGGTGAGGCCCTGGCGGATTTCGCGATAGACGAAGCCGATGAAGTTGAGCGGCCGGTAGATCTGCATCAGGAAGGTGTTGAGCAGCACGAAATCGCCCAAGGTCAACGTGCGGTTCATCACCCCGAGCACCGCCATGATCAGGATGATCACCGTACCGGCGTAAAAGATCAGCGCCTGGCCGAAGTTGAGGAAACCCAGCGAGGTCCAGATGCGGACGGCGGAGCGCTCGTACTTTTCCATCGAGGCATCGAAGCGCTGGGCCTCCATCTTCTCGTTGGCGAAATACTTCACCGTCTCGAAGTTGAGCAGGCTGTCGATGGCCTTGCCGTTGGCATCGGTGTCGCTGTCGTTCATGTCGCGACGGATGGCGATGCGCCAGTTCGACGCCTTGATGGTGAACCACAGATAGAGCCAGACGGTGACGACCAGCACGCTGAGGTAGCTGACGCCGAACATGACGATGAAGATGACGCCGGTGATGACGAACTCGACCAGCGTCGGGGCGGTGTTGAGCATCGTGAAGCGCACGATGGTCTCGATGCCCTTGGTGCCGCGTTCGATCACCCGGCTCAGGCCGCCGGTGCGGCGGGCCAGGTGAAAGCGCAGCGACAGCTTGTGCAGGTGCTGGAAGGTCTGCAGAGCGAGCTTGCGCACCGCGTGCTGGCCGACCGAGGCGAACAGCACGTCGCGCAGTTGCTGGAAGCCGGCATCGATGATGTTGCCGACGCCGAAGGCGACAACGAGGACGATCGGCACGGCGAGGCCGAGGATCAACGCGCTGTCGGGCGTGGCGCCGTCGAGGCTGTCGATGATCCATTTGTAGACGAAGGGGATCAGCGTGGTGGCGACCTTCGAAACCAGCAGGGCGCCGATGGCGAGAATGACCCGCCATTTCAGGTCGGGGCGACCCTCGGGCCACATATAGCCCCAGAGGTTGCGAACGGTGGAAAGCAGGCCGCCCTCCTCCGCGCTGACGGTGGGGCGCTTGGTTGCCTCATCGGCGGAAGACATCAGGCGAGCTCTTTGACCGGGTGATCGGTGAGGCCGGTGAACAAGCCGGTGCAGGCGACGCCGAAATCGGCCAGCCGATCGGCACGCAGCGAGTAGCAATTGCGCGTGCCCTTGGGGTGACGCTCGACGAGGCCCGCGTCAAGCAGTACCTTGATGTGCTGGCTGACGGTGGACTGCGCCAATGACAGGTTCTGCGTGACATCGGTACAGCAGCAATCGCCCGCCCGCTGGGCGGCGAGGATGCGCAGGATGTTGAGCCGGACGGGGTGTCCGAGGGCCCGCATCACATTGGCGATGTCGTCGTCATGCATCGGGTTCATCGTTATTCAGCGATAAAAGATCGGCCTCGCCAAGGCAAGGCGAAACCACCTGCCTGACTGGGCAGTTGAACCGGATTCGCGGCGGGACGGTGTCAGAGAATGGGTCGCCTCGCGGGGAGCTATGCTGGCTGATAGAGGCGGCCCCCTCCCGGCCTCCCCCATAAAGGGGGAGGTGAAAAGTCGCGGCTGTAGCTGGATCGTGCAAAACGCGCCGGCAGGGCACCTCCCCCTTCATGGGGGAGGATGGGAGGGGGCCGTCTCTATCAGCTTCCCACTAGTCGTCCGTCACCAGGGGCAGGTCGAAAACCTGGCCCGGGAAGATGCGCGAGGGGCGGCAGATCAGCTCGCGGTTGGCGTGGAAGATGGTGCGGTAGTGGATGCCGTGGCCGTAGTAGCGGCGGGCGACACTCCACAGCGTGTCGCCGTGGCGGATGATGGCTTTGCCGACATTGTAGCGGCCCTCATCCGGATCGCCGAACGGCAGCAGCCGCAGGATGGTTACGGGTTGGCCGGGCGGCGTTGCCGGCTGCGGATAGCTGACGTCAAACGCGGCGATCAGCGCCGGCGCATCAGGCGTTGCGAGGAGAGTAGTCGACTGGTCGTCGGCATCCGGGTCGGCAAACGGCAGAACGGTGGGCTCGAGGCTCGACGGGGCGAGGATCTCCACCGATGCGGACTCGCCCCGCGGCACCACCGTGGCGAGAGGGGGCAGCGGTTCGGGCTCGACCTCGGGCTCGAGGACGGCAAGCTCGGGCGCGCTGGGCGCCGTATCGACTGTTGGCGCCTCATTATCGGCGAACTCAGAACCGGCGGGGGGCGGTAGCGTCGAGGCCGGGCCCGGGGCGATCGGCGATGCCGACCCGGTGGGGGCGGTGGGGGCAACGCCACTGCCGAGGTCCGGCGCATGCTCGGGACGCTCATCGGGCGGCGCGCCGCCGTCGGGCAGTTCGACTTCGACGGTGATGGCAGCGACACCGAGCAGCTTACCCGTATCGGGTTCGATGGCTTCGACGCGCAGCTCACGGCGGGGTCGGTCGAGCAGGTTGCTGGATTCGACGAGCCATCGGCCTTCCTCAACCGGACTTTCGCCGATCAACACGCCATCGGCATAAAGGCGCATCAAGGCGCCCGCGGGCCCGGAGCCGGAAACGGAGCTCTGACCGGCATCGAGCTCGATGGCATCGATGGTCGGGGCAAGGATGACCGGCGCGGCGACTACCGAGGGCGGCGGTTGGGCGGTCGCCGGCTCGGCGTTGGCTACCACGAGCGGCGCCGCGGGCGGGCGGGTCGGTAGCGGCGCGATCGGCTCGGGCTGCTGAGCGTTGGCCGGAGATGGAGCGGGTTCGGACGGTGCCGGCTGCGTCGAGGGTGGCGCGTTCACCGCCGCCGCGGTGGGCGCATCCTGCCGAACGTTCGATGCCTTGGCAGCCGGCTCTTCGGCATCGGATGCGACGGGGAGACCGCTCCAGCTCAGGGCAGTGTCTTCAGGCGTAAGAGGCCCGGGCTCGGCCGCGTCAACGGGCGCTTCCGGCGTCGGCGGTGCGGGCTCGAGCTGCGGCAACGGGGTTGCCGGCAGCTCCAGCGACGCTGGAGCCAGCGGTGCTGGCGGCAGGCTGGGGAGTTCGGCTTCGGCGAGAGCTTCGACCGGCGGCGCCGGGGCGACTGCCTGTTCGATCGGTGCCGAGGTGAACTCAAGTGCCGGCGCTTGCAACGGCCCGCCGGAAGCGGCCGGGGGATGGGCGGCGGCGACGACAGCCGGCAACGCCGGCTGCTCGGCCGGCGCCGTCCCGGCGGCTGGTCCGGGGACGCTGCCGGGAAGATCGAACTTGCGGTCGGCCATGTCGCGCAGGCAGGTAACGACGCCACGCGGATCGGCCGAGCAGGCATTGACGGCAGGCAGCCCGATGATGCCGAGGACGACAGCCAGCGTCACCCCGGCGGCACCGAGGGCGAGCAGCAAAGTACGGCGATCGTCGGTCCGGCTCAGCGGGGCCTCCGGGGGCGCGGGCAACCTGCCCCTACCGTTCCGGCGTCTCAGGCTGCCTCTGATTTCATCAACTTATAGGTAATCAACTCGTAAAGCGCCTCAAATGAGGCGTCGATGATGTTGGGACTGACCCCGATAGTGTACCAGCGCTCGCCGGTACCATCACGGCTTTCGATCAGTACACGGGTGACCGCGCCCGTGCCGCCGTCCAGAATACGCACCTTGAAATCGACCAGCTCGAGATCGGCAATGCGCGCGGAGAACACCCCGAGATCCTTGCGCATCGCAAGGTCGAGCGCGTTGACCGGGCCGTTACCTTCGGCCACCGACATCAGCAGGTCGTCGCCGATACGAAATCTTGACCACCGCCTCGGTGACGGTGATCTGCTCGCCGCGGGCATTGTGCCGACGCTCGACGCTGGCGCGGTAGCTCTCGACATCGAAGAACTCGGGCAGCGTGCCGAGCACCTGACGCGCCAGGACGACGAAGCTCGCATCGGCGCCATCATAGGAATAGCCGCGCGCCTCGCGCTCCTTGACGGTGCGCAGCAATCGTTCGAGGCGCGGGTCGTCCTTGCCGAGCTCGATACCGTGGCGCTTCAGCGCCGCGAGCAGGTTGGATTTGCCGGCCTGCTGGCTGACCATGATGTTGCGTTCGTTGCCGACGACTTCGGGCGGCACATGCTCGTAGGTCGAGAAGTCCTTGGCCAGCGCCGAGGCATGGATGCCTGCCTTGGTGGCGAAGGCCGAGGTGCCGACATAGGGCGATTGCCGCGCCGGAGCGCGGTTGAGCAGATCATCGAAGGCGCGCGAGATCGAGGTGAGATCGGCGAGCTGCTCGCTGCTGACGCCGATCTCGAAGCGATCGGCGAAGCCCGGCTTCAGCGCCAGCGTCGGGATGAGGGTGATGAGGTTGGCGTTGCCGCAGCGCTCGCCGATGCCGTTGAGCGTGCCCTGGATCTGGCGGACCCCGGCGGCGACGGCGGCCAGCGTATTGGCGACGGCCTGGCCGGTATCGTCATGGGCGTGGATGCCCAGGTGATCGCCGGGAACGACCTTGCTGACCGCACCGACGATCTCGGCGACTTCGGACGGCATGGTGCCGCCATTGGTGTCGCAGAGCACCACCCAGCGCGCCCCGGCATCGAGCGCGGTGCGGACGAAACGCAGCGCATAGTCGGGGTCGGACTTGTAGCCATCGAAGAAGTGCTCGCAATCGACCAGCGCTTCCTTGCCGGCAGCGACTGTGGCCTCGACGGTTTCGCGCAGGCTCTCGAGGTTCTCCTCGAGCGTGATGCCGAGCGCGACCCTCACCTGGTGCGACGAGGACTTGCCGACGAAGCAGGCCGCATCGGACACGGCGTTGAGCGTCGCCTGCACGCCCGGGTCATTGCCGACCGAACGCCCTGCCCGCTTGGTCATGCCGAAAGCGGTGAAGATGGCGTCGCGGGTACGGCTCTCGGTGAAAAACTGGTCGTCGATGACGTTGGCGCCGGGATAGCCGCCCTCGATGTAATCGACCCCGAGGCGCTCGAGCAGCGCGGTGACCGAAATTTTGTCCTCGAGCGAGAACTCGATGCCGGCCGTCTGCGCGCCGTCGCGCAGCGTGGTGTCGAACAGGTAGAGGCGTTCCTTAGCTTGGGCAGTCATGGCGAAATACTCAGTTACGGGGTGGCCATTCGGCCGTGTCGTGGTCGGGGTGTTGCCGGTTGCTTTGTCGGATGTGATCCGAGTGGCCGGGCTTCTGGCCGGTGCCGCTGACGGTCGCGAAATGCGCGATCGCGTCGGCTGCCCAGCTAATTCGCCCCTCTTCGCCATAGTAACGGATCGGAGGCACGCGTTCGGGCTCGTCGAGTGAGCCGATGGTCACAGAAATCCACCCGCCACCGGCCGCACGCCAGGCCAGTGGCGTCCCGCACCGGCTACAGAACAGGCGCTCGCCCTCGTCCGACGAGCGGAACACCGAGAACTCGCCTCGCGTCAACTCGAAGAACTCGGGCTCGACCCCAGCAAAGGTACCAAAGACGTTGCCCATGGCCTTCTGGCACATCCGGCAATGGCAGACGGCAGGACGCTCCGGCTGCTTCAGCAGCGCGTAGCGCACGGCGCCGCATTGGCAGCCACCGCTCAGGTGAGCCTCAGACATCGGTGCCTCGCGGTGGCCAGTCACTCGTATCGTGGTCGGGGTGTTGCCGGTTGGAGGCACTAATTCGACCAAGGCGGCCTTCGGGGTCGACCGAGTAGGTTGGCGCATTTCCCGGTAGCTCGCCGATGTGCGCGTACCAACTGACACGGCTCTCGTTGCCGTACTGGATCACCGGCGGCACGCGGTCCGGTTGGTCGAAAGCGCCGGAGAGCACGCCGATATCGGGGGCCCAGGGGTAGTCGAAGATCAGCGGCGTACCGCAATCTCGGCAATAGCCACGGTTGGCGAGCTCAGAACTCTTGAACCAGCTGATCGCGCCGCGGGTGATGTGGAAGTTCACCTTGTCGACAGGGCAGATCACCGCGAACGGCCCGCCCACCGCCTTCTGGCACATGCGGCAATGGCAGACATGGACATTGTCGGGCTGCTGGTCGACGCGAAAGCGCACCGCGCCGCACTGACAACCGCCGGAGAGGTGAACTTCAATCATGATGCCGGATCCACTCGGCGGTGTCGCGATCGGGGTGCTGGTGGTTGGTGGCACGAATACGCCGAGCCAAATCGGGGGCGACGTCCTCGATCGGCGGCAGATCGGGAATATCGGCCAGCGATCCTACATATCGGAGACGGCCGTTCGTGCAGGTCTGCTCGGTGGGCATCACGGCGTCAGGATGATCGAGCGAACCGATAGTGACGCTGACATAGCTGCCACCGGGGCGGCGGAAGATCAGCGGCGTACCACAGGCGGGGCAGAAGCCGCGCTCGACCGTATCGGATGAGCGGAAGATGCCGAGACTTCCCCGGGTGAGCTCGAAGGCTTCAGCCCGGCTACCGGCAAAAGCGCCGAACAGCCCGCCGGTCGCCTTCTGGCACATGCGGCAATGGCAGAGGCTCACGTCGTCGAACGGCGCAGTGAAGCGGTAGCGGATTGCCCCGCACTGGCAGCCACCGGTTGCGAGCGCTTCAGCCATGGGCGCCTCGGACCGCCCAGGCATCGGTATCGTGGTCGGGGTGCTGGTGGTTGGAAGCGCGAACACGGGCCACCGCTTCGACGCCATCCCCCTCTTCGGTGGTGCCGATCTGCTCGGCGCCGGGGAGTGGACGGAGGCTCGGGTGGCGGCCTTCGAGGCCCATTTCGTAGAGGATAGGCACCAGATGCGGGGTATCGAACGAGCCGATGGTCATCGAGACATGCGGGCCGCCGAGCGAACGGTAGTAGAGCGGCGTGCCGCAATTGCTGCAGAAGCCGCGCGCCGCCACATCGGAGCTGTTGAACTCGCTGGGTTTGCCGCGCGTCCAGGTCAGGTGCTCGTGGCGGATGCCGACGAGGTCGATGAAGACGTTGCCGGCAGCCTTCTGGCACATGCGGCAATGGCAGAAATGCGGGTTGTCGCGCAGCTCGGTCGCATGCCAACGCACCGCGCCGCACTGGCAGCCGCCGGAATACGCGTGAAAGCGATAGCCGTCGTCACTCACATTCCACCTCCCGCGAAGCGATCCGTCGCTTCGATCAGATGATTGAGGATGCCGGGCTGGCTCAACGCGTGCCCCTGCCCTTCGACCATGATGAACTCCGCTTCCGGCCAGGCCTGGTGCAGGTCCCACGCGGTCTGCGGCGGGCAAGCGATGTCGTACCGGCCCTGGACGATGACTCCGGGGATATCGCGGAGCTTGCCGGCGTCGCGGATCAGTTGGCCCTCATCCATCCAGCCGGCGTGGACGAAATAGTGGTTCTCGATGCGGGCGAAGGCGAGCGCGTACTCGTCGCCATAGAAGGCGTCGCTCACCTCAGGATCGGGCAGCAGGGTGATGGTTTCGCCTTCCCAGCGCGCCCATTCGCGGGCTGCCTCGAGCCGGATCTCGCGATCGGGACTGGTCAGACGCTGCCGATATGCAGCGATCATATCGCTGCGCTCGGCCGGCGGGATCGGGGCGATGAAGCGTTCCCACTTGTCGGGGAAGAGCAGTGAAGCGCCGTGCTGATAGTACCAGAGCAGCTCCCAGCGGCGCAGGGTGAAGATGCCGCGCAGCACCAGTTCGGTGACGCGGTCGGGGTGTTTCTGGGCATAGGCCAGCGCCAGCGAGGAGCCCCAGGAACCGCCAAATACCAGCCACTGCTCGACGCCGACCATCTGCCGCAGCCGCTCGATATCGGCAACCAGGTCCCAGGTGGTATTGTGTTCGAGCTCGGCGAATTGCAACGACTTACCGCAGCCGCGCTGATCGAACAGCAGCACATCGTAGCGGGCCGGGTCGAAGACGCGGCGCTGATTGGGACTGAGCCCGCCACCCGGGCCACCATGCAGGAACACTGCGGGCTTCGTACCGGGGGTGCCGACGCGCTCCCAATAGACCTGGTGGCCGTCGCCGACGTCGAGATGGCCGGAGGCGTAGGGCTCGATCTCGGGGTAGTAGGTACGGAGCGTCACGCCGGGAAGCCTCGTTTCGGCGGCCATTCGGCCGTGTCGTGGTCGGGGTGCTGGTGGCTGACAAGGGTGGCCACGAACTCGTGCCAGCCGGCCGCGTACTCAGTGCGCACCGGGAGCGCAACCAGGCCATCGAAGAAGGGCAGCTTGTCGGCGATGTTGACCTGGATCACCGGCGCGGCAACGCTCGGATCGTCGAAGGCGCCGATGGCGATTTCGACCTGCTGGTCGTCAGGCCGGCCGATCTCCTCGTAGGTCAGCGGCGTGCCGCATTCGCCGCAGAAGCCGCGCCTGATCTTGTCGGAACTCTCGAAATATTTCGGCGCGCCGCGGGTCCAGGTGACGTCGAACGAGGTCACCAGCGGGCCAAAGAAGGCGCCAAAGGCCTTCTGGCACATGCGGCAATGGCAGATCGAGCCGCGGCCGAGCCGGCCGACGGCAAAGCGCACGGCGCCGCATTGGCAGCCGCCGGTGAACGGAGCCTCATTCGGGGGCATGACAGACGGCTTCGATGTTGTGCCCGTCCGGATCGTAGACGAAGGCGGCGTAGTAAGTGGCGTGATAGTGCGGGCGCAGGCCCGGCGGGCCGTTGTCCTTGCCGCCGGCGGCAATCGCTGCGGCGTAGAAGGCATCTACGGCAGCGCGATTGGGGGCGCTGAAAGCGAGATGCACCCGGCCACCGGTGAGCTTGCCGCCGTCACCGATCCAGAGGAACGGCTGCTCGGAGCCGAGGCCGGCGACGTTGCCCTCCTCGCCCTCGAACTTCATGTGGGTCTTGATACCGAGCGGCGATAAGGCTTTCTCATAGAAGGCTAGGGAAGTGGGGTAATCGGCAGTCGAAATGGCTACGTGATCCAAAGCGCTCATGGGCGTCCTCCCTCCGGGCCGGCATAGACGGCCTCGATGTTGTTGCCGTCAGGGTCGAGTACGAAGGCGGCGTAGTAATCAGGCGAATAGTGCGGGCGAAGGCCGGGTGGGCCGTTGTCCCGGCCGCCGGCCGCCAGGGCCACGGTGTAAAAAGCTTCAACCGCAGCGCGGCTCGGGGCGACGAAAGCGACGTGACTGTCGCCGCCGCGAATAGCCTTGCCGGTGCCAAGCCAGAAGGTCGGGCGACCATCGCCGTAACCGGCAGACTTCACACCATCATACTCGAACTCGGCGAGCAGCTTGATGCCAAGCGCGCCGAGCGCGGCGGTGAAGAAATCACGCGACAGCACAAAGTCGGCGACCTTGAGGGCGACGTGGTCGATGATGACGGTCATGGGAGCGGCTCCTGCAAGGCGAGCCAGATGGCTTCCATCACGCCGTCGCGGTTGTCGTGGAGTTCGTTGTTCCAGATGCGGAGGATGCGAAAGTTCTGGCCTCGCAGCCACGTATCACGTGTTGCATCGGTTTTTGATTCCGAGTGCTGTCCACCGTCGAGTTCCACTATCAGTCGAGCTGGCAGGCAAACGAAATCGGCAATGTAGGTTCCAATCGGAACCTGACGACGAAACTTGAAATCGACGAAGCGCCGGTTGCGCAGGAGTTCCCACAGAACGTCCTCATGCGGCGTCGCGACATGGCGGAGCCGCCGTGCAAACCCACGCAGTCTCGGTGATACCTCGCGATGGCGCGCCGGTGCCTTCTCCCCCTGCGGGAGAAGGTGGCGCGCAGCGCCGGATGAGGGGTCCGCAGCCGAAGGCTGCGCGACCGGACCGGAAGCGACGGGCGACGAGTTGGCGGAGAGATACCCCTCATCCGCCCTTCGGGCACCTTCTCCCGCAGGGGGAGAAGGCGACGCGGAAACATCGGCGGCATCCTCTGCCTTCTCCCCCTGCGGGAGAAGGTGGCGCGTAGCGCCGGATGAGGGGTCCGCAGCCGCAGGTTGCGCGACCGGAGCGCGAGCGACGGGCGAAGAGTTGGCGGAGAGATACCCCTCATCCGCCCTTCGGGCACCTTCTCCCGCAAGGGGAGAAGGCGACGCGGAAACATCGGCGGCATCCTCTGCCTTCTCCCCCTGCGGGAGAAGGTGGCGCGCAGCGCCGGATGAGGGGTCCGCAGCCGCAGGCTGCGCGACCGGAGCGGAAGCGACGGGCGACGAGTTGGCGGAGAGATACCCCTCATCCGCCCTTCGGGCACCTTCTCCCGCAAGGGGAGAAGGCGACGCGGAAACATCGGCGGCATCCTCTGCCTTCTCCCCCTGCGGGAGAAGGTGGCGCGTAGCGCCGGATGAGAGATCCGCAGCCGCAGGCCGCGCGACCGGAGCGGAAGCGACGGGCGACTGTCGAACCGAGAGTTCTGGGCTCACCTTACTACCTCCCATTTGGTCTGACGCTGACCAGTCTCGTCCTTGTAGTCCATCAATTGGACACCCTGCGTCAGCAATTGCGCGCGGATCGTGTCAGCCTTTGCGAAATCCTTGGCATTGAGGGCGGCGAGGCGGGAGGCGACGGCTTGCTCGACGCCGGCGGGGGCATCGGCAGCGGCGGCGGTTAGCAGGCCGTCGGTGGTGAAGCCGAGGAACTCGAGCGTCGCGGCGAGGCAGTTGGCGGCAGTCTCGGTGCCGCGGTTGGCCTTGCGGGCGACCACATCCAGCGCCACCGCGGCGCGGTGGAAGTTGAGGTCGTCGGTGAGTTCGGCGACCACCGAGGGCTCGGGCGGCGTGCCCGGCTTCGGTTTGCTGGCGCGTTGCCAGTCGCGCAGCTTCTGCTCTGCTTCCTCGAGCCGCTTCACCGAGAAATCGATCGGCTCGCGATAATGGGTCATCAATATGGCGAGGCGCAACACTTCGCCCGGCCATTTGCGTCCGCCGAATTTTTCGGTCTGCAGCAGCTCAGCGATGGTGACGAAGTTGCCGAGGCTCTTCGACATCTTCTGGCCTTCGACCTGCAGAAAGCCGTTGTGCATCCAGTAGTTGGCCATCACAGGCGTGCCGTGGGCGCAGCGTGACTGGGCGATCTCGTTCTCGTGGTGCGGAAAGATCAGGTCGAGACCGCCGGCATGGATGTCGAACACCTGGCCGAGGTAACGCTCGCTCATCGCCGAGCATTCGATGTGCCAGCCGGGGCGGCCCCTGCCCCAGGGGCTGTCCCAGCCGGGTTCCTCGGGGCTCGACTGCTTCCACAGCACGAAATCGGCGGGGTTCTTCTTGTGCGCGTCGACGGCAATGCGGGCGCCGGCGAGGTTATCTTCGAGATTGCGGCCCGACAGCTTGCCGTAGTCGGGCATTGAGCCGACATCGAACAGCACTTCGCCGGCCGCGGCGTAAGCATGCTGGCTGCCGATCAGGGTCGAGATCAGCAACTGCATCTCGGGGATGAAATCGGTGGCGCGCGGCTGGTGGTCGGGCTCGAGCGCACCGAGCGCCGCAACATCCTCGAAGTACTGGTTGGCGGTCTTCTCTGTGACTTTGCGGATCGCCTCGTTGAGCGGCAGGCCGGGGTAATCGCGGACGGCGCGCGCGTTGATCTTGTCATCGACATCGGTGATGTTGCGGGCATAAGTGACGTGCTCGGCGCCGTAGACATGGCGCAGCAGCCGGTACAGCAGATCGAAGACGATCACCGGGCGGGCATTGCCGATATGGGCATAGTCGTAGACCGTCGGCCCGCACACATACATGCGGACATTGTTGGGATCGATGGGGACAAAGTCCTCCTTCGCCCGGGTCAGCGTGTTGTGGAGCTTCAGAGTGATGTCGCCCAAAGTCAGAGTTCCTCGCGCACGATCGTTGTTGAATGGTCGCGCTGTCGAGGTGGAAAAGTCTGCAACTTTTCCTGACAACGCTCCACGTGCTCGCGGCCGGGCTCTTCGGGTCTAGAAATCGAGAATGAAGAAAACCGAGCCGCCAGCAGATGCCTAGCGGATAATAATGCAGCCGAAAATGCAGTTCGCGGTGCCGGTTTTCATGGCGCGCAATCTGACTGCAGCGCCGGCAAAAAGCAAGGGGCGCCGAAGCGCCCCGCCTGAATGGGTTATTGCGGCGTTGCCGGCGCCGCAGGATCGGCCGGAGCGGCAGGCGGCGTCGCGGCCTGCATGGCGGCGGTGACCTCGGGGCTGGCGAAGCAGGTGGTGAGGCCCTCGCGGGCAAGCTCGGTCACCTTCTCGTAGCTGCCATGGGCCGCATGCAGTTCGTCGGTGCCTTCGCCACGCAGGTCGGCAGCGAGAACGTCGACATCCTTCTGCGGCATGTCCTTGAACGCACCGGCGAGGCAGCCGCAAAGCGGGGTAAGGATCAGCGAGGCATCGACGCCATCAGGCACCTCGCCGAGCAGGAAGGTCTTGGCCGCAAGGCAGGTCTCGCTGAACTTGGTAAAATCGGCCGGGGTCTGGGCCAGCGCGGCGGGCGCGGCCGAAACGGCGAGCATGCCGGCGAGGGCGGCGAAAGCGATGCGAACTTGCAAGGTGATACTCCAGCGACAAGGCGCGATGCAGCGCACCTAAGCACAGAACCGGCCGCCGGCTACTGCACAAATGCAAAAAAGCAACGCGAACGGCCCTGCTGTCGCCCAATTCGCCGAAATCAACCACGGGGAGGGAAGCTCCGCTGGTCTTGTGGCAGGCAGCGGATGCTCCCCACTTCGACAGCCCGCGGTCACGGCTGCGTTATCATCGCCGGCGTCCAGTTGCGGCAATGCTCACGAGGCGTTAACCGCCGGTGCTGTGCTATTGCTGGAAACAAATCTCGCGGTGCTGTCTCGCTTTAGGCGTATTGGCCGACTAAGGCATTTCACCGTTTCGTTGAATCGGTGAAATGCTCCGTCTTTTGATTTGGTCGCGCTTTCGCGGTGGAAAAGTCGCACAACTTTTCCTGAAAACGCTCTAACGGAGGGCCACACGATCCGGTTCGAACTGATGACCCGCGTCCACCTACGCGCTTCCGCCCTGCTCGTCCGCTTTGCCCTGCTGTTCTTTGTGGCGTGGGCGGGTTTGGCCATCGACGTGTCGACGGCCTACGCGCAGGCCAACAGCTGCGCGCGCCTGCAGGCGACCCTGCGCTCTCTCGACCGGAACTCTGACTTCCAGAATTCGCAGGGCGGCGCGCTGAAGCGCCTGCAGCGTGAGGTGCAGCGCTCAGAGAGCGCCTATGTGCGCCAGGGCTGCAACGACGACGCCAAGGCGGGACGGCGGCTCAGCCCGGAATGCCGGTCGCTGGCGCGTGATGTATTGCGCGGCCGCGAGGACGTGCAGCAGCTGTCGCAGAGCGTCAGCACCGGGCAGGCCGTGGCGCAGCAGCGCGAGGCGATCCTGCAGGAAATGGCGCGCTTCGACTGCGATGGCCGCTCACGCGTCGAGGTGCAGCGCGGCGATCGTGGCAACCTGTTCGAGCGGCTGTTCGGGGTGTTCACCGATGGCGATGACGGCGCCGGCGGCGTCCGCGGCGAGGAGTTCAACCCCTATGGTGACTATAAGACGGTCCGCACGCTCTGCGTGCGCAAGACCGATGGGTTCTGGTGGCCGATCAGCTACTCGACGCTGGTCGACTATGTCGCCAACGACGCGCAACAGTGCCGGGCGATGTGTCCTGGACTGGATGTCGACCTCTACTACTACGACAACCCGGGGCAGGAGCCCGAGCAGATGGTCAACGAGTGGGGCGAGCCCTACTCGTCGCTGCCCAATGCCTTCAAGTTCCGCACCGCGTTCGACACCGCCAGCAAGTGCACCTCGACCCAGGACCAGGGCTCGATCACGCTGGCGGAGCTTCCAGCCGGCGGCACCCGCGCCATGGTGACATTCCGCGGCGCGACGTTCCCGCTGCCGCTGCGGGACGGACGCCGGATTTCGACCACCGTCGCCGCGCCGGTGACGCAGGTTGCCGAGCTGACGCAGTTCGTCGATGTGCCGCTGCCGCGCCCCCGGCCGGCGGCGCCGGGCGAGATGCCGAAGCCGGTGGTGGCCGTGGTGGCGCCTGCGGCCGCGAACCAGCCCGGGCGGATCGTTCAGTTCGGCGACAAGCGGGTCAGGGTAGTCGGGCCAGACACGCCATACGCCCCACAAGCGGCAGCAGGGATTTGAGTTCCGGCCCCTGCTCCCGGCCGGTGACGGCCAGGCGCAGCGGGTGGAACAGCGCCCTGCCCTTGCGGCCGGTGGCCGCCTTCAGAGCATCGGTCCATTTCGACCAGGTGTTCTCATCCCAGGGCTCGGCCGGCAGCAGTTCGCGGGCCTGTCCGAGAAACGCGCGATCCTCATCGGCAATCACCGGGCTGACCGGCCCGCGGACCAGTGTCGCGAGGTCGGCGATATCGGAGAATACCGAAAGGTTGCCGCGCAGCGCCAGCCACAGCGCCTCGGAGGCGAGGCCAAGTGGCTCGAGGCGGGGCTTCGCCGCCTCGTAAGGCATCTGGTGCAGTATGCGGGCGTTGAGGCTCGCGAGCTCGGCCGGATCGAAGCGGGCCGAGCCATGCGAGACGACGTCAAGGTTGAACACCCCGCCCAGCGCCGCGAGATCCGGATAGGGCTCGAGCGGCAGGCTGGTGCCTGTCAGTACCGCCGCCATGGCGACCGCCATCGGTTCGAACCCGGCCCCACGCAACTCCTCGAGGGACAGCGATCCGAGGCGCTTCGAAAGCCCCTCGCCGTCGGCGCCGGTCAGCAGGTTGTGGTGCGCGAAGGCCGGGACCTTGCCGCCGAGCGCCTCAAATATCTCGATCTGCGTGCCGGTATTGCTGACGTGATCCTCACCGCGGATCACGTGGGTGATGCCGAGTTCGATATCATCGACCACCGAGGGCAGCGTGTAGAGGTAGGAGCCGTCGGCACGCAGCAGCACCGGATCGGACATCGAGGCAGTGTTGACGGTCTGCGGGCCCTTGATCAGGTCGTTGAATGCAACCGGCCGACCATCGAGCTTGAAGCGCCAATGCGGCTTGCGGCCCTCGGCCTCGTATTTGGCCCGCTGCTCCGGCGTGAGGTGCAGCGCGGCCCGATCATAGATCGGCGGACGGCCAAGCAGGCGGGCGCGGGCACGCTTACTCTCCAGTTCCTCCTCGGTCTCATAGGCCGGATAGAGGCGGCCACCGGCGATCAGCCTGTCGCGGGCGGCGTCGTAGAGCGCGGTGCGATCGGACTGCCGGACCTTCAGGTCCGGCGTGATGCCCAGCCAATCGAGGTCCGTGTGGATCCCGGCGGCGAAGGCCTCGGTGGAACGAGCCGTGTCGGTGTCGTCCAGCCGCAGAATGTAGCGACCGCCGGTGGATTTGGCGAACAGCCAGTTCATCAGCGCCGGGCGGGCATTGCCGAGGTGCAGGCGGCCGGTGGGCGATGGCGCGTAGCGGACGGTGGTCATGGGGTACTATCGCTTTCGGCAATCGGCAGTAGGCAGTAGGCAGTCGTAACGACAGCAGCAAACTCGACTGCCGACTGCCGATTGCCAGCTGCCCGGGCGCGTGCTCGACGGCTCATTCCAGCCCCTTGCTATCCAGCCGTCCGATCGGCTCGGCGATCAGGTTGTCGTCGCGATAACCGTTGGTGATCGGGTAGCGGCGGCCGAGGCCGAAGGCCTTGCGGGAGATCTTCACCCCGGGGGCGGACTGGCGGCGCTTGTATTCGGCGATGTTGAGCAGCTTTTCGATGCGCTTGACCAGCGCGCGGTCGAAGCGGCCCTCGCCGCGCTGCACGACCTCGGCAACGCTGAGCTCAAGCTCGACCAGCCCGACGAGGATTTCGTCGAGGATCGGGTACGGGGGCAGCGAATCCTGGTCCGTCTGGTTGGGGCGAAGCTCGGCCGAAGGCGCCTTGTCGATGATGTTCTGGGTGATCACCAGCCCATCGGGGCCGAGGCAATCGGCAGGGCGATGCTTGTTGCGCCAGTCGGCCAGTTCGTAGACACGCATCTTCAGCATGTCCTTGATCGGGTTGAAGCCGCCGTTCATGTCGCCATAGATGGTGGCATAGCCGACCGCCATTTCGGACTTGTTGCCGGTGGTGAGCAGGAGCGAGCCGAGCTTGTTGGAGACCGCCATCAGGTAGACGCCGCGCATGCGCGACTGGATATTCTCCTCGGTCAAATCCTGCGGGCGGTTGCCGAATACCGGCTGCAATTCCGCGAGCGCGGCCTCTACCGGGTCGCCGATCGAGACCACGTCGTAGCGGACACCGAGGCGCTGGGCGCAGTCGCGGGCGTCGGCGAGGCTCTCTTCCGAGGTGTAGCGATAGGGCAGCATCAGGCAGTGGACGTTTTCGGCGCCGATGGCATCGACTGCCATGGCAGCAACGATGGCGCTGTCGATACCGCCCGAGAGGCCGAGCAGAACGGATTTGAAGCCGTTCTTCCTGACGTAGTCGCGCAGGCCCAACACGCAGGCGCGCCACGGCGCCTCATCGACGCTCGACAGCGGCGTGACATGCGGGTCGGTACAGCGCCAGCCATCCTCGGTGCGGGCCCAGTTCGACATCAGGATCTCGGGCTCGAAGCTCCTGGCCTGCACGACGAGGCGACCGCCTGGCTCGATGGCGAAGCTGGCGCCATCATAAACCAGCTCATCCTGGCCACCGACCTGGTTGAGATAGAGCAGCGGCACGTTGTCTTCGGCGACCCGATCGGTGACCAGCTTGTAGCGGGTCGCCTGCTTGTTGCGCCAATAGGGCGAACCGTTGGGGCAGAGCAGGATGCGGGCACCGTGATCGACAAGGTGAGCGCAGACTTCCGGATGCCAGATGTCCTCGCAGATCGGGATACCGATCGAGACACCCTTGATGGTCACCGGCTCCTGCAGGTCGGCGCGTTCGAAGTAGCGCTTCTCGTAGAAGATGTCGTCGTTGGGCAGCTCGCGCTTGTAGCGCCGGGCGGTGATGGCGCCGGCTTCGCAGACCACCACGGCGTTGAACAGCTTGCCGGCCTCACGCCAGATCGTCGGCATGATGGCGGTGACGCTGGTGCCGGCGGTGGCGCGGGCGAAATCCTCGGCGGCGGCCATGGCATCGGCGATGAAGCGCGGCTTGAACAGCAGGTCGTCGGGGAAGTAGCCGATGAGGAACAGTTCGGAGAACACGAGGATGTCGGCGCCCTGCCCGGCGGCCTCGGCAAGCGTCGATTTTGCCAGCGCCAGGTTCTGCGCGATGGCGCCGACCGTCGGATTGAGCTGCGCGAGGGCGATGCGGAGACGATCGGTCACGTGAGAAATCCGAGCCGTTTGAAAACGCGGCAAGACTTATCCGCTCACCCCGGTCGGGGCAAGCGGACAGCCGGTCGTGCGGGATCTGACTAGAAAGAGTAGGTCAACTCGGCGAGCAGACCGTAGCGGAACAGCGAGAACGGGTTCTCGGTGGAGATGACGTTCTGCTGGGTCAAGGTCGGCGCCGAATAGGGTGGATTGGGCGGCGCCGGCGGGGCGCCAACATCGGGCAGTTCCTGCGGCGCGGTCACGGTCACCTGGCGCCAGGTCGCGTCGTAGGTGCCGCCGACGTACCACGCGCGGCCGCCGACGCGCATGGTGAGGTTCTCGACCGGAGTGATGCCGGCCATGATTTCACCCATGGCGCCGTAGCCCCAGCCGCTGATCGTGGTCGACGAGCCGTTGAACTGGTAGAGGCAGGGGCCAGCCCCTTCCGGGCAGCCCGGATAGGGCCCGAGGTCGCCGCTCGAAGAGCCGGCATTGCCACCCATAACGCCGTTAATGCTGGCGAACGGTACCGCCGCGACTTCGGCGCTGATGTCGAGGAACTCGTTGATCTCGGCCTTACCGCTGAGACCCAGCCGCAGCATGTGCAACTCGACCTTGTCGTCGACGCTGTCACCCGGGAGCGACCATGCGCCGGTTTGATTGTCCCAACTGATGGCGCCGGACCCGGTCGCCGTAGTGTAGTTGGCGCGGGAGGTGCGCGGGGAGTTGTTCCAGTAGTTGTAGCCGATAAATCCGCCCGCGCCGGTGCCGTTGCCGTCGCCAAAGGCATTCCAGCCAAAATCGGCGCCGGCGTAACCAAGCGTGCCATCGACGACGGGAGCGCTGCTGTACGGATCGCTGTACTCACCATTGATCGCGAAGGTGTAGCCGGCCCAGCCCTTGGCATAGGTGCGCGTTGCGTCTTCCTCGACGCGGATATGCGCTTCAACCGACTGAGCGTTGTCGGTTTCCTGGAAGCTCAGTGGGCCGAGGTCGTAGTTCTGGCTGCCCCACGAGTACCAGTAGCGCAGGCCGGTCTCGATATGGATGCCGTCGTTCTCGTCGCCCATCTCGGTCCAATCCTTGGGCTCGTTCGAGTAGGCGCCGCGATAGACTTCCTCGGGCGACCAGTCGCCGCCGTTGTCGGCGGCCAAGGCCGGACCGCCGACAACGGCGGCGAGAACGGCGAGACTGGTGGCCAGACGGATGGACATTGGATGCTCCGCAACAAACGCGTACGTGAGCCATTGATGACCGGTTAGGGTTAATGTTCCGCTAAATGAACTGGCAGAATGCAACTCACCCTGGCGACAGGTCGGCGCGAATCTACAATCTGATAAGCATTGTCGCGTTTTCCACCGCTACAGGGGAGCTATGCAGAATGGGTCTGCAACCTTCGCCGTGGGAAATGAGTTGGACGGGCAAGACGTAAACTGACTGCGGAATAAGACCATGAGTAGCAAGGTACTGGTGGTGGAGGATGAGATTTTCGTCGCCACCGAGTTCGAGAACCTCCTTTACGACCTGGGCCACGTGCCGGTCGGCATTGCCTCGGACAGCCGAGAGGCAATGGCGCTCGCCGATCAGGCAGAACTGGCTTTCGTCGATCTCAACCTGGTTGACGGTCCAACCGGCATCGACGTGGGACGCAACCTCGCCGCGCGCGGCATCACCGTCGTCTACATGACCGCGAACCCGGCACAGCTTGGCAGCGGCGTGCCCGGCACGATCGGGGTGATACCCAAGCCGGTGGACAGCAACGAGTTGCGCCAGGCAGTGGAGTTTGCCGTTTCCGTGCACCGGAAGGCCGAGCCCGCGGCCAAGCCGCCGCGGCGGCTCAAGCTGTTTGGCTCGTTCGGCCAGGGTCCGGCGCTGGCCTGAGCTCTGCCCGGCGGCTGAGCGAGGCCAACGGAATGCTCAGATCGACCTCGAGCCCCGCCTCGGTGTAGCGCCGCTGCAGCGTACCGCGCAGTTGACCCTCCACACTCAATGACATCAGCCGCGAGCCGAAGCCGGCGTCGCCCGGCTTTGCCGCCGGACCGCCGATTTCGCGCCAGTGGAGCAGGAAATTGTCGCCAGCGATCTCGCTGGTGATTTCGACACGGCCGTCGTGGCGGGACAACGCACCATATTTGGCGGCGTTGGTCGCCAGTTCATGAAACAGCAGCGCCAGCGGCGTCGCGGTGCCATCGTCGATGCTGGCGTCCGGTCCGTGGAACGTGACGCGGTCGACATCGCCAGCGCGATAAGGCAGCAGCAGATCGCGGACCAATGCTTGCAGCGAGGATGGGTTGGAGCGCGGCGAGGACTCACGCGAGTGCGGGCGAACAAAATCGTGCGCTCGGCCGAGCGCCAGGATGCGGCTGCGCAGCCCGTCGGCGAAATCCTGGGCCTCGGGGTGGGTGCGGGCATTGAGGCTGACGATGCCGCCGATGACGGCGAAGATGTTCTTGATGCGGTGGCTGAGTTCCTGCGCGATGACCTCGCGCTCTTCCTGCGCCAGTCGCTGCTCGTGGATGTCGGTGCAGGTGCCGAACCAGCGTATGATGCGGCCAGAGCTGTTGCGGATAGGCAGGGCCTGCCCCAGCACCCAGCGATAGATGCCGGTGTGGTACTTCAGGCGATACTCGATGCGATAGGGCTCGCCGGTAGCGAGCGAATGACGCCAGACGGCCCAGGCGCGCTCCTGGTCATCGGGATGGAACATCCCGTTCCAGCCCTCGCCATCGGTCGAGCCCGGCGGCACGCCGGTGAACTCATACCAGCGGGCGTTGTAGTAGTCGTGGTAGCCGTCTGGAAGCGTCGACCAGACCATCTGCGGCATGGTATCGGCGAGGGTGCGAAAGCGCAGCTCACTCTCGGCCAGAGCGACAGACGACAGGCGCTCAGCGGTGATATCGACCGCAACACCGGGGAAACGAACCGCCCGGCCCTGCGCGTCGAAACGAGGCCGACCGGAAGCTGCCACCCAACGAACCGATCCGTCGGCCGTATGGAGGCGGTACTCACTGCGATAGTCGGCGCGAAAGTCGATGGCATGCTGGATTTCACGCCCCACACGCTCGCGGTCGGCCGGATGGATGCCCTCGACGAAACGCTCGATGGCGACACCACGCGCCGCTTCCGCTGGATCGATGGTGTAGAGGCGGGCGAACTGATCGTCCGCGGTGACCTTGTCGGCGACGATATCCCAATCCCAGGTGCCGACGATGCTGCCGCCGCTGAGGGCAAGTTCCCGGCGTTCCTCGCTGGTCAGCAAGGCGCGTTCGACCAGGACCCGCTGGGTGGTCTCCTGGACGATCACGAGGATCGCGAGGGGACGGCCATCTTCGCCGGCCACCGGACTGTAGCTCAGATCGATGAAGGCTGGCCGAGGTCCGCCGCCGCGATCGAGCAGCAACTCCTGGCTGTTGAGATGCCAGGTTTCGCCGGCAAAGCCGCGCCGCATGTTCTCGGCATTGAAATCCCTGATCTCGGGCCACGCCTCGAGTGCGGGCATACCGAAAACAGCCGGGTGTCGGTCGCCGGCGAACACCGCATAGCCGTCGTTGTAGATGAGCGTTCCGTCGGTCCTGCCGGCGAGCAGAACCATGGGCACGTCCGACAGCATCATCATCCGCACCGAGGCGCGAAGCGACTCCGGCCACTGCGCTATCGACCCGAGGCTGGTAGACGCCCAGTCGAAGCCATTCAACAGATTGAGCGTGGGGCTCTTTGCGAGTTGCGCGCGCGTAGCGTCATCGGCAGCTGGAAAGAGTGTGTTCGGCATAGACCCCCGCAACCGTGACCCAAGGCGCATTGCGCGCGGTGGGCGACACACCAGGGGTCGCCAACTGTGCTAACGGCTTAATGTCGGGAAAAGTTCTGCGACACACAAAATAATGTGTCGCCAGAACTTATTCGGCAGCGATGATCCGCTCGCGCGCCGGACGCTGCAGGCGCAGTTCCTCGGCGACGAGGAAGGCCAGCTCCAGCGCCTGGCTGGCGTTGAGCCGCGGGTCGCAATAGGTGTGGTAGCGATCCTGCAGGCCCGCCTCGGTAATGGCGGCAACGCCACCACCGGTGCACTCGGTCACGTCGTCGCCGGTCATCTCGATGTGGATGCCGCCGGCATAGGTGCCCATGGTGCGGTGGATTTCGAAGAAGCTCTTCACTTCGCTCAGCACGCGCTCGAACGGCCGGGTCTTGTAGCCGTTCGAGGCCTTGACGGTATTGCCGTGCATCGGGTCGGAGCACCACACCACGACCTTGCCCTCGGCCTTCACCGCCTCGACGAGACGCGGCAGGTGATCGGCGATCTTGTCCGAGCCGAAGCGGCCGATCAGGGTGATGCGGCCGGCCTCGTTGGAGGGGTTCAGCTTGTCGATGATGCGCAGCAGGTCGTCCGGAGCGAGGCTTGGGCCGCATTTGACGCCGACGGGGTTGCGGATACCGGAGAAATACTCGACATGGGCAGCATCGACCTGGCGGGTGCGATCGCCGATCCACAGCATGTGGCCGGAGGTGGCGTAGAAGTCGCCGGTGATCGAGTCCCTGCGGGTCAGCGCCTCCTCGAAGCCGAGCAGCAGCGCCTCGTGCGAGGTATAGAACTTGGTCTCCCGCAGCGACGGGGTGTTGTCGGGAGTGAGGCCGAGGGCGCGCATGAAGTCGATGGCGTCGTCGATCTTCTGGGCCAGTTCCTCGAAGCGCGGATAGGCGTTCGAGTCCTTCATGAAGCCCATGGTCCATTCGTGGACGCGGGTCAGGTCGGCATAGCCACCGGAAGCGAAGGCGCGCAACAGGTTGAGCGTAGCGGCCGACTGGCGATAGGCGAGCAGCAGGCGCTCCGGATCGGGAACACGGGCCGCCTCGGTGAAGCCGATATCGTTGATGATGTCGCCGCGATAGCTGGGCAGCGTCACGCCATCGATGGTCTCGGTGTCGGACGAGCGCGGCTTGGCGAACTGGCCGGCGATACGGCCGACCTTGAGCACGGGCTTGGACGCGCCGTGGGTCAGCACCACCGCCATCTGCAGGAAGACACGGAAGAAATCGCGGATGTGATCGGCGCCGTGCTCGGCGAAGCTCTCGGCACAGTCGCCGCCCTGGAGGAGGAACGCCCTGCCCTCGGCGACTTCGGCAAGCTGATGCTTCAGCTCGCGCGCCTCGCCGGCGAACACCAGCGGCGGGAATTTTCTCAGCTGCGCCTCGACCGCTTCCAGTTTCGCGGCGTCGGGGTAAACCGGCACCTGCGTAATGGGCTTCTGTCTCCAGCTTTGCGGCGTCCAAGTCGTCGGCATAGGCGTCATCTCCCGGTCGGCGGGCGGAATAGCAGGGGAATGGGGCGGTGTGAAGCTGCTGGAGGCTACTGCTTTTGGCCGTCCCGATAGACGTAGCTCGGCTTCTTGAAGGTCACGAGCTCCTCGGCGGCGGTCGGATGCATGGCCATGGCGCGGTCGAAATCGGCCTTGGTCGCCTTCATGCCCATGGGGATGGCCGCCATCTGGATGATCTCGGCGGCGCCGGGGCCGAGGATGTGGACGCCCAGCACTTCGCCGCCATCCGCCCTGGTGATGAGCTTCATCATCATGCGGTCGGACTTCAGCGACAGGGTGTTGATCATCGGGCGGAAGCGGGTGACGTACACATCGATATCGCCATGCGTTGCCGCCTCATGCTCCGGCAACCCGACGGTGCCGACCTCCGGCTCGGCGAACACCGCTTCGCCGATGAGCGAATGGTCCACGGCGGTCGGCTTCTCGCCGAACACCGTATCGGCGAAGGCATGACCTTCGCGGATGGCGACCGGGGTCAGCTGGGCGCGGTTGGTGACGTCGCCGACGGCGTAGATCGATGGCACGCTGGAGCGCGAATAGGCATCCACCACCACCGCGCCATCCGGCGCCAGCTCGACGCCGGCAGCCTCGAGGCCGAGCCCGGCGGTGTTAGGCGAGCGGCCGGTGGCGAACATCACCGCGCCGAACGGCGCATCGACGCCGTCGGAGAAGCTGACGGTGATGTCGTTGCCGGTCTGACGCAGGCCGAGCACGTTGGTCTGATGGATGATCCTGATGCCGCGCGCCTCGAGCCCGGCCTCGAGCCCGACCCGCAGATCCTCATCGAAGCCACGCAACAGCCGATCGCCGCGATAGACGATGCTGGTATGGACCCCGAGCCCCGCAAAGATCGTGGCGAACTCGACCGAAATGAAGCCACCGCCCTCGATGAGGATAGAGTGCGGCAGCTTCTCGAGATGAAACGCCTCGTTCGAGCTGATGCCCAGTTCCTTGCCCGGGATATCCGGGATGAACGGGTGCGCGCCGGTGGCGATCAGGATGCTCTTGGCGATCAGTTCACGGCCGGACTTCTGCAGCCTGACGGCATTGGGACCGGTGACGGTGGCTCGGTCGCGGATGATCTCGGCGCCCGGCTTTTCGAGCCCGGCGACATAGGCCGCCTCGAGCCGGGCGATCTCCTTGTCCTTGTTGGCAACCAGCGTCGGCCAATCGAAAGTGGGCGTGCCGACGTCCCAGCCGAAACTGGGGGCGATCTCGAACAAATCCTTGTAGCGCGAGGCATAGACGAACAGCTTCTTGGGCACGCAGCCGCGGATCACGCAGGTGCCGCCGACACGATACTCCTCGATGATGGCGACCTTGGCGCCATAGGTTGCGGCGATCCTGGCCGCGCGCACGCCGCCCGAACCGGCGCCGATCACCACGAGATCGTAACTGTCGCTCATTGCCTACCTCGAAAGTAAAAGGCCACGCGCGGTGGCGTGGTCCACGGGCCTACCCCGAACGTAAAAAGGCCCCGCGCGATGGCGGGGCCTTGAAGCAGATAGGGTGCCGAAGCTCAGCTGTCGATACCCTTGGCCTTCAGCTCGGCACGAACCGCGGTGAAGAACTCGGTGTTCAGATTGGCCGAGTAGACGTCCATGATGCGGTTGATGGTGCCGCTCATCGCGGAGTTCGACTTGGCCAGCTTGATGCCGGTCGGGGTCGAGTAGAAATCGACGATCTGCTGCAGCTCTTCCTGGGTGAAGGAAAGCGCGTAGACGCGCGCGAACTGGTCGAACAGCTCACTCTTGCGGCCCTTGTAGGTGCCGATCACCTTTTCGATCGCCGCGTTCAGCGGCTCAGCAATTTCCGGGTTCTGCGGCAGCAGCTGCTTGTAGGTGTTGATGCCTACCTGCACGACGGTCGCCTCGAACAGGCCGCCGGTGTCGGTCAGATCGACATACTTGCGGGCCAGCGCGAGGTGCTCGGGCGAGATCTCCGAGGCTTCCTGGCTCAACGCGGGCAGCGCCGCGAAGCTCGACAGGATCAGCGACAGCAATGCGGCGACAAGCATCGGCGCGCGTTTGAAGGTGGACGTCATCAGCTTGGTGCCCATCTGGTTGTTGTTTCCCCTGCTGAAGCTGATCGCGTTTCGTGGAAACGCCGACCATCCCCAGGTCCTTGTTTGTCGTGCTTCCGAACCGGCAAAGTCTCACGACTTTTCCTGGAAGCGCCCTTAGCCTCTACCCGAGCGGCCGCTAGCCGTCCAGAACGTCGACACCCTGAGGACCGGCCACATAGGCCCGTTGGCACAGCCCGATGAACAGGCCATGCTCAACCACGCCCGGGATGTCGACCAAGGCTCTCGACAGCCCTTCTGGCTGAGGAATACGGCCAAAAAAAGCGTCGAGGATGGCATGCCCGCCATCGGTGACGAAGGGAGTGCCATCGGCCCGAAGGCGGCGGCGCAACGCCCCCTCGGCATTGAAATCGCCCATCACCGCGCCGATCGCTGCAATGGTTGCGCCGAGGCCGAAATGGTTGACCTCGATCGGCAGCGGGAAGCGGCCCAGCATTTCGACCCGCTTGCTCTGGTCGGCGATGACGATCATCCGCTTGGAGGCAGCGGCGACGATCTTTTCGCGCAGCAGCGCGCCGCCACCGCCCTTGATCAGCGCCAGGCCGGGGCCAAGTTCATCGGCGCCGTCAACCGTGAGATCGAGTTCGGGGGTGGTTTCGAGGTCGGTGAGCGGAATGCCGAGGCTTCGCGCCTGCGCGGCAGTGACTTCGGAGGTCGGGATGCAGATCACGTCGAGCCCGTTCTGGACGGCGCGGCCGACGATATCGACGAAGTGTTTCGCCGTAGAACCGGTACCGAGGCCCAACCGCATGCCGCTCGTCACTTCGGCCATTGCCGCCTCGGCGGCGCGGTACTTCTGGTCATCGCTCATGGCAGTCCTCCCCTTTCGGCGGGACCTATGAGAGGCGCGAACCCCTGTCAACCTAGCCATTTCACGCAGAGGTGAATGGAAATGTCACATCGAGGCAACACATTGTGGCTGTGGTGTTCTGAGTTTGTCCGAATCGTGGCATGGCCCGTTCACGACCTACGAGGAACAGTTTATCAACCATCCGAGACTGGCTCAGAATCAGGGTCGATTACGTCAAGAGGCGCAGTTTGAAGAAAATCTCCAAGACCAAGGTAGTGGTCGCCGCTCTTTTGTCGGCGGTCCTGTCGCTGTCATTGGCCGGGCCGGCCACTGCAGCAAAACGTGTCTACGATCCCGCCTCCGACACCTGGTCGGAAGCCGGCGCGGTCAAGCCGGGGTCGCGGCGCGGCAGTGCGATCCCCAAGCAGATCGTCGACTACGACACCAAGTTCAAGCCGGGTACCATCATCGTCGAGACGTCGGAGCGCCGCCTGTACCTGGTGCTCGCCGACGGCAAGGCGCTGAAGTACGGCATCGGCGTCGGCCGCGACGGCTTCCGCTGGTCGGGCCAGCACCGCATTAGCCGCGTTGCGGAGTGGCCGGGCTGGACGCCTCCGGCGGCGATGCGCAAGCGTGTCCCCGACCTGCCGGCCTATATGCCGGGTGGCCCGGACAACCCGCTCGGGGCCCGTGCGCTCTATATCGGCTCGACGCTCTATCGCATTCACGGCACTTCCGAGCCGTGGACGATCGGCCAGGCGGTGTCGTCGGGTTGCATCCGGCTTACCAATGAAGACGTCACCGATCTCTACGAGCGGGTGAAAGTCGGCGCCCTGGTCGTCGTCAACCAATAACGGCAGAGCACTCTCGAATTGGGAAGGGCCGGCTCCACGGAGTCGGCCCTTTCTTGTTTTGCTGTCGGGGCAAGTGTGCGGTAAAAAGGGGAATGTCCCTGACGCTTCTCAAACAGCCGAACCTCGCTCCGACCGGTACGGAGCGGCCGCTCGTCGACCGCTACGGGCGGCGGATCAGCTACCTCAGGGTGTCGGTGACCGACCGCTGCGACTTCCGCTGCGTCTACTGCATGTCGGAGCACATGACGTTCCTGCCCAAGCAGGACGTGCTGAGCTTCGAGGAGATCGACAGCATCGTGAACGCCTTCGTCGCCCGCGGGGTGAGGAAGGTGCGGCTGACCGGCGGCGAACCGTTGGTGCGGCGCGACATCATGGAACTGGTGGAAAAGATCGGCGGCCATATCGGGCACGGGCTCGAGGAACTGACGCTCACCACCAATGGCAGCCAGTTACGCCGCCACGCCGATGGCCTGGCGCGCGCCGGCGTGAAGCGGCTCAACGTGTCGCTCGATACGCTCGACGAGCAGCGTTTCGCCGAAATCACCCGTCGCGGGCGGATCGCCGACGTGCTGGATGGGATCGATGCTGCCGATGCCGCCGGGTTGAAGATCAAGATCAACATGGTGGCGATGCGCGGCGTCAACGAAGACGAGATCGAGCCGATGCTGCACTGGGCGCATGGCCGCGGTTTCGGGCTGACGCTGATCGAGGGCATGCCCCTGGGCGAGGTCGGGATCGACCGGGTCGACACCTACCTGCCGCTCAAGGAGATGCGGGAGAGACTGAAAGCGAAATATACCTTGGAGCCGAGCGGGCACCGCACCGGCGGGCCGGCGCGCTACGACTATGTCGCCGAGACCAACGGGTTGGTCGGCTTCATCACGCCGATGAGCCACAATTTCTGCGAGAGCTGCAACCGCGTCCGGCTGACGGCAACCGGCCAACTCTACATGTGCCTGGGGCAGGACGACATGGTGGATTTGCGCGGCGCCATCCGCGAGGGCGGTCCGGGGGCGCTGGATGCGGCGCTGGATCGGGCCATGCTGCTCAAGCCCAAAGGGCACGATTTCGTGCTCGACCGCGACCACACGGCTCCGGCCTTGAGCCGGCACATGAGCGTGACGGGGGGGTAGTTCCGCGTTCGCCGAGAGTGGTGCTTCACTGATGGAGACGGCCCCCTCCCATCCTCCCCCATGAAGGGAGAGGTGCCGCATCGGGGTTGAGGCTCGATCTGATCAAGAGCACCGACCCTTCTTCACCTCCCCCTTCATGGGGGAGGCCGGGAGGGGGCCGTCTCTATCAGTCAGCGAACCGTATACCCGCCATCCACCACCAACACTTCGCCGGTCACGTACCCACTCGCCGGTGAGCACAGATACAGCGCGGCGGCGCCGATATCGATGGCCGAGCCCGGGCGCTTCATCGGGGTCATGTCGCGCCAGACCGGACCCCAGACCGGGTCGGCAAGGCCGCCATTGGTCATGTCGGTGGTGATGTAGCCCGGCGCGATGGCGTTCACCCGGATGCCGTCCTCGGCGTAGTCGGAGGCGAGACTCTTGGTGAGCATGTGCACGGCCGCCTTGCTGGCGTTGTAGGCGGCCTGCGGCTGCGGGATGTTGGAGATGAGGCCGGAGATCGAGCCGATATTCAGCATCACCCCGCCTTTCTGCGCCCGCATCGGCCCGAGCGCCGCCCGGCAAGCGCGGAAGACGCTGTCGACGTTGATATCCATCAGCCGGCGATACTGCTCCTCGGGGAAGTTGTGGGTGTCGCCGTGCTGGGCGACGCCGGCATTGTTGACGAGGATGTCGAGCTTGCCGCCGCCGAGCTTCACCGCCTCGGCGACCAGTTGCGCCGGCACGGCCGGGTCCTGCACATCGCCCTGCAGGTAATCGACCTGGCGGCCCAGATCCTTGAAGTGCTGCACCACTTCGGGCTTGGGCACCTTGGACGACAAAATGACATGGGCGCCGGCGTCGCTCAGCGCTTCAACGATGCCGAGGCCGATGCCGCGGGTGGCGCCGGTCACCAGCGCGACTTTGCCGTCCAGGCGAAACAGATCGAAAATCATCGTACTTCCCTCGCTTCAATGCATTGTGGCGGCCATCGGCCGGTCGAGGCCGAGGATGAAATCGGCACAGCGATCGCCCAGCATCATGGCGGGTGCGGTGGTGTTGCCGGCATTGATATTGGGCACCGCCGACATGTCGGAGACGCGGAGATTGTCGATGCCGCGGACGCGCAGGCGGGCATCGAGCACCGCCATCGGATCGCCGTCGGCGCCCATTTTGGCGGTGCTGGCCGGGTGATAGTTGGTCTTGACGAAGCGCCGGCAATGCTCGGCCATCACCGCGTCGCTGAGATCGGGCCCTGATGGCGCGATGACTTTCTCGATGCGCTTGCCGAGCGGGCCCGACAGCAGCACATCGCGGAAGAAACGCTGCCCCTCGACCATCATCTGCATGTCGTCGGGGTGCCGCAGCAGATGCGGCGAGACCAGCGGCATATCGGCCGGATCGGCGGAGCGAAGTTCGACATAGCCGCGTGACTTGGGCTTCACCAGCACCGTGGTGATGGTGACGCCGTAAGTGTCATCGAACACCTTGAGCAGATCGCGATCCAAATAGACGATCGGCACGCAGAATGCCTGGATCGAGGGCGGCGCGTCACGATCGACCGGGTTGATGAAGGCGCCCGCCTCGAAGCCGGCCGAGAGGATCGGGCCATTGCCGAACAGCTTGAAATTGAGACCGTTCTTCAGCATGCGCCAGCCCACGCCCTGCCTGAAATAGCCGTAAGGACCGTTGGCGACCGAGATCACCGGCACTTCCGGATGATCGATCAGGTTCTGGCCAACGCCGGGCAGATCGACAAGCGTCTTGATGCCGTGGCTGCCGAGCTGCTCCGCGGGCCCAAGGCCGGAAAGCATCAGCAGCTTGGGGGTGACCAGGGCGCCGGAACTCAGCACGATGTCGCCGGACGAGTAGGCGGTGTGTTCGGCCCCTCTGCTATCGCGATAGGTGACGCTGACGGCGCGGCCGTTCTCGATGTTGATCTTCTGCACCGCGGCGCGCAGGCGCACGGTCAGCCGGGGGTCGTCCTGCAGCGGCTCGACATAGGCATAGGCGGCGCTGGAGCGTTTCCCCTTCCTGTTCATGAACTGGTAGAAGCCGACGCCGCGCTGGGTCCCGCCGTTGAAATCGCTGCTGAACGGCTCGCCCTTCTGCTGCACGCTCTGCACGAACCAGCGCGACACGTCGTCGACATGGCCGGGGTCGGAAACCAGCAGCGGGCCGTCATTGCCGTGGAAATCGTTGCTCAGCCGATTGTTGCCCTCGATGCGCCGGAAATGCTGCAGCACGGTCGCCCAATCCCAGGCGGCGCCGTCATTGCTGCCGCGCAGGATCTGGTCCCACTCGTCGTAATCGGAGGGGCGGCCGCGCATATAGACCTGGGCGTTCACCGAGGTGCCGCCGCCCAGCACATTGCCTTGCGGGATATCATGCACCCGACCGTTCAGGTGCTGCTGCGGCACCGTGTGGTGGTAAGTCATGTATTTGGAGCCGTTGATCAGCTTGAAGATACCGGGCGGCATGTCGAGCAACGGATGGTGGTGCGAGTAGCCCGCCTCGAGCAGCAGCACGCGCCGCCCACCATCGGTGACCAGCCGGGCAGCGGCAACGCAGCCCGACGCTCCCCCTCCGATCACGATGTGATCGAATTCCTCCCGCATGTCCGCCCCCTCCAGGACTGCGCCGATCGGCGCGCGACGGACGCTTTGGTCCTGTCACCGGGCCACAATAGACGCCACACGGGAAATGTCGAACGGTCATCGGCGGAACTGTGGTCGCTGCCGCCGGCATCCTCCCACTGATCCACGGAAACCGTCACGCCCGGCGGGCGTGCGGTCAATTGATCATTGACAGCCCGGCTCAAGTTACATTTTCTGTCGCGGCGGACTGGACAGCCGATTGTGCTCAGTTACTGCAACTATATGTTAAGAGCAGTTTTTGTTCTTTTTTGATCAACACGCCGCATCGACTGAGCGCTTTTTGCTCATCGGCAAAATGTGATTGGGGCCGGTACTGTCCCGGTGCAATTTCGCCGCATAAGGTGCGTGATGAAGGCGATGGGGTGACTTCAGGCGTTGGGGGGCAACAAACCAGCGTTCTGATGTGGGGGAAATGGCAACAATAAATACGCAACCAGGCATTACTGGGCAGGGCGACTGCAAGGCGCAGGACCGGGCAAATCTGTGGCGGGGGGCATCCCGCTCGTGAACCAGCATTCGCCTATGCAACCAGGGCTGCTGGAAACGCCGGCAGATACGCTGTCACATGCCCAGATCCGCGCCGCACGCGCCTATCTGGGCTGGACGGCGCTCGAACTGGCCGAGCAGTCGGGGGTGTCGTTCTCGACGGTCCGTCGCGTTGAAATGCCCGGGCCTCGCGCCGTTCGGGACGAGAACGTGACGGCGATCCGCGCGGCGTTCAGCCGCCATGGCGTCCGCTTCGTCAGCTATGCCGATGGCAGCCTGGGGATCGCCGGGCGCGGCTAGAGGCTGTCGGCAAAGAACCTGAGTGCCGCCTCGCGCATGCGGGGGGTTTCCTGGTGTTTCACACCAGGTTCCGATACCAGTTGCAGCCGACCGGGAGTGTTCGCGTAGGCGGCGCTTGTCTCGTCCCAGGCCAGCGCTACCGCCGCCGGCGGGGTCAGCTGATCCGCCTCGCCGATGCAGATGAGCTGCGGGCGGGGAGCGACCAGCGCCCCGATGGCGCCCGCATCGGCTTCATTGAGCAAGCCAGGCACGATCAGGTAGACGCCGTGACCATCATGATTGCCGAGTTCGATCATCTTGCGAAGGTCGGCAAAGCAGCAGAGATGCACGACGGCCTTGATGCGCTCATCCATGGCGGCGAGCCAGTAGCTCAGCGTGCAGCCCATCGAGATGCCGAAGGCGCCGATGCGGGCCGGATCGACATCCGGGCGCGAGGCAAGGTAAGTCAGCGCCGCCGCGTGGTCGCTCAGCATCTGGCCGAACAGGCCCTTGCCGTGCCAGAGCAGCGCCTTGGCGGCGGCCCCCTCGGTGACGGTGGCGCGCTTGCCGAACACCGGCATATCGATGCACAGCGTCACATAGCCGGCGCGGGCGAAGACCGGACCGAGCGGATCGAGCAGATACTCCCGACCCTCGAGCAGTTCGTCGGCGCCGATGTCGTAGCGACCACCATGCGAATGACCGTAGAGGATGGCGGGCAGCCTGCCCTCGACCTTGAGCGGCCGGGTGAGGATGCCGCGCACCTCGGTGTCGCCAAGCCTGAGCGTCAGGTGCTCCACCTCGAAGCCGTCGCGCTGTTCGATGTGGGCAGCGCTGAGCGACACAGCCGGTTCGACCAGCCCGACGAGCTGGCGCAGCCGTGCACGGGTAATGGCCATGTTACTTGTCGTCGTCGGAGACGATGGCGAATTCGAGCGGCAAGGCCGTGGTGTACTTGATCTGCCCCATGGCGAAAGACGAGCTGACGTCGGTCAGGTTGATCTTGGAAATCAGCTTCTTGTAGAACAAGTCATAGGCCGCGATATCGGGCACCACGACGCGCAGCAGGTAATCCACCTCGCCGCTCATGCGGTAGAACTCGACCACCTCGGTGAAATCCTCCACCACGGCGGCGAATTTCCGCATCCAGGCATCATTGTGCTCATTGGTGCGGATCGACACGAACACCGTGACGCCGGCATTGATCTTGGTGGGGTCCAGCACCGCGACGCGGCCCTTGATGATCCCATCCTCTTCCATCTTCTGGATGCGCCGCCAGCACGGCGTCGTCGACAGCCCAACCTTGCGGCCGATTTCGGCAACCGGAGTCGTCGCGTCCTTCTGCAGGAGCGCCAGAATCTTGCGGTCGATCTTGTCCAAAGCTATGGCAGCCCCCTAGAAATCAGATTGCGTGACTGAGAGAAAATCAGCGCGATGGCGCAAAGATGGTCGGATAAGGTGGCCATACAACGAAAATATCTTGCGCATGTCAACTGGATAGAAGGCCCCACAGCCAGGCGACGAAACGCTCGAAGCGGCTGGGATTCCCGGCCTCACCCGCCCTACCCTCAGCCTCGCGCCGGCGCCACTCCGCCGGGGTGTCGAACTGCCCCTGCCAGATGCCACGCCTGGCCCGCCGAGCCTCTGCCTCGGCGGCAAAGTAACGGTCCGTCGCGGTGGCGTAGCCGTCGGCCACCAGCGCCTCGGCGATATCCACCTTGCCGTCCCGGCAAACCGCCAGCAGCCGGCCATAGCGATCGTGCCCTTCCGGCAGACAGGACAGCGTCCGGTTCCGCGTCAGCTCCCGCATGCGCTTGCCGGCGGCGAGGCCGCACTCCCAGTCTTGGCCCTTGGCGGTCCGGCAGGTCTGGTTCCACTCGGGCGCGTCGATCCCCGGCAAGCGGATGCGCTGGCCGCCAATGTCGATGGTGTCGCCGTCGCTGACGCGCTCCACCGCGCCGGTCAGCGGTGGGCCATCGAGCGAGAACGGCGCATCCGGGAGCCGCAGGTAGACCACGATTGCAAGGCCGACGAGGAGCACCAGCCAGATCCGCCAGCGGGTGTTCCGGCGGCGCGGCAACGGGTTGCGACGGCCGCTTGCCCAGGCGGGCATGGCCCGGTGCAGGGTCGGCTGCAACTGCTTATTGCCACGGGCTTTTCTCATTTCCAGCCGCTGCCCTTCACCCTAACTTAACCATGCGAGGCTAAGGGTTTTTGCACAAGCGTAACGAACGCGTTTCCTGTTCGTAGTGTTTAGTCGAGTACTGCGTAAATGCCGTTGAAGCCCGCGATGCACGATCAGGACGTGCGCGCCCAGATGGGCCGCGAGCTTCGTCGCAACTCGCAGCGGGCAGTGTTCGACGCACGACAGCGTCTCACCTCGAGTTCCGGCACCCGCGCGTCCTTCGATTTCGAACTGCTCGATGAGTATGCCAGCTCGCGCATGGGCGGGCTGCTGGCCGTACCGGCGCTGGTCCTCATCCTCGCGCTGTTTTCGAGCCTGTGGGTTCCGCCCCTGGCGGCGGCCGGGTGGGCGGCGCTGGTGATCGTCGCAAACCTCGCGGTGGTGTGGCTGTGCCGGCGCCTGAAGACCGAGGATCCGGCCAGGTTCAATGCCGGTCGCTGGACGGCGACGTTCATCGGCGCAGAGCTGGTCAACGGGATCGCCTGGGCGCTGCTGGCGCTGTTCACCCTGGTGGCCGAAGATCGCATGGTGCTGCTGGTGGCGATGTTCGCCATCACCCTCGTCGGTATCGCCGCCAACGCGGTATCGACCCGCACCCTGCCCGGCGCCACGCTGATGAGCACCCTGCCCGCGGCGGCCGCGGTCACCATCACCCTGCTGCTGGCCGGCGGCACGCTAAACTGGGCGTTGGCCGCGGTGGTGGTGGGCGGCGAGATGTTCTTCGTCTATCTGGCGAAGCAACTCTACGCCTCCGAACTCGAGACCATAGAGCATCAGGCCGAAAAGGACGCGCTGATCAACGAGCTCGAGGAAGCCCGCGAGATGAGCGACGAGGCGCGACGGCACGCCGAGCAGGCGAACATCGCCAAATCGCAGTTCCTCGCCACGATGAGCCATGAGCTGCGCACGCCGCTCAACGCCATTATCGGTTTTTCCGAAGTGCTGCAGTCCGAGTTGCTCGGCGCGCACAACGTGCCGCAGTACAAGGAATATGCGGGCGACATCCATGCGTCCGGCCAGCACTTGCTCAACCTGATCAACGAGCTGCTGGACCTGAGCCGCATCGAGGCGGGCAAGTACGACCTCAACGAGGAAGCGGTGTCGCTGATCGACATCGCCGAGGATTGCCGGCGGATGGTGGAAATCCGCGCCAAGGCCAAGGGTATCGAGCTCTCGGTCAGCTACGCGCATAACCTGCCTAAGCTGTGGGGTGACGAGCGGGCGATCCGGCAGGTGGTGCTGAACCTGCTCTCCAACGCCGTCAAGTTCACCCCGCAATCGGGCAAGGTGCACCTGATGGTGACGCGTTCGGGCGATGGCGGACAATTGCTCAGCGTCCGGGATAACGGCCCGGGGATCCCCGAGAACGAGATCGAGACGGTGCTGAGCTCGTTCGGCCAGGGTTCCCTGGCGCAGAAATCGGCGGAACAGGGCGCCGGTCTCGGCCTGCCGATCGTGCAGAAGATCATGGAGCTGCATCAGGGGCGGTTCGACCTGTTCTCAAAGCTCCGGTTCGGCACCGAGGTAATCGCCACCTTCCCGCGAGCCCGCGTCATGGATGCCTTGGCGCCGGTCGTGGAGAAGAAGCCACGGCTGCAGATCTACTCGGAAGCCAGCTGACGCGGGCAAGCGGCACGTTCTGACAATGGCTTCGGCGGCCGGTTCCCCGCATACTCCCGCATAAAGAGGGAGATCATCCAGACCCATGGCTGCCATTCCGAATGCCGACGAGCTGACCCGGCTTGCCTTCGAGAACTGCATCTTTCCCATTGCCGACCAGCGGATCATCCGCGAACAGGGGCCGACGATCTACGTCGCTGCCGACGGGATCGCCTTGACCGACAGCCACGGCGTCACCCGGCTCGACATGATGGGCTCGCATACGCGGGCCAACTCGCTGGGCTACGGCAACCGCGAGATCGCTACCGCGGTGTTCGAGCAGATGAGCGCGGTGCACTATGTCGGCACCGCCAGCCATTTTGCCGAGCCGACGCTGCGACTGGCCGGTAAGCTCGCCGAACTGGCGCCCGGCCGGCTGAAGCGCTCGGCCTTCACCAGCGGCGGCTCGGAGTCGGTCGAGACGGCGCTGAAGCTCGCCAAGCAATATCAGCGTGAAAGCGGGAAAAAGCCCCGCGCCTACAAGACGATCTCGCGCTGGAACGCCTATCACGGCGCCAGCATGGGCGCGCTGTCAGTGACCGACTGGCTGGCGGTGCGCGAGGTGTTCGAGCCGCGGGTGCCCGGCCACAGCTTCATCCCCAACCCGACGCGCTACCGCAACCCGTTCGGTATGCCCGAGGACGAGTATGCCGACCTCTGCGCCACCTATCTCGAACGCGAGATCCAGCTGCAGGGTCCGGAGAGCGTTTCGGCCTTCATCGGCGAGCCGGTGATGCAGGCACATGGGGTGCAGGTGCCACCCAGGCGCTACTGGGACCGGGTGCGCGAGATCTGCGACAAGTACGGCGTGCTGCTGATCGTCGACGAAGTGATCACCGGCTTCGGCCGCACCGGCAGCTGGTTCGCCAGCGAGCATTTTGGGCTCGAGCCGGACATCATGACCATGGCCAAGGCCCTGAGCGCCGGCTACGGGCCGATCGGCGCCGTGATCACCCGCGACGAGATCGCCGATGCGATCCCGCTGTTCCGGCACATCCACACCTTCGCCGGGCACGCCAGCATGGCCGCGGCCGCCAATACGGCGATCCACATCAAGCAGCGCGACGGATTGGTGGAAGCCGCGCGCCTCAATGGCACACGCTTCGGCGCAGAGCTGGCGGCGGCGCTGAGTAACCACCGGATCGTCGGCCAGGTCCGTGGGCTTGGGATGTGGTGGTGCGTCGACTTCACCGCCGACAAGGCGACCAAAGCGACGTTCACCGATGACACGGTAGCAGCGATCGTCCGGCGGATGAGCGACCACGGGATTCTCGCCTCGGCCATCGGCACGGCACTGGAGATGGCGCCGCCGCTGATCGCAACGCCGGAGCAACTGGCGCAGGCCGTCGAGGTTTGCGCGCGATCGGTGGACGAAGTGGCGCGAGAGCGGGGGCTGTAGGGCTCGCCCTGCTGTTACTGGTTCTCGAGTTCCTTCAGCCTACGACTTCCCGGATCGCCATCTCGACAAATGCCAATGCATCCCGGCGCCGCGCCAACGGGTTGCCGTATTTCGAGGGTTCGCTCCGCCGATAGGCCAGCGCCTCCTCGATGATCACTAGCCATTTCGGATCGAACGCAGTCAGCGCCCACTCGCCGGCGGCTGACTTCGAGGCGATCGCACCGGTGGCCTTGGTGTAGGCCAGCCGGCTGATGCCGAGGATGCCCCACATCGGGGCGGCGCGGCCGAGCATGGCCGGCGCGATGCCGGACGCATGGGCGAGCCAGTTGCGCCAGTAGGTAGCGGCGTTGTCGCCAACCCAACCCACCAGCCGCTCACGGTCCTGCCAGAGCGTTTCGCGATCCAGCCTGCCGATCAGCGTCACGGCATCGGGCAGAGCATGCCAGGTGACCGGGTTGCGGTTGCCGCGGGCTTCGATGACGAAATCGCCCTGCTGCGAGGTCGGCCCGTCGCCGACGGCGTCGGGGCCGGCGCGGAGTTCGGTTTCGGTGAGCCAGATGCCGTCGAGGCGCGGCAGGGTCGGATCGGTGCGATAGCTGCGGTGGAGCAGCACCAGAGCCTCGGCATCCTCATCGGTCAGCGGACGTGAGAGCACCGCGACGAAATCGAGGTCGCTTCTGCAGGGCGGAAGTCTCCATCGGCAATGGAGCCGATGAGATGCAGGCCGGCGATCAGGTCGCCGGCGTTGCGCTGCAGCAGGCTGACCAAGTGGCCAGTGGCGAGGTCGATGGTCGACGCTGCACCGACCGCTCTCATCGCCCAGGCCTCCTTGTCGCTGACCCCTGGGTCAGTTCTTGTCGCTGACCCCCGGGTCAGTTCTTGTCGCTGACCCCGGCGCTGCCGAAGGTGGCCATGTTGTTGTGGAGGTGCAGCGCGGTCTTCGCAAGCACCGCGGCAAGCGCCGCGCCGCTCCCCTCGCCCAGCCGCATGCCGAGGTTGAGCAGGGGGCGCTTGCCCATCGCCTCGAGCGCGCGGGCATGGGCATGCTCGCCCGAGAGGTGCCCGAAGATGCAGTGCTCGATCGCATCGGGGTTCACCGCCTGGGCGATGGCCGCCGCCGACGTGGCGACGAAACCATCGATGATGACGGGGATCTTCTGCTGCCGAGTCGAGATGATGGCGCCCAGCATGGCAGCGATCTCGCGGCCGCCGAGGCGGGCGAGGATGGCCAGCGGATCGGTCAATGCATCCTTATGCAGCGCCAGGGCGCGATCGACGGCATCGGCTTTGCGGGCGAGCCCCGCGTCATCGACGCCGGTGCCGCGGCCGACCCAGTCGGCGCCGCTGCCGCCGAACAGCGCGGCGTAGATGGCGGCAGCGACGGTGGTATTGCCGATGCCCATCTCGCCGATGGCGAGCAGGTCGGGCTTACCGGCTACTGCTTCCATGCCGTAGGCGACGGTGGCGGCGCACATGCGATCGTCCATTGCAGCGGTGCGGGTGATGTCGCCGGTGGGCAGTTCCAGCGCCAGCTCGAAGACGCGCAGGTTCAATTCGTGCAGCGCGCAGATCTGGCTGATGGCGGCGCCGCCGGCAGTGAAGTTGGCGACCATCTGTGCCGTCACTTCGCGCGGGAAGGCCGAGACACCCTGGTCGGTGACGCCGTGGTTGGCGGCAAAGATCGCCACCATCGGATTGTCGAGGGTGGGTTTGGCCTTGCCTTGCCAGCGGCCGAGGAACTCGACCAGCTGTTCCAGTTCGCCGAGCGAGCCGGGCGGCTTGGTGAGCTGGCGATCGCGCTGGCGGATGGCGGCGACCGCGTTTTCATCGCCCGAAGGCGCGATGTGCAGCAGGTCGATGATATCGGCGAAGGGGGACGGCAAGGTGCGGCTCCGGCTCGGGGGACGTCACTCATTGGCGAGTCCGCCCCTCTAAGTCCAGTGCGATCAAGGTCAGCTGATGCCGAGGCGCCGGTTCAGGTCCGCCTCGCCCCAGCGCATCAGCACGTTGTGGTTCCAGGCGAAGGCGGGGCGCAGCAGTGGCGCCAGGCTGCGCATCCAGGGTTTCCAGGTCGACGCGCCAGTCGTAGCGCACCGCGGTGCCTCCGCCGTCGGAGGTGAGGGTCCAGAGCCCAACACCGCTGAGCTCGCCACTGGCGCGGCCTTCGATCAGGTGCATCGGCTCGATGCGGGTCGAAAGCACATCGAAGGTGATGCTGTAGGGCAGCGCCGTTGCCCAGGTCAGGCGGCGGAGCGCCCCGATCCCGTTGGCGTCGCCGTCGCTGAGCCGCACCACTTTGCGGACGGCGCGCCACCACGATGGCCAGGCATCGACTTCGACGATTTCCGGCCAGACACGCTGCAGCGGCGCGGCGATCCGCCAATGCGACACCAGCTCGAACTGCGTGACACTCATCTTGCATTGCCCCCTTGGCTGAAGGACAAGCGAGCATCGACCCATGGCAAGGGAACCGCAAGTGAGCGACGACGCGCCCCGAATGCCGCCGCGGCAGGACAATCATCTCCCGGGCGCGGAACCCGCTGCGCCGCAGCCCGAGCCATATGGGTGGCGCCTGGCGGATGACCTGATCATGGGGTTGAGGTTCTTCTCGCGGCTGCCCACCGGCGACAGCCCGTTCGAGAAACCGAACCTCAACCGCATCGCTGTGGGCCTCGGTTTTGCCAGTCTCGTCATCGGGTTCCTCCCGGCATTGCTGATGATGCTCGCCGCCTGGCTCGGCGTGCCGAGCTATTTCGCGGCAACACTGGGCGTCGCCGCCATGCTGGTCGCCACCGGCGCGATGGCGGACGATGCGCTGGCCGACAGCGCCGACGGGCTGATTGGCGGTGCAACGATCGAGCGGCGGCTTGCGATCATGAAGGATAGCCGCCACGGCACCTATGGCGTCGGCGCGATCGGGCTTTACCTGCTGCTGCGGGTGACGGCGATCGGCGCGGTAGCCGCCTACAATCCGCTGGCGGCCGGCGCCATGTGGCTGGCTTCGACAGTGATCGGGCGGTCAGCGTCGCTATGGGTCAGCGTCGCGCTGCCGAATGCGCGTGAGGGCGGCGCGTCCGCCTCGGTCGGACGGGTGTCGCGCCGGGCGTTCCTCGGCGGCATGGCATTTTCAGTGCTGCTGGCCTTCGTGCTGGCAGCGCCGTTCACCAGCGTGGTGGCGGTGATCCTGGCGCTGGCGGCAGCCACCGGCGTCGCCGCCGCGTGGGTGTGGACCTGCCGCAAGCTGATCGGCGGCCAGACGGGCGACCTGATCGGCGCGCTGCAGGCGCTGATCGAAGTCGCCGTGCTGACGGTGCTGCTGGTGTTTGTTTAGCTCCCCTGCCCCGGCCGGCGCGAGGCCGATATTGCGCTGCGGGTAACGCGGCCGAAGGAGCCGGAGCTGTTCGGTTCACCGCCGCCAAGGCCGGAATCGGCTACGCGGTGCTGCCGTGCTGCCTCGGCGACATCGAGCCGGGCCTCAAGCGTGCCGGCGCCGGGCCGGTCATCGAGTTGACACGCGAGCTGTGGATCGTCACCCATGCTGACCTCAGGAAGACGGCGCGAGTCAGGGCCTTCTTCGATATCGTCGGCGACGGGCTGGTCGCAGAGAGTTCACTGGTCGCCGGCCTTCGTGGTGCTTGAATTGCGCCTGGGGCTCACCATTATCGTGGAGAGCCCCAGCTAAGGGATTTGCATGCTGTTTATCGGTTTCGCCCTCGTCATCGCCATTGGCCTGGCCCTCCTGGTCAGCGCCGACGCCGGGGCGATGGTCGGCCTCACCCAGGATCAGCTCGGCCAGCTCGTGCCGATGGTGGCGATCCTGATACTCGTCGCGGGCGGGCTGTTCTCCAGGCGCTACAAGTTCTCAGAGCTGTTCGGCAACCTGATCCTGTGGGCCGGCATTTTTGGCGTCGTGCTGGTCGGCTACACCTATCGCGACGACCTGACGCTGGTCGCCTCGCGGGTGTTCGGCGAGCTGATGCCGGGGGTCGCGGTGGTCGACGGCGAACGGGGCAGCGCCACCTTCCGCGGCGGGCGCGATGGGCATTTCCAGGTCGACGCCACCATCAACGGCGCCGATATCCGCACCATCTTCGATACCGGCGCCAGCGCGGTCGTCCTGACCCATGACGATGCGCAGAAGGCCGGCTACGTCACCGAGACGCTGCGCTACGACATCTCGGTTTCCACTGCCAACGGCACCGGCAAGGCGGCGGCGGTGACGCTCGACCAGGTCGAGGTGGGCGGGATCGTGCGCAACAACGTGCGCGCCTTCATCGCCGAACGGGGTGCACTGGAGCAGAGCCTGTTGGGTATGACCTTCCTCGGCACGCTCAGCCGCTATGCAGTGAGCGGCAACGCGCTCGAACTGGTCGACTGACGGTCGCTGAGGCATAGTCTCGGTGAGATCACGGAGACCCAGATGCCCGCCCGCCCCTATGACGAAGCCCTGCTGCGCCAATCCTTTGCCGTCGCCAAGCGCTCACGCGACGGCGGCGACCATCCATTCGGCGCGCTGCTGGCCGACAAGCATGGCAAGGTGCTGCGCGAACAGGGGAATGGCTACAGCTCGGAAGGCGGCGATCGCACCGCGCATGCCGAAAAACTGCTGGCATCCTGGGCCGCCAAAAACCTCAGCCTCGAAGCGCTGAAGGACTGCACGCTCTATAGCTCTGCCGAACCCTGCGCCATGTGCTCGGGCGCCATCTACTGGGCCGGCATCGGCCGGGTGGTGTTCGGCCAGACCGAGCGCGACCTCAAGGCGCAGACCGGCGCGCACGAGGAGAACCCGACGCTCGACCTGCCCTGCCACATCGTGTTCGAGGCCGGGCAGAGGCCGACCGAGATCGTCGGGCCGCTGCTGGGTGAGGAAGCGGCTCAGCTGCAGGCGGATTTCTGGAATGCGCACAAGTAGGGAATTGGTGCGCGGGGCCCCACCCTCATCCGGGCTTCGCCCACCTTCTCCCATCAAGGGAGAAGGCCCGACTGAGGTGCTGGTGGCGGCCCCTTCTCCCCTTGTGGGAGAAGGTGGGCGAAGCCCGGATGAGGGGTGGCCCCGCGGGGATCGTCTCAGCTAAACCGCCAGTTGCAGCTCCGGCTCCAGCGCATCGAACGCCCGCATGATCACCTCCGGCCCGGCCCCCTTGCGCGCCGCGTCGACGCTGAGGATCTGGCGGAAGGTGCGAGCACCGGCGCGGGCGTTGGCGAGGCCGAGCATGTGGCGGGTGATGTTGTTGAGCCGCGCGCCCTTGCCGATCTCGCGCTCGGCGTAATCGGCCATTTGAAGCATCACGTCGCGCAGTTCGACCGTCTGCTTCGGAGCGCCGAAGAAGCGCTCGTCGACCAGCGTCAGCAGCATCGGCTCATGATAGGCGGCGCGACCGAGCATGACGCCCGACACATGCGCCAGCTGCGCCTCGGCATCCTTGATGGTCTTGATGCCGCCATTGATCATCACCGGCAGCGGTGCGAGGCGCGCGGCGAGGCGATAGACGCGCGGATAGTCGAGCGGCGGGATCTCGCGGTTTTCCTTGGGGCTGAGGCCCTTGAGCCAGGCCTTGCGGGCGTGCACGTAAAGCGCATCGACGCCGGCGGCGACCATGGCGTCGGCAAAGCGATCGAGGCTTTCCTCGGTGTCCTGGTCGTCGATGCCGATGCGGCACTTCACCGTCACCGGCACGTCGGTGGCATCGCGCATGGCGCGAACGCATTCGGCAACGAGGTCGGGCTCGGCCATCAGGCAGGCCCCGAAACGGCCGGACTGCACCCGATCGGACGGGCAGCCGACATTGAGGTTGATCTCGGCATAGCCGAATTCGGTGGCGATACGGCTCGCCTCGGCCAATTCCTTCGGATCGGAACCGCCAAGCTGCAGCGCCACCGGCTGCTCGAGCTGGTCGAACCCCAGCAACCGCTCGCGCGGCCCATGCACCACCGCAGCGCTCGTCACCATCTCGGTGAACAGCAGCGCGTGCGCGGTCAGCAGCCGATGAAGATAGCGGCAACGGCGATCGGTCCAATCCATCATGGGCGCCACCGAAAACCTACGGGATTAATTCAACAAGACTTTTTACCGACTTTCAAAGTTGTGGCCTGCACAAGTCGCTGCGAGGAGGTGTCGACACGGGCGCGCGGCGGATGGAAAGCGAGATCGAGCAAGGCAAGACACAGGCACCAAAGTGCGTTGAGGGAGTGCAGGATTTCGGCGACCTTATAGACCTTCACATCGACGACATGAAGTCCGTCGGCAAGCCATTGCTCGCTCAAAGTCTTCAGCCTCGCATTCCTGAACAAGCAACTCGGCCAGGTGCGGCTTGGCGATCCAGCACGCGAACGGCTGATCGGCAGACGCTAGATCGTCGTCTTTTCCAGCAGCAGAGCATCGGCCATCGCCTGAACGATTTTCGACTTCTTCTGAGCAGGAAAGAGCATCAATGTTCTGAAGCTCACCGACGGCTGCAGGGTACGGAGTATGAGACCTCGCTCAACATAGCCCGCGGCGGTCACCGGATCGACGATCCCGCAGCCGAGGCCGGCCAGGACCAGCGCGCAGACGACTGAAGAGTAGGCGGTTTCCACGACGACCCTTGGTGCCGCGCCATGTTGGGCGAAGATCGCCTCGGCCTCACGACGTGTTGTGTCCTCCGGGGCCAGCGCAACAAAATCGAACCGTTCAAGATCGGCCGGGGTGATCACTTGCCTGCTTGTCAGGGGGTGTCCCGGCGGCAGGGCGAGGGCAGCGGGCACTTCCGCAAAGGCGATCGCCTCAATGCCCGTAGTGTCGATCTCGTCGGCCGTGATTGCGATATCGAGTTGGTTGGCGGCAATCATGTCTCGAATAACCGACGACGCAGCGACCGTCAGTGAAACGGCGATTTCCGGATGGCGCTTGTGGAAGCGCGCAATGGCATTGGGAACCAGGTTTGTGCTGAACGCCGAGAGGCAGGCGATGCGGATGTCGCCTGATCCATAGTCTCGAATGCGCGCGGCGGCGCTGCGCAGCTTGGCGATACCGGCAAGCGAAACCTGCACCTCGCGGAAGAACAACTGGCCTTCCGCCGAGGGCGTCATACGTCCCTTCTCACGATCGAACAGCTTGAAGCCGATCGACCTTTCCAGCGTCATGATCGCCTTGCTGACGGCTGGCTGCGACATGCCAAGAACCTGCGCTGCCTTGGACGTCGTGCCATAGGTCATAACGGCTTGATAGGTTTCGATCTGCCGGACGTCCACTTCCTGCCTATAACCTATTGGAATAGAATATGCATACATCTACATTGGACGGAATATAAAACGCTGTGTCAACCTGCTTCCAGTTTTCTGGAGGCGTGTTGAATGCGGGACGAAACGCGGTATGTAACCAAGGCTCCTGTCAGTCTCGATGGCTATGACAGCCTGACCGTGCCCGTCTATCGGGCGTCCACCATCCGCTATGCCGATGCCGGGTCGTTCGCTTCACGTTTCGAGCGCGGAGCAGACGGCTATGTCTATGGGCTCTACGGCACCCCGACCCATCGCTATCTCGAAGCCAAGATCACCGAACTGCACGGAGGCGTGCGGACCGTGCTGGCACCTTCGGGCCAGGCTGCGATCACGATTTCAATACTGTCGTTGGTGGGACGCGGGGAGCGGGTCCTGATCCCGGACACCGTCTACGGTCCGGTGCGCGACTTCGCTGACAATGAACTGAAGGCACTCGGCATCGACGTGGCGTTCTACGATCCGAGCGATCTTTCGGCACTCGCCGCGCTCCTCGAACGAACGACGCGGCTGGTCTGGGTGAATCTCCCGGCTCGGTCACCATGGAAGTCCAGGACGTACCGGCCATCGTTCAACTGGCCCACGCCAAGGGTGCGCTGGTCGGCTGCGACAATACCTGGGCCTCCCCGCTCAACTTCAAACCTCTGACGCATGACGCCGATCTCGTAGTGGAGGCACTCAGCAAGCATTTCTGCGGCCACTCCGACGTCCTGATGGGCTCGGTGACCGTTCGCGACGACGCGCTCGGGTACAGGTTGAAGGCGGCGTTCGGCCGTATCGGCATCGGCGTTTCCCCAGACGATTGCGTGCTGGTGCTGCGCGGAATTGAAACGCTGCCGGTGCGCTTGTCGCAGGCTGCCTCCTCGGCAACGGAGATCGCCGCG
>CBDIRF010000024.1:0-68222 GCA_965284115.1 Devosiaceae bacterium
AACCGGCGCGGCCCTTTTGAGCTCCGCGTGGCTTCGAGCTGTGCTCGAGCGCCTCGTGGGGGACCAGCAACCCCGGATTACCGACATCGACGGCAATCTGCTCGAAACTATCTACGTGAGCTACGACCTCAAGCGGGGTGTATCGCAGGCCAAGGTGCGCGCTGCTATCGATGCGATCCCCGGTGTGCGGGCAGTTGGCCGCAAATTCTGGACGTGGGTGGTCGGCGAAGAGCCGCAGCCCCGTATTAAGGCCAACCAGAGTCTCGACCAACCTGGCTCCGTTTCGCTCGCCGCGCTGCTCGACCCCGAGAACAGCCTCGCCGAGATCGAGATCGTGGGGCGGTCCCTGTACATCGACGTCGACTTGCGTGCCGTGGCGGAAGATGTCATCGCCCGCTTGTCGGTTCCCTTGTCAGGACTGGTCGGCGAGCCGAGCATCGAAGTGGAGCCCACGGACCTGGACGACGCCGATATGGACGATATCGAACTGCCGGAAGTGACGGAAGTCATGCTACAGGGCTACATGCGCCAGCACTACCTCAAGGCGCTCGACGAGCCTGTCCCTATGCTGGGAGGCAAGATCCCACGTACCGCCATCAAGACCGAGGCGGGGCGGCGCCAGGTTGCCGACTGGCTAAAGTACCTCGAGAACGCTCACGCGACCAACCGCGACATCAGCGTCGCCTACGACCCCTGCTGGCTCTGGGACGAATTGGACCTCCGCTCCTATCGGAAATAGCATTAGGAAGCGGCCTTGGTGCTGCCTCGCTCGGCGCCGCCGCAAGTCATCATGGTAGTCGGCTAAGTTCTCCGATCAGGCTGCCCTCGTCCTCGACCGCCACTGGCACGCCGAGTGACAGCCAGGCGGCGATCACTAAAAGACAAACGCCCGCAACGATCAGTGCTGCGATGAGTATCGTGCGCCGATGTCTTGAGTCGATGAATGTTCGACTGTCGTACGTCATATTCTCCTCGGCGAGCACTGGAACATGCTCCCGAAGGCGCCGTCAAATCACAGTATTTGGCGGAGAATGATTACAGCTGAGCAAACTTGCCCACCCTCGGCTGCGCATCGGCCCGTGCGCTGCTAGGGATACAGATCAATCGGCGTCTTGTTGGTCCGCATGCATTTGACGCCGACGACCTTCCGGCCCTTGTACTCCGGCAGCGCCTTCACCGCGGCGACGATCTTGGCAATGTTGGCGTCCAGCGTCGTCTTGCACATCACCATCTGCATCGGCGTGCCATTCGCCGAGAACACGTGCGGCGTCTGTCGGCTGTCCTCGAAATAAACCGCGATGCCGGTATCCTCGTTGAGATCCTCCTTGCCGTATTTGAACGTCTGTGCGCCCGTGGCGGCGGAGCCGGCGATCACCGTGAACAGCAATGCAACATAGAAACCTGCTGAGATCCTCATAGCCCGTACGCCCGCTCCGCGTTGCCGGAGAACAGCTTCTCCTGCTCCACCGCGCTCGCGCCGGCGACGATTTCGCGGCTGGCATTGACCCATTTGGTCAAATCCGCGAACAGCGTCACCACCGGATGGTCCGAGCCCCAAACCACGCGATCCCAGCCGAAGGTCTCGATGACGAACTCGACATAGGGGCGGATCGTGTCCACCGTCCAGGTGTCGTCGACATTGGCGAGGATGCCCGACACCTTGCACACGACGTTCGGTAGTTCGGCGACGCGCTCCATCCGCGTCGTCCAGTTCTCCCATTCGCGCTCGGCGATCTTGGGGTTGCCGCAGTGGTCAAGCACGAACTGCGTCTCAGGGCAGGCCGCGATCAGCGGTGGCGCCAGCATCAGCTCATGCGATTTCACGCAGATATCGAAGGTCATCCCGTAGCGCGGCAGCAGCCGGATGTTGTCGACGAAGGTCTGTGTCTGGCTCAGCTCCGCCGGCTGCCCCTGCAGCAAGCGCCGGATCCCCTTCACCCGTCCCAGGCCCTGCATCTGCTCGAGATGCCGCTCGAAATCCGCGTGCTCAGGTCGCCCATTGGCGATCGCCCCGATCACGCGATCAAGCCCCAGGACGAACTCGGTCTCCGCCGCGATCTGTGGCTCCGCCACGTCGACCTCCATATGCAGCGCCGCCTCGATCCCGAGCGGGGTCGCCTCTGCCCAGTAGCTCTCCACGTGCCACGGCTGGTTGAGCGCCGGCGCCCCGCTGAGCCACGGATAGGAGAACCGGTCAGGATAGATCAGGTGCAGGTGCGTATCGATAATGCGCATGAAATCAGCCGCTTGGAGTGGATGTTGCTGACATGTTAGCCGGCCGCGACCGCTTGCGACAGGCCTGGCCGCTAGTCCTTTGGCTCTAGAGCCTTACCGCCAGCCCGCTCCGGATGCTCTCGTCCGCGGCGATACAGATCCTCAGCGATTGCACCGCGTCGTTCATGTGCCGGCTGAGGTCAATATCCTCGACGATCGCGCGATAGACGAAATCCTGCTCGCGCGCACAGAGCGCATCGTGATGCGGTTCGCCTTGCATCGAGATGTGCTCGTCGGCGCTGGCGAAACTGCCGTCAGCCTTGAGTGCCGCACGGTGCACCCGGATCTGGTCGGTTCGGGTGTGCGTATCGAGGTCGTCCGACCTGGCGCCCGGCGCCATGACGATCGATACCGCGCCGTTCGGGGTCATCACGTCCTTGATGAAGAAGGCGTTCTCCGAGACCATCGGCCCCCATGCCGCTTCATACCAGCCGCGCGAGCCGTCTTCGAACAGCACCTGCAGCGCGCCGTAATTGTACATGTCCGGCGCGATCTCATCGGAAAGCCGCACCCCCATGCCGCGCACTTCCACCGGCTTCGCATCGGTGATCTGGCACATCACATCGACATAGTGCACGCCGCAGTCGACGATCGGCGAGGTCGTCTGCATCAGCGTTTTGTGCGTCTGCCAGTTGGCGCCGCTCGATTGTTGGTTGAGGTTCAGCCGGAATGCGTAGGGGCCGCCGAGCTTGCGCGCTTCCTCGATGAAGCGGATCCAGCTCGGATGGTGCCGCAGGATATAGCCGACCACCAGCTTCCGCCCATTGGCGTTGGCTGCCGCAACCACCCGCTCGGCATCGGCCACCGTCATCGCCAGCGGCTTTTCGACGAACACATGGGCGCCCTGTTCCAGCGCCATCACCGCGTAGTCGGCATGCGTGTCGGTATAGGTGTTGACCGAAACGAGGTCCGGCTTCAGCTCGCTTAGCGCCGCCTGATAGTCGGTCAGCACCCGGTAGCCGCTGAGCTCCGCCTCGAGCTTCGGCACCCGCCGGTTCACCAGCCCGACGATCTCGAACCCCGGGTGCTGGTGATAGGCCAGCGCATGGCTCCGCCCCATATTGCCCAGACCGGCGACCAGCACACGCACGCTCATTTATTGCTCCAGATACAGATGTTTCGTTGATCCACCCCCCGCGTGGCGGGGCGAGGCAGCATCCCAAGGATAGTGGGGGGCCTAACTCATGCGCTCGCCCGATCCAGCCGGGCATTCAGCTCAATCGCCGCCGCTTCGAGCCGCTCGGCCGACCCGGGAGCAAACGCCGCCGGCAGGCCATAATAGCGGTGCGCCTCCAGCACTTCGTAGCCGCCGAACGGATACTCTGACTCCGGCGGAACATACCCCGGCACCCCATCGGCAAAGCCATTGACGAAGTGCACCCGCGCCGTGTCACCGCGCACGTTGAGCGCCGACTGTGCAAACATCTCGCCCGGCATGAAACTTAGCCGCGCTCCGGCCCAGTCGAGTACCGTCACCTTGCCGATCCATGGCTTGAGCGGCCGCAGCGCGATCGTTCCCGCCCAGTCCGCCCAGCAGTCGTAGAGCGTCGCCCAGGCCGGGTCCGATTGGCCGCCTTGGCGCGCCATTCGCCGGCCAGCACGGGCAGGGGGGCTGTCTCGTTGCGCGCGAAGTCCAGTGCGACCGACTGGGTTGCCGCGCTCACCTCGCCAGCGAGACGCTGCGGCTTTGCGGCCGCTACGCCGGCGGCAATCTTGCTACCCAGCCGCTCCGCCTCGGCATAACTGCGGTCCGCTGTGGGTACTGTGCTGATCGAAGAATGCGGCGAATGTCCCGTGCTGATGTCGCCCGCGCACCCGGTCAGGAACACCGCGACGATCCCCGGATCGGCGGCCTCCAGCGCCTCGCGCACATAGTATGGAAAGTCGGCCGTGTACTGCCGGTTATAGGCTGCCAGCACCACCGGATGGCAGGCGTGGGCGACCAGGATGGCGATCGGTCGGCCATCGACGCCGTCGAGCCGCAGCACCGGCACGCTGGGATCGATCACCCCGCCGTCGTGCCGCCGGTTGAAGGCAATCCCGGGATTGTCGCCCAGCCCTGCCGAGAGGATCGCCGGCCGCTGCGTCGCGACCGCCAGGTCGATCGCCTCGACGCAACCGTCTTCGAGCTTCGAGAGATAGGCCTCGTCGAACGCCGTGCCGCCGCGACCGGCCATGCTGACTGGCCCGCCATGCGTGTGCGTGGCAACCACCACCACCCGATCATCAGGCAGCACGCAGCGCGAACGGATTTGCGCGCAGCTGTCCTCGTGGAGGCCAATCACGTCGGCCACGACGATCGCCGTGTCGCCCACCGCGATGGCGCGTGCCGTCAGCGCGTCGTGGCTGCCGGTGGCCGGTTGCGTCCGCGCCGCATAGCCGGACATCATCAGCCCGGGCGGCGGCGTGATATCGACGATGGCGGCGCCCGCCAGCAGCGACGACTTTTCCGGCATCTCGACCACGCTCCCCATCGAGGTATGACCCGCATCGGCATTAATGCCAAAAACATACCACTTGTCGAGCGCAGCCGACACCATACCAGCCTCGCATGGGACCGATCTCATTGATCGTCTGGGGTGTCGGCCCAGAAATTGCTTGGTAAATGGTCTTTTATTGGTATTGTGAGACGGGTGTGGGACGACACCCACGCCGGGCCGATTTGCCCGGTGGTCTTGGTCCGGGACAGGCAATTTGACCAGCGAGCTTTTCAGCGCCGAAGCCATCATCCTGCCGCAGGGCGGCCCGCTTTATCTGCAGCTGAAGCGCTGGATCGAGGATGCCGTGGTCCGCGGTGCCATCAAGCCCGGCGATGCGCTCCCGTCCGAGCGTGACCTGGCCGCCAGGGTCGAGGTCTCCCGCGTCACCGTGCGCAAGGCCGTGCAGCACCTGGTGCGCGATGGCCTGCTGATCCAGCGCCATGGCTCGGGCACTTTCGTTGCCCCGCAGCAGAGCCGGGTCGAGCAGTCGCTGAGCCAGCTCACCTCCTTCACCGAGGATATGGCGCGCCGCGGCATGGCCGTCCGCGCCATCTGGCTCGATCGCGGCATTTACGATCCGTCGCCCGACGAAACCGTGATTCTCGGCCTGTCGCCCGGCGATCGCGTCGCCCGTGTGGCGCGCCTGCGCCTCTCCGGCGATATGCCGCTGGCCATCGAGCGTGCCGCCTTGTCGGCCGAGACCTTGCCGGATCCGGCTGCCGTTGGCTCGTCGCTTTATGCCCATCTCGACAAGTCCGGCAATCGCCCGGTGCGCGCCATCCAGCGCATCCGGGCCGCCAATCTCGAGGAAGACGATGCCCGTCTCCTCGAAATCCCCGTGGGCGCCGCCGCGCTCCATATCGAGCGCATCGCCTACCTGCCTTCTGGCAAGGTCGTCGAGCTGACCCGCTCGGTCTATCGCGGGGATACCTATGATTTCGTAGCAGAACTGAGAGTTGGAGAGGGTTCCCGCAAATGATCAACGCCACCCATATGCGCCAGGAAATCGAGGAGATCCCCTCGGCCGTTGCTCGTCTGCTCGCCGGCAGCCACGACCGGCTCGCCGAGGCTGGCGACCTGCTGCGCCGGCGTAACCCGAACACCGTGGTCACCATTGCGCGTGGCTCGTCCGATCATGCCGCGACCTTCCTCAAATACGCCATCGAACTCAGTGCCGGCGTGCCCGTCGCCTCGATCGGCCCGTCTGTCGCCTCGATCTACGGCCAGCACCTGCGGCTCAAGCACTGCGCGGCGATCTCGATTTCGCAGTCCGGCAAGAGTCCCGACATCGTCGCCATGGCGGAAGCGGCGCGACGCGACGGCGCCACCACTTTCGCCATCACCAACACGCCTGCGTCGCCGCTGGCCGCCGCCTCCGATGTCACCGTCGACCTCCTGGCCGGTGAAGAAAAGAGCGTCGCTGCGACAAAGACCTTCGTTGCCTCGGTGGTCGCCGGCCTCGGCATCGTCGCCCATTGGCAGCAGGATCAGGGGCTGCTCGCCGCTCTCGACGCCCTGCCGCAGGTGCTGACCGAGGCCATCGCCTGCGATTGGTCGCCGCTGCTCGGCGCGCTCGACAAGCACCAGTCGCTCTATGTGCTCGGCCGCGGCCCGGCCTTCGCCATCGCCAACGAGGCGGCGCTCAAGTTCAAGGAAACCTGCGGCATCCACGCCATTCCTATAGCGCCGCTGAGGTCATCCACGGCCCGGCTCGCATCGTCGAGCATCATTTTCCGGTGCTGGTGCTCGCCGCCCGCGATGCGGCCGAGGCCTCGGTGGCCGAGGTCGCCGAGCGGCTGGCCGGGCAGGGCGCCCGCGTCTTCATCACCTCGGTCAATGCCACGAGCGCCGAACGCCTGCCGTTTGCGGCGTCTGGCCACGCCATCACCGACGCCCTGGCGCTGATCGCCAGCTTCTACGGCTTCGTCGAAGCCCTCAGCCGCCGCCGCGGTTTCGACCCCGACCGTCCGCCGCACCTGAAGAAGGTGACGGAGACCATCTGAGCCGGTCTCGCCGGTCTGCGTCTTTGAACAGGATGTCGCCCCAACGTCCCCTCGCCCCTCTGGGAGAGGGACAGGGTGAGGGGCAGCCAAGCACTCGGAGTTTAGCATGCCCCAGAACAAACAAGCTTTCACCGGAGCCCGCATCTTCGACGGCGCCGAATGGCACGACCACATGGCGCTGGTCGTCGCCGACGGCAAGGTTGAAGGCCTGATCGCCGCCGACTCGCCTACCGACGCCATCCGTGTTCCGGCCGATGGCGCAATGATCGTTCCCGGCTTCCTCGACCTGCAGGTCAACGGCGCCGGCGGTGCGCTGCTCAACGATAGGCCGACGCTCGATGCCATCAGCACCATTTGCGCCACCCTGACGCAGTTCGGCTGCACGGCCTGCCTGCCGACGCTGATCACCGACACCGTGCCCAAGAACGAGGCCGTCATCGCGGCGGGCGCCACGGCAGCGGAGCAGGGCGTCCCCGGCTTCCTCGGCCTCCATCTCGAAGGCCCGCACCTGTCCATCGCCCGCAAGGGCGCTCACGATCCGGCGCTGATCCGCCCGATGGAGGAAGCAGACCTGCAACGTCTGCTCGCCGCCAGGCGCGCGCTCCCGACTCTTCTCATTACCGTTGCCGCCGAAACCGTTGGCCCGGAACAGATTTCCCGCCTCGCCGCTGCCGGCATCATAGTCAGCATCGGGCACTCCGACGCCAGCTATGTGCAGGTCGCCGCTGCCGCCGCAGCCGGCGCCTCCATGGCCACCCACCTGTTCAACGCCCAGAGCCAGATCGGTAACCGCGAGCCGGGCGTCGTCGGCGCGGTGCTCGACCTGCCGGGCCTCGATGCCGGCATCATCGCCGACGGCATCCATGTCCACCCGGCTTCGATCGGCATCGCGCTGCGGGCGAAGCGCGGTCCGGGCCAGATATTCCTCGTCTCCGACGCCATGTCGATCACCGGCACCGACTGGACCCAGTTCGAACTCACCGGTCGCACCGTCTATCGCAAGGATGGCGCGCTCCGCCTCGCCGACGGCACCCTCGCTGGCGCCGATCTCGCGATGATCGACGCCATCCGCTACGTCCACCAGACCATCGGCGTGCCGCTCGACGAGGCGCTGCGCATGGCGAGCCTCTATCCGGCCCGCGCCATCCACGCCGAAACCGACCGCGGCCACCTCACCAAAGGCGCCCGCGGCGACTTCGCCGTCCTCAGCGATGATCTGAAGGTTCGTTCCACCTGGATCGGCGGCGAGAAAGTCTATAGCGCCTAGGCCGGACGCAAACCGGCCACCCCGAGGGGCGGCCGGTTCAATATTACCCGCGGCCGATATACGGCATGGTGGTTGCCATGACTGTCATGAACTGCACGTTCGCCTCCAGCGGCAGTCCGCTCATGTAGAGAATCGCATCGACGACATGCTGCACGTCGAAGGTCGGCTCCGGCTCCATCGTGCCATTGGCCTGCAGCGACCCGGTGGTCATCCTGGCCGTCATATCGGTGGCGGTATTGCCGATATCGATCTGTCCGCAGGCGATGCTGAAGGCCCGTCCATCCAGCGAAATCGCCTTGGTCAGCCCGGTGATCGCATGCTTGGTCGCCGTGTAGGCCGCCGCGCCCGGCCGCGGCACATAGGCCGAGATCGAACCGTTGTTGATGATCCGCCCGCCCTGCGGCGTCTGGTCCCGCATCGCCCGGAACGCCTCGCGCGCCACATAGAACGCGCCGTTGAGGTTTACGTCGACCATGCCCTGCCAGGTGCCGATATCGGTATCGCCAAAACTTGCCTGCGGCGCGAACCGTCCGGCATTGTTGAACACCACGTCGACGCGGCCCAGCTTCGCCTTGAGGTCAGTAAAGTAGCGATGCACGGCGGCCGGATCGGTGACGTCGCACACGCCGCTGTACTGCGCCGAGCTCAGCCGCGCCGTTTCCTTGAGCTCCGCCTCGCGCCGCCCCAAAATCGCCACGCGATAGCCGGCCTTGCCCAGCCCGATTGCCGTCGCTCGCCCGATACCCGAGGTCGCGCCGGTCACCACCGCCACCTTGCCGTCTGTCATTTTCCGCTTTCCCGCCCTTTGTTGCCGTCATATGGACGAGGACTTGCGGCATAGGCAAGGCAGCCATTAGCAAGAGAGCAATGTCCCCATCCGATCGGACGACGCCGTCAGGCACCCAGGCTCGGACCGTCGAGAGCCTGATGAAGCGTGGCCTTGAACTGCACCAAGCAGGTCGGGGCGAAGAGGCCGCAACGTTCTACTCGAAAGCGATGCGGATCGAGCGAGATCACCCGGACGCCAACCATTTGTTTGGTCTGGTCGAATTGCATAGGGGTCGGCCGGCAGCTGCGGTTCGGCACATCGCTATCGCACGCGCTTCTCGACCCAATGATCCGCAAATTCTGGCCAATATGGGGGTGGCCCTCAGCGCAGCCGACCGTCACGAGGATGCCGTTGAGGTCTTGCAGCAAGCCGTCTCGATCAACCCCCAGTTCGCAGAGGCGCATGCAAATCTGGGCAGGGCGTATCGGCTGATGGGGCGCTTCGATGATGCGGTCGCCGCATACAGTAGAGCAATCGAGGTCAAGCCGACGGAGGCCTCATTCCACTACCATCTGGGGAACTCGCTTCGACTGGCAGGATACATCTTCGAGGCTGAGTCGGCCTACCGGATCGCGTTCGAGCGAAGACCAAATCATGGGCCTGCATATGGCCAACTGGCCTTCATGCTGGTGAAATCGAGGGCAAGCAAAACAGGCGCTTGGCCTGTTGGAAAGGGCTCAAGCGATCCTACCTGCAGACGCGGAGCTCTACCTGCACCGTTCGCGTGCGCTGCACGCTGAGCGTCGTCTGGACGAGGCCGTCGAGACTGTGGATCGGGCCATCGAGTTGAATCCGAACTACGCAGAAGCTCACCTCTATCGGGCGCGGATCGTGAGGCATGAAGTTGGGGATGGGGCCGTCAGCGCCTTGGACGAGCTTTTCAGAAGCAGGGACGCATCCGTCGACGCTCGGATATTTGCGGGGTTTGGGCTCGGCAAGGCACTAGCGGATATCGGCGATCATGACGGGTCGATCGCTGCGTTCAAGGAGGCAAACAGGCTTCGGCGCCAGATGGTTCCTTTCTCACTCCCCCGCGTCGTCGGCCGGATGCGCACCAGCGTGGAGCGCTTCGGGCCGGCCCCCGAGAGGCACCGTGCGCCAACAGCCCAAGCTGATGGCCCGATCTTCGTCGTAGGCTTGCCACGGGCGGGCAAGAGCACCGTAGAGAGGATACTTTCGTCTCATCCGGCGGTGGCGGCAGCTGGTGAATTGCCTACTATGGGACGGCTTGTCCGGCACCTGTTTCGCGAGGCAAACGGCGGTTCGACGCCTGATCTCTCGCCTGAACGCGTGGCAAAAATGGGGGCCGCGTACATGCGCGAGGCGGAGAGGCTAGTCCCCCCGGGCGGCGCATCATCGACACTATGCCGTCGAACTACCACCGCATTGGCTACATTCTCGAGGCGATGCCCAACGCCCGCATCATCCACTGCGTGCGGCCCCGCGGCGAGCACTGCGTCGCCATATTCGAGAAACTCCTGACTGAGAGCGGATTTGAGTACTCCAACGATCTCGGTGACCTTCTAGGGTACCACGCCGCATATCGCCGGATGACCAGCGATTGGCACGAGCGGTTCCCGGGGGCGATCCATGATGTTGATATCACCGGGTTGTTGAGCGGCGGCACGATGGACATCGAGAGCCTATTGAGGTTCTGCGGAATCCAGTCCGATGGCGCCGTCGTGTCGGACGCCCAGTCCGAGCCGCAGCATCTCGAATGGTCCGCACAAAGGATCGCCAGCAATCGTACCGCCCATCTGGCGGCCTGGCGAGCGGCCCAGCCCGAGCTATGGGAGTGACACCTCGCCCTCGTCGGCTTGCCGACCGGCGTTCGGTGGTGCGAGGCGGGGACGGTTTGTTCACAACAGTTAAGGGGAGGTTTCCAAACCTGTGCTAAATCTGCAACAGCCGGTCCGCAACCACCTTGGCGCTGCCCCAATTCAGCCATTCTGCGATTGCGCCTCAGGAACTCCCGCGTAGAGTGGGTCTTGCAAATCCATGCATGGGATCGTTTGTCGGTCGCAAACGCGACGGCAACACACACAAAAGTGTGGTCGCGTTTCGACAAGCCGCCAGGCAACTGGCAAAACGAATGACTGACTTTGGAGGTCAATAATGAAAATCAGGAGCCTTCTTCTGGGTTCTTTGGCGGCAGCGGGTCTCTCGACCGGCGGCGCCTACGCGGCCGATCTGGGCGTTCTGACGTCGCTCGATGTTTGCGACGCGCTGGGCCTGTCGGGTCTGACCATCTCGTCCGACACCAACTGCCTGCAGATCACCGGCGAAGTGAAGTACAAGTTCGTCTGGGGCGACTACAAGACTGACACGTTCAACGTTGCGACCCCGGCTGACGGTGGGCTGACCTGGATCGGCGGCAACGGCGAGAATGACTGGCAGTCGCGTTTTGACGCCTGGATCAAGTTCGTTGCGACCGCCAACTCCGACTTTGGTCCGGCCAAGGCCGTCCTGAAGCTGAAGCAGGTGACCGATGCTCGTGTCGATAACGAGGGTACCGTCTACTACGGCGGGTCGACCACCAACTGGGAGATTCCCACGAGAGTGGCTCGGTGGTTCTCGACGAGGCTTATGTGTCGATCGGCAATTCGACCGTGATCATGGCGGGCAAGAAGGGCTCGATCATGAACAAGGGCGACGACGAGCCCCTGACGTGGCTTAACCTCTTCAACGCTGAAGATGTTGACAACGGCGTCAGCTGGGGTCCGTTTGCGAGCGATCAGGGTATTCCTGATGGCGGCATGGTCATTCAGATCAAGTCGGATCTCGGCAATGGCTTCACCATCAGCGGTGGACTCGAGAAGCTTGATGGCAACAATGCCAACGGCAATGCTGGTACCGCCGTCGGTGTGCTTGCTTATGCTGGTGAAGGCATTTCGGCCCACGTGACGGCTGCCGCAGCTGGCGTGCTGGACGGCGATGTTGAGGCTTGGGGTGTGCATGCCGGCTTTGCCGGTACGTTCGACAACTTCAAGGTCGTGCTGGCCGGTGCCTACGGCAACAACGACAACATTGGCGCGGGCTACGAGTACTGGAACGTTCTGGCGTCTGCTTCGGCGACCTTCGACATGTTCACCCTCGCCGGTGCTGTCGAGGCCATCGATCAGAATGGCACTACCGATTTCGGTGCCTCGGGCTCCATCAGCTTCGCGGTTAGCGAAGGCGTGACGGTCAACGTTGGTGGTCGCTGGTTCCAGGCGAACATCACCCCGGTCGTTGCCGATCAGGGCGACAGCTTCCAGGTTGCGGCTGGTGTCTCGGCTGCAGTCACCGAGTCGATCACCGTCACTGGCGAAGTCGGTTACGTGCAGAACCCGACCGACGACCTGTTCTACGGTTCGGCCAAGCTGGCTTGGGCTCCGGGCGGCGGTTACACCTCGTCGATCAAGGGCACGCTCACCTCGCAGAGCACGCCTGGTGTGGACATGGGCTACAAGATCGAGTCCGAGTTCAAGAAGACCTTCGAGTAAGCCTTACGGCCCAATCGGATTGGAAAGGCCCGGCGTCAGCCGGGCCTTTCTGTTTTCACGGCGTGTTCACGAAGCTGTCAGGCTTCGTTCATTTGGCCTCATTTATCCGTTCACTTCGATATTCTGAAATTGTCAGTGGCGTTGACGCACTTCTCCGAATTAGTGTTTGGCGCTATGGCTCGTCGTCGGCATGGCGCCGGCAGATCTAGAACGAGATCGAACCGGAAAAGCCTGTCCCCGCGATGGCGGGGCGCAGCCTTTTCGGGTTCGATCTCGTGACAAATGCAACGACTTGGAGCTGACGTGCGAATTCAAACAAACGCAACTCTGCTCCAGTCTTCCGGGGGCGGCATGAGCGGCATTTTTCTGCGCTGGGGTGTACCAGCCTTCGTCACGGTCATCGGCGGCACGGTCGCCGCTGTTGCGACCAGCGGCAGCGCCATCCCCCGGACCTGGCGATGCGTGCCGGCGCGGTCATCGCTGGGTCCGAGTATGACTGGGCGACGATCAGTTTCGATATGCGAGACGCCACGATCAGCGGCACCGCCACCACCCAGCCGATGATCGATGCGGCTGTGTCCAAGGTTGCGGCCGTGCATGGCGTTCGCAGCGTCACCTCGAAGGTGGTGCTCGCCGAGTATGTGAGCCCGTTCCCCTTCATTGCCACCGTCGAGCGGGGCGTCTTGACCCTCTCCGGCGGTCTGCCGGACGAGGAGGCGCGTGCTGTGATCCTCGCAGCCGCCGGGGAGGGGGCGCGGGACGAGACGCGCCTGATGTCGGGCGCCCCGAACCGCGCGAATTGGCTCGCCGCAGTCGACTATGCGCTCGGCTATGCGAGGCAGTTGGATGAAGGCGAGGTCGCGCTTGCCGATCTCAACCTCACTGTCTCGGGTCGCGCCGGGTCGCCCGAGGCCTACGCTGCGCTCTTCGCGACCGACGCGGTGGCCGCGCCGGCCGCCGTTACGCTGGCCTACCGGGAGGTGCAACCGGCGCTGGCCTCGCCGTTCGAATGGCGCGCCGAGTATGATGGGGACAAGCTCACCCTATCCGGCGCCACCCCGAGTGAGGCGCTGGTCGGCGAACTCGAAGCGATGGCGCCGGCGGGGACAAGCGTCTCGACGAGCCTGGTGCTTGGCTCCGGAGCGCCTGCCGAGTTCGCCACGTCCGCCAAGCTGCTGCTGCAAAATCTACTGAAATTGGAAAGCGGTAGCGCAACGATCTCCGACAGCACTTCAACACTGGTTGGCTCGCCTGCGGACGCGGTGGCAGCCAAATCCGTGCGCGTCGCGATGACACCGTCCGGTGCCGCGGTAACGCTTGGGCCGCCGCTTATCAACGAATACTGGCTGAGCGCCGAGCGGGGCGCGAACGGCATCGTGCTTGACGGCTTCGTGCCCGACGCGGCCTTGCGCGATCGCCTCGAGGGGCTCGACAATGTCGATGCTTCCGGGCTCGAACTCGGCCGCGGCGCACCGGAGCGCTTCGAATCCGCCATCGACTTCGTGCTCGAGGCGCTGCGCCGGATGAGCGAGGGGCAGGCCACCATCCAGGGCACCGTGATCAGCGTCGAGGGCCGCGCTGCGACCGTCGCTGATTTCGACGCGATCGAAACGCGGCTGGAACTGGGCGCGCCGCAGGGCCTGATTCTGGCGAGCACCACGGTGAAGCCGCCTTTGGCGACGCCTTTTACTTTCGCGGCCGAAAAAAATGCCGCAGGGCAGTTCTCGCTGTCGGGCTACGTGCCCGCTGCAGCCGTACGAAAAGCCCTGGTGGCGGGCCTGCCGGCTGTCGCGTCGGACAGTACGGTCGTTGCCGACGGCAACCCGGCCGGCTTCGAAGCCGCCGCGCTGAAGGCGCTCGCCGTGCTGCAGCTGCTCGATAGCGGCAAGGTGAGCTATGACGGTGCGAGCTGGAGCCTCAGCGGCGCCGTCGATACGCCGCAGGAAGCCTTCGCCGCGGAATCGGCGTTCGCGGCTACCGGTTTGCGCAGCGCCGGCTGGACCTACACCGTCAGCCTGCCCGGGGCGGCCGAAACAGCGGCGCTGCCGATTGTCGATCCCTATGTGTGGCGGGCGCAGAAATCGGCCAACGGCCCGATTGCGTTCACCGGCTTCGTGCCGACCGAGCAACTGAAGCGGTACCTGGCAGGTCATGCCGGCGCCAGCGTGGTGGATGGCACTACGCTGGGCGCGGGCGCCCCAGACGGGTTCATCCCGGCGAGCATCGCTGGCCTCGATGCGCTGCTGGCGCTCGACGAAGGCACGCTCGCACTCTCGGCCGGAAGCTGGTCGCTTACCGGTAAGCTGCCGACCACGGCTGGCCGCTACCAGCTCGAGGCAGCCCTGCGAGCCGCAACCGATACATCGGCATGGCACGTGGCCGTCCAGGCAGCCGATGCCGCACCGATCGTCACCCCGTTCGTCTGGTCGGCGGTGAAGGCCGCCGATGGCAGTTTCGCGCTTTCCGGCTATGTGCCGACCGAAGAGGCTCGTCGCTCTGCCGCCGTTCGCGCCGGCAAGGTCGGCAGCGACACCACACTGGTCGGCTCAGGCGAGCCGCAGGGTTTCGTCGGCGACCAGCTGGCTGGCCTCGATGCCTTGCTGAAGCTCGAGAGCGGCGAGGTGAAGTACGACGGCAAAGCCTGGTCCATCTCCGGCCAGCCGCTCACCGCGGCCGACGCCGAAGCCGCGCGCGCGGCCCTCGCGACAGCTTCAGGTGGTGGTGCGGCATGGGCGCAGGCTCTGGCCGAGCCAACACAGTCGACCCCGAGCCCGCCGCCGCGTCGGTCGAGGCGCCCGAGCCTGCGGAGACTGAGGTCGCGGCGGTGCCTGCCGAACCTCTGCCGGCGGAGCCGGCGGCGGCCGATGCCGCGGCGGAACCTGCTGACGAGCTCGCCCCGGCATCGGACGCTGACACGGCTGCCGATGTCGCTCCAGCCCCGGCTGTGGAGAACATACCGGCTCCAACGGCGGAGACTGCAGCGGCCACGGATGCGGAGGTCACACCGGCTCCAGATGCGGGGGGCGCACCGGCTCCGGCTGCGGAGGCCGCACCGGGTTCGGCCGTTGAGGCAACGCCGGCTCCGGATGCGGAGATCGCACCGGGAGAGCAGGAGGTTGCGGCGGTCGAGCCTCAGCCCGAGGTTGCTCCCGCAACGCCGGTTGTTCGTAACTACCGGTTCGATGCCAGGAAAGAGCGAGGCGGGCAGATCAGTTTCTCGGGCGCCGTGCCGGCCGAACCGATGCGTCGTCAGCTCGCAGTCATCGTCGGTGGCGAGCCGAACGAATCCCTCGCTATCGATCCCGCTTTGCCGGGCGACTTCATCACCAATGCCGATGTCGGAAGCCGTGCGCTGGCCTTGCTGGCCGATGGCGAGTTCGGGCTCGATGGCGACCGCTGGGTCTTCTCGGGCCGGGCCGAGACCGAGGCAGGCAAGCAGGCGGCGCTGGCCGCGCTGGCTGCGGTTCCAACGCTCGACCAGTGGGAGACCAGTGTCACCTTGCTGCCGCCGCTGGAGCTCTGCCGCGACAAGGTGACGGCGTTTGCGGCACGCAACGCCATCGTCTTCCAATCCGGCAGTGCCCGAATTGCCGAGGAATCGGTGCCGGCCATCGACGAGCTGGCCGGCTATCTCGCGCTGTGCCCGGAAGCAACGGTCAACGTCGAGGGGCACACCGACGCTGACGGCGAGGATGACGCCAACCTTGCCCTGTCGGTGTCGCGGGCCGAGGCTGTGGTCGATGCGCTGATCCTGCGCGGTATCGGGCCCGAGCGGCTCTACGCCATCGGCTATGGCGAGAGCCTGCCGATCGCCAGCAACGAAACGCGCGCCGGCAAGCAGGCCAATCGCCGCATCGTCTTCACTCTCGCGGACGAGTAACGAACGCACTATGACCCTGGATTCGCTGATCTATCTGCTCGAGGTCTACTGGCCTTTCGTCGTGGGCGCCGGAGCTATCGGTCTCGTGACCGGGTGGGTTTCGGTGCGGGTCCGGAAGGGGTGAGGCCAGGATGCTGAACCCCGCCCATATTCTCGAGATTGCGCTGCTTTTGCTGGTAGCGTTCCTCTTGGGTGCCGTCGTCGGCTCGCTGGCGCGCCTCGTGGCTGCGCGTCTGCTGCCGGCCAAGGCGCCTGCCATATCCTCGGTCGCTGCGACTACGGCAGTCGCCGAGCCGCCGAAGCCGGAGGAGGTGCCGGCGCTGGTTGCGGCCCCGGCGATTGGCGAGGTGGTGAAGACCCCGACGCCAACGGCTCCCGCCGATGTCCCCGCCCCCGATTTCACCGAGGTGCTGCTGGCGCTGGCCGGTGACAAACCGGGCAGCCCGGCCAGCCGGATCCGCATGCCGAGCATTGCGCCGCTGCCGGTGGTTGCCGTGACAAAACCGGCCGCCGAGATGGGGCCGGCCCGGGCGGCCGGCGAGACCACCTCCGGCCGCGGCGTGGCGCATCCGCGCAGCGCCGCCGAGCCGGCGCGCGCCATCTCGATGGCGGGGGCAGGGGCCGAAGTCATCCCGTTCCCGCTCGACAAGCTTGCGGTCGAGAGTTCTGAGCCATCCGTTGTCGCCGTGCCCGTGCCGGCGGTGGAGCCGGCAACTCCCATAGTGGCCGCACCGGAACAATCAGAGCCTGAGCCCCAGGTCGTGTCCGAGCCGGCGGCCGAGCTGGATATCGCTCCTTCCCCGCTTGAGGCGGCCGTTCAACCTGCTGCAGCGGTGATCGAGGCGGAAGCGACTGCCGTCGTCGAGGTACCCAGCCCGGAGACCGACGCTGTCACTGATGTCGCGGCGGTGGCGGCTCCCGTCGAGGAGCCACCTGCTGCACGCGTCGATGTCACCCGGGTTGACGCGCCATTGCCCCCGGAACCGGTGGCTGCCGCTGCCTCGGAACCGCTGACCACAACTGATCGCGACGCCGACGACGAGGCTGCCGCCATGCGAGCCATCGAGGGTAACTGGTCGCCGCGTCGCGCGGCAGCGTCGCGGCCCCGCAAAGTCGATCTTCCGGAGCTCTCCGCCGAAGCTGCGGTCATGGCGTCCGCTGCCGTAGCGTCGGCGACAGAGGCGGCCAGCCTGGTTGCGGCCCCCGAGCCGGAGGCTCCCGGCCGGCCCACAGGCATCCCGGCCCCGCGCCTCGGCGTCAAGGATGACCTCACGCACGTCATCGGAATCTTGCCGATCATCGAGACGGCGCTGAACAATCTGGGTCTTTACCACTTCGACCAGGTGGCCGAACTCACCGACGAGAACGCCGGCTGGATCGAGAACCATCTGGGCATTGCCGGGCGGATCGGCCGCGAGCACTGGCGAGAGCAGTCGAGGGAACTCGCGCTGGCGCTGGCGGGAACGAAGAAGGCGGCTGGCCAGCAATAAAGCGCCAAAGAGGGAGCTGCAGGTCGGTCCACAGGCTCGATCCCCACCTCCCCCTGGACGGGGGAGGCAAGCGAAACTTGGGAGCGGAGCGACCTGGCGCAGCTCGGAGGGGCGGGAAGAGGGCACGGTGCCAGTGATTGCCCGGTGGCTTTCCGGCGAGCGTTGAGCACGCGGCCCGCCCACCTCCACCCGGCTAAAGTCAGGCCGCCTTGGCGCGTCGCTTCACCAGTTTCCGCACGAACTCGGCGATCGGGCCGACATCCTCGGGCGTATTGAGCAGCGCAGGCGAGCCCGAGCCCTCGATCACGTAGCCCTCGGCGTCGCGGCGACGGCGCAGCATTTCCTCGAAGGTTTCCCGCCGCACCTGCTCGGTGAGCTGGGTACGCAGCAGCAGCAGCGGCGCACTGCCGAGGGCATCATAGAGCGGCCACTGTGGCACCAGGATATCGTCATGCTCGAAGGCCTCGAGCAGGCCGGTCAGGTGTGGATCGAACAGCGCGCGGACCCGGTTGCGCTTGTCGAGAAAGTGCGTCCGGGCGGCCAGAACGTCGAGCAGGCCCTCGGCGGCGGCCGGATAATCCGGCGCCAGCATGCGTCGCGCCATGGTCCGAAACCCCGCCTCGGAGCGATTTCCCTCGAGATCCCTGAGGTTGTTGCGCAGGCGGACCAGGCCGCGCGGATCGGAAACCGGACCGGCATCGATGAGGACAGCGCCGGTCACCAGGTTCGGTCGCTCGGCGGCAAGCGCCATCACCACCTGGCCGCCATAGCCCTGACCGACGAAGATGCCGCCATCGACGGCCAGCGCGGCCAGCACCTGGATCAGCTCCAGCGCATCGACCGTCGAGATGTAGCGCGACTTGTCGGTGCGGTCGGACGACCGGCCGCGGCCCTTGAGGTCGATCATCACAATCGGCCAGTCGTCGCCATAGACGCGGTGAAAGTGGTTCGCGAAGTCGGCGAAGTCCGACATGTTGCGCTGGTAGCCGGGCACGCACACCAGCGGGATGCGGCCGATTGCGAGCCGGCCCGAGATGTGAACGGCGATCTGCTCGTTCGCCGGCCCGATCGTGTAGCGCGTCACCGGCTGGGCGGCGAAGCTCGGATGATCATCGGGCGAGGTGCGCGGGCGGGAGAACATTGTCGAGCAATAGCAGAGTTTGGCGCGGTCCCAAGTACTGCCCCAGATGCTATCCCGGGATCTTTCGCAGCGCCTCGCCGATGCTCAGATCGTCCTTGCCGAGGCGCGCCCGGTAGACCAGGTAGTTGCCCAGGACGCGCTTCACATAGGTCCGCGTCTCCTGCACCGGGATCAGTTCCACCCACACAACCGGATCGATAGCATCGGAGCGTGGGTCGCCGAACGTATTCACCCATTTGCGCGCATTGCCGGCCCCGGCATTGTAGGCGGCAGCAGCCAGCAGCAGCGAGCCATCGAAGCGTTCAAGCTGCGCCTTGAGATAGGTCGAGCCGAGCAGTGCGTTATACTCGCCGTCGCTGGTCAGCCGGCTGGCTGAGTATTTCACCCCGAGCTTGCCGGCCGTTTCCTTGGCCGTTGCCGGCATCAGCTGCATCAGGCCACGGGCCCCGGCCGACGAGATGGCGTCGACCTGGAAGCGGCTCTCCTGCCGGGTGATGGCGTAGATCGCAGCCTGGTCCATCGCGGCCAGCTTGGTGCTGGGCAGGCCATCCTTGGGAAAGTTGAACAGGTCGAGCGGAATGCCGCGCTTTTCGGCGGTGTCGGCGATGGAGATGGCGAGATGGTGCGCATCGAGCGACTGGGCCAGCCGGGCCGAGAGCAGCAGCTCCGGGCCATCGGTAAAGCTGTCGGCAAAGCTGCGGAGCAGGGGGATGGCCAGCGCCTTGTGACCGTTTTCGGCAAGGAGGCGCACCGCACGGACCGGCTCGCGCGCCTCGAAGCCGGCTTCGGCCTCTTTCCAGGCGGGCATGTCGCGCAGTTCGGTCGAGGGTTTGCCCAGCGCCGCGCGCGCCAGCTGACCGTAATAGATGGTGCCGAATGCCGCCGCCTTGTTGAAGGCCTCAGTCGCGCCGGCCTCGTCGCCGAGCGCCTGCCGGGCCCGGCCGAGCCAGTAGTTCGCCTGCGTGACGGAGTCGGGCAGCGTCGAGCGCTTCGCCATCTCCTCGAAATGCGAAGCCGCCGCCTTGGCATCCTTGAGGAAGGCCAAGGCGATCCAGCCGGCATGGAAGTGCGCCTCGACCAGCCGGCCATCCGGACCTTCGCGATAGCCATCGGCGGCGCGATAGGCGCGCTTCACTTCGCCCAGCGCCAGCAACTGGCGTGCGAGGGCACGGCGCTCATACCAGAACTCGGCGGCATCGATTGGCTCGCCCTTGGCCTTGTCGAGCCAGGTTATCGCATCGTCCCATAGCTCGAACTGCCGGGCGCGCTGAGCACGGCTGAACTGATAGACCGAGTTGGTGCGCATCGACGGATCGACCGCGTCGAGCAGCTTCTTGGCGTCCTTGGCATTGCGCGACACTGCATTGCGCGCCACCGCCAGCGATTTCTGCGCCGGCGTCATATAGGGCATCAGCCGCTCAACACCGGCGGCGCGATCATACATCATCAGGTGCATGGCGCGGGCCCAGTGGGCATCGCGATCGAGCAGGTTGCCAAGCCGGTCAAGCACTAGCGCTTCAGTTGCCTTGTCGAGAAAGTTCTCGGTCCAGATCGCACGGGCAATGCGCGCGGCACGCTCCTTCTGGCCATCGGCAACATAGGCTTCCGCCAGCGCGATCTGCGCCGCCAGGGTATTGGGCATTGCCCCGCCGAGCACCTTGATCAGCGTCGCGCCGTCCGCCTTCTCCTTGGTCAGCGCCTCTTCGAGTCGGGTCTTGAACACCGGGCTCGCAGCAAACTCGGGAGCCTCAGTCATGAACGCCTGCACCGAGGCGGCTGGCACGTCGCCATTACCGTAAAAGATCGCCGCCCATTGGATCGCATGGCGTTCGGCCGTGTCGGCAATGCCGCCGGCCAATGCGTAGGCGTCAGCCCGCTTGCCGCCGGCGAGCAGTTCGAGCGCCGCCCTGAACGTCGCGGAACCGGCCTTTGCATCGCCCACCGGCGCCTTGGCCGGGATCGAGCCGGTGGTGACTGGATCGACCAGCGGGGCCTGGACAGCGGGGGCGAGGGGCTGCCGGGCGACCGGCACCACCACATCGGCAGTCGCCGTGTCGTTGGCACGCGACAGCAGGATCGGCAGCGTCGCAGCGCCGAGCACGCCCAAGCCAACAATGCCAGTAGCGATCAGGCGGCGGGCGCCTTTCGCAACAACCATGGTAACCGTCCTGTTGGTCCGCAAAACAAGTCCAACAAGGTGCCCCCACCCTTGCAGCGTCCTAAGGTTGCACGGCGCGCGTGAACGTTTGGTTAGCTACTCGGTCCTTGTGGGTGTGCGTCGCGCCCTCTATCGACAGCTTGCTTGTCGCGCCGCACGAGAAAAACTATGGTGCGCGATTGTGGCCTCCCGATGATCGGGATGTGGCCACGTTCCGGCCACGTCGGCCCCATCAATCACCGCCGCGACCGCCACGGGGCGGCGCCATACGACGAGGAACTGACCCGAAATGTTGCGAGGTTCGATCACAGCGCTCATCACTCCGTTCGCGAACGGGGCGCTGGATGAGAAAGCCTACAGCCATTTTGTGGATTGGCAGATCAATGAGGGTTCGCACGGCGTGGTGCCGGTCGGCACCACCGGTGAGAGCCCGACTGTCAGCCACGAAGAGCATCGTCGGCTCATCGAGATCTGTGTCGAGGTCACCGCCAAGCGGGTGCCGGTGATTGCCGGCGCCGGCTCGAACTCGACCGCCGAGGCGGTGTCGCTGGCACGTTTCGCCGAAGACGTCGGCGCCGATGCCGTGCTGTCGGTCGTGCCGTATTACAACAAGCCGACGCAGGAGGGGATGTTCCAGCATTTCTCGGCCGTCGCCTCAGCCACATCGCTGCCGATCCTCCTCTATTGCGTTCCCGGTCGTACCGTCGTCGATCTCACCGTCGACACCATCGTTCGGCTGCACGAGGCGCATCCGAACATTGTCGGCGTCAAGGATGCGACGGCGAACATGGAGCGGGCCAGCGCGCAGCGAATGCGTCTGGGCGCCGAGTTCATCCTGCTCTCGGGCGAGGATGTGACGGCGCTCGGCTTCAACGCGCATGGCGGACATGGCTGCATCTCCGTCACTTCCAACGTCGCGCCGCGCCTCAGCGCGCTGTTCCAGAATGCCTGCCAGCAGGGCAATTTCGCCGAGGCGCTGGCGCTGCAGGACAAGCTGTTCCCGCTGCACAAGGCGCTGTTCCTCGAAAACAACCCCGGTGGCGTCAAGTACGCGGCCGCGCGAACTCGGGCTCTGCCAGAACGAGTTCCGCCTGCCGGTTGTCCCGGTGTCCAAGGACAACGAGAAGGCGATCGACGCGGCCTTGTCGCATGCGGGCCTGCTGCCCAACTAAGGAGCGAGCAGCGAATGGGGAGTAGCGAGTAGGGAAGGGCCCTGTCGACTTCTTCCGGCTATTCGCTGTTCGCCAATCACTATTTGCTGGAACCTATGGCCAAGACACCCAACAAACCGGCGATGATCGTCACCGGCCCGATCGCGGAAAACCGCCGGGCCCGGTACGACTACGAGATCATCGACACGCTCGAAGCCGGCATCGTGTTGACCGGCACCGAGGTCAAGTCGCTGCGCACCGGCAAAGCCCAGATCACCGAGGCCTATGCCTCGCCGGAGCGCGGTGAGCTCTGGCTGATCAACGCCCATATCCCGGAATATCTGCAGGCCAACCGCTTCAACCACGAAGAAAAGCGGCCGCGTAAGCTGCTGGTCAAGAAGAAGGAACTGGCCCGCCTGAGCCAGGATGTGGAGCGCGCCGGCAACACCATCGTGCCGATGAAGCTCTACTTCAACGAGCAGGGCCGAGCGAAACTGCTGATCGGCGTCGGCAAGGGCAAGAAGAGTTTTGACAAGCGCGAGACCGAGCGCAACCGCGACTGGAACCGTGACAAGTCGCGCATCATGAAAGAGGGCGGCCGCGGGTAGCGCCGCGTCGTTCGGTGCCCGCGGCATTGGCCGCATTTCCCGACTGATAGAGACGGCCCCCTCCCGGCCTCCCCCATAAAGGGGGAGGTGAAAAGTCGAGGCTCTGTCTTCGATCGTGCCAAACACGCCGGCAGGGCACCTCCCCCTTCATGGGGAGGATGGGAGGGGGTCGTCTGCTTCAGTTCAGTCGCCTCTCCCCTACCGCCGCTACTTCAACGCGTCGCTGAAGAACTTCGCAAACGAGCTTTCGACCAGCGCGCTGACCGCCGGCTGGTCGCTGTAAAAGCCGTAGCCGTGGTCGGCTTCAGGCACGAGGACGATCGAAGCGGCGGGGTAGGCCGCGATAACCGCCTCGTTCTCGGCCGGCTTGATCACCACGTCCTTGTCGCCGTGCACCACCAGCATGGCGCCCTGGTAGGCGCTGAGCGTCTCCAGCGGCTGTGACAAGGTTGTCATCCGGCGTCTCGCGATGTCAACGGAGGAAGCCGGCTCGTGTCGAGCGCCCGCCTTACTGGCTGACTGCTTTGGCCGCCCGCCCAACCACGTCCTCGAACATCGCCGTCGTCAACACGCCCGTGTTCGTGTTGTAGCGCGAGCAGTGGTAGCTATCGAACAGCGTGGCACCACTCGACAGCTGATGCTCGGCGCCATGGCCGAAGGCGAACTTCGAGCGCTTCTCGCCCAGCGTCGACAACAGCGAATCGTGGGCGATGCGGCCGAGCGCCAGGAAGGCACGCGGGCGATGCTGCTCGATGGCAGCGCCGAGGAACGGCCGGCAGGTTTTGATCTCGTCGCCGGTCGGCTTGTTCTGCGGCGGCACGCAGCGAACGGCATTGGCGATCAGCACGTTCCTCAGTTCGAGCCCATCATCCGGCCGCTGCTGGTAGTGGCCCGTGGCGAGGCCGAACTTTTCCAGCGTCGCGTAAAGCAGGTCGCCGGCATAGTCGCCGGTGAACGGCCGCCCGGTGCGGTTGGCGCCCTTGAGCCCGGGAGCGAGCCCGACGATCATCAGCCCCGGCTGCGCGTCACCCCAGGTGGGCACCGGCCCGTTGAAGAAATCCGGATAGGCGCGCTGGTTGTCGTGTCGGAAGGCGACGAGCCGGGGGCAGCGCGGACAATCGTGCGGCGGGTTGGTCTCAGGCAATGTGAACCGTCGGCGTTCAGGAAAAGCTCCGGGACTTTTCCGGCTCGAACGCAACACAATCAAGAGATTCCAGCACTGCTCGTTTCGATGAACGAGAAATGCTGGGGATTCAGCTTCCCTTCGGGTCCACCGTCGCCATCGTGCGGTCAACCGGCGCGGCTCGCTCCGCTGCCGGTGCTGTGCGATCGACCGGTGGCGTACGGCCGACGATCTTGGCGAGATCGGCGACATCCATGAAGAAATCCGCCTGCCGGCGCAGGTCGTCGGCTATCATCGGGGTCGGCGTGGTCAGCGTCGAGACCACCGTGACGCGCTTGCCCTTGCGCTGCAGCGCCGCGACCAGGGCGGTGAAGTCGCCATCACCGGAAAACAGCACCAGGTGATCGTAGTACTGGCTCATCTCGAGGGCATCGACCGTGAGTTCGATGTCCATGTTGCCCTTGATCTTCCGGCGCCCCGAGGCGTCGGTAAACTCCTTGGCGGGCTTGGTGACGACGGTGAAGCCGTTATAGTCGAGCCAATCGATCAAAGGTCGGATCGAAGAGTATTCCTGGTCTTCGACCAACGCAGTGTAGTAATAGGCGCGAAGCAAATAGGCCTTGGACTGGAACTCCGCGAGCAGCCGGCGATAGTCGATATCGACGCCGATGGCCTTGCTGGTCGCATCAGATTCGCGCCGTCGATGAAGAGCACCGTCTTCTCGCGCGGATCAATTGACATGCCTGTTCTCCTGACCGGGGCGGCCGGCCTCTCAGGCTGCCCGGCATAAACTATCGTTGGCTTACCGCTAGGATCGAAGGGTAGCCGGTTTAAGGCTTGGTCCGCTCCTAAGTTCGGAATACGCGCTTAATCCCGGGAATTTGCAATCCCCATAAATCTGGAGGTGCCCGGTCGGGATTCGGCAACCAGAGCCAACCCTTTGTTCCGTCACACGAAACGAAAACTACGTAGATGTCACGTCTCTGTGGTAAAAGCCTGCCTTGCTGTGCGGGGAGCGAAAACCTTGTGCCCACCGGTCACCTCGTGTATGAGGGCCGCTTGATCCCACAACATCCTGGAGACGTACGTGGCCCGCGTCACCGTCGAAGACTGCATTGAGAAGGTTGAGAACCGTTTCGACCTCGTGCTGATGTCCGCGCACCGCGCCCGCATGATTTCGGCCGGCTCGTCGATCACCGTCGATCGCGACAACGACAAGAATCCGGTCGTGGCGCTGCGTGAAATCGGCGACGGCACCATTTCCCCCGAAGACCTGCGCGAGGACCTGATCCACTCGCTGCAGAAATACGTCGAGGTCGACGAGCCCGAAAAGCACGCCGCACCGCTGCTCGATGCCAACGCCGACGAAGACAGCGACACCTTCGATACCATCAGCGAAGACGAACTGCTGCGCGGCATCGAATCGCTGGCGCCGCCGGAGCGCCGCGACGACTAAGCGCCGATTGATCGGCGGCTGATCTCGCATATATAGTCTTGAAGCGTCGGGCGTTTCCGCCCGGCGCTTTTTTGTTTGCCAAGCGTTTCTTGTTTACACAGTCGCTGGAGCGAGATCAGGAAGGGTCGTGGGACGTTTCCGGGCAATCTCGCGCCGGAACGACCTGAGCCGCCGAGGCGGGCCGCGTAGGAGAGTGCGGCAACCCTATGATGCGTCAGTACGAACTCGTCGAACGGGTGCAGGCCTATAACCCCAACACCGACGAGGCACTGCTCAACAAGGCCTACGTCTATGCCATGCAGAAGCATGGCACGCAGAAGCGCGCCTCGGGTGACCCATACTTCGCCCACCCGCTCGAAGTCGCCGCCATCCTTACCGACCTGAAGCTCGACGACGCCTCGATCGCGGTGGCGCTGCTGCACGACACCATCGAGGATACCGACGCGACGCGCGCCGAGATCGACCAGCTGTTCGGGCCCGAGATCGGCGCGATCGTCGACGGGCTGACCAAGATCGACCGGCTGCAGCTGGTGACGCGCGAAGAAGCGCAGGCGGAAAACCTCAGAAAGCTCCTGCTTGCCATTTCGGCCGATGTCCGCGTGCTGCTGGTCAAGCTCGCCGACCGCCTGCACAACATGCGCACGCTCGACTTCATGCCGGAGAACAAGCGCAAGCGCATCGCCACCGAGACGATGGATATCTATGCGCCGCTGGCTGGCCGCATGGGCATGCAGGACATGCGCCAGGAACTCGAGGATCTGGCGTTCCGGGTGCTGCAGCCGGACCACTACCAGGCCATTACCGACCGGCTCGACGAGATGAAGTCGGAGTTTGCCGACACCATCAAGACCATCAAGACCGAGCTCAGCGAAAAGCTGAAGGGCGACGGCATCGACGCCCGGGTTTCGGCGCGGGTGAAATCGCCCTGGTCGATCTTCACCAAGATCGAGCGCAAGCAGATCGCCCTGGAACAGCTCTCCGACATGATCGGCTTCCGGGTGATCGTCCCCACGGTGGCCGATTGCTACAAGGCGCTGGGGATCGTCCACACCAACTGGAAGGTCGTGCCGGGACGCTTCAAGGACTATATCTCGGTCCCCAAGCACAATGACTATCGCTCGATCCACACCACCATCGTCGGGGTAGGGCGGCAGCGCGCCGAGCTGCAGATCCGCACCGAGGAGATGCACCGCATCGCCGAACTCGGCATCGCCGCGCACGCTCTCTATAAGGAGGGCGCCACCGACATCCACAAAATCGAGAACGAGAGTAAGGCTTTCGTCTGGCTGCGCTCGACCATCAGCCATCTGACCGCCGGCTCCTCGACCGAGGATTTTCTCGAGTACACCAAGCTCGAGCTGTTCCAGGATCAGGTGTTCTGCTTCACCCCGCGCGGCCGGCTGATCGCCCTGCCACGCGGCGCCACCCCGATCGACTTCGCTTACGCGCTGCACACCGACATCGGCGACACCTGCGTCGGCGCCAAGATCAACGGCCAGATCGTCCCACTGGTCACCCAGTTGCGCTCCGGCGACGAAGTCGAAATCATCCGCGACCAGAACCACCTGCCGCCTTCGAACTGGGAAACCATCGCCGCCACCGGCAAGGCCCGCGCCGCCATCCGCCGCGCCGTGCGGCTGCAGGCCCAGGCCCGCTCCTATGCGCTGGGCGAGCACATGGTCTCGATCCTGCTCGAACGCGAGGGGACCGGCCTCGACGACGGCGAGTTCAAGGTGCTGGCCGAAGGGCTCGGTCAGGCCGGCAAGCGCGAGCTGTTGATCGCGCTGGGCGAGGGCAAGATCAGCGGCGAGGACCTCGATACCCAGGTCATGGAGGTCAAGGGCATCAAGCGGCGGCGCAAGAAGATCGACCTGCCGGTGCCCGACAAGGCCGAGGGCTGGTTCGCGCTGAAGTCGACCGATGAGTTCCGCTTCCGCGTGCCGGGCAATCCGCGCTCCGGCCCGCGCGCCAAGGCGGCGTTGACGCAGCTCGATTTCAACACCCGCGTCGAGGTGTCGCCGGAAGGCGTGGTGCCGGGCGACCGGCTGGTCGGCATCATGACGCCCGATACCCCGATCATCATCTATCCGATCCACTCCGATGCGCTGTCCGAACTCTATGACAGCGACGTCGCCTGGATCGATGTGCGCTGGGACCTGGCCGGCCGCGAGGACCACGACCACCCTTGCGTCATCTCGATGCAGGCGCGGAACAAGCCCGGCTCGCTGGCGCAGATCTCCACGGTGATTGCCGCCTGCGAGGCCAACATCCATAATCTGGTGATGCGCATGGAATCGCCCGATTTTCATCGGTTCATCTTCCAGATCGAGGTCCGCGACCTCGCCCAGCTCACCGATGTGCTGAACTCGCTGAAACTGGCGGCCGGGATTTCTGATGTGCAGCGCGCCACGGTCGCCGAGGCCAGGGCGCTCGACCGGCTGGAATGGACTGCGCCCGAACGGCAAGAGGAGCCCGCGTGACCACTGACGAAGTACTGGACCTGTTCCGTGAGAGCGGCGCGCTGCTCGAGGGGCATTTCATCCTCTCCTCCGGGCTGCGTTCGCCGGTCTTCCTGCAGAAGGCCAAGGTCTTCATGCATCCGCAGAAGGCGGAAAAGCTCTGCCGCGCCCTGGCGGAAAAAATCCGCGCCAAGGGCTATGGCGATGTCAGCCAGATCGTCTCGCCGGCGGTGGGCGGCATCATTCCCGGCTACGAAACCGCGCGGCACCTGGGCGTGCCGGCGATCTATACCGAGCGCGTCGAGGGCAAGTTCGAGCTGCGCCGCGGCTTCGAGCTGCAGCCGGGCGAGAAGGTGATCATCGTCGAGGATATCGTCTCGACCGGCATCTCGATCCGCGAGTGCATCGAAGCGATCCGGAAGACCGGCGCCAATGTGGTGGCTGCCGCCTGCCTGATCGACCGGTCCGCCGGGGAGGCAGAGGTCGGTGTGCCGCTGGTCTCGCTGGTTGAGTACAAGGTGCCGGCCTATCCGGCCGACGCCTTGCCGCCCGAACTGGCGGCCATCCCGGCGATCAAGCCGGGGTCGCGGGGGCTGTCGTGATGTTGACTGCGACAGACGGCCCCCTCCATCCTCCCCCACAAGGGGGGAGGTGCAGCATCCAGTGCCTTGCACTGTCGTGACACAGCCTCGACTCTGCACCTCCCCCTTCATGGGGGAGGCCGGGAGGGGGCAGTCTGCAAATGGTGGCCACTCATGATCATCGGTCTCGGCAACGACCTGTGTGACATCAAGCGGGTCGAGAAGACCCTCGAGCGCTACGGCGATCGCTTCACGCATCGGATCTTCACCGAACTCGAGCGGCAGAAGTCGGACCGGCGGGCGCAGCGTGCCGCCTCCTATGCCAAGCGCTTTGCGGCCAAGGAGGCCTGCTCCAAGGCGCTCGGCACCGGCCTTAGTTTCGGCGTTTATTGGCGCGACATGGGCGTCGTGAACCTCCCCTCGGGCAAGCCGACCATGAAGTTGACCAATGGTGCGGCCCGTATGCTGGAGCGGCTTGTTCCTGCCGGACACAAGCCACATATCCACCTGACCATTACCGACGACGGCGGCATGGCCCAGGCGTTCGTCATTATCGAGGCGCTGCCGGTTGACCAGGCGGCGGCCCTCCCGTAACCACTTGACCCTTAGGGGTAGAGGCGAGAAATGAGCCAGTCGATGTCGAAAGCCGAAGCCAAGGCCGGCAAAAAGAAGAACGAGCTGCTCGAGACGATCGTCGTCATCATCGAGGCGCTGGCGATCGCCCTGATCTTCCGGACGTTCCTCTACCAGCCGTTCTCCATCCCCACCGCTTCGATGCAGCAGACGCTGATGATCGGCGACTATTTCATCGCCAACAAGTGGACCTGGGGTTTCGGCAAGTACTCGTTCCCGATCGCGCTGCCGTTCAACGGCCGCATCTTCGGCAGTGAGCCCAAGCGTGGCGACGTCGCGGTGTTCCGCAACGAGATCACCAACGAAGACTACATCAAGCGCATCATCGGCATGCCGGGCGACCGCATCCAGATGAAAGAGGGCCGCCTCTATATCAACGGCACCATGGTGGAGCGCGAGCAGACCGGTACCTCGACCGATACCGACAGCTACATGACCACCGTGCCGGTGACCGTCTACACCGAGACGCTGCCCAACGGTGTCAAGCACACCATCCAGGAAATCTCCGACGGCGAGCAGCTCGACAACACTGCCGAGTACGTCGTTCCGGCCGGGCACTTCTTCATGATGGGCGACAACCGCGACCGCTCCGCCGATAGCCGCGTGCTGAGCCAGGTCGGTTACGTGCCGCTCGACAACCTGATCGGCAAGGCCGAGGCCCGGTTCTTCTCGATCAAGAACAACCTGCCGCCGTGGCAGCTGTGGGAATGGCCGGCCAACGTCCGTTGGGACCGGATGTTCCAGTCCGTGAACTGATGGCGAAGGGACGTTCGCACGAAAAGCTCGAAGCGCGTCTGGGATATCGCTTTGCCGACCCGGACCTGCTCGATCGGGCGCTGACCCATTCCAGCGCCGTCTCTCCCGGCAAGCGCATCGAGCGCTCCTACCAGCGGCTGGAGTTCCTCGGCGACCGGGTGCTTGGCCTCGTGGTTGCCGATATGCTCTATCGCCGCATGCCCAAGGCCAATGAGGGCGAGCTGTCACGCTCGCTGAACACTTTGGTGCGCAAGGAGACCTGCGCGGCGATTGCGCGCCAGCTCGACCTCGGCTCCGAGATGAACCTCGGCGACAGCGAGGCGCGCACCGGTGGCGCCAACAAGGACGCCATCCTTGGCGACATTGCCGAAGCGGTGATCGGCGCCATCTTCTGCGATGGCGGGCTGGGCCAGGCCTACGAGATCGTCGAGCGGCTGTTCGGCGAACAGCTGGACCACGCCGGCCACGTCCGCGCCGACCCCAAGACCACGCTGCAGGAATGGGCTCAGGGCAGGGGCCTCGAGCCGCCGCTCTATGCCGAGATCGAGCGCACCGGCCCCGACCATGCGCCGGAATTCACCATTGCCGTGCGGCTGGGCGATTTTGCCGCCATCACTGCCACCGGCCCCTCCAAGAAGCTCGCCGAGCACAAGGCCGCCGAGGCTTTTCTCATTCGAGAGAAAGTCTGGCGCGACACGATATGACCGACAAGAATGAAATGCCCGAGGCTGCCGAGCTGCCCGAAGCCGGCGAAAACACCCGCTGCGGCTTCGTCGCGCTGGTGGGAGCCCCCAATGCCGGCAAGTCGACGCTGTTGAATTCGCTCGTCGGCACCAAGGTTTCGATCGTCACCCACAAAGCCCAGACCACGCGCTCGATGGTCCGCGGCGTGGTCACCGAGGGCGACGGCCAGATCGTCTTCATCGACACCCCTGGCATCTTTGCGCCGAAGCGCCGGCTCGACAGGGCCATGGTGGAAGCCGCCTGGACCGGCGCAGGTGACGCGGACCTCGTCGCCTTCATCGTCGATGCCGAGCGCGGGGTAACGCCGGAGATCGAGGCGCTGATCGAGGGGCTCGAGAAAGTCCCGCACCCAAAAGTGCTGGTGCTGAACAAGGTCGACCTGATCAAGCCCGAAAAGCTCTTCGCCCTGGCCGAGGGGCTCAACGCCCGGTTGAAGTTCGACAAGACCTTCATGATCTCGGCACTGACCGGCAGCGGCGTGCAGGATTTTCTCAACTGGGCGCTGGAGCGGATTCCGCTGGGCCCCTGGCACTTCCCCGAGGATCAGCTCACCGACCTGACGCTGCAGATCACCGCCGCGGAAGTGACGCGCGAGAAGCTGTTCCTCCGCGTCCATGATGAGATCCCTTACAACGCCACGGTCGAGGGCGAGAAGTTCACCATCAACAAGGATGGCTCGTACCGCATCGACCAGGTGATCTACGTCACCCGCGACACCCACAAGAAGATCGTCCTGGGTGCCGGCGGGCAGACCATCAAGGCGATCGGCGCCGAGGCGCGGAAGGAGTTGATGGAGATCTTCGAGGTGCCGGTGCACCTGTTCATCTTCGTCAAGGTACGCGAGAAATGGGGCGACGACCCCGAGCGCTATCGCGAGATGGGGCTGGAGTATCCGCACCAGAAGTAGGGTCGCGAGGGGGCTGACTTGAACTGGATCGCACGCCTGGCCGCCGCACTGATCGCCCTCGCGGCGGTCGTCGGAATTCTCATCCATGTGGAAGCCCAGATGCGGGCGTCAGGCTCCATCCTCACCATGGCCTGGGTGCTGCTCGGCTATTTCACCATCCTCACCAACCTGCTGGTGGCGTTGGTGTTCGGCGCACTGGCGCTGGGCCTGGGCGTGTCGCCACGGCTGGTCGGCGGCACCACGCTGGCCATAGCTCTGGTCGGCATCGTCTACAGCCTGTTGTTGCAGGGTCTCGTCGAACTGACGGCCGGTTCCGCCGTCGCCAATGTGCTGATGCACCAGGTCACCCCGGCCGCCGGCCTGCTGTTCTGGCTGCTGTTCACACCCAAAGGCACGCTCAGGCTGCGCGAGCCGCTGCTCTGGGCGATCTATCCGCTGGCCTACCTGGTCTATGCGCTGCTGCGCGGCGCCAGCGCGGGCAAGTACGCCTACCCGTTCATCGACCTTGGAAAACTCGGCGCTGGCCAGGTGACGATCAACGTCGTCCTGATCAGCATCGGTTTCCTCGTTGCCGGCTGGCTGATGGTCGGCCTCGATCGCTGGCTCGGCGCGCGCAAGGGCTAGCCATGCAATGGGATGGCCAAGGGCTGATCGTCGGCGTCCGCCGTCACGGCGAGTCGAGCGTCATCGCCGAAGTGATGGTCGAGGGCAGGGGGCGGCAGCTCGGGCTGATCCGCAGCGGACGCTCGTCGAAGCTCGCGGCGACGCTGCAGCCGGGCAATTCCGTACAGGTCAGCTGGCGCGCGAGGTTGGAGGAGCACCTCGGCACCTTCACGCTCGAACTGCTGCAGGCCCGTGCTGCCGGACTGATCGCCGATCGGGTAGAACTCTATGCCAGCCAGATCGTCTGCGAGCACCTGCGGCTGCTGCCGGAACGCGATCCGCATGACCGCCTGCTCGGCCTCGCCATCCGCATCCTCGACCAGGACGGCACGGCGCTGCAGCTCGGCGCCTCGTTGGCCCGGTTCGAACTGATCCTGCTCGACGAGCTGGGCTTTGGCCTCGACCTCGCGAGTTGCGCCGCCACCGGCGCGACCCGCGACCTGACGCATGTGTCGCCGAAATCCGGCCGGGCGGTGAGCCGGGGCGCAGCCGAACCCTATCTTTCCCGGCTGCTGCGGTTGCCGCAATTCCTGATCAGCAGTGCCGATCCGACCCCTGAGGACGTCGGCAACGCCTTCGCCCTGACCGGGCACTTCCTCGATATGCATGTCTGGTTGCCGCGCCAGCTCGAGCCGCCGGCAATCCGCGAGACCTTTATCGAACTGGTATCGAAACCCACTGAGTGATCCATCGGCGCGCCTCGCGCGTTGCTGGTGCAAGGAGAACGCCATGGCCGAACATCCGCGCATCGACACCGCCTCGCTCATCATCGCCGCACCGCCCGAGACGATCTACCGGGCCTTCGTCGATCGCGCGGCGCTGTTGGCCTGGCTGCCGCCCGAGGGGATGACCGGCGAAATCCTCGAGTTCGAGCCGCGGCCCGGCGGCCCCTTCCGTATGGCGCTGCACTACGGGGCGCCGGGTCACGGCAAAACCACCGAGGATACCGACGTGGTCGACTGCGAGTTCGCCGAGCTGGTGCCCGGCCACCGGGTAGTGCAACTGGTGCGCTTCAAGAGCGACGATCCGGCCTTTGCCGGCACCATGCGGATGGTTTGGGACCTCGAACCCGCTCAAGGCGGCACCCGCGTCATCTTCCTCGCCGAAGACGTGCCGCCGGGGATCAGCAAGAAGGATCACGATACGGGGCTACGGTCGTCGCTGGCGAATCTGGCGAGGTATGTAATGGGGACCATCTCCGGCTGAGGGTTGAGGCGGTACCGGCGAGTGGTGGCATCTCAGGGGCTCCGACCTTTGCCGGCGAGGCATCGTGGATCGGGTTTGGCGTTCAGCAGAACCGATCCGTCGGGCGCAGCTATCGCCGTTGACAACGCTCTGTCGGTCTGGACATTGTGTGGTCGCTGCAGTGGGGCGCATCGGCTGAGCCGAAGGGGCAATGCCCACCTACGATGTGTAAACCGTAGTTGCGCCATGCCGAACCTGGAAAACCTGAAGAAGCAAGCCAAGCAGTATCTGCGCTGGCATCGTGAACGCTATCACCCGGTCGCCGCCGAGATCAGAGCAGCGTTGCCGAATTCCGGCACCTTGATGATCATCAGGTGCTGGAGGCGACTTTCAAGCTTAGCGATGCGCAGGAGCTTGTTGCTCGCCAGTTGGGTTTCAGCGGATGGCAGGCGCTAAAAGCAGGAACCCCAGCCATGAGCACGCAAGTCAAACAGGAAATCCGAACTCCCATCCTCAGCGGTACGGAGGCCCACCTCTACGTCGCCGACGTCAACGCGTCGTGCCAGTTCTTCACCTCAAAGCTCGGCTTTGCTGTCGACCTTGTTTACGGCGATCCCCCGTTTTATGGCATCGTAGCGCGCGACCGCGCTCGGCTTTGTCTACGGTGCGTCGGCGAGCCGGTATTTGTGGGGGACATTCGCCGGCGCGAGCAGCTGCTTTCTGCCTCGATCACGGTGGATACCGCATTGGAGATCAAGCAGCTATTTCTGGAGTTCCAATCAGCCGGCGTGGGCTTCTATCAGGAATTGCGGAAGGAACCCTGGGGCGCCAGGAACTTCATCGTTCTCGATCCCGACGGTAACCTCATCCTGTTCGCCGGCCCGGCGGACTGAACGCGGGCTTGCTTGCGACACGTGGAGGGCGGAGAGGGGAGCCCCAGGCGGCCCACCAATCTGCCTTCCCGCCCGCGTCACCCCGGATGAGGAAACTGTGACGCTAAGCGTACTTAGCCGGCTTTGGCCCGGGTGGCGTCGGCGGCTCCTCGATGCCGAGCCGGCGGCGCAGCTTGCCGAGCGCCAGCGATTGCATCTGGAAGCGCGTGGCGGTCAGCGGCGCGATCACCACCACTTCCGTTCCGGTCGCCTCGTCGATCGCGGCGACGCGCATTTGCTGGCCAAGTTGAGTGAATTCGAAGAAGACGCGGCCGGCCGGACTATTGTCGTCGCGACCGGCCATGACGTCAGCCTTCCCCGAAGCTGACGATGCCCTGCGCGTCGAACTGATAGACGTCGTCGCGGAAGCTCACCGTGCCCTGCCGGTTGGCCCAGGCGGTGATGTAAGTGGTGTGGATCGGGATCTGCACGTCGAGTTTGATGTCCTCGCGCATGCCCTGTTCCCACGCGGCCATGACGCTTTCGGGGGTCCAGCCGCCGCCATTGTCGCGCAATAGCCAGGCCACCAGTTCCTCGATGTTCTCGCAGCGCATGCAGCCCGATGAGTAGAACCGGGCGTTTTCGCCGAACAGCGCCTTCTGCGGCGTGTCGTGCATGTAGACATCGTACTTGTTGTAGAAGTCGACCTTGCAGCGGCCGAGCGAGTTTTCGCCGCCCGGGTCCTGCCGGAAGGTGTATTTCACCGCCTCGGTGGTCTGCCAGTTAATGGCAGTGGGAGGAATCTCGTTGCCCTTGCCGTCGAAAATGCGGATGCGGAACTTGGTCAGGTACTCCGGATCCTCGTTCATGTACTTGATCATGTCCTTCTCGATGATGCTCTTGGGCACCGTCCAGTAAGGATTGAACTTCACCTGGAAGATCTTGGAGTTGAGGATCGGCGTGGCGCGGTCGACTTTACCGACCACCGAGTTGTGGCGCTGCACCACCTGCGCCCCTTCGACTGCCTCGACCACCGCGGCGGGGATGTTCACGGCGACATAGCGATCCGAGAGCGACGGAGCCCAAGTGTCGATGCGTTGTGCGTTGAGCTTCAGCTGGTTCAGCCGGTAATCGGCCGGCACCGACAGCGCATAGAAGGTCGCCTCGTCCACCGTGCCGTTGATGACGAGGCCGTGGCGCGCCTGAAACAACCGCACGGCGGCATCGAGGCCCGCGTCGAATTCGTCGCTGACCCGCTTTTCCAGCGGCATGTCGCCGTTGATCATCAGGCGACGCTTCAAGAGCGCCGCGGCGCGGCGCGACGCGCCCAGCTTCAGCCCGAAGGTTTCGCGGGTCGGCGCTTCCCAGCTGCCATTGGCGGCAACGAACGCTTCGTAGTTCTGGATGGCGAGTTGCAGGTTGTACGAGGTGTCGTAGCTGAGGATCGGCTCGATCGTATCGACGAGGCTCTTGGCGGTGGCGGTATTCCCTTCCTGGTCGACGCTCTTGATCCGCTTCTCTTTGTTGAGCGAGTCCCAGAAGTTGTCTTCCTCTGCCCGCACGATGGCCGGCATTGCAAGGCCAGCGCTCATCGCCGCCATGGAGGTCAGGAGGTTCCGTCGATTTAGCCGCATCAAGTCACCCAAAGTCGCCATTCCGAGAGGTTGCCCCTCATAGCATCGCCCCGATACGCCTCCAACGCGGTCAAGCAGGTTTGAACCGCCGGCCGTTTGAACGCACAAAACCAAGGGACTTGCAGTGACGAGGGATCAGCCTGCAATCGGTTCGATGCATAGCCGAATTCTGGGCGTAAATAAGAAACGCCGGCTTAAGGCCGGCGTTTGCTGAACCTGCTGTGGCAGAGATGCCACAGTGGTGGAGTGAGCTCAGACCGGGGAGAGCAGGCTCTGCCTGGGATCAGAGCTTGTAGAGGATCTGATCGACCCAGAAGCGCTCCAGGCGGCCGAGCGCCTTGTTGAGGCCCTCAAAGGTCTCGCCGTTGAGGCCGCCGACCTTTTCGATCGACTTGAGGTGGCGATCGTAGAGTTCGTCGATCACCTCGGCCACTTCCTCGCCCTTGGGGGTGAGGCGGATGCGGACCGAGCGACGGTCGGAACGCGAACGCTCCTGGAAGATGTAACCGGTCTCGACCAGCTTCTTGAGATTGTACGAGACGTTCGAGCCGAGATAGTAGCCACGCGAGCGCAACTCGCCGGCGGTCATCTCGGCATCGCCGATGTTGAACATCAGCAGCGCCTGGACGGGGTTAATGTCGTCCCAGCCCATCCGGTCGAACTCGTCCTTGATCAGGTCGAGCAGCCGGCGATGGAGCCGTTCGACACGGCTGACGGCTTCGAGGTAGAGCGGCTTCAGCCCGAGGGCTTCTTCCGGAACCATTGCCTCTGCGGCGTTGGATTTGATTGCCATTATTGCCTCACTGTCCTGTCGTCTTGCGCGATTTCTTCGCGTCTCATAGGCCCCAAACTACGGGGGCCCAAATAAGATCGCCTTAAGCCGTAGACTTAAAACTATCTTACGGAAAAAGTTCAGGAATTTGGCTTTACGAGAGGTAACCGCAGGTCAGAAAATTGTAACCTGAACAGACCGTTACCGTGCCCTCAGTCGTGCGCGCGGCGCAGCCGGAAGCTGAGGAAGAACAGCACCGCGATGCCGCCCACCAGCAGCAGCCTGAGGGCGAAGCCGAAGGCTCCCATTTCGACGCCGGGCACGCCACCCAGGTAGAATGCCAGCTCGATCAGGGTGGCGCCGACCAGCAGCACGGCGCCCCAGCTGGCGCGGATCCACAGGCCCACCGCGGCGAACAGCCGGGCGAGGCAGAAGACGGTGAGGAAGGCAAACCCGGTGGGCCCGAGCTGGGCGATGGGACTGACGGCGCCCGATGACACGCCCAGCAACCGCGATGCATCGGCGAGGCCGAGCAGCAACGCGATGATCGCGATGATCCGCAGATACCGCCCGGCAAGTTCGCTCTTGAAGTCCATCCGGCGTGGATAGCGCGGATAGGGGAGTGCGACAAGCGCAAGCCTTGGCGCGACGCGCTGGCGCCTGATAGAAGCGCGGCGACTTACTGGAGCGCTCTCAAGAAAAGTTGCAGACTTTTCCGGTTCGAGAGCGCGACAAAATCAAGGACTTCGAGTGAGCCATGAGCACGAACTGGCCAAAGCACGATATGAGCTTTCTCGGCGGGCGGCGGCAGCGCCGGCTGCGCCGCACCGGCTGGATGCGCAACATGGTGCGCGAGACCGTGCTCACCCCGCACGATCTGATCTGGCCGCTGTTCATCATCGAGGGGCAGAACGAGCGCACTGCCATCCGCACCCTCCCGGGCGTCGAGCGGCTGAGCGTCGATCTGGTGGTCGAAGCGGCAAAGGCCGCCGCGGCAGAGGGGATTCCGGCGCTGGCGCTGTTCCCCAACACCCAGGACGAGCGGCGCAGCGCCGATGGCAGCGAGGCCTGGAACCCGGACAACCTGACCGCCCGGGCCCTGCGAGCCATCCGCGACGCTGGCGTCGATGTCGGGCTGATCACCGATGTGGCGCTCGACGAGTATTCATCCGACGGACAGGACGGGCTGGTGCGGGATGGTGAGATACTCAACGACGAGACCGTCGAGGCGATGGTCAAGGCCGCGCTGATGCAGGCGAGGGCAGGGGCCGATATCATCGCCCCGTCCGACATGATGGATGGCCGCGTCGCCGCGATCCGCCGGGCGCTCGATGCCGAGGGTTTTGACCACGTCGCCATCATGGCCTACTCGGCCAAGTTCGCCTCGGTCTATTACGGGCCGTTCCGCGAGGCAGTAGGGTCGGGCAGCCGGCTCATCGGCGACAAGCGCACCTACCAGCTCGATTATGCGAACTCCGACGAGGCGCTGCGCGAAGTGGCGCAGGATATCGCCGAGGGCGCCGACATGGTGATGGTCAAGCCGGGGCTCCCCTATCTCGACATCGTGCAGCGCGTGAGCGACGCCTTCGACGTGCCGCTGTTCGCCTACCAGGTGTCGGGCGAATACGCGATGATCCGCTTCGCGGTCGAGGCCGGCGCCATCAACGGCGAGGGCGCCATGCTGGAGAGCCTCGTGGCCTTCAAGCGGGCCGGGTGCGACGGCGTGCTGACCTACTTCGCCCTCGAGGCGGCCCGGCTGCTGAACAGGTAGCGTGCCGGTAGGCAACTGGTGATCCGGTGGCTGTGGACCCCACCCCTGTCCCCTCCCCGCAAGGGGGAGGGAGACGCATACCGTGATGCCGGTGTTCTGGTCTCCCTCCCCCTTGCGGGGAGGGGACAGGGGTGGGGGCAGCTTGCGCCGGATCGCCATTTTTGCGCGGGCCACTTGTCAGCGCTCGAGCGGTCCCCATCTTTCCCTCATGAACCAGGGCAACCCCATGAGCGATAACCTTCCCGACCCGTCCAACGCGCCGGAACTGTTCGATGGCGTGTTGTTGCGCCGCGCCGCGGCGTGGTTGATCGACTGCGTGATCATTACCTTCATCACCATCGCCGCGCTGCTGGTCGGCGGCATCTTTGGCATAGTGACGCTGGGGCTCGGCCTCCTGGCGCTGCCGATCATCATTCCTGTCGCCATCCTCGGCTACTATGCCGCAACGCTCGGCTCGCCCATGCGCGCCACTGTCGGCATGCAGATGATGGATATCGTTTTGACGCCGGTGCGCGGCACCCCGCTCAACGGCTGGGGCATCCTCATCCACCCGATCCTGTTCTGGGTGACGGTGTGGATCTCCCGGCCGTTCTCGATCCTCATCGCGCTGTTCACGCCGCGCCAGCAGATGTTGCACGACCTCGTCGTGGGCACGCTGATGCTGCGTCGCTCGCCGATGCAGCGGTTCTGGCGCTCCGGCGGCATGCACTCGGCCTGATCCGGGTGCGCTGATCCAAGTGCGTTGATCGTGGAGATCTGAGACATGATGGGCCATTGCCGGCCCATCGGGTCGCGTCTATCCTCGTGGCATCGCTCGAAGGACGACGATGACCGATCAGACGCCCGAGAACACCCAGCTCTTCCTTACCGCGGCCATGCCATGTCCGTATCTGCCGGGTCGTCAGGAGCGTAAGCTCTTCACTCACCTGACCGGCCGCCGTGCTGCATCGCTCCATCATCTGTTGAGCGATAACGGCTTTCGCCGCAGCCAGAACCTGATCTACCGGCCGGCCTGCGATGGCTGCTCGGCCTGCCAGTCGGTCCGCATCGTGGCGCAGGAGTTCGTGCCTTCGGCGCGCTATCGGCGCATCCGCAAGGCCAATGCCGACATTGCCGTCGAGGTCTGCCAGCCGCGCGCCACGGCCGAGCAGTTCGCGCTGTTCAAGCGCTATCTCGATGCCCGCCATGCCGGCGGCGGCATGACCCAGATGAGCTTTGTCGACTACGAGTACATGGTCGAAGACACCCCGGTGCAAACTGTGGTGGTCGAGTACCGGCTCACCTCGCACCCGCAGCGCCCGCTGGTGGCGGTGGCGCTGACCGACGTGATGCCGGACGGGCTGTCGATGGTCTACAGCTTCTACGATCCGCTGCTCGACAAGCGCGGGCTCGGCAACCTGTTGATCCTCGATCACATCGAGCAGGTAAAGCTCGCCGCGCTCACCTATGTCTATCTCGGCTATTGGGTGAAGGATTCGCCCAAGATGGCCTACAAGGGGCAGTTCCGTCCGCTGGAAGTACAGCGTGGCCCGCTTGGCTGGCGGCGGCTCGAGTAGGGTTCAGGCCTTGCCCCGCAACCGGCGCGACAGTGCCCGGAGCCGCTGCAGCAACCGCAGATGTCGCATTTGCAGGCGCTGTCGCAGCGACAAGCCGACCTTTACCGGGTGGTAGATGCGGTTTGGTTGCCGGAATCTGCCCGGCGACCGCACGAAGTAGCTGAAGGCCTGCGGCGGCCGGTAGGCGTGCGTGGTGTTCCTGGTGTGCAGGTCCCGATAGGTTCCATCATAGTGCAGGCCCCGGCGCTCCGGCGGCGTCAGGGCGTCGTATCCGCCGATCTCCGCGATCGAGTAACCGTCGGCCCGCGCCATCGATGGCAGCACCGTCTCGAAATGCCCATGCCAGCCCGGCGCGAGCAGGGTGCGGCAGTAATGCTCGATCAGCCGCCGCGACAGGCGCGAGATCGGCATGAAGGCGATGAGCGGATCGCTGGGAGCGCTCGGCGGCTGCTGGTGGATCGGCGCGTAATAGAAGGTCGGGTCGGCGCTGAGGGGGCGGAGCCGTGCGGTCAGCAGGTCGCCCTCATAGCCTGCGGCAGCGGTGAAGAACGTTGCCCAGTTGCCCGAGAAGTCGACATCGTACTCCACCAGCCAGAAGCGGTCATAGCTGGCGAGGCTATGGTCGAGAAACGCGGTGATCCAGGCCAGGTCGACATAGCCCCATGGCTTGGCGTGCTGCAGGTACTCCTCGTAGCGCAGCGGAAAGTGCGCCGCACTATCGGCCATGCGGACGGCGAGATCCGGCGCCATCCCGACCGGCGTAGCGGGCGCGTCGCCCTGCTGATAGGCGAGGAACACATCGACGACCGGGCCGGCTTCGCGCTTCAGCCGGTCGAAATGCTCGGCGATTTCCGGCGTCCAGATATGGGTGACGAACACGACGCAGTCGCGTCGTGCGGGATCGGGCTCGGTTTTCGTCTCAGTCAACGTCAGGTATCCGCCGTCAGCCGACAAACTTGTTGTTTCTCGGAAAGCCGGTGGGCGGTTGCCGGCCGGCCGAGGCACGATCGCCCAGCCACTCGGCCAGCTCGCTCATCGTCTTCGAATAGGTGCGGCCCGAAGAGTTCGGTCCAGGTGAGGCCAACGCCGGATGGGAAGGTCTTGAGATCGGAAAGCCCGCCATCCTTGTACTTCTGCAGCCGCACCCCCTTGCCGCGGCCCATTTCGGGCAGTTGGTCGAGCGGAAACACCACCATCTTGCGGTTTTCGCCCATCACCGCGAGCATGTCGCCCTCGACCGGGGCGATCAGCCGCGCTTCCTCGGTGCCGGTCAGGTTGAGCACCTGCTTGCCCTTGCGGGTATTGGCGATCAGCTCGTCCTCGGCGACGACGAAGCCATCGCCGCGGCGCGAAGCGATGACCCGCTTACGGCCCGGGCGATAGACGAACAGATCGAGCAGATCCTGGCCTTCCTCGATATCGACCATCAGCCGTACCGGCTCGCCCTGGCTACGGCCGCCCGGCAGGCGGTCGCCCGAGAGGGTGAAGACCTTGCCGCCAGTGGAGAGCAGCAGCAGCTTGTCGGTGGTCTGGGCGTGGATGAACAGTTTCAGCCGGTCGCCGGTCTTGAAGCCTTTCTCGTCGATCTCGGTGGTGTGGCCACGCATCGAACGGATCCAGCCCTTTTCGGAGAGGATCACCGTGATCGGCTCGCGCTCGATCATCTGCGTCGCCACTTCCTCGTGGTCGATGTCGATGGCCTCGGCGAAATCGGTCTTGCGGCCCCATAGCGGATGGCGGGTCACGCCGTCCTTCTCGAATTTGGGATAGGCCTTCTTCAGCTCGCCGATCTGCCTCGCGATCTCGCCCCACTGCTTCTTGTCCGACGCGATGAGCGCGTTGAGGTGCGCCTGCTCTTCGCTCAGCGTCCTATGCTCGGTGCGGAGCTCGATCTCCTCGAGCTTGCGCAACGAGCGCAGCCGCATGTTGAGGATCGCTTCGGCCTGCACGTCCGTCAGGTTGAACGTCGCCATCAGCGATGCCTTGGCGTCATCCTCCTCGCGGATGATGCGGATCACCTCGTCGAGGTTGAGATAGGCGACGATATAGCCGTCGAGCACTTCGAGCCGGCGGGCGATCTCGGCCAGCCGGTTGTTGGTGCGGCGCACCAGCACGTCCTTGCGGTGCTCGAGCCAGGCGACGATCGCCTCCTTGAGGCTCATCACCCGCGGCACAATCCCGCGGTCGAGGACGTTCATGTTGAGCGAGATGCGCTGCTCGAGGTCGCTCAGCTTGAACAGCTGCTCCATCAGGATCGCCGGATCGACCGTGCCGGCGCGCGGCTCGATGACGAGGCGGATGTCGTCGGCGCTCTCGTCCCGGATGTCCTTGAGCAGCGGCAGCTTCTTGTTGAGCAGCAGCTCGGCGATCTTTTCGACCAGCTTGGACTTCTGCACCCCATAGGGGATTTCGGTGACGACGATCTGGTAGACGCCGCGCCCCTTGTCCTCGCGCTCCCAGCGGGCCCGCAAGCGGAACGAGCCGCGGCCCGTCTCGTAGGAATTGAGGATCGAGGACTGGCTCTCGACCAGGATGCCGCCGGTCGGGAAGTCCGGGCCCGGGATGTAATGCATCAGGTCGGCGGTGCTGGTGGCGTCGCGCCCATTGTTGATGAGGTGCAGCGCCGCGTCGCAGATCTCGTCGACATTGTGCGGCGGGATCGACGTCGCCATGCCCACGGCAATGCCGGTCGAACCGTTGGCGAGGAGGTTCGGAAAGTTGGCCGGCAGCACCGAAGGTTCTTCGGTCGCGCCGTCATAGGTCGGCTTGAAGTCGACGGCGTTCTCGCCGATGCCTTCGAGCAGCCGCGAGGCCACCTCGGTCATGCGCGCTTCGGTGTAGCGATAGGCTGCCGCGCCGTCGCCGTCGATATTGCCAAAGTTCCCCTGGCCGTCGACCAGCGGGTAACGCATGGCAAAATCCTGCGCCAGGCGGACCATGGCGTCGTAGATCGACTGGTCGCCATGCGGGTGGAAGCTACCGATCACGTCGCCGACCACCTTGGCCGATTTCTTGTAGGCACCGCCGGGGTCGAGCCGTAAGAGCCGCATGGCGTGGAGAATCCGCCGGTGCACCGGCTTCAACCCGTCGCGGGCATCGGGCAGGGCGCGCTGGGTGATGGTGGAGAGGGCGTAGGAGAGGTAGCGCTCTTCGAGCGCGTGGCGAAGATCGACGACTTCGGTGTTCTCGCCGTCGGGTGGCAAGCTTTTGTCGTCGCTCATCGGGTGGTCTCAGTCATGCGAATCATTTTCGCACTATAGCGATCCGGCCGGGAAACCGGGGGTGCAGCAAGGCCGCATCCCCGGAGTTTAGCGTTCGGTCACAGGCGGCAAGATCAGCGGCACGGTTGCGTTGGCCGTGGCTTGCGCTACCATCCGCCAATGCTCCGCCTCATCCTTGTTCGCCACGCCAAATCCGCCTGGGACGATCCGGAACTCGACGATTTCGAACGGCCGCTGGCGCTGCGCGGCATTGCGGCCGCGGCCTGGATCGGTGAGACGCTGACCAAGCATGGCTGGTTGCCGGATCGCATCGTCTGCTCCACCTCACGCCGGACCCGAGAAACGCTGGAGTTGGCGCTGGCCCGCCTGCCGGCCAACGGTCCGCGGCCGGATATCGTCTGGAGCGATGCGGTCTACGATCGGCGCGACCACGACTATTTCGATCTGATCGCCGAGCAGGGCGGCGATGCGCGGGTGCTGATGCTGGTCGGGCACAACAGCGCCACCGAGGTGACAGCCCTGTCGATCAACGCCGGCAGCGAGGCCATCGGCGGTTTCCCGACCGGTGGCATTGCGGTGCTCGACTGCGAGATCGCCAGCTGGAACAGCCTCGCGCCGCGCTGCGGGCAGCTGCGGCACTACCTGCGGCCGCCCAAGGGCTAGCCGGCAAGCGGGACGCCAATGCTGGCGCCCCGGACCGTCGGAACCCTTACAGCGTGCAGAGGTGGTAGCGCCCGTCGGTGCCCAGATACTGGTCGGTACGCGGATTGTACGAGCGGTAGCGCGCCTCGCACCGGTCGACATGCGTGCTGTAGGCCGGGGTCTGGTTCATGCCGCTGGTGATGGCCGCGCCCAGCGCGAAGCCGAACAGGCCAGCGGCGAAGCCGCCCAGGTTGTTGTGGTTCCAGCGGTACCATTGCTTGTACTGGGCCTGGCCCCACTGGCCGTGGTTCCTGCGCCAGTCACTGCAGCCCTGCCAGTTCGGATGCATCTGGCACTGGTTGGCGACGTACTGGCCCTGGTTTCCCATGCCACCGCCCGATCCCATCCCCATCCCCATGCCCATCCCCGATCCATAGGACGCGGCGGCAGCGGGAAGAGGAATGGCGAGGAGGGCGGTGAGGGCGACGGCGACTGCTGGCGTAACGAAGGTCTTCATTTCGGGTTCTCCACCCATGGCGGTTGCAAGCCCGCCACAACAACCCGCGGCGCGCGTTCGCGTTGCTTCACATTCGCGCTACGGGCGAGGGGCTTTCAACGCCGGTGCAACTCTGCGATAAGGAGCCGTTCGCGCGACTGGCGAGATCAGATGGGGCACCATCGGGGAACGCGAACGAGCAACTGCCGCTCGCCTGGGCACCCCCCTCGAAACCTCATGGGAGCCCGCATGAACCGGACCATTCACATGCATCGCCAGGCTGTCGTCAGCTTGGAATCGCTTGCGCCAGCGTGCTACACGCACGCCAGCCGAAACCCCAATCCCTCTGCCCCGGGAGACGCCAAATGAGCGCCGCCACGTCCCTTCCGCTCTTCCCCCGCTTCTTCACCAACACCTTGGCCGAGACCGATCCGGAGATCGCCGAGGCGATCAAGCTGGAGCTTGGTCGGCAGCAGCACGAGATCGAGCTGATCGCGTCGGAAAACATCGTGTCCAAGGCCGTGCTCGAGGCCCAGGGCTCGATCATGACCAACAAGTATGCCGAGGGGTATCCGGGCAAGCGCTATTACGGCGGCTGCCAGTATGTCGATATCGCGGAGAACCTGGCGATCGAGCGCGCGAAACAGCTGTTCGGCGCCAACTTCGCCAACGTCCAGCCGAACTCCGGCTCGCAGATGAACCAGGCGGTGTTCCTGGCGCTGCTCGAGCCGGGCGATACCTTCATGGGCCTCGACCTCAACTCGGGCGGTCACCTGACGCACGGCTCGCCGGTCAATATGAGCGGCAAGTGGTTCAAGGTCGTCTCCTACGGCGTGCGCCAGGACGACCACCTGCTCGACATGGACGAGGTGGCGAGGAAAGCCCGCGAGCACAAGCCCAAGCTGATCCTTGCCGGCGGCACCGCCTATTCCCGCGTCTGGGATTGGGCCCGCTTCCGTGAGATCGCCGACGAAGTCGGCGCCTACCTGATGGTCGACATGGCCCATATCGCCGGCCTCGTCGCCGGCGGCGTGCATCCCTCGCCGGTGCCGCATGCGCATGTGACCACCACCACCACGCACAAGTCGCTCCGTGGTCCGCGCGGCGGCATGATCCTTTCCAACGACGAGGCGATCGCCAAGAAGATCAACTCGGCGGTGTTCCCGGGGCTGCAGGGCGGCCCGCTGATGCATGTCATCGCTGCCAAGGCAGTGGCGTTCAAGGAAGCGCTGCAGCCCGAATTCAAGACCTATGCGCGCCAGGTGGTGGCCAATGCCCGCGCCCTCGCCGCAACGCTGATCGAGAACGGCCTCGACGTGGTTTCGGGCGGCACCGACAACCACCTGATGCTGGTCGACCTGCGCAAGAAGAACGCCACCGGCAAGCGGGCGGAAGCCGGCCTCGGCCGCGCCTACATCACCTGCAACAAGAACGGCATCCCGTTCGATCCGGAAAAGCCGTTCGTCACCTCGGGCGTCCGCCTCGGCACCCCGGCGGCGACCAGCCGCGGCTTCGGTGAAGCCGAGTTCCGCGAGATCGGCAAGCTGATCGTCGAAGTGCTGGACGGTCTGCGCGAAGCCAATTCCGACGAGGGCAATGCCGCCGTCGAAGCGGCGGTGCGCGACAAGGTCAAGGCGCTGACCGCGCGCTTCCCGATCTACGCCGACTAAGCCAGCTTCGCTGTTGCGGAGCCTTTCTGGAGCCAACCGATGCGCTGCCCCTATTGCGGAAATGACGACACGCAGGTCAAGGACAGCCGGCCGACCGAGGATTCCAACGCCATCCGCCGTCGCAGGATCTGCAATGCCTGCGGCGGCCGTTTCACCACCTTCGAGCGCGTGCAGTTGCGCGAGCTGCTGGTGGTCAAGAAATCCGGCCGCAAGGTTCCGTTCGATCGCGACAAGCTGGCCCGCTCGGTGGGCACGGCGCTGAGGAAGCGCGACGTCGAGCCGGAGCGGGTCGAGCGCATGATCTCGGGCGTGGTGCGCCAGCTCGAGAGCCTCGGCGATGTCGAGGTGACCTCCGATCAGATCGGCGAGTTCGTCATGGAGGGGCTGAAGGGTCTCGATGACGTGGCGTTCGTGCGCTTTGCCTCGGTCTACAAGAATTTCTCCGCCGCCGACGACTTCCGTTCGTTCCTGACCGAACTCGGCGACGACGAGCGCCTGAAGCCCAGCCACGACGATTGAGATTGCGGTTCGTGCGCCCAGTGGCTAAGCCAAAGGGCAGACCATTGCGCGTTTCGACGCGCACAACAGAATGACTTTCCAGATATGGCCCAACCCAAGCCGCGTGATCCTTCAGCGCCGCGCACCGCCAACCAGCGCGGCGCCGCCCGCCTTGCCGCCGTCCAGGCCCTCTATCAGATGGATGTCGGCCGCCAGACGCTCGAGGACACGCTCAGCCAGTTCAGCGCCATCCATGTTGGCCGCGAAGTCGAGGGCGAGGAGTACCTGCCGGCCGATGCCGACTTCTTCCGCCAGATCGTCACCGGCGTGATCAAGGCGCAGCTGCAGATCGACCCGGCAGTCGACAATGCGCTGGTCGATGGCTGGCCGATGCCCCGCATCGACGCCACGCTCCGCGCCATCCTGCGCGCTGCGACGTTCGAACTGCTGCGCCGCAAGGACATCCCGGCGCGTGTGGTGATCACCGAGTATGTCGACGTGGCGAAGGCGTTCTACGAGGACGACGCGCCCAAGATGGTCAATGCCGTGCTCGACGGCGTGGCGCGCGCCGCCGGCCGCGACGATGAGGCGGCAAAGGCCAGGTAGGGCAGCGTGGACGAGCGCGCCACCGGCATCGGCTCGCCGCTCCGCAATATCGGGCTGCTCGCGGTGGCGCAGGCGATCCTCGGCTCGAACCAGGCGATCATCATGTCGGTCGCCTCGCTCACTGCGGCGACCATGGTCGCCGACAAGGGCTTTGCCACCGTCCCGGTCACCCTGATGATCATCGGCACCGCGCTCGCCACGGGTCCCGCGGCACTGCTGATCCACTCGCTGGGCCGGCGCGAAGGGCTGATGCTTGGCGCCGCGATCGTCATTCCCGCCGGGATCATTGCCGCGCTGGCGGCCTGGCTCGATCAGTTCTGGCTGTTCTGCCTGGCGCTCGCAGTGTTCGGCATTCCCGCGGCCTTCGCCAACCAGTATCGCTTCGCGGCTGCCGACAGCGTGCCCGCCAACCTCAAGTCGCGGGCCATCTCGTGGGTGCTGTTCGGCGGCGTGGTGGCCGGCTTTCTCGGCCCGCAACTGGCGGCGCTGACCAAGGCCTGGATCCCCGGGCATGAATTCGCTGCCACCTACCTGGTGATGGGGCTGCTGGCGTTCGTTGCCATCGCGGTAATCAGTCGCACCCGCCTCGCGCCGACGATCAAGCGCGCCGAAGACCGCAAGGCGGGCCGTCCGCTCTCCGTGCTGCTGCGCGACACCGGCATCTGGGTGCCGATGGTGGTTGCGGCGATCAGCTATTCGCTGATGGTGCTGGTGATGGTCGCGGCGCCGCTGGCCATGGTCTATGTGTGCGGCCATACCACCGAGGAGGCGGCCTTCGCTATCCAGTGGCACATCGTCGCGATGTTCGCGCCGAGCTTCGTCACCGGCGCGATCATTCAGCGCATCGGCGCGCGGCTCACCGCGGCGATCGGGCTGCTGCTGATCCTCTTCGCGGCGGGCGTGAACCTCCACGGCATCAGCACCATGCATTTCAACATTTCGCTGATTTTGCTTGGTGTTGGCTGGAATTTCGGATTCATCGCGGCAACCGCCATGCTCGCCGCCGCCTATCGGCCGGAAGAGGCCGCCAAGGTGCAGGCGGCCAACGAACAGGTGGTGTTCGGCGTCATGGCCGTCGCCTCGATCGCCTCGGGCCTGCTGCTGCAACTGATCGGCTGGGAAGCCATCAACCTGTTGGCCATCCCGGTGGCGGCCGTCGCGATCCTGGCGCTGGCCTGGGTCAGCTTCCGCCCGAGGAAGGCGGAGGGGCAGCCGGGTTAGGCTCAGGGTTGCATCAACCGGCGCGCGCAGCGTCAGGTCCAACCTTCCGAGCAGTAGGCACAGGCCTTTGCCCATACGCGCTAAGTTACGGTCGTGCCCCAGCCACCGGCTGTCATCCCTGCGAAAGCAGGGACCCATTTCACCTCCCGCGCCAGCTGCGAGTTGGGTCCCAGCTTTCGCTGGGATGACACCGAGTTTGGGGTAAGCGGCGAGCGCTCTGATGCGTGCATCGGAGCGGTGAAGTCTCGCAACTTAGCGCATATTGAGCGTTCGCCGTGATGACGGCGGCGGATTTTACTAGCTCAGGATCGACGTCAGATCGAGCTGATGATCGAACTCGAGGAAGGTGCGGTCCTGGCCGTAGGACGGGGTGCGGCGGCTCTCGATCGAGAAGCTCTTGCCGTCCTTGACGCCCAGGCGCTCGGTATCGACCACCTTGTTCTTCTTGTCGAAATAGATGACCAGCAGGGTGCGCTGCTTGCCCAGCTCCATGCCGAACGCCGTCTGCTGCACCTTTTCGCCCATATAGTACCAGGCGGTCTCGGTGGCGAAGGAGTTGGTGACCTGCGGCGAGCCCAGCACCGCGGTGACCAGCGCGGCGCTCTGGCCGACGCGAATCTGCGCCACCGCATCTTCGGAGATTTCGTAGCCGCGCGCCTTCGACTGGGTGAGGCTCATGCCACTGCCACAGGCCGCGAGCGACAGGCTGACGAGCAGGGCGGCGGTCATCGGGAGCAGGCGGCTAGTGACGGTGCGCAAAGGCATCAATTTGACTTTCCCGATCGCTGTCTACTATTAGCACGGCCTTGGCCGGCCGGGCACTGTGTAGCTGTCAAAGGCGCCCGCTGGCAAGCTGGCTTGCGTCCTTGCCCGAACCCATCCACACCGGCAGCACCCTGTCCCGCAGAACCGCGGAGTGCGACTGATGATATTGAACTTGTTCAGAAAAAACCCGTCCTCCGACGCTGTTTATGCCGTCTATACAGCCATTGTGGCGCAATCCCGGCAACCCGTGTTCTATGCCGACTGGGGCATTCCCGACACGGTCACCGGCCGCTTCGACATGATCTCGCTGCATCTGTCGCTGCTGTTCCGGCGCTTGAGAGTCGAAAAGCAGGCCGGCCACGAGTTCAGCCAGGCGCTGTTCGACCTGTTCTTCAAGGACATGGATCGCTCGCTGCGCGAGCTGGGGGCAGGGGACATGGCCGTGCCCAAGAAGGTTCGCAAGATGAGCGAGATCTTCTATGGCCTGATGACCAGCCTCAACGAGGCCATGGATCGCGACGATCGCCCGGGGGTCGAAGCGGTGCTGCGCCGCAACGTCTACAGCGAGGCCGAGGCGGCTCACGCCCCGCAACTGGCGGCCTACCTGTTCACCCAATACGACAGGCTGGCGGGCCAATCGCTCGCCGATATCGCCGGCGGGCGCCTCGAACTGGCGGCCGCGGCATGAGCGCCACCCCGTTCCACATTGCCGATGCCAGCATCCGCCTCGATTCGATGCCGACTGCCGGGCGCGACCTGGCGCTGGCCGTCGACGCCGCCGACCGCCTGGCGATCGCCGAGCAGCTCCACATCACCGCCGTCGAAAAGCTGGAGGTGAAGCTGCACGCCGTTCGCTTCAAGGGCGGCATGCGGGTGACCGGCCGGCTGATTGCGACCACGGTGCAGCCGAGCGTCGTGTCGCTCGAGCCGGTGGTGCAGGAGATCGCCGAGCCGATCGAGCGGGTGTTCCTGCCCGGCGGTGAGAAGGCCTATGCCGGCCCGGCCGACGCCGAAATCTTCGTCGACCTTGAAGGCGAGGACGTGCCGGACCATTTCGAGGGCAACGAGGCCGACCTGTCGGCGCTGATCATCGAAACCCTGTCGCTGGCGCTCGACCCATATCCGCGCCAGCCGGGTGAGTCCCTGGGCGCGTTGCGCGACGATGGCGACACCGAGAGCGATTTGCCCTTCGCCGGCCTCAAAATCCTCAAGACTCCCGAAGACAAGGGCTAGGGCTCGGGTCGTGCCGGGTGATATCTTGCTTGGGGTAAGCGTTTGAGTATGTTGAAACCCGTCTCCGTCAGGGGACGCTGGACCAGGCGGCGATGAGCGATTCCATCCGTATCTCCGTTGACGCCATGGGCGGCGACAAAGGCCCCCGCGTGGCCGTCGAAGGCGCGCGGCTGTTCTGGCGCGAGCGCAAGAACACCACCTTCATCTTCCACGGCCGCGAGGCCGAGCTGCAGCCGCTGCTGGACGAGTTTCCGGACCTCAAGAAGGTGTCGCGGATCGTCAACGCCGAGGTGGTCATTTCCATGGAGGAGAAGCCGTCGCAGGCCCTGCGCAAGGGCCGCGGCACCTCTTCGATGTGGGCGGCGATCCAGTCGGTGAAGGACGGCGAGGCCGATGTCGCGATCTCCGGCGGCAATACCGGCGCATTGATGGCGATGGCGACCTTCTGCCTCAGGCCGATCGAAGGCATCTCGCGTCCGGCGATCGCCGCGCTGTGGCCGACGCTGCGCACCGACATCATCGTGCTCGATGTCGGCGCCACTGTCGGCGGCGATGCCAAGCAGTTGACCGACTTTTCGATTCTCGGCGCCGCGCTGGCCCGGGCGCTGTTCGACCAGGAACTGCCGACCGTCGGCCTGCTCAATGTCGGCACCGAGGAAATGAAGGGCCACGACGAGGTGAAGGAAGCAGCGCGCATCCTCCACGCCGCGAGCGGCGAGGGCTTCATCTATCATGGCTTCGTCGAGGGCGATGATATCGGCAAGGGTACGGTCGACGTGGTGGTCACCGAAGGCTTTGCCGGCAACATCGCGCTGAAGACCGCCGAAGGCACGGCCCGGCAGGTTGGGGCTTACATCCGCAACGCGCTGAAAGCCGACATCATCTCGATGCTCGGCGCCGCCATTGCCGGCCAGGCGCTGCAGGCGCTGCGCCGCAAGCTCGACCCGCGTAACATCAATGGCGGCGTGTTCCTCGGCCTCAACGGCGTCGTCATCAAATCGCATGGCGGCACCGACGAGGTCGGCTTCAAGGGCGCACTGAGCCTTGCCTATGAAATGGCGCGCAGCCGCGTCATGGATAAGATCGGCGAAGGCATGCGCCGCTTTCCCACCCTCAGCGTGGCGCCCTCGACCGAGGCGGCGCCCGCTCCCGAAACCGAGGCGAAATCCGCGTGACCGACAAGAAATCCATCATCCGCAGCGTCGGCTCCTACCTGCCGGCGAGAGTGGTGAGCAATGACGAGCTGGCCAAGACTGTCGACACCTCCGACGAATGGATCCAGCAGCGCACCGGCATCAAGCAGCGCTACATCGCTGCCGAAGGCGAGAACACCTCCGATCTTGCCGCCGCCGCGGGCCGCAAGGCGATGGAGAATGCCGGCATCACCGTCGATGATATCGACCTGATCGTCGTGGCGACGACCACGCCGGACATGACTTTTCCGGCGACCGCCGCGGTGGTGCAGCAGAAGCTCGGCATGCACCACGGCGCGGCGTTCGACATCCAGGCGGTATGCTCGGGCTTTGTCTATGCTGTCGCGACCGCCGACTCGTATCTGAAGAACGGGCTCGCCAAGCGCGCTTTGGTGATCGGCGCCGAGACCGCTTCGCGCATTCTCGACTGGAACGACCGCACCACCTGCGTGCTGTTCGGCGACGGGGCAGGGGCGGTGGTGATGGAGCTGGGCAAGGCCGGCGACGAGCGCGGCGTGCTTGCCACCTCGCTCCGCTCCGATGGCCACCACTGGAACAAGCTCTACACCGATGGCGGCCCCAGCTCGACCCAGTCGATGGGTCACATCCGCATGGAGGGCAAGGAAGTCTTCAAGCACGCCGTCGGTATGATCACCGATGTGGTGTACAAGGTGCTCGAGGATACCGGCCACACCATCGACGACCTCGACTGGTTCGTGCCGCACCAAGCCAACAAGCGCATCATCGACGGCGCCGGCGTCAAGCTCAGCCTGCCGCCCGAAAAGGTTGTGGTGACGGTCGACCGCCACGCCAATACGTCCGCCGCTTCCGTCCCGTTGGCGCTCCACACCGCCGTCGCCGATGGCCGCATCAAGCGCGGCGATCTGGTGATGATCGAAGCCATGGGTGGTGGCTTCACCTGGGGCGCTTCGCTGATCCGCTGGTAGGCCGGCCGAACCCGCCCGGGGCCACGGAGCCCGGGTGGCTAGCCCGATGCCATCCGGTGCGGCAACGGGAACCGTTTGCCGACCTAACGCCTTTGATTGGTAAGCCAGATTGCCAGTGGCGTGACAGCGCGTTAATCTTTGCCACAAATCCGTGGGTGGGGGCGCCTGACGGCACCTGGATCCCAGCTAGGCAAAGAACGGAGGGGCGGCATATGACGCAGAGAACGGTCACGCGAGCCGACTTGGCGGAAGCGGTCTACGAAGCGGTGGGGTTGTCCCGCACCGAGTCGGCCGAACTGGTGGAGCGGGTGCTCGACCTGATCGGCGACGCGCTGGTGGAAGGCCACAACGTAAAACTTTCCTCGTTCGGCTCGTTCCAGGTGCGCTCCAAAAACGAGCGCATCGGCCGCAATCCCAAGACCGGCGAGGAAGTGCCGATCCTGCCGCGACAGGTTCTGGTGTTCAAACCCAGCAACGTGTTGAAATCCAAGATCAACAAATCTATGGTCCGGTCTGGAAAATAAGAACTCTTTCCGGGCGGGTAAGTCCTTTTGGACAAGTCTCCAGACGCGTTTCGCACCATATCCGAGGCAGCCGACGAGCTGGACCTGCCGCAGCACGTGCTGCGCTTCTGGGAGACGCGTTTCTCCACCATCAAGCCGCTGAAGCGTGGCGGTGGCCGGCGCTATTACCGGCCCGAAGATGTGCTGCTGCTCAAGGGCATCCGGCACCTGCTCTACGATCAGGGTTTTACCATCAAGGGCGTGCAGCGGATCCTGAAGGATCAGGGCATCCGCTATGTCATCGGCATCGGCGAGGGCCGTCCGATCGAGGCGCTCGAACGCCTGCCGGCCGACACCGAGCCCGAAGAGGACTTCACGTCCGAGTCGGCAGTGATCCCCGAAGACGACATGACGGACGCGCCGCCGACACCGTCCCGCCTGAAGCTCCCCAGCTTCAAGCCAAAGCCGGCCGGCCTGACCTCCGCCGACCGCGACAAGCTGTCGGATGTGCTGCGCGAGCTGCTCGACTGCAAGCGATTGCTGGAGCGCGCCCGCGAGGGCTGACTCCCGTCAACTTCTCTGGTTGGAAGGCGCCGGGAATCGATCACTGGCGCTCGATGCGAAAGAGGGGCCTTGGGGCCCCTCTGTCGTCTCCACTTGGGCAGCGTTGCGATCAGCCACGTTTGGGGATCTGCACGTCCTTCAGCATGATGGTGAAGATCATCGCCAGCACATAGACGGCTGCGAGGAACAGGAACAACGTGTTGAAGCCGGCGGTGTAGTGGCCGAGAACGACCTCGCGTGTCGCTTCCGGCAGGCCGGCTGCGATGTGCGGGCTGAGGCTGGTGAGGCCGCCAGGTACGGCTGCAGCAACGTCGGCGGGGAGCTGTGCGTTCTGCTGCGTCAGCGCCCAGGTCATGACCGCGCCGTTCACGGCCAGCCCGAGCGAGGCGCCGATGGTGCGCGCCTGGGTGATGAGGCCGGTGGCGGCGCCGATATCCTGCAGCGGTGCCGCTGCCTGGATAGCGACCATCAACACCTGAAACTGCAGGCCCATCGAGATGCCAAACACCGCCATCAGCAGCGCCATGAGCCAGACGGGTGTGTGCGAGTCGACGAAGGTGTAGCCTACCATCAGCAGTGCGCCGACTGCCATCGCGGCCACCGGCATCCACTTGTAGCGGCCGGTCGCCGCAATGATCCGGCCGGCCAGCATCGAGACGACCATCGAGGTCGCTGATGCAGGCAGGAACAGGAAGCCGACCTCGGCGGGGCCGAACCCGGTGATCACCTGGAAGTAGAGCGCAAAGTAGAAAAACTGGCCCAGGGTTACGACGCCCGCGAGCAGCGAGACCAGCGTCACGATGGTGATCGTGTGGTTCTTGAACAGTCGCAGCGGCACGATCGGCTCGGCCGCACGACGCTCGGTCACGACGAACCAGATGGCCGCGGCAATGCCGACGACGGGCAGGGCGAAGGTCAGCAGATCCGGACCGGCCGGGTCGATGACGTGATCGCCCCAGTAGACGATGGCAGTAGTTGCGACGGCCAGCAGCACGCCGCCGAGGTAGTCGACCTTGTGCCGCTTCTCGACGAATTTTGAGCGCATGGCGACAAAGATCAGCGCGAGCACGACAATGCCGACCGGCAGGTTGACGAGGAACACCCAACGCCAGCCGAAGAGGCTGGTGATGTAGCCGCCCGCCACCGGCCCGAGAATCGAGCTCAGCGCGAACACCGCCGACGAGTAGCCCTGGTACTTGGCGCGGTCGCGTGGCCCGAACAGCTCGCCGATCATCGCAAAGGCCGAGACCATCAGCCCGCCGCCACCGATGCCCTGCAGCACGCGCGCCGCAATCAGCGATTCCATCGACCAGGCGAGGCCGCATGCGGCCGACCCGATGAGGAACAGGACGATCGCCGTCATCACCACGTTCTTGCGGCCATACATATCGCCGAGCTTGCCGTAGAACGGCGCCACCGCGGCAGTGGAGAGCAGGTAGGCCGAGCCGACCCAGCCGAACAGATGCAGGTTGCCGAGTTCGCCGGCAATGGTGGGCAGTGCGGTGACGACGATCTGCATGTCGAGCGTCGCCATGAACATCGCGATCAGCGCGCCGAAATAGACCAGCAGCGTCGCGCGGTCGGGGCGCGACGGCGCCTCGGCGACCGGCGCGGCGCCGGAAATGGGGGATGAGTCAACAGTCATGAAATGCCTCCGAAACTCGGAGCGGGGTTATGTGCCTCGGGCAGATGTATGTCAACGACAATTAGATGACATGAGCACATAATTGACCGAGGCATACATTCATGCTACCGCGACGCCCATGACCAGCAGCAAGAGCGGCGGCAGCCGCGCACCATCTTCCGACCTTCCGACCGTCTGCCAAACTCGCGGCGATCGCGAGATGGTCGAACTGGCCGAGCAGGCCGGTTTGTCGACCAATGCCGCAGAGGCTGTCGCCAGCATCGACGCGGTGATGCACAAAGTCCGCCGCTCCATCCAGCGCCGGGATTTCGGCCGCCAGGTGATGGCCCAGATGGACCCCAGCCTCGACGTCAGCCACCTCGATGCGATCAGCGCCATCGCTCATAAGGGGGAGGAGATTACCGAGGTGACCGTCGGCCTCGTGGCCGAACGGCTCGGCATCGACCCCTCACGCGCCAGCCGCGTGACTTCCGACCTGGTCGAGCGCGGCTATGCCCGACGCGTTGCCTCGCAACAGGATGCGCGGCGGATCTGCCTCGAACTGACAAAGAAGGGCGATAACTTCGTCGAGGCCGTCCGGCGCAACAAGGTACAGATCTTCGCCCGGGCGCTGGCACAGTGGAACGAGCACGAACTGATGGTGTTTGCGGCGCTGTTCGAGCGGTTCTCCAACTGGGCGACCGACGAGAGTGGCGTGGCGCGTTCAGCTGACAATATTCGTCGACTGCTCGATGAAGCAGAGGCGGCCCCGCGGCAGACCGTTGACGCCAAGTAGCGATTGGACGCGCGACCCGCGCCGCAGCCCGTCGCTATGTCCACGACCGCTTCAGCACCTGAGCAACCGATGCCAATGCGCTGTCGGAAACCGCCGCCGAAGTTCGGGCATTGCTGGAAGAACCTCAGCTCCGAGCGGAAGCAAGATCGGGCAGACGCCGCACTCGAAGAAATCGAACACCGGCTTGCACTTGTAGCGCTTCCACTGCAGCGGCGCGGCATCCTCGATGCGGCAGTGCACGGCGTCCTGCACCGCGTTGTAAATGTCCTCGGCCATGTCGAAGCGCTGCGTCTCGGCGCAAGTCGGCGGATGCAGGGCAAGCGCCGGTGACTGCCGCTCTGGACCGACGATGTCCCACACCGTAAGTTCCCGGCCATGTCCAAGACCACCGCAGCCACGCTGGCGCTGACCAGGGCCGGCATTGCCTTCACCCACTTCCCCTATGATTACGACCCCGACGCGCCCCGTATCGGCCTGCAGGCTGCCGCGGCGCTCGGCCGGGCACCGGAGCAGGTGTTCAAGACGCTGATGGCGGAAGTCGACGGCAAGCCGGTCTGCGTCGTCGTACCGTCCGACTGCGAAGTCAGCATGAAGAAGCTCGCCGCGGCCTTCGGCGGCAAGGCCGCCAACATGATGAAGCCGGCGGACGCGGAGCGCCTCACCGGCTTCAAGGTCGGCGGCATCAGCCCGTTCGGACAGAAGAGGCACGTGCCGACGGCGCTGGATGAAACCGCCGAGCTGTTCGACGAGGTGCTGATCAACGGCGGCCAGCGCGGGCTGCTGGTCGGCCTGAGCCCGACTGACGCCGCTCGGGTGACCGGGGCGAAACTGGTGGACCTCGTCGCCTAGAGGGTTTCACGATCGGAGTAACGCACCACCGGCTGTCATCCCAGCGAAAGCTGGGAACCATCTATCCGCTGGTGCGGGCGGCGAGTTGGGATGACATCGGGTGGGTGGAGCAAACGGCGCAGCCCAATCGTGAAACGCTCTAAAACACTGCGAGATACTTCAGCAGTGAAATGATGCCGATGACGATCACCACGATCTGGATGATCTGCTTGAGCCGTGCATCGACCGGCAGGCGCTGCACCAGCCAGAGGATCAGAACGACAACAAGGAAGGTGATGAGGATTCCGATGAGGACGGACATCGCTTGGTCTCCGTGACGCTGCGGAAATGCAGACATCCGGACAACGCACGAGACGGTAAATCGTGGCAGCTGTTCGCGGAATTCGCCTCGCAGCGAACCGGGATCAGCTGGGATTTTCGAGGCTGAACAGGTCGGCGCCTTCGTCGAAAGCAAAATACTCGGCATAGCGGCCCCAGCCGGTGACGACGCGCAGCGTGCGGACGGCGTCCGCCTCGGCCATCGAGTCCTCCAGCTCGTCGCGGAAGCGCCGGGCCGGGGCACGGTGGGCGGGGCGCTCGTCGAGCACGCGGCGGATGTGGGCGGCGAGCGGCACATAGGCGGCGAGCTGCTGGGCGAACAGGCGCTTGCGGTCGTCGACCTGGGCATCGACGAAGCGCCGGCCGATCGCCGTCAGCCGGATATCGCCGCGTTCCAGCTCGGCGAGGCGCAGCAATTGGGTAACTTCAGCTACCGGCAGCAGGTTGTCGCTTTGCAGCCCGAGGCTCTCGGCCAGCGGCGGCAGGTCGGCCTTGCCGTTGTACGGATGCGCGGCGAGTGCCTCGACCAGGCCGGCGATCTGGTTGGTCGATACCCGCGGCAGCACCATGGCGGCGCCGGTGCCTGGAAACAGCGAGTCGGGCCCCGGCGCTGGTGTGCCGCTGCGGGCGGTCATCCGGGCATAGATGTCGTCGACCATGGCGCGGAAGGCCGGATCGAGCCGGTTGCGCGGCTGCGGCAGGCTGACCAGCAACTCGCCGATCACCCGGCCCGGGTTCGAGCCGAAGATCAGGATGCGGTCGCACATCAGCACCGCTTCCTCGATATTGTGGGTCACCATCAGGATCGCCTCGATCGGCATCCGTCCTTCCGACCACAGGTCGAGCAGGTCGGTGCGCAGCGTTTCGGCGGTCAGCACGTCGAGCGCCGAGAACGGCTCGTCCATCAGCAACAGCTTTGGGTGCACCACCAGGGCGCGGGCGAGGCCGACCCGCTGCCGCATGCCGCCGGACAATTCCTTGGGATAGGCGCTTTCGTGTCCGTCGAGGCCGATCAGGTCGATGGCGGCCAGCGCCAGCTGGCGCCGTTCGGCCGGCGTCACGCCGCGCGCCTCGAGCCCGAGCTCGACATTCTGCAGCACGCTGAGCCAGGGGAACAGCGCAAAGCTCTGGAACACCACGGCGACGCCGGCCGAAACGCCGGACACCGGGGCGCCCTCGAACAGCACCCGGCCGGAAGTCGGGGTCAACAGGCCCGCAATCGCCCGCAACAGTGTCGACTTGCCCGAGCCGGAGCGCCCGAGCAGGCCGACGATTTCGCCGACATCGAGGGTGAGATTGACCTTGTCGAGCACCACCGAGGCGCCGCTCGGGCCCTTGTCGTAGCTCTGGCAGACCTCCTCTACCGCGACCAGTTGGGGTGCCTTGGGGGGCGCCATTGCGATGGCCATGCCAGATCCCTCAGTTGAGCCGCAGCCGGCGTTCCGCCAGCACGTAGAGTGGCCGCCATACCGTGCGGTTCAACACTGTCACGAAGATCGACATGATGGCGATGCCCAGCGCCACGCGCGGGATATCGCCGGCCGCCGTGGCTTTGGCGATGTAGGAGCCGAGCCCGAAGGCCTCCAGCCGGGTATCGCCCCAGCTGACCAGCTCGGCGACGATGCTGGCGTTCCACGAGCCGCCCGATGCGGTCAGCGCCCCGGTCACGTAGTAGGGCAGGATGCCCGGCAGGATCACACGCCGCCACCAGGTCCAGGATTTCACCTGGTAGATCGCCGCGGCCTCCTTGAGATCGGTGGGGAAAGCCGAGGCCCCGGCGATGACGTTGAACAGAATGTACCACTGGGTGCCCAGGATCATCAGCGGCGACAGCCAGATATTGGGGTCGGCGCCGGTAGCAGCGATGGCAATGACGACGAACGGAAACAGCACGTTGGCCGGAAACGCGGCGAGAAACTGCGCCAGCGGCTGCACCCGGCCGGCCACCGACGGCCGCAAGCCGATCCACACCCCGATCGGCACCCAGATCAGGCTGGCCAGCGCCACCAGCACCAGCACCCGAACCAGCGTGGCGAAGGCGCCGCCGAGCGCGATGCCGACATCGGCGAGCCCGATGCTCTCTCGGATGTATTCGAACCCGAACCACAGCACCCAGGCAGCCAGCCCGACCACGGTTGCCAGCCACAGGTAATCGAGCCGCCGCTCTCGATCCGCTGGCGGGGGAACGGCCGGCCTCTGCCGCAGCGCCGGCAGCCGCAAACGCATCGACTGCTGGCCTAGCCAGCTGACCGGCGCCAATAGCCGCTTCAGCAGCCGGGTGCGGCGGAACAGGTCATAGACCCACGAGCGCGGCCGGTTGGCCGAAGCGGTTTGCTCGAAGCGGAATTTGTCGGCCCAGGCGACGATCGGACGGAACAGCAACTGGTCGTACAGGAGAATCAGCACTGCCATGGCGAGCACCGCGTAGCCGACGGCGGCAAAATCCTCCTTGCCGATGGCGAGGGCGAGGTAGGAGCCGATGCCGGGCAGGGTGATCGTGGTGTTGCCCACGGTGATGGCTTCCGACGCGACCACGAAGAACCAGCCACCCGACATCGACATCATGGTGTTCCAGATCAGCCCTGGCGCCGCGAAAGGGGCCTCGAGCCGCCAGAAGCGCTGCCAGCCCGATTGCCCGAAACTGCGGCTCACCTCGTCGAGATCGTCGGGGATCGTGCGCAGCGACTGGTAGAACGAGAACGCCATGTTCCACGCCTGCGCGGTGAAGATGGCAAAGATCGAGGCACACTCGGCCCCCAGTTCGCTGCCCGGAAACAGGCCGAGGAACACCGTGACGGTGAAGCTGAGAAAACCCAGCACCGGCACCGACTGCAGGATATCGAGCGCCGGGACGATCACCATCGCGGCTCGCCGGCTCTTGGCTGCGATGGTGGCGACGACGAAGGTGAACAGCAGCGACGCGATGATCGCGGCGAACATCCGCAAAGTGGTGCGCAGCGCGTATTCGGGGAGCCGGCTCACCTCCAGCGAAATCGGCGTCTGGCTGATATCGAGCGGCGTCTGCATTTCGGCGACGCCGCGCGCCACCAGCAGCAGCGCGCCGAGCAGCAGTGCGAAGGCAGCGAAGTCGAAACCATTGGGCAGGATGCGGGAGCCCGCGAAGGCGGCGAACAGGCGATGCTCCGACCGATCTCGGGGAAGAAACATAGGGGTGAGCCTCGGCCGGGCAGCCACGGATGGGGCTCGTGCAGCCACCCGGCGCCGACATCGCAGTGGCGATCAGCGGCAAGGCCGAATTGTGGCAAGCGCTGCAGCTTCGGGCGCTGCGCCTTGATATCGACGTTCACGGGGTCCCCGGCCGGGCCAGCCATCATCGGCGCCGTGGCGACCGACATGGTCGAAACTATGGACGCACAGCTGCAACAGCATGGTTATCCCGTACTATCGGAGGCGCCATTCCCGCCGCTAACGACTCGTTAAGCCGTTGGCTCAAATGCCATTGATCGGCGCCGCCGAGTGGTGAACCTCAGCGCGCTGCACTCGCGCAGTCACTGCTCTCACCGCTGACCCATCATGACCACCGCCGACCATCTCGACGGGGCCGGACCCTTGCGTTCCGCCCAAACCCACCCTGAAATCATCCTGCCCGGCACGGCGCGGATCCACAACCGGATCACGCGCGGCCGCATCGCCATTGTCGCGGGGCTGCTGCTGGTGGGGTTCCTGCTGATCGGTGGCCGACTGGTGCAACTGGGCCAGACTAGGCTCGACGACGCCATCGAAGGCGTGACGCGCGACGTCATCCAGGCGTCGCGCCCGCCCATCGTCGATCGTAACGGCATCACCATTGCCATCGATATCCGCGTTCCCTCGCTCTACGCCGAGCCCCGCCGCGTCGTCGATGTGGCGAACACGGCGGCGCAGTTGCGCACCGTGCTGCCCGATCTCGACGAAAACTGGCTGCGGCAACGGCTGACCGGTGACAAGGGTTTTGTGTGGATCAAGCGCGAGTTGACGCCTGATGTCGAGGACCGGGTGATGGCGCTCGGCCTGCCGGGGATCGATTTCATCGAGGAGAGCAAACGCTTCTATCCGGCAGGCGCAGAGCTCTCCCATGTCATCGGCAGCGTCAACATCGACAACCAGGGTATCGCCGGGATGGAGCTGGCGATCGATCGCGACGATCTGGCCGTGCTGCAGGAGGTCGGGCTGGCGCGTGGCGCCGAACTCGAGCCCAAGGTGCTGTCGATCGACAGCCGCGTGCAATACGTGATGCGCAGCGAACTGCTGACCGCGCTCGCCCGCTTCCGCGCCATTGCCGCTGCGGGCGCCATCCTCGACATCCGGACCGGCGAAGTGATCGCCATGGTCTCGCTGCCCGATTTCGATCCCAACGAGCCGACGACAGCGCTGCAGCCCCAGAGCTTCAACCGCATCACCAACGGCACGTTCGAGCTCGGCTCGACCTTCAAGACCATCACCTTGGCCGCAGCGCTCGACAGTGGCGCCGTCGCCATCGACGATATGATCGACGCGCGGGAAGGGGTGCGCTTCGGCCGCTTCCTGCTCGATCACGGCCGGCACGAAATCATGTCGGTCTCCGATGTGTTCCGCTACTCCGACAATATCGGCACCATTCGCATCATGGAGCGGATGGGTAAGGACAAGCTTCGGGCCTTCCTCAGGACGGCCGGCTTTGACCAACGCTCCGAAATCCAGCTGCCCGAGCGCGCCGCCCCCCGCGTGCCCGAGAGTTTTTCCGATGTCAGCGCCGCCACCGCCTCCTATGGCTATGGCTTCGCCGCGACGCCGATGCATATGCTCACCGCGGTTGCGGCGCTGATGAACCAGGGCCGGCTGGTGCCGCCCACGCTGTTCCGCCGCAGCGAGGCCGAGGCCGAGCGGCTGGCGCGCCCGATCGTCAGCCCAGCGACCAGCGATAAGATGCGCTATCTGTTCCGCATGAACGCGCTGCTCGGTTCGGGCCGCAACATGGACGCCGAGGCAATCGGCTACCGCACCGGCGGCAAGACCGGCACCGCCGAAAAGACCATCAACGGTCGCTATTCCAAGACCAAGAACGTCACCGTCTTCACCTCCGCCTTCCCGATGGAGGATCCGCGCTACGCCATGCTGGTCATGCTCGACGAAGCCCAGGCCGAGAACGCGCGTTCCACCCGCGAAGCCGGCTGGAACGTCGCCGTGGTCAGCGGCCAGATCATCCAGCGCATCGCCCCGATGCTGGGCATCCTCCCCAGCACAGCTGCCGGCATCGATGACCAATTGATGCAGATCGGCGGGGGCACGGGCGCGGTCACGACGCGGTGATCTTTCGCCGCCGTCATGCTGTTTCGTTCAGCTTGCCCCTAAAATGCCGCTTGCCTCAAAACGTTCGTTTGGGTAGGGCATCCGCAGTCGGGGTGTAGCGCAGCCTGGTAGCGCATTTGTCTGGGGGACAAAGGGTCGTCGGTTCAAATCCGGCCACTCCGACCATTTCTTCCAAAGCCTAGAGGATAGCGGATTGGATATTGCCCCCAGCGATCCGCTCCCGGAGGAACTGTCGCTTGTCGCCGGCAGCCTCGAGCGCTGGCCGACTGCCGCGGGCGGCACGCCGGTGCTGATCAACCTCTCCGAGAATCACACCTTCCGTATCGATGGCGCCAATGGCGCGCGGCACGTGCTACGCCTGCACCGGCCGCGCTACCAGTCGAAGACGGCGATCGGCAGCGAACTGGCCTGGCTCGAGGCGATCACCGACGACACCGAGATTCCGGTGCCGCGGCCGATTCCCGGCGCCGATGGCGAGATCGTGCAGGAAGTGGCGCCGGATCGTTTCGCCGCACTGTTTGCCTTCGAGGCCGGGGTGGAACCGCAGCCCGATGCGGATCTCGTGCCGCTGTTCGCGACGCTGGGGCGCTACGCGGCCACCCTGCACAACCACATTGCGAACTGGCAGCAGCCGGAAAAATTCGTGCGCCCGATCTGGGATGCCGTCGGCATCCTCGAGGCCTCGGGCCTCTGGGGCGACTGGCGCAAGGCGCCGCTTGTCGAAGGCGAGACGCTGGCGACGCTGGCTGAGCTCGATGCCGCGCTTCGCGCCGATCTTCGGGCCTATGGCACCGACATCGATCGCTTCGGCTTGATCCATGCCGATATGCGGCTCGCCAACCTCCTGGTCGATGGCGAGCACACCGTGCTGCTCGATTTCGACGATTCCGGCTTTGGCTGGTTCCTTTACGACCTCGCGGCCAGCCTGTCGTTCATCGAAACTTCGCCACAGGTGCCGGCGCTGATCCGCTCGTGGCTCAGCGCCTATATGGAGATCCGGCCGCTGAAGCCCGAGGACTTGCGGATGATCGATACGCTGATCCTGCTGCGGCGCATGGCGCTGCTCGCCTGGATCGGTTCGCATGGCGAAACCGACCTCGCCAAGGCGCATGTCGGGCGGTTTGCGCTGGATACCGCGGCGATGGCGCGGAAGTACCTGGCGCGCTGAGCGACCTCAGGGGACCTGCGGCATCAGCCCGGATCGCTTCTCGATCCGGCCATAGGCGGCGGTGACACCCCAGATCAGCCCGGCAACCAGGAAGAAGTGCCGCCAGTGGTCGATGTCGATGATTGCCGCCTCACCGGCCAGCGGCACGAATACGGCGACCAGCGGGATCAACAGCAGCCGGTTGGGCCCCGGCCGCGCGATGAAGGTGGCGCTGCGCCACAGCGTGACGCCGATGAACAGCATGAACACCAGGCCGCCGCCCCAGCCATAGGCGTGCAGCACGTTGACATAGGTGTTATGCGGCTCTTCCTTGACCCGGAGATTGCGGAACTCCAGCGGGCCAAGCCCGAGCGGATGTTGCAGCGCCAGGTCAAAGGCATAGCCTTGCCGGCCGAAGCGGCCGCTCTCGCCGGTGTCGTAGTTCTGCGACTGCGTCCTCAGTTCGATGAACGAGCGGAACTGCGGGATCGAGAGGATACCGGCCCCTGCAACCACCAGCATCATCAGCCCCGTCATCGCCAGCAGCAGCATACGCACCCTGAGACGGGCCTGCGCTTCGAGGATGAACACCAGCACGTAGACGATGGCGCTGGAGATGACGATGTGCCCCCAGGCGGCGCGCGAGAAGCTGGCGAACACCCCGACGACCAGTACGCCATAGCAGAGCGCCGCCCACATGGCGCGGCGCGGCGTGCCGAGCAGCAGGCGCTGCAGCACATACATCGCCGGCAGAATCAGGAACGGACCGAAGACGTTGGGATCGTTGAAGAAGGCCTTGGCCCGGTCGTAGCGGGTGAAGAGGTCATGTCCGATGCCCAGATAGCCGAGCGTGCCCAGCACCGCCGAGAGCAGGGCCGTAGCGAGGTAGGCGCCGATGATCAGCCGCATCCGCGTCTGCGGCGCGTCGGCGACGTAGTTCGCCACCCAGTATGAGGTGAAGAACAGGAAGATCGTCACCGCCTGGTAGATCAGCGCGTCGGGGATGGAACTGAACTTCACCTGGAACGCCGCGATGATGGCGAACGGCACGAAGCTCGCGAACAGCACCAGCAGCCCCAGGGTCGAGCGGCGCAAAGTGAAGCCGGCGATCATCGACACACCGAGCACCGCGAGGAACGCCAGCTCGTACGGCGACGGCTCGGTGATCACCATGCCGCCGGCAAAGATCCAGCCAACGACGAGGGCGTCGAGCAGCGTGGTGGCGCGGGCGCGCAGCCAGGTGGCGGCGAGGGTGGAGGAGGGGGCGCGACAGTGGTGCTCATGCTGCCACCAACTGGGTGTCATCCCTGCGAAAGCAGGGACCCAACTCGCAGCCAGCGCCAGCTGATGGATGGGTCCCAGCTTTCGCTGGGATGACATCGAGTATGGTGACGGTACGGTGGTCCACTCCAATGCCTCAGAACGCGTTCTTGCGCTGGGTGACCAGCGAGATCGGGGTCATCGCGACGATCTTCACGTCGAGCCAGAGTGACCAGTTTTCAATGTAGTAGAGGTCGCATTTGACTCGCTGCATGATCTTGTCGACCGTGTCGGTCTCGCCGCGCCAGCCGTGGATCTGGGCCCAGCCGGTCATCCCCGGCTTCACCCGATGCCGGGCAAAATAGCCCTCGACCGCATCATAGTAGAGCTGGTTGTCGGCCTTGGCCGCCAGCGCATGCGGCCGCGGCCCGACGATCGAGAGTTCGCCCACCAGCACGTTGAACAGCTGCGGCAGCTCGTCGATCGAGGTCTTGCGGATGAATTTGCCGACCTTGGTGACCCGCGGATCGCCTTTGGTGACGAGCCGCGTGGCGTTGGCGTCGAGCATGTCTGTCCGCATCGAGCGGAACTTCCACATGTCGATCAGCTGGTTGTTGAAGCCGTGGCGCTTCTGGCGGAAGAACACCGGCCCTTTGCTCTCGAGCTTGATGGCGATCGCCGTGGCAAGCATCACCGGGGAGAGGAGGATCAGCGCGGTGATGGCGACCAGCTTGTCGAACAGCCACTTGAACACGAGGTTCCAGTCCGAGATCGGCCGATCCGCCATATCGAACACCGGCACGCCGCCGACATAGGAATAGGCCTTCGAGGTGAAGCGCAACTTGCTCATATGCGCCGAGAGCCGGATATCGACCGGCAGCACCCAGAGCTGCTTCAGCATGTCGAGCACCCGGTGCTCGGCGAATAGCGGCATCGACACGATCACCAGGTCGATGCGGGTCTGCCGGGCGAACTCGATCAGTTCGGCGACGCGGCCGAGCTTGGCGAGGCTGGCGACGGATTCGGGCGAGCGATCGTCATTGCGATCGTCGAACAGGCCGAGCAGATCGATATCGTCGCGCCCGGCGCCCTGGATCGATTCGATCAGCGCCTCGGCATCCTTGCCGCCGCCGACGATGACGGTGCGGCGCTTGAGCTTGCCTTGCCGGGTCCAGTGCATCACCACCTGGTGCAGCCCCATGCGATAGACCGCGAGCACCCCGAGGCCGGCGGCCCAGAAGGTGAAAATCCACGGCCGCGACAGGGCGTGGCCGCTGTCGTAGAGCAGCACCAGCCCGCCGAGCAGCGCGAAGGACGCGGTCCAGCCGAGGGCGGCTTTCCACAGTTGCGAAATGCCGAGCCGGTAGGCCGCAACACCGTGCAGCCGCAACATGCCGATGAACACTGCCGCCACCGCTACGACGCCGAGCGTGGTGACGACACTGAGCAGCGTATCGCCGCCATTGAGCCCGAACAAAGCCACGCCGGTGGCCACCAGCAGCACGATCTCGGCCACCTGCGCCACGCCGGCGACGACCGCCGCCGAGTAGGTGGGGGCGATCGGTTGATCGGCAAGCGCCGCGGCGAGGTCGCTGAGCCGCGGTGGCGCAACTTTCGCCTTGGGGGGCTGCGCGACATGTTCGAGGACGGCCTGTTGCGGATCGAGATGGAACATCGGTTGGGCTCTTGCTGGGCTCTTGTTGTGGGGCGCTACGAAGAGAGTGCTGAAGACTGGGTGAGACCCCTGGGCGCGCGGGCGGCAAGCACCTGCCGGTACAGCGCCTCGATCTGGTCGGTCATGTGCGAGATGGAGAAGCCGGCGCGGATATGCGCGAGCCGGATGTCGGCTTCGCGTGCCGCGGCAGCGGGATTGTCGAGCGCCGCCTGCATGGCCCGGCGCAACGCAGCCGCGTCCGCCGCGGGCAGCAGGCTTGCGGCCGTTGGGCCGTAGATTTCCCTGACCCCGCCGACATCGGTGGCGATCACCGGCCGGCCGGCGGCTGCGGCTTCGAGGATCACGTAGGGCAGCGACTCGGCGAGTGACGGCACCACCGCAATGCGCCCCAGTTGCAGGGTCGGGCGGGCCGGCTTGACGCCGACGAGGGTAACACGACCGCTAAGGCCGAGCCGTTCGATCTGCGCCTTGGTCGCCTCGAGGTCTGGGCCGCCACCGGCCATCACCAGGCTGGCGGGCCGACCGTCGGGGGCGCGCACATCGGGCAGCGCATCGAGCAGATAGTTGATGCCCTTGACCGGGCGGAACTCACCGATGAACACGAAATCGGCTGCCGTGGGGCCGGGCTCGATCGGCTCGAACTCCGCCGGCATCAGCCCGTTGTGAATCACCGGCGCCGGGCAGGCGGGCCTGCCGATCTGCTCGGCATAGGCGGCTTGCGCGAAGCTGCTCTCGAACACGATGGCGTCGGTAGCGCCGATCAGCGCGCGCTCGATCAGGCGAAACAGCTGGCCGGCGGTCGAGCCGGGGGCGTAATTCAGCACGCCGCCATGCGGGGTGTAGAGCGACACGCGCTGCCGCGCCCCGATGCGTGCCAGCCGGGCATTGAACCCGCCCTTGGCGCCATGCCCGTGCAGCACGTCTATCTGCAGCGCGTCGGCGAGGCGGCGAACCCTCAGCGGCGTTGTCAGGTCGGCCGCTCCGACGCTGCGCGGGATCGGCAGCGAGTGGATGCCGAGCGGCGCCAGCGGCCGGAGTTTTTCGAGCCGCTCCTCGGTCAGCGCATCGGTGTGGAGGCTGTCGGCGACGATGCCGATCTCGTGGCCGCGCGCCGCCAGTTCATGCGTCAGGTCGTAGACATGACGGAACAGCCCGCCGACCGGGGCACGAAGGATTTGCAGGATGCGGAGCGGGCGAAATGCGCTGGACATGCCCCAGCGTTAGAAGGGACGGAGTTTCCGAACCCTTTAGAGCCAGCGCTCGGCCACCACGATGGTATCTCCGGGGTAAATGGGGAAGTCGAGGTTGACCGATCCCTTCACCATCTGGTTGCCCTGACGCCGGTAGATCACCGCCTTGCCGCGGTCCGCCGTATCGGAAAATCCGCCGGCCGTGCTGATCGCCGCGCGCACCGTCATCCCGTAGACATAGGGGAACTGGCCGCCGCTCTTGACCGCGCCCTGGATGAAGAACGGCCGGTAGGTCTCGATTTCGACTGCGACACTCGGCTCGCGGATATAGCCTGCGGCCAGTGCCGCGGTGATCGCGGCAGCGGCGAGTTGGGTGGTCTTGCCGCGCACCTTCACCGGGCCGATCAGCGGCAGCGCCACGGCGCCGCCATCGTCCACCTGATAGCTCTTCGAAAGTTCGGCTTCGCCATAGACGCTGACCCGCACCACGTCGCCGGTATCGAGCGCGTAGGGGCCCTTCACCTCGACCAGATAGGTCGATGGCTTGCCGTTGATGGCGCAGGCCGCCAGCGGCACGAGCAGCAAAATGAGAAGGAAACGCAGCCAGCGCATGGCTATCCCGAAAAACTCTGATCAG
>CBDIRF010000025.1:0-60155 GCA_965284115.1 Devosiaceae bacterium
CACGTGGTAGGTTCGCCCGTACTTTTTCATGGCGCTGCGGCTCGGATTCCCTCGGGCGGCGGCTCGCTCGCAACGATGAGCTAGCGGGCCTCGATGATCAGGCGGATGCCAAGGATGCCGATGAAGGCGGCGGCGGCACGATCGACCCAGAGCTTGGCGCTCAAGTAGATAGCGCGCGGCCTGGCCGCCGAAAAGGCGATGGCGACGATGCTGTACCACAGGGTTTCCTGGATGAAGATCAGCGGCGGCAAAGCCCAGTAGAGCCAGGGCTCCGGGTTGGCGGGCAACAGCGCGGCGAAGACGGCGCCGAACACCGCGACGATCTTGGGGTTGGACAGCTGGGTGAGGAGGCCGAAGCTGAAGGCCTTGCGCGGATTGGCAGCGGGGGCAACGCCGGCGTCGACGGTGATGGGGTCGGCGGCATGGCCCCAGATCTTCCAGGCGAGATAGACCAGGTAGAGCCCACCTGCGACCTTGAGAGCGGTGAACAACAGGCCGCCATCCTGCATCAAGGTGCGCAGCCCGAGCACGGCGAGCGCGCCGTAGAGCATGGCCCCTACCCCCATGCCGAGCGCCGCGGCGAGCCCCTCGCTGCGCGACTGGGCGACGGCGGTCCGCACCACGAAGACAAAGCTCGGGCCCGGGCTGATGGCGCCGATCAGCAAAGCGCCGAGAATGGCGAAGAGGGGCAGGAAGTGGTCCATGGGGAGCCTCGCGCGGATAACGCGGCGAGTTGAGCGGGAGTTGTCGCGTGGGTCAAGCCGGCGAGGGCTGATGCGCCCTGCTCCGGTGTCATTCTCGCGCAGGCGCGCCGGTGCTTAGACCGGAGGAAGACCGCTCTCACCCGAACCCCGACGTCCGGGTGAGAGCGCTGTCGAGGCCAGCGGGCCTTACAGCATCTTTTCTTGCTTGATCGGCTCGCGGCTGACGATCTCGCGGTCGCAGGCATCGTAGGTGATGTAGTAGGCGACGAAGACGTGCTCGGAGTTCTTCTTCTTGGCGGAGAACAGGTAGATGCCCTCCTCGGCTTCCTTCTCGAGCTTCTCGATCATCTTGTAGTTGCGCTTCTTGAGATAGCGCACCGCCTGCTTGACGCTCTGGCAATCGTAGTCGTCGTCATAGTTCTGGAACGTCGGCTTCTCCTGCAGACCGCCGGCGAGGACCGGCGGAGCCGAGACGGCGACGAACGAGAGGGCGAGGGCGGCGAAGGCCGGGCGGGCGTAACGGTTGAGACGTGCGAACACTTTGTCCACTCCATTGAAAGCAGGCTCAGTTCCTGCGGGTGAGAGAGGACTAGAGGGGTTCGGCTGAACCGATGCGGACCCGGCGGTTCAGTGGATATTCATAAGTCGTATTATGATTTCACGGGTTGCCGAGATCAGAACATGCCGTCGCCGGAGTTGATGTACTCGACCTCCTCGGGGGTCGAAGTACGGCCCAGCGCGGCGTTGCGGCGGGGGTAGCGGCCGAAGCGGGCGATGCAGTCGCGATGCATGATCTCGTATTTGAGGGTGTCCGCATCGCCGAGCGCAGTGAACAGCCGGATGGCCTCACCGTGCACGGCCAGATCCTCGGAGTGCATGTAGGGCATGTAGAAGAAAGTGCGGCGGCGCGGCTCGACCCGCAGATCGTCGCCGGCTGCCACCGCCTGCTGCGCCAGGCGCAGCGCCATGCCATCGGAGGCGAAAGCCTCGGGGCGCTTGCGATGCAACTGGCGGCAGAACTGATCGAGCACGATGATCTCGGCGAGCCGGCCCGACGGCGTGGCGCGCCACCAGGCGGCCTCGCCGCGCGCGACGGCGGCGTAAGTCCCGGCGAAGCGTTCGGCGAGCACGGCATCGAACTCGGGCTTGCCGCCGAACCAATCCGGCTCGCCGTGCTCGAGGAACCAGAAGTTCAGGATGTCATCGGGGGAGGTCAATTGGTGCAAACCTTCAAAAGACGGCCCCCCCTCCTGGCCTTCGCCGCGAAAGGGGGAAGAAAGAGCTTCACGGTTCATTTTCCATGCACCGCGCATGATGTCACGAGCGATACGGCGCCGCGATATGTGGGGCCGCACTCAGGAGATTTCCATGCGGCTGGTGAAGCTCGATACGCCCGACGGTAGCATCTACGTGAACCCCGAACATGTGGTGGCGGTGGTCAAGGGGCTGCGCGACACCAAGATCGATACGGTGTCGGGCGTGCATGTGGTGAAGGACCCGCCCGAAGTGGTGGCGCGGCTGCTCGGCATGGAAGAGATCGAGCTCGATGTGACGCCGCGGATGATCAACCGCGGCTGAGGCAGCGACACGTGCCGACTTCGCTGGCCCCCCCGCGGTGAGGGACCCTGGCCCTCATCCGTGCCCCCGCCCCGCGGGTGAAGATCACACCGTCACGATCGCCTTGATCACTCCGGTGCGATCGTGGGCCCAGATCGGCATATCCTGCGGCACCCGGTCCATGGTGGTGGCGTGGGTGGCGAGTTTGCCGGTAGGAACCTTACCCTCCCGGATCGACTGCATCACGTGCTCGAAATCGGCGCGGATGGCGTTGCGCGAGGCGCGGATGGTGAGTTCGCGCCGGTGCACTTCGGAATCCGGGAACACCAGGTCGCCCTTGATGACGCCGACCAGGGTGTAGCTGCCGCCATTGCGGGTGTGGAACAGCGAGGCGTTCATCGCCCTGATCGAGCCGGTGGAATCGAACACCGCGTCGAAGCCGGTCGATTTGATGGCGGTGAATTCGCTGCCTTCGAGATCGGCCGGCGCAAAGGTGCGGAAACCGAGGGCGCGGGTGGCGGCGATCTTATCGGGGGCGGCATCGACCACGGTGACGTCGGCGCCGGCGATTTTGGCAAAGAAGGCAACGCCGAGCCCGATCGGGCCCGAGCCGACGACCAATGCGCGCGCGCCCGGCTTCAGCTCGGCGGTGCGCCGGATGGCATGCGCGCCGATGGCGAGGAACTCGACCATCGCGGCATCGCGGAGGCTCAGCCCATCGGCCCTGTAGAGGTTGCCAGCGGGCATGACGATTTCTTCGGCCATGCCGCCGGGCGCGTGCACGCCGATGACTTTGAGGGTCTCGCAGCAATTGGCGCGGCCCTCGCGGCAGGCCGGGCAATGGCCGCAATTGAGATAGGGGTTGATCACCACCGGGTCACCGGCGGCGAAGGCCTCACCGTTGGGATCGACGACGACCCCGCTCAGCTCATGGCCGATAACGCGCGGATACTCGAAGTAGGGGAAGTTGCCTTCGAAGATGTGGTAGTCGGTGCCGCAGATGCCGATGTGGCGGATGGCGACGCGAACCCAGCCGGGCTGCAGCTCCGGGCGCTCGATGTCGATCAGCGCCAGTTGTTCGGGCGCAGTGCAGGATATGGCTCGCATAGGGTCTCCTCTTCCCGGGATCATAGCGGGGTGTGGCTTCACCACAAGCACCCGGCAGGCTACAAACCCCCGCGTCTTTAGTGGGGTATTTCAGCGTGAATTTTGCGAGCGATAACTGGGCCGGGGCAACGCCTGAGGTGATGGCGGCGCTGGCGCGGCACAATGGCGGCTACGCGCCGGCCTATGGCGGGGATCCGCTGAGCCTCGGCGTGCAGCAGCGCTTCTCGGAGCTGTTCGAGCGTGAGGTCGAGGTGTGGTTCACCGCCACCGGCACGGCTTCGAACTCGCTGGGGCTCGCGGCATTGAGCCGTCCGGGCGGCGTGGTGTTCTGCGGCGAGGATGCGCATGTCCACACCGACGAGAGCGGCGCGACGGAGTTCCAGTCGGGCGGCATGAAGCTGATACCGGTGACGAGCCCGCTCGGGTTGATCGATGCCGCGGCGTTCCGCACGGCGCTCGGCAAGCATTCGCCCGGCGGACGGAGCGCGCCGGTGGCGCTGAGCCTCACCAATGCGACGGAATGGGGAACGGTGTACTCGGTTGCGCAGGTGGCTGAGCTCGCTGGGATCGCACGGGATGGCGGACTCAAGGTGCATATGGACGGGGCGCGCTTCGGCAATGCGGTGGCGGCGCTCGGGGTGACGCCGGCCGAGCTGACCTGGAAGGCCGGGGTGGATTTCCTGTCGTTCGGGGCGACCAAGAACGGCTGCTGGGCGGCCGAGGCGATCGTGGTGTTCACGCCAGGGCTGCTGGGCGATTTCGAGCCGCGGCGGCAGCGGGCGGGGCACACGTTTTCGAAGGCGCGGTTCGTCGCCGCGCAGTTCGAGGGCTACCTCGAGCAGGGCAACTGGCTGCGCCGGGCCGGGCATGCAAACGCCATGTCGGACCGGCTGCGCGCCGGGATCCGTGCCAGCAGCACGGCGCGGCTCGGCTGGGAGAATACGGCGAACGAGGTGTTTGCGGTGATCTCGCGGGCGGCGTTGGCACGGGTGCGGGCCGCCGGGGGCGCGGCGCATGAGTGGCCGAGTGAGGGGCTCGCGGCAGATGAGGTGCTGGTGCGGCTGGTGACCAGTTGGGCGACGACCGAGGCGGATGTCGCGGGGTTTTTGGCGGCGCTTTAGGCGGAGCAGGAGCCGAAGCAGACGGCCCCCTCCCATCCTCCCCCATAAAGGGGGAGGTGCCGCATCGAGTATTGGGTACGATCGAGCCACAAGCTCGAACTCTTCACCTCCCCCTTATGGGGGAGGCCGGGAGGGGGCCGTCTCTATCAGTCAGCCCACCACCACCTTCACCAGATTGCCGGCCGGATCCCGCGTTTCGATCCCCTCGTTGGTCTCGGTGTACCCCGCACCAATCGCCGTCAGACGCGCCTTCACGGCATCGAGCGTCGGCTGATCGGTCACGGCGATGTGGAACCAGCGCAACCCCGCAGCCCCCTTCGGCGCCTGCGTGGCATTCGGGCCGGACCAGATGTTGAAGGCGATGGTATGCGGCGGATAGTCGAGACCGAGGTCGCCCATGCCGAAGCGGCGCATGATGAACAGGCCGCCGAAACCGAGGCCGTCGCGGTAGTAGCGCATTGCCTGCTCGAGATCTTTGACGTGCAGGTGGATGTGGCCGATGCGGGTGCCCTCGGGCATCAGGGCGGGGACCGCGTTGATATCGTCGAGTTCGGCCAAGAGGTCATCGACATCGATGGCCTCGCGACCGGAATGCGGTGAGCCGTCGACGGTCTTGACGTAAAAGCCGTCCTCGCCGTCGCCGATGGTACCGCGCCACGGGGTCTCGAAGGTGATCTCGATACCGATATTGTCGTAATCCCACAGGTAGATCGCCTCGGAGACGAGGTGATCGGTGGGCGAAATGCGGACCCGGCGCATCAGGGCGCGCACCACCATTTCCGCCAGCGCCTTGCGGGTCGGGACGTGCACGGCAACGTGGTAGAGCCCGAGCGAGCGATCGGGGAATGGGCCGTTGGCGCCGAGCTCGAGGGTAATGAGCTCGCGCCCGCCGGCGCCGAGATGCAGCGCCTCGGCGTCCTCGGAGATCAGTTCCAGGCCGACAACATCGCGCCAGACGGCCAGCGCCTTGTCGCGGTCGGTGACGCCGATGCGAACGGCGCCGAGATGGGTGGTGAGCGGCAGCGTGGGAGCGGAGCGGACCGCGGCCTGGGATTCGACAGTGATCATGATGGGTCTCGCAACGAGTGGGTTGATTGACCCTGATATGGCGGAGACCGAGGGGCAAGCCAATGCCGCGGGGAAGGTGGACAGTCGATACGTTTTTGCGTGAATAGCCGGCGTAGATGGGGTGATTGGGTACACTGATGGGTGCTGCAATCGGCTTCTCCCCTTGTGGTCAGCGGACGAGGGCGTTCGCCCTCGCCGCGAGGTGCCCAACGGGCGGATGAGGGGTTCTCTCCGCGCACTGGGTCGCTCGTCGCTTACGCTCCGATCGCGCTACACTTCGTTGCGCGGACCCCTCATCCGGCCTTCGGCCACCTTCTCCCACAAGGGGAGAAGGCCCGACTGCACCAGCTGTGCTCAAAAAGCGACCACCACCCCATCCCCGTTTGGGGATGGATGGTGGGGAGGGAGTGGTGGCCGCACTGCTGCCGGTGGCGCCGAGGTCAGGTGGCGACGGTGCGGCGGCGGTATTCGCTGGCGAGGTAGACGAGCAGCGCGGCGACGATCAGACCGCCGACCAGTTGCGACCAATCCACGCCGCCGAGAAAGCGCGGGATCATCACCGAGGCATCGAACGAGGTGTCACTGAAGATGGTCTTTTCGAACTGCATGTTGTCGGTGCCGAACTTCAGCCGCTCGCTCAGATAGGTGAGGAAGTAGCCGGCCCGCGGGCCCGTGTCGTTGAGGATCAGGTTTTCGGCCAGCCCGATCAGCCCCGGAATAAGGAAGGCGAGCGGGATCGACCAGCGGCGGAACATGGTCGAGAGCGCGCCGACCCAGGCAAAGAACGGGGCGTACCAAAGGAGCGCCGTCACCAGGCAGACCAGTGCGAAGCCGGCGATGTTGACGGCCGAGGCGATGAACTCGAAGACGCCGGGCACGCCGAGACGCGGCAGGATCATCGCGGTGATCATGGTGACGACATAGATCAGCACGCCGGTGAGCAGGTAAGCGCCGAAGATCATGGCCGGCAGGATGGTCATGCCGGCCAGCGATTTCGAGGCCAGCACCTTGAAATCGGTGACCGGCATCGACTTCCAGAACAGCATGGCATTGTTCCGGCGATCGGCGCTGAAGGCGTCGGCATAGTAGAAGAACAGCGCCACCAGCAGGTACATGCACCAGAGCAGGCCGACCGCGAGGAAGCCGAACTCGAAGAATTTCAGCGCCGAAGGGACGCCGATTTCCTGGTGCATCTGGAAGCGGTTGGAGGCGATGCCGAACACCAGCACCAGCGTCATGATGCCGAGGATCACGCCGGGGGCGTAGAGGAACGCACCCCGATGCTCGAGATACTCGCGCTTGATAAGGGCAACGAGAGACTTCATTTGGCGGGACCGCGCTGCATAAGGGCGACGAACAGGTCGCTGAGAGTGGGAGTGGTGACCTCCCCGAACGGGGCGAGACGATCGCGATCGACGCCGTCGAAGACCATGGCGGTCTGGCCGAAGCGGGTTTCGCTGTAGATCGGGCCGAGCGCCGTGGCGGCGGCGACCTGATCGGGGCGGACCAGCACCTGGCTGAACTTGCCGCTCACCGTCTCCATCTGCATGTGGAGGATCAGCTCGCCGTCGCGGATGAACATGATGTCAGAGAGCATGAACTCGATCTCGTCCACCTGGTGGGTGGTGATCAGCAGCGTGCGCTCCTCGGTCATATAGTCCTCGAGCAGGCGCCGGTAGAAGCGCTTGCGATAGGTGATGTCGAGGCCGAGGGTCGGCTCGTCGAGGACCAGGAGCTTGGCATCGATCGCCATCACCACCGCCAGGTGGAGCTGGGCGATCATGCCCTTGGAAAGGTTCTTGATCCGGGCGTCCATCTTGACGTCGGTGCCATCGAGCAGGCCGCGGGCCTTCGCCTGATCGAAGTTGGGGTGGATGTTGGTGAGCAGTGCGAACAGCTCACGCACCCGCAGAAACCGCGGCAGGCTTGCGACGTCGGAGATGAACGCAACGTTCTGCATCAGCGAGGCGCGCTTCTGGTACGGATCCTCGCCGAGGACACGCACGGTGCCCTCGTAGGAGGTGAGGCCGAGCAGCGCGTTCAGCGTGGTGGTTTTGCCAGCGCCATTGTGGCCGACGAGGCCGTAGATGCGGCCGGCGGGGATGTCGAAATCGAGCCCGTGGAGGATTTCGGTGCGGCCGAAATGCTTCTTGAGGCCACGCGCCGAGACGATCGGAGCAGCTGTGGTTTGAGCCAGATCATTCATCTTTACCGCCTTGCTTCAGCAATAGTGTGGGATCGAGATCGAGGGCGGCGAGGCGCGCCATGACGCGCGGCCACTCCTCGGTCAGAAATTTCTGGCGCTCGTGGGCGAGCAGCCGCTGGTGGCCGCCTTCGGCCACGAACATGCCCATGCCGCGGCGTAACTCGACGACACCGATATCGACGAGCGACTGGTATGCACGGGTGACGGTCAACGGGTTGACCGAGAGGTCGGCGGAGATCTGGCGCACCGAAGGAAGCGCCTCGCCCTCCCGAGTGGTTTTGCTCAGGATCATGTCGGCAATCCTTTCGCCAATCTGCACAAAGATCGGCTGGCTGTCGTTGAACTGGCTCATGCGTGATGCCTTGGTAGTGTTATAGTTATGTAGCACACCAGATCGGCGGCGCAAGCGGATTCTTCAAGAGGGCGGCTTCGGGCTTCGGTCGAGGGCCGTGAATCGGTTTCTGGCATTGTCGAACGCGGGCGCGTAGATACGACAGCGACGGCAAAAAAGCATTGTATCGCAAGCGGTTTTGGGGGACGGGGTGCGCGTACTGGTCACCGGCAGCGCTGGATTTATCGGCTATCACCTGAGCCGGCGGCTGCTCGCTGGGGGGTACGAGGTGATCGGGCTCGATGCGCTGACCCCGTATTACGACGTGCAACTCAAACAGCAGCGACACGCCATGCTCGAGGCCAACGGGCGGTTCCGCGCCGTGGTCGGGCGGCTGGAAGACGAAGCGGCAATCGACGCAGCCTTCTCCGACGCGCCGGAAGTGGTGGTGCATCTCGCGGCGCAGGCGGGGGTGCGCTACAGCCTCGAGGCGCCGTTCAGCTACACCGACAGCAATGTGACGGGGACGCTCGGCCTCCTCGAGGCGACGCGGCGCACGCCGCCAAAACACCTGCTGATTGCCTCGTCGAGCTCGGTCTACGGCATGGCGGCAGGGCGGCCGTCGCGCGAGACTGATATGACCGACCGGCCGGTGTCGCTCTATGCGGCAACCAAAAAGGCGACCGAGGCGATGAGCCATTCCTACGCCCACCTGTTCAGCGTGCCGATCACTTGCCTCAGGTTTTTCACCGTGTACGGGCCGTGGGGGCGGCCGGACATGGCGCTGTTCAAATTCGCCGAGGCGATCGCGGCGGGAGAGCCGATCGGCATTTACGGCGAAGGACGGATGCGGCGGGATTTCACCTATGTCGACGATGTGGTGGCGGCGATCGACCGGCTGATCGGGATTGCGCCAGTGCGGGGACAGCCGGTGGCGGAGGGGGACTCGCTTTCACCGGTGGCGCCGTGGCGGGTGGTGAACATCGCCGGCGGCCGGCCGGTCGAGCTGATGCGGTTCGTTACGGCGATCGAGGCGGCGCTGGGGCGCGAGGCGAAGAAAGAACTCCTGCCAATGCAGCCTGGGGATGTCACCGAGACAGCAGCGAACGTGGGCTTGCTGAGGGCGCTGGTTGGGGAAGTGCCGCAGACGCCGGTGGAGGATGGGGTGCAGGCGTTCTGCGACTGGTTCAGGGGGTGGCGCGCAAGAGTTGACTGAGAGAGACGGCCCCCTCCCGGCCTCCCCCATAAAGGGGGAGGTGAAAAGTCGAGGTTCTGTCTTCGATCGTGCCAAGCACTGGATGCGGCACCTCCCCCTTCATGGGGGAGGATGGGAGGGGGTCGTCTGGGGAGTGTCAGGATTTCCGTGTGCTTGCGGGCGGTTGCACATTACGCCGCCATGGCTTTGATGAATCGTTCGCCGAAGATGACGGCGAACTGAGGCTTTGCCATTGACCACTCACGAGGCGGCATTTTCCACTCCTTCTCGGAGCGGTTCAAGATCAGATAGAGCAGCTTGGTTGCTGCCTCGTCGGTGGGGAAGTGGCCCCTGGCTCGGACGGCTCGTCTGAGCTTGGAGTTCAGCGCTTCGATGGCGTTGGTCGTATAGATGATCCGTCGCACGGCATCGGGGAAGGCGAAGAACGGGATGATCTCGCTCCACACCCGCCGCCAGCTCTGGCCGATCGCGGGATAGCGCTTGCCCCATTCGCTGGCTTCGAAGGCGACCAGCGCCTCTTCGGCGGCCTTGGCATCGACGGCGCGGTATATGCTCTTCAGCGCCCCCACCAGCGGCTTGCGGTCCTTCCACGATACGAAGTCCATGGAGTTGCGCAGCAGGTGGACGATGCAGGTCTGGACCACGGCTTGTGGGAACACGGCGGTGATGGCGTCGGGGAAGCCCTTGAGGCCATCGACGACGGCCAGCATGATATCCTCGGTGCCTCGGTTGCGGAGCTCGTTCATGACCCTGAGCCAGAACTTGGCGCCTTCGTTCTGCTCGACCCACATGCCGAGCACCTCCTTGCCGCCGTCGGCGCGCACGCCCAGCGCGATATGGATCGCTTTGGAGCGGACCATGCCTTCGTCGCGGATCTTCACCCGGATGGCATCGAAGAACACCAGGGGATAAGCCGGATCGAGCGGGCGGGCCTGCCAGGCGGCGACCTCATCGAGCACGGCATCGGTCACCGTCGATATCAGGGCGGCAGACACCTCGATGCCGTAAAGCTCGCGCAGATGCCCGGTAATCTCCCGCGTGCTCATGCCGCGCGCGTACATCGAGATGATCTTGTCGTCGAAGCCGGGAAAGCGACGCTGATACTTGGCGATCAGTTGCGGGTCAAAGTTGCCCTGACGATCACGGGGGACGTCGATCTCGATCTTGCCGGTGTCCGTCACCACCGTCTTGTGGCCGTAGCCATTGCGGCTGTTGCCCACCTGTTCATCGCCGCCCAGATGATGATCCATCTCGGCATTGAGCGCACGTTCGGCCAGCGCCTTCTTCAGCGTATCCAGCAATCCGCCCTGATCGAGGGCGGCGGCGGCATCGCTGCCAGCCAGAAGCTGGTCGAGTAAATCAGCCGGGATCACCGGCTCTTTGCGTCGGGACATAGGGAAGACTCCTTCTCACCCATTATGCCCGCCCGCACACCGAAATCAGGACAGTCCCGGTCGTCTGCTTCAGTTCTCTCGCCCTCCAACCGAACGGATAATCGCTTGAGTGCTAACAACTCGCCCCCTCTGACATGTTAGGGACAAGTATTCGTTTCCGATCGGCACCCGCCGACCATCCAGCATTCCCGGATTCCCAAATTGACGGCCACAGCTTCGGCACCGGCGACTTCGATCGCCAGCAAGACCACGCTCTCGATCATCATCATGGTGTCGGCCTGCCACCTGATCAACGACACCATGCAGTCGCTGCTGTCGGCGATCTATCCGATCCTCAAGCAGAGCTACGGCCTCGACTATGTGCAGATCGGGCTCTTGACGCTGACCTTCCAGTGCACGGCGTCGCTGCTGCAGCCGGCGATCGGCATGTATACCGACAAGCGGCCGCTGCCCTTCTCGCTGCCGGTGGGGATGGCCTCGAGCCTCGTCGGGCTGCTGATCCTCGGCTTTGCGCAGAGCTATTGGCTGCTGCTGCTCGGTTCGGCTTTTGTCGGTCTCGGCTCGGCGATTTTCCATCCCGAAAGCTCGCGCGTGGCGCGGCTGGCTTCGGGCGGGCGGCACGGCCTCGCGCAGTCACTGTTCCAGGTGGGCGGCAATGTCGGTTCGGCCATCGGGCCGCTGCTGGCGGCGTTCATCGTCTTGCCGCGCGGACAATCGAGCGTCGCCTGGTTCGCGGTGGGCTCGCTGGTCGGCATCTTCATCCTGACCCGCGTCGGCATGTGGTACGCGGCGCACCGCAAGGCCAATGCCGGCAAGGCGGCGGTGAGCACGGCGCTGCTGTTCGACAAGCGCACCACCGCCATCGCGCTCACCGTGCTGACGGTCCTGACGCTGACCAAGAACGCCTATATGGCGGGGCTCTCGAGCTATTACACCTTCTTCCTGATCGACAAGTTCCAGGTCGGGGTGCAGGACGCGCAGCTGTTGCTGTTCGTCTATCTCGGCGCCTCGGCGGTCGGGGTGTTCCTGGGCGGGCCGATCGGCGACCGCTTCGGCGCCAAGTTCGTGATCTGGTTTTCGATCCTCGGGGTGCTGCCGTTCACGCTGGCCCTGCCCTATGCCGACCTCACCTGGACGGTGATCCTGACGGTGCTGATCGGGTTGATCTTCTCGTCGGCCTTCTCGGCCATCGTGGTGTTCGCGCAGGAGCTGCTGCCGGGCCGGGTCGGGATGATCGCCGGGATCTTCTTCGGCTTCGCCTTCGGGGCGGGCGGCATTGCCGCCGCGGCCCTCGGCGCTTTGGCGGACGTTGCCGGCATCCAGTACGTGTTCTGGCTCTGCTCGTTCATGCCGCTGGCCGGGCTGCTGACGGTGTTTTTGCCGGAGATGCAGCACAAGGTGCGGTAGCCCGACTGAGGCTCTGGCCGCCCCCTCCACCACGCTTCGCGTGGTCCCCCGCGCCGCGGGGGAGGATCACTGAGAGGCCGCGGCTTAGATCTGCAGAAGCGCCACCGGCTTCTGCAACTTGAACACATTGCCCGTTGCGCTGAGCGTGCCGTCCGCCGCCACGTCGAACACCACGAGGTCTTCGCTTTCCTGGTTGGCGACGATCAGGTGCTTGTCGAGCAAGAGGAAGAAGCGGGGCCAGTTGCCGCCGCAAGCTATGTTCTGCTTGAGGCTGATCCGCCCGTCCGCTGCAATGGCAAAGGCGGAGATCGAGTTGTGGCCGCGGTTGCTGACATAAAGGACGGTGCCGGCGGCATTGATCTGGATGTGGGCGCCGGTGGACTCGCCCTTGAACTCGGCGGGAAGCGCCGAGAGGGTGTTGAGCTCGCTCAGTTTGCCGCCAGGCTCGCGGGTGAGCGCGGTGACGGTTTCGGCATACTCGGTGAACAGGTAGGCGAACTTGCCGTTGGGATGGAAGGCCAGGTGACGCGGGCCGGCGCCCTTCGGCGTCGAGAACGCCGTCTCGGGGCCGCCGACGAAACTTCCCGCTTCGTAACGGACGCTGCGAACTTCGTCATGGCCGAGATCGACGGTGTAAAGCCGGTCGGCCTCGGGGGACCACTGGGTCCAGTGGGCATGGCCCTTGTCATGGGCGTGCGCGCTACGCAACACGGTGGGCTCGGCTTTGAGCGCGCCGGTCGCGGCATCGATCGAGAACACCGGGGTGGAATCGTCGCCGTAATTGGCGACGGCGAGCTTGGTGCCTTTGGGGCTGATACGCAGATAACAGGGGTATTTCGCGCCGGTCGACTGGTAGCCGAGCGCGGTGGCAGTGCTGTTGTCGGCGGCAAGCGTGAAGGCGCCAACCTTTTCGGCCATCTCGTCGGTGACATAGACACAACGGGTCGAGGGTGCGAAGCCGATCCACGAGACATCGGGGGTGCCGGGGAAGCCGCGAACCAGCTCGATGGCGCCGCTGGCGGTGTCGAAGCTCAACAGCTTCAGGCCTTCGCCATCAGGGCCGGTATAGGAGCCGGACAGCAGGTTGAGCTTGGACATAGGCAGTTCCTCCTCGGTAAATCGGGCGGAAGTGTTAGGCGATGCACGGGGTTATGGGAAGTCGCTGACTGAGACAGACGGCCCCCTCCCTCGCCATTCGAGCGTAGCTCTCATGGCCTTCTCGCCTCAAATCGCTCCACTGGAGCGATTTGCCCTGCGGGACGGCTCGAAGTCCCCCATAAAGGGGGAGGTGAAAAGTCGAGGCTCTGTCTTCGATCGTGCCAATTGCACTGGCGGAGCACCTCCCCCTTTATGGGCAGGGGAATCGCACATGAGTATCGTTTAACTCTTGCGCGGTTCGCGGAAAGTGATTCTGAAGGACCTCCGTTTGGATAGGAGGTCATGATGGTGTTTCTGGACGTATTCGGGGAGGTTCCGGACCCGCGAGACTGCACAGCTCAGCATGATCTGGCTGAGATTTTGTTCGTGGCTCTGGCGGCGGTGCTTTGCGGCGCGACCCATTGCACGGAGATGGCGCTGTTTGGCAAGTCGCGACTGGAGCTGTTGCGGCAGTTCATCCCGCTGGAGAACGGCGTGCCGGGACTGTCCTGATTTCGGTGTGCGGGCGGGCATAATGGGTGAGAAGGAGTCTTCCTATGTCCCGACGCAAAGAGCCGGTGATCCCGGCTGATTTACTCGACCAGCTTCTGGCTGGCAGCGATGCCGCCGCCGCCCTCGATCAGGGCGGATTGCTGGATACGCTGAAGAAGGCGCTGGCCGAACGTGCGCTCAATGCCGAGATGGATCATCATCTGGGCGGCGATGAACAGGTGGGCAACAGCCGCAATGGCTACGGCCACAAGACGGTGGTGACGGACACCGGCAAGATCGAGATCGACGTCCCCCGTGATCGTCAGGGCAACTTTGACCCGCAACTGATCGCCAAGTATCAGCGTCGCTTTCCCGGCTTCGACGACAAGATCATCTCGATGTACGCGCGCGGCATGAGCACGCGGGAGATTACCGGGCATCTGCGCGAGCTTTACGGCATCGAGGTGTCTGCCGCCCTGATATCGACGGTGACCGATGCCGTGCTCGATGAGGTCGCCGCCTGGCAGGCCCGCCCGCTCGATCCGGCTTATCCCCTGGTGTTCTTCGATGCCATCCGGGTGAAGATCCGCGACGAAGGCATGGTCCGCTCCAAAGCGATCCATATCGCGCTGGGCGTGCGCGCCGACGGCGGCAAGGAGGTGCTCGGCATGTGGGTCGAGCAGAACGAAGGCGCCAAGTTCTGGCTCAGGGTCATGAACGAGCTCCGCAACCGAGGCACCGAGGATATCATGCTGGCCGTCGTCGATGGCCTCAAGGGCTTCCCCGACGCCATCACCGCCGTGTTCCCACAAGCCGTGGTCCAGACCTGCATCGTCCACCTGCTGCGCAACTCCATGGACTTCGTATCGTGGAAGGACCGCAAGCCGCTGGTGGGGGCGCTGAAGAGCATATACCGCGCCGTCGATGCCAAGGCCGCCGAAGAGGCGCTGGTCGCCTTCGAAGCCAGCGAATGGGGCAAGCGCTATCCCGCGATCGGCCAGAGCTGGCGGCGGGTGTGGAGCGAGATCATCCCGTTCTTCGCCTTCCCCGATGCCGTGCGACGGATCATCTATACGACCAACGCCATCGAAGCGCTGAACTCCAAGCTCAGACGAGCCGTCCGAGCCAGGGGCCACTTCCCCACCGACGAGGCAGCAACCAAGCTGCTCTATCTGATCTTGAACCGCTCCGAGAAGGAGTGGAAAATGCCGCCTCGTGAGTGGTCAATGGCAAAGCCTCAGTTCGCCGTCATCTTCGGCGAACGATTCATCAAAGCCATGGCGGCGTAATGTGCAACCGCCCGCAAGCACACGGAAATCCTGACACTCCCGGCGTGCCCAGCCACGACACCTTCAGCCGGGTGCTGGCCGCCCTCGATCCGGTCGCCCTCAACGATGCCTTCATGCGCTTCATGGCGGCTTTCGGCGCGCAGGCAAACATCGATACGCCCAAAGGCCAGGTCGCCATCGATGGCAAGAGCCTGCGCCGCGCTTATGCCAAGGGCCGCTCCCACATGCCGCCACTGGTGGTCACGGTGTTTGCCTCCGAGACCTTCATGAGCCTGGCTCAGAGCGTGGCGCAGGAAGGCAATGAAGTGGAGGCGGCGATCGCGGCGCTCAAGCTGTTGTCGCTCAAGGGGTTAACCGTCACTGCCGACGCTCTGCATTGCCATCGCCGCATGACCCAGACCATTCGCGATGGGGGCGGCCACTATGTGATCACCCTCAAAGCCAACCAGTCCAAGCTGGCCGACGAGGCCGGTGCCGCCCTCAATGCGGCGGCGACACGCCAAACAACCAAGTTCCATCAGACCCAAGAGGATGCGCACGGCCGCCACGAGGTACGACGCGCTTTCGTTGTTCCCTTCACCCAGACACCAGGCAAGAACGCACTGGTCGATCTATGTGCGGTTGGCCGCATCGAGCGCTGGCGGACCCTCGACGGCAAGACCACTTACACGGTGCACAGCTACGTGCTGTCGCGCAAAATGTCGGCCAAAGACCTGCTCGCCACGGTTCGGAGCCACTGGAGCATCGAGAATGACCTGCATTGGCAGCTCGATGTGCTGCTCGGCGAAGATCAGATCAGGGGCCGCAAGAACAACACCGCCGCAAACCACGCTATTCTCAGACGCCTGACGCTCAATATCCTCCGAGCTAACCCGGAAAACATTCCTCTCAGCCACAAAAAACTCAAGGCAAGATGGGCCGATCAAGACCTACTCAGCCTCATTACTCATATGCGATAGCCCTACCTTTATGGGGGAGGATGGGAGGGGGCCGTCTCTATCAGTCAGGCCGCCCGATCCCACCCCTCGCGCATCAGCCTGAAACCCTTCTCGTACACCTCGGCTTCCGACCCGAACAGCGGGCGCCAGATCTTGGTGGCGGCGGCGAGGTCCGGCAGCGCCGAGCCGAAGGCTTCGATGGTCATCCAGCCATCGTAGCCGGATTGCTTCAGGGCGTTGAACACCGCCTCAAAATCGATGTGGCCGGCGCCGGGGACGCCGCGGTTGTTCTCGGAAATGTGGACGTGGTTGATCTGGTTGATCGTCGCCGGGATCACGGCGGTGATCGAGTCCTCTTCGATGTTGAAGTGGAAGGTATCGTAGAGATAGCCGTAGTTCGGCTCATCGACGGCTTTGACCAGCTCGGCGGCCTGGGCGGCCGAGTTGAGGAAATAGCACTCGAAGCGGTTGAGCGGCTCGACCGACAGGGCGACGCCCTGCCTCGCCGCATATTGCGCCGCCTGCTTGTGGACGTCGCGGACGCGGGCCTTCTCGTCGGGGGTAGCCCCGCGGCCGGTGAATTCGCCCAGCGGCTGGTGGAACGGGCCGGCGGCGAGGGTACCGCCGAGTGCAGCAGTGCAATCGGTCAGCCATTGCAGGTGAGCGAGAGCGCCGGCGCGGTCGGCGAGGTCGGGCGAGACGGCGGATTTGCCGCCGCCGGGCATGACACCGATGCCGGTGGCGCCCAGCCCGACATCGCGCAGGCGGCGGCCGAGCTTTTCGTAATGATCGGGCGTGCCCTCGAACATCGGCACCTCGACGCCGTCATAGCCGGTGGCTTTGAGGCGCTCGATGATCGGCCAGTGTTGGTCGGTGACGTGGGTGGTCCAGAGCAGGAGGTTGAAGCCGAGTTTCATGGTGTTCTTTCTATGGGGAGGAAGGCCCCCTCACCCGGCCCTTCGGGCCGACCTCTCCCCCAAGGGAGAGGTGCCGTTGTGGCACGATGGTGCCCACTCACCACCTCTCCCTTGGGGGAGAGGTCGCCGCGTAGCGGCGGGTGAGGGGGCCTTTTGCTCCGTCCTTACAAATTCACCCAGCTGCCCGACTTACCCGAAGCGACAATGGCGTCGCAGAGCTTGTTGGTCGCCAACGCGTCCCGGAAGGTCGGCGCGGCCGGCTTACCGGTCTTCAGCCCCTCGAGGAAATCGGCGGCGGTGTGGGTAAAACTGTGCTCGAAGCCGATGACGAGGCCGGGGACCCACCATTTGCCGAGGTACGGGTGATCGCCGTCGGTGACGAGGATGTTGGTCCAGCCGCGCAGCCGCCCCTCGGTGGAGTGATCGAACCATTGCACGCGGTTCATGTCGTGCAGGTCCCAGCTCAGCGAGCCTTTCTCGCCGTTGATTTCGAGGGTGTAGCCGGCCTTGTGGCCGCGGGCATAGCGGGTGCTCTCGAAGGTGCCGAGTGCGCCATTGGCGAAGCGGGTGAGCACGGCTGCGGCGTCATCGATGCCGACGGTCTGCTTCTTGCCGGTGTCGGCGTGAGTGCGCTCCTTGACAAAGGTCTCGGTCATGGCGGTGAGCGAGGAGATGTCGCCGTTGATCCACAGCGCGCTGTCGAGACAGTGAGCGAGCAGATCGCCGGTAACGCCGGAGCCGGCGGCATCGACATCGAGCCGCCAGGTGCCCTGGCCGCCCTGCGGTACGTCGGGTGAAATGGTCCAATCCTGCAGGAACTTGGCGCGATAGTGGAAGATCCGGCCGAGCTTCTTCTCATCGACCAGGTGCTTGATCAGCGTGACGGCGGGGACGCGGCGGTAATTGTACCAGACAAGGTTGGGAACGCCCGCCTTTTCGACCGCATCGACCATCGGCTGGCCCTCGGCAGCGGTGCGGGCCAGCGGCTTTTCGGTCAGCACCATCTTGCCGGCCTGGGCGGCGGCGATGGCGATCTCGGCATGGAGGTCATTGGGCACGCAGATATCGATGGCGTCGATGTCCTTGCGCGCGATCAGGGCGCGCCAGTCGTGCTCGATGCTCTCGTAGCCCCACTGCTCGGCGAAGCGGCGCACCTTGCTCTCATTGCGCGCCGCCACCGCCTTCAGCACGGGGTGATAGCCGGTATCGAAGAAGTGGCTGACGGAAGCCCAGGCGTGCGAATGGCAGCGGGCCATGAAGCCGTAGCCGACCATGCCGATGTTGAGTTGTTTGGTCATTGGGACGGTCCTTTGTTGGGGTTTCGGCAGTCGGCAATAGGCAGTCGGCAGTCGTCGTCAGCTCTTCGACTGCCGATTGCCGATTGCCGACTGCCGCTATTCCCGCCAGCCGTGCGCGTCGCGCACCTTGAGCATGGCGCCCAGAATCTTGTTCCAGGTGGATTGCTGTTCCATCACGTCATTGGGGAACATGCAGCCGTCCCAGCAGATGTGGCGCAGCTTTTTGGTCAGCTCGCCCTTGTCGTCGCGCAGCCAGTAACCGGCATGCTTGGTCACATCGAGCCGACCATTGGGGTCGTCGATCTGGCAGTGGCGACCGGTCTTTTCATGGTCGCCGGAACCGAAGGTCGTGCCGTCGTTCTGGGCGACGTGGAAGTCCAGCGTCCAGGGGCGGAGCGCGTCGGCCACCTTGTGATAGGCGGCATCGAGCGCGGCCTTGTCGCTCCACTCGAAACCCGCCGGCAAGATGCGGTCCTTTTCGGCATTGGCGCCGAGCACGAACAGCATCGAGTGCGCCATGTCGGCCTGGTAGCCGACGACGCCGGGCATGTTGACCAGCTCGAGCAGTTTGACGTTCTCGCGCCACGAATGCATGCCGCCCCAGCAGATCTCGCCTTCGGCGACGATGTACTCACCATAGTGCTGGGCGATGCGTCCGGCCTCGCGAAACGTGTCGGCGATCTTCCTGGTGTTCCCTGCGGGGTCGGCGTCCCAGGCCTCGACACCGGTGGAGCTATCGACGCGGACGCCGCCGGTGGGGCGAATGCCGAACTCGCGCATCTGCTGGCCGATGCGGCACGCCTTCTCGACCTGGGTGAGGAAGCGTTTGACGTCGTCGGCATCGCCCATGGCCGAACCACCGCCGGCGCCGCCCCAGATCGGAGCAACGAACGAGCCGACCTTGAGGCCGAAGCCCGCGATGTGGTCGGCCATGCGCTTCACATCGTCCTTCGAGCTGTCGATCGAGATATGCGGATCAGCCAGCCACAGGTCGACGCCGTCGAACTTCTGGCCATCGACCTCGGCATTGGCCGTCAGCTTCAGCAGCGTATCGAGGGGGATGATCGGCTCGGCGCCGGGCGCGCCCTTGCCGACCACTCCGGGCCAGGTGGCGTTGTGCAATTTCGGGTAGTTATTGGATGCCATGGTCCCCCTCCCCTGGGGTCTAACGCTTTGCTGAAATTATCGACGTGAAGCCGGTGGCTGTGGACCCCCACCCCTGTCCCCTCCCCGCAAGGGGGAGGGAGACCAAAACACCGACGCCAGTGTGAGCGTCTCCCTCCCCCTTGCGGGGAGGGGACAGGGGTGGGGGTCGGCTTGCACCGGAGGCTGAAATCATCACGCCGCCTGCTGCCGAAGATTCAACCCGGTCTTGGCGTCGAACAGCATCACCTTGTCGGGGTTCCAACTGAAGCGCACGGCCTCCTCGACCTTGACCTCGACGCGGGCCGGAACGGCGGCGCGCATCAGGTTGTCGCCGACGCGCAGGGTAACGATCTTCTCGATGCCGTGGTTTTCGACGTCGTGGATGCGCGCTTCATTCGGCGCGCCGGCCGCGACCTCGACATCCTCGGGCCGGATGCCGAAGGTGACGGGGCCTTCGACGGCGGCACTGCGCTTGATCGGCATCTCAAACGCCTGCGCCACGCTTGCCATGTCGCCGGCGAGGCTGCCGGGCAGCAGGTTGATGGCGGGCGAGCCGACAAAGCTCGCGACGAACGTATCGCGCGGGTTGGTATAGACATCGCGCGGCGTCCCGACCTGGACGATCCTGCCCTTGTTGAGCACCGCGATGCGGTCGCCCATGGTCATCGCCTCGACCTGGTCGTGGGTGACGAAGATGAAGGTGGCGCCGAGCCGCATCTGCAGGTCCTTGAGTTCGGAGCGCAGCGACTCGCGGAGCTTGGCGTCGAGGGCGGAGAGCGGCTCATCCATCAGGAAGACCTGCGGCTCGCGCACAATGGCACGGCCGATGGAAACGCGCTGCATCTCGCCGCCACTGAGCCGATCGGTCTTCCGATCGAGCAGGTGGGTGATGCGCAGGGTTTTGCTGGCGTAGTCGATGCGTTTCTCGATGTCGGCTTCGCTCAGCTTGCGGATGCGGGAGCGCAGCGGGAAGGCGAGGTTGTCGCGCACGGTGAGGCGCGGATAGAGCGAATATTGCTGCAGCACCAGGGCCACATCGCGCTCGGCCGGGCCCCAGTCATTGACGTTCACCTGGTTGATATGGATGGCGCCCTCGGTGGGCTTTTCGAGCCCGGCGATCATCCGCAACGTCGTGGTTTTGCCGGCGCCGGTGGGGCCGAGCAAGACAAAGAATTCTCCATCGGCGACGTCGAGATCGAGCCTGTCGACCGCGGTGTGGGTGCCGAATTTCTTGCTGATGCTGTCGAGACGGATACGGGCCATGTCAGTTGCCTAGCCGGATGCCGAGCGAGGCGCCCGAGCGGGTATCGAAGAAGTGCGCCTGGGTGGGATCGATGCGGGCGAAGACGGTAGCGCCGGGCTTGTCGACATAGCCGGAGGCGGTGCGGGCGCGAAGGGTCTTTTCGCCGAACTTCAGGTCGACGATGTCGAAGCCACCGAAGGGCTGGATGATGTGGGCCTCGGCTGGGCGGTAGCCCGGCTGGTCGTTGTGGCTGACGATGACGCCTTCCGGGCGGACGCCGAGCGACAGGTCAGAGGCGGCCTGTTTCTGTTCCAGCATGCCCAGCAACTCGCGCGGCAGGTCGAAGCTTGCATCATCGAGGGCGATACGGGCCTTGCCGTCGGCTTCGCTGATCTTGGTGGCGGCGATGTTCATCACCGGCGAGCCGATGAACTGGGCGACGAACAGGTTGGCCGGGTACAGGTAGACCTCGGTGGGGGTGCCGACCTGCTGCAGCACGCCGTCATTCATCACCACGATGCGGTCGGCCAGCGACATCGCCTCGACCTGGTCGTGGGTGACATAGATCGAGGTCGAGCCATTCTCGTAGTGCAGCCGCTTCAGCTCGATCCGCATGGTTTCGCGGAGCTTGGCATCGAGCGAGCCGATCGGCTCGTCGAGCAGCAGCGCCTTGGGGCGGCGCACCAGGGCGCGGCCGATGGCGACGCGCTGCATGTCGCCGCCCGACAGCGCCGACGGGCGGGCATTGAGCAGGTGCAGGATGCCGAGCGATTTGCCGACGGAACGCACGGTCTTGTCGACCACATCTTTGGCGGTGCCGACAGCGCGCAGCGGGAAGGCGAGGTTCTCGTAGACGGTGAAATGCGGGTAGAGCGCGTAGTTCTGGAACACGAAGGCGATGTCGCGATCGGCGGCGCGCAGGCCCTGGATCGGCTTGCCGTCTAGCAGGATATCGCCGCTATCGATTTCCTCGAGCCCGGCGATGGCGCGCAGCGTCGTGGTCTTGCCACAACCGGAAGGGCCGAGGAAAACCACGAACTCCTTGTCCTTCACGGTCAAATTCACGTCCTTGATGACGTGGACGAGGCCGAAATGCTTGTCGATGTGTCGGAGTTCGATCTCAGCCATGGGTGCCCCCGTGCATGGAGGCGGAGACTGAACCTTGGCCGGCGTCTTCCTCGTCGATCACCTTTTCCGGCGCCGGAATGTGGACCGCGACGTTGAAGCCGACGAGCCCGATCAGCATGACGGTGACCGAGTATTGGTGCAGCACCACGATCCACGGCTGGCACAGGAAGATGATGCCGAGGATCATCAGGGTCATCGAACCGGGCTCGAGGAACTTCTGGTTGAAGACGCGCAGGTTCATTTGCGGATCGCTCCGAAGCTCATGCCGCGCAGCAGATGATTGCGCAGGAGGAAGGTGAAGATGGCGACCGGCAGGAGGAACAGGAAGGTGCCGGCGGCGATCACCGTCCAGTCCGGCAGGCCCGAACCGATCTGGCTGGGGATGAAGGGCGGCGCGGTCTGGGCGCGGCGGTTGGTGAGGATCAGCGCGAAGGCGTACTCGTTCCAGGCGGTGATGAAGCAGAACACGGCTGTCGCCGCGATGCCGGTGGCGGCCTCGGGCAAGACGATCTTGAAGAAGGCCTGCATGCGCGTGTAGCCGTCGACCAGCGCTGCTTCCTCATACTCCCGCGGGATCTCGTCGATGAAGCCCTTCATCAGCCACACCGCGAACGAAACGTTGAAGGCGGTGTAGAGAATGATGAGCCCCAGATGCGTGTCGGTGAGGCCTGCCGCCCGATACATCAGGAACATCGGGATGGCGACGACGATGGGCGGCAGCATCCTGGTCGAGAGAATGAAGAACAACAGGTCCGCTTCGCCCTTCACCTTGAAGCGGGAGAAACCGTAAGCCGTGATGGTGCCCATCGAGACCGCGAGGAGGGTCGAGGTGATGGCGACGATCAGCGAGTTCATGAAGCGGTCGGGATAGCCCGAGAGCTGCACTTCACCCTTGCCGGTGCGCGAGATGCGCTCGCCGCCATCGAAGATCATCTGCTCCCACCAGGGAGCGTTCTCGCGATCGACCTGCTCGTTCGGCTTCAGCTGCACCCGCTTGGTGAAAAGCTTCACGAAGGGCGAGACTTCGGGCTCGAACAGGATGGTCGGCGGCGCCGTGGTCGCAAGGTTGCGCGGTTTGAAGGCGGTCGAGCCGATCCAGTAGATCGGGGTCAGGAAGATGATGGTGAGGACGATGACGGCGGCAATGGCGAGACGGTTGCCGAGCTTCTGGCCGCGGGATGAGACGACGGCCATTACAGCAGCCCTCCGTTGATCTGGTGGCTGTGGACCCCCACCCCTGTCCCCTCCCCCTCAACAGGGGGAGGGAGACCCTTGCTTTGAAGCCAGTGTTCTCGTCTCCCTCCCCCTACTTCGGGGGGAGGGGACAGGGGTGGGGGGCCCCACGCACCGGCGCTGCTGGACGAGCGAAGAGCCATCATCACCGCTCCTTCGCCTTGTTCAGGTACTTGACGTAGACGTTGGTGATGCAGAGCACCATGATCAGCACGATGTAGGCGAGGGCGCAGGACTTGCCGGTCTGCCACTCCTGGAACGCCATCTTGTAGAGCCGGATCGACACCACCTCGGTGGTCGGCTGGCCCGACATGACGAAGGCCAGGTCGAAGGTCTTGAAGGCCTCCATGGTGCGGAAAATGATGGCGATCAACAGGATCGGCGCGACCAGCGGCAGGGTGATGCGGAAGAAGGTGTAGAGCCGGCTGGCGCGGTCGATCGAGGCGGCTTCGTAGAGGTGCTTGGGCACGGCGGAGAGGCCGGCGAGCGACAGCAGCATGACGAAGGGCGACCACATCCAGATATCGGTCAGCGCCACGGCATAGAGCGCAAAATCCGGGTTGGCCAGCCACTCGAACTGCCCGATCCCCAGCGCGTAGTTGATGATGCCGAAATTGGGGTCGTAAAGCAGCTTCCAGAACAGCCCGACCACCGCCATGGACAGCATCATCGGCAAGAGCAGCAGCGTCGTCACCAGGCCCTTGAGCGGGAAGGTGCGGTTGAGCAGCAGCGCCATGCCGAAGCCGACAATCACCTGCCCGGCGACCGAGACGATCACGTAGTGGGCGGTGATGGTGAAGTTGCGCCAGATGAATGGATCCGACAGCAGATCCGTGTAGTTCTTCAAGCCGATGAAATTGACCGGATCTTTGGTCGAGGCGCGAAAATCGGTGAATGAGAAGCCGAGCGAGTAGAGCAGCGGGAAGACGTTGAAGACGATGAGGAACAGCACCGTCGGGATGACGAAGACGTTCCGGATGGTGATGTCGCTCCAGCCACGCGCGGCGGCGCGCGATTGCGGATCGAGGCTGGTGATCATGGTGTTCAAGGCGATATTCCCCTGACGCCGCCGCAAGGCGGCACGCTTCAAACTTCACGTCGCGGGGTTTAGGGCCCCGGCTTGTTGGGAAGGTCCCGGGGAGCCCGAAGCTCCCCGGGGAAGTCGCGGTTTACGAGCCGCGGCCGTATTTGGCGAAGGTCGCCTTCCAGTCGGCGGCCAGCGCGTCGAGGGTCTCCTGCGAGGTCCCTTCCCCGCCGACGACGGCCGGGTAGATGCGCTGGTTGAGCTGGGTCAGCAGTTCCGCATATTCCGGCACCGCCCAGAAGTCCTTCACCTTGAACATGGTCTGGTAGAAGGCCTCGTTATACGGGGTCGCCTTGCGGAAGCCCTCCAACTCCAGCACCTTGGCCGAGCAGGTGTAGCCACCCAGGTCCGCCCATTTCTGCTGCACGTCGTCCTGGATGAACCACTTGAGGAACTTGAACGCTTCGTCCTTGTTCTGGCTGTAGCTGACGATCGAGATGCCCTGCCCGCCGAGCGCCGCGAACTGGTCGCCATCCGGGCCGGCCGGGTTGGCGAAGAAGCCGGTGTTCTTGGCGTTCGGGTTGGTGGCTTCGTTGATCAGCGCCGGGAAAAAGGCGAAGTAGTTCATGCTCATCGCCGCGAGATTTTCGGTGATGGCCTGGTTGTTCTCGACGAAGAAGGTCTTGGCCCAGCCCGGCGGGGTGAAGCTGTAGAGCTTCTTGTAGGCATCGAGGGCAGCAACGGCCTTGGGGCTGTTGATGATGCCATCGACCTTGTAGGTCGCCATGTCGCCCAGTTCGCCACCATAGGAGAACAAGGCGTTCTCGAAGCCCATGGCCATCGCGTCATACGAGTTGTCGGTATAGATCGCGACGCCGTAGCGCTTCTGGTCGGGGCGGTGGAAGAACTCGGCAATGTCGATGAGCTGCTGCCAGGTCGCCGGCGGCGCCAGGTCGTAGCCGTATTTGGCCTTGAAGTTGGCCATCTCGGTCGGATCCTCGAACCAATCCTTGCGATAGGACCAGCCGACGGCATCGCCTTCGGCGGGGATCGACCAGTATTTACCGGAAGAACCGGGGTACTCGGCGTAGAACTTCATGGTGGCCGGAGCCATCTTGTCGAGGACGCCGTTCTCCTTCACGAAGTCGGTGAGATCGACATAGTGGCCGGCTTCGGATGCCGCACCGAGCCACTGGCTGTCGCCGACGATCATGTCGTAGGCGGAGCCTTGGGCGTTGAACTCGGTGAAGGCCTTGGTCTGGAAATCCGACCACGGCGTGGTCTCCACCGTGACCTTCACGCCGGTCTCGGCTTCGTACTGATTGACCAGTTCCTGCAGGTAGTTGGCCGGATCCCATTCGGCCCAGAAGATCGTCAGTTCCTGCGCCAGCACGGATGTGCTCGACGCAAGCATCAGGCCCAAACCGGCCAGCATGCCCTTGGTAGCAGTGCGCATTATGGTCCTCCCTCTAGCGCTTCCGACGGCCGGCAGATGCGGCACCGGCCGAAGCCCCTCCTCCTTGCCGGGGGCCTTCACAGCAGCGAACCGGTCACAAGCTCTCCCAAGCTTCAGCGACCAGCCGTTCTCTCGCGACGTCCAGGGAAATGTCCCTCATCACCGGGGCCAGCAGCGTAAACCTCTCCCAAGGCCACACGCGCTCGCCGGCAATGGCGCCCCTCAGCGCCCGTCGCACTTGATCCTCCTCCTGATCGACGTGCGTCAGCTCTACAATTTCAACGTTTTGCCGGCCTCGTCAAGCTAACATGCTAGCATTTTTGTAAGTCGTGACGTCCAGATGGAAAATAGTTTCCCACGCCGGATCAGGCAGCGGTCTCCGCCATCGCCGCGCGGACTAGCGCGCTGGCCGCCCAAGTCGCGACTTCGGCAGTTTCCTCAAACTCGAGCCCCCACAAGTCTTTGAGGACAATGAGAACTTCGAGACCGTAGACCAGCGACAGGGCCTTGGCCAGGCGCTGGAACTTGGCTTCGGGCAGTTTATTCTTGAGTGGCGCAATCGCCATTTGCAGGAGTTCGACGCGATGCCCGCGCTTGAACGGCGGCTCGGCGCCGAGGGTGCCGGCGCGACGCTGCGCCCACTGCTCGAGCGAGAGTTTCAGCGCCGCCTTGAAGGTCGCCTCGAACTCGGCGACGCGCGGCATGGTCAGCGCCAGCAGGTCGAGCACGCGGGTCTCCGGATCCTCGCTGGCGCTCTGCCAGTTGAGGATCGGCCCCAGCCCCTCATCGACCACGGCGTGGACCAAGGCGGCCTGGCTCGGGAAGTAGCGGTAGGCGGTGGCGCGCGACACCGCGGCGGCTTCCGCGACGTCGCTGACCGACGGCGTCTGGCCCTGCTGCATCAGCGCGATGGCGGTTTCGAGCATGAGTTTTCGGGTGCGCGCCCGGGCGCCCTTCGGCTCTGAAACCTGCTGCTCGTCGGCTTGTGAGACGTCCATATCGAAATGATACGCACATCTCAAAATGCTTTGCAATGGCAGCGGGGCTCTGCCATGACAGGGAGGCGAGAGCACCGGCGGGGTCACCCGAAAACGGTGTCGGGAGGGGTGCGATGAAGCGCATCTACGTGGTCGGAACAGCCGATACCAAGGGCGAGGAACTGGCTTTCCTCGCCGAGAAAATTCGTGCGCTCGGCGCCGACCCGCTGGTGGTCGATGTCGGCATCCGCGCGCCAACCATTCCCCGGAGATCGGGGCAGCGGACGTCGCGAAGTTCGGACCACCCGGACTGCTCGAAGGCAACGATCGCGGTGTTGCCGTGGCCGGCATGGCGGCGGCCTTCGCGCAATTTATCATAACACGTGATGATATTGCCGGAATGGTCGGGATCGGTGGCGGTGGTGGCACCTCGATTGTCACCGCAGGGATGCGGAAACTGCCGATCGGGCTGCCTAAAGTGATGGTCTCCACCCTCGCCTCGGGCGATGTGGGGCCCTATGTCGGGGTCAGCGATATCGTGATGATGCCATCGGTGACCGACCTCGCCGGGCTGAACCGGATATCACGTGTTATCCTTTCGAACGCGGCGCTGGCCGTGGTGGCGATGAGCGCCAACCCGACAATGGTGGAGCCGGCGACCAAACTGGCGGTCGGGCTCACCATGTTCGGGGTGACGACACCGGCGGTGACGCAGATCGTCGAACTGCTCACCGGGGCCGTCGAGCCACTGGTTTTCCACGCCACCGGCACCGGCGGCAAGACCATGGAAATGCTGGTCGATTCCGGGTTGGTCGGGGCGCTGATCGACGTGACGACCACCGAGGTGTGCGATTATCTGCTGGGTGGGGTGCTGCCGGCCGGGCCGGAGCGGTTCGACTGCCTGTCGCGACGGCCGGTGCCCTATGTCGGCTCGGTCGGGGCCTGCGACATGGTCAATTTCTGGGCGCCCGAGACGGTGCCGCCGCACTATGCCGACCGCCTGTTCTACTCGCACAATGCCAATGTGACGCTGATGCGAACGACCGTCGACGAGTGCCGGGCGATCGGCGAATGGATCGGTGGCAAGCTCAATGCCGCGACCGGGCCGGTGCGCTTCCTGTTACCGCTGCGCGGCGTCTCGGCGCTGGATATCGAGGGCGGGGCGTTCCGCGATGCCGAGGCCGATGCCGAACTGTTCGATGCCATCGAACGAACGGTGCAGTGGAGCGGCGACCGGCAGTTGATCCGGCTCGACTGCCACATCAACGACCCCAGCTTTGCCGAGGCGGCCGTGCGCGCCTTTCACGAAATCACATCCTGATCACGTCATAGGAGACAGCATGGCTGCCATCGCGCGCGCCGAAATTTTGAGGAAATTCAACGACATGGTGGCCCGCGGGCAGCCGATCGTGGGCGGCGGAGCCGGTACCGGCATTTCGGCCAAGGCCGAGGAAGCCGGCGGCATCGACCTGATCATCATCTACAATTCGGGGCGCTACCGCATGGCCGGGCGCGGCTCGGCGGCTGGGCTGCTCGCCTATGGCAACGCCAACGAGATCGTCAAGGACATGGCGCGCGAAGTGCTGCCGGTGGTGAAGCGCACCCCGGTGCTGGCCGGGGTGAACGGCACCGACCCGTTCGTGCTGATGCCGCAATTCCTCGCCGAGCTGAAGGCCATGGGGTTTTCGGGGGTGCAGAACTTTCCGACCATCGGGCTGTTCGACGGGGTGATGCGGGTCAGCTTCGAGGAGACCGGCATGGGCTATGGGCTCGAAGTCGAGATGATCGCCGAGGCGCACAAGCTCGACCTGTTGACCACCCCCTATGTGTTCAACCCGGACGAGGCGGTGGAGATGACCAAAGCGGGAGCCGACATCATCGTCGCGCATATGGGGGTGACCACCGGCGGCGCCATCGGCGCGACAGCGGCGAAATCGCTGGCGCAGTGCGCTGGCGAGATCGAGGCGATCGCCGCGGCGGCGCGCGGCGTGCGGGACGACGTGATCGTCCTCTGCCATGGCGGGCCGATCTCGATGCCGGAGGATGCCAAGTTCATCCTCGATCGCGTGAAAGGCTGCCACGGATTCTACGGCGCGAGCTCGATGGAGCGGCTGCCGGTGGAGGTGGCGATCAAGGCGCAGGTCGAGGGGTTCAAGGGGCTGCGGACGGGGGCTTAGTGCGAGCCGAGGGGCTGGTGCGGGAAGAGTACCCCCACCCCTGTCCCCTCCCCGCAAGGGGGAGGGAGACGCCTTCACCGGGGTCAGTGTTTTGGTCTCCTCCCCCTTGCGGGGGAGGGACAGGGTGGGGGTGTTCTTCCCGCACCGGCAGATGAAAATCATGAGGGAGGAAACAATGACCGAGAACAATTTCGTCTACCCGCGCGATGTCAGCGCGTTCGGGTTCGATTGGGGAAAGCTGGCGCTGACGGTGGCGCCCGAGGTGAATGGGGCGAAGCGGTTTTCGGGCGGCGTGGTGGATCTGCCGCCGGGCCAGGGGCATAGCCGGCACAACCATCCGGGGGCCGAGGAGATCATTTTCGTCATCTCCGGCGAAGGCGAACAGATGGTCGAGACGCCCGAGGGCGTGCCGGTGGTGGAGAAGGTCGGGCCGGGTTGCACGGTATTCGTGCCGGAGGACCATTCCACTCGACGCTCAATACCGGGAGCGCCCCAATGCAGCTGTTCGTGGTCTATTCGCCGGCCGGACCGGAGCTCGGACTACGCGATCTCCCGGATTTTCGGCTCATCCCGAAAGCAGAGTGAGCTTACGTTTCCACTTCCAAGTAACAACGCCACGCTTTACCCTGAGACAGGGCGTGGTGACTCCGCCTAGGAAGCGGAAATGGAACATGTTTTGTCGCGCCGCCTGGCGGCGGTGTTGTGTGCGGACGTAGCGGGATACAGCGCCCTGGTGGGCGCTGACGAAATCCGGCACCGTCACGGCCCTGAAGGGACACCAGACCGCCGTGCTCCAGCTGCTGCAACAGCATGGCGGGCGGGTGGTCGACCTGGCCGGCGACGGCATCGTCGCCGAGTTTTCCAGCACCGTTTCGGCGGTCGAGGCGGCGGTGGCCATGCAGGCGCTGATGGCCGAGCGTAACGCCGGGGTGCCGGCCAATAAGCGGCTGATCTTTCGCGTCGGGGTCAACCAGGGCGATGTGGTGCACGATGATTCCCACATTTATGGCGACGGCATCAACGTCGCGGCGCGGCTGCAGCAGATCGCCGAGCCGGGCGGCGTCTATGTTTCGAGCAAGGTGTTCGAGGAGGTCCGCGACCGGATGAAGACCGGGTTCCGCGACCTGGGCGAGCGCGAGCTGAAGAACATCGCGCGGCCGGTGCGGGTGTTCGAGGTGGTGACGGGGGCCGGCCGAAGTACCAAATCGCCGGAGTTCGGTCCGGTGACGCCGCGGCGGCCGACGGTCGCCGTACTGCCGTTCGACAATATGGGCGGCGACAACGAGCAGGAATACTTCGCCGACGGGGTGGTGGAAGACATCATCACGGCACTGAGCCGGTTCCGCGATTTCGCGGTGGTCGCCCGCAATTCGAGCTTCGTCTACAAGGGCCGCGCGGTCGACGTGCGGCAGGTGGGGCGCGAATTGGGGGTGCGCTACGTGCTCGAGGGCAGCGTCCGAAAAGCCCGCGACCGGCTGCGGATCACCGCGCAGCTGGTGGACGCGACGACCGGCGCCCACCTGTGGGCCGACAAGTTCGACGGCAAGCTCGACGATGTGTTCGAGTTCCAGGACCAGATCACCCTCAAGGTCGCCTCGGTGGCCGAGCCGACGATCCGCTGGGCCGAGATCGAGCGCTCGCGGCGCGAGCGGCCGGACAGCGTCGAGGCCTATGACCTCTACCTCCGCGCTCTGCCGATGCACCTGTCGCAGACGCGCGACGCCAATGCCGAGGCAATCGGCCTGTTGCTGCGCGCCATCGAACTCGAGCCGAACAACCCGACGTTCCTCGTCTATGCCGGCAACGCCATGCTGCACCGTTCGACCATGGGCTGGCCGGCGATCGGCGACGACGACACGGCGCGCGGCATCGAGCTGGTGGAACGGGCGCTGGCCAATGCGCGCGATGACGCGGTGGCGCTGTCGCTCAGCTCGATGATGCTGATCCATAACCTTCGCGACTATGATCGCGGGCTGGCGCTGACGCAGCGCGCCGTGGAGGCCAACCCCAACAACCTGACGGTGATGATCTTTGCCGGGATCACCCACCTCCATATCGGCAATGTCGATGATGCAATCGCCTTCAGCGAGCACGCGATACGGCTGAGCCCCAGCCTCGACGGGGCGCACTGGCCGCTGACGGCGATCTCGCACGCGCAGATGATCAAAGGCAATTACGAGGAAGCGCTGGTCTGGGCCAAGCGCTCGGTGTCGGCCAACCCGAGCTTCGTGTGCACCTACTGGATGCTGGTCGCCGCAAATGCGCATCTGGGACGGATGGAGGAGGCCAAGCGCCACCTCGTGACGCTGCAGCGGCTGTCGCCGGGCGTCACCATCGCGCAGGTCTGGGCGGCGCAGCCGCAGAAGGACGCGTCGCGGACCCAGGCGATCCTCGACGGGCTGCGGCTGGCAGGCGTCGCCGAGGCATAGTCGCTTCGCTTAGCACGATCTGGCCCCACCAGGTGCTCCGCCAACTCGATGTCATCCCAGCGAAAGCTGGACCCAACTCGCCGCCCGCGCCAGCCGATGCCGGACGAGGGCACGCCCTCGCCGGGAGGGTCCGCTGCTTTCGCAGGGATGACACCCGGTGGGGAGGAGAGGCGGTGGATCACTCCGGTCGCCTGGTCAGGGATCCAAGGCAAAGCCCGGCATACGGTCACAATAGGTTCATATGGAACAGGCACCCCTCGCAGCAATTCTCCATGGGTGCACCGATGAACGACCACGAAGCCAAGACCTCGGAATCCAAGACCCCGGCCGAACTCGAACGGATCAAGCAGGCGATCGCCGACGATTTCGATGAAGAGCTGGAAATGCAGATGGAGGACGACCGGCTCGATGAGCTGGTTGCCGAGGGCCTGCAGGGTCCGGGCGGCGATACGATCGACCGCAAGGTGTATTTCCGTGAGCTGTTCCGGCTGCAGCACGAGCTGGTGAAGCTGCAGGACTGGGTGGCCTACAAGAAGCTCAAGATGGTGGTGCTGTTCGAGGGGCGCGACTCCGCCGGCAAGGGCGGCGCCATCAAGCGGGTGACGCAGCGGCTGAACCCGCGGGTGGCGCGGGTGGTGGCGCTGCCGGCGCCGACCGAGCGCGAGCGGCACCAGTGGTATTTCCAGCGCTATGTGCCGCATCTGCCGACGGCCGGCGAAATGGTGCTGTTCGACCGCTCCTGGTACAACCGCGCCGGGGTCGAGCGGGTGATGGGGTTCTGTTCGCCGGACGAACTCGAAGAGTTCTTCCGCACCGTGCCGGAGTTCGAGCGCATGCTGGTCCGCTCGGGCATTATCCTCGTCAAATACTGGTTCTCGATCACCGACGAGGAGCAGGAATTCCGCTTCAGGATGCGGCTGCACGACCCGCTGAAGCAGTGGAAGCTCTCGCCCATGGATCTCGAAAGCCGGGTGCACTGGGAAGAATACACCAAGGCCAAGGAAGAGATGTTCGACCGCACCCACACCGAGGAAGCGCCGTGGTGGGTGGTGCAGGCAGTGGACAAGAAACGGGCGCGGCTCAACTGCATCGCCCATCTCCTCAGCCAGGTGAACTACGAGGATGTGCCCAAGCAGGATGTGAAACTGCCCGACCGGGTGCGGCACGCCGACTATGTGCGGCATGCGGTAAAGCCGGAGCTGTACGTGCCGGAGGTGTACTGACGGCGGCCGCTACCAGGCCAGCGCATCCTGGGGCTCGTCGAACTCGAGCCGCACCGCTTCGATGGCGCGGCGATTGTCGAAAGCCCAGTTGCTGATCGGCGAGGTTGACTAGAAGTTAGGATTCCGCCGTCAAGCTTGCCGAATGAAATGGCGCTATGTCGATCGGCCGCTGGATCGGGTGGCACAGGGTTTTGGCCGAACCGCGATAGCGGAGCACTTCGCCGAGGACGAGCGAGGATATCTGCGGCCACGGGGCGCATGGCGGGAGTGGCTGATAGAAAGACCACACCTTGCTCGCGATGACGGTGGAGCATCCTTCTTTGTCGCGGCTTTCGAGCCGCAGCAGGTCCACGCGGAGTACCGCGTGGCGGGGGCCCTCCTGCTCTACGTGGATGATGATCTCGTTGTTGAGCTCCATTGGCGCGAGCATCGTGGCCTCGGGCAGCCGGAGAGCGGTTGGCGCTATGGATTCCCCGCTACCGAGGTTCCCGAACAATACGAATTCACGTTGGAGCGGCTCGAGCACAACGGACGCGAATTCACATTTCGCCGCGTTCCCGAACGGGTAACGCGAAGAGTCGCAGATGCTGCGGTAGAGGGATGGCCGGCCTGGCCGGCCCAGGGGAGTCGCACTATTTTCGGATCTGCAGGCGACCACCTGATCAACGAGCTGTGGTTTACGGTGCCGTACGCCTTTCGGCCGCAAATCTGGCCAGAAAACGCAGTTTCCCCTATCGATGACTGGCTGGTGAAGCCCAACTGATCAGCAAAGGGCGCTCAATTCCCGAAATGTCGAATCCCCCAAACCCGGCTCGACCATCTCTCGTGAGAACCACAGGAGATGGACATGGACTGGACGCGGATGGGAGTGGATTGGAGCAGCGAGGACTCGGTGGAGCGGCTAGCGGCGAAGCGGGCCTGGCTGCTTGGCTTCGGGACCGAGATCGCGCGCGGTGACGATGAGTTACTCCAACTCGCCGCCTTGAAGCAGGCGGAGGCGAGGGGTATGCCTCTCGCTCCTATGTTTGCGAAGGTTTTCCAATGGCTCAGGGTAGCAACCCAATCGATCCGGTCAAACTCGACAAGCTCGCGGAAGTGGCGATCAAGGTGGGGCTCCAGCTCCAGCCCGGGCAAGACCTGGTTCTGACGGCGCCGATGGCGGCGCTGCCGCTGGTCCGCAAGATCGCCGAGCACGCTTACAAAGCCGGGGCCGGCATCGTGCAGCCGATCTTTTCGGACGAGGAGATTACCCTCAACCGCTACCGCTACGCCGCCGACGCCAGCTTCGACAAGGCGCCGGGCTGGCTGTTCGAGGGCATGGCCAAGGCGTTCGACGGCAATGCGGCGCGGCTCGCCATTTCGGGCGACAACCCGATGATGCTGGCGGGCGAGGACCCGGCCAAGGTGGCGCGGGCCAACCGGGCGACCTCGATGGCCTATAAGCCGGCGCTGGAAAAGATCACCGGCTTCGACATCAACTGGAACATCATCTCCTACCCCAATGCCAGTTGGGCCAGGCTGGTGTTCCCCGACGATCCGGAAGAGCTGGCGGTCAAGAAGCTTGCCGACGCGATCTTTGCGGCGAGCCGGGTGGATGTCGAGGATCCGATCGGCGCCTGGAAGGCGCATAACGCCAAGCTCAAGGAGCGCTGGACCTGGCTCAACGGCCAGCAGTTCGCCGCGCTGCACTATACCGGGCCGGGCACCGACCTCACCATCGGCCTTGCCGACGAGCACCGCTGGAAGGGCGGCGCCTCGGAGGCCAAGAACGGCATTACCTGCAACCCGAACATCCCGACCGAGGAAGTGTTCACCACCCCGCACAGCCAGCGTGTCGACGGCTATGTGCGCTCGACCAAGCCGCTCAGCCATAACGGCACGCTGATCGCCGATATCGAGGTGAAGTTCGAAGCCGGGCGGATCGTCGAAGCCAAGGCCTCGAAGGGTGAGGCGGTGCTGCAGAAGGTGCTCGACACCGACGAGGGCTCGCGCCGGCTGGGCGAAGTGGCGCTGGTGCCGCATTCGTCGCCGATCTCGAAGAGCGGCGTGCTGTTCTACAACACGCTGTTCGACGAAAATGCCGCCAGCCACATTGCGCTGGGCCAGTGCTACGCCGATTGCTTCATCGACGGCACCAAGATGAGCCCTGATGAGATCGCCAAGCGCGGCGGCAACAAGAGCCTGATTCACATCGACTGGATGATCGGGTCGGACAAGATCGATATCGACGGCATCAAGGCTGACGGCTCCAAAGTGCCGGTGATGCGTAAGGGCGAGTGGGCCTGATCGAGAGGGATGCGCTGCGCATAGCGGCGTTCAGCGAACCTTAACCACGGGGACAGTTGTCATCACGGCGGCGAGTATTCGCCGCCGTCTGCATATTGCGATTAAGGTTTTGGCGCGTTTCGGCTGCGTAGCATCCAGCCGAGGCTGAGGATCGCATGCGCAACACAGGCACCGTGTCGAGGGGCACACCGCCGGCCGAGGCTGCGGCAGAGACGCTGCGGCAGATCGGCAGCGCCACCGGCATTTCGGTGTGGACCTGGCACGCGCTGGCCGACCGGGTCTACCAATCGGCTACCACCAGTCGCGGCGAGGGGCACGATCAGGGTGTGCCACTCGCTCAGTTGCTGGCTAAGCTGCATGCGTCGGATCGGGCGCGGGTGCGGCGGCGCATGCATGCGGCGGTGCGGAGCGGCAAATCCGGCGCCTTCCGCTTCCGCGGCCTCTTGGCCGACGCGACTGCGCGGGAATACAGCGCGGCGCACTTTCCGCTCGGGCCGAACGAAGTACAGGTGATCGTGCAGGACGTTACCCGCACCACCCTGGCCGAGCGGGCGCTGCGCGAGAGCGAGGATCATTACCGCACCGCCGTCGATCTCAACCCCGAGGTGATGTGGCTGGCCGACCCCGAGGGCAATATCATCGAGTTCGGGCCGCGCTGGCTCGAGATGGTCGGGCTCGATACGCCGCAGACCCTGGGCCAGGGCTGGGTTAGCGCGGTGCACCCGGACGACCTGCCGCCGACCATCGCGGAGTGGACGCGCAGGCTCGCGAGCGGCGAACCGCACGACGTCACCTATCGCATCCGGCTCAGGAGTGGCGACTATCGCTGGATGCGGGCCCGGGCGGCGGCGCGGCGCGACAAGCTGGGGAAGATCGTGCGCTGGTACGGCACGCTCGAGGATATCCACGATCGGCGTGTGGCGGAAACGGCGCTGCGCGAGAGCGAAGCCTTTGCCCGCTCAATTCTCGAGGCCAGCACCATGGCCATCGAGGTTCTCGACGGCGAGGGCCGGCTGATCTTCATGAACGGGCCGGGCGTCCGGATCATGGAGGTCGACAATTTCGACGCCATCCGGGGGCTGCCGTTCGAGCAGTTCTGGCCCGAAGACCAGCGCGCGACGGTGCGCACGGCGATTGCGGCGGCGCAGCAGGGCGAGACGGTGCGCCACACGCTGTTCGGGCCGACGGCCAAGGGTAAGGCGCGCTGGTGGGACATCAGCGTGTCGCCGATTCTTGGCGCCGACGGCAGCGTGGCGCGACTGCTGGCCCTGTCGCGCGATGTGACCGAGGCGAAGCAGAACGAAGCCGAAGTGGTGGCCGGGGCGAAGCGGCTCGAGTATCTGGCGCGGCACGACACGCTGACGGGCCTGCCCAACCGGATGCACTTCCAGGAGGGGATGGATGCGGCGCTGCTCGGGCTGAGCGCCCAGGACCCTGGCGGTGCTGTCGATCGACCTCGACGACTTCAAGCTGGTCAACGACACGTTGGGGCACCTGGCCGGTGACGTGCTGCTGCGCGAAGTGGCAGGGCGGCTGCACCGCTGCGCCAGCAAGCGCGACCTGGCGGCTCGGCTCGGCGGTGACGAATTCGCCCTGCTGATGCCGGTCGAGCGCCCGGAAGAGGCTGCGACCACCGCGCAGGCGATCCTCGCGGCGCTGGCTATTCCGTTCGAGATCGACGGCGAAACGGTGAGCATCGGCGCCAGCATCGGCATTGCCATCGCGCCGCGCGACGGGCTCAGCACCGAAAGCCTCCTGCAATATGCCGACGTGGCGCTCTATCGGGTGAAGAGCGACAAGGGCCGCGACTTCCGCTTCTTCGAGCCGGCCATGGACCAGGCGCTGCGTGAGCGGCGCGAGATGAAACGCGACCTGTCGCTGGCCCTGGGCCGGGGCGAGCTGAGCGTGATGTATCAGCCGCAGATCGATATCGGCAGCAATCGGCTGGTGGGGTTCGAGGCGCTGCTGCGCTGGGATGGCGCGGCGCATGGGTCGGTGTCGCCGATGGTGTTTATCCCGCTCGCCGAAGAGAGCGGGCTGATCGATGCCATCGGGGCGTTCGTCCTGCGCGAGGCCTGCGCCGAGGCGGCGCGTTGGCCGGAAGCACTGTCGCTGGCGGTGAACCTGTCACCGGCGCAGTTCCGCAATCGCGCGGTGGTGCGCACGGTGGCCGATGCGCTCGAACAGACCGGGTTCAAGCCGGCGCGGCTGGAGCTCGAGATCACCGAATCCGTGTTGTTCGACGAGAGCGCCGAAGCGCTCGCCTCGCTCGAAGAACTGCATCGGATGGGAATCCGGGTGGCGCTCGACGATTTCGGCACCGGCTACTCGTCGCTGAGCTATTTGCGTCGCTTCGCCTTCGACAAGATCAAGATCGACCGTTCGTTCGTCGCCGACCTGCCGGGCGCCGAGGACTCGGCGGCGATCGTCCGCGCCATCATCGGGCTGGGACGCTCACTGAAGACCCGGGTGACGGCAGAGGGGGTCGAGAGCTGGGAGCAGTTGCTGATGCTGAGGGCCGAGGGCTGCAACGAGGCGCAGGGCTACCTGTTCAGCCGCCCCTTGTCGCAGCCAGAGGCCAGGGCACTGGCGGAATCCGGGCTGGTGGCGAAGTTCGGCTCCAGCCAACGGCGGCAGCGGCAGGCCTGATACACACCAATACTTAACGGGCGTTCGGCTAGCGTTCGTGAAACACCCTTTCTGCCCGGTCATACACCCCAATGTTCGACAAGCAGCTGATCGCCACGCCATCGGAGTCGCTCGCCGAGGTGGAGCCGACTCCTGCCCTGACCGATGCCGACCGCGCCCTGCAGCTCTACGAGGCGCATGAGGGCTATGCGCAGTGGAAAGTGATCTTTCCCGGCACGGTGGTGATGTCGGAACGGGCGGCCGAAATTTATGGGCTGGCTCCCGACGGTCCGGTGCCGCTGCAGGAAATGGTGAAACTCTACCTCGCCGAAGATCGCGGCAAGCTGCTGACGCTGATTGCGCAGGCGCTGCAGGATCGGCGCGGCTTTCGCTGCCGGCTGCGGGTCGAGCGGCGCGACGGCGGGCTCAGGATGATCGAGTCGATTGCCGACCTCAGGACGCGCGACGGCCGGGTGATCGAGCTGTTCGGCATGAGCCGCGACGTGACGGCAGAGATGGAACGCGAGCTGCAGGTGCAGGGCCGGCTGAAGCTGGTGCAGGACCTGGTGGGCGACATGCCGGCGCCGATCGCGGTGCTAGACGAGAAACTGCGGGTGCTCGACTGCTCGCTGTACTGGCTGAAAGCGCACCGCTTCGTCGAGCGGCGTGAGGTGATCGGCAAAACCATCGCGCAACTGTTTCCCGAAACGCCGGCCGAACAGATCGCCGAGTACGAGGCGGCGCTGAAGGGCCAGACGATCAAGACGCGGCGCACATTTGCCAGCCCGACGAGTGGTGCAGCGACACAGTTCGCGACGGTGCTGACACCCTGGTACGTCGCCGATCGCAAGGTCGGGGGTATTACCGTGGTGGTCGGGTGGTCGGAGATCGCGACCACCAAGCGGGCAGCGCCGGTCGCTGCGCCGATCGAGGATTTCGACGGCTCGCTGCTCGATATGCTGAAGAACGTCAGCTGAGTTTCAAACCGACGGGCCGGCGCGTGCACCGGACTTGCGGTGTAGCCCAAATTCCCCGATTGAAGCGGCATGAAGCTGCCGCCCCTGCCGATCGATGAAGCCCTGCCCGAGCTGCTGGCTGCGCTGGCGGCCGGCCCCTATGCCGTGCTGGTGGCGCCGCCTGGCGCCGGCAAGACGACGCGCGTGCCGTTGGCGCTGCTCGAGGCGCCGTGGCGCGGCGATGGCCGGATCGTCATGCTGGAGCCGCGGCGGCTGGCGGCGCGGGCCGCGGCACGGCGGATGGCGCAATCGCTCGACGACGAAGTCGGCGGGGTGGTCGGCTACCGGGTCAGGCTCGACGCCAAGGTCAGTAAGCGTACCCGCATCGAGGTGGTGACCGAGGGGGTGTTCACTCGGATGATCCTCGACGATCCGGAGCTCCGTGACATTGCCGCGGTGCTGTTCGACGAGTTCCATGAGCGGAGCCTCGACGCCGATCTGGGCCTGGCGCTGGCGCTCGATGCGGCGGCGCTGCGCGACGACCTGCGCGTCTTGGTGATGTCGGCGACAATCGACGGGGCGCGGGTGGCTGAACTGCTCGACGGCGCGCCGGTGGTAGCGTCGGAGGGGCGGGTGTTTCCGGTGGAAACGATCTGGCGCGACCGCGACCCGCTGCAGCGGATCGAGGACCAAGTGACCAGCGTCGTGCTCGAAGCGCTGCGCGAGCAACCCGGCTCGGCGCTGGTGTTCCTGCCTGGACAGGCCGAAATCGGGCGGGTGGCGGAGCGGCTGGCCGGGCGGGTGCCCGGCGACGTCGATATCGCGCCGCTCTATGGGCAACTGACGCCGGAGGAGCAGGATCGCGCCGTGCAGCCGGCGCGGGCCGGGCGGCGCAAGGTGGTGCTGGCGACCTCGATCGCCGAGACCTCGCTGACCATCGGGGGGGTGCGGGTCGTTGTCGACAGCGGACTGAGGCGCGCGCCGGCCTATGAGCCGGCGACCGGGCTGTCGGTGCTCGAAACGCGAAAAGTGTCGCGGGCGTCCGCCGACCAGCGGCGCGGCCGCGCCGGGCGCGTCGAGCCGGGGGTATGCTACCGGCTGTGGGCCGAGGGGCAGCATGCGGCGCTCGTGGCGTTCGATGCGCCGGAGATGCTGGAGGCCGATCTTTCGGGCCTGACGTTGGACCTCGCCGGCTGGGGGGTGAGCGATCCTAACCAGCTCAAGTTTCTCGATCCGCCGCCGGGGCCGGCCTGGAACGAAGCGGTCGGGCTGCTCAAGGGCCTCGAGGCGCTGGACGAGACCGGGCGGATCACCGCCGAGGGCAAAGCGCTGGCGCGGCTGCCGCTGCATCCGCGGCTGGGGCACATGATCCACCGCGCGGCGGAGGAAGATGATGCGCTGACGGCGGCGCGACTGGCGGTGCTGTTGGGCGAACGCGGGCTCGGCGGCGACGGCACCGACCTGGTGCACCGGCTGGAGCGGTTCGGGCGCGAGCGCGGCAAGCGGGCGGATGAAGCGCACGGGTTGGCGCGGCGCTGGGCGCAACTCGTCGGCAACACCGGATCGGGCGGCGAGGTTGGGCAGCACCTGGCGCGGGCCTATCCCGACCGGGTGGCGCAGCAGGCCGGGGCGCGTGGCCGGTTCCGGCTGGCCAACGGGCGGCAGGCGAGCCTCGAGCACACCGATGCGCTGGCGAGTGCGCCGTACCTCGTGGTGACCGATATCACCGGCGCAGCGGCGACCGGGCGGATCCGGGCGGCGGCGGCGATCGAACGAGCGACGATCGAAGAGCTGTTCGCCGGCGAGATCGTCGACGAGGTGGCGATGGCGTTCGACCGCGGTTCGCGCAGCGTGCGGGCCAGGCGGTTGCGGCGGCTGGGCGCCTTGCGCCTGGATGAGGCGCCGGTGGCGATTGCCGAGCCACAGCAGGCGGCGGCAGCGCTGGCTGAGGGGATCGCCGGCCTCGGGGTGAGCGTACTGCCGTGGAGCAGGGAGCAGAAAGCGCTGCGGGAGCGGGCGAGCTATTTGCGCGCGACGCTGGGCGAGGCGTGGCCCGATCTGTCGGACGGCGGGCTGGCGGCGGACATTGCTTGGCTGGCGCCGGCGATCACCGGCAAAACGGCGCTGAGCGAGATCGGCGCCGACGACCTTGGCGTGGCGCTCGAGACACTGCTGCCCTGGGCCCGGCGGCAGGAGATCGAGCGGCTGCTGCCGTCGCATTTCGATGCGCCGTCGGGGTCGCACCTGCCGATCGACTATGGCGCCGAGAACGGGCCGGCGCTGGAGGTGCGGGTGCAGGAATTGTTCGGGCTCGACCGGCATCCGAGCGTCGCCGGCGGCAAGGTGCCGCTGCTACTGGTGCTGCTCAGCCCGGCGCATCGGCCGATCCAGACGACCCGCGACCTGCCGGGGTTCTGGCGCGGCAGCTGGAAGGATGTGGCCAAGGACCTGAAGGGCCGCTACCCGCGACATTACTGGCCGGAGAACCCGCTGGAAGCGGCAGCAACGGCACGGGCAAAGCCGCGCGGGACGTGAGCGATCACTGATAGAGACGGCCCCCTCCCGGCCTCCCCCATAAAGGGGGAGGTGAAAAGTCGAGGCTCTGTCTTCGATGGTGCCATACGCGCCGGCGGGGCACCTCCCCATTATGGGGGAGGATGGGAGGGGGCCGTCTGCTTCAGTATGGCTACGCCGGCCCCGCCGCCTTCAGCACACCCAGAAACTCTGCCCCATAGCGCTTGAGCTTGCTCTCCCCGATGCCGTTGATGGTGCCGAGCTCGGCCAGGGTCTGCGGCCGTTCCAGCGCCATGGCCCGCAGCGTCGTGTCGTGGAATACCACGTAGGGCGGCACGCCCTGGGATTTGGCGATACTGGCGCGTTCGGAGCGCAGCGCTTCGAACAGCGATTGGGCGGCCGGCGGCAGTTGCACGGCGTTCTGCAGGGCGCGGCGGGTTTCGGTGGCTTTGCGGGGGCGGTCGCGGCGCAGGGTGATCTTGCGCTCACCACGGAACACTTCGCGCGAGCCTTCGCCGAGGTGCAGCGCGCCGAAAGCGTGATCGACGGTGATCAGGCCCATGGCGGTCAACTGGCGGATGACCGACTGCCAGGAGCGCTGGTCCATGTCTTTGCCCTGCCCGAATACCGGCTGGTCCTGGTGGCTGAACTGGGTGACCTTGTCGGTGACCTTGCCCAAGAGCACGTCGACGACGTGCCCGGCCCCGAAGCGCTGGCCGGTGCGGTAGACGCAGGCCAGCGCCTTGATGGCGGCGTCGGAGCCATCCCAGGTTTCGACCGGCGAAAGGCAGGTGTCGCAATTGTTGCAGCTGCCGGGATACGGCTCGCCGAAATGTGCGAGGATGGCCTTGCGGCGGCATTCCGGGGTTTCACAGACCGCCAGCAGCGCGGTGAGCTTCAGCCGCTCGACCCGCTTCACCTCATCGGGCGCGTTGCCCTCGTCGATCATGCGGCGACGCTGCGCCACGTCGGTCATGCCGTAGCACATCCAGGCTTCAGCCGGCAGGCCGTCGCGGCCGGCACGGCCGGTTTCCTGGTAGTAGGCCTCGATCGAGGATGGCAGATCGAGGTGAGCCACGTAGCGCACGTCGGGCTTGTCGATGCCCATGCCGAACGCCACGGTGGCAACGAGGCAGAGCAACTCTTCCTTGAGGAAGGCATCCTGGTTGGCGCTGCGATCGCGGGCGTTCATCCCGGCATGGTAGGGCAGCGCCCGAACCCCCTGCTTGTTCAGCCACTCGGCCGTGGCGTCGACCTTGGCGCGGGAGAGGCAATAGACGATGCCGGAGTTGCCGGTATGGCGGGCAAGAAAGCTCTTTAGCTGCGCCCGGGCATTGTCGCGCTCGACGATCGAGTAACTGATATTGGGGCGGTCGAAACTGGTGGTGAAGATGCGCGCATCGGTGAGGCCGAGCCGCTCGATGATATCGTCGCGAGTGGTCGGGTCGGCCGTGGCGGTGAGCGCAATGCGCGGTACGCCCGGATAATCGGCGGCGATCGAGGCGAGTTCGCGATATTCGGGGCGGAAATCGTGGCCCCACTGGCTGACGCAATGCGCCTCGTCGATGGCGATGAGCGAGATATCGACGCCCTGCATCATCGACTTGAAGCCGGGCAGCACCAGCCGCTCGGGGGCGACATAGAGCAGGTCGAGCGTGCCGGATTTGAGATCGCGGAAGGTGCGGGACGAGTCTCGGAAGAGACCGAGGAGTTGAGGGTTGCGGCGTTGACGCCGGCCTGCTTCAGCGCCTCGACCTGATCGCGCATCAGGGCGATAAGCGGCGAGACGACGATGCCGACGCCCTTCCGCGCCAAAGCCGGAACCTGGAAGCACATCGACTTGCCGGCGCCGGTGGGGAACAGCACGACCGCATCGCCGCCAGCGGTGACGTGGCGGACAACATCCTCCTGCTGGCCGCGAAAACTCTGGTGCCCGAAGACGGTGCGCAGGATTTCAGCGGGGTCGCGAGGCGGCGTGTCGAAGAGCAACTCAAGCATGGAGCGATGGTCGGATCGGGGGGTGGTGGGTCAAGGGCCTTGAACGCGGCGCGTGCTGCGCACCCCCTCCGAGCTGCGCTAGTTCGCTCGCGCTCACAAGCTCCGCTTGCCTCCCCCGTCAAGGGGGAGGTGGGGTATCGAGACTGTGGCTGGATCCAGCCACAGCCGCCGGCAGGGCACCTCACCCTTCATGGGGGAGGATGGGAGGGGGCCGTCTGCCAGTGGCGTGTCCTACTCCTGATCGATAAACGCCAGCGCCGTTTCGACCAGCTTGGGTGAGGTCATCATGGTGTAGTGCGTCACACCCGGCAGGATGGCGAGGCGGTTCTGGTTCATGCCGGAGCCGTCCCACAGGGCGTCCTGCAGGCCGCCGCCGAGCAGCTCGAAGAACTTTGCAGAGTGGCTGGTGCGAACCGCATCCCAGTCCCATAGATCAGCTGGGTCGGGACCTTGAGGTTCGCGATGTCGGCCGAGAAGTCGTAGTCCTGACCCATATACTGCATCTGGTCGAGCAGCTTGGGGAAGTTCACCTCGGGGTCGGGGTTCACCGCAGCAAAACTCTGGTAGAGCGGCGAGGGTTTCAGCATCTCGAACTGGCTGGCGTTGAGGCCGCGCATGCCCTGCTGGTTGTAGTCGTGCCAGCCGGCGAAGGCATAGGGCGCCGAGGCGATGACCAGCCTGTCGACCAGTTCGGGGTGGGCGAGCGCGAGCCGCAGCCCGATGGTGCCGCCCATCGAGTAGCCGACGACATCGACCTTTTCGAGCCCCAGCGACTTGATCACTTCGGCGACGTCGGCGGCCATGTTGTCGAAGCTCATCGGCCGGTCGAGCGGGCCGGTATGGCCGTGGCCCTGGGCCTCGACGGCGATCACCTGATGGGTGGCGGCAAGACCGGCGAGCACCGGACCGAAGTTGTCAATGGTCATCAGGCCGCCATGCAGCAGGACGAGCGGCGCGCCCTCGCCATAGGTGGCGTACCAGACCTTGCCGCCGGTGACGGGGACGTAGCCGGACTTGGTGGGAGTGAGCATGGGAGCAGTTCCTTCTTGGGCGGTTGCAGACAGGACCGGCAGGGCGGAAGCAAAGCCGGTGAGGAGGGCGATGGCAAGGACGGTACGGCGTAGCATTGGAAGTCTCCGTGGTTGGGGTATGGCTCCGCCGGTGCCCGCGATGGCGGGTTGGTGGATGTTGGTGACTGTGAGATTGGCCGCCCCCTCCACCAGCTTCGCTGGTCCCCCCGCGGTGAGGGCGTTTGCCCTCAGCCGCACCCCGCCACGCGGGGGAGGATTGGAGAGGCCGATGTTCGTTGCTAGGCGGTCAGCATTTCAATGGCCTTCTGCACGCGCCGCAGCCGGGTCTCCGGGGCTTTGGCGCCTTCGATGGCGGTGACGTGGGCCTTCTTGTGGCTGGGGGCCAGCTTGTTCCAGGCGGCCAGCGCGACGGGGTCGGCGTCGAGGGCGGCCTGCAGGTCGCCGGGCGCCTCGACAAGGCGCGGCTGGTCGTCGAGGGTCAGTTCGACCTCGTGCGTCTCGCTGCCTTTGACTCCGGTGAGCCCACGGATTTCGGCGCTGACACCGACCAGCAACTTCTCGCCCATGGTCGCCACCTTGCTGCGCCAGGTGTGGCCGGCGAGGCTGACGACGACCAGCGGGTTCTTGCCGCCGTTGAGCGCGTCGCGCACCTCGGAGGGCACGATGATGCCGGTATTGTTGCCGGACTGCAGGATGCTGGTGGTGAACTTCACTTTGTTGCTCCAGTCGTGAGGTGCGCGGTGAGCTTGTCGAAGCTCTCGAGCACGCCGGCGCGGAAGCCGCGGCGGACGATAGCGTCCTTGTTGGCGGCGGTGTCGAAATAGGCGTCGAGGGTCAGCCGGGTGCGGCCGCCACCGATATCGGTGAAGGTAATCACCCGCAAAAAGCTCGGCGGCGGGTTGTTGCCGAAGGCTTCCGCCTCGAGCTGCCGGTTGCGGTAGACGATGCGCTCGGGCGGGGTCACCTCGATGAACTCGCTGTCAGCCGGGTAGTCCCTGCCGTCGGGACCGCGCATGACGTGGTACCAGCGGCCGCCGGGGCGGAGGTCGAGCTCCACCACCGGGTTGGTAAAACCCTTCGGCCCCCACCACTGGCTGAGGTGGTATGGATCGGCGAACATCATCCAGATGAGGTCGCGCGGGGCATCGAACTCGCGTTCGATCTCGAGACGGCGGTTGCTGGGGATGCTGGTGAGGTCGGAGAGCATCGTTCAGGCTTCTTGAATGAGTTCGGCGAGGAGCTGGTCCATGATCATGAAGCCGCGGCGCATCCCGACCTCCATGCCCGAGGCGACCATGCCGTCGCGATCGCCGATATTTTCGAAGTTCGAAACTGACTTGTAGTGCGTGATGGCGCCGTCTTCTTCGAAGGTATGGGTCTCGATCACCGTCTTGCCGATGAACATGTTTTCCATGCCGAAGGTCCAGACGAACTTCTCGGGGGCGATGACCTCGCGGTATTCGCCGATGAAGATGAAGACGTGGCCTTTGTCGCCGTGCAACTCGATGCGCCACTTACCGCCGGGGCGGACGTCGAACGAGGTGATGATGTTCTTCTGTCCATCCATGCCCCACCAGCGGGCGACGTGCTCCCGCTCGGTCATCACCTTCCAGACCAGGGCGCGGGGCGCGGCGAAATCACGGGTGGCGATGACGATCGGCTCGTTCGTCGGGGCTTCGATCTTCAGGTCCTTCAGTGCCATTTTCAGCTCCTTGAGGTTCAGCAGGTAGGCGTCGAGGCGATCGAGGCTTTCGGCCCAATAGCGCCAGTAAAGTACGAACCAGTGTTCCGTTCCGGCGCTCTGCCGTCGGCGCAGAGCTTCGCCGTCGTGCTGCCGGCGGTAATCCGAGAGCGCTATGACCTTGGGTCGCTGCATGCTTGTTTCGGCCTCGCGGCCCGGAGCTAGTTCCGGGAGCCGCCGGGGTCGCCTTTCTGCAGTTCGGCCAGGTAATCGCCGAGGCGATCGAGGCTCTCGTCCCAGAAGCGGCGGTAGGTCTCGACCCAGTCCGCGACCTCGGCCATCGGGGCGGCCTCGAGCCGGCAGGGACGCCACTGGGCTTCCTTGCCACGGGAGATCAACCCCGCCTTTTCCAGCACCTTGAGGTGCTTGGAGACGGCGGCCATCGACATGTCGTAGGGCTCGGCCAGTTCGCTGACCGTCGCCTCGCCCTGTGACAGCCGGGCCAGGATGCCGCGGCGGGTGGGGTCGGCGAGGGCAGACAGGGTAGTGGACAGGTGGTCGGTCATTTCGGTCTCTTGATGTCAGGCAGCGGCGCGCGCGCTATCGGCGCCGGCGAAGAAATCGATCAGCACGGGAGCGACCAGCTCGGCCGCCGCATCGTGGCTCTGGCCGGGCAGCGAAGCGTAGCGGGCGCCCGGGATGGTTTCGCGGGCGAGACGCACCGGCTCCTTCAACTGCTTGAAGGTCTTGTCGCCGCTCATGACGATGGTCGGAACGCGGATCGAGCGGGCCGCCGCGGTCGGAAAGCCGTAGCCCTCCATCACCGCGGTATCGTGCGGCAGGCTCAGGGCGTTGTGCAGCATGGCCTTCCAGTGCGGGTTGAGCCGCATGATCGGCATCATGATTGCCGGCATGCCGATCATCCTGACCATGAAGTACTTGGCGAGGTCGGCCCGGCGACCCTCGGCGACGAGGCGCTCGACTTCGGCCTGGTAGCCCCTCGGCATGGGCTTGCCGCCGGGGACGTCGGTGAACGGCGCCTCGAAGATGGCCAGACGATCGACCGGCAGGCCGCGGGCGGTGGCGAACAGCGCCAGCGCTCCGCCTGACGAGGTGCCATAGAGGCTGGCCGAGCCGCCGGCGATATCGATCAGCGCGGCGAGATCCTCATATTCGCGGTCGGGCGAGTAGTCGGTGGAGAGGTCGCTGTCGCCGCGGCTGCGCCGGTCATAGTTGTAGACGGTGAAATGCGGAGCCAGCAGCGGCGCGAGCTTGGGCATCGGGCCCATGTTGCGGCCACACCAGGCGCCATCGATCAGGATAACGGCCGGGCCGGAGCCACGCACGTCATAGGCGATCTTGGTGCCGTCGCGAGAGGTGAAGGTGTGCATGACGCTTACTCCTGGCTGAACGCCGCGGTGGCGCTGAGGGTGAAAAGGTAGAGATCGAGCTTGTCGCTGCCGTCGCTGACGGTGGCAGCGAAGCCCCGCTTGACGGCCTGGTCGCGCGCCGCGAGCGAGGTGAAGCGGACGGTGATATGGACGCTGGTGAGACGGCCCGCTTCGGCAAGGGTCATCTCGGTGACCATCTCGGCGGGCGGCAGCGTATCGCCGAAGCGATAGCCCTGGGGAGCATCGCGCCACACCAGCCGGTCGACCGGGGAAATCTCGAGATAGGCACTGGTGTAGCCATATTCGTTGCCGGAGGCGAAGCGCATCACCTGGCGCCAGGCGCCGCCGACACGCAGGTCGACTTCGCTCACCGGATTGGTGGCGCCCTTCGGCCCCCAGAAATGCACCAGATGACGTGGCTCGGTATAGCAGCGCCAGACCAGGGCGCGCGGCGCTTCGAAGCTGCGGGCGATCAGGATGACCGGGTCATTGGCCGGCGTCGTGACGGCGGAGGTCCGGGTCGGCGCGGTGCTGGTGAGTTCGACGCAGTCCATTTCTCAACCCTTCAGTTGATAACTTATCGGTTTAATATACCTCGCAAGGAGGGTTGTCAACCGATCGGTTAAGGAAACTTTCAGGCGGGTGGGGCGCATCGCGAGGCCGGTGGCTGTGGACCCCCACCCCTGTCCCCTCCCCGCAAGGGCGACGACAAGAGGTCGCGCCGAGGGGAGGAGACCGAAACACTGGCCTTGGTGGGAGCGTCTCCCTCCCCTCTGCGGGGAGGGGACAGGGGTGGGGGTCAGCGCGCACCGGCCTCGCGGTGGTCCTCCACCACGAAACGGGGAGACGGATGGACCCTGGACCCGATCAGGCAGGGAGAAGTGCGGCCGAGAGCAGCTTGATCGAGCGCAGGCGATTGTCCGGGTCGGTCGGGCCCATCTGCACGGCATCGGGGAAGCGCAGCTCGAGTTCGAGCCTGCCATCGGCCGGGGCCGGAAGCGGCAGCGAGAACTGCTGCGGCGTGGGTTGGTCGAGCGTGATGGTATCGAGCGGCACGCCGTTGGCGACGATCTCGACGCGTTGCGGCACGATGTTGCCGCCCTTTTGTATCGCGACCATTGCCAGTTGCAGGGTCAACGCAGTGGCCGTCTCGCTGTAGACGAAGCGCAAACGGGCGCTGGTGCCGACGGCGTGGTTGCCGTCACCGGTCGGGCCTTCGAGGCCGCAGACCCGGATCAGCTTGGCCGCGTCCTTGCCCTCGGGGGTAAAGGGGATGACGGCGCCGAGCGCATATTGGCCGCTTACCGGCTGGTTGAGGCAAGTGGTGGTCTTGTCGATGTAGTAGGCGCGATAATCGGACGGCACGTTGGGGTGCAGCATCAGCCAGACCACGCCGAGCTCGAACAGCGCGACAAGGCCGATCAGCAGGTAAGCGCCGAGGCGAAGCGGGCTAGACAAGGCTCAGATACCCCGTCAGCCAGCCGATGGTGGTGAAGTAGCCACCGGCGAGCAGAACCAGCAATGCGACAGCGAACAGCCAGCGGCGGCGCGCCAGAAGCTCGGTGAGCATCAGCGGCATCGGCGCCAACGCGGCGGTGAAGCGGAGCACCGAGGCCATGCCGGCGAACAGCGGCAGGGTGAGGCAGATCAGCGAATAGACCGCCATGCCGTAGCGCTTTTTCACCAAGAGAACGATCGACAGCGCGTAGCCGACGAGCACGGCGACAGCGAGCTGCTGTGACGGGGTGGGCACCCAGCCCTCCCTCGGGAAGCTGGTGAGAGCGTTCCAGACGAAGACCGGCGGCAGGCCCGATGGCCGCGACCAGGCGCGCTGCACGTGGCTGAAGGCCAGGGCGTCGCCGATATGGAAGTGGAGGTACGCCATGTAGGCGAAGAGGCCGAGCGGCGCGATGAACAGCGCCAGGAGGTGCTCGGGGCGCCTCAGCACCGCCGGCACGAAATCGCGCCAGTTGCCGCCATTGGCGCGGTGCGCCTGCCAGATTTCGATGAGGATGGCGAAGACGATGAACACGCCGACGATACGGGTGGCCGACAGCAAGGCCGCGAACAGGCCGGCAAGCAGGAACTGCCTGTTCCGTAGGGCCGCGAAGACGCAGAGGGTCAGAAACAGGAACAGCACCTCGGTGTAGAAGGTGGTGAACCAGATGGAGAATGGGCCGGCGAGCAGGAAGACCGAGAACAGCGTGTAGGCGCGCAGGTCCTTGCCGAGCAGTGGCCAGGCGACGCGGGCCGAGGCAATGCAGAAGACAATCGATAGGCCGGTGGCGGCGACGATGGTCTCTAAGCCGGTCACAGTACGGACCATGGCGACGAGGATCGGGTAGAGCGGGAAGAAGGCCCAGTTGCCGGCGTTGATCATCGTCGGCACCGGGAACGGGTCGTAGCCGGTCTGCGACAGCTTCACGTACCAGGCGCAATCCCAGCGGCACATGCCCGGGGCGAAACTGGCGATCGAGGCGTCGGGCACGGTAGCGGCGAAGGCCAGGTAGCGGATCGCCAGCCCGACGATGGCGCAAACCAGCGGGATGAGACGGGCCAGGCCAAGCGGCAGGGTTCGTGGGGGACGCAGCGCGACGGCGTCGCTCATTCAAAGGATTCCGGATGCGGAAACGGCCAGAACTCGTAACGCATTGCGGCGAAATCATATCCATTCCGCCCGTGCATAGCTCCTATGCGACAACTTTCGGCGCTCAACGGCGTTGCGGAATTCGTGTTTGGTGTCCCGATCCCTCCATAGCGATAGTGCATGTCTTCTGTTCCTCACCATCGGCTCGATCGGCGAGCCTTTCTCCGAGCCGCAGCCGCAACGGCGGCGCTGCTTTCCACCACATCCCTCACGCGCGTCGCCTTCGCTCAGGAGAGCGAAGCCGAAGCGTTTGACTATGATGTACTGACCGAGCGCATGCGCGCGAAGGCGGCCGAGCCGTTCAACGCGGCGGTGCCGGAGCTGCCGAAACTGTTCGCGGGCCTCGATTATGACGGCTACCGCAAGATCCAGTTCGACGCGCAGCAGGCGCGCTGGATCGACAACAATTCCGGCTTCCAGGTGCATGCCTTCCCGATGGGCTGGTTGTTCAAGGAGCCGGTGGGCGTGTTCGAGGTGGTCGAGGGCGAGGCGACGCCCTTCGGCTTCTCCAACGCCGATTTCATGTTCTACGACAAGGCGATGGGCGAGGAGGCTGCGGCCGAGGCGTTCCCCGGGATCGCCGGCGTGCGCATCAACTATCCGGTGAACGTTGCCGACAAGATGGACGAGCTGGTCTCGTTCCTCGGCTCGAGCTACTTCCGGGCGCTGGGCCGCAACAACATTTACGGGCTCAGCGCCCGTGGCCTCGCCATCAACTCGTGGCAGTCCGGGCCGGAAGAATTCCCGCGCTTTTCGGCGTTCTGGCTGGAACGCCCGAGCGAGGGGAAGCCGCTGGTCGCCTATGCCAGCCTCGAGGGCCCGAGCGTCACCGGCGCCTACCGCTTCGAGATCACTCCGGCGAGCGATGCAGCGCAGGAAACGATGATCGATATCACGGCGCGGCTGTTCTTCCGCGCCGATATCGGCGAGATCGGCATTGCGCCGCTGACCTCGATGTTCCTGTTCGCCGAGACCAACCGTTCGAGCTTCGACGACTATCGGCCGCAGGTGCATGACAGCAACGGGCTGATCGTCGAGCGCGATGGCGGCGAGGTGTTCTGGCGGCCGCTCAACAACACGCCTGCTATCGGCAACTCCTACCTGTGGGAGAACAACCCGCGGGCCTTCGGGCTCTATCAGCGCGACCGCAGTTTCGAGACCTACCAGGATGCCGGGGCGCATTACGAGCGCCGTCCGTCGGCGCGGGTCGAGCCGGTGGGTGACTGGGGCCAGGGCAGCGTGCGGCTGATCGAGGCGCCGTCGCGGCTCGAAGCCGAAGACAATATCGTGGCGTTCTGGATCCCGTCCGAGCCGATCAAGGCCGGCGATACGCGCGAGTTCCGCTATCGGCTGATCTGGGGCGACCTGCTGCCCAGGGACGAAGCGCCCCTGGCCCACGTGGTCGAAACCCGCGCCGGCCAGGGTGGCGTTTCGGGTGTCGCCAACGACGCAAAGCTCAGGAAGTTCGTCATCGACTTCACCGGCGGCGAACTGACCGCCATGCCGAGCGAGGCCAAGCTCGATGTCGTCGCCACGGCGAGCGCCGGCGAAATCATCTCGACGGCGCTGTCGAGGGTCGATGCCAACGGCGTGTGGCGGCTGGCGCTCGACGTGCTGATCGAGGGCAGCGAGCCGGTCGAGCTCAAGGCCAATATCGTCAGCACCGGCCGGACCATCAGCGAGACCTGGCTCTATCAGTGGAGGGCACTGGCATGAAGCACGACCGTTCCGAGGACTTTTCGGGCGCGCTTCCCGATGCTCCCATGGCCATGCCCAAGCAGGTGCTGGAGCGGCGGCGCACATCGCTGTTGCTGACGCTGCGCGCCGCGTTCGCCGCGGCGTTGCCGCGGTTCTGACGGCCTCACCCGATGCCGTCCGCAGGGCCGCGATAGATGGCGAGAGCCCATGTGAGCCGAGCTCACCTTACGCGAGCCTTGGCGTTGGGCGCGGCAGCGCTGCTCAGCCTCGGCGGCGGCTGGCTGTACATGCGCTTTATCGGCAATGACGGCACCAGCCCGCTCGACGTGCTGCGCACCACGCTGTTCACGCTGGTGGGGTTCTGGCTGGTGTGGGGCGGCGTCGCCGGGGTGCTTGGCATCCTGGCGCCACCGAAGCCAGCAAAGCAGAGCGTCGGGCGCCCGCTTGGCATGACGGCGATCCTGATGCCGGTCTACAACGAAGACGCAGCGGCCAGCTTTTCGCGCGTTGCCGCGATGAACCGGAGCATCGTCGGCCTGGGGCTCGCCGACCAATTCCATTTCGCCATCCTGTCGGACACCAACCGCGATGAGGTCGCCGCCGAGGAGATCGTCTGGTTCGAGCAATTGCTGCATGAACCAATGGCCGAGGGACGGGTGTTTTATCGCCGGCGCGAGCGGAACATCGGCAAGAAGGCCGGCAATATCGAAGACTTCATCTCGCGCTCGGGCGGCGCCTATGACTATGCGCTGATCCTCGATGCGGACAGCCTGATGGACGGTGCGACGATCGCCGCGATGGCAAGGCGGATGGATGACGATCCGCGGCTCGGGTTGCTGCAGACGGTGCCCGAGGTGATCCACGCGCAGAGCCTGTTCGGCCGGGTGATGCAGTTCTCGGCGGCCTATCTCTCTCCCTATTTCGCGCGCGGCACCGCGCTGATGCAGGGCGAGGAAGGGCCGTACTGGGGGCACAACGCCATCGTGCGGGTGCCGGCCTTTGCAGCGAGCTGCGGGCTGCCGGTGCTATCCGGAAAGCCGCCGCATGGCGGGCATATCCTCAGCCACGACTATGTCGAGGCGGCGCTGTTGTCGCGGGCCGGCTGGAAGGTCGAGGTCGATCCGTACCTCGGCGGCTCGTATGAGGAAGGCCCGGAAAACCTGATCGAATATGCCAAGCGCGACCGGCGCTGGTGCCAGGGCAACCTGCAGCACCGCCGCGTGCTGGGGGCGCCGGAGCTGAGGCTCTGGAGCCGCTTCACCTTCGTCCAGGGCATCATGGCCTATGCCGCCTCGCCGCTATGGCTGACGCTGATGGCGGCGAGCATTCTCGCCGCGGCGCTGCCGAGCAAATACTGGTGGCGCGACAACGAGACCGGCATCTGGGTGCTGGCAGTCGCAGTCGGCGTGGCTCTGCTGCTGCCGAAATTCCTGATCCTCGTGCGCTCCAGCCTCGGTGGGCGCAACAAGGGTTTCGGCGGGACGCTCCGGGCGGCGCTGTCGGTGGTCGTCGAGATCGTGATCTCGACGCTGCTCGCGCCGATCATGCTGTGCTTCCAGAGCAAGGCGGTAATCGAAATCCTGCTCGGGCTCGATGGCGGCTGGCCGGCGACCAACCGGGACGAGGGCCGCGTGAGCCTTGCGACGGCGTTCGCCGCGAGTTGGTGGGTGACCGTGGCGGGCGCCGCGGTGCTGGCGATCTCGACGGCGTTTGCCAGCGACCTGGTGCCATGGCTGTTGCCGGTGGCGCTGCCGGCGATCGGCGCGCCGCTGTTGATTGCGGCGACCTCGCGCGGCATTTCGAACGGTCGGAGGCCGATCCTTTTCACCACCACGAGCGAGACTGCACCGGCGCCGATCATCGTCGAGCAGCAGCGCATCTTCCTGAGCTGGACGCAGCCGGGCCCTGCCCTCGCCGTGCCGGCCATTGCGGGAACGAGTTCTGCTCATGCCTGAGACCCTTGCCACGCTGAAGCGCGTTCCGCTGCTCGAGCGCTTCAAAGCCTTTGCCGGCTTTGCCACGACGGACACCGGCATGGCCACAATGCGCCCGGCCGCGACTCGCGGCTCGACATGTTTCGCGGGCTGGCGCTGGTGATGATCTTCATCAACCACGTGCCGGGAACGTTCTACGAGAACCTGACCAGCCGGAATTTCGGCTTCTCGGATGCCGCCGAGGCGTTCGTGTTCATGTCTGGTGTCGCCGCCGGGCTCGCCTATTCCGGGCGCTTCGTCGGCGGGCCCCTGTGGCCGGCGATCGCCAGGGTGTGGGCGCGGGCGCGGCAGCTCTATTTCGTCCACCTGAGCATCACCATGATCGCGCTGGCCATCTTCGCCGCCGCTGCGTTGTGGTTCGGGCTCGACGAGGTGCTGGAGAAGAACAATATCGCGCCGATCTTCGGCTTCCCGCTGCAGACGATGATCGGCCTGCCGCTGCTGACGCACCAGCTGGGCTATCTCAACATCCTGCCGCTCTACATGACGCTGCTGCTGGTGACGCCGCTAGTGATCGTCCTGGGATTGCGCTGGCCGGTGCAGACGATGCTCGGCTCGATCCTCGTCTGGGCGCTGGCCGGGCAATTCCGCCTCAACCTGCCGAACTTCCCAACCCAGGGCGGCTGGTTCTTCAACCCGTTCTCCTGGCAGATCCTGTTCGTCATCGGGCTGCTCTCAGGCATGGCGATGAAGCAGGGCCGGCGCTTCGTGCCGAGGAGCCCGGTGCTGTTCGGGCTCGCGGCGGCGTTCCTGCTGTTCGTCCTGCTGTGGATGAAAATTCCGGCGCTCGGCGATCTCGGCCGGCAGGGGCTGGGCTTGCTCAGCAAGCTCGGGCTGCCGTTCTACGTCACCTGGTTCGACAAGACCTACCTCGCCCTGCCCCGGCTGCTGCATGCGCTGGCGCTGTTCTATGTCGTCGCCTCGCTCGGCGTCATGCACCGGGTCGCCGCGTCGCGGCTCGCGGCGCCGTTGCGGCTGATGGGGCGGCAGGGGCTGGCGGTGTTCGCAGCGGGGACAGTGCTGAGCCTCTTGCTCCAGGCAGTGAAGACCGGTGTCGAGGGCGGCTTGCTGCTCGATACGCTGCTGCTCGGCGGCGGTCTGCTGTTGCTGGTCGGGCTCGCTTACGTGCTGACGCGCACACAGGAAATGACGCGCGCCGCAACGCGCCCGGCGGGCTGACACAACTCTCACATTTCGGAGAGCAACCACAGCTGATGCAGCCTTGCGCCTTGCTGCAAGGCGCGGCGCAGGACTAGCTTGTCATCGAGGGGAAGGGGACGGCCTGCACTCGAACGCGGGAGCGTTTGGTGACAAGACGGCGACCACTCTATAGCCGGTCACTACGGCCGCGGACCACGGCCGGTTCCGCTTGGGTGGCGCGCGACGGGGTCAGCCCGGTTTACCTCGACACTCCAGAAGAGCCTACCCAACCAACATTGCGAATGCGTGTCAGTGCCTGGTGCAGCCGGCTCTACCAGCGGCACCAGGGTCCGGTGCTGGTCGGCGCCGGGGCCGTGGTGACACTGCTGCTGATCGGCGCCTATGACCTCATCACCCCCGATCCGCAGCGGATCAGCGACTGGCAGTTCATGACGGCCGTCAACAAGGTAGTGGACGAACGGCCGCGCGGGCCATGGATCGAGTCGGTGGCCTATGCGAAGGTGATCAAATCGGTGGTGCGGGTCGACGGCTACGGGGACGCGACCGATAAGGCCGCTGCCGACAAGCCCGAGGCGCAGGCGGAGATCCCCGCCGAGGGCAAGGTGGAAGAGGATTTCCACGAGCGCTTCACCGCGGTGGGCACCGGCGTCGTCATCGACGACCAGGGCACCATTCTCACCAATCTGCATGTGGCGGGGGCCGCCAAGAAGCTGCGCGTGCAGTTTTGGGACGGCAGCGAGTCCGAGGCGATGATCATCGGGGCCCGGCCAGAGAGCGACCTCGCCATCATCCGGCCGCTGAACCTGCCGGACGAGTTGGAACCCGCAACGCTGGCGACCAGCGCCGGGCTCAACCCGGGCGACGAGGTGGTCGCGGTCGGCTTCCCGTTCGGCATCGGCCCGTCGGCATCGGCCGGGGTGGTCTCCGGGCTGGGGCGGGCGCTGGCCCAGGACGGCCAGCCGAAACTGCAAAACCTCATCCAGTTCGACGCGGCGGCCAACCCCGGCAATTCGGGCGGGCCGCTGGTCAATGGCGACGGCGAGGTGGTGGGGATCGTCACCGCCATCCTCAACCCGTCCGGCCTCAGGACCTTCGCCGGCATCGGCTTTGCCGTGCCGATCGAAAACGCCGCCGCGGCGGCAGGAGATCCGCTGTAGCAACGACACTTCCCACTCCAACCCCGACGGAGAAAAATGACCGACACATCGAAGACTCCGGCGCTGCCGCCGCTTCGCTGATGGAGCAGTTGCTGTACGAGGTGAAGAAAGTCGTGGTCGGGCAGGACCATTTCCTCGAACGGGTGCTGGTCGCGCTCTTGGCCAAGGGGCACCTCTTGGTCGAAGGCGTGCCGGGGTTGGCCAAGACCCTGACCGTCAACACGCTGGCCGATGTCGTCCACGGGCAGTTCAAGCGGGTGCAGTTCACCCCGGACCTCGTGCCATCCGACCTCGTCGGCACCCGCATCTACAACCAGAAGACCGGCGACTTCTCGACGACGCTGGGGCCGGTGTTCTGCAACCTGTTGCTGGCCGACGAAATCAACCGCGCCCCCGCCAAGGTGCAGAGCGCCCTGCTCGAGGTGATGCAGGAGCGGCAGGTGACCATCGCGGGCGAGACGCACAAGGTGCCGAACCCGTTCGTGGTGATGGCAACGCAAAACCCGATCGAAACCGAAGGCACCTACCCGCTGCCCGAGGCACAGGTCGACCGGTTCATGATGAAGGTCCTCGTCGGCTATCCGAGCGAAGAGGAGGAATTCGTCATCGTCTCGCGCGTCACCGGCCTCATGCAGGCGGTGACGCGAGTGGCGACCACCGAGCAGTTGGTGGCCCTGCAGGCCAAGTGCCACAGCCTGTTCGTCGATCCCTCGCTGATCCAGTTCGCGGTCAAGGTGGTGAGCGCCACGCGTAACCCGGCGGCCGCGGGCCTCGGCGACATGCAGCGCTTCCTCACCTATGGTGCGAGCCCGCGCGCTTCGATCAACATGATCGAAGCCGGCCGGGCGCTGGCGTTCCTGCGCGGCCGTGAATACGTGCTGCCCGAGGATGTGCTCGACGTCATCCCGGACGTGCTGCGGCACCGGATCGTCCTCTCCTACGAAGCGATCTCGGAGTCGATCACCCCGGACCAGATCATCGGCCAGGTGCTGAAGGCCATCCCCGCCCCCGACAAACCCCTGGAGGCGCATGTCCGCATCGCCGCAGCAGGCTGAAAAGCTCCTCGGTCGCCTCGAGTGGACGGTGATCCGCAAACTCGACGGGTTGCTGCAGGGGGATTATCGCACGCTGTTCCGCGGCTTCGGGCTCGATTTCGCCGACCTGCGTGAGTACCAGACCTATGACGACGTCCGGCACATCGACTGGAACGTCACGGCGCGCACCCAGGTGCCGCATGTGCGGATCTACAACGAGGACCGCGACGTCACCGCCTGGTTCCTGCTCGACCTCAGTCCGTCGGTGGATTTCGGTTCAGACCAGGTGACCAAGCGCCAAATGCTCACCGAGTTCGCCGCGGTGCTGACCCGGCTGCTGACCCGGCAGGGCAACAAGGTCGGAGCGATCCTGTTCAACGGCCAATCGGACTACGTGATCCCGCCGCATACCGGGCGGCGGCACGTGCTGCACCTCGTCGACAAGGTGCTGGCCAATCCGCGGCTGCTGCGGTCGCCCGAGACCGATCTCAATGCCTTCATCGGCCGGTCGATGTCGGTGATGCGGCGGCGCTCGATCTGCTTCGTGGTGTCGGATTTCATCTCGCGGCCGGGTTGGGAGCGCGGGCTGTTCCGGCTCAGCCAGCGGCACGAGGCAGTGGCGGTACGGCTGCTCGATCCGCTCGACATGGCGCTGCCCGATGTCGGCATGCTGTTGTTCCAGGATGCGGAAACCGGCGAGCAGCTGTTCGTCGACACGGTGGACAAGGGGTTTAGGCGGCGCTTCGTCGCCGCGGCAGCAGCCAACGAAGCAGCGCAGATGGAAGCCTTCGCGGCGGCGGGGCTCGATGTGCTCGAACTTTCGACTTCGGACGACCTGGTCGATGCGGTGCTGCGCTTTGCCAATATGCGCAAGGCGCAATCGCGGCTCGGCGGTGGCGGCAACCTGCCAGAGATGGTGGGGGCATAGGGTGGAACGGGTGGTGCCATGACCTTCATCTGGATGGACATGCTCTGGCTGCTGTTGCTGGTGCCGCTGCTGATCGGCGCCTACATCTGGTTGCTGCGGCGCCGGAAGAAGGCGGCGATGCGCTATGCCAACCTCGCCATCGTCAAGCAGGCGTTGGGCAAGGGGGTGGGCTGGCGCCGGCACGTGCCCCCTGCCCTGCTGCTGGCAGCGATCACGGTGCTGATTGTCGCGGTGGCGCGACCGGCGGCAGTGGTGGAGCTCGCCTCGTCGCGGGCAACGGTGATCCTCTCGATGGACGTGTCGGGCTCGATGCGGGCCCGCGATGTCGAGCCATCGCGCATCGTCGCGGCGCAGGAGGCGGCCAAGGAATTTATCCGGAAGCAACCGGCCGACGTGCAGGTCGGCATCGTCGCCTTCGCCTCGGCGGCGGTGCTGGTGCAAGCCCCGACCATCGACCGCGAGGCGCTGTACCAGGCGATCAACGGTTTCGATCTGCGGCGCGGCACCGCCGTCGGTTCCGGGGTGCTGGTGGCGCTGGCGACAATCTTCCCTGACCAGAGCTTTGATCTCGACGGCAGCGGCAACCAGCGCAACCAGTTGGGGCTGCCCAGTGTCAGCGGCGAACGCTTCGGCGCCAATGGTGGCGCCGATGGGCTGCTGGCCGGCACGGCGACTGCGCCACCCGGCAAGCACATACCGGTCGAACCCGGCTCATATCGCAGCGCCGTGGTGATCCTCCTTACCGACGGCGCCACCACCACCGGCCCCGACCCAGTTGCCGCCGGGCGGCTGGCCGGCGACTATGGAGTGAAGGTGTTCACCGTCGGGTTCGGTTCGGCCTCGGGCGACGTGGTGGATTTCGGCGGGCGCTCGATGCGGGCCCAGCTCGACGCCACGACGCTGCAGGCGATCGCCGACGCCACCGAGGGCGAGTATTACGAAGCGGCCAGCGCCGCCGACCTTGCCGGGGTCTACAACTCGCTCTCCACCCGGCTGATCAGCGAGAAGAAGCTGACCGAGATCGCGTTCATTTTCGCCGGCGCCGGAGCGCTGCTGGCCATGGCCGCGGCCGGGCTGTCGATGCTGTGGTTCGGGCGGATCGCTTAGGGGCGGCGGCCCCTCTCTCACCGGCGTTCGCGGGTCTGTCTCTTCCCCTCAGGGGAGAAGGTGGCGCGTAGCGCCGGATGAGGGGTGAAGCGGCGCAACAAGCGCCCGCTGAGAAGCTGAACCCCTCACCCAGTTTCGCTACGGACCTGAAGGTCCTAGCTCCACTACCCTCTCCCCTCAGGGGCGAGGCGCGACCACCTTGAGCTGCGGAGGAGGACCCCACTCCATGGGAGACGGGCTCTCCCCTATGACACCAAGAGGCTTGTGCGCCCCCTCGCCGCCCCCGGACGACATTGTGGCGCTTGCGTGTCGGCATAATTCTGATAATCACACTCATGTTTTAAATGGACGGCAGGTGGTCGGGGTGACCAGGGTGCGACTTGAGGACTTACAGAACATGACGGCGCTGCCGGAGGCGACGGCCAAAACCGACGCACAGGCGGGGCTGCCGAGCTTCACCACCGAGGAACTGTTCGGTGGCGCCACCGAGATCGGTATCGCCCACCAGGGCCTGACCTACCGGCTGCGGATCACGCGGCAGGGCAAACTCGTCCTCAACAAATAGGAGCGCCGCCATGCGCCTCACGATTGCTTTGCTGCTGGCGACGCTCAGCGCGACGCCCACCCTGGCGCAGGAGACCGCTCCGGCGCCCGGCCTGGCGCTGGAGCTCAACGCGCTGACGCCGAGCGAAACCGGCTGCCGCGTCACTTTCCTCGCCACCAACCAACTCGGCACCGAGCTGACGCGTTCGGCCTTCGAGATCGCGCTGTTCGGCGCCGGTGGCGGCATCGAGCGGCTGGTGTCGCTGGATTTCAAGGCGATGCCGGAGGGCAAGACCCGGGTGCTGCAGTTCGATATCGGCGAGCTCGGCTGCGACAAGGTGAGCCGGGTGCTGATCAACGACGTGGTGGCCTGCGAAGGCACCGGGCTTGACCCCAAAATCTGCCTCGCCGGCCTCAGCACCGTGTCGCGCCTCGAGGGCGTGGAGTTCGGCACCTGATGGAAACGGTGATGGTGGAGCCGGTCGCCGCGGCGCACGACATGTCGATGTTCGCGCTGTTCATGCAGGCCGATTGGGTGGTGAAGTCGGTGATGCTGGGGCTGCTGTTCGCCTCGATTGCCTGCTGGGCGGTGATCTTCGCCAAGGCCGCTGCCTATGCCAAAGCGAAGCGCGAGATGCAGGCGTTCGACAAGATCTTCGCCTCGGGCGAACCGCTCACCCAGATCTACGCGCGACTGCAGGACCGTCCGCGCACCGGGCTGGGCGCTCTCTTCGCCGCGGCGATGGAAGAGTGGAACGGCAGCCATGCCGAAAACGCCGCCAATTCGGGCGGCCTGCAGGCGCGGCTCAGGATCGTGCTCGACACCACCGTGGCGGCAGAGAGCGAAAAGCTCGACCGCAGCCTGTCGTTGCTGGCAACGGTGGGCAGCGCCGCGCCGTTCGTCGGGCTGTTCGGCACGGTGTGGGGCATCATGAACGCCTTCACTTCGATCGCCGCGGCCAAATCCACCAGCCTTGCGGTGGTGGCGCCGGGTATCGCCGAAGCGCTGTTCGCCACGGCGCTGGGGCTGCTCGCCGCCATTCCGGCGGTGATCGCCTACAACAAGCTTTCGGGTGATGCTGGGCGGCTGATCGGCCGGCTCGAAGCCTTCGCCGACCGGGTATCGGTACTGCTGTCGCGGCAGCTCGATGCGCGGGGCAACGCCTGATGAGTATGTCGCTGC
>CBDIRF010000026.1:0-59639 GCA_965284115.1 Devosiaceae bacterium
GGGGAGGGAGACCCTAACACTGGCATAGCGGTCCATCGTCTCCCTCCCCCTTGCGGGGAGGGATCAAGGGTGGGGGTCAGCCCGCGCCGGCGCCGGCCGTACTACCCCCGCGTCCCCGGCAGCGGATAGCGTTCCACCTCGCGCAGCAGCTCGATGAAGCTGTCCACCGCCGTCTCGACGGTGATCCGGCCCTTGTCGGCAGTGGCGAGATGCGCATCGCCGGCGGTGCCGAGCGGGTTGATGTCGCTGGCGATCCAGGCGTAGCTCGTTGGCCCGATCGGCCGCATGTATTTGTAGGCCTGCTCGTCGCGCGCCGCGACCGAGGGGTAGTCCTGCAGCTTGTCGCGGTTCACCAGTTCGGGCCGCAAATGCAGCACCACCGACGTCTCGCTGTCGCCGCCATGGATGCCGTGACGGTTCTCGATGTCGGAATAGATATCCTTGGGCCAATACTGGCTCCAGCCGGTCTTGACCGCCAGCATGCCGGCGCGCACCCGCAACTCGCGCGCCACGATGTCGAGGATCGACACGTTCCCGCCATGCGAGTTGACGAACACCACCTTCTTGACGCCGGCGCGGGCGATCTCCAGCCCGATCTGGGTCCAGGCATCGATCAGGTTGGTGGCGGTATGGCTCAGCGTGCCGGTCTGCCAGATGTGCTCGTTGGATTTGCCGATTGCCTGCACCGGCAGGATGCGGATATCGAGATCGGCAGGGACCCGCTCGACCAGCAGGTCGAGATGGCCCTGGTTGATGATGGTGTCAGTGCCGACCGGCAGATGCGGGCCATGCTGCTCGATGGCGGCGGTGGGAAACACCGCGATGGTCTTGTTGGGATCAAGCCCATGGAATTCGAAGGCGGAAAAATCGTTCCACCAGATCTTGCGATAGCTCATACGTGGTCTCTTCAAATCAGCTGGGGATCGCGGCGATCGCCTCGATCTCGACGACGAATTCGGGCCGGGCGAAGCCGCTGACGACCATCAGGGTCGAGGCCGGGAACGGCTCCGGGAACAGCGCGTTGCGCACCTTCATGTATTCGGCGAGGTGCTCGCGGCCGGTAACGAAGGCGTTGAGCTTCACTACGTCGCCGAAGCCCATGCCGGCCTCGGCCAGCACGGCGGCGATATTGTCGAAGCAGACGCGGGTCTGTGCGGCGCAATCGGGGGAATTGTTCCGTCGGGTTTGATGCCGACCTGGCCGGAACAGAAGACGTAGCGCGAGCGCGAACTGACCTCGACACCGAGGCTGTATTGCGAGAACGCGGGTGAATTGATATAGGCGAAAGCGGCTTATGCACAGGACCCCCGATGTGTATGCTCAGCTAAGCGTCAAACGTCTGCGAATGTAAGCCCCATTCTGAACCGGATTGCCTATTCCAGCGGCACTTCGCTGAATGGCGCAATTTTGGGCTTTTCTTTTGCAATCCGGCGCGGAATGAATGGTCTGGTGTGCCCGCGGGCACCGAAGTTTGCCTAACGGCCGGGCGGGGGACAAGCCCCGGCGGATACCTTAACAGGGAGACTAACGATGATCGACTTCACCAAGCTCATTTCGGCCGGCGTGGTAACGCTAGCATTGGGCATGGGCGGCGCCATGGCGCAGGACAAAGTGAGCTTCGGCACCAACTGGCTGGCCCAGGCCGAGCACGGCGGCTACTATCAGGCCGTCGCCGATGGCACCTACGCCAAGTACAATCTCGACGTCACCATCCGCCAGGGCGGGCCGCAGGGCGCTAACCGCTCGCTGCTGATCGGCGGACAGATCAACTTCTACATGGGTGGCCCGACCACCGCGATCGACGCGGTCAAGGAAGGCATCCCGACCATCACCATCGCCTCGATCTTCCAGAAGGACCCGCAGGTGCTGCTGGCCCATCCGGATGCGGGGTTCAAGACCTTCGCCGACCTGGCCGGGGCATCCAAGTACATCCTCTCCAAGGATGGCTTCATCTCGTATTTCAGCTGGATGAAGACCGCCTATAAGGGCTTCGTCGACGAGAAGTTCGAGCCCTACACCTTCAACCCGGCGCCGTTCATTGCCGACAAGATGGCGATCCAGCAGGGCTACCTGACCTCCGAGCCCTATGAGATCGAGAAGCAGGCCGGCTTCGCTCCGCAGGTGTTCCTGCTCGCCGATAACGGGTTCGAACCGTACTCGACCACCATCGAGACGATGAAGCCCTGGTACGACGCCAACAAGGACGTGGCCAAGCGCTTCGTCGAGGCCACCATCATCGGCTGGTACAATTACCTCTATGGCGACAACGCTGCTGCCAACGAGCTGATCAAGAAGGACAACCCCGAGATGACCGACGGTCAGCTCGCTTATGGCCTCGCCAAGATGAAGGAATACGGCATCGTGGTTTCCGGCGATGCGGAAACAGGCGGCATCGGCTGCATGACCGACGCGCGCTGGAAGGGCTTTTACGAGCAGATGAAGGCGGTTGGGCTGTTCGCCGACGGCATCGACTACACCAAGGCCTTTACTACTGAACTGGTCTGCCAAGGGCTTGGCAAAGAGCTGGTGAAGTAAGCCAAGAGCCACCGCCAACCAACTCGGCGCGGGCAATCCCGCCCGCGCCGTTCGACCCTAACGTGGGCTGACGCACTTGACTGATCTTTCCCTCGCCGAGCCGGCGACCGCAGCGAAAGCGACGCAGACCGTCGTCTCGATGCGCACTGTCTCGAAAGTCTTTTCCAATGGCACGCTGGCGCTCAAGGACATGTCGCTCGACGTCGAGCGCGGCGAATTCCTGAGCCTGCTCGGCCCATCCGGCTGCGGCAAATCCACGGCGCTCAGGATCATTGCCGGCCTCGGCGGCCCGAGTTCAGGGACCATCGACTGGCCCTCCTCCAAGATCAACTCGCGCGGCCTGCCCGAAGGCGATGTCGGCTTCGTGTTCCAGGAACCGACGCTGATGCCGTGGCAGACGGTGTTCGGCAACGTCTACCTGCCGCTGCGCCTCGAAGGCGTCAGCAAGTCCGCCGCGCGCCCCCGCATCATGGACATGCTGGCCTCGGTCGGCCTCGCCGATTTCGCCGATGCCTATCCGCGGGAACTCTCCGGCGGCATGAAGATGCGCGTCTCGATCGCCCGCGCTTTGGTCACCAGGCCAAAACTGCTGCTGATGGACGAGCCATTCGCGGCGCTCGACGAGATCACCCGGCAGAAGCTCAACGATGACGTGCTGCGGCTGTGGAAGCAGTCGGGCGTCACGGTGATCTTCGTTACCCACTCGGTGTTCGAGAGCGTCTATCTCAGCAACCGCATCGTGGTGATGAAAGCCCGCCCGGGCCAGGTGTTCGCCGATCTGCCGCTCAACACCAGCGGCGCGCGCGACGCCGAATATCGCACCTCGGAAGAATACCGCGCTGCCACTCACGAAGTGTCGCATGCGCTGCACGAAGCCATCCACGCCGGCGGGGGGACGCATTGATGAGCAACGTCGTGCAGACTGCCCCCGATACCGATGAGGCCGGCACCGACAGCGCCGTCGCCATCCTCCGGCCGCGCACCTCGACCACCGAGCGGGTGTTGCGCGTCGTGGTGCCGGTCGCCATGCTGGTGCTGGCAGTGCTCGCCTGGCACTTCATCGTGGTGCTCAACGGCATCCCGAAATACATCCTGCCCACCCCGGGCGATGTGGTGACCTCGCTGATCAACGACTGGCCGACGCTGGCGCCCTCGCTGCTGGTGACGCTGCGGATCACCTTCACCGCACTGATCCTGGCGCTGATCGGTGGCGTCGCCATGGCGATCATCCTGGTGCAGAGCAAATGGGTCGAGCTGGCGCTGTTCCCGTTCGCGGTGATCCTGCAGGTCACGCCGGTCATCGCCATTGCGCCGCTGCTGCTGATCTATGTGCCCGACACCCAGACGGTGCTGCTGATCATCGCCTTCCTCGTGGCGTTCTTCCCGATCCTCAGCAACATGGTCACGGGCCTGAAGAGCGTCGATCATAACCTGCTCAACCTCTACGACCTTTATGGCGCGTCGCGCTGGCAGACGCTGGTGTTCCTGAAGCTGCCGGCTTCTCTGCCCTACTTCATGGCGGGGCTGCGGATCGCCGGCGGCCTCGCGCTGATCGCCGCGGTGGTGGCCGAGTTCGCCGCCGGCACCGCCGGCCAGGGCTCCGGCCTCGCCTTCCGGCTGCTCGAGTCGCAATACCGGCTCAACATCCCGCGGCTGTTCGCGGCGCTGATCCTCTTGACCGGCACCGGCGTCGCCATTTTCGGCATCACCTCGTTCATCGCCTGGCTGTCCCTGCACCGCTGGCATGAGAGCGCGGTTAAGCGGGAGAATTGATGGTGGTCGGCCTCGGATCTTGGCGCGTGGGGCAAGGCCCCCTCACCCGGATGGCTAACGCCATCCGACCTCTCCCCCAAAGGGAGAGGTGCAGATCGGGCGCGATCTCGCCACAGCTCACCTCTCCCTTTGGGGAGAGGTCGGCGCGTCAGCGACGGGTGAGGGGGCCTTTCTTCCTTCACCAATCTACGGACAGCCCTGATGCACGGTACCCCTGCCCTCTCCACCGGTACCGTCACCCTGCGCAACGCCCGGATCCCGAGCGCAGCGCGCGGCACAATCGGCAGCGGCGAGGTCGAGACCCTCGACATCGAGATCGCCGATGGCCGCATCGCCGCCATCCGTCCGGCCGGTTCCGCTCCGGTCGCCGGCCCGAGCCACGACCTCGACGCGGGGCTGATCCTCCCCGCCTTCGTCGATATCCACACCCATCTCGACAAGGGCCATATCTGGCCGCGCAAGCAGAACCCCGACGGCACCTGGCTCGGGGCGCTGCTTGCCGTCGGCGCCGATCGGGAGCGCAACTGGGCGGCGGCCGATGTCGAGCGGCGCTTCGATTTCGCGCTGCGCTGCGCCTATGCCCACGGCACCGCCGCCATCCGTACGCATCTCGACAGCGCTCCGCCGCAGCACCAGATCAGCTGGGCGCTGTTCGAACAGATGCGTACGCGCTGGGCCGGCCGGATCGAGCTGCAGGCGGTGTCGATCGTCGGACCGGATACGCTGGTGAACCCAGGTGAACTCGATGCTGTGGCGCAGCAGGTAAAGGCCTCGGGCGGCATTCTCGGCGGCTCGGTTGCCGAGTATGCGCGCTCCAAAGAGGCCATGCTGCGGGTGGTCGAGAAGGCCGGCGAGCTCGGCCTCGATCTTGATCTCCACACCGACGAGACCGGCGACCCCTCGGCGCACGCCCTGCTGCATCTGGCGGAAGCGGTGCTCGAACGGGATTCACCGGCAAGGTGATGGCCGGCCATTGCTGCGTCCTCACCGTGCAGGACGAGCGCACCCAGCACCGGACCATCGACAAGGCGGTCGAGGCCGGCATCGCCATCGTCTCGCTGCCGATGTGCAACATCTACCTGCAGGACCGGGTCAACTCGAACGGCACGGTTCGCACCCCGATCCGCCGCGGCGCGACGCTGCTCAACGAATTCAAGGCGGCCGGCGCCGTTGTCGCCATCGCATCGGACAATACCCGGGACCCATTCTACGCCTATGGCGATCTCGACGGGGTCGAGGTGCTGCGCGAAGGCGCTCGCATCCTGCAGTTCGACCATCCGCAGGACCAGGCCTGGGACTGGGTGCGCGCCGTCGGATCGGCTCCGGCCGCACATGCCGGCTTTGCCTACAAGGCGGTGATCGAAGTCGGTGTGCCGGCCGATCTCGTGCTGTTCCGAGCCCGCAGCTGGACCGAACTCAACGCCCGCCCGCAACATGACCGCATCGTGCTGCGCGCCGGCAAGGCGATCGACACGAGCCTTCCCGATTATCGCGAACTCGACGACCTGATGGAGTAAACCATGGATATCACTGGCTTTCGCGCCGCCCTCGGCGACATTCCGGTCGAAGACAACCCGCGCATCGTGCAGCAGAAGAGCCGCGACCATTACTGGTATTCGCCGCGGTTGAAGCAGCAGCTCGAAGGCGTCACCGCCCAGATCGTGGTGTCGCCGCGCTCGGTCGATGAGGTCGTCACCGTGCTGCGCGAGGCCTTCAAGTACGACGTGCCGGTGACCCCGCGCGGCGCCGGCACCGGCAATTACGGCCAGGCCATGCCGCTGTCGGGTGGCGCCATGCTCAACCTGATGAACCTCAACAAGGTGCTAAAGATCGAGCAGGACCGGGTGCGCGCCGAAGCCGGCGTGATCCTCGAGCAGCTCGACGAACAGACGATCCACGCCGTCAATGGCGAGTTGCGCTTCCACCCCTCGACCTATCGCATGGCCTCGCTCGGCGGTTTCATCGCCGGCGGATCGGGCGGCGTCGGTTCGATCCGCTGGGGCGGCTTGCGCAATTTCGGCAACATCCTCGGCCTCAAGGTCGTCACCTGCGAGGCCGAGCCGCGAGTGCTCGACCTGCGGGGGCCCGACATCCTCAAGGTGGCGCATGCCTATGGCACCAATGGCATCATCGTCGAAGCCGAGATGCCGCTGACCGCGCATTACGACTGGGTCGACATGATGGTCGGCTTCGATTCGATCATCGATGCCTGCGCCTTCGCCGAACAGGTGGCCTTGCAGGATGGCCTGCTGTGCAAGGAAATCTCGCCGGTCGCCGCCCCGGTGGCGCACGACTATTTCAACCGTCACCGCCCCTATATCCGCAGCCGTGAGCAGTCGGTGGTGCTGCTGATGGCGGCGCCTGCGGCGGTTCCGGCGCTGGTCGATTTCGTCGCCTTCCACGAAGGCGATCTGCTGTATCGCGCCGACACTCTGACGCCCGAAGAAAAGGCCAAGCTGCCGCCGATCTACGAGCTGGCCTGGAACCACACGACGCTGCGTGGGCTGAAGATCGACCCGACCATCACCTACCTCCAGACCCAGTACCCAGACCTCGCGCATGTGAAATGGGCCGTCGAGACCTTCGGCGACGAGATGCCGATGCATATCGAGATGACCCGGTTCGATGGCCGCGTGGTGTTCTCCGGCCTGCCGATCGTCCGCTACAGCTCGGAAGAGCGGCTCGAGGAGATCATCCGGCTGCATGAGGAGAATGGCTGCCGGTCTTCAACCCGCACCGCTACACCCTCGAGGAAGGCGGCATGAAGCGGACCGACCGGGCGCAGCTGCAGTTCAAGAGGGAAGCCGACCCCAAGGGTATCCTCAACCCGGGCAAGATGATCGCCTGGGACGATCCGGATTTCGATTTCGATAGCGGCCGCACCTGGCTGTTCACCGGCCTCTACACGCTGGGCGGCGCGGCCGAATGAAGGTTCTGGTCGTCCACGCCCATCCGGTCGAAACCAGCTACAACCGCGCGCTGTTCCATGCGGTCTGCGAGGCCCTGCGGGCCAAGGGCGACGAGGTCGATGCGCTCAACCTCTACGAAGAACAGTTCCAGGCGGCGATGAGCCGGGCCGAACGGCTCGAATATCACGACGTGCCGGGGAACCTCACGGCGCTGACCAAGCCCTATGTCGACCGGCTGCGGGCCTGCGAGAAGATCGTCTTCGTCCATCCGGTGTGGAACTACGGCTACCCGGCGATCCTCAAGGGCTTCTTCGACCGCATCTTCCTGCCGGGCGTCTCGTTCGTCCTCGAAGGCGGTGACGCGCCGGACAAGGGCAAGCTGGTGCCCGGCATGAAGAACATCAAGAAGGTCGCCTATGTCACCACCTATGGCGGCGACCGCTTCCGTACCATGATCATGGGCGACCCACCCCGACGCCTCGCCATGCGCTGGGCGTGGGCCACCTTCGGCACGCTGATGCCGCCGACCTACCTCGCACTCTACGATATGAACAACCAGACCGAGGCGGGACTGAAGGGTTTCATCGACAAGGTGAAGCGGAAGATGGCGGTGTTCTGAGGGGATAGATCGTGCCCTCCAGCGCCCCCTCTCTGAATTTCTAAGGCTTAGCCAAGAAGCTAAGCCCAAGAAATTCCATTCTCCCCGCCAAGGGGGAGAAGAGAGCGGTGGTCTCCATTTGCACTGGAGCATCAGTCGGCACTCTCCTTGGCGGCAGAAAGCGAAAACTTGGGCTTAGCGCAGCTAAGTCCTTAGTTTTCGCCAGAGAGGGGGACGTGAGGAGCCACCGCACCACAGGGATCTCAGCCCCTTATCAGCCGAACTTCCAGCCACGCTTGAACTGATAGAAGACGTGCATGCCGATCTTCACGTTCTTCTTCATGCGCGGGGCCCAGTTCGGGTAGACGTAGGTGGCGTGGTAGTGGGTCGCGTAGCCGACATCGGCCAGATATTCCTTGCCCGAGATCACGTCCTTGGCGATGGCCATGGCCTGCTTCCATTTTTGATCATTCACCATCTCGGGGATACCGTCGCAGGCGAAGGAGAACTGGCAGGCGTTGCGCTTGTTCTGGTTCTGGAAGACCACGCCGCAAATGGTATCGGGGTAGAGTTTGTGGGCGACGCGGTTCATCACCACCTGCCCCACCGCCACCTGGCCGCGATAGCTTTCGCCGCGGGATTCGAAATAGATGGCTGTGGCCATGCACCAGACTTCCTTATCGGAAACCTTCTTGCCCGACTTGTTGAGCACCGAACCGTCGAACACCGTGGCCGGCAGGTCGGCGCGCGCATAGGCGAGCTTCTGTGACATGGTGTGCGGCATCGGCACATCGCTGCCGGTGCCGGCAAGACCCTCGATGGCGTCGAGTGCCGGCGAGGTCCAGGCCGGGTTGAGCGCGGCGACGGCGACCGGCATGTCCTTGGGCAGCTTGGTGTCGCTCTTGGTCAGGTCCGAAAGGTCTGCCTTGGCGGTCTGCACCGTCTCGGGCACTACACCCTTGGGGTTGCGGGCCAAGGCGATCCTGGCGCGGATATCGGCAAAGCTCGCGGTCAGTTCGGCCAGTTCCACGGTGGGGCGGGCACGATCCTGCTTGATGGCGCGGTTGGCGCCGACAAAGCTCTGCGAGAGGAAAATGTTGTCGATCGAACCGGTGATGATCACATCGGTGCCGGAACGACTGAGCGTTGGCCGCGTCAAGCTCGCCTGATAGGCCGACAGCGACCCGCCATCGGGGGCGTGTGCGGCGCCGGTCAAGCCGGCGACGGCGAAAATGGCGAGCGCAAAACCTACGCATGCCTTGAGCACGGCGAACTCATTGCGAGCCCGACGCGTCGGGGTGGTCCGGTACTGGGCCATCAGAACGCTTTACTATCCACGCGAACGCAACAAACGACGCGCCGGCAATCTAGATAAACTGTGACGCAAATGCCGGCTTTCGCGATAATGCGGGTTTAGGGTTAGCCGACCGTAAACAGGGGAAATTTGGCGTCAGGACGGGCCGGAAATGGCCGAGAATGGGCCATATGCGGGCGAAATGGGGCAGCGTAGCTGACTTAAACTGCCTGTGCTACGGCATCTCGTCAACGCTTCCTGGGTGGGAAAGAAAGCGAAGAAACGATGGTGGAGGGCACTTCTTCTCCTCCTAACCGGCTGTCATCCCAGCGAAAGCGGACCCATCTTTCCACCGGCACGGGCTTGCGGACGAGGGCGAAGGCCTCGCCGCGGAGTTGCGTCCCCTGCTTTCGCTGGGATGACATCGAGTTTGAGGAACGCGTCACGCCCGCCCCGGCCTCTCTGTGGCGATCCCTGCTACTGGGCTAGGGTCAGCCGCGCCACCGGGACGCGATAGGGTGAACAGCTGACGTAGTCGACGTCCAGCCGCGAGAAGAACCACAGCGAGGCCGGATCCCCGGCGTGCTCGCCGCAGATGCCGATCTTCAGATTCGGGTTGGCCCGCTTGCCGCGCTCGATAGCGATGGTGATCATCTCACCAACGCCCTTCTGATCGAGCGTCACGAACGGATCGAGGTCGTAGAGGCCCTTGCGCTGGTAGGCCGACAGGAAGGCCGGCGCATCGTCGCGGCTGATACCATAAGTGGTCTGGGTCAGGTCGTTGGTGCCGAAGGAGAAGAAATCGACGTGCTCGGCAATCTCCCCGGCCCGGAGCGCGGCGCGCGGCAGCTCGATCATCGTGCCGAAGGCGAAGCGTTCGCGCGCTGCCGGCGGCAGGCCGGCCTGCTCGACGATGGCGTAGGTCTGGCGCTTGATCTCCACCACCTCGGAGACAGTGGAGACGAACGGCACCATCACCTCGAGCGTCACCGGCTCGGACTGCCGCGCTGATGCCGCCCGCACGCCGGCGCACAGCGCCTCGATCTGCATCTTCAAAATTTCGGGATAGGTGATGGCGAGCCGTACGCCGCGATGCCCGAGCATCGGGTTGATCTCGGCGATCCGGTCGAGCCTGAGCTTGAGCGCCCGCACCTCGAGACCCAGCCCCTCGGCCGTCTCCTCGATATCCTCATCGGTGCGCGGCAGGAATTCATGCAGCGGCGGATCGAACAGCCGCACCGTCACCGGTCGGCCCTGCATCGCCATGAAGATCGCCGAGTAATCTTCGGTCTGGAAGTCGACGAGGCCGGTCAGCGCCTTGGCGCGATCGTCGGCATCTTCGGAAAGGATCAGCCGGCGCAGCGCCACCAGGCGCTCGCGCGAAAAGAACATGTGCTCGGAGCGCGCCAGCCCGATGCCCTCGGCGCCGAAACTCAGCGCCGTGTTGACCGCCTCGACCGTCTCCGCATTGGCCCGCACCTTGATCCGGCGCGAGGCGTCGGACCAGCCGAGGAGCTTGCCCATGGCGCCGCCGATATGCGGCTGGGCCAGCGGCAGGGCGCCGAGATAGACCGAGCCATCCGTGCCATCGATGGTGATGCGATCGCCCTGTCGGAACTCCCGCGAGCCTATCCTGCAGGTGAGTTCGGCCAGGTTGACGCTGAGCGTCCTGACACCGGCGACGCAGGGTTTGCCGGTAATTCGGGCCACCACGCCGGCATGGCTGGTCATACCGCCACGCGCCGTGAGGATGCCGGTCGCCGCCTTCATTCCCTCGATATCGGTCGGGCCGGTCTCGGTGACGACGAGAATGCAGTGGCGGCCGCGCGCCTTCAGCCGCGCCGCATCTTCGGAGTTGAAGACGATCACGCCGCTGGCGGCGCCCGGCGAAACGCCGAGGCCATTGGCCAGCACCGTGGCGCTTTCGGGCGAGCGCAACCGCGGGTGCAGCATCTGCTGCAGCCGGGCCGGATCGATATGGGTCACCGCCTCGCGCTGGGTCCAGCGGCCGCGCGCCACCCGATCGACGGCGGCCTCGAGCTCCGCCGCCGCCGAGGCCGGTGCGACGCGGGCCGAGAGCAGCCTTATGGTGTTGCCCTCGACCGAGACGAGGCAGCTCAAATGCTGGCCGGCGGCGGCATCGAGCAGATCGACGAAGGCGGTGGCGGAGGCCGGGAGCGGTCCGAACGGCGTGCCGTTCACCGGCGCCGGACCGAGCGCGCCGCTCTGCGCATCACGGGTCAGGAACTGCCGCACTTCGCCATCGGCCATGGCCTGGATGATGACGATCTGGCGTTCGGGGCGCGGATCGAAAGTAGCGTAGGAGCCGAAAGCATCGGAAATCGCCCGCGCCAGCGGCCGGGCCGGATCGACCGACTCGGCTTCGTTGGCCGGCGGGCTGAGCCCTGGCCGGGCCGGCATCAGCCCGGCGCTGTGCGCAGCGCTGGAGGTGCGCACCACCAAAGCCGGCGGTCGCCCGTTACGGCCGACCAGCCGGAACAGCGTCGCCACCCAGTGCACGCGCAGCCGGTCGTCATGCGCCTTGCGCTCTTCCTGCAGCGCATTCCAGGCGGCGCGGCTAATGACGATAGTGGGGGCGACGGGCAGACCGGCATTGGCGGCGCGGCTCAGCCACAAGGCCTTGCCGACCAGCAACCCATCCTGGATAGCGGAAAGGTTCGCCTTGCCCGTGGCGGGCGCGATCGCGAACATTTCCATTGCGAGGGTCACCGGGACACCTTCCGACCAATCTTAGCGAAACATATTGCCGTTCAGGCCGTTGCGCCGCAACTGCGCACTTAGGATCGCTTTGGTCGCGGCCCTGGCGACTTGACTTGCCCGGTCATTGAACGCATCTGCTCTCCTATGCAAACAAGGCCGCACTTGGACATTACGCTGTGTGCGCCGCGCGGATTCTGCGCCGGCGTCGATCGCGCCATCCAGATCGTCGAGCTGGCGCTGGAGCGCTATGGCGCGCCGGTCTATGTGCGCCACGCGATCGTGCACAATAAATACGTGGTCGACGGGCTGAAGCAGAAGGGCGCGGTGTTCGTCGAGGAACTCGACGAGATCCCCGATACCGGCGCGCCGGTGGTGTTCTCGGCGCATGGCGTGCCCAAGTCGGTGCCGGCAGGCGCCAAGGCGCGCAACATGTTCTTCCTCGATGCCACCTGCCCCTTGGTGTCGAAGGTCCATATCGAGGCCAACCGGCACCACAACGAGGGCCGCGAGATCGTGCTCATCGGCCATGCCGGCCACGTCGAAGTGATCGGCACCATGGGCCAGCTGGTCGATGGCGCCATCACGCTGATCCAGACGGTCGAGGAAGCCGAGACGTTCACGCCGCGCGATCCGGCAAAGCTGGCTTACGTGACGCAGACGACGCTCAGCGTCGACGACACCTCGGCAATCGTCGAAGTGCTGCGCCGCCGCTTCCCGGCGATCGCCCTGCCGCATAAGGAAGACATCTGCTACGCCACCACCAACCGCCAGGAGGCGGTGAAGCGGGTGGCGCCGCATGTCGATGCGATGATCGTGGTCGGGGCGCCGGAATCGTCCAACTCGGTGCGGCTGGTCGAGGTGGCGCAGCGCGTCGGCTGTGCCAATGCCTCGCTGGTCGAGCGCGCCGACAGCATCGAGTGGAGCCGCTTCGAAGGGATCAGGACGCTCGGCATCACCGCCGGCGCCTCGGCGCCCGAGACCCTGATCGACGAGGTGATCGAGGCGTTCGCGCAGCGCTTCGATATCGCGGTCAGCGCCAGCGGCGAACAGCGCGAGAGCATCGTCTTCAACCTGCCCCGCGAACTCAGAGCCCAACCCGCAGCATGACTGACCTGACGCTTCTCGAAACCGACCGGCTGGTGCTCTCCGGCTGGCGCGCCGACCAGATCGACGATCTCTACCGCCTGCATGGCGATCCGACCGTGGCGCGCTACCTCACCGGGCACGGGCGACCGTGGACCACCGGAGAGATGGACTCGGCGCTGGCGCACTGGATCGCCCTGTTCGAGCGCCAGAAGATGGGCAAGCTGCGGGTGACGCGGAAGGCTGACGGAGTGCTGGTGGGCCGCTGCGGTTTCGGCGTCTACGGGCCCGAGGAAATCCCCGAGATCGGCTATTCGCTGTTTCCGGAATTCTGGGGTAACGGCTACATCTGGGAGGCGGCGAGCGGGCTCAGGGACTGGTACTGGCAGGAGACCGACCGCGACCATTTCCTCGGCATGGCCGATGCACGCAACGAAGCCTCGCTCAAGGTGCTGCGCAAACTCGGCGGCGTCTACACCCATACCGGCGACAGCTACGACCACCCGGACGTCGAGTTCTACCGCTACGACCGGCCGGCTGCGGCATGAACTCGGTCATCATCCACACCGATGGCGCCTGTTCGGGCAATCCCGGGCCCGGTGGCTGGGGCGCCGTGCTGCAGTATGGCGATACGGTGAAAGAGTTGAAGGGCGGCGCGCCGCTCACCACCAACAACCAGATGGAACTGACCGCCGCCATCGAAGCGCTGACGGCGCTGAAGCGCCCCTGCGAAATCGAACTCCACACCGACAGCAACTACGTCAAGGACGGGCTGACCAAGTGGATCCACGGCTGGAAGAAGAACGGCTGGCGCACCGCCGACAAGAAGCCGGTGAAGAATGTCGAGCTGTGGCAGGCGCTCGATGCCGCGACGCAACGCCACAAGATCAACTGGCACTGGGTCAAGGGCCATAACGGCGACGAAATGAACGAACGCGCCGACCAGCTTGCCAATGAAGGCATGGAGCCGTTCAAGACCAAGCGCCGCAAACCCGAGGGGCTGATGCCGCCAGTCTAGGCACCGCTCTGGCGAAAGTGGTATGGTCGCCCATGCGCCCGCTCGCCCTCGTTGCCGCCGTCGCCCTCTTCGCCACCCCTGCGCTGGCGCAATTTCCGCCGCCGGGCGTCTATGCCTGCGTCAGCGAGAACGGCGCCAACCTCGGCGAACTCACACTGTTCGTCGCCGGCGACTATTCGTTCAAGAATGTCGACGGCAACAGCGCCAGCGGACAGGTCGCTTCAGCGGGCACCGACGTGAACCCGCTCTCCGGCCCGCTCAAGGACATGCAGTTGACCGGGGTGTTCAGCACCGATGACAGCGGCAAGACGACATTCCGCTTCACCGGCCGAGACGGGCTCGAAGTGACCTGCCAGTAGCGGGGGTCATACAGACTATTTCGGCTCGAAAGCTTCCGCGACTCCCGCACTTTCGCTAGCCTCCCGGTCACCCTCCTCTCCGTCATGAACACTTGGGAGCTTTTCGTGGGCGTCGACATGTTTGTTCACTCGGTGCGGCTTGTGCTTAGCGACTGGCGCAACGCGCTGAAGATCACCGGCCTGCTCTACCTGATCTATGCGGTGCCGACCCTGCTGCTCGGCCTGCTGTTTCCGCCACCGACCCAACCGGAACAGGCGACGGCGGCGGTGCTTTCGGCGGCGCCCGCTGGGCTTCTGACCCTTATCCTTGCCATCGTGGCGTTCGTCTGGATCGCCGTCGCCTGGCACCGCTACATCCTGCTCGACGAGATGCCGGCCGGCCAATTCCCGGCCTTCGACGGCCAGCGCATGCTGAACTACGGTCTCTACTCGATCGGCATCGGCCTGCTCGGGGCCATCGTGTCTTTCGTGCTGGCCACGATCATCGGAATTATCACTATCCCGCTGCTCGGCGTGGTCGGAGGTTTTGTCACCGGCGCTATCGCCCTCGCGGCGGCGCTGATCATCTTCTACCGCCTCGCACCGCTCCTGCCGGCCGTGGCCATCGGCAAACCGCTGACCCTCAGCCAGGCATGGGAAGCCACCAATGGCGCCAACGTGCCGATCATTATCCTCGCCGTCCTCTCGGCGATCGCGGCGATCGTCATCGATATCCCGGCCTTCATCCTGATGATGGCAGGTCCAATCGGTGGATTCCTCGGGCTGCTGTGGACGCTCGTCACCGGCTGGGTGAAAATGCTGGTCGGCGTCAGCATCCTGACCACGCTCTACGGCCACTATGTCGAGCGTCGCTCGATCCCGGCGGCCAGCGCCGGGGCCTGAGACGACAGGAGCATAATACGCGAAAGGGCCGGCTTTGAGCCGGCCCTTTCCTATTACTCCGCGCCGCCACCCGCCGTCTGCAGCCAGGCGGCACCGCATTGCTTGGCCAGTTCGCGGATCCTCAAAATGTAGCTCTGGCGCTCCTGCACCGAAATCACGCCACGCGCGTCGAGCAGGTTGAAGTTGTGGCTGGCTTTGACGACCTGCTCATAGGCGGGGACCGCCATGGTCTGGCGATTGCCGTCGGCGCCCTTCGCGAGGATGGCCCGGCACTCGTCCTCGGCATCCTTGAAATGCCGGAACAGCATCTCGGTATCGGCGGCCTCGAAATTGTACTTCGAGAACTCCTGCTCGTTCTGCAGGAAGATGTCACCATAGGTGACCTTGTCGTCGCCTTCACGGCCATTGAAGTTGAGATCGTAGACGTTCTCGACGCCCTGCACATACATGGCGAGCCGCTCGAGCCCATAGGTGATCTCACCCGGCACGGGCTTGGTCTCGAAACCGGCGACCTGCTGGAAATAGGTGAACTGGCTGACTTCCATGCCGTCGCACCAGCATTCCCAGCCCAGCCCCCAGGCGCCCAGCGTCGGGCTCTCCCAGTCGTCCTCGACGAAGCGGATATCGTGCAGGCTGGAATCGAGGCCGATCTCGGCCAGCGACTGCAGGTAGAGCTCCTGGATGTTGTCGGGTGACGGCTTCAGGATCACCTGGAACTGATAATAGTGCTGCAGCCGGTTGGGGTTTTCGCCGTAACGGCCGTCCTTGGGGCGGCGCGAGGGCTGCACATAGGCGGCCTTCCACGGCTTCGGCCCCAGCGCCCGCAAGGTCGTCGCGGTGTGGAAGGTGCCGGCGCCCATCTGCATGTCATAGGGCTGCAGGATCACGCATCCCTGCTCCGCCCAGAAGCGCTGCAGCGTCAGGATCAGACCCTGGAACGAGTTCCGGGGGTCCATGTGGGCGGGCAAAGCGTCGGGCATCGGCAATAATCCGGGGTGCGAATGGCGCGCGGAACCTAGTTGGCGCGACGCAATGGGTCAATTGAGCAGTTCATTCGGCGTGATGGCGCGCCGCCACCGGATAGCGCTCGGGATGGCGGGCCAGTTCGACCGCCTCCCAGACGGCGACGAGCACCACGATGGCGGTGGTCAGCGACGAGAGCAGCAGCGGCGACAGTGCTGCGGCGAACGGGTAGAGCGCGAGAACCGCCAGCAGCCCGCCGAAGCGCGGCAGCGACCAGTGACCGAACACCGCGAGCTTGAACAGTGCTGCGCCGAACAGGAACAGCGCCGGCCCGCCCAGAAGCACGAGAGCAGTTGCTGCCTCCATGCGCCCCATGGGGTGCGCCAGCACGATCTCGTCGCCGACCGCCGACACGACGATGCCGGCAACCAGGAGGATCGGCACATAGGTATAGGCCTGCCGCGCCACCCGCCCCGGATCGGGCGAGGTGGAGATGGCGGCGCTGGCCGCTTCGGCGTGCTGGCCAAAGAAGATCCACCACATGGCAATCGACTGCAGGAGCGACACGGTCATCGCCAGGACCACGTCGGAGGTCCAGGCGAGCTGGGTGAAGCCGACGCCGGTGACGAGGACCGACTCGCCCAGCGCGATCATCACGAACAAGCCGCTGCGCTCGGCCATGTGGCCGCCATCGACGTCCCAGTCGCGGGTATCGGCGCGCCCCAGCCCCGGAACCCAGAAGCCGAGCGCCGGCGAGACGCTGTCGAGCCCCACGGCCAGCAGCCAGCAGAAGAGCCGCGCTTCCCCGCCGGCGAGCCCGCCGACCACCCACAGGGCGGCAGACGCGGCGTACCAGATGATGATGCGGATGAAGTTGCGGTAGAGCGTCGGCCGGCCGCGAACGGCCCAGAGCATGAAGGCGGTGCGCCCGAGCTGGAACACGGCGAAGGCGATGGCAAACGCCAGCCCACGATCGCCGAAAGCCTCGGGGAGCGAACTCGACATCACCAACCCGATGCCCATCAGCACGAACAGCATCAGCCGGACCAGCGGCTTTTCAGGGTCGAGCCAGTTGGTGATCCAGGCGGTGTCGATCCAGGCCCACCAGACGGCGAGCAGCAGCAGCGCCGCCTCGAGCGCCCCGAGCCAGGTCAGGTGCTCGAGCAGCGCTTGGGAAATCTGGGTGACGGCGATGACGAAGACGAGGTCGAAGAACAGTTCGACCGAGGTCACCTGCGCATGATGCTCCGAGCGCCGATTGCGCAGCAATGTGCCGACCATTCTCGCGACTCCTGCTCGATGAGGAGGCTAGCGACCGGCACGGCGCTTGTCGTCGGTTATCTAGCGCCCGTCGTGCTCGGGCGGCCGGAACTTGCCGTCCTTGTCGCGCTTCAAGGTAATGACATCGGGCCGCTGCCGCTCGCGCAGGTCGCGCTCGTGACGCTCCTTGTCGAGCTGCTTGAACTGGCCGGTCCAATCGCGCCAGATTTTCCGCACCCCCCAAAGGATCAGCATGATGATCGCGGCAAAGATCAGGATGCGGAGCAGCGTGCCGGTCATCGTCTAGAGACCCAGCCGCGCCCACACCGAGCGATCCTCGATGCTGGCAGCGATGTCGCCGGTCAGCGCCGCGAGGCCTACCCGTGGCAGCGTCAGCAGCCCGCGTTTTGGCGCGATCGGCATGAGTTCGACCTTGTCGCCGAAGCGGCTGCGGAGCACTTCGTGCAGGTCGCCCAGGCCATCGACCAGGCCGAGTTCGAGGCCTTTGACTCCGCTCCAGAACTCGCCGGTAAACAGCTGATCATCCGAAGCCTTCAGCCGCTCGCCGCGGCGCAGCTTCACCCAGTCGATGAAGACCTGGTGGATCTCGCTTTCCATCTGCTTGATGCGCTCCACATCCTCCGGCTTTTCCGGCAGGAAGGGATCGAGCGTCGACTTGTTGCGGCCGGCGGTGTGCACACGGCGATCGACACCGACCTTCTTCAACGTCTCGACGAAGCCGAAACCGGCGAAGATCACCCCGATCGAGCCGACGATCGAGGATGGGTCGGCGATGATCTCATCGCCCGCCGTGGCGATGAAGTAGCCGCCCGAGGCGGCCGCATCCTCGACGAACACCAGCACCGGCTTGTTGTTCTCGTCGGCGAGATCGCGGATGCGCTTCGAAATCAGCCGCGACTGCACGGCCGAACCGCCCGGCGAGTTGACGATGACGGCAACGGCAGGGGCCGATTTCACCGCAAAGGCGCGCTTCAACAGCGGCGCGACCGCCTCGATGTTGAGCCGCCCGGGACGCTGCTCCGCAGCGATCACGCCGTGCAGGCGGACCACCGGGATAACCGGGCCGGTCTGCCCCATCATACGCTTGATCCAGGACCGCAAACCCATGTGACGCCTCGTTTTTGACCGGGCAGATGTATGTGCCCGAGGGCGGGATTACCAGATGAGGCGAGCCGTGCCGCGGAAGATGGCGTCGAACTCCGGGCGGAAGCCGCGCCCGGCAACGTCGTGCATGGCCCGCGCCGCCAGCAGCGTGAACGGCGCGCGCGAACCCTTGATGCCGCGGATCAGCACCCGGCTCGTCGGCTCACCCTGGCGCGGCAGCAGCGGCAGCACGGTGACGGCGCCGAAGCGCCGGGTGAACGCCGCCAGCAGCAACGGCAGCGCCTCCGCGACGTGGATGAAGATGACTTCACCGCCCGGCGCCGCATGGGTCGCAGCGGTCTTCACCCATTGGTCGAGCGCGGCGTCGTCCATGTGGCGTGCGCCGGCGCGGGCGCTGGCTGGGGCGGAACCCCGCCCCGGATCGAAGAATGGCGGGTTGGCGATGACGGCGCCGAAATGGTCGGCGGCGAGCCCGGCAGCGGCCCGGACCTGCCCCGGTGCCGTCAGATCGAGCGCCAGCACCCTGGCGCGCGCGGTCATGCCATTGGCTTCGACGTTCAGCGCGGCAATTGCCGCCATGGCGGGATCGGCTTCCAGCAGCGCGGCGCTGAGCTGCGCCAGGTCGGCCATGGCGACCAGCGCCGCGGTGCCGGCCCCGGCGCCGAGATCGAGCAGGCTCGGCGCACCGGCACTCACCGCGCTGCCCAGGAGGACCGAGTCCAGCCCGGCGCGAAACCCCTTCCGAGGTTGCGACACGGTGAGGCGGCCGCCCAAAAAGGCGTCGCGCGTTAGCGTTTGGTGTTTTACAACATCAGTGGCTTCGTCTAGGGACATCGCACCATCGCGACAGTTCGCAGGCGCCCGACTATAGGGCGCGGGATGCGTAGCTCAAACCGGGGATTTCATGGCTCTATCGGCGGCAGCGGCAAACGAGGCGATGACCAGCGCCGGCGCGCTCGACCGGCTGCTCGATGCCACCCGGCCCGGCATGGATCGCGTCAATGCCATGATCCTCGCCAAGGCCAGCTCGCATGTCGAGCTGGTGCCGGAAGTGGCGCGCTACCTGATCGATGCCGGCGGCAAGCGGCTGAGGCCCATGCTGACCATCGCCGCGGCCATGCTGTTCGGCAAATCGAATGGCACCGAGATCAACTTCGCCGCCGCCGTCGAGTTCATGCACAACGCCACACTGCTGCACGACGATGTGGTCGACGAGAGCGACATGCGGCGCGGCCGCGCCGCCGCCCGGATGAAATGGGGCAACCAGGCCAGCGTCCTGGTCGGCGATTTCCTGCTCGGACAGGCCTTCATGATGATGGTCGACACCGGCAATGTCGCAGCGCTCAAGGTCATCTCGCAGGCCGCAACGATCATCGCGGAAGGCGAAGTGCTGCAGCTCGCCAAGACGCGCGACCTCAGCGCCAGCGCCGCCGACTATGACGAAGTGATCGGCGCCAAGACGGCGAAACTGTTCGAAGCGGCGACCGAAGTGGGCGCCATGGCCGGTGGCGCCGACGCGGCGGGCTGCGAGGCGCTGCGCCGTTATGGCCGCGAGCTCGGCTTCGCCTTCCAGCTGGTCGACGACGTGCTCGACTATCGCGGCGAGACCGGCACGCTGGGCAAGAACACCGGTGACGATCTGCGCGAGGGCAAGATGACCCTGCCGGTGATCCTCGCCCTGCAGCAGGCAACGCCGGCGGAGCGCCAGATCATCGCCCAGACCCTCGGTTCGGTCGATGCCGGCGAGGCAGAACTCAAGCAGGTGGTGGCGATCTTCGAGCGCTACGACACGCTGGGCCGCACCACCGAACAGGCATTCACCCACGCCCGCCGGGCCCGACAAGCACTGAAGGCGCTGCCACCCAGTGAAATGAAGGCACTGCTCGGCGACATCGCCGACTTTACCGTCGCTCGGGCCTACTAAAGCATTTCACCCTTTCGCTGACGGCGACGCACGACGTCCCGGGACACATCGACGTCATTTGCCGCGTAGGCGGGAACCGATGCTTCAGTTCTCAGACGATCACCGGCGCCGCGGCCACCCAAAACTCGGGGTGCCGGGCGCGCATGTCGTGCGCGGCCTGATGCGCCTGGGCGGCTGAGCCGAACAGGCCGAATACCGTGCCGCCGGAGCCCGACATGCGGGCCAGCGCGCAGCCATCGAGCACCCGCATCTGGCGCAGCAATTCGCCGATCGCCGGCACCAAAGCTATGGCGGCCGGCTCGAGGTCGTTGCGGGTCTCGGCCAGCCACAGCCCGAGCTGCGCCGGCCGGGTCAGCGGCTGCGGCAGGGCCGGCATCGGCGGATTGCTGCGCTGCTCGAGCCGGCGGAACACGTCGGCCGTCACCACCGGCACCAGCGGATTGACCAGCACCAGGTGAGTGGCCGGAAAGCCGCGCAACGGGTGGATGATCTCGCCGACGCCACGCACCTCCGAGGGTTGCGACAAGAGGCAGACCGGCACGTCGGCGCCCAGCGTCAGCGCCAGCGCACCAAGTTCGGCGAACTCGAGATCGCCGCCTGCCAGCCCGGCGAGCAGGCGCAGCATGGCCGCCGCATCGGCAGAGCCGCCGCCTATCCCCGCCGCCACCGGCAGGTTCTTGGTCAGCGCGACATCGAGGCCATCGGGCAGCCGGCCGGGCCAGCGGCTGCGGAACGCCTTGATGGCACGCATCACGAGGTTGGAATCCCCACCGCCTGCCGCCGCGGCGAACGGGCCGGCGACGCGCAGCCGGTCGGTCTTGGCCGGATGTGCCGTCACCTCATCGGCAACATCTACGAACACCACCAGGCTTTCGAGCTCGTGGTAGCCGTCGGAGCGCCGGCCGGTGACATGCAAAGCCAGATTGACCTTGGCGGGAGCCGCCTCGGAGACAGTGCCCTGCAGCATGCTACTGCGCGGGCGCGGCCTGACCTTCCGCCACCGGGCCCGCATCGGGCGCCGGGGCGACGGCATCGAGGCCGTCAGCGAGTTTCTTTGCCACCCGCTCCTTCACCGCGCCCTCCTGGTCGACGGCCGCGGCGATGTTCCACTGGAACTTCGCCTCGAGCTTGCGGCCGGCGCGCCAGTAGGCGTCGCCGAGGTGGTCGTTGATCTCCGGGTCGGTCGAACGAAGCTGTACGGCCGTCTCGAGTTGCTGAACCGCTTCGTCGAAGCGGCCGAGCCGGAAATAGGCCCAGCCGAGACTGTCGATTATGTAGCCGTCATTGGGCGAAGCTGCGACCGCCTTCTGGATCATATCGAGCGCCGGCATCAGGTTCACGCCCTGGTCGACCCAGCTGTAGCCGAGATAGTTCAGCACCTGCGGCTGGTCGGGGTTCAGCTCGAGCGCCCGCTTGAAATCGACTTCGGCTTTGTCCCACTGCTTGGCCCGCTCGTAGGCGATGCCGCGCACATAGTAGAAGCGCCAGTCGCCCGGGGCATCGCCACCGGCGACACCCAGCGCCTTGGTGTAGGTGTCGGCCGCCTCGGCATATTTCTGCGCGGCGCGCTGCATATCGCCGAGCACCGACAGGGCTTCGAGATCTTTGGGGTTGGTCGCAACGATGTTGCCCAGCCGGCGCAGCGCCTCGTCGCGATTGCCCGTGGCGCTGAGATTTTCGGCGACACGCACCACCGCCATCGGCTTCATCGGCGAATCCACCGGCACCTGATCATAAATGGCATTGGCCGCATCGTGCTGGCCGGCGCCATCCAGCAACTGGCCGTAGACCAGGTCGATGACGTCGGCCTTGGGGTCGAGATACATGCCCAGTTGCAGGAACACCGCCGCCACATCGGGGCTCCCCTCGCGGGCCAGCGCCACACCCACCGAGTGGAACATTTCCGCCGCGCCCGACTGCACATCGGCGGCGAACACACCCGGCCGCTGCTTGTTGTCGATCTTGGCCTTGACCGCTGCAACCAGCGGGTGATCCAGCCCCTGGACTCGAACTTTGCGATCACCTTCTCGGCTTCATCGAAGCGGCCGGCATTGCCCAGCATGCGCGAATAGGCCTCGACGATGCGGGCGACGAACGGATCGGCCTCATAGGCCTTGGCGGCGAATTCCAGCGCCGTCTTGCTATCGCCTTCGACATCGGCCATCAGCGCCCGGTGGAAGACCAGGAAGTCCTCCAGCCCGCCCTGCGCGATCTCATCGAGCACCTTGTTGGCCTCGTCCTTCTTGCCTTCGCCGACCAGCGCCCAGGCATGCAGCAGGCCGCCGGTGATGCCGGCGAACGTGTCGCCACCGACATTCTCGAGCTGCTTGGCGGCAGCGGCATAGCGGCGCTGCTTCACCGCCTCGGTGCCGATGACGAGGCTCGCGAGATCATTGGGCGCGCTGAGCTCCAGCAGGTGCTTGGCGACGCGCGAAGCATCCGACACCTGCCCGTTCGCGGCATAGGCCATGAAACTGCGCTCGACGATGATCGGGTTGTTCCAGTCACCTTCCGCGGCAGTGCGGAAATAGCGGGCGGCATCGTCGGTCCTGAGGTCCGCAAGCGCCTGCCGGCCGGCCAGATAGCTGCCGGTCACGCTCTGATCCATCAACGGGAAGGTCGCGCCCGATTCGAGTGCCGCGGCGCCACCGATGGTGAGCGCGACGGCGAGAAGGACGCCGGAAGCGAGACGGGCTTTGTGGGTCACGAGGCTCGATATCTCCGAGGAAGGCAGGAAGCGGCTGACTAGCCCAAGAAACATGGGCGATTTTGCGACTGCGCCGCAAGGGGCAGGCACAATGAAGTGAGGGATTGGCGGGTCGGGGATGGGGCCTTACGGCCAGTGGCTGTTGCCCCCCACCCCTGTCCCCTCCCCGCAAGGGGACGACAAGAGGTCGCCCCGGGGGGAGGGAGACGCCTACACGGACGTCAGTGTTTTGGTCTCCCTCCCCCTTGCGGGGAGGGACAGGGGTGGGGGGGCAACACGCGCCGGCCATGAGTTTGTCTTCACATCCCCGAATAATTCGGCCCCGAGCCCCCCTCCGGCGGCACCCAGGTGATGTTCTGCGCGGGATCCTTGATGTCGCAGGTTTTGCAGTGGACGCAGTTGGCGGCGTGGATGCGGAACACCGGCGCGCCGCCTTCCTGGGCCACCTCATAGACCCCGGCCGGGCAATAGAGCGGCGCCGGTTCGCCGTAGCGCGGCAGGTTCTGGCGCAGCGGCAGATCCGGATCGGCCAGCTTCAGATGCACCGGCTGGTCTTCGTCGTGACTGAGATTGGCGAGGTATACCGATGCCGCGCGATCGTAGGTCGTCGTGCCGTCCGGCCTCGGATAGGTCCGCGGCGTCACCTTGGCGATGGGACGCAGTTTGGCGAAATCCGCCTTGCCGTGCCGCAGCGTGCCGAATGGCGAGAGGCGGAACAGCGCCTCGCACCACATATCGAAGCCGCCCAGCAGCGCGCCCAGATAGGTGCCGAGGCGCGACCACAACGGCTTGACGTTGCGCACCCGGCTGAGCTCCTCGCCGATACCGGTGGCGAGCACGCTGTCGTTCAATCCCTCGAGCGTGTCGTGCGCCCGGCCCTCGCCGATCGCCGCCGCGACCCGGTCGGCCGTCGCCATGCCCGAGCGGATGGCATTGTGGATGGCCTTCAGCGCCGGCACGTTCATGAAGCCGGCGGCGCAGCCGATCAGCGCACCGCCGGGAAACGCCAGGTCGGGGATGGATTGCAGCCCGCCCGAGGTCATCGCCCGCGCGCCGTAGCTCAAGCGCCGGCCGCCCTCGAGCAGCCGGGCAATCGCCGGGTGGGACTTGAAGCGCTGGAACTCGCCGAAGGGCGACAGCGTCGGGTCGCTGTAGCTCAGGTGTACGGCAATGCCGAGATAGAGCTTGTTGCCGGCGGCATGGTAGGCGAAGCCGCCGCCGGCGGTGCCGTTGTCGAGCGGAAAGCCGAGATAGTGGTCGACGCGCCCGGCCTCGTGCCGCTCCGGCGCGATCTCCCACACTTCCTTGATGCCGAGCCCGTAGAGCTGCGGGTCATGCCCGTCGGCGAGGCCGAACTGGTCGATCAGGTGCTTCGTCAGCGAGCCGCGCGCCCCCTCGCCGATCAGGGTGTACTTGGCCTTGAGCCCGATGCCGGCGGCATAGGTGGATTTCGGGTTGCCGGCGTGATCGACGCCCAGATCGCCAGTGATAATACCCTCGACCCGGCCGCCCGCGCCGGTCAGCACGTCGACCGCCGCGGTCATCGGGAAGATATCGACGCCGAGCCCCTGGGCCTGCTCGCCGAGCCATTTCACCAGGTCGCCGAGGCTGACGATCACCGCGCCATGGGTCTGCATCTGCGGCGGGATCAGCAACTGCGGCAGCGGGATATCGCCCGTGGCGGTGAGGAAATGGAAGGTGTCACGAGTCATTGCCGGGCCGACCGGGGCGCCCATGTCGCGCCAGCCGGGCAACAGCGCATCGAGCCCCGCCGGGTTCATCACGGCGCCCGAGATAATGTGCCCACCCAGCTCCGCCGACTTTTCCACCACTGTGACGGAGAGGTTCGGTGCCACCTGCTTCAGCCGGATGGCGGCGCTGAGGCCCGCAGGACCGGCCCCGACGATCAGCACATCGGTCTCGAGGATCTCGCGATTGCCGGCGTCGGCCAAGGTCAGGTCCATTCACGGATGGCGGGACAAAGCGGGCTGTGACATAACAGAACCCATGTCCGAAAATCGACCGCTAAATGACGCCGAAGCCCGGGCGGCGCTCGACTGGTATCGCGCCGTCGGGGTCGATTTCGCTGTCGGCGAAGAGCCGGTCGATCGCTTTGCCACCTCGGCCGCGCCGTCGCGCGCCCGCCCCGCACCGGCGGCAGAAGCCGCGGTCGCCGCGACGGCGGCTCCGGCAGCCGCGCCCCTCGCCATCTCGCTGACCTCCGACCCGACCGAAACCACGGCGCTCGCCGCTGCTGCGCAGACACTCGACGAGCTGCGCGCGGTGATGAACGCCTATGATGGGTGCCTGTTGAAGAAGCGCGCCACCCAACTGGTGTTCGCCGACGGCAACGCAGAGGCCGAAATCATGCTGGTGGGCGAAGGCCCGGGTGAGCAGGAAGACCTGCAAGGCAAACCCTTCGTTGGCCGCGCCGGGCAGTTGCTCGACCGGATGCTCCTGGCAATCGGGCTCGACCGCAGCAAGGTCTATATCGCCAACATGGTGCCGTGGCGCCCACCCGGTAACCGCGACCCGTCGCCCGAGGAAATGGCGCTCTGCACGCCGTTCCTGTTGCGGCAGGTCGAACTGGTGGCGCCGAAGTTTCTCGTGACCCTGGGGAACGTCCCCACCAAGTCGCTGTTCCAGACCCAGAACGGCATCACCCGCATGCGTGGCCAGTGGCGCGACCTGACGGTCAACAGCCACCAGACCCGCGCGCTGGCAACGCTGCATCCGGCCTACCTGCTGCGCACCCCGGGGAGCAAGGCGCTGGCCTGGCGCGACATGCTGAGCCTGAAGCAGGCGATCGAGGGCTGAGCGCCCCCGGTGTCGGGATCGACTATCGGCGCTTTGGTCTTGACCCCTACTTAAGACTATCCAGCCAAGAATATTGATGGCGCTTGATTGTGCCGCCCGAATTTGGTCCGACTCCAAGGGCAAGCGCCTCAGGCACCGTCAACCACAGAAAGCGCCATGTCCTCCGCCCTCAAGATCTATGCCCTGTTCATCGGCTCGGCACTCCTGATGTTCGGAGGCGGCCTGCAGGGCCTCTTGCTCTCGGTGCGTGGCGCCGAGGAGGGGTTCTCGCTCACGGCGCTCGGCCTGATCGGCACCGGCTGGTCGGTAGGGTTCGTCGCCGGCTCGATCACCGTGCCAATGCTGGTGAAACGGGTCGGACATATCCGGGCCTATTCGATCATGGCGGCGATCGGCACCGTCACCATCCTGCTTAACCTGCTTTGGGTTCAGGATGTCGGCTGGATCGTCTTGCGCGCCTTCTCGGGCTTCTGTTTTGCCGGCGCGGCGATGATCGTCGAGAGCTGGCTCAACGAAGTCGCCGACAATCGCAGCCGCGGTACGATCTTTTCGGTCTACACCACCATCAACATGGCCGCTTCGACCGTCGGGCAGCTGGCCATGGCGGTCACCGGCACCTTCGGCCATATCCCGTTCGTCGTCGGCGCCATCGCCTTCATCTGCGCCTTGCTGCCCAGCGCCATGACTTCGACGCCGCAGCCGCGGCCGATCTCCTCGGCGCGGCTCGATGTGGTGCTGCTCTACAAGACCTCGCCGCTCGCCGTGATCGCGGCCTTCGCCTGCGGCATGGCCAATGGCACCTTCGGCACACTGGCGCCGGTCTACGGTTTCGAACAGAAGCTCGATGCCTCGACCATTGCTTATCTGTTCGCCGTCACCGCGGTGGTCGGCGCGGTTGCGCAGACGCCGTTCGGACGGCTCTCCGACAAGATCGACCGACGGCTGGTGATCGTCGGGCTCAGCGGCTTTTCGGCAGTGGTCGGGCTACTCACCGTACTGCTGAACCCGAGCAGCGGGCTCCTGATGTTCATCCTGTTCGGGCTCTACGGCTTCGGCGCCTACCCGCTCTATGCCATCGCCGTGGCGCATGCGAACGACTTCGCGAAGGAAGGCGAGTTCGGTCGCGTCGCCGGCGGCATGCTGCTGATCCTCGGCATCGGCCTCGCCATTGGCCCGATCATCGCCAGCTGGGTGATGAACGCCATTGCCCCGGTGGGCCTGTTCATCGTCACTGCCACCTTCCATGGCGCGCTCGCCGTCACGGCCTTCCTGCGCATGAAGATTCGTCCGGTGCGCGACGCCTCCGGCCGCGTCCGCTTCCGCGCCATGAGCGCTGAAAAGGGTGTGTCGCCGGGCACCGTGACGCTCGATCCGCGGGTCGACGAAAAGCCCACTCGGCCGGCGCCCGCCGCACCGACCGCGCAGGCCGAGCAGACCGAAATCCTGGTGCCCGATCCGATCGAGCCGACGGTGATCGTCGAAACCCACGCCAAACGCGATGCGCCGGGTGATACCGACAAGTCGGACAAGCCGAAGCCGGAGTAGCTGAAAATGTTCAAATCCGAGTTCGACCTGAGCCGGCCGTTCACGCCGCTGTCGATCGCCGTGCTGGCGGTGTCGGACACCCGCACGCTGGAGACCGACACGGCTGGCGCGCTGCTCAAGTCGCTGATGGAGGCCGACGGTCACCGGTGCTTCGAGCGCGCCGTGGTGCGCGACGATATCCATGAGATCCGCGCCAGGGTGATGCAGTGGGTGGTCGACCCCGATGTCGACGCCATCATCACCACCGGCGGCACCGGCTTTTCCGGCCGCGACGTAACCCCGGAGGCGCTGGAGCCGTTGTTCCAGAAGCGCATGGACGGCTTCTCGGTGCTGTTTCACCAGTATTCGTCGAGCACCGTCGGCACCTCGACGCTGCAGTCGCGCGCCACCGGCGGGCTGATCGGCGAGACTTTCGTCTTCGTCCTACCCGGCTCGCGCGGCGCCTGCCGCGATGGTTGGGAAGGGATCCTCCGCGCCCAGCTCGACAACCGGCACAAGCCCTGCAACTTCGTCGAACTGATGCCGCGGCTGGCTGAGCGCTGAGGTGAAAGTCCCCCTCACCCGCAAGCAGATCGCGCCGCGCAACGTCGCCGCCAAGTCGCTGCGCGAGGGCCAGTTCCAGCCCAAGGTCGAGGCGGACCCCAAGGCTTACAGACGCCAGAAGAAGCACAAGGTCGACCCGGTGCTCGACGCCAAGAAGCAGGATGGCGACGGAGAGTAACTGAAATTCAGTTCACTTGCTGAATTTGCTGACTTCAAGTTCATCCTGAGATTCAGGCCGCACCGCGAAGCCGTTCGAAAAACACGTTCATTTCCCATTCAGCCGGCGCAATTCAATTGCGGTGCCTACCGACCGGTGCCACCTTGCGGCACTCGAGGGTCTTGGTTTTGTCGCGCTCCCGGAACAGAGAAGTCGCAGGACTTTTCTCCAGGGCGCTCTTGGACGTCACATGCGGAGGACTCCATGACTGGGTTGATCATTCTGGCGATCGTCGTCGCCGCCATCGGCTACGCGATCTTTGTCTACAACGACCTGGTGTCGAAGCGGCAGCTCAAGGAAGAGGGCTGGTCGGGCATCGATGTGCAGTTGAAGCGCCGCACCGACCTGATCCCCAACCTGATGGAAACGGTGAAGGGCTATATGGGGCACGAGCGCGAAACGCTCGAAGCCGTCACCCAGGCCCGGGCCGCCGCCACTGCCGGTTCCAATGCCGGCCCGGCAGAACGCAGTGCGCTCGAGGGCGCGCTGTCGGGCGCTTTGGGCAAGCTCCTGGCCATCGCCGAGGCCTACCCGGACCTCAAGGCCAACACCACCTTCCTCGAATTCCAGAGCGCGCTGCAGAACGTCGAAGACGAGATCCAGCTGGCGCGCCGCTACTACAACGGCTCGGTGCGCAACCTGAACACCGCAGTCGAGAGCTTCCCCTCCAACGTCGTCGCCAACGCCTTCAAGTTCGAGAAGGCCGAGTATTTCGAACTGGAGAACGAAGCCGATCGAGCTGTGCCGCAGGTGAAGTTCTAGCGTCGAGCGTCAGGTGGAGAACCCGGTGGCTGTGGACCCCCACCCCTTTCCCCTCCCCATGGGGACGACAAGAGGTCGCCCCGGGGGAGGGAGACGCGTACTGCGATGCCAGAGTTTTGGTCTCCCTCCCCCTTGCGGGGAGGGGACAGGGGTGGGGGTCGGCTGACCACCGGTGTCGCGGCAGTTCTACTGGCCCTGTTCGCCCTGCTCTTCGCCCTGCCCGCCAGCGCCCGCGAAGCCATCACCTCGTTTTCGTCCGCCATCACCCTCAACACGAATGGCTCGGTCGATGTCATCGAAACCATCGAGGTGAACGCCGAGGGCTATGAGATCCGGCGCGGCATCTATCGCGATATCCCGCTGATCCTGATCAACCCGGACAATTCGCGTCTACGCTCTGACCTCAAGGTGCAGTCGGTGACGCGCGATGGCCGGGCCGAGCCCTACTCGCTCGAGAACCTCGGGGCCGGCTTCAAGCGCATCCGCATCGGCGATGCCGACGTGTTGCTCAGCGACGGCAAGCACACCTACACCATCCGCTACTCGATGAGCCGGATGGGCCGCAGCTTTGCCGATCACGACGAGCTGTTCTGGAACGCCACCGGCAACTACTGGAGCTTCCCGATCGATGCGGCCGTCGCCTCGATCACTCTGCCCAAAGGCGCAGTGATCGACAGGCTGGTCGGCTATACCGGCGCGGTCGGCTCCACCGAGCAGGCCGTCACCATCACCCGTACGTCCGACAACACGGCGATCTTCCGGGTGAACCGCCCGCTTGCCTCGGGCGAAGGGGTCAGCGTGGCAGCGTCGTTTCAGAAGGGCATCCTCGCCGAGCCGCAGGGACTAGACCGGCTGCTCTACTGGCTGAGCGACCACCGCGACATTGTGGCGCCCGGCATCGCGGTTGGCCTGGTGCTGCTCTACAACCTCTTCGCCTGGAGCGCGGTCGGCCGCGACCCGAAGAGGGGCACCATCATCCCGCTGTTTCACCCGCCCAAGGGGTTCTCGCCGGGGCTCGCCGAATATGTCGACGGCATGGGTTGGCAAAAGGGCGGCTGGACCGCCTTCACCGCCTCGATCTTCGACCTTGGCGTCAAGGGGCTGGTGAAGATCGACAATCCGGGCAAGTTGAGCGTGACGGTGACCGGCAAGACGCCGCCGGACGATCTCGGCGCGGCCGAGCGGCTGCTGTTCGACTTTTTCAGATCGCGCGGCAAGGTGACTGTCGACACCACCACCGGGCCGAAACTCAACGAGACGCGGGAGCAGTTCGTCTCGGCCATCGAGACCGAGAACCGGCTGGTGTATTTCAGGAACAATACCGGCTACGTGCTGTTGGGCGTCGCGCTCTCGGTGCTGATCCTGATTGCCATGCTGGTATTCGACCTGATCGATCCGGTGGCGCTGGTGTTCGCGGGGGTCGGGGCGCTCTTCCTCGGGATTCTGAGCGGCGTACTCAGGGGGCTGTGGCGCGGCCCGATCATCGCCAAGGTCATCGTCGGCTTGTGGGCGCTGATCTTCGGCGCGAACCTGCTCGGCGCGGCCGCTCAGTTCCTCAACGGGTTCCGACCGGATATGGCGCTGATCGGCGCAGCCTCGATCATCTTCATCAACGTGATGTTCGCGGTGCTGATGCGGGCGCCGACGGTGCAGGGTCGCAAGATCATGGACCAGCTCGACGGCTTCAAGATGTACATGAACACCGCCGAGAAGAACCGGCTGAACATGACCAACGAACCGCCGATGACAGTGGAGCGCTTCGAGCGCATCCTGCCCTATGCCATCGCGCTGGGCGTCGAAAAGCCGTGGTCCGAGCACTTCGAGGGCGAGCTCGCCCGCAACGCCGTGGCGGATGCGCAGGGCAGCAGCTACGCGCCGGGCTTCTATAGCGGGCGCAACTGGTCGAACAGCTCGGGCGGCTTCGCCAACTCGGTGTCCTCGGTCGCCTCGGGGATGAGCGCTGCCATGGTTGCGGCACAGCCGAGTTCATCGTCAGGCTCGGGGTTTTCCGGCGGCGGCGGCGGTGGTGGTTCGGGTGGCGGCGGAGGTGGTGGCGGCGGCGGCGGGTGGTGACGGCCGAAGCCCCACTCTTCCATCGAGTTTCAAAGATACCCCCTCCCCAGTCCGTACACCCGCAAGGGGGAGGGAGACCCCCACACTAATATCGAAGTTTGCGTCTCCCTCCCCCTTGCGGGGAGGGATCAAGGGTGGGGGTCAGCCCGCACCGGCCAATCAGGCGAGCGAGCCACACCCCGCAATGGACAATCTCCCCTGCCCTTGCTAGGCAAACCGCGCTTTCAAACGCCCGGTCCTAGAAGATGCCCGAACTCCTCGTCGAACTGTTCTCGGAAGAAATCCCGGCGCGCATGCAGCGCAAGGCGGCCGAGGACCTGAAGAAGGCCGTGACCAATGCGCTGGTCGATGCAGGCCTCGTCTACGAGGGCGCCAAGGCGTTCGTGACGCCGCGACGTCTTGCATTGACGGTAACCGGCTTGCCGGCCCGCTCGCCCGATACGCGTGAAGAGCGCAAGGGCCCGCGCGTCGGCTCGCCGCAGCAGGCGATCGACGGCTTCCTCAAGGCAGCGGGGCTCAGCTCGATCGAGCAAGCCAAGATCGAGAGCGACCCCAAGAAGGGCGAGTTCTACATTGCCCATATCGACAAGCAGGGCGCCGACGCCACCGATATCCTCGCGACGCTCCTGCCCAAGGTGATCACCGGCTTCGACTGGCCGAAATCCATGCAGTGGGGCAATGGCGGGCTGACCTGGGTGCGGCCGCTGCGCGCCATCACCGCCACTTTCGGCACCGATAATGACGAACCGGTGGTGATCCCGTTCAAGTCGAACACCGTTGCCTCCGGCCAGACCACCTTCGGGCACCGCTTCCTCGCGCCTGACGCGATCCGGGTGAAACGCTTCGACGATTACGTGCAGGCCCTGGAAAAGGCCAAGGTCGTGCTCGACATCGACCGGCGCAAGGAAATCATCAAGGCCGATGCCGACAACCTGGCCTTCGCGCAGGGGCTGCGCGTCATCCACGACGAAGGCCTGCTCGAAGAAGTCGCCGGCCTCGTCGAGTGGCCGGTGGTGATGATGGGGTCGTTCGACCCGGCCTTCCTCGAAGTGCCCGAGGAAGTGATCATCGCCACCATCCGCGCCAACCAGAAGTGCTTCTGCCTGCGCGACAGCTCGGGCAAGCTCGCGCCGTTCTTCATCATCACCTCGAACCAGGTCGCGGCCGATGGCGGCAAGACCATCGTCGCCGGCAATGAGCGCGTCATCCGGGCCCGCCTGTCGGATGCGCGGTTCTTCTACCAGACCGACCTGGCGCTGCCGCTCGAGCACGGCCTGCCCAAGCTCGAGGAGAGCGTGTTCCACGCCAAGCTCGGCACGCAGTTCCAGCGCGTCGAACGGCTGGTGAAGCTCTCGGGCGAGATTGCCGGCAAGGTCGGGGCCAATCCCGAACTGGCGAAGCGCGCTGCGATGCTGGCCAAGGCCGACCTGACCACCGGCATGGTTGGCGAATTCCCCGAGCTGCAGGGCATTATGGGCCGCTACTACGCACTGGCGCAGGGCGAGCCGATGGCCATCGCCAACGCCATCGCCGACCATTACAAGCCGCTCGGCCCCACCGACCTGGTGCCCGGCGAACCGGTGGCCATCGCCGTGGCGCTGGCCGACAAGCTCGACACCCTCAAGGGGTTCTGGTCGATCGACGAAAAGCCGACCGGTTCGCGTGACCCGTTCGCGCTGCGCCGCGCGGCGCTCGGCGTCATCCGCATCGTCACCGACAATAACCTCCGCTTCCCGCTCGAGGTCGAGCCGGATCTCCTCAGCTTTTTCCATGATCGCCTGAAGGTGACGCTGCGCGACGCCGGCGCCCGGCATGATCTGGTCGATGCGGTGATCGGCAAGCACAGCAACGACATGCTGGAGATCACCGAACGGGTCGAGGCGCTGTCGAAACTGCTCGGTTCCGAGGACGGCAAGAACCTCCTCGCCGGCTACAAGCGCGCCGCCAATATCCTCGCCGCCGAGGAGAAGAAGGACGGCAGGAATTTTGCCGGGCCAGTCGATCCGGCCCTGCTGTCGCTCGCCGAGGAAGCGTCGCTCGCCGAGGCCATCGCCTCGGTGGATGTCGCTGTCGCCGCCAAGGTTGCCGCCAACGATTACCGGGGCGCCATCACGACGCTCGCGACGCTGCGCCAGCCGGTCGACAAGTTCTTCGAAGCGGTGCTGGTCAACGATCCGGATGCTGGCGTCCGCGCCAACCGGCTGAGTCTGCTCACCAAGCTGCGCGATACGATGCGGCTGGTGGCGGATTTCTCGAAGGTGGCGGGCTAACCCCGACTGATGGAGACGGCCCCCTCCCTCGCCGCCGCCCGCGGGGTGGGGCCAAGGCCTCACCCCGACCTGTCCCGCTCTACAAGCCGAACGTGACGTTGCCCGCCTCATCCATGGCAAAACCCGGATTCCAGGCGATCTCCCAGGCGTGGTCATCGGGGTCGGTGACGTAGCCGCGCAGCCCGCCATGCGGCGGGGCGTCGGCGGGGCGGGTGACGTGACCGCCGGCGGCCGCCAGGCGCTCGATCAGCGGCGCCACCTCCGCCTCGGTGGCGACGTTGTGGGCCAGCGCGAACGCCCCGGGCGTCCGCAGCCCGGTGCGGTTCATATCGTCCTCGAGCAGTGGCGTCAGGAACAGCCCGAGCACCACGCCATTGAGCTGGTAAAAGTGAATCGCATCGCTCTCGTACACCGGCATCCACCCGAACCCTTCGGTGTAGAAGCGCCGGGAGCGGGCGAGGTCGGTGGTGCCGAGAGTAATAACGGAAACTGCAGGCTGCATTTTGGCCAAGACCTTTCGCTGCGCCGCTCCCCGATGGAGCGGCGTTCAAGGCCATGGGACTCAGTCGCCGAAGCGAAGGCCAGGACCGCCGCAGCGGGACAGGGCTAACCGCACCTGCCTCTCCTTTTCTGACGCAGAGAGACTAGCAGCCGGCGCCATCCGGTCAACACGGCCGGAGCCTCTCTCCACGTGTTTGTTCTTGTTCTGTTCTGGTTGGGCTGCTATTCCTAATGGAACGTTACCCGTGGCGAGTCGCTTATGGGTGTTGGAGAATGGACATGCGGGTCAGTGCGCCAAATTTCGAGCAGCTGGAGAAGCTGAGCGGTACCCGCGATGCGGATCTGATCGCGCGGCGTTATGTCGATCCGGCGCTCAATCGGGGACGCGGCGCGCAGACCAACAAGGGCAGCCGCTTCGATCGCCAGAGCCGCGAAGAGTTCGACGACGGCTGGGGACAGGTCGAGGATTTGAAGCCGTTCGAAACCATCGAGCATGTCGAGCGCGCCAAGTCGATCATCACCCGCAACGAAAGCCCGGATATCGGCTTTGATCGCTCGATCAACGCCTATCGCGGCTGCGAGCATGGGTGCTCGTACTGCTTTGCGCGGCCGACGCACGCCTATCTCGGCCATTCGGCCGGGCTGGAGTTCGAGCGCGACATCTATGTGAAGGCCAATGCCGTCGACCTGTTGCGTCGCGAACTGGCCGACAGGCGCTACAAGCCCAAGCCGATCGCCATGGGCACCAATACCGACCCGTACCAGCCGGCCGAGCGGCAGCACAAACTGACGCGCGGCATCCTCGAACTGCTGCTGGAGACGAAGCACCCGGTGACCATCACCACCAAGTCGGCGCTGGTGGTGCGCGACCTCGACATCCTGAAGCCGTTGGCCGAGCAGAACCTGGTGCGCGTTGCCCTGTCGATCACCAGCATGGATCACCTCCTGTCGCGCAAGATGGAGCCACGGGCATCGACGCCGGAGAAGCGGCTCGAAGCGGTGCGGCTGCTGTCGGAGGCGGGCATCCCGACCACCGTGATGGCGGCGCCGATGATCCCGGCGATCAACGACATGGAGCTCGAACGCATCCTCGACGCCGCAGCGGCTCAGGGCGCCGTGGGCGCCAATGCCATCCTGCTGCGGCTGCCGGGCGAAGTGCGCGATATCTTCCGCGAGTGGCTGCTGCGGCACTTTCCCGACCGGGTCAGCCATGTGATGAGCCTCGTGCGTGACACCCGCGGCGGCAAGGACAACGACCCGAATTTCGGCACCCGCTTCGTCGGCGAGGGCCCCTACGCCACGCTGCTGCGCCAGCGCGTCGACCTCGCCAGGGCGCGCTACAAGCTCGACCGGCCGATCGCCCCGCTGCGCACCGATCTGTTCACCCCTCCGACGGTGGACGATGGGCAGATGACGCTGTTCTGAGTGGGGCTCAGTGGCTCCACAGAGGCCCCCTCTCTGGCGAAAACTAAGGACTTAGCTGCGCTAAGCCCAAGTTTTCGCTTTCCCCCGCCAAGGGGGAGATGACGAGAGGCCTGGTGTGGGAGGAGTTAGGCTGTCTGCACAAATCTCTCGGCCATCTCCCCCTTGCGGGGAGAATGGAATTTCTTGGGCTTAGCCCTTCGCTAAGTCCTAGAAATTCCAAGAGAGGGGATTTTGGCGGGCACGATGGCTCCCGGGCCCCTCCGGTAACACAGATGCCACTTGCCGAGAGCCCGCGCATGGCGATGCTTGCGGACATGCCGCCCGATTCGCCTGTCATCATCAGCAAACCGACGCTCAAGTTCGAGCGCGCCGCCATCAAAGGCGGGGCAAAATTCGTTTGCGGCGTAGATGAAGTCGGGCGCGGACCGTTGGCCGGGCCGGTGGTGGTGTCGGCGGTGATCCTCAACCATCGCAAAGTGCCCGAAGGACTTAACGACTCCAAGGTGCTGAGCGCAGCACAGCGCGAGGCGCTGTACGAGAAGATCATGGCGTCGGCGATCGTTTCGATCGCGGTGGCGCCGCCGTCGATCATTGCCGAGCTCAACATCCTGCAGGCCTCGCTGTGGGCGATGCGCAAGGCCGTGCTCGGCCTGCAAGTGCGGGCCGATCACATCCTCATTGACGGCAACAAGCTGCCCAAGGATCTGCCCTGCCCCGGCGAGGCGATCGTCGGCGGCGACGGACGCTCGGTATCGATCGCGGCCGCCTCGATCGTCGCCAAGGTGACGCGCGACCGGATGTGCCTGATCATGGATCATGAGGAGCCGCAGTTCGGCTTTTCCAGCCACAAGGGCTATGCCGCGCCGCAGCACCTCGAAGCGCTGACGATGCATGGCCCGGGTCGGCACCACCGCATGGATTTTGCTCCGTGTATCCAGGCGCAGCGGATGAAGACGATCGCCGCCTGAGCGGCCTCTTCCTGCTGCGTCATCCCCGCCTTCGCGCACCGGTGGCTGGGGCACGACTGTAACTTGGCGCGTATGCGCGTATGACGTCCGTGGCCGGCTCAGGCCCATTGGGGCCCCGACACGTAGTAGCGCCTTAACCTCTCGCTAACCTCGAAGCTTAAATCCCCTTTAACCCTAACGCCTTACAACCGATCCCGTTAGTACTGCGTCAGGGTTCGAGTTATGTTGCGTACCGCGCGTATGGCGGCTGCCGCCAATGCGGAGGGGAGCCTGCTCCCCATCGACACCATCCTTGTGGGCGATTGCATCAAGCACATGAATGCCTTGCCGGCCGGCTCGGTTGACCTCGTATTCGCAGACCCGCCTTACAACCTGCAGCTGGACCAGGGCCTTACCCGCCCGGACCAGTCGCGCGTTGCCGGCGTCAATGACGACTGGGACAAGTTCGACAGCTTCGCCCACTACGACATCTTCACCCGCGCCTGGCTGAAGGCGGCGCGCCGCATCCTGAAGCCGGATGGCGCCATCTGGGTGATCGGCTCGTACCACAATATTTTCCGCGTCGGCGCGGCGCTGCAGGATCTCGACTACTGGCTGCTCAACGACGTGATCTGGCGCAAGGCCAACCCGATGCCGAACTTCCGCGGCACCCGGTTCACCAATGCGCACGAGACGCTGATCTGGGCGGCCAAGGATCGCGACAGCCGCGTCACCTTCAACTACGAGCAGATGAAGCAGGCCAATGACGATGTGCAGATGCGCTCGGACTGGCTGTTCCCGATCTGCACCGGCGCCGAGCGCCTGAAGGACGCGGACGACGAGAAGCTGCATCCGACACAGAAGCCGGAAGCCCTGCTCTATCGCGTCATCAGCGCGACGACCAAGCCCGGCGACGTGGTGCTCGACCCGTTCTTCGGCACCGGTACGACCGGCGCCGTGGCCAGAAAGCTCGGCCGCCATTTCATCGGCATCGAGCGCGAAGATACCTACATTGCCGGTGCACTGAAGCGCATCGCCTCGATCCGTCCGCTGAATGCGGCCACCATCGAGACGGCGGTGTCGAAGCGTGCGGCGCCGCGGGTCGCCTTCGGCTCGCTGGTCGAGATGGGGCTGATCGCCCCGGGTACCGAACTCTATGACGACCGGCAGCGGTGGAGTGCGCTGGTGCGGGCCGATGGCTCGCTGGTGTCGGGCGGCCACATGGGCTCGATCCACCGGGTCGGCGCGCTGGTGCAGGGTGCGGAAGCCTGCAACGGCTGGACCTTCTGGCATGCCCGGCAGGGCAGCCGGCTTGCCCCCATCGACGACTACCGCAGCCAGGTGCGGGCGGAGATGGAACGACTTTCGGCCTGAATTTGACCTCCAATTCAATCAGGCTGCGCTCGCCGCCGGCTCCCAGGAGCCGGCGGCTTTTGTTTGGGATGGCTATTGGCACCATCTCTCCCCATCCACGATGTCACCCCGGCGCAGGCCGGGGGTGACACCGAGGGTGAGGTAGCTCTGGTGCCCACTGACTTGCGACACCGATCGCCCGCTACTCCACTCCGGCAGCGACCAGCACCTTGCGAAACACGCTCGGCAGGGCCTCGGCATCGAGTTCGCGCGGATCGGCCCACCAGCCGGCCTTGAGCTGCTCGGGCTCCGGCACCACCGCCGACCACACCTCGAGCTCGAGGCGGAAATGCGTGAAGACGTGGACCACCTGGCCGTCATAGCGCCAGTCGGACGCTACCGGGTGTACCACGGCGCGCTTGTCCGCGGTCCAGTCGGACACCGGCGTCTCGGTCATCTGCGCCAGCAATCCCTTCTCGGCTCGGGTCTGCAGGTAGACGTCGCCATCGGCATCGCGCATGACGAAGGCGTGGCCGTAGCGGGTCGGGCGGTCGGCCTTTTCTGGTTTCACCGGATAGAGCAGCGGATCGAGTTTGGCGCCGCGGCAGCCCGGCTGGATCGGACACAGCATGCAGCTGGCATTACGCGGCGCGCAGATGGTGGCGCCCAGATCCATCAGCGCCTGGGCGAAATCGCCGGCGCGCTTGGGGACCACGGCCTGCACGGTGCCGCGCACCAGATCCTTGGCGTCGCGCACCGGCACCTCGAGCGCCAGGTAGCGCGCCACGACGCGATCGACATTGCCGTCGACCACCGCCACCTGTTCATCGCTGGTGATCGCGGCGATGGCCGCCGCGGTATAGGGACCAATGCCCGGCAGCGTCAGCAGCTCGGTTGAGCTGGTTGGAAACCGGCCATCGAAACGCTCGACCACGGCCTTGGCGCAGGCATGGAGGTTGCGGGCCCGGGCGTAGTAACCAAGCCCCGCCCACTCGACGAGCACCGGCTCGAGCGGCGATGCGGCAAGATCGGCGACGGTCGGCCAGAGATGGAGAAAGCGCGCATAGTAGCGCCCCACCGCGGCAACCGTGGTCTGCTGCAGCATGATTTCGCTGAGCCAGACGCGGTAGGGGTCGGCAACGATGCCGCGGGCCCGGTCGGCCGGGCCGACGCGCCACGGCAGGGTGCGGGCGTGCCGATCGTACCAGGCGAGCACGGCAGCCGCATCGAGCGGCACGGGGTTTTGCTGGGGCGCGGCTTTTGACATGATAGCGGCCACAGATGGCGCGCCGCAGCAGCGGGCGCAAGCGGCGGCGGGAAGTTGTTACCAGTGGCGGACAAGCCGAAATCGAAACCGAAAGACGATGCGCCGCCCAGGCGGCTGAACCGCGCCGTGGGCGTGGCCGAAGCCTTGGGCGGGGTGCTCGATCCGGCGTTGAAGAAGCGCGGCTTTGCCAGCCGCGACATCCTTTCGCACTGGCCGACCATTGCGCCGGCGCCGTACGACAAGGTGACGCGGCCGGACAAGCTGAGCTGGCCGCGCGGCGAGAAGGGGGCCGAGGGTGCGACGCTCTACCTGCGCTGCCACCCTGGGCACGCCCTGGCGCTGTCGCATGAGGGGCAGCGGGTCGCGGCCTCGATCAACCGCTATTATGGCTATTTCCTCGTCGGGCAGGTGCGGCTCAGCGCCGAGCCGTTCGTGATCGAGGACGAGATGCCGGAGACGGTTCCTGCCCTGCCGGAGGTCGCGCGCGCCCGCATCAGCCGCACCGTCGAGCGGGTGAGCGACCCCGGGGTACGCGACGCCCTGCGACAACTCGGCCAGGCGATCGCCCGCAGAAAGCCACGCTAGCCTGGTCACACTTTCGAACGGAAAAGTCTGCAAACCCGCTTTCGTCGGGACAGGCTTTGTCCCGCAAGCGCTGCTGCTCTCAAAATGTTCATCGCCGGTTGAACTTGCCCGGCCTAGTTTGCCCCGATATGAGGGCGAGTAACGAAAACGGAGTGAAACTCGTGGCCAACCGTCGCAACATTCTCATCGGGTCCGGTGCTGCCGTCGCCGCGGCAGCGGCGGGGACCAGCGCGTCCTTCCTGTTCGGCGCCACCGGCGCCCTCGCCCAGCAGTTCGACCAAGCCAAGCTGATGGCGCCGGCCGGTGGCGTTGCCGACCATCCGCTTGGGCCGGCCGATGCCAAGGTGACGCTGATCGAATACATCTCGCCGACCTGCCCGCACTGCAAGGCCTTCGCGCTCGACGTCTATCCGCAACTCAAGACCGAGTATATCGACACCAACAAGATCCAGTTCGTCCCGCGCCCGTTCATGCGCAACGTGCTCGATGCGGTGGTGTTCATGCTGGCCGAGGCCGCTGGCGACGAGAAGTACCACGAGGTGATCGACACGTTCTTCAAGACGCAGGACACCTGGGCCTCTTCCAACACCCCCAATGACGCGATCTTCGCCATCGCCCAGCAGCTCGGTTTTACCAAGGAAACCTATGACGCCGCCTTGACGAATCAGGACCTGTTCAAGGGACTGGAAGCGGTGCGGGACCAGGCGCTGGACGAGTTCAAGGTCGAGGGCACGCCGACGTTCTACCTCAACGGCAAGAAGCTGACCGGAGAACTCGCTTGAGGCTCTCAAGGCCGAAATCGATCCGCTGCTCGCCTGACGCGCTGACCCTTAGGGGCGCGCGATGAAATTCACGCGCCTCAAACTGCACGGCTTCAAATCCTTCTGCGACCAGACCGAGCTCTACCTGGAGCCCGGTCTGTCCGGCGTGGTCGGACCGAATGGCTGCGGCAAATCCAACCTCGTCGAGGCACTGCGCTGGGTAATGGGCGAAAGCTCGTACAAGGCAATGCGTGCCTCGGGCATGGATGACGTGATCTTTTCCGGCTCAGGCAGCCGGCCCGGGCGCAACACCGCCGAAGTCACCCTCGTTCTCGACAATTCCGACCGCACCGCCCCTGCGCCACTCAACAATGCCGATGTGCTGGAAGTCACCCGGCGGATCGAGCGCGAGGAAGGCTCGGTCTATCGCGTCAACGGCAAGGAAGTCCGGGCGCGCGACGTGCAGTTGCTGTTCGCCGACGCCTCGACCGGCGCGCACTCCCCAGCGCTGGTGCGCCAAGGGCAGATCGGCGAGCTGATCGCGGCCAAGCCGCAGCAGCGCCGCGCCCTGCTCGAAGAGGCCGCCGGCATCTCGGGGCTCCATTCGCGCCGGCATGAAGCCGAGCTCAGGCTGCGCGCCGCCGAACAGAACCTCGAACGCGTCGACGACGTCATCGCCCAGGTCGAGCAGCAGCTCGAAACGCTGAAGCGGCAAGCTCGGCTGGCCGTGCGCTATCGCGCCCTCAGCGGTGATATCCGCCAAGCCGAGGCGACGCTGTTCCACATCCGCTGGATCGCCGCACGCTTCAACGAGAAGGATGCCGAGGCGGCGCAGGCCAAGCTGGTGCGAGATCTCGCCGAAGCGCAGCATGTCGAGCTCGAGGCGCAGAAGCTGGTGTTCCTCGCCGACAAGGCACTGGCGCCACTGCGTGAAAAGGAAGCTGCCGCCGGCGCGGTGCTGCAGCGGCTGACGATTTTCGCCGAGCAGCTCGACAGCGAGGCGCGGCGGGCCGAGGCCCGACTCAGCGAGCTGGGCGAGCGGCTCAGGCAGATCGAGCAGGATGCGGTGCGCGAGCGCGCGCTGGTCGGCGAGAGCGATGAGGCGCTGCAGGTGGCGAGCGAGGAGCAGGCTAGCCTCGAGGCCGAGGTCGCCGGCGAACAGCAGGCGCTCGAAGCGGCGCGCGCAGCGACGGAATTGGCGCAGCACGCGGTGGCGCAGGCCGAAGGCGAAGCGCGGGCCGCCGCCGATGCGCTGGCGCAGCTGCGGGCGCGACGGAGCGCGGCCGAGCGCAGCGTCGCCGAAGCGCGCTCGCGGGTAACGCGGCTCGAGACGCAGATTGCCGATGTGGCGCGGGAAGCCGAGCAACTGGCGCGGACGCTCGGCGCCGACGCGACGCTGAACGCCAGGCGCGAGGCGCTCGAGGTGGCACAGGGCAATGCCACGGCCGCCGAGACAGCGGCCGTGGCTGCCGAAGCGGCAGCAGTGGCGGCACAGATCGCCGCCGACGCTGTGCGGCCGGAACTGCAGCAGATCGAGGCGGCACTGAACCGGCTCGAGGCCGAGGCGCAGACGCTGGGCCGCATCCTCAACCATGGCGGCGCCAGCAAATGGCCGGCCGTGGTCGACCAGCTCAAGGTGGCGCCCGGTTATGAAACGGCGCTCGGCGCGGCGCTGGGCGACGATCTCGACGCCTCGTCCGCTGCCGGTGCACCGCTGCACTGGGCCGGCGCCGTATCCGGCGGAGACGCGGCGCTGCCGGCCGGCGCCACGCCGCTGTCGCAATTCGTTTCGGGCAGCCCGTTGCTGAAGCGCCGGCTCGATCAGATCGGGCTGGTCGACGCCGCCGACGCCGCACGGCTGATGGCGCAGTTGCAGCCGGGCCAGAGGTTGACCAGCAAGGCGGGCGGGCTGTGGCGCTGGGATGGGTTCGTCGCCGCGGCCGATGCGCCGACGGCGGCGGCGGAGCGGCTGGCGCAGCGCAATCGGCTGGCGGAGCTCGAGGCCGAGGTCGAAGAGGCGCGGGCACGGCGCAACAACCGGCGCGCCGATGCCGCCCTGCTCGCCGAAGCACTGGACGGCGCCCGCACCGATGAGCGCCAGAAGCGCGAAGCATGGCGCAACGCCCAGCGCGAGATCGCCGTGGCGCAGGGCGAGCTGGACAACGCGCAGCGCGCCATCAGCGACCTCGCTGCTCGCCAGGCGGCGCTCGATGAAACGCGGACCCGGCTCGATGCCAACCTCGCCGAGGCCGTTGCCGCGGTTACCGAAGCAGAGCTCCTGCTGTGGGACACCGGAGATGAGACGGAAGCTCTAGAGCTGGCGACGTCTCTCCAGCTGCTGCTCGGCGAGCTGCGCGAGAAAGCGGATCAGGCGCGGCTGAAGCTCGGCGGCTTCGAGACGGCGGCGCGGATGCGCGGCGCGCGACTTACCCAGATCGCCGCCGATATCGCCGCTGGTCGCGCCGTCGCGAGGGCGCCGCGGGTCAATTGGCGACCCTCGACGCCCGCACCGCCGAAGTGCGCGAGCAGATCGTGGCGCTGCAGGCCTCGCCCGAGAGCCTCGCGGAACGCCGGCGCAGCCTCGATGCCGAGATTGCCGTGGCACGCGAGGCGCACAAGGCGGCGACCGATGGGCTCAGCGTCGGCGATACAAGGCACCGCGAGGCCGACAAGGCGCAGCGCCTGGCGCATGATGCACTCTCCGGCTTCCGCGCCGAGCTGGCGCGGGTCGAGGAGCGGATCAAGGGGCTCATCGCGCAGCGCCACCAGATCGAGCGGCAGGTGCACGAGACGCTCAACATCGAAGCGTCGCAGACGGCACAGCTCGCCGGCATCAGGCCGGAACACGCGCTGCCAGGCGAACCGCAGGTCGAATCACAGGTCGATCGGCTGAAGGCGGAGCGCGAGCGGCTGGGCGGGGTGAACCTCGGGGCCGAGAAGGAAGCAGAAGAGGTTCGCGAAAAGCTCGACCTGATGGTGAAGGATCGCGATGACCTGATCGCGGCTATCGCCAAGCTCCGTGGCGGCATCCAGAGCCTCAACCGCGAGGGCCGGCAGCGGCTCAACGAGGCGTTCGAGAAGGTCAACGCCCACTTCCAGGAGCTGTTCACCTCGCTGTTCGGCGGCGGCACGGCGGAGCTGCAGTTCGTCGAGAGCGACGACCCGCTGGAGGCAGGGCTCGAGATTTTCGGCGCGCCCGCCGGGCAAGAAGCCCTCGACCATGACGCTGCTGTCAGGCGGCGAGCAGGCGCTGACGGCAATGTCGCTGATCTTTGCGGTGTTCCTCACCAACCCGGCGCCGATCTGCGTGCTCGACGAGGTGGATGCGCCGCTCGATGACGCCAATGTCGAGCGGTTCTGCAACCTGCTCGACATGATGACCCAGCGCACCGAAACCCGTTTTCTGGTGATCACCCACAATCCGATTACCATGGCCCGCGTCGACCGGCTGTTCGGCGTCACCATGGCCGAGCGCGGCGTCAGCCAGTTGGTCTCTGTGGACCTCAAGGGCGCCGAGGCGGCGGTGCGAGTGGCGAGCTGACGGGGCTCGCCTGCGCCGCGAGGGGGAGGGGAGGCGACCGCACCGAAGTCGAATGCCGGGCTGCTGATGCCCCACCCTCGCCGCAATAGTGGCGGCCAGAGTCGCGATGACTCAATGTCACACCTCCTTTGGTCGGATAAAATTCCTTATTTTTCAATGTGTTAGCAGTCCGTTCACAGCCTTGACACTGGTGGGGGGCGCCACTATGTTGCCCGCGACTTCGAGGGGCTCCAGTTCCATTTTTGGCCCGGAGGCGCAGGGGATAGCGGGATGGCACAATCGCGCGATACCAAGCGTCGACCCAGTGATGGGAAATCGGGGTCGCTGACTTCGGATCTTGCGGCTCGCATCCGGCGGGCCCAGGCCGCCGAACAAGCGCCTGGTGACGCCGAGATCGGCGCGGCCAACCGGAATATGTCCGGGTGGAACCGCGGGATGCGGCTCGGGACGGAATTTATTGCGGCCATCCTGGTCGGCGCGGGTATGGGATACCTGCTCGATCTGTGGCTGAAGACCAGTCCCTGGCTGATGCTGGTGATGTTGATGGTCGGCTTTGCGGCGGGCGTGCTCAATGTGGTGCGCTCCGCAGCGGAAATGAACCGGGCGGCCCCGCCGCCCACGGCCGCGATGCGCGTGCCGGACGACGAAGAAGACGAGTGAAGGCTCCAAGCCTAAAGGGAACAGCAGTTGGCCGATCCGAATAAAGTCGACCCGATCCACCAGTTCCAGATCACCGATATCGTCTCCTTTGGCGGCGGCGGCTCCTCCGGGGGAGGCGGCATCTCTTTCACCAACTCAGCCCTGTTCATGGTGCTGTCGGTTGGGGTGATCGGCCTCTACCTCCTGCTCTCGACGCAGAAGCGCAGCCTGGTGCCGAACCGGGTGCAACTGGTGTCCGAGATGCTGTACGAGTTCGTCGCCAAAATGGTGTCGGACTCAGCCGGCAAGGCCGGCATGAAATTCTTCCCCTTCGTGTTCTCGCTGTTCATGTTCGTGCTGGTTGCCAACATGTTCGGCATGTTCCCGTTCTTCTTCACCTTCACCAGCCACATCATCATCACCTTTGCGCTGGCGCTCCTGGTGTTCGTGGTGGTCATCGTCTACGGCATCTACAAGAACGGCCTGAAATTCTTCAAACTGTTCGTGCCGTCGGGCGTCCCCGGCTACGTGCTGCCCATCGTGGTGCCTATCGAGGTGGTGTCCTTCCTCTCGCGCCCGATTTCGCTCTCGGTTCGTCTCTTCGCCAACATTCTCGCCGGTCACATCACCCTCAAGGTGTTCGCGGGCTTCATCGTGACGCTGGGCGGCCTCGGCTTCCTCGGCTGGCTCGGTGCGCTGCTGCCGCTGGTCATGACCGTGGCGATCACGGCGCTGGAATTCCTCGTTGCGGCCCTGCAGGCCTACGTCTTTGCAGTGCTGACCTCGATGTACATCAATGATGCGATCCATCCCTCGCATTAAGGTTTCACCCCAATCGGCGCGCCGCTGACCGGTTCGTCAAAGCAGTTCTCAAAGGAGAGAAGTTATGGAAGCTGAAGCAGCAAAGTTTATCGGTGCGGGTATCGCTGCCGTCGGTATGGCCGGTGCCGCCATCGGTGTGGGCAACATTTTCGGCAGCTTCCTGTCGGGCGCGCTGCGCAACCCGGCCGCGGCTCAGGGCCAGTTCGGTAACCTGATTTTCGGTTTCGCCGTGACCGAAGCTCTGGGCATTTTCTCGTTCCTGATCGCGCTCCTGCTGCTGTTCGCAGTCTGAGTTCGCGACAGGCGGCATAACGCCAACCGCGCTTGGGCTCCGGGTTCCGATCCGGGGCTTTAACGGCCGCAAAAGGGTTTCGAGATGGCGGGTTCAGCCCAAGACATCAATATCGCGGCGCAGGCCGAAAGTGGCGACGCGCTCCAGCAAGGCGAGGTCGTATCGCCCGCCGAGGAGCAGGCTGCAACCGCCGGCGGGCACGGGACGCAGGCTTCGACCGAGCAAGCCTCGTCGGATGTGTTCCCGCCATTCGATCCGGCGAGCTTCGGTGGCCAGCTGCTCTGGCTCGCCATCACCTTCGCGGCGCTGTATTTCCTGATGAGCCGCGTGGCCCTGCCCCGCATCGGCTCGATCCTTGAAACACGCCGAACCCGCATCGAAGGCGACCTGAAGGAAGCCGAACGGCTCCGCCAGGAGACCGAGAAGGCTGCCGCCGCCTATGAGGCAGCGCTGGCCGAGGCCCGCAAGAACGCCCACGGCATTGCCGAGGAAACCCGCGCCGGGATCAAGGCCGACATCGACGGCCGTCGTGCCGACGTCGAGGCCGGACTCGCCAAGCGCGTGGCGGAAGCGGAGGCCCGGATTCAGGCCGATAAGGACGCAGCGCTCGCCAATGTCGGCAGCATCGCGGCCGAGACGGCGCAGGCGCTTGTCGCCAAGATCTCCGGCAGCGTGACCGCGGCGGAAGCCAAGGCCGCGGTTGCCGCGGCTTCCAAGGAGTAAGCGCACATGTGGGCTTTCGGGTACGACGCCACCACCGGCGCCTCCATCTGGGCGACCATCGCGCTCGTCATCTTCATCGGCATCCTCGTCTATTTCGGCGTGCCCAAGATGATCGGCAAGATGCTCGACGAGCGCATCAAGAAGATCGAGACCGACCTCGCCGAAGCCGAAGCGTTGCGCGCCGAAGCCAAGGCCCTGCTCGAGGACTATTCGCGCCGTCGCGAAGAGGCCGAGAAGGAAGCCGAGGACATCGTCACCGCTGCCCGTGAAGAGGCATTCCGGCTGACGGCCGAGGCGAAGTCCTCGCTGGAAGCCATGGTGGCCCGTCGCGAGAAGGCGGTGGCCGACAAAATTGCCCAGGCGGAAGCCCAGGCCGTGTCGGAAGTCCGGGCGCGCTCGGCCGACCTCGCTGTCGCCGCCGCCCGCGTGCTGCTGGAAAAGCAGGTCGCGACCAAGGGCGACGGGCTGGTCGATCAGGCCATCAAGGACGTGGCCGCCCGCCTGAACTGAGGCCCGGCTGCAGTGCTGAAGATTGAGGTGCCCGCGCAAGCGGGCATTTTCTTTTTGGCGGGGAGAGAACTGAGCACGCAGCCTCGCTTCCATTCGCACCAGCCCCTCCACGTCTCCCCCTCGGCGGGAGAAAGCGAAAACTTGGGCTTAGCGCAGCTCCTTAGTTTTCGCCAGAGAGCAAGGGGGGCGTGGGGAGCCACCGTGCCCGCCAAAATACCCTCTCTTGGAATTCTCCCCCGCAAGGGGGGAGATGGCCGAGAGGCCGGCGCTGCAGTGAGACGCCCGTTGCCTAGCCTGTGTATATGCCCCCGGCGAGACGTGTCGGCGCGGGACGTTTGCGACTAGCCTTCGAACTCACGGCAAGGCTGGGGCGCGCTATGCGGATCTGGAAGTGCATCGCGCTGGTAGTATCGCTGCTGCTCGGCGTGCCAGCCCTGCTGCTGCTGCTGGGCACGGTGATCCCCGCTGCAGGCGTGTTCGAGCAACCGGATGGTATGTCCCTAACGCAGCGCATCCTCATCGTCTCCAACCCGATCCATACCGACATTGCCATCCAGCTCGATGCGCAGAGCCGCGCCGCCCTGCCCTTCCTCGCGGAGACCGGACTGCCGGTGGATCGCCCCGATGCGCGCTGGTTGCTGATCGGCTGGGGCGGCCGGGCGTTCTACCTGGAGACCCCGAGCTTTGCCGATATGCAGCCGGGGCCGACGTTCAAGGCGCTGACCATCGACAGTTCCGTCATGCATGTCGACGTGCTGGGAGAGGTGGATCAGACCGACCCGAGCGTCACGCGGGTCGACCTGTCGGAAGCCGGCTACGCGCGGATGCTGTCGGAGATTGCCGCCAGCTTCTCGCGCGTCGACGGGCAAGTGCAGCCCATCGAGGGCTACGCGCTCACCGGCAATGATCGGTTCTATGAGGCAGAAGGCAGCTTCAACGCCATCGTCGTCGGCTGCAATGCGTGGACAGCGCGGATGTTGCGCAGCGCCGGAGTGCGAACCGGCTGGTGGACGCCGCTGCCGACGGCGCTCACCACCTCGCTCCGGTTGCTCAATCGACTGCCATAGAGCGCCTTCAGGAAACCTTGCAGACTTTTCCGATTTGACAGCGCGACCACATCAAAGACTTAGAGCATTTCAACGAGTTGACGACACGGTGAAATGCTCTAGCCGCTCAGCTCTTGGCGACGCCCGGCAGGCGGGGCCAGAAGAAACCGGTCTGCTGGCGGTAGCTGGCGTAATCGGCGGCCATCGGGGTGCGGGAGAATTTCCGCTCTTCGCCCAACGCCGCGGTGACATAGATCACCGTGATCACCGCCAGCGGGATGACCGACCAGAGCGACCAGGTCGCGATGGCCCAGCCGATCCAGAAGATCAGGTAGGACGTGTAGAAGGGGTGCCGCAGGAAGCGGTATGGACCCGACATGACAAGGCCATGCGGGTTCTGCACGTCGAACGCCATCTTGAGGCGCGCCGCACGGGATGCCTTGATCGCGGCCCAGAACAGCCACAGCGCCAGGCACTCGATGACGAGGCCGATCGACAGGGCCAGCAGGGGCTGGGTCTCGACCCATAGCAGGGTCAGGTAGATTGCCGCAGTGGCCAGGACCACTACGGAGATCACCACCGTGCCGGTCGGCATCTTCGGCGATTTGAAGTGCGCTTTCAGCGACCAGCTATACTGCGCAATCACTGCAATGCTGACGATACTGATGATCAGATCGAGGACAAGGTCCATACGTATTCCCCCTGTGACGCTACTTGGGCTACCGGATCACGCTACGTAGGCTTTGGCGACGAAACAAGCGGTCGTTGCGCAACGGCGCCCTGCGTTTAGATAAAATGCAAGCTTTTCGCTTCGTCGTTGCTTCACCGTGCTGGTTGACCGCAGCGTAGTGAGTGTCTGGCAGAGTCCTATCTTGCTTACAGGACAGCCTTGCGATGACGATTTACCACAGCACGGTGCAGACCCGATCTGCCTCCATCCGCCTCAGCGAAAGCGATGGTGGTGGCGAGCCGTTGCTGTTGCTGCACGGCTCAGGCGCCTCGCGCAAGGTGTTCAGCAAACAGTTCGACAGTCCCTTGGCCGAACGGCACCGGCTGATCGCACTCGACCTGCCCGGGCATGGCGCCTGGGGGACGCAGAGTCTCCCGCCGATTACGGCGTTGACGGGCTGGCGCGCACGGTGACCGAGGTGCTCGAGCACAAGGGCATCGAACATCTGCTGGTGATGGGCTGGTCGCTGGGCGGGCATGTCGGCATCGAGCTGATGGCGCGGCATCCCGGGGTGCGCGGACTGATGCTCGTCGGCGCACCGCCGGTCGGCCGCGGGCCGGTCGCCATGCTGCGCGGCTTCCAGACCAATCTCGATCTGCTGCTGGCAGCCAAGGAGCAGTTCAGCGAGCGCGAGGCGCAGCGCTTTTACGAGATGTGCTACCACGGGGCGGGCGATCCGACATTCCTGCAATCGATCCGCAGGGCGGACGGACGGGCGCGCGTGGCGGTATCGAAGAGCCTGCTGCGCGGCGATGTCGCCGACCAGAAACTGACCGTCGAAGACGCCGAGGTGCCGGTCGCCATCGTCAACGGCGCAAGCGAGCCGGTGGCGCGGCTCAGCTACCTGGCGGGGCTGCACTACCGGAATCTCTGGGGCAATGTCTGCCACATCATTCCGGACGCCGGACATGCCCCGTTCTGGGATCAGCCCCGGCGGTTCAACGAACTGCTCGGCGCCTTCGCAGCCGATGTGGTGGCAAGACCTGTCGCCACCACGCCTGTTATCGCGGAGGTTACTTCGCCGCCTGCGGCAGCGGCTCCTGGCGCTCCCACTTCAGCACCGGCGAGCGCGCGGCGCGGGTCTCATCCAGGCGCCGGCGCGGTGCGTTCAGCGGCGCGCTGGTAAAGCGGGCCGCATTGCCGGCCCTGGCGTCGACCGCCAGCTCCAGCATAACATCGCAGAACCGGTCGAGGGTCTGCTTGCTCTCGGACTCCGTCGGCTCGACCAGCATGGCGCCATGCACGACCAGCGGGAAGTACATGGTCATGGGGTGGAACCCCTCGTCGATCAGCGCCTTGGCAAAATCGAGCGTCGACACCCCGGTGCCCTCGAGGAAGCTGTCGTCGAACAGCGCCTCGTGCATGCATGGCTGGCCGGGGAACGGCACCGAGAAGGCACGCTCGAGCCGCGCCTTGATGTAGTTGGCGTTGAGCACGGCATCCTTGGCCGCCTGCGCCAGGCCGTCGCCGCCATGGCTCAGCATATAGGTGAGCGCACGGACATACATGCCCATCTGACCGTTGAAGGCGGTGATGCGGCCGAGGTGCTGGCCCTCGGCATGCTCGGCCAGGGTCAGCGAACCTTCCTCTTTCCTGACAAACGGTACCGGTGCGAACGGCGCCAGAGCGGCCGACAGCACCACCGGACCGGCGCCGGGACCACCGCCGCCATGCGGGGTGGAGAAGGTCTTGTGCAGGTTGATATGCATGGCGTCGATGCCGAGATCGCCCGGCCGGACCACACCCATGATGGCGTTGAAGTTGGCGCCATCGCAATAGAAGAAGGCGCCCGCAGCGTGCACGGCGGCGGCGATCTCGATCACCTCGGGCTCGAACAGGCCGCAAGTGTTGGGGTTGGTCAGCATGATCGCCGCGACATCGGGCGACAAAGCCGCCTTCACCGCCTCGACATCGACGGTGCCATCATCGCGCGCCGGCACCGCTTTCACCGAGTAGCCGAGGAAGGCGGCCGTGGCCGGGTTGGTGCCGTGGGCGCTTTCGGGGACGAGGACGACCTTCCTGTGTCCCTGCCCGGCCGCGTCCTGCGCCGCCTTGATCGCCATCATGCCGGCCATCTCACCATGCGCGCCGGCCTTGGGAGTGAGGCACACCGCGGCGGTGTTGGTCAGGGTCAGCAGCCAGTGCGCCAGTTCGTCCATCATGGCGAGGGCGCCCTGCACGGTCGAGACCGGCTGCAGCGGGTGGATGTCGGCAAAGCCCGGGAGCCGGGCCATCTTCTCGTTGAGCCGCGGATTGTGCTTCATCGTGCACGAGCCGAGCGGGTACATGCCGCTATCGATCGAGTAGTTGAGCCGGCTGAGGCGCACATAGTGGCGCAGCGTCTCCGGTTCGGTGAGGCCGGCGAGGTCGATCTCGGACTTTCGCTCGAAGCCGCCGAGGAAACTGCCGTCGATGCTCACCTCAGGCAGATCGACACCGGAATGCTCACGGTCGCCGATCTCGAACAGCAGCGGCTCATTGGGAAGCAGCGAGGAGCCGGAGACCGAGGTGAAGTCGGAGGGGCCGGCAGGCACGATGGTGCCGACGCCGGTCGGGCGGCCCTGATTGTTCATGCTCATTGGGCTTCCTCCGAGAGGGCAGCGTGGAGGCACTCGGCCAGCATCGCGATATCGTCGTCAGTGGTGAGTTCGGTCGCAGCGAGGACGATGAGGTTTTCGCAGGCCGGGTTGTCGGGCTCGAGCCGGCTGACCGGCAGGCCGGCCAGCACCTCGGCCCTCGCCAGCATCTCGACCACCGGGGCGGCCGGAACCGGCAAACGGATGGTCATCTCGTTGAAGAAGCTCTTGTTGAGCAGTTCGACGCCGGGGACGGTGCCGAGCATGCGGGCGAGCTTTACCGCATTGTGGTGGTTGAGGCGGGCCAGTTTCTTCAATCCAGCCTCGCCGAGCAGCGACATGTGGATGGAGAAGGCGAGCGCACAGAGCCCCGAGTTGGTGCAGATATTGCTCGTCGCCTTCTCGCGCCGGATATGCTGTTCTCGCGTCGACAGAGTGAGTACGAAGCCGCGATTGCCGTCGGCATCGACGGTTTCGCCGCAGAGCCGCCCTGGCATCTGGCGGATGAACTCCTTGCGCGTCGCCATCAGGCCAACGTAAGGGCCGCCGAAGTTGAGGCTGTTGCCGATCGACTGGCCCTCGGCGACGACGATATCGGCGCCGAGCGCGCCGGGGGCCTCGATGAGGCCGAGCGACACCACTTCGGTCACCACCACGATCAGCAGGGCGCCGGCGGCGTGCGCCGCGTCGGCGGCGGCACGCAGATTGCGCAGGTGGCCGTAAAAGTCGGGGGTCTGCACGACGATGGCGGCGGTGTCGCTGTCGATGCGGTTGAGGATGTCGCCCTGCCCTTCCGGCGAAGCCGGCAGGCAAACGAGGTCGGGGCCATCGCCGAGATAGGTACGGACCACGTCGCGGTAGTGCGGGTGGAGGCCGCCCGACAGGATGATGCGGTTGCGGCGGGTGAGCCGGCGCGCCATCAGCACGGCTTCGGCCGTGGCGGTCGAGCCGTCATACATCGAGGCGTTGGCCACCTCCATGCCGGTGAGGTGGGCCACCTGAGTCTGGAATTCGAACAGCATCTGGAGCGTCCCCTGCGAGACCTCCGGCTGGTAGGGCGTGTAAGCGGTGAGCCACTCGGAGCGCTGGATCAGGTGATCGACGCTGGCCGGCACATGGTGCCGGTAGGCGCCGGCGCCGATGAAGAACGGGCCATCGCCAGCCGCATGGTTGCGGCCGGCCAGCGCCTTCATCTTGGCTTCGACGAGGAACTCGGGCGAATGGCGCGGCAGGTTCACCGGCTCGCGCAGCAAGGCGTGGGCGGGAACACGGGCGAACAGGTCTTCGGCAGTCCGCGCCGATAACGGCGAGCATATCGGCCCGCTCGTGCTCGGAATGGGGGAGATAGCGCATGGGCTTAATTCCGTAGGAGGAATAATGGGTTACTGAAGCAGACGGCCCCCTCCCGGCCTCCCCCATAAAGGGGGAGGTGAAGAGTCGATGCTGTGGCTCGATGGTGCCAAGCACGGGATGCGGCACCTCCCCTTTTATTGGGGAGGATGGGAGGGGGCCGTCTGCCAGTGGCATGCTCACTTCGTCAGGTCCGCGTAGGCCGCCGCATCCATCAGCCCATCGAGTTCAGACGGATTGGCGAGCGCCAGCTTGAAGATCCAGCCGTCGGTTTCGGGCGACGAGTTGATCAGGCCCGGTTCGCCCGACAGCGCGTCATTGACGGCGGTGACGGTGCCGGAGACGGGCGAATAGATCTCTGAGGCGGCCTTCACCGACTCGACCACGGCGGCTTCGTCGCCGGCTTTCAGTTGCTGGCCCACCTTGGGCAGCTCGACATAGACGATGTCGCCCAGTTGCTCCTGGGCGTAGGGGGTGATCCCTACGGTGCCATCGGCGGTAATGTATTCATGGTCCCTGGTGAACTTGGTCATTTGCTGGCCTTCCGGACATAGCGATGGGGAACGAATGGAGTGGCGACGGCTTCGGCCGGCTGGGTCTTGCCGCGCACCAGCACCTGCAGTTTGGTGCCTGGTGCAGCATGATCGGGCGGCACGAAGCCGATGGCGATGGCGCGGCTGAGGGTCGGGGCAAAGCCGCCCGAGGTGACGACGCCGATCGCGGCGCCATACTGATCGAGGATGGCGGCGCCTTCACGAGCGGGCGCGCCCTCGACGGTGAGACCGATGCGGACACGATCGAGTACGCCGCCAAGCTCGGCGAGGATGCGCTGGGCGCCGGGGAAATCGGCAGCCTCACGGCGGCGCTTGGAGATGGCGAAGTTCAGCCCGGCCTCGACCGGCGAGATGGTCTCGTCGAGGTCGTGGCCATAGAGCGGCAACCCGGCCTCGAGCCGCAGGCTGTCGCGGGCGCCCAGCCCGATCGGCTTGACCCTGTTGTCAGCGAGCAGCGTGTCCCAGAAGGCGGCGGCATGCTCGGGATCGACGAGGATCTCGAAGCCGTCCTCACCGGTATAGCCGGAGCGCGAAATCACCAGCTTGGTGTCGCGCCAGTCGAATGAGGCGTAGTGCATGAAACCGAGTTCGGCGGCGGCCGGCACGATGGCGTCGATCACTGCGGCGGCCTCAGGCCCCTGCAGCGCCAGCAGCGCGCAGTGGTCGGAACGATTGAGCGTGGCCCGTCCCAGCGCAGCGGTGGCGATGCGCTGGAAATCCGCCTCCTTGGTGCCGGCGTTGACGACGACGTAGAGCGCCCCACCCCAGCCTGCAGCGACCGGGCGGGCGATCATCAAGTCGTCATAGGTGCCGCCCGCCTCGTTGAGCAGCAGGGTGTAGCGGATCTGCCCGGGCTTCAGCCCCTTGATATCGCCGCAGATCAGCGGCTCGATCACCTCGGCGATCGCCGCATGGTCAGCTTCGCCATCGCCCGACTTGTTGTCGAGGACGAGGAAGCTCGGGCCCATATGCGAGACATCGAACAGGCCGGCGTGCTCGCGGGTCCATTTGTGCTCGGCGATGATGCCGGCGGGATATTGCACTGGCAGCGAATAGCCGGAGAACGGCACCATGCGGCCGCCAAGCGCCACATGCTTGTCGTTGAGGACTACGGTCTTGAGGTCGTCTGCCGGTATGTCGGCCATCGGGACACCAGGGGTTCGTTGCACAACAACGCGCGAGCAAACGCCCTCGCGTCGGTGCCCCCTCTGTCCGCTAACCTGAGAGATTTCCTGACCACCTATGGGTCAGTTGCTCCTTCGGTGAGGCGAGCTCGCCTGCTTTCCAGAGTTCAGTATTGCAGCGGTCCGGGTGCCTGAGAGTTTCCGGGGCGGTTGCTCCTTCGGCGCCGGCTCGAAACCGGACTCTCCCGCTGCTGGGATAATGCTAAGCCGGGTTTGCGCGACGAAGTCAATCGGCATGCGCTCCGGTGCCTGCAGGACCCACAGGGTCATTCCCGCGAAAGCGGGAACCTCCGTTTGCAGCGCACACCGGGCCCTCCAAAACGGAGATCCCCGCTCTCGCGGGGATGACATCCGGTTTGCAAAGGCGATGTGGGCGCGGCTTACTTGCTGTCGAAACCGACCCAGATGACGATCTGCTCGCCGCCGGTATAGGGAATGGCGACGTTCTCGACCACTTTGACGAACTCCTCCGACTGGTTCGGCGGGGTGATGGTGACCGGGATCTCGTAGCGCTCGGAGAACAGCGGCACCTCGTCGCGTTCGACCGCGAAGCGGACCGGCACGTTGACATTGGTCTGGTTGCCGGCGGGGCCGAGCAGCAAGCGCCCGACAATGCCCATCTTCACGGTGATCAGCCCGTTGGACACCACGCAGTTACGCGACTGCTTTTCGATGACAGCCTGGTAGTTCAGCGAGCGCGGGTCGCCAACCTTGCCCTTGCCATAATAGAACAGCGCCTCGCCGCCGACCCGCACCTTGATCGGCGGGCACTCGGTGGCAATGGCGGGCAGCGCGTTGGTGCTGGCGGTCGCCAGCTCCTGCTGGGTGGGATTGGCAGTAGCCATCGGCGACGGACCGCTCGCGGCGGGCGCGAACATGTTGCCCATCGAGCAAGCCGAGAGAGCAAGCGCCAGGGCGCCCATCGAAACCAGTTTTGCGCCGCGCGTCGCCGCCAAATCAACAAACCCCATGCGACTGCTCCTTACGCATTCACTCGCGACGCTTCGAGCGCCAGCAGCACGGCCGGCGCGCCGCTGACGGTCACTCCTGCCACATCCTGCACAAAGAGGTTCTTAACGATGCCATCATCGATGATCATGGCGAAACGGGCGAAGCGCTTGCCCATGCCGGCCATCTGCTTGGACAGGCCCAGCGCATCGGCGAGATTGGCGTCGCCATCGGCGATGAACTCGACCTTGCCGATCGCTTCGGAGCGCTCGGCCCAGGCCTTGGTGACGTGGTGATCGTTGACGGCGCCGCAGACGATCCGATCGACGCCGAGCGCCTTGAACTTGCCGACATTGGCAACGAAGCCCGGCAGGTGCGAGGTGTCGCAGGTCGGCGTGAAGGCGCCCGGAACCGCGAAGAACACCACCTTGCCGGCGCCGAGAACCGCATCGGACGTGGTGTCGACGGTGTCGCCATTGCCCACGAGTTTGACCGGGACGGACGGAATCCGATCCCCGCGCTGGATGGTCATCTCAGTGAAAGCTCCCATGATCGAACGCACACCCTCTGCCCGGGCGCGACGGACCTTAAATCAGTCGCCCGCCGCAGTCGACCCGGCGGACGAAATCCGCCGTTCAACCGAGAACGGACCCATTTCGGTCATGAATGTGAGCCGGACGGGCATGCCCTCCACGCCGCGGCTACCTTCTCCCCCGAGCAGTGGCAGGAGCACTAGTTTTCCATCCGGGCTTTTTTGCGGCGCACCAAAGAGTTGCCCGGTGACCCCGGCATCGGCGATGAGCGAGAGCGGATCGACCTTGGCGTCGTCGAGCCGTACCGCCAGCGCGTCGGAGGACCTGTCGAAACCGACCCAGGCAATAGGGTCGCGTGGGTCACCCCATGGCAGCGGGGTCAGCGCCAGCGCCTGGGCGATGCGGAGGCCCTGCGCCCGGTCGGGCGCGGCGAATGTCAGCGGCAACTGGAAGCTGGCGGTCACCGGGACGCAGATGTCGGAACAGACACCCATGACGATGCCGACCCGGATATCGGCGATCTTGCCATCGAGCTTCAGCTCGACCGGCAGCACCGTGGGGCCGCGATAGATGAAATCGACATAACCGGTCTTGGTCTCGATCAGCGGGAACGGCCACAGCACTTCGTGGCCGGCGACGCCGGTCGAGGCGGCGAAATCGAACTCGGTCGGAATGCCGGTTTCCCCAGGGACGCGCCAATAGGTGTTGGTGGCCTGCGGCATATCGATCTCGAGGGCCACCATGGTGCTGCCATCGGGCCTCAGCACGTCGGACGAGATGAGCCGAACCCTGGCGTCGGGCGCCACCTCCTGCCACGGCGTTTCGGCCGCGATAGCAGGGGTGAAAAGCATGGGGATAAGCAGAAGTGCCGGGATGCGCATGGGTTTCCGGATAGCCGAGCGCACCGCAAATAGAAAGACGGATCAGGTCTTCGTGAAGCTAGGCAGAGCAGCCGGGACGAGTTTAAACTGGACCGATCCGGCTCTGCCGGTACCGGGAGTGTTTGATATGGAGTCGCTCAGGGGCCAGTTTCTCGTCGCCATGCCGGACATGGGCGACGACCGCTTCCGCGAGACGGTGATCTATCTGGTCGGCCATGGCGACGAAGGCGCGATGGGGCTGGTGATCAACCAGAGCCTCGAGGACATGAAGTTCGCCGATATCCTCGAAGAGCTGCAACTGGGCGAAAAGGACGAATTGATCCAGCTGCCGGACGCAGTGCGCAACCGCAAGGTGCTGCGCGGCGGCCCGGTGCAGAAGAGCCGCGGCTTCGTGCTGCACTCATCGGATTATTTCCGCGTCGGCAACTCCTATGAGGTCACCGACGATATCTGCCTCACCGCCACGCTCGACATCCTCAAGGCCATGGCGTTCAAGAACTCGCCGAGCGACGCGCTGTTCGCGCTCGGCTATTGCGGCTGGAGCCCGGGTCAGCTCGAAACCGAGATTCAGGGCAATGGCTGGCTTACCGTGCCGTTCTCACGCGAGCTGCTGTTCGGCCTGCCGATCGAGAACCGCTACGACGCGGCGCTGGCCAGCCTTGGGATCACGCGCGCGTCGCTGAGTGCGACGGCGGGACATGGGTGAGGGCGGAAGCCACACGGCTCCCGAGTCTACACTCGCTCTGCCCTCTCGCCACCGGCCGTCATCCCGGCGAAAGCCAGGGGACCCATTGCTCTTAGTGTTCCACCAACGCCACACCATCCGAACTTGCCGTGATGGACCGGCCCGGTCCGTGCCTACGGCCACCCTTCGAGCGGTGGGTCCCGGCTTTCGCCGGGATGACGACCGGTGGTGATGGATAGATCGGGCCGCAAGCACGGCGCCCCGCCCTACTTGCCGCTGAACTGGCTCTGCAAACGCTTGCCCAGCTCCTGGCCGCTCATCGCCGCGCCGAAGGCGTAGCCCTGGGCGTATTGGCAGTTGAGCTGCTGCAGGCGCTCGATTTCCTCGATGGTCTCGACGCCCTCGGCGATGACGCTGAGATCGAGCTCGGTGGCGAGCGTGATGATGGCGCGGATGATCGGCACCTGGGTGTGGCTCATGCCGGTGTCATCGCCGAGCTGCACGAAGGCCGCCGGAATCTTGATGGTGTCGAACGGGAAGCGGTGCAGGTAGCTGAGCGAGGAATGCCCGGTGCCGAAATCGTCGAGCGCCAGGCGGAGGCCGAGGGCGCGGAGCGCGTTCAGCACATAGGCCGAGTGCTCGGGGTTGCTCATCACCTGGCTCTCGGTGATCTCGAGCTTGAGATGGCGGGCGATCTGGCGGTGATCGGAGACCAGCGCGCGCATATCATTGAGCAGCGAACTCGGTAGCGAGCTGAGCTGGCGAGAGGTTGACCGAGACGAAGAAATCCTCGGGCAGCGGCAGTGAGGCCGCCCATTCGCGGGCCTGGCCGGCGGCCTGCTCGAAGGCGACGCGGCCGAGCCGCTCGATCAGACCGGTACGCTCGGCACGAATTCTTCGGGCGCCACCACGCCGCGCTGCGGGTGGTTCCAGCGCATCAGCGCCTCGCAGCCGGCGATGGTGCCGGAATGGATATCCATGATCGGCTGGAACTGCACCGCAAGCTCGCCGTGGCGCAGGCCGCGGTCGAGGTCTTCTTCGCCGGCCTTGGAATAGGCGGCGATGGAGCGGGCCGAAGCGCGGAAGGCTTCGATGCGGTCGCCGCCCAGGCGCTTGGCGTAGTACATGGCAAGCTCGGCATCGCGCAGCACGTCAGGCGCGGCGACCGGGTTGCCGTCATAGATGGTGACGCCGATCGAAGCGGTGAGGCTCAGGTCGCGCTCGCCGAAGTTGAACGGCGATTTCAGCGCCTTGCGAATCTGCTCGGCGGTTTCGGCGATCTTGCCGGCCGCCTGTTCGGAGGCGAGGATCACCCCGAACTGGTCCCCGCCGAGGCGGGCAACGGTATCGAGCGGGCGCATGACGCGGGCGACGCGACGCGAGATGGCGAGCAGCACGGAATCGGCGGCCGAGTGCCCTACCCGCTCCTCGAGCTCGGTGAAGCGGTCGATATCGATGAGGAAGACGGCGGGCTTGGTGCCGTTGGGCAGCCGGGCACGCACCAGGGCGCGCTCCAGCCGGTCGAGGAACAATTGCTTGTTGGGCAGACCCGTGAGGCTGTCATGCACGGCGTCGTGCAGCAGGCGCTCGCGGCTGGCGCGGTCCTCGTTGACATCCTGCAGGGTGCCGACGATGCGGTTAACCTGGCCGTCGCCGCCGAGCACTGGCTTCACCCGCATGCGGAAGGTGCGGAAGCTGCCATCATGAGCAGTGAGGCGGACATCGGCCGAGACTTTGCCGCGGCGCAGCTCGACCAGGGTGTCGAAGGCGGTGCGGAAGCGGTCGCGATCTTCGGGGTGGACGCGATCGAGCCAGCGCTTGATCGAACCGCGCAGCGCGCCGCGGCGCTCGCCGAGGCGGGTGCCGAGTTCATCGGAGACGGCGACGCGGTCGCGCTCGATGTTCCAGTCGTAGACGAAATCGCCCGAGCCGGTGAGGGCCAGGGCGCGGCGCTCGACTTCCGAGAGGGTGCCGATCGACACCTGCCCTTCCGAGAAGGCGTGCTGCACCGAGGTGAAGCCCAATAGCATGACGATGAGCACGAGGCCGCCGGCGACAGCGGGCTGGGCCACGTCGTTGGAGACCTGCCCGGTGACCACCAGCCAAGCGTAGAACAGCCAGGCGATGTAGATGATCCAGGTCGGTACCAGCAGCACGGCGCGGTCATAACCGCGCAGCGCCAGGAGCAGGATCAGGAAGAAGCCGGTGATCCCCAGCAGCGCCAGCACCAGGCGCGCCACGGTCGCGGCGATCGAGGGCTGGAAGAAGGCGAAGCCGAACAGCGCGAGGAACACTACGACCAGCGCCAACGCCAGGTGGATGAAGCGCAGGTGCCAGCGGTGGAGGTTGAGATAGATGAAGAGGAAGCCGAACAGCGTCGTGGCGATGCCGGCTTCGGCGGCGGCGCG
>CBDIRF010000027.1:0-57794 GCA_965284115.1 Devosiaceae bacterium
CCGACGGGATCTGCGGCGGCCACGGCGGGACGATGCATCTTTATGACCGCTCGGTCGGGCTGTTCGGCACCAACGGCATTGTCGGCGCCGGCATCGGCCATGCCGTCGGTATCGGCATGAGCGCCCGGGCGCAGGGCCGCGACGATATCGGCGTGGCGTTTTTCGGCGACGGCGCGGCGAACCACGGTGCCTTCCACGAAGGGCTGAACTTCGCGGCGGTGAACCACGCGCCGGCGGTGTTCGTGTGCGAGAACAACCTCTACGCCACGGCGACACCGCTCAAATCGATCACCCTCAACCCCGAGATTGCTACCAAGGCGGCGAGCTACGGCATGCCGGGCGTCGCGGTCGACGGCAATGACGTGTTCGCCGTGTGGCTGGCGATGAAGGAAGCCACCGAGCGCGCCCGCTCCGGCAAGGGACCGACGCTGATCGAGGCCAAGACCTATCGCACCGTGGGGCACCATGAGGGCGACCCGGTTATCGGCACCTATCGCACGCAGGAAGAGGTCGACGCCTGGATCAAGCGCGATCCGATCGACATGTTCAGGAAGCGCCTCGTCGAGGATTACGGCATCGCCGATGCCGACGACCTCGCCGATATCGAAACCCACATCGATAAGGTGGTGCAGGACGCGCTGGAGTTTGCGCGCAACTCGCCCGAGCCCGACCCGTCGACGGTGCGCCGGCATGTCTATGCCAACCCGATCAACCCGCCCGAAGCACTGCGGGCCCGTCCCGCCGGCGAAACACGAGTGCAGGGCTGGCTCGAGGCGGTGCGCGACGGCATTGCCGAGGAGATGCGGACCAACTCGGCTATCCTCTATTTCGGCGAGGGCACCGGCGAGCGCGGCGGCAGCTTCGCCCACACCAAGAACCTGTGGCATGAGTTCGGGGCCGAGCGGCTGGTCGATACGCCGATCTCCGAGCAGGGCTTTACCGCGGCGGCGGTCGGGGCTTCGGCCACCGGCACCCGTACCGTGTCGGACCTGATGTTCGCCGATTTCGCCTTCGAGACCACAGGACAGATTTTCCTGCAAGCGGCCGAGCTCCGCTACATGAGCAATGGCGAAATGAGCGCCCCGATGGTGGTGCGCGCCGGCGCCGGCGCGCTGCGCAGTTCCGGCCCACCATTCGGGGATGTACCATCCGCTGTTCGCCCATATGCCGGGGCTGATCGTCTGCGTGCCATCCAACCCTGCCGACGCCAAGGGGCTGATGAAGACGGCGCTGCGCGGCGCCGATCCGGTGATCATGCTGGAGCCCAAGGCGCTGTTTGCCTCGAAGGGGCCGGTGCCGCTCGGCGAGGATCACTACGTGCCGTTCGGTTCGGCGCGCATCGCGCGTTCGGGCGCGGACATCACCATCGTCGCCGCCGGCCAGATGGTGGCGCGGGCGCTCGAGGCAGCGGAGCTGCTCGCCGCGCAGGGCACCGATGTCGAGGTGGTCGACCTTCGCACCATCATGCCGCTCGATGTGAACACCATTGTCGAAAGCGTGAAGAAGACGCACCGGCTGCTGGTGGTCGACGAGGCCTGGGCGATGTGCGGCATGGGCGGCGAGATCGCCCAGACCATCAACGAGCTGGCCTATGACGAACTCGACGGCCCGGTCGGCCGGCTGCATACCGCGCCGGTGTCGCACCCATTCGCGCCGGTGCTGGAGCGCGCCATGCTGGTCGACGCGGCGCGGATCATGGAGGGGGTGCGCAACATCATTGCCGGCAAAGCGCCGGTGCCGGATCACTGGCACACCACAGGCATCGTGGCAGATGCCGCTCTCGCTGCGCCTGCCCCGGTAGCTGCGCCTGCTCCCGTCGCTGCACCCGTTCCCGCCAGCACGGATGACGAGCCGATCAACATGCCGTTCGGGGACCTCACGGTGTCCGAGGGCACGCTGGTCAAATGGCTGAAGGCGGTCGGTGACACGGTGAAGGAAGGCGACGTGGTCGCCGAAATCGAAACCGACAAGGCGGTGGTGGAGATCGAAGCGCCGGCTTCGGGTACACTGAGCGCCATCGACCAGCCGGTCGGTGCAGTGGTGCCGATGGGCGGCCGCATCGGCGGCATCCGGAAGTAACAGGGACTGCCGAGGGCAGCGGAGGAAGCGATGAAGAAATTCTGTGCGTCAACTGGCAGGCTGCCGATGATGCCGAGCTGGAACGCCAGCACTATCCGGATGTCGAGTTCATCCTCGCCCGGTCGACGGCGGACGTAGCGGCGGTGCTCGACCCGGAAGTGGCGAAAACCGTCGATGCGGTGATCAACCATTCGCCGACGCTCAACGTGCCGCTGCCGCCGACAGCATTCCCCAATGCAGGATCGCGGTGCGCTCGGGCGTCGGCTACGACAATATCGACACGGTCGGCTGGGGCGCCCGCAACATTCCGGCCTGCAACGTACCCGACTATGGCACCACCGAAGTCGCCGACCACGCCATCGCGCTGATGCTGGCGCTGACCCGCGGCACCTATAGCTATCCGGCCGAGATCGCCGTTGACGGGCTCGATGGCTGGCACTTCTCCAAGGCGCCGCTGATCCGCCGGCACAAGAATGCCACCTTCGGCATTATCGGGCTCGGGCGCATCGGCCTCGCCGCAGCCCGCCGCGCCGCCGCTTTCGACATGAAGGTGGTGTTCTACGACCCGCATCTGCTCTCGGGCGTCGACCTCTCGACCGGCTATGAACGGGTGCACTCGCTGGCTGAACTGATGGCCCGGGCCGACGTGGTGTCGGTGCATGCGCCGCTCAGCGCCGAGACGCGCGGGCTGCTCGGCGCCGAGGCGTTCGCTGCCGCCAAGCCCGGGCTGATCGTCGTCAACACGGCACGTGGGCCGATCATTGACGTCACGGCGCTGGAAGCGGCGATGCGGAAGGGCACCGTGGTCGGCGCCGGGCTCGACGTGCTGCCGAACGAGCCAGGCGATCTCGACCACCCGCTGATCAAGGCGTGGCGCGCCAATGAGCCTTGGATCAAGGACCGGCTGATCGTCACCCGCATGCGGCGTTCTACAGCCCGGCCTCGATGATCGACCTGCGGCTCAAGTCCATCGAGGTGATCCACGCCTACCTGACCGAGGGTCGGCTCACCAACTGCGTCAACCGCGAATACCTGAAGCGCTGATGGCCGCCACCGCACTCCAGACCCGCCGCGCCGCCTCGCCCTATGCCCGCCGGCTGGCGCGGGAGCGCGGCCTGACGCTGGATATGCTGAAGGGTTCGGGGCCGAATGGCCGTATCGTCGCGGCCGATATCGAGGCCCATGTGACCCGCCCCCCGGCCCTGGTGGCGGTGGGTGGACCGCAGGCTTCGGCGCTCGGCACCACTATTCAGCTCGCGACGCTGCTGCAGTTGCTTGCCGGATTTGCCGACGCAAACACGCCGTTCACGCTCGAGGACGTGGTGCTGCGCGCCGCCGGTTGCGCGCTCGACGACGTGCCTGGGACCGGCACGCTTGCGGGAGCGCCGGTAGCACTGGAGCAGCCGGCAGGACAGCTGGTGTTTGCCGATATCCGCAGGGGCTCACTCGGGCCGCTGCGGGCGCGACGGCTGGCCGCGATCGAAGCCGGCGGCGACCAGTCGGCGGAGCCGGCGGTCTTGTCGCTGAAGCTGCTGGCCGCCTCGGACATAAGGCCGGTGATGATGCCGCTGAAGCCGGGACGCAACATGCGCCTGGTGCTGGCGGCGGGACCGGCGAGCGGCGAATGCCTGCTGTCGTTCGATGCCGGGCTGGTCGGTGAGGATGCGGCCACCGACTTCCTGACGCGGTTCAAGGCGTATCTGGAATTGCCGTTGCGGTTGTTGGCGTAAGAGTTCTGACGAGGGATGGCCGTATCCCTGCCTCCTTGGTTCGGCTCGAGCGTCCCCTCTCCCTTCGGGGGAGAGGGTCAGGGTGAGGGGGCCTTGCCGCGAACTCCGAGCGTGGGAAAGGCCCCCTCACCCGGCCCTGCGGGCCGACCTCTCCCCCCAAGGGAGAGGTGTTCGGTGCTCGCCATGCACATCGCAACTCCTGTTCACTTACTCGGGGACGAGCTGAACGCGCCCGTTCCCGTGCTGTAGATCGTGCTATTATCATAGCCACACCTAAGGGGCTGGCTGAGTACATGGACGACCTGAACGCGACGATTGATCTGTTGCCCAAACGCACGCTGGCGCGGGCGCAGGGGCCGCTTTATCGGCAGCTCGCGGATATCCTGCGCGAGCCGATCGTCTCAGGCGCCTTTCCGGTCGGCGGTGAACTCCCCAAGGAGGCGATGATCGCCGAACGCTTCGGGGTAAGCCTCATCACGGTGCGACAGGCGCTGCGCGATCTCGAGGCCGATGGGCTGATCAGGAAGCGGTCAGCCAAGCCCGCGGTGGTCACCTCGGCGGCGCCGCCGGTGACGCTGAGCTGGACCTTCAAGAACTTCGCCGACATGGCGACCTTCACCAAGGACGCAGCGCTGAAGATCAAATCGTACAAGAAGGAAGTCTCGCCGCTGCTGCAGCGGCATTTCGGGCTCAAGGAAGGCTATTGCCTGCGCTCCATCCTTTCGGTTGGCAAGCAACGGAAAGCGCAGGTCACCACCTACTTTCCACCCAACCTGGGCGAACAGCTGAAGAAGGAAGATTTCAACGACGTGCTGATCTTCCGCGCCGTGCAGCGTCGGCTCAACATCCGTATGGCGGTGGCGCATTGCACGGTGCGGGCCGAACTTGCCGATGACGATGTCGCCGCGGATCTGGGCGTCGCCAAGGGTTCGGCCATTCTGGCGGTCGAGATGCTGTATCAGTCGGCCGATCAGCAGAACGTCGAGTTCTCGATCGCCCGGCACCCGGCCGACATCTTCTCGATCACCTACGACGCACCGAACGACCTGGCCTGATCGCTCCTAAACTTGCCTCATCCACGGTGTCACCCCGGCGAAGGCTCATATGCTTAGGTCACAATCGTGCCCACCCGCTGGCTGTCATCCCTGCGGAAGCAGGGACCCATTTCACCTCCCGTGCTTGCTGCGAGTTGGGTCCCAGCTTTCGCTGGGATGACACCGAGTTTGGGGCGCCGTTCGGGTGGATCGATGGCGTGCATCAGGGCAGCGGAAATCGATAACTAAGCGCCCATGAGCCAACGCCGAGGTGACGGCGTGGAGGGGGACGATCCCGAGCCAGTATTTGCAGAAGCCACCGCCAAGGCAGATAGACAGCATTATAGAATTATAATAGCATCATAGCTGCCAGGACGGGTCGTTTCCGCTCGTCCGGCCGGAGCGCGACAGTTGAGGAGCTGTCGCGTCACGAGGGGAAGCCAGGACAATCAATTCTGCCGCCGGCCGCGTCGCTGCGGGCGAGCCGACAGAGCCTATTGGTATCGGTATCACAATGATCGGAACCGGCGCGCAAGATGGCAGATGACCATCGCACCGCTTCCATGAGGAGGAACGACCATGAATAGACCAGGCAATGGCCTGTTGCTGCCACGCTCGATGAGCATGGGGCGCCGTGACTTCCTGAAGCGGACCGCAGCGGTAGGCATCGCCGCGGCCCTGGCGACGCCGGCGCTCGCCCAGAATGCCAAGATCAAGATCCCGCTGGTGTCGTGGATGTGGAACGAACCGGGGCGCGGCGACGCCTGGCGGGCGATCCTTGCCAAGTTCCACGCCGAACAGAGCGACGTCTTCATCGAGGAAGCCGGCGCGCCGTTCAACGAATTCACCAACAACATGCTGATCCAGTCCCAATCGGGAAAGATCAACGGCGCACTGTTCCACACCACCCCGGACCTCGTGGTGCGGCTGTTGCGTGGCGGCCATCTCGAGCCGCTGCAGGACATCGTCGACAAGCTCGGCATCGGCGACAAGCTCAGCGCCGCGCATGATCACCTGCGTATCGACGGCAAGGTGCACGGGCTCGACATCGTCACGGTGAAGTTCGGCCTGCTCTACAACTCGGCGATGTTCGAGAAGGCCGACTCGGCGCGCCGGCCTCGGTCGAGGAATGGGTCGAGACCTCGACCGCGCTGACCAAGTCGCCGGACCAGTTCGGCATCTACTCGCCACACCTGATGAGCGAGCCGGGCGACTTCTGGTTCATCCTGCAGCAATGGGCGGTGATGTTCGACGGCGTTTGGGCAGAGGGCCGCAAGCCGCTCGTCAACACCGCGCCGGTGATCGAGGGCCTGAAGCTCTTCAAGACCATGTACGACAAGGCGATGCCCAAGGGCACCGACACCGCCACCGCCAACCAGATGTATGCCAATGGCCGCATCGGCCAGCAGCTGATCGTCTCCGCCGCAGTCAACATCTGGTCGAGTTCCGGGCCGGACATCTATCCGTCACTGCGCAGCGTGGTGCCGCCCGGCCCCAGCGGCAAGGCGATCACCCGCATCCATCCGATCTGCGTCAACGCAAACGCCTCGGATGACGAAAAGGCCGCCGCCAAGCTGTTTGTCGAATGGCTCTACAAGCCCGAGAACTATCAGGAACTGATGGAGCGGTGCCTCGACGTGGTGCCGCCCTATCCGGAGGCGATCCGCCAGGAGTATCTCGACAAGCAGTTCTGGGCCGAGGGCTATCTGCAGGGCAAGTCGATCACGCCGCTCGAAATCATGGGCGACTACATCTTCTTCAACCAGGAGTTCGGCAACGTCGTCATGGACAAGTTCTCCGAAGTGCTGGTCGCCAACCGGCCGGTCGAGGACGCCATGGCCGACGCCCAGAAGGAGCTGGAGAAAGCCTCCGAGCGGCTGTTCGAAGGCTTCACCCTGTAACGGGCCGAACTGAGCGTGTCGGGGGCGTTCCGCGGGAGCGCCCCCGACGATGTCTGCGTGGGAGGAGCGACTGTTCGTCCCGCAGGTCGAGCCCGGGGAATGTCGAGGCCATGTTTCAATCGGCGACTGCAGAGGCGGTGGAAGAACGCGCGAGGCGATCGCGCGGCTGGAACCGCCGCAACACGCTGCCCTACACGCTGGTCTTCCTGATCGTCGCCTATCTGGGCGTCTTCATCCTGTTCCCGATCGCCCAGCAGGTCCTGACCAGCTTTTCCAACAACGTGGTCGGGGTCGACAAGGTCACCTGGGTGGGCCTGCGCAACTACGAGCGACTGTTCGAGGATGAGGATTTCTGGTTCGCCGTGCAGGTGACATTCACCTACATGGCCTTCGTCGTGGTGGGGGCGGTGTCGCTCGGGCTCATCGCCGCGCTGTTGCTCAACCGCAAGTTCCGCGGCCGCAACCTGGCGCGCAGCGCCATCGCCGTGCCCTGGGCGTTTCCCGAAATCTCCGCTGTCCTGGTTTTCATCTGGATGTGCAATCCGACCTTCGGCGTGCTGAACATTTTCACGCGACTGTTTCCCGGGATCGACGCGAACCTCAACTGGCTGTCCGACCCGAACCTCGCCATGCCGCTGGTCATCGCGCTGTCGATCTGGAAGGCTTTTCCCTTCACCTTCCTCGTGATCCTCGCGGCGCTGCAGGCGATCCCGCGGGAAGTCTACGAAGCGGCGGAAGTCGACGGCGCCAACCCGCTGCAGGCGCTGCGCCACATCACCATCCCCGAGATCACCCCGACCCTGCTGCTGATGGCCGTGCTGATGTCGATCTTCTCGTTCAAACAGTTCACGCTGATCTGGCTGACCACCGGCGGCGGCCCCTATGGCGGCATCACCGAAACGCTGGTGCTGCGCATCTACCAGACGGCATTCCGGTTCTTCGACCTGGCCTATGGCGCGACCCTGGGGGTCGCGGGGTTCGTGATCGTGCTCGGGCTCACCCTGCTGTTCGTCTACGCGCAACAGCGGCAAGACCGCTTCCGGAGGCGCTGAGCATGACGACATCCTCGAAAGCGGTCTACAAACTCCGCCGCCTCGGCTCCGGCGTAGCGTTCTACGCCCTCATTATCGGCTTCTGCGCCGCGGTGCTGTTCCCGGTCTACTGGATGATCGTCAATTCGATCCAGCCGCTGAGCCACGGCATGCAGTTTCCGCCGCCGCTGATCCCCAGGGAGATCAGCTTCCTGCCGTTTACGACGCTGTTCGAGAACTTTCCGGTGGCGCGCTGGCTGGTGAACTCGCTGCTGCTGGCGGGAATGACCACCCTGATCGTCCTGGCGCTGGCGGTGCTGGGCTCGTTCGCCATGACGTTCCTCAAATGGCGGGGCAAGGGGGCATTCGGGCTGTTGTTGCTGATGACCCAGATGCTGCCCGAGGCGCTGGTGGTGATCCCGGTTTACGCGATGTATCGCAACCTCGGACTGTCGGACAGTTTGCCCGCCCTGTCGCTGGTGGACGCGGCGTTCATCCTGCCGATCTGCATCTGGATCCTCAAAAACTCCTTCAATTCCATCGCCGAAGAACTCTACGAAGCGGCGCTGATCGACGGCTGCTCGCCGCTCGGAGCGCTGGTCCGCACCCTCCTACCCCTGTCCACGCCCGGGCTGGTGGCGATCAGCGTGGTGTCGTTCTTTTACGCCTGGAACGAGTATCTCTTCGCGGTGACGCTGGTCACCTCGCCCGACATCCGGCCGGTGGCCGTGGGGCTCGCGTCGCTCAAGGTGATGCTCGATACGCCGATCGACCGCGTGCTGGCCGCTGCGCTGTTCTTTTCCATCTTCCCGGTCATCTTCTACCTGCTGATCCAGCGCTACATCGTCGCCGGGCTCAGCGCCGGGGCAGTCAAGGGTTAAACCATGGACATTACCTGCGTTGTCGACGCCAAAGCCGAGCTCGGCGAAGGCACTATCTGGGACCCCAAGGCGGGCGTGCTGTGGTGGATCGATATCTGGAGCAAGCTGATCCACCGCTACGATCCGAAAACCGGCAAGGACGACACCTGGGAGTCGCCGGAATTTCTCGGCTGCATCGGGCTGCGCGCCAAGGGCGGGCTGGTCGTCACCATGGTCTCCGGTTTCTATTTCTTCGACCCGAAGACCGGCGCGTTCGAAGCGATCGTCGATCCCGAAGCCCACCTGCCGCTCACTCGCTTCAATGACGGCAAGCCCGACCGGCAGGGCCGCTTCTGGTCGGGCTCGATGTTCGAAGCGCCCGGCCAGCCGGTGCAGTTTATCGGCTCGCTCTACCGGATGGACAAGGATCTCAGCGTACACCGGATGATCGAAGGCGTCGGCTGCTGCAACGGGCTCGCCTGGAGCCCGGACAGCAAGACGATGTATTTCTCCGACAGCCACACGACGATCGTCCGCGCCTATGATTTCGATGCGGCGACGGGGGACATCGAGAACCAGCGCACCTTCATCGACCTTCAGGGCAGCGGCGGTATTGCCGATGGGGCAACGGTGGATGCCGATGGCTGCTATTGGTCACCATCCCGGTGACCGGCCGGATCAATCAGTACGACCCCAAGGGCAAGCTGATGCAGTCGATCGTGCTCCCGACGGACCTGCCCACCTGCTGCGAGTTCGGCGGCGAGAACCTCGACATCCTCTACGTCACCACCGCCGTGCTGAAGCGCCCGGCGGGGCATTTTGTCGGCCAGAGCAATCCAGGCGGGTTGTTTGCGATCGATGTGGGGGTGAAGGGGTTGGTGTTGCCGGCGTTTGGGGGGTGAGGTCGCCGGCTCGCCTACTCACCGCCGTTGTCCCCGCGCTCCGTCCAAGCCCATCCGTCCCTTCTCCCCTCAGGGGAGAAGGTGGCCTGCGACGACGGCCATGGCCGTCGCCGCGGGACGGTTGAGGGGTGAAGCGGCGCCATATGCGCTCGCTGAGAAGCTGAACCCCTCACCCTAGTTCCGCTACGGACCTGAAGGTTCTAGCTGCACTACCCTCTCCCCTCCTAGGGGAGCGCGATAGCGCCCCCGAGGGAGAGGGGCGACCGCCTCCTTGGCGGCTCCCCCGAGAGCCTCAGCTCGCCAGCAGCAGCGGCTTTTTCGCCTTCACCGCGACCCCCTCGCCCACCCGGCGTTCGAGGTAGCCGGCGTAGAGCGACAGCGGCCAGCACAGCATGAAGTAGATGACGGACACCGTGCCGAACACCAGCACTGGCTGGAAGGTCACGGTGTTCACCTGCGTCGCGGCGCGGGCCAGTTCGGTGAGGCCGATGAGCGAGGCCACCGAAGTGGTCTTCACGATCTGCACCATGAAGCCGACGGTGGGCGGCAGCATCAGCCGCACTGCCTGCGGCAGGATTACCAGCCGGAGCGTCGGGATGAAGCGGAAGCCGAGGGCGGTCGAGGCTTCCCACTGGCCCTTGGGCACCGCGTCGATCGAGCCGCGGAAGATTTCGCCGAAGAAGGCGCCGCCATTGAGCGAGAAGGTGATGGCAGCGGCGGCCCAGGGGTCGGGCCGGAAGCCGAGCAGCGACGAGCCGTAATAGGCCATGAACAGCTGGATCAGGATCGGCGTGCCCATGAAGAACTGGATGTAGCCGGCGGCCAGCCAGCGCAGCGGCGGCACCGGTGCAACGCGGAGCGCGGCGACCAGCAGGCCGATGACTCCGCCGCCGGCGAAGGCGATGAGCGCGAGGAGGATGGTCCAGCGCGTCGCCATGATCAGAAACATCAGCTCGTTGGGGCCGAAATCGCGGAGGCTCATTTCAGCCTTTCCAACGGAACAGCAGACGGCCGAGACCGGCAAAGATCAGGCTCGCGGCCTGCACCAGGACGAAATAGATCACCGCGATGACGATATAGACCTCGAAGCTGCGGAAGGTCTGCATCACCAGGTTGTTGGCGATGGCGGTGAGCTCTTCGGCGGCAATGGCGCCGACGATCGAAGTGCCCATCAGTTGCAGGATGAACTGCGCCGAGAGCGCCGGATAGACGGCGCGCACCGCCGGCACCAGCACCACATGGCGGATGATGCGATAGCTGCTGAGGCCCAGTGACTTGGCGGCCTCGATCTGGCCCACCGGCACCGACTGCACGCCGGCACGGAGGATCTCGGTGGCATAGGCGCCGAGGTGAATGGAGAGCGCCAGGATCGCCGCGGTGCCGCTCGAGAACTTGAGCCCGATCAGCGGCAGGGTGAAGAAGACGAAGTAGAGCTGGATCAACAGCGGCGTGTTGCGGATCACCTCGACATAAACGGCGATCGGCCAGGACACCCAACGCGGCCCGAAACTGCGGCCGATGGCGCCGAGTGTGCCGATGACGGTGCCGAGGAGGATCGACAGCACGGCGAGTTGGATGGTCTGCCCGACGCCGACCAGCAGCTTGTCGAGGTGGATGAGGACCGGTCCGAATTGCAGGGCCGTTTGCATGCGCGTCCTGTCGAAAGCGATGGAGGTGGCGGGGACCGATGCGGGCCCCGCCAGCTGTTCAGGATGGGATGCGCGATCAGAACACCGGCAGATCCGGCAGCGGCTGGTTGCGATACTTCATCGACAGGTCGGCGAGCACGCCATCGGACTTGAGCGTGAACAGCCAGGTGTTGAGCCACTGGCGCAGGTTGTCATTGCCCTTGGCGACGCCGATGCCGAAGTAGAAGGTCTTGAGCTTGTACTTCTGCTCGAAATCGTCGCCGTTCTGCGCCTTCTTCAGGTAGATCTCGCCGTAGTCGCCGCCGCCCATGGCGTCGATCTGGCCCGAGACCATGGCCTGCAGCAGCGAGGCATAGTCGTCGAAACGCAGGATCTCGATGCCGGGGTTGGCTTCGGCCGCAGCGGTCAGGATGCCGTCCTCGGCCGTGCCGCGGGTCAGACCGACCTTCTTGCCGACGAGATCGGCATGACTGGAAATCGCCGTGCTCTTGGGCGCGATCACCACGGCCGACTGGCCGGCATAGGGGATCGAGTAATCAATCTGGATGGCGCGGGCTGGAGTGATCGAGAAGATCGAGACCACGGCATCGACCTGCTTGGTGAGCAGGGCCGGAATACGGCCGGGCGAGGTGACGGTGACGAACTCCACCGGCACGCCCAGCGCCTCGCCCATCTTGGTGGCGACCTCGATATCGAAGCCGGTCGGCTTCAGCTCGGCATCGAGAAAGCCGTAAGGCGGTGTCGTGGTATCGACGGCAATGATCAGCTTGCCGCGCGCAATGATCTCATCAACGGTCTGTGCCGAGGCAACGGCCGGCACCATGGCGACCAGCACCAATACGAGCCCGGCTACAACCTGCTTCAATCGATTTGGCATGTGTTCCCTCCCAATGCCCAAAATGCGCCAAGTCGTCTCCGTCGTCCGGTGGCGCAGAGCCGCCGACGGCGCTAGTTTTGGCGCGAGATCGAACCGGAAAAGTCTGCAACTTTTCCTGATCTCGCTCGTCCCGACGATCGATATCGAGCCCTCTGCTCCGCCCCTCAGCGAAGCATCCTCCGACGGACCCGGTCCGTTTCTTATAATGGTATGCTATTATAATCTTTGTGAGGCGTCTATGCTGCTAAGGGCGGTGCGAAACACTCCGCTACGGTGAGATTGATACCGGTACCAGCATTTGTCAATCGCGTCAGTAGTGGGCTAACTGCGGCGGACGCGCGAAACCGGCGCCGAGGGACCAGAGCATGATCTACGAGTTGCGCATCTATACCTGCCTGCCGGGCCGCCTGCCCGATCTGCAGCGCCGGTTCGGGGACCACACGCTTGCCATCTGGAAGCGGCACGGCATCGAGCAGGCCGGGTTCTGGACCACGGTGATCGGCAACTCGAACAACGACCTGACCTACATGCTGCGCTGGAACTCGATGGCCGAGCGCGAGAGCAAGTGGGCCGCGTTCATGGCCGATCCGGCGTGGCAGGCCGCCCGCAAGGCGTCGGAAGAAAACGGACCGCTGCTGGCCAATGTGTCGAGCCAGTTTCTGGCGCCGACGAGTTATTCGAGCGTGAAGTGAAACTGCGAGGGCGGCCGAGCCGTCGCCCTCCAAAAAACCCCCTCTCTTGCAAAATCTAAGGCTTAGCCAAACGGCTAAACCTAAGATTTTGCTTTCTCCCCCGCCAAGGGGGAGATGATCGGTGGCTCCCACTTGCACCTGAGCATCAGTCGGGACTCTCCCCTTCGGCGGAGAAACTTGGGCTTAGCGCAGCTAAGTCCTTAGTTTTCGCAAGAGAGGGGGTCGCGCGGAGCCACCGGCTCTGATCTCACCGATACGCCGGCAACCAGTTCCCGTGCGCCTCGATCAGCCGATCCACCAGGCTCCAGATTTCATCGAGCGACAGTTCGGCCGCAGTGTGCGGGTCGAGCATCGCGGCGTGATAGATGTGCTCACGCTTGCCGGTGACGGCCGCCGCCACCGTCTGGCGCTGCACGTTGATCGAGAGCTGCATGATCGAGGCCAGGTGATCGGGGATGCGGCCGATGCGGGTGGGCTGGATGCCGTTGCGGTCGACATGGCAGGGCACTTCCACCACCGCGTCGTCGGGCAGGTTCTCGATCAGCCCGCGATTGGGGACGTTGCCGTAGATCAGGCCATTCTCGCCCGTGGTGAGTGAGCGGATGATGCCGGCGGCGTATTCGTTCGACTGTTCGACTTCGAGCCGCGCATCGCCTTCGAGATCGCGGCGCAACTGGTGCCATTCGGCGATCTGCTCCTCACAGCGATAGAGGTATTCGCCGAGCCGCAGGTTGTACTTTTCGAGCAGGTCCTGCCGGCCGCGTTTGATGAACCACGAGTTGTATTCGGAGAAGTGGACGCTCGAACTCGGTGACGAAGTGGCCGACCCGCTTCAGCAGGTCGAAGCGGACGCGGTCGTCATCGGGGATCGGGCCGTGCTGGGCGATGGCCTTCAAACGCGGATAGAGATCCTCGAAGGCGCCATCGGGCAAGACCTTGCCGAACTTCAGGTAGAAGGCGACGTGGTTGATGCCGGCGCAGAGATAGCTCAGATCATCAGGGTTCTCGCCCAGGAGCCCGGCCAGTTGGTGCGAGGTCTCCTGCACCGAGTGGCAGAGGCCGACGGTCTTGATGTCAGGGAACTTCTCCTTGATGGCCCAGCAGTTGATGGCCATCGGGTTGACGTATTGCAGCAGCGTCGCCCCCGGGCACACCTCCTCCATGTCGCGGCAGATGTCGAACAGCACCGGGATGGTGCGCAGCCCACGGAAGATGCCGCCGATGCCGAGCGTGTCACCGATGGTCTGGTTGAGCCCGAAGCTGTCGGGCACCTCGAAATCGGTGACCGTCGCCGGTTTGTAGCCACCCACCTGCATCATCAGGATGACGAAATCGGCATCCTGCAGTGCGACACGGCGGTCCATGGTCGCCTGCACCTTGAGGCCCTGCAGCCCCAGGGTCTGGCCGATGCGGTTGGCGACGACATGGGAGGTCGCGAGCCGGGTCTCGTCGATATCGAACAGGCTGATGGTGGCGTTCTGGAGCGCCGGATTGGACAGCACGTCGCCGAGGATGGACTGGGCGAAGACGGTGCTGCCAGCGCCGATGAGACAGATTTTGAGCATAGGTTTTTCCTTCATCGCCGAGCGATGCCAAAGGGGTGGTTGCTTGAGGCTTAGAGATCAGGAGCTACTTGATGCCGGTCGCGGCGAACCCCTGGATGAACTGCTTCTGGGCGAAGAAGAACGCCACGACGATCGGGGCGATCGAGATGATCACCGCTGCCATCATCAGCGCCCATTGCGCGCGATAGAGCCGCTGGAACAGCGCCAGCCCCACCGGCAGCGTGGTCTTTTCGAGGTCGGAGGGCAGGTAGATCAGGGCGCTGAACAGGTCGTTCCACGAGCTCATGAAGGCGAAGATGGCGAGGGCAGCCAGCGCCGGTTTGGCCAACGGCAGATAGATCGACCAGTAGATGCGGAACAGGCTCGCGCCATCGAGCCGCGCCGCTTCGAGCAGCTCAAACGGGATGGTGCGGAAATACTGGCGCAGCAGGAACACGCCGAAAGCGCCGCCGAGGAAGCTCGGCAGGTAGAGCGGCACGTCGGTGCCGTAGAGGCCAAAGGTCTTGAAGATGATGAACTGCGGGATCACCGTCATCTGGTAGGGCACCATCAGCGTCGCCAGCAGCAGCAGAAACAGCAGGTCCCTGCCCCGGAAGCGGACGATGGCGAAGACGAAGGCCCCCATCGAGCAGGTGACCACCTGGCCGATGGTCGAGAGCGCGGCGATGCGGAACGAGTTCCACACCAGGTGCTGGAACTCCATCAGCTCCCAGGCCTTGCCGAAATTCTCGAAAGTGATCTGGCGCGGGATCAGGTCGCGGGTGAACTGATCGGCCGCCGGCTTCAACGCCGTCGACACCATCCAGACGAAAGGCGCGATCATCAGCACGCCGCCGATGATCAGCACCAGATAGAACCAGAGGTTCTCGCGCAGGTGTTTGGCGAGGAACGCCGTGGTCGGCAGCTCAGTGGCCGGCGCGGAAGCAGTGATAGCGCTCATCCCTGCTGCCCCCAGCGCTTGTTGAGCCGGCTGTAGACCAGCGTCAGGCTCAGGACGATCACCGCCAGCACCACGGATTGGGCCGAGGCGTTGCCCATGCGGAAATAGTTGAAGCCCTCGCGGTAGATGTTGAACACCAGCATCGGCACGCTCGAGCCGCCATTGCCGGTCTGGGTCAGGATGTAGACGTAGTCGAAGGCCTGGAAGGCGTGGATGGTCGAGAGCACCGCCTGAAAGAAGATCGAGGGCAGCAGCATCGGCACGGTGACGGCGAGGAACTGCTGGAAGCGGCTGGCGCCATCGATGGTCGCGGCTTCATAGACATCGCGCGGGATGGCCTGCAGTCCGCCCAAAAAGATGATCATGCCCTCGCCGATGGCGCCCCAGACATTGACGATCACCACCGAATAGAGCGCCAGGTCGGAGCCGAGCCAGTGCACCGGATCGCCGCCGAAGCTGGTGATGATGGCGTTCAGCACGCCCTTGTCCTTGGAATAGATCCAGGTCCAGACTAGCCCCACCGCCGTGGGCGAGGTGACCACCGGGATGAAGTAGATCAGCCGGAACAGGCTGACGCCGCGAATGCGCTGGTTGAGCAGCACCGCCACCACCAGCGAGATGCAAAGCGTTGCCGGCACGTAGATGGCGGAGAACAAAGCGGTGTTGCCGAGCGCCTTGAGGAAATTGCGGTTCTCGGGCAGCGCCAGGTAGTTGTCGAAGCCGACCCACTTGGCCGGGCTCAGCAGGTCCCACTGGTAGAGGCTGATGCCGATGGTGGCGGCGATCGAGCCGAAGGCGCCGAGGGCAAGACCAAGCAAGGTCGGCAGCAACAGCACGATGACCCAGAAGCGCTCGGCGCCGCGCGGCGATACTCCGATCTGCGACATGCTGCCCTGCCCTCGCTAACCCGTTGAGCCATCGTGGAACTAACCCGGGCGGCCGGCAAGCCGGTGGAGGTCGCCCGGGTCCCCCTGGCGGGTTACTGGTTGTTGGCGAGCGCCGCGTCGGCAGCCGGCACGATCTCGGCCAGCGCATCGTCGATGCTCATCTCGCCATTCCACACCAGGGCCAGCGTATCGCCGACAGCGGCCGACCACTCCTCGTAGCCGCGGAAGCTCGGCTTGGTGCGGGCGTATTGCAGGGCATCGAGGAACACCTTGTGATTGCCGCGCGCCTTCTGCTCGAGGAACACCGGACTGTTGGCGACCTTGTCGATAACCGGGATGGCGAAACCGAGCTCGGTGAGCTTCGATTGCCCAGCTTCGCTGATGACGAACTGCACGAACTTCCACGCCGCATCGGGGTTGGGCGTATTGGCGCTGACCACGATGCCGGCACTGTTGACCAGCGTGGCGCGGCCGGCCGGGCCCTTGGGGAACGGCGCCACGTCCCACTCGAAGGCCAAATCGGAATAGGCCGGCACCACCCAGTGACCGGAGAAGGTCATGGCCGCAACGCCGGCAAGGAAGCCGTCGCTGCCATAGCTTTCGAGATCCTCCTGGCTCATCACCGAGCCATCGTTCAGGCGGAAATCGGCGAGGAACTTCCAGGCCTCGGTCGCCGGGGCGTCGCCGAGCGTGGTCTTCTTGTGGTCCTCGCTGAGCGGGGCGCCGCCATAGCTGTAGACCACCGGACCCCACATCGGCTCCATGTCCCACAGCTCAGTGCCGAGCCCCCACTGGTCGGTTCGGCCGTCGCCGTCCTTGTCGATGGTCAGCTTCCTGGCGGCGGCACGCAGGTCGTCGAGGGTCCAGCTGTCATCGGGATAGGCGACGCCGGCGGCGTCGAACATCGCTTCGTTGTAGAACAGGACGATGGTCTGGAAATCGCGCGGCAGGCCGAAGGTGCCGGCGCTCAGCTGATAGGCGGCGAGCGGGCCAGGGTAGACGCCGTTCAGCGTCTCGGGCGCCGCGGCGAGATAGGGCGAGAGATCGAGCAGGCTGCCGCGCGACTGCCAGTCGGGATAGAGCGGCGCATCCATGGCGAAGACGTCGGGCGGGTTGCCGCCGACCGTCTGCACCCGCAGCTTGTCCCAGTAGCTGTCCCAGTCGGAGACTTCGACCTTCACCTTGATGTCGGGATTGGCGGCCTCGAACTCGCCGACGATCGCCTCCCACACGGCGATCTCCGGCGGATCGCCCCACATCATGTAGGTGAGGTTGGTCTCGGCGAAGCCTGCCGTTGCCGAGAGCGCGAGCGCGGTGAATGCGGTGGCCGAAAGCAGTGCCTTCATGGTGCTACCCTCCATCTGGTCCCAAGGTGCCGGAGAGCGCTTTCCCTCTCGCCATCCGGCCGTGGATGGTACTGTCCGGCAAAGCGGGCGCGTAATCTTCCGAATTTTTGGTGTTATTCTTCCGGAAAAGTAGCGATTGTGACGGTTGCCGTTGCCGGCGCGAAGGAGGAACGCCATGCCGAACGGACTGCGCACCACTTCCAGCGACCTGCCAATGTCCGACAATATCGATGTCCTGCGCCACGAATTCTGCGTCGAAACTCACCTCGCCGACGCCATGCCGGAGAGCCACTGGCACGACCATATCGAGCTCAACTACCTGTGGTCGGGGCAGCTCACCTACCTGATCAACGGGCGCCGATTGGTGCTCAACGCCGGGGAGCTGGCGATCTTCTGGGCAGCGACGCCGCACCAGGTGGTGGCGGTCGAGGAGCAGCAGCGGCTCAGTTGCGCCTATATGCCATTATCGTTCTTCCTCAGCCTGCCGCTCGAGCCGGGCTTCCGCCAGGCCATCCTCGACGGCGAAGTGTTCTACAGCCACGAGCATGACGAGGGCGAGCGGCACATGTTCGCGCGCTGGACCCGAGAGTGGCAGGATGCCGACACGGCACGCCGGCACATCCTCGAGGAAGAAGTGCGGCTGCGGGTGCGGCGTCTCTCCTGGTCGCAGTCGATTGCGCGGGCGGGCGGGCGTGCCCCTGCCCCAGCCATGTCGCCTTCCGGCCACCGGGCGGTGGCGATGGCCGAACGGATGACGCGCTTCATCCACGACCACCTCGATACGCCGGTGAGCGTGCGCGACGTGGTGGCGGCATCGGGGCTGCACGCCACCAATGCCGGCGCCGCGTTCCAGAAGGTGCTGGGCATGTCGATCGGCGAGTATATCCGCCGGCATCGGCTGCAGCACGCCATGCGGCTGCTGGTGGATACCGACATGGAGATCGCCGAGGTCGCCTTCGAGTGCGGCTACACTTCGCTGGCCCGGCTCTACGACGCATTCCAGAAGCGGCTGGGGAAGACGCCCCGGCATTACCGGCTGGAATTCCAGCAAGGCCGCGCTACGGTGAAACGGCAAACCGTGCAGCTCGTCGTTTGACGTCAATTCGTCACGGACATGTCATATCAGGCGTCGTTTTCGCCCTCCCCCTCGCGCGGTTAAGTCTTCGCCGCGCCGCCCGCCAGATCCGGATTCAACGCCCGTGAACACCACCTTCAGGAATGCTCGTCTCGTCTTGCAGGATGCCGTCATCAATGGGGATCTCTCCATTGCCGATGGCCGGATCACCAGGGTGGGCGAGGCGAGCGGCGGCACGGACATCGACCTCGAGGGCGACCTGCTGTTGCCGGGCCTGATCGACCTCCATACCGACAATATGGAGCACCACTTCCAGCCGCGGCCCGGCGTGCGCTGGCCTTCGACGCTCTCGGCAGTGCTGGCGCATGACTGGCAGATGCTGGGCGGCGGGGTCACCACGGTGCTCGATGCGCTGTCCTTGGGCGATTATGACAGCGGCGGAGCACGCACCGCGATGCTCGACGCGGCGATCACCGGGCTAACCGAGGCGCGCGACGCCGGGCTGGTGAAGGCCAACCACTATTTGCATTTCCGCTGCGAGCTGTCCGATCCGGCGCTGCTCGGCATCGTCGAGCGGCACATCGACAACCCGGCGCTGCGCCTGCTCAGCGTGATGGATCACACGCCGGGGCAGCGGCAGTGGCACAATACCCAGCTCTACCGGGAATTCCGCCGCAAGAAGAACTCGCAGGTGTGGACCGACGCGGAGTTCGACGCGTATCTCGCCGACCGCCGGGCCGACCAGACCACCTATGTGGTGCCCGGTCGCGCCGCGATTGGCGCACTGGGCCGGGCGCGGAACCTGCGCATCGCCAGCCATGACGACACGAGCATCGCCGATGTCGAGGAATCCTACGCCGACGGCATCGCCATCAGCGAGTTCCCGACGACGCTGGTCGCAGCGCAGCGGGCGCGTGAGCTGAAGATGCAGATCGTGATGGGGGCGCCAAACGTGGTGCTCGGCCGCTCGCATTCGGGCAATGCCAGCGCCGCGAGCCTTGCCGATGCCGGGCTGCTCGACCTCCTCACCTCGGACTATGTGCCGGCGAGCCTGTTGCACGCGCCGTTCATCCTCGCCGGGCGCGGCATGCCGCTGCACGAAGCGATCGCCAAGGTGACGGCCAACCCGGCGACAGCCATCGGCATGGCCGATCGCGGCCGGCTGGCGCCTGGCCTGAGGGCCGATCTGCTACGGGTTCGGCTGGTCGGCGACCAGCCGGTGATCCGCGGCATCTGGGTCGGCGGAAAGCAGCTCGCGTAAAATGTCGAATGGTCCGAAGCCTGCTCGACCAGTTGCGTCACCAACCGGAAACGAGCAAGCAGAGACCATGACTTTTCGCGATGACGAACTGAAGCACTTCGAGGACGTGGGCGCGGAGTTGCCACCGGGCGGCGCTTCTGCCTTCGTCGCCAATGACGGGGCACAGATCTGGCACGCCAGCTTCGGCGCCGGGTCGCCGGTGATCCTGTTGCATGGCGGACTCGGCCATGCCGGCAACTGGCAGCATCAGGTGCAACCGCTGGTCGATGCCGACCACCAGGTGGTGGTGCTCGACAGCCGCGGCCATGGCCACAGCTCGCGCGACGAGCGGCCTTACAGCTATGCGCTGATGGCGACGGACGTGTTCGCGGTGATGGATGCGCTCGGGTTGAAGCGGGCCGCGATCGTCGGCTGGAGCGATGGGGCGGTGATCGGGCTGCTCATGGCTGACCAGGCGCCGGAACGGGTGAGCGGGCTCATGTTCTTTGCCTGCAATGTGGATGAGAGCGGCACCTGGCCGTTCGAGATGACGCCGGCGATCGACCGCTGCTTCGGCCGGCATGTGAAGGACTACGGGCGGCTGTCGGAGACACCGGATGGGTTCAGTGCGTTTGCCGATGCGGTCGGGCTGATGCAGCGGACGCAGCCGAACCTTACGGCAGATGACCTGAGGCGAATCCGGGTGCCGGTGACGGTGGTGCAGGCCGAGCACGACGAGTTCATCCGGCCCGGGCACGCGGCGTACCTGGCGGAGACCATCCCCGGGGCGCGGTTGGTGACGCTGCCGGGGGTAAGTCATTTCGCGCCGTTGCAGCGGCCGGAGGTGTTCAATGGGGCTGTGTTGGGGTTTTTGGGTGGGCCGGCTGAGTAGCTCGGCGTCCCCTCTCCCGCCTGCGGCCGAGCCATCGTGCCCTCCAAGACCCCTCTCTTGCAAAATCTAAGGCTTAGCCAAGCGGCTAAACCTAAGATTTTGCTTTCTCCCCGCCAAGGGGGAGATGAGCGGTGGCCTCCATTTGCTTCGGAGCATCAGTCGGGGCTCTCCCCCTGGGCGGGGAGAAAGCGAAAACTTGGACTTAGCGCAGCTAAGTCCTTAGTTTTCGCAAGAGAGGGGGTCGTGGGAGCCACCAGGCGGGGCGCAAACCGGTGGGTCGCCGACTGCACCAGCAGGTCTAGCTCCGCCAGTGCGCGACTGGTTCGCTCAGCGTCTGCAGCTGTTCCGCCGGCTCGCCGTCGATGCGGCGGAGCAGCAGGCGGGTGAGTTCGAGGCCGGCGGCGTAGACGTCTTCTTCGATGGTGTCGACGTTGGGGAACACCGTCGACAGGATGTCGGAGGTCTGCTTGCAGATGAAGCGGATGTCGCGGCCGAGCAGCACGCCGCCATCCTCGAGGCCGCAGAGCATCGAGATGGCGCGGGTTTCGCTGTCGCAGATGATGCCGTCCGGCCGATCCGGCTGATCGGCGAGATCGCGGCCGAACTGCCGCATCTCGGCGGAGGCGGGGCGGATGCTGTCCTGCACCACGACGCGGCCGGTGACGCCGCGGCGGGCCGTGGCGCGTTCGAAGGTGCGGGCGATGTTGTGGTAGTTGTTGGTGGTGGCATCGCCGACCGAGATCAGGATATCGTGGGCGCCGCTGTCGGCCAGCCGATCAACCGCCAGTTCCGCGAAGGCCTCGGAATGGAAATCGTGGAAGGCGTGCGGGGTGAAAAACTCGGTACGGCCGTGGCTGACGAACGGGAAATCGTGATCCATCATCAGTTGCACGCGGCGATCGCGGGCGCCGGTGTGGGTGATGATGACGCCGTCTGCCGTGCGGTTTTCGAGGATGTAGCGGACCGTTTCGACCGAACGGCTGCGATCGAATTCCGGCATCACCGTCAGGTGGTAGCGGGTGCCGCTGATGGCATCGCCGATGCCGCGGATCATGTGACGTGAAAAGTCGATGGCCTCGTCGGAGCCGTCGAGCACCAGCGCGATGACATTGGTCTTGCCGGTGCGCAGGCGCACCCCGGCGCGGTCGGGCACGTAGCCGACCTGCGCCGCGGCTTCCGCCACCTTCTGGCGGGTCTCTTGTTTCAGCGAAGCACCGCCGCGCAGCGACAACGACACGGTCGACAGACTGAGCCCAGTCAGCTCCGAAATGGTCTTCAGCGTTGCTCGCTTGCCCGATGGCTTGCGGATGCCCCTGCTGGCTTCTGGCCTGAACTTCGTCATCGTCGCTTCTTGAACCCCAGCCTCGTCATACACCGGCCATCGGATGGCGGGAACCGAAGAAAATTGCATCGATGCAATCGATGCCAGCAGCTCGATCAACCGCCAAATGCACATTCATCATATTGAATTTTATCACTAATTTCTTGATGACGTACGTCACTCCAAGAATTCTGCACCCATCATTGCAACGTTGCAATAAATGCGCTTAGCTCTCGGCGCACTCAGGAGGTGCCGCGCAGCCCACGCATGAGGGGTGCGACGCCAAACCCTTGGAGGAGGAATTCATGCTTAAACGGACTCTCTTGGCGTCTGCGGCGGCGCTTGCCCTGCTGGCCGCCACTGCCCCCGCGCAGGCGGTGAGCATCATGTACGCCGAGTGGCTGGCCTCGCTGGTCGAGCCCGGTATCGCCAATTACGAAGCCGCGACCGGCGAAAAGGTCGAGGCGATCAAGCTGCCGGGCGCCGCCTATGACCAGCGCACCTCGCTCGATCTGGCAGCGGGTACCGCCGCCGACGTAATCCAGCTCGATTCGTTCATGGTCTCCGAGTTCGCCTCGTCGGGCTACCTCGAGCCGCTGACGGAATCGGCCAAGGGCTGGGACCAGTACAAGTATTACATGCCGGGTCTGCTCGACGTCGCGTCCTATGACGGCGCGGTCTATGCGCTGCCGACCGACACGGACGTGCGTATGCTGTGGTACGACAAGTCCAATTTCGAAAAGGCCGGCATTGCGCTGCCATGGGAGCCCAAGAGCTGGGCTGAAGTGCTCGATGCCGCCAAGAAACTCAAGGAAGCGGGCGTACAGTATTTCTTCCAGCTGCCGGCTGGGCTGAAGCAGGGCGAAGGCGCCACCATGCAGGGCTTCTATATGGCGCTGCTCGGCGCGGACGTCCCCGAGGGCGACCGCAATCGCCTGTTGAAGCGCGAAAGCGGCCAGTGGATCGGCGACAGCCCAGCCATCCGCAAGACGCTCGAGCTCTACAAGACCGTCTACCAGGACCTCGGCATGCCGAAGGATCTCAACTACTCCGCCGATATCGGCGCCGGGGTGCGTGAGGCCCTGGCCAACGACCAGCTCGGGATCCTCGCTTCCGGCTCGTGGGAAGATGCGTGCCTGTGGGACTGCAACGGGGTGAACCTGCCGAGCCGTGAAGAGCGCGACGCCATGGTCGGCTGGACGCCGTGGCCGGGCTCGGGCGACCCGGGCACCAAGGCGACCACCAATATCTCGGGTGGCTGGACCATCGCGGTGAACTCCAAGGCCGCCGACAAGGCCAAGGCGTTCCAGCTGGTGAGCACCATCTTCGATGTCGGTAACTTCAAGGACTGGACCATCAAGAACCACCGGATGGGCGTCCGCACCGACATCTCGGAGTCGCCGGAATATACGGCCGATGCGTACCTCGCCAAGGCGACGGCGCTCGCTGCCGACACCACCGGCCGCGACACCATCCCCGGCTACCAGACGGTTTCGGCCCTGGTGCAGCAGATGACCACCGAAATCCTCGATGGCGCCAGTGTCGAGGATACGGTGAAGAACTATCATGACGCGCTCGTCGACGAGTTCGGCGCGGACAAGGTGATCACGTACGAATAAGCGGATCCTCCCGACGCGGCGGCGCCCCGACCACCGGGTGCCGCCGTGACGGTTGATGCCGGCCCCGCCAACGCGAAGCCAGTCTAGTCCTCTATTCGAACGAGCCGTCCATGAGACACCAGGCCAACCCCTGGATCACCAGCAACCTATGGTTGCTCAGTGCCGCCATGCTGCCGGCGATCGCTCTGGTCGGCGCGCTGCTCTACTTCACCGGCTGGGCCTTCACCTTCAGTTTCACCGACCTCGGTTTGACCGGCCGCAAGGCGGTCGAATGGTCCTGGGTGGGCTGGGATAATTACGAGCGACTGTTCAGCCGCAAAGGCTTCCTCGAGTCGCTGTGGACCACGGTGATCTTCGTCTTCTTTTCGGCGATCGTCGGCCAGTCGGTCCTGGGGTTCCTGCTCGCGGCGACCCTGCGCGGCACGGTCTCCACTACCCGCAGCGTCGTCGAAATCTGCATCATGCTCGGCTGGCTGCTGCCCGATATCGTCGCAGCATTCCTGTGGTCGGCCACCACATCGCGGACCGGGCTGATCAATTCGCTGTTCATCGTGCCGTTCGGGCTGCAGCCGATCAACTTCATCAACGATTTCGCCCTGCCGGTGGTGACCATCGCCAATATCTGGAAGGGCACGGCCTGGAGCTACCTGCTGTTTGTCGCGGCGCTGAACTCGGTGCCGAGGGAGATCATCGAGGCCGCCAAGATCGACGGCGCGACCCGCTGGCAGCGCGCCTGGCTAGTGGTGCTGCCGATCATTCGGCCGCATATCGCGACGAACCTGCTCTTCATCACCATCTGGACCTTCACCTACTTCCCGCTGATCTTCGCGATGACGGGTGGCGGGCCGGGCCGGCAGACCGAAACGCTGGCGCTGTTCCTCTACAACCAGAGTTTTGCCCGCGGCAATCTCGGCTTCGGCAGCGCCATCTCGGTGGCCATGCTGCTGATCGTCGGCGCCCTGTCCCTCGTCTATCTGCGCATGCTGCGGGAGCCCAAGTAATGGAACGCACGACGCTCTCGCGACCAATGGCGATCGCGCTCGCCTTCATGGCGGTGATCTGGGTCAGCCCCTTCGCCTGGCTGTTCAGCAATGCCTTCGATACCGCCGCCACCGGCCGGCTGGCCTGGCCGCAAAGCTTCGGCATCGGCAACTTCACCGGCGCCATCGGCGGCGATGCCGGACGCATGTTCCTCAATTCGCTGCTGATCGCGGCGGGAACGGCGACCATCAGCGTGGTGGTCGGCGCGGCTGCGGCCTACCCGCTGTCGCGCTTGCGGATGCCGGGCAAGAACGCCCTCTTATGGACGCTGGTGCTGCTGCGCATGCTGCCGTCGGTCGGCGTCTTGGTGCCGCTCTATTTCGCGGCGCAGCGGTCGGGGCTGCTGAACCAGTTCGGCGTGATGCTGGCGCTGAGCTGCCTGAACCTGCCGTTCACGCTGCTGCTGCTCAAAAACTTCTTCGACACCGTACCGATCGAGCTCGAAGAGGCGGCCTATGTCGACGGCGCTTCGCTCTGGCAGATCGTTACCGGCATCGTGCTGCCGATGTCGCGGGCCGGCCTGGCCGTGGTCTGGTTCTTCAGCTTCACCGGCGCCTGGAACGAGTTCCTGTTGCCGCTGATCTTTTCGCGCGTCGAGGCGGGCTTCCCGATGTCGGTGGGGCTCTATGGCGCGTTCGGGCGGATGGGAGCCATCGACTACGGCTTCCTCGCCGCCTTCTCCATCATTTATGCGGCGCCGGCGGTCGGCGTGTACTTCCTGCTGCGGCGGAACATGAACACCGGTTTCGCCGGTGTCGGGGTCAAAGGATAGCCCGTTATGAACACTCTTTCGACCAAGCTCGGTCTCCTCGACGATGACATCAAGCAGGAGGAGAAGCTCTTTCGCCTCTGCGCGGACCTCAAAGCCAAGATCCTGGCCCCGATCGAAGGTGACTTCGCCTGGCGCTACACCGAGGCCGAACTCGATGCAGAGGCCGCGCTGAAGGCCGATAGCCGCAGCTGGACCGCTTTCACCGACAAGACGGTGTGGGCGAAGAAACAGGGCCACACCTGGTTCGCCGCCGAGGTCACCGTGCCGCCGGCCGCCAAGGGCAAAACCTTCGTGCTGCGCTTTTCCTCGCAATGGCAGGATCGGCCGGGCACCACCGATCCGCAGTGCCTTGCCTATCTCGATGGCCACGTGGCGCAGGCGATCGACGGCAACCACACCGAACTGGTGATCGCGCGTGACGCGAAACCCGGAACGAAGCGCACCCTGCTGGTCAACGCCTTCACCTTCTTCGACCGGCCGCTGGTCGGCTTCAAGGTCGAGCTGCTGGTGCGGCACGAGCGGGCGGAGCAGCTCTATTTCGACCTGCTGACGCCGCTCGAGGTCGCGACCCGTCTCACCCAGATCGATGGGCGCCGTCATGCGATCATGAACCTCGTCGAGCAGTCGCTGCGGGCGCTCGACCGGCGCGGCGGGGTGACGCCGGAATTCGAGGCTTCGCTCGGCGCGGCCGAAAGGATCGCCAAAAAGATCTACGAGCTGGTCGATACCGAGGTGCAGCCGACGGTTTCGGCGGTGGGACACACCCATCTCGATGTCGGCTGGCTGTGGCGGGTGATGCATACCCGCGACAAGACCGGCCGCAGCTTTGCGACGGTGCTGGCGCTGATGGCCGAGTACCCGCAATTCGTCTTCATGTACAACCAGTCGGTGCTGTTCGACTTCTTGAAGAAGGACTACCCGGAGATCTGGGCCGGGGTGGTCGAGCGGGTCAAATCCGGCCAGTTCGAGATCGAAGGCGCCATGTGGGTGGAGCCCGACGCCAACATTGTCTCGGGCGAATCCATGGTGCGCCAGATCATGCGTGGCCGCCGCTTCCATCTCGAACATTTCGGCGTAGTGCCGAAAACCGTGTGGCTGCCGGACACTTTCGGCTATTCGGCCAACATGCCGCAGATCCTCGAGCGCTCGGGGCTCGAGTATTTCATCACCTCGAAACTCAGCTGGAACGATACCGACCGGCACCCCTATGACACGTTCTTCTGGCGCGGCATCGACGGCACCAAGACCAAGGCGCAGCTGATCACGGCGCAGAAGTTCGACAGCGAGCGGATCTTCACCACCTACAATTCCGACCTGTCGGTGTCCGAGGTGATGGGCGCCTGGAAGCGCTATGAGCCGAAATCGGTGAACGATGAAGTGCTGGTCTGCTACGGCTATGGCGATGGCGGCGGAGGCCCGACCCGCGCCATGATCGAGCGCGGCACAAGGCTCGAGCGTGGTATTCCCGGCGCGCCGAAGGTGAAGCTCGAAGGCATCGGCCCGTTCCTCAAGCGGCTCAGCAAGCGGATGGACGAGAATGCCATGCGCTTTCCGGTCTGGAACGGCGAACTCTACCTGCAATACCACCGCGGCACGCTGACCAATGTGGCGAAAAACAAGGCCAATAACCGCCGCGCCGAGCGGGTGTTGCGCGAGCTCGAGTTCCTCAGCGCCATGGCGATGCGGAGCGGAGCACCCTACCCCAGCGACAAGCTCAACGAGTTCTGGGAACTGGTGCTGATCAACCAGTTCCACGACATCCTGCCCGGCACCTCGATTGCCGAGGTCTATGTCGACAGCGATGGCGAATATGCCGGGCTGTTCTCGACGCTGGCATCGGGGAACGGGCCGTGGCACAGCGCGGCGAAGGCGGTAGCGCCTACGGCCAAGGGCGGGTTGCAGCTGTTCAACTTCACCGGGCACCAGCGCAACAAGGCGCTGGTGCGGGTCGAGGGTGCGACCGAGGGCACGGCGCTCAGCCAGGGTGATAGTGCCCTGCCGTTGCAAAAGCTGGTTGGCGCCGATGGCAGCGTGACGCTGGCGGCGCCGGCCGACCTGCCGTCGCTCGGCTGGGCCTCGGCGGCGCTGGTGGCCGGCGGCAGCGCGCCGAAATCGGGCCTTTCGGCTTCGACCAAGCAGCTCGAGAACGAGTTCGTGCGGGTCAGCTTCGACAAGCAGGGCGAGATCACCTCGGTGTTCGACAAGCAGCATGGCCGCGAGCTGATCGCCAAGGGCGAGACGGCCAACCGGCTGGTCGCCTATGAGGACAAGCCGCTCAACTGGGACGCCTGGGATATCGACCGCTATTTCGAAGAGCAGTTCTGGCGGCTCAGCGACGGCAAGGCGAAGCTCGAGGTGGTGGAAACCGGGCCGTATCGCGCGGCGCTCCGCATCGAGCGGCAGTACCTGAGCTCCAGGGTGGTGCAGGTGGTGTCGCTGGAGGCCGGCGCCAAGCAGGTCGAGTTCGACACCTTCGTCGACTGGCAGGAGCGCCAGACCGTGCTGAAGGCGGAGTTCCCGTTCGATCTCAACATCTCGGAGATCCGCTCCGAGATCCAGTTCGGCCATGTGAAGCGCGCCACGCACCGCAATACCAGCTGGGACCGGGCGCGGTTCGAGGCCAGCATGCATCGCTGGGTCGATATCAGCGAGCCGGATTTCGGCGCCGCCCTGCTCAACGACAGCAAGTATGGCTACGACGCGGTGGAGCAACTGGTGCGTATCACGCTGCTGCGCGGCGCCACCTTCCCCGACCCGGCGTCGGACCGCGGGGAGCATCGCATCAAATATGCGCTGCTGGTACATGACGGGGTGAGCGACCTCGCCGGCGTGCCGGTGGCGGCCGAGCGGTTCAACAACCCGGTGGCGGTGATCGGCGATACTTCGGGGCGCGCCGCTGCGGCGGGGACAAGCAGGAGCTTCTCCTTCGCCTCGGTCGACAAGCCGAACGTCACGCTGGAGACGGTGAAGAAGGCGGAAAGGAGCGACGCGCTGGTGCTGCGGGTGTTCGAACACGCCAATGCCCGCGCCAATGCGACGATCAGCTTCGGCGTGCCGGTGAAATCGGCCAAGCTGGTGAACCTGATGGAGGAAGGCGGCGAGCCGGTTACGGTCAGCGGCAACAGCGTGACGCTGCAGCTGCGGCCGTTCGAAATCGCGACGCTGCTGCTGGAAATCGACGCCGGCTGAGCCTGGCATCAGCTCCGGACTTTCGTTTGGGCCGCCAGTCTTACGCGGTTGGCCTGGCCGGAAAATAGAGAGGCCCAACCAGGAGGTGGAATCTCCAGTTGGGCCTCAGCCAGCGGGCGGCGAAGCCCGATGACGGCGTTCACATAGCGCTTGGGTGGGCAGGAGTCCAGCCCCCATCATCTCTTGCCTTCTCCCCTTGTGGGAGAAGGTGGCCGAAGGCCGGATGAGGGGTCCGCAGCCGAAGGCTGCACGATCGGAGCAAAGCGACGAGCGACCCAGTGCTCGGAGAGAGACCCCTCATCCGCCCTTCGGGCACCTTCTCCCACAAGGGGAGAAGGCACTCACACCACCGCCAGTTCTTTACTCAGGCCAGCGATCATCAGGACGCCAGAACCCCAGCTTGGGAGTGTTCCACTCGTCGGTGGGGAGGAACATGGTGCCGGGAGTGCGGAGGTTTGCTTCGATCGCTTCGAGGTTGAGGTCGACGCCGAGGCCGGGCTTGTCGGGCACGGTGACGTAGCCGTCGGCCATGTAGTCGGGCTCGAGGCCCGTCACGAGGCTCTCCCAGAACGGCAGGTCGAGGCCATGATGCTCACAGGCGAGGAAGCTCGAGATCGCGGCGGCGGTGTGGATGTTGGCCATGAAGCCGATCGGCGAGCCGGCGCAATGCAGCGCCGTCGGGATGCCCTCTTCTTCGGCGTCGTCGGAGATGCGCTTGGTTTCCATCAGGCCGCCCGAGGTGAGCAGGTCCGGGTGGACGATATCGAAGGCGCGGGTGCGGATCGCCTCGCGGAAGCCGTCGCGCAGGTAGAGATCCTCGCCGGCGGCGATCGGGGTCAGCAGGGCATCGGCGATCTTCTTGTGGCCGGGAATGTCGAAGCGCGACACCGGGTCTTCCATCCAGGCGAGATCGAACTTTTCGAGCGCCTTGCCGAGCCGGATCACCTCGTCGGAGGTGAGATAGCCTTCGCCGAAGTGATCGACGCAGATCTGCACATTGGGGCCGACGGCCTTCCGAACTTCGCCGACGACGTGCGCGGCGCGCTCGATGGTGGCTTCGGTGAGCTTGACGCCGCGGCCATGCATCGGCGCCTTGAACGGCAGACCCTCTTCGTAGGCGAAGTCGTATCTGGCTTCGTTGCCGATCAGCGGGCTGTCGCCGGTTTCGAACAGCGACGGCCTCAAATCGAACTTGATCCAGGTGAGGCCGCGGTCACGACGGCCGAGCACCGCAGTGACGAAGTCTTCCGGAGTCGGATCGTCAGGCGTCGGGGTGTCGCCGTAGAGGCGGACCTTGTCGCGGTGCTTGCCGCCGAGCAGCTGATAGCACGGCACGCCATAGACCTTGCCGATCAGATCCATCAGCGCGATCTCGATGCCCGAGACGCCGCCGCCCTCGCGACCCCAGTTGCCGAAGCGCTTGATGGTGCGGAAGATCATGTCGACGTTGCAGGGGTTCTGGCCGATCAGCATCGACTTGAACTGCAGGGCGTTCGAGGCGTGGCCGGCGTCACGCACTTCGCCTAGGCCATAGACGCCCTGGTTGGTATCGATCCTGAGGATCGGATAATCGTAGTTGGCAGCCACCACGGCGAGCCGCATGTCGGTGATGCGAAGCTCGGACGGGTTGGAGTGGGTGTTGATGGCGTTTTCGATCCGCCCCAGTTGCGTGTCGGTCATCGTGCTTTCTCGGGTTGGTCTGTTTGCGCTCAGCGGCGGTGTGAGTAGGCGGGGAGCATCAGGTCGGCGAGGTCGTCCATGATGGCGGCGGCTTCAGCGCGGGCAGCATCGTCGAGGGCGCGGAAGCCGGACTGGCGCACCGCGTTGGTCGGGATCACGCCACGCGCCTTCAGCACCTCCTTCATCAGCGGCATGCCGTAATTGCTCTCCATGTCGAGCAGCGGCAGCAGGCGCTGGAAGATGCTCCGGGCGCGCTTGTCGTCTTTCGCTTCGATGGCGTTCCACAGCGCCACGTGCACATCGGCGATCTCGCAGGCCGGCATGGTGCCGGAAACGCCGTGGCGGACTTCTTCCATCAGGGTCTTGCCGGCCTTGCCGCCCATCACGCCCTCGAGCTTGTCGCCACTGAGCCGGATGATCTCGCCGACGGTCTGGGCCGGGTAGCCTGACTCTTCCTTGACGAAGCGGGCAGTCGGGATCTCTCTCACCAGCTCGGCGATCAGCCCGGCGCTCAGCGCCGAAGCGCCCTGCCCCGAGACGTTCTGGATGACGAGGGGCAGCGCGGTCGCGGCGCCGATCGCCTTGTAGTGCGCCTTGATATCGGCCGGGCTCGAGGGATGCAGCGTCGGCGGCAGCGACATCACCGCGTCGGCGCCAATGCTCTGCGCATGGCGGGCGAACTCGACCGCGAGGTGATAGTGCGGGGCCGAGACGGCGACGATCACCGGCACCTTGCCTTTCGCCTTCTTGACGACGATTTCGGCAGCGCGGCGGCGCTCGGCTTCGCTGAGGTAGAAGCCTTCGCTGGCCAGCGCATTGGCGACGACGCCGTGCACCCCGGCGGCGAGGCAGAAGTCGAGGGTCCGCTCCAGAGCTGCCTCATCCAGCCTGACGTCGTCGGTGAACGGCGTCGTGACGATCACGAAGATGCCGCGATAGCTATTGCGATCCATGGATACTTGCCTGTTGTGAGGGCCGGCACCCGCCTCGCGGTGCTCGGAAAAGGCGCTGGACCTCCCCGCCCGGCGCTGGATATAGACGATGCTAGATCGTATCAAATGTGTCAACATCGTATACGATGTGAGGTTTCAATGATCCAGGACAGTTCCGGCTCCCGGAAGCGCCGCGGCAATGCCGACCCGAAGACCGAGACCAGCTACCAGCGGGTAACGAACCTGCTGCGCACCGAGATCCTGGCGGGCGACATTCCCCTCGGCGGCCGCTTGACCATGACGGCGATCGCCAGCCGGTTCGGCGTCAGCGTGCAGCCGGTGCGCGAAGCACTGCAGCAGCTCGAGGGCGAAGGCTTGGTGGAGATGATCGCCAATCAGGGGGCGCGGGTTCGTCGGCTCGATCGCACCCGGATGGTCCACTCCGGCGAGATCGGCGAGGCGCTCGAGTGCTTTCTCGCCCGGCAGTTCGCCGAGGAGGCATCGCTATCAGCGCTGCGCCAGCTCGAGGCCTTGCAGGTCGAACACGATGCGGCGATCGAAGCGATGGACTGGGCCCGCATCGACGTCGCTAACCGCGCCTTCCACCGCTTCATCAATACGCATGGCGGCAATATTGAAGCGGCCGACCTCATAGCGCGTTATTATGGCCTGAGCGAAGGGTTGATGAACAAGCGCGGTCGCGACAAGGCGTTTGCCGAGCGGGTGCGCGCCGAGCACCACGCCTTGATCGAGGCGTTCCGGCGTCGCGATCCCGACGCCGCCGCACGGATCAACGCAGCGCATGTGCGGGGCACGGTAGCCGACGTGTTCGCCGCCCTTGAGGCGACGCTGCGCTGATTGTCGGCGTGGCCGCGATGGTCGAGTGTCGAGCGAGAGAGAACGAGGGGGAATGATGACCGGATTGGGTGAGACGCGATCGCTGGTATGGGCGCATGGCGTGGTCAGCGTCGAGAGCCTGGGCGGGATGATAGGACCGACGCTGTTCGTGTTGCCCGACGGCCGGCAGGTGGCGCCGTTCCAGGTGGCACCATGGGCGAATGAGCCGGGTGGCGAGGCTTTGCCCGGGATCCTGAAGCGGCTCCGTGGCGAATGGCCGTGCGTGCCGTTCGGGGTCGACGGCGATCGGCCGGCAAGCGGCGACTGGCCGGGCGCGACGGCGCAGCCGACGGTCGATACCGATCCGCATGGGTTCAGCTCGAACCACGACTGGCAGTTCGAAGCCGGCGGTGATGGCAGCATTGCGCTTGATATCGCCTACCCCGAGGGCCATCCGATCAAGGCGCTGCATCGGCGGGTGACGCCTGACCCGACGACGACGGCGCTGGACTTCGAGCTTGTCGTCGAGGTGCGGGCGGATTGCACGCTGCCGCTGGGGCTACATCCGTCGTTCCGGCTGCCGACCAGGGTGGGCGCCATGCATATCGAGGTGGGCGACGGGATCACCGGCGCGACCTTCCCCGGACCGGTCGACGACACTTCGATCTTCGAGCAGGGCCGGTTCCAGACGCCGTGGCACGATGTGGCGCTGCGGGATGGCTCACGGCTCGATGTCAGCCGGGTGCCATTGCCGCAGGCGACCGAAGAAATCCTGCAGCTGCTCTACATGCCGGGCGCGGCGTCGCTGTGGAACAGCGCCGAGGGCTATCGGGTGCGGCTCAGCTGGAATGCCGAGCACTATCCGAGTGTGCTGCTCTGGATGTCGAACCGTGGGCGACAGATGGCGCCGTGGAATGGGCGACACCTGGCACTGGGGTTCGAGCCGATCTGCTCGGCGTTCGATCTCGGGCCACAGATCTCGGTGGCGGATAATCCGATCTCGCGGCGGGGGACGAAGACGGCACGCAGGTTCACGGCAGGCGAGCGGTTCGTGACGCGGTATCGGATTGGGGTGGAGGCGGCGGAGATCGTCGCCTGACAAGCGCCGCTGCTCAACTTGGTGCCTTCTCCCCTTGCGGGAGAAGGTGCCCGAAGGGCGGATGGGGGTATCTCTCCGCGTACCGGGTCGCTCCTCGCTTCGCTCGAATCGCGCTACACTTCGTTTCGCGATACCCCTCATCCGGCGCTGCGCGCCACCTTCTCCCGCAAGGGGAGAAGGCAAGTCGGTGGCTGTCACCTAGCCTTGCGCCGAAAACCGCACCAATACCGTCCTGATCTCCCGCGGCTGCACCTCAACGGTCAGTGCCTTGCCCTGCAACTCGATCGCCGCACCCGGGTGCTCGATCGGATCCGCACTGCGGGCTGCCGCCGGGTTGCCGGTGAAGGTGACGGTCTGTTTCGCCGGCTTACTCGAAAGGTTCTGCAACCTGAGCGCCACCCAGCCATTGTCCTCGCCCGGCTTCACCGTAACGAGCACCGGCGACTGCTCATCCGTGCCGAAGAAGCTGTCGCTCAGCTTGCCCGTCGGCTTGATGTCGCGCATCGCCACTGGCGGGGTCGCGACTTCCGCGGCGAACTTTGCCGCTGCCGCGGCATTGGCCGGGCCTTCGTGGGTGACGAGGCGGTAACGCAGCGGGATGCGGCCGGACTGGGCTGATTTGAAGTTCACCAGCCAGTGGTTGTTGAGGGCCCAGCTCATGATGGTCGGGCCTTCCGGCCGCAGCGTACGGTGCCACTTGCCGGTGGTGATGCCGCCCAGGTGCACCAGCGGCGCATCGAGCGGCACGACGGTGACGCCGCGTTTGCTGTCACTGACATCGACCCAGCGTCCGACCGGGTACCAATCCTTGGCGGCGCCATCGAGCTGATCGGCATTGGGCACGGCAGGAATGCCGTTGAGGTCGAGCAGGAAATCCGGCTTGCCGAGGTTGAACGGGAAGGCGACGAACACCGCTTCGGCATCGGCGTGCTCGAGCTTGTCGATGCTCCAGTCGACGACGATGCATTTGGTATCGGCATCGAGGGCATAGACCACGGTGGCTACCGAGACGCCCGGAGCCTCTATATGCGCGGTGATCGAGGCGCGGCCTTCGAAGATTTTCGCCGGATCGAGCGTCACCGTGCTGGCGGTTTCGCGCTTCCATGGCGTGTCGGTGTGGCCGGTGAAGAATTCCGGTTTGTCGAAGCTGATATCGGCGATGGCGAGGCGATCGTCGGGGAGTCGACGGTCTCGTAGACATACTCGCCCGGGCCCCAGGCCTGGTATTTGCCGGCGAAATCGTGGCCCTGCGCCTTGTCGAACAGCTCGGCGATGGCTCCGGTGCGGCCATCGATACGGAGGCGGTAGTGGCGGTTCTCGATGGTATCGCCATTGGCCTTGAGGTCGCCGGCCGGGACACCCTGCTTCAAATCGAGGAAGGCATAGCCCATAGGCGGGATGGTGCCGGCGACGCGGCGGATTTCCGGGAGGGGACGCGGTCCGCCCCAGGTGCTGCGGCGGTTGAAGAAGGTGTCGAGCATGCCGACCGGGGCGGCGCCACCGCGCGGCTCCGGCTCTTCGACGATCACCTTCCGCTCCCAGGGCAGCGTGTTGAACACCAAGACCTCATCGATACCGGCGGGCTTGAAGGCCTCCTTGGGATCGAGATTGCCGAGGTTGAAGCTGCCTTCCGGTCCCTTGCTGCCGAGCGGCGCCGCGAGAGCATTGGCGGCTTTGGCGACCGCGCCGTGGCCTTCCATCGCGGCGGTGTAGGCGAAGCCGGCCTTGCGGTTCCACTGCGCCTGGCTGAACAGCGAGTGCGGCGCCTCCACCGAGGAATAGGCGCCCCAGGTGTGTTCGTCGAACAGGGTCATCGACTCATAGATGTCGGCGGCACGCCGCCCGTTCCAGTCGCCGCCCTGCCCCTTGCTGCGGCGCCAGGCTTCCAGCGCTTCGCCGATGCTGACGATTTCGTGGGCGGCGCGGTTGACCCCGACTTCGAAGGCGGAGGAGCCGACGCCATCGGCCCAGTGGTCGGTCCAGTCGCCACGCTGCGTGCCGATGACCTTCGAATACCGCTGTTCGAGCAGGCGGCCGAAATCGGTGACGGTGATGAACTCCATGCGGACGTTCTGGCGCTCGTCGTTCCAGCGGCGGACGAACTCGGGCATGCGCGCATCGGGCGGACCGTTATCGACGCGCACCGGGTGGGTGGATTCGCAGTAGAGGAAATCGAACGGGTAGCTCGCGTCGTTCTCGAGTTCATCGATCCAGCGCGGCAGCAACCTGTCGACCAAGTCCCAGTTGCCGAGCCCGGCCTGGCTGCTGCCGAACAGGTAGTGGTAGCCGTTCCAGGCCAGCACCTGCTTGCCGCTCGGCCCCTCCCAGCGGAAAGCACCGGGGAACGGCTTTGGCCGGGCGCCGCGGATCGGGTTGATGGCGGCGGTGTAGAACCTGATGCCGAGATCGGCGAGGAGATCGGCATAAAGCCAGCTGACGCCGTTGACGTCGTCCTGCATGGCGGCTTCGACATGGAAGCCGAACTCGTCGCGCAGCGCCCTGAGCGGGTAGAGCGAGCGGTGCATCTGCTCGACATTGAGCAGCGGCGTCATGTTGTACTGCATGCCGGCGATATCGATGCGGCCCTGCTCGTGCCAGTGGCGGAAGCGGGCCACCTCAGCGGGGCTCGCCTGCCGAAGGTAACGGAGGAACGGCCCGGTGGTCTCGACGGTCCAGCGATACTGCGCCTCGGCCGGGTAGCGGTCGGTGGCCTCGATCAGGTCGAGCGCCTGTCCCACGAACTCGCCGTGCTGACGCAGCGCGAGCTCCTGATAGTCGGTGAAGCCGATATCGGTGTGGGCGTGGTTGCAGATGTAGATCGTCTTGATCTTGCTCACGGGATGTCTCCTCCAGGCAGTAAGATTAGCTCAGGGCAATGCGGGTCCAGGCGCGGGGGGCGACGGTGAAGCTGAAGGCGCCGCCGCTGACCGGCAGGGCCTCACCCGCACCGCCCGAGAGCGGCGTGCGACTGGCCTTACTCGGCTTGAAGCTGCCGGCGGCGACTTTGGCCGTGACCGCGCTGTCGCCGGGGTTGAGCAGGGTGAGCGCCACGCCATTGCCGTCGGTTTCGAGCCGGGTCAGGAGCGCTGTGCCGAGGTCGAGCTGCAGCAGGCTGGCGGCGGTAGCCTTGACTACCCCGCGTTCGGCGTAGACATGCGCGGCGAGCGGCTGGGCGTAGCTGAGCGCGGCTTGAGCCGAAGCACCAAGCTCGCGGCGGGGCGAGGGGACCAAGGTGAAGCGGTACTTGCTCTGCCCGCCCTGATCGGCCTGGAAGTTGGTGCTCCAGTAGTTGTTGGTGAGCCACGCCACCAGCGTCGGGCGCTCACGGGTGACGCGGCCATCCGGATCACCGAAGCGGCCGAAAGTGTAGCCACCGACCTGCCAGAGCGGCGCATCGGGGCAGGCGACGGTCAGCTCGGACTTGGCGTCGCCGATGCGGATGAAGCGCTGTGCGGTGATGTAGTGCCGGCTGGCATAGGGCAGTTGCTCGTCGTCGAGCCTGGCGACGGCGCCGCCGGTTTCGTAATGCGCGTCCCAGCCCGCCGCGAGCGCGGTCGGCAGCGGCAGGTAGAGCGCATGCGGCTCGGCGATCGGTTGCTTGGTGACCGTGGTTTCGACATGCAGCACCGGCTCCTCGCCGATGAGGCGATAGAGCACAGCGATCTTGTCGCCATTCGGCAGCTCGAAGCTCTGGACGATGCGCGCATTGCCGCGTTCCACCGCCTCGGTCGTGCCGACCAGCTTGCCGTCGAAGCGCTCGGCCTGCCAATCGCGATGCCAGGCGAGGTGCCAATCCGGCGACTCCAAATCGGGCTGGCCGAACATGTCGGTGCGAATGCCGGAGGCAATCTGCTCCAACACCGGCACACCGAACTTCAGGTGCTCGGCCGGCTTGCCGGCATATTCGGTGCCATCGAGCTGCAGCGAAGCAAGCCCACCCTTGGCATCGAGGGTAACGGTGAGGCGGCCGTTGGAGAGCACGCCGTCTTTCGCCGAGAGCTTGCCGTTGGGCATCACCGCAGCCTTGGCGGCCGGGATGGTGACGTAGCTCAGCGCCGGGATCTCCACCGGGGCGGTGTAGTAGGCGCCGGGCTCGGGCAGGTCCGAGGTGACCACGTCCTGGCGCTGGACCCGGTGCGTCGAGGGGCCGGTGGGCACCAGGTCTTCGAGGCCGAAGCCGCGCTTGGGGTCGGGGGCATCGGCCATCGGCGGCAGGTAGGGCAGCCGGACCGACTGCTTCACCGCAAAGCCATGCGGGTTGTAGAGCAGCAAGGTCGGCTCGTCGCCGCCGGCATCGATGCCCAGCCGCTCGAGGCCGTCGCGGCGCAGCATGCGGGCAACGCTGGCGCCTTCCGCCACAGTCGCGAGTTTCAGCAATTGCTGGGTGCGGGTTTCGGGCGACCAGGGCTGCGAAATCGAGCGGTCGGCGCCCCAGGTGTGCTCGGCATAGAGCGCGAGGCCCTTGCGGGCGACATCGTGCAGCATGGCGCGGCGGCGCGGTTCTTCGCCCGGATGCCAGGCATCGAGGCCGGTGGCTGCGTCGAGATCGCGCTGGCCACGCATGGCCTGGGCGGTTTCGTGCGCGGTGGAACCAGCGCCGAAATTCCACCAGTCGGTCCAGTCGCCGCGCAGAGTCTCCATGGTGTCGGCCGGCTGCTGGCGCACGCGATCGAAGAACTCGCTGATCGTCCCGAGCCTGAGCTTGATGCCGCCGGTCGAGGCGTTACCCTCGTTGAAGTTGCGGATGAAATCGGGCAGCGCCGCCTGCGGCGAGCCGTTGTCGTGGTAGCGGATATTGGTGATCTGCATCATCAGGAAGGGATGCGGATAGCCGGTCGCCTCCCACTTCCTGGCCCAGCGCGGCACCCGGGCCCGGGCCTCTTCCATATTGGTCGGGATCTGCAGGCTGCGATCGGATGTCACGCCGTAGATGAAGCCGTTACAGGCGGTGATGCTGCGGCCGCCAGGCGCCTGCCAGTTGAAGGCGCGCGGCCAGGGTTTCAGCGCATGGCCATAGTGCTCGTTGATGGCCATCGAGATGCCGGAGATGCCGTGATCGAGCAGCGCGTCGACGACACCCCAGGGCAGGCCGTTGACGTCGGTGTTCATCGCCGAGCGCACCGGGATGCCGAGCTCGCGGAAGAATTTCAGCGGCTTCAGCACGTCGAGGACCATCGAGTGGTCCATCAGCGGGGTCATGTGCCAACCCATGCCGGCGACTTCGATCTGGCCGCGCTGCACCGCGGCGAGGAAGCGATCGCGATCGGCGTTCGATGCGTGCACCCACCAATCCATGGTTCCGCCGGTGACTTCGCAGGTCCAGCGGAATTTTGCGTCATCGGGGTAGTCGGCGGTGCGCTCGGCGATATCGAGCGCCTCGTCGATGAAGCGGCGGTGCAGCTCCATCACCACCGGTTGCGGGTGGGTGTAGCCAATGTCGGTGTGGCTGTGATGGACGAAGAGGATTTCGTTGATCATGGGTGGCTCTGATGAACGGGGTGAAACGGGAGCCGCCTAGACAGCGGCGAGTTTGACCGACATCGGCGTGCCGACATCGAAATGCTGGAGGGGGTCGGACAGGGTGCCGGCGGCAGGGTCGACGGCGAAGACGGTCAGCCGATCGGAATCCTGGTTGGCGACGACGAGGTGGCGGCCGGAAGGCGAGAAGGCGAGGTCGCGCGGCGTCGTGCCACCGCTCGGCCAGCGGCCGGTCTGGGTCAGCTTGCCGGTCGTGGCGTCGATGCGGAGCGCCAGAATGTCGTTGCAGACGCGGAGGCCAACGAAGAGGTGCCGACCATCGGGGCTGAGCACGATGCCTGCCGGCTGGACGATGCCGCCATCGAGCGAAGGGATAGCAAAGGCGTCGCGCTGGGTAAGCGCGCCTGTTGCCCGATCGACGGCGAGGCTGACGACGGTGGGGATCAGCTCGCTGACCATGAAGATGGCGCGGCCGTCACAGGAGAACACCAGGTGGCGCGGACCGAGTCCCGGCGGCAGGGTAAAGTCACGCGCCGGCTCATGCGTCAGGCTACCGTCGCCGCCGAGCCGGTAGGCGACGAGCCTGTCGATGCCGAGATCGGCGACGTAGACGGTATCGCCTGAGGGCGCCGGGACGACGCAGTGGGCGTGGGCCGTGGTCTGGCGCGCGGCATTGGGGCCGCTGCCGGTGTGAACGACGCTGGCCACCGCAGCGCTGAGTGAGCCATCGCCGGCGATGGGGAAGACGCTGAGCGCCGCGTCGGGCCAGCCTTCGGGATTGGCGCCATTGTAGTTGGCGACCAGCAGGAATTTGCCGTCGGTCGAGAGGCTGGCGTGGCAGGCCTCGTTGCCGAGCGTCGGCTGGCGGTTGAGCAGCCGCAGGCCGGCGGGTTCCACGGCATAGGCGGCGATGGCGCTTTGCTGCGTGCCGGTGATCTCTGAGGTCGAGTAGAGCCGGCCGCGTGCCGCGTCAGTTACCAGCCAGGCGGTATCGTCGACGCCGCCGGCAAGATCCACGGCGCCGAGCCGGCCGGTTTCGTCGTCAAAGCTCAGCCGGGTGATGCCCTCGCCATTGGCCGCGCCGTATTGCGGCATGGCGCGCGTCAGGCTCCCGGTGAATGCGTAAATCGGCACGACGTCCCTCCCCGCTTTTCTCCATCCCTGCTCCCCCGCGCCCTGCCGGCGCTTGCCAAGCCCATTCGTTTGGAACAGGATCGAGAGCAATTGACACAACTAGTATGGTAGACCTACAACGTCTTGGCAAGGGCGGACGACACCGACACCGGATGCGACGAAAGCAGCATTCGGACCGGCGGCAGATCAGCCTCCCCTGCCCGTTTGAAAACGCCGAGACCGCAACCGAATGAAGATCGTCGACATCAAGGCCACTACCGTTGCCGTGCCGCTCGAGGCGCCGCTGCGGCATGCGTCTGGCGCCCATTGGGGGCGGTTCGTGCGCACCATCGTCGAGGTGGTGACCGACGAGGGGATTTCCGGCTGGGGCGAACTCGGTGGCGGCGGCGAGAGCGCCGAGGCCGCCGTCAAAGGCCTGCTGCCCTATCTGAAAGGGCATGACCCGCTGCAGCTCGAACAGCTGCGCTGGAAGATCATGAACCCGGTGGCGAGCCTCTACAATTCACGCATGCAGGTGCATGCGGCGCTCGAAATGGCCTGCATGGACGTGGCCGGCAAAGCCCTGGGGGTACGGGCCTGCGACCTGATCGGCGGGGCGCTGCGCGAGTCTATCCCGTTCGCCAGCTACCTGTTCTACCGCTACGGCAACGAGAAGAACGGCTTTGGCGACGAGTTCTCGGTCGAAGCGCTGGTCACGGAAGCCAAGCGGCAGAAGGCGCTGCACGGCTTCAAATCGCACAAGCTGAAGGGCGGCGTGTTTGCCCCGGAGCACGATGTCGAAGTGTTCTCGGCAATTGCCGACGCCCTGCCCGGCGACCGCTTCCGGCTCGACCCCAATTCGGTGTGGTCGGTGGAATCGATCTGGGTAGCAGGCCAGATCGGGCACATCCGTAACGACTATTTCGAGGACCCGTGTTTCGGGCTCGAGGGCATGCGGCGGTTGCGCGACCGCATCTCCATTCCCACTGCCACCAATACGGTGGTGGTGAATTTCGAGCAGTTGGCGGCGTGCATCAAGCATGATGCGGTCGACGTGATCCTGCTCGACACCACCTTCTGGGGCGGCTTGCGGCAGGCCTACAAGGCCGGCCAGGTGCTCGAAACCTTCCAGTTCGGGGCCAGCGTCCACTCCTCGGGCGAGCTCGGCATCCAGCTCGCCTCGATGCTGCACCTTGGCGCGGCGTTGCCCAACATGAGCTTTGCGGCGGACGCGCATTACCATCACCTCCTCGACGACATCATCGTCGGCGGCAAGCTCCAATATGTCGACGGCGAGATCGCGCTGCCCAAGGCGCCGGGGCTCGGCGTCGAGGTCGATCGCGACAAGCTCGCCCACTACGCCGCCTATTACAGCGAGGTCGGCGGCTACACCTATGACCGCGATCCGCAGCGCCCGGACTGGTACTCGATCCAGCCCGAGATGCGCTACGCCGACCCAGCCGGACGATAAGAGGCGCCATGGCAACCGTTACCCTCCGCGACATCATCAAGATCTACGGCGAGTACGTCGCCATCAAAGGCGTCGACCTCGACATCGAGGACGGCACCTTCGTGGTGCTGGTCGGGCCCTCCGGCTGCGGCAAGTCGACGATTTTGCGGATGATCGCCGGGCTCGAGACCATCTCGCATGGCGAACTCAGGATCGACGGCAAGCTGGTCAACGACCTGCCATCGCGTGACCGCGGCATCTCGATGGTGTTCCAGTCCTATGCGCTCTACCCGCATATGAGCGTTGCCGACAATCTCGGCTTCGGGCTCAGGATCAGCGGCGTGCCGAAGATCGAAATCGCGCGGCGGCGCGGCGAGGCGGCGAAGATGCTGGGGCTCGATCCCTATATGGATCGCCGGCCGAGCCAGCTTTCGGGCGGACAGCGGCAGCGCGTCGCCATCGGCCGCGCCATGGTGCGCGAGCCCAAAGTATTCCTGTTCGACGAACCGCTCAGCAACCTCGACGCCAAGCTCCGCAACCAGACCCGCATCGAGATCAAGCGGCTGCAGCGCCAGCTCGGCGCGACGGTGGTGTTCGTCACCCACGACCAGGTCGAGGCGATGACGCTGGCCGACAAGATCGTGGTGCTGAACGACGGGCGGGTGGCGCAGATCGGCACGCCGCTCGAGGTGTTCGAGCGCCCGGCCAACATGTTCGTCGCCGGGTTCATGGGCGCGCCGTCGATGAACATGCTGCCGGCGACGGTCGGGGCGGGCAACGCCATCAAGGCGGCGGGGCTCGATATCCCGGTGCCATCCGACCGCTTCACCCTGCCGGCGCAGGGCACGGCCGTGACGCTGGGGATCCGGCCGGAGGACATCGTGCCCGAGGGGCATGGCACCCGACCCCAACTCGGCGCCGATTTCAGCGCCGCCGTCAGTTTCGCCGAGATGCTCGGCAACGAAAGCCTGCTGTTTGCCGATCTCGGCGAGACCGAGATCGTCGCACGCATGCAGCACCCGCGCGCCCTCGAGCCGAACCAGGAGGTGCGGTTCCGCATCGATGGCGCGCGCGTCCACGTCTTCGACACCGAAAGCCAGAATTCGCTGCGCCGCTAAGGGGCAGCGGGAACAACGACAAGGGAGAGAGACATGTCGTTACTGAAGACTCTTACCGCCGCGGGCCTTGCCGCCGCACTGTCGGCAGGCACCGCCTATGCGCAGGATCTGATCCTCAACTCGGACAAGACCGAGTGGAACCCGGGGATATCAGCGATGATGGATGCCGCCGGCACTGCTGCGGGCGTCAAGGTCACGGTGCAGGACATCACCCCGACCGACAAGTATCAGGCCTATATGCAGACCTCGATCGCCGGCAACAACGCGCCGGCCTTCTTCACCTGGTGGAACGGCCAGCAGCTCAGCGATCTCGTCGCCACCGGCGTTGCCGCCGACCTCAGCGCCAACTGGGATGCGGCGATTGCCGATGGCGATTTCTCGGAAGCGCAGCGCGAGCTGGTGAGCATCGACGGCAAGCCCTATGGCGTGCTGCTCAACGTCGCCAATTGGGTGATGTTCTACAACACCGAGGCGTTCGCCAAGGCCGGCATCGCCGCCCCGCCGACCACCTGGGCCGAGTTCATCGACGCCTGCGACAAGCTCAAGGCCGCCGGCTACGTGCCGATCAATGCCCCGACCACCGGTGGCTGGATGCCGTTCATCTGGTTCAGCCAGCTGGTGCTCGGCACCAGCCCCGATGCATTTGTCGGCCTGACCGACGGTTCGGTCGCCTATGACGGCCCGGAAGTGCAGAACGCCTTCAAGGTGTGGGGCGAGATGTACGCCAAGGGCTATTTCTCCGATCCGCGCGAGCAGGATCCGGCCAAGCCCTTCACCGACAAGACCGCCGCCATGTTCCTGATCGGCGACTGGCATACCGGCGCCTTCGCGGCGGCGGGCATGGAGCCGGGCAAGGACATCAAGACCTTCCTGATGCCGTCGCTGTCGCCCGATGTGCAGCAGTCGGTGATCGTCGAAGCCTCGCCGATCGTGGTCTCGGCGGCGGCCATGGCGGCCAATCCTGAACTCGGCAAGGCCGTGCAGTCGATGATGGGCGTCGATGCCTCGAATGCGCTCGGCACCAAGATCCAGGTCTATAACGGCAACCTTAAGGCCGCGGCGCCGAACGCCACCATCGAGGCCAACAAGGAACTCGTTGCTGCCGCCAAGCCGCGGGCGCTGGTGCGCTGGTGGGAAGCGGTGCCGTCGCAGATCCAGGGCGATCTGGTCGCCGCCATGGGCGCCTTCATGTTCAGCCCGACGCCCGAGCAGGCGACCAAGTCGATGGCCGACATGCAGGCGATCAACGCCGACTACTGGGCCAGCAAGTAAGCCCCAAGGTTCCTCCCGCTGGTCGCGCTTCGGCGCGGCCGGCACCTCAATGAAAGGCGCACCGGACTCTCCGTGATCCTCCACCGCGCAGCGGGGGAGGGGATGAAGCCAGAGGCTTCACCCCGGGGGGACCAGCGAAGCTGGTGGAGGGGGCGACCCCAAACATCGGCGCATCCTGCCGCCCCCTCCACCGCCTTCGGCGGTCCCCCTCCCCCGTTTCACGGTGGAGGACCACCGAGAGTCCGGCGCACGTGCCGTTGCCTGCCTGTTACCCGGAGCCCGATGATGCCCGTTACTGCCTCAGCCCTGCTCAGCCCGGAAGTCCTTAAGGAAGCGCGCCGGCGCGAGCGGCGGGTGGCCTGGCAGCAGACCCGTATCGCCTGGCTGTTCATCGCTCCGGCGGTGCTGATGGTGACGCTGTTCCTGCTGACGCCGGTGGTGTTCAACGTCATCCTCAGCTTCACCAAGTGGCAGAAGTTCACCGGGCTCGACCAGTTCGCCGGCTTCAACAATTACGCGCGGCTGTTCCGCGTGCCCTACTTCTCGGAAGCGCTGGGCAATACCGCGATCTGGGTGGTGGGTGCGGTGGTGTTCCCACTCGCCGTCGGCCTCGGGCTGGCGCTGCTGTTGCGCAACATTCCGTTCCAGGAAACCTTCAAGAGCCTGTTCTTTCTGCCGCGCGTCCTGGCGCCGACGGCGGTGGGCGCCATCTGGTACTATGTCTATGCACCCAAGGGGGTGCTCAACTCGGCGGTATCCGGCCTCACCGGCACCCCGTTCGATTTCGGCTGGCTGTTCGACCCGGCGACCATCACCGGCTCGGTAATCGTCACCTTCGTCTGGCAGACGCTCGGCATTACCATGGTGCTGATGCTGCTCGGCCTCGCCGCCATCCCCAAGGACCCGGTCGAGGCCGCCCGCGTCGATGGCGCCTCGAACTTCCAGATCTTCCGCCACATCGTCTGGCCGCTGCTGCTGCCGACCGTGCTGGTGGTCACCATCCTCAATGTCGCGGCGGGCTTTACCACCTTCGACCTGCTCTGGGTGATGGCGAGTTCGTTCCCCGGCAAACGCACGCTCTCCCTCGCGGTCTACATGTATTACGAGAGTTTTTCGAACAGCGCCTGGGCCTATGGCTCGGCCGTGGCCGTGGTGCTGGGCGCCATGGTAATCACCGTCAGCGCGCTGCTCGCCGTGGTGCAGGCGCGCGTCAGCAAGAACATCCGATAGGCAGATCATGGCAGTCGATATCACCGACAAGGCATTCATTTCAGGCCTGATCGAGAAGGAAAAGCGCTCACAGCGGCAGGGCGGCCGCTGGCTGGTGCTGCCGATCCTGGTGCTCACCATCGCCTACCTGACGCCGCTCTATTACCTGTTCGTCACGGTGTTCAAGACCACCGAGGAATATGCCACCAAGGGTGTGCTGGAGCTGCCGGAGAGTCTCGCGCCGGTGGTCGACAACGTGGTGCAGGCCTGGACCATCGCCAATCTCGGCCAGGCGGCGCTCAACTCGTTCAGCTATGCGCTGGTCGGCGGGGTGCTGGCCGTCGGCTTCGCTGCGGCAGCAGCCTATGGCATGACGCGGCTGCACCTGATCGGCTCGAACGGCTGGTTCATGCTGATCTTCACCGGCACGCTGTTCCCGTTCCAGATGTACCTGGTGCCGCTATTATTCGGCTACCAGCGGCTCGGGCTGGTCAATAGCTGGTTCGGCATGCTGCTGGTCTATGTGGCGATCTGCATCCCCTTCCCGCTCTTGGTACTGCGCAACTCGTTCTCCGCCATCACCCGCGAGGTGGACGAGGCGGCGCGCATCGAAGGGGCGAGCGAATGGCGGGTGTTCACTTCGATGATCGTGCCCAATGCCATGGGGCCGCTGATCGCGCTGTTCCTCCTGCAGTTCACCTTCATCTGGAACGACCTGTTGTTCTCCTCGATCCTCGCCAACGGCATCGAGGTGCGCTCGATCATGGTGGCGCTGCAATCGCTGCAGGGCACCTATTCGACGCTGGGGCCCAACGTGGTGATTACCGCGACGCTGATTTCGAGTATCCCGACGGTCTTGCTGTTCATCGCCCTGAGGAAGTACTTCATGGCAGGGCTGCAGCTGGGGACCAAATGACGGCGAAACGACCATGAGAGCGCCCAAGGCGAAATCGGCGGCAGCGGAATTCGGCGGCGACAGCGGCTACAGCACGCGCCAGGATGGCGGCTCGATGGCGAGCCAGGTCTACGACCGGTTGATGCAGCAGATCCTCGATATGCAGCTGCCGCCGTTCAGGAACTGTCGGAAGCCCGGCTCGCCGCCGAGTTCGGGGTCAGCCGCACGCCGGTACGCGAAGCCTTCGCCCGGCTGGCGCGACGCGGGCTGGTGGAAATCCTGCCGCAGCGCGGCACCATCGTATCGCCCTTGAGCGAGAACCTGATCGCCAAATCGCGCTTCATCCGGGAAGCATTGGAGCGTCCGCTCGCGCGCTTAGCAGCGGAGCGACTGACGCCGGAGATCGCGGCGCTCTTGAAACGCGAAATCGTGCTGCAGCACACTTTTGCCGGGCTCGGCGACGACCAGGACTTTTTGCAGTCGGACGACCGCTTCCATTCGCTGATCGCCAAGGCGGCGGGGTTCGAGACCATCTGGGACGATGTGCGGGAAGCCAAATTCCATATGGACCGCATCCGCCGGCTGTCGCTGCTCAGCCAGGAGCACATGTATTTCATCGTCGGCGAGCACGAGGAAATCCTGGCGCGGCTGCAGGCGCACGACGCCAAGGGCGCCGACGAAAGCATGACGGTGCACCTTGCCTCGGTGATGCACGAGCTCGACGTGATCCGCGCGGCGCACCCGGAGTACTTTGTGCGCGAGAGTGCGGCGGCGGAGCATTAGCCGGCAGCGACTGGCCTTCTCCCCTTGCGGGAGAAGGTGGCCGCAAGCAGCAGACGGCCAAAGGCCGTCTCTGCGGGGCCGGATGAGGGGTATCTCTCGGCGTACCGGGTCGCTCCTCGCTTCGCTCGGATCGCGCTACACTTCGTTTCGCGAGACCCCTCATCCGGCGCTGCGCGCCACCTTCTCCCGCAAGGGGAGAAGGCAAGTGGTGCGCGGGGCTCGTTGGGAGTTTGCCCTCAATACCCCAACGTCGCCAGCAACCGCCGCGACTGCAGCACGTCCTTCTCCATCTGGGCAATCAACTCCGCCACGCCGGCGAAGCGGCGCATGTCGCGCAGGCGGTGCAGCAGGTGCAACTGAGCGCTCAGCCCGTAGAGCAGTTCGTCGAGATCGTGGATGTGGGCTTCGACGCGGAGCGAGGCGATGTCCGGGAAGGTCGGGTTGGTGCCGACGCTGACGGTGGCGCCGTAGAGCGTGTCGCGGTGGGACAGCCGCACGAGGCCGCAATAGACGCCTTCCGTGGGGAACGGGTTGCCGAGGGCCAGCTCGATATTGGCGGTGGGAAAACCCATGGCGCGGCCGCGCTTTTCGCCGTGGACAACCGTCCCGGTGACGACGAGGCCGACACCGGGGTCGCGCTCAGGAGGCGTTGGAAAGGGCAAGGTACTGGCTCTGGTGGAAGACCAGCGGCTGGATGTGCGGGAACAGCTCGGTGTGCCCGACCTCGAGCAGGATGATCTCGTGATCGCCGCCCTCGAGGCGATGGCTGATGGCGCAATCGAGCCAGAGCGCGGCGCCCCTGATGAACAGCGCCCCCGCCGGCGCTGCCTCAAACTCGACGCCCTGGAAGCGATCGCCGTGGCGCGACGACAGCTGGCGGGAGAGGCGCTCCTGATCGGCGCCGAGGACACTGAGCCCGATGCGCGGCAGGCGGTCGAGTCGCGGCCAGGTCGAAGATTGCCGGGCCACACAGACCGAGACCAGCGGCGGATCGAGCGACACCGAGCTGAACGAGTTCACCGCCATGCCCACCGGCGCCGCGCCGTCCATGCCGCACATGGCGACGACACCGGTCGGGAACATCGAGAAAGCCCTCCTGAGGGCCAGCGTTGCCTCACCCATCTGCACCGCGATTTCCTCCATATAGTCAAGTTTGAATAATTGGACTGAAGCTAGTCAATTTGTTAAGGGGAGACAAGCACCTTCCGCGAGGACAACCCGGTTTCAGGAGCCTTCATGTCGAACATCACCCGCCTGGTGGTTCTGGGCGCCGTGCGCCAGTTCGAGCCGGTGCATGGCTATTTCCTGCGCCGCGAACTGATGACCTGGCATGTCGACGAATGGGCCAATATCCAGCCCGGCTCGATCTACAACGCGCTCAAATCGCTGAAGCAGGACGGCTATATCCAGGAGAACGGCACCGAGGCGGCCGGCAAGCGCCCGGAGCGGACGATCTACCAGACCACCCCGAATGGCGTGGTCGAGCTGATGCGGCTGTTGCGCCAGACGCTGTGGACGGTGGAGACTTTTGACACCAAGCCGGTGATGGCGCTGACCTCGTTCATGTTCCTGCTCAGCCGCGCCGAGGTGGTAGCGGCACTGAAGGTCAGGATCGCCGAGATCGATGCCAAGGTGGCGAGCAACGGTTTCGACATCGGCGACGTGGCCAAATCGAGTACCACGCCGGCCTATGTGCGCGAGATCTTCGAACTCTCGTCGCTGCGGCTCAGGGCCGAGCAGGAATGGGCCCGCGGGCTCTACGACCGCATTCTCGCGGGTGCGTATACGTTTGCCGACGAGGTCCCGGCGAAGCCGATGGGAGACCGCTGAAGCACTGCTTGATTGCTTGACCTGCCCTCACCCCGTCCCTCTCCCCAGAGGGGAGAGGGGGCGATGTGGCACTGACCGTGCAAAGCGCGTCCCCTCTCCCCGTTGGGGAGAGGGTTAGGGTGAGGGGCTGGTCGGGCGTTTCCAGTCAATCCCGCCCCCCTAACCGCATCACTGCAGCTGGCGGTGGCTGGCGCCGGGGTGGTCGGGGCGGAGGATCGGGCTTTCGGTGCCCACCAGACGTTCGCGCAGGCTGTCGCCCTCGTAGTCGGAAGCGGCGACGCCGCGCGCCCGCAGCACCGGCATCACCAGTTCGACGAAATCGAGCGTCGAGGTCGGCTGGATCAGCGGGGTGAAGAGGAACCCGTCGAGGTCGGCGCCTTCGGCCATCTCGCACATGATGTCGGCGATCTCTTCGGGCGTGCCGACGAACGGATTGGTGCGCACCCCATGGGCGTGCCAATCCTTCAGCACATCGCCGACGGTCTTGTCGCCGAAGCGCGCCACCTGGGTCTGCGACAGCTCGGTGTGCAGCGCGCTCATCCTGGTCGCGGGGTCATAGGACGAGAGATCGAGGCCGGTGAACCAGGCGTAGGAGGCGACCGCCACATCCGGGGTCTGGGCGTCGAGGATGGCCTGGTGCTTCAGGCGCGCCTCTTCGATCGTCGGCGCGACGACGCAGGAGAAGGCGCTCATCAGCTTGATCGAGTTGGGATCGCGGCCATTGGCGACGGCCTCGTCGCGGATGGCTTTGACCTGCCCGGCGAGCTTTTCGATCGAACCGCCGCCGAGGAAGATGCACTCGCCGTGCTTGCCGCCGAACTGCTTGCCGCGGTCGGACGAGCCGGCCTGAACAGCACCGGCGTGCCCTGCGGCGAGTAGGCGGTGTTGCCGAAACCGTGCGAGCGGAAATACGGGCCGTCATGCTTGATGCGGTGCACCTTGGCCGGATCGGCATAACGCCCCTGCTTGTTGCGCTCGAGCGCATCGCGCTCCCAGGCGCCCTCGAACAGCTTGTAGACGAGGCTCATGAAATCGTCGGCCATGTTGTAGCGCTCGTCATGCGCCACCATCGGCACGCCGAAGGCGGCGACGGCGGTTTCGGCGGTGCCGGTGGTGACGACGTTCCAGCCGATGCGGCCGTTCGACAGGTGGTCGAGGGTCTGCATACGACGGGCAAAGGCATAGGGCTGCTCGAGCAAAGTCGAGCCGGTCATGACGATGCCGAGCTTTTCGGTGGCGCCGATCAGCGCCGCGCCGACAATGGCGGGGTCGAGACGCGGCAGGTCGAGACCCTCGGTAGTGCTGATGTCGGGGCGGGTGCCCTTGACGTCGGCCCAGCCCCAGGCATCGGCGAGGAACAGGAAATCGAGCTTCGCGTCCTCGCAGATGCGGGCAACTTTCACCCAGTAGTCGAGCCGGTCGAAATTGTGCCGCTCGCTGTCGGGGTGGCGCCAGGTGGACGTGCCGGAGTTGTTGGTCTGGGCGTTTTCAAACAGCCCAAAGCGTAGCTTCTTCATCGCAATGTCTTTCGTTGGTTGGGTCCGGATCGGGCGCCTCAGCGCCCGATGACGTCCTCGTCGCTCCACCACAGGAGGCGTTTGCGCAGCAGCGCCAGCAGGGAAACCAGCAGCACGCCGAGCAGGCAGAGCAGGGCGATACTCGCCCAGGTCACGGGCAGATTGGCCTGGGCGGCGGCGATGGTCACCAGCGAGCCCAGCCCTGCCTGCTGGCCGGCGGCCACGAACTCGGCCACCGCAGCGCCGACCACCGCCAGTGGCATGGCGATCCGAAGGCCGGCGAAGACGAAGGGCATGCAGCCGGGGAGGCGAAGATCGCGGAAGATCTCCCAGCGGCTGGCATGGAGGGTCTTGAACACGTCGAGCGCCTTCTGGTCGACATCCCGCAGCCCGGCCAGCGAGTTGACCAGCATGGGGAAGAACACGACGAGGCCGGTGACGATGTACTTGGGCAGCATGCCGAAGCCGAAGGCGACGACCAAAGCCGGGGCGATGGCAACGACGGGGGTGACCATGATCACCACGATCAGCGGCATCACCGCCTTTTCGACGATCGGCAGCTCGCTCATCGCTACGGCGAGGAGGAAGCCGCAGATGATGCCGGCGCCGGCGCCGATGACAACCTCCTGGCAGGTGACGAGCAGGTTGGCCCAATACATCCCGGGGTCGCTGGCAAGGCTGTTGCCCACCGCATCGAGCGTCGGCAGCACGTAGGGGTTGTTGATCGCCACCAGTTGCCAGAGCACGGCGACGACGACGAAGGTCACCGCCGGCGGACCCCAGTCGAAGACGATACGGGCCATGGTGAAGCCGGATGCGGCGCGCCGGGGCGCAGTTGCTGTGGTGTCAGACACGGGCAGCCTCCATCACCTTGCGGAGCGCAGAACGGACATAGCCTTCGAGATCGCGGAAGGCGTCGGTGGCGTAGAGCGCCTCGTTGCGGGGACGCGGCAGATCGACATCGATGATCTCGGCGATGCGGCCGGGATGCGAGGCCATCAGCACGATGCGATCGGACAGGATGATCGCCTCGGGCACCGAGTGGGTGACGAAGAGCACCGACTTGCGGTTGGACTGCCAGAAATCGAGCAGCCCCATGCGCTGCTGATCGCGGTTCATCTCGTCGAGGGCCGAGAACGGCTCATCCATCAAGAGGATCTCGGGGTCGAAGACGAAGGAGCGGGCAATGGCAGCGCGCTGCTGCATGCCGCCCGAGAGTTGCGCCGGGTAGCGATCGAGGGCGTGACCGAGCCCGAAGCTCTGCAGGATCTCCTTGGGATCGCGCAGCTTGCGGCCGGCATTGGCGCCGGGGTTGATGCTGATCGGCAGGCTGACATTGTCGAGAATGGTGCGCCAGGGCAGCAGTGCGGGAGACTGCGGGACGAGGCCGATGGCCTTGTCCCTGGCAGCTTCCCGCACCGATTTGCCGTTGATCGAAACGCTGCCGCCATTGGCTTCGGACAAGCCCGCGACAACCTTGAGCAGGGTGGACTTGCCGCAGCCGCTCGGACCGATCAGCGAGACGAACTCGCCCTTCTTGATCGACAGCGACACGCCGTTGAGCACCGTCACCCGGAACTCATCGCCGCCGAAGCTCTTGCTGACGTTCGTCACCTCCACCCCGATTGCCTCGGGGTGGTGCGCGCTGTGGGAATGAGAGGCTGCAGGCATCGTCGCCATCACTTCTTTTCGGGCCAGATCAGCTTGCCATCGGCGTAGAGCGAGGCGACGAGATCGGGGTCCATCATGCTGGCGAGCGGCGGCGGGTTCTTCAGGCCGCCGAATTGCTGCACCATCTGATACTCGGGTTCCCACTCGGCGATGGTCTGGACGCCCGGCGCGCCATACTGGCTGCTGCGCACCCACTCGGACTCGACGCCCCAGGTGCGGGCCTGCTGCTCCCGAGGGAAGGCCGAGCCCTGGTTGTTGTCGGCAGCGAGCTTGCTGATCATCTCGACGCACTTGTCTTCCTCGGCGAGGCAGAACTCGAGCGCCTTGAGGCTCGCCCGCATGAAGTCGGCGACCACCTCGCGGTGCTCGGAAAGGAACTTCGAGTTCACTTCCATGACGTTGTAGGTGCCGGAGAGGCCGAGATCGGCGGGCAGGAACTGGTTGAACGGCAGCCCCATGGCCTTCAGCGTCTGCGGCTGGTTCGAGGCGTAGCCGACAATGGCGTCGACCTGGCCGCGGGTGACCACGGTGGGGTCGTAATTGGTCATCTTGATCAGCTCGACCTTCGACATGTCGACGCCGGCGGCATCGAGCATCGCGGCGGCGATCGGGGTGATGTTGATGAAATAACCCAGGCGCTTGCCCTCGAGATCCCTAAGACTCTTGATCGCTTCGTTGGTGAAGATCGAGAACGGCGAGGTGCTGCCATAGGTGGCGACGGCAGTGAGGTTGCGGCTGTTGGCGGCCGCCAGCATCACGTCGGATGCCGAGCCCAGCGCGGTGAACTGCGCCTGGCCGGAAGACACCAGCAGCTGGCCGTTGCCGCCCGCTGCGTTGATATCGACGGTGAGGCAGAGCGCATCGAAATAGCCGAGTTCCTTGGCAAGGAACACATCGACCTGGCCGGCGCTGGCCGAGTAACCGTAGCCCGAAATGTAGGTGATGGTGCCGGCAGCCTGATTGCGCGCGCACTCGTCGGCGCTGATCAGCACGTTGGCCGGCAGCTCGTCGGCCGCCTGTGCGGCGCCGGCGGCAAGGGTCAGCGCCAACGAGGCGCAGCTGAGCAGCAGGCCAGCGCGCATGCGCCCGGCCCGGTTGGTTTTACGAGACAAGGAGTCCTCCCAAAGTCACGTCCGTTACCTCCAACGGACGCACATTCGTAACTAATCAAAATTGACTATGCAAACTTTTTCATTTGGGGTGGGGATAAGCGGGGGCGGGCGGGGGACGGCTGGCTGTGGATTGAGCTGATGGTGGAGGTGGTTAGGCAAGGGCGGGTGGTCAGCCGCTGACGCTGGCGCGGGCCGACCCCCACCCCTGTCCCCTCCCCCTAAGGGGGACGACAAGATGTCGCCCCGAGGGGAGGGAGACCAAAACTCCAGCTTCCGGAGTGAGCGTCTCCCTCCCCTTGTTTAGGGGGAGGGATCAAGGGTGGGGGTCAGCTCGCACCGGCGGTGCGGTCAGGAGCTACCGCGGCGTCACCACCGGCGTGCCCGAAACCGGATCCGCATACACCTCGCAATCCAGTCCATAGACATCGCGGATCAGCCCGGGGGTCACCACATCCGCCGGCTTGCCCTCGGCGACGATCCGCCCCTCGTGCATGACCACCAGCCGGTCGCCGTAGCGGGCGGCCTGGGCGATGTCGTGGAGGACGACGATGCTGGTGCGCCCTGCCCCGTGCAGCTGGCGGACGAGGTCGAGGGTTTCGACCTGGTGCTTGATGTCGAGGAAGGTGGTGGGCTCGTCGAGCATGACGTAGGGCGTATCCTGCGCCAGCGCCATGGCGATGAAGGCGCGCTGCCGCTGGCCACCGGAAAGCTCGGCCACGGGCTTGAAACGCAGCTCCTCGAGCCCGGTGGCAGTGATGGCCTGGCCGACCAGCTCGATATCCCGGGGCGAGCGAAGGCCTAGCAGCGACTGGTGCGGGGCTCGGCCATAGCCGACCAGCTGCTCGACGGTGATGGCCGTCGGCACCACCGGGCTCTGCGGCAGGTAGGCGATGGTGCGCGCGACGCGCTTCGGGTGATTGCGCAGCACGTCGAGCTCGTCGGCGTGGATCGAGCCGCTACGTGGCTTCAGCAGGCGCCCGATGGTCTTCAGCAGGGTGGATTTGCCGCAGCCATTGGGCCCGATGAGGATGGTCACCTCGCCGGTGGCGATGGTCAGATCGATGTTCTCGACGATGGCGCGGTCGCGGCCGTAGCCGGCAGTGACGCCCTTGACCAGGATGCTCATGAAGTCCTGCTCCGAAGTCGTGGTCAGCATGATGTAGATGAAGAATGGCGCGCCGATCAGCGCGGCGATGATGCCGGCGGAGACCTCGATCGGCGGGGCGATGGCGCGGCCGATGCCATCGGCAAGCACCACCAGCAGCATGCCGACCAGCGCCGCCACCGGCAGCATCAGCCGGTGCGAGCCGCCGACGAGGCGGCGGGCGATATGCGGCGCCATCAGCCCGATAAAGCCCATGACCCCGACCACTGCGACCGAGACGCTGGCGAGCAGCGTCGCGACCAGCAACAATAGGAGGCGCTGGCGCGGCACGTTGATGCCGAGCCCGGTGGCCGTCGCCTCACCCAGTGCGATCAGGTCGAGCCGGTAGGAGAGCAGCAGCGCCAAGGCGCTCAGGACGACGAGCGGCACCCAGCTGATCATGACGTGAGCCCAGGTGCGGCCCCAGAGCGAGCCGGTGAGCCAGATCATCGGGGCCGAGCTTTCGCTGTCATTGGAGATGATCAGCAGGTAGTCGACCCCGGCCTCGAAGACGAAGCCGACGGCAACGCCGATCAGCGCCAGGTGGATGGCCGAGAGGCTGCGATAATGCGCCACCACCATGACGAAGGCGGCGGCGGTGAGCCCGCCCAAACAGGCGGCGAGCGGCATCCAGACCTGCGGGATCTCGGGAAAGACCAGCACCAGCACCAATGCGAACAGGGCGGCGCCGGAATTGATGCCGATGATGTTGGGGCTGGCGAGGGGGTTGCGGATCACCGCCTGGATGATGGCGCCGGACAGCGCCAATGCGCCGCCGGCCAGCAGCGCCAGCAGCATGCGCGGCAGCCGCGACTTCATGATGATATAGGTCTGCTGCTCGCCATCGAGGTTGAACAGGGTGTTGATGATGGTCTGGGTCGGGATCGGCACCGCGCCGACACTGAGGCTCCATAGCGAAGCGACAATCACCAGCACAGCGAGCGCCGCGATCAGCACCAGGCCGCGCAATGCAGTGCGGGGCCGGACGGCGGTGTGCGTCACGGCGCTCATGCCATGTGCCTCGCGCGGAGCGTCGCGTAGAGGAAGTATGGCGCGCCGATCAGCGCGCAGATGACGCCGAGCGGGGTTTCGTAGGGGAAACGCACCAGCTTCGAGACCACGTCGGCGAACAGCACCAAACCTGCCCCGCCCAGCGCCACCGCCGGGACCAGCAGCCGATGGTTGGAACCGAACCAGAGACGGCAAAGGTGTGGGATGACGAGGCCGACGAACATCACCGGTCCCGCGGCCGCAACGCTGGCGCCGGTGAGCACGGCGGCGAGCATGGCGCCGATGAAGCGCATGCGGCGCGGATCGACGCCGAGCCCCTGCGAGGCGCCATCGCCCAGCGCCAGGATGTTGAAGCTGTGCGCCATGAAGGTGCTGATGGTGAACCCGCCGGCAGCCCAGAACACCAGCGGCAGCGCCTGGTCGAAGCGGGCGGCGGAGATATCGGCCGACGTCCAACTGAGGACGAGGCGCGAGAGGTTGTCCTCCAGCGTGAAGGTGAAGCGGACGAAGGCGAAGCTGAAGGCGCCGACGGTGACGCCGGCGAGAATCAGCCGCATCGAGTCGAGCCGGCCGCCGAGCCCACCGGCAATGCCGAAGGTGACGGCGCCGGCCACTACGGCGCCGATGATCGCCATGGTATCGAGATTGCCGATCAGCAGCCCCGGGAATACCAGCCCGAGTGCCACGCCCAGCGCGGCGCCCTGGTTGATGCCGAGCACCGATTCCGAGGCCAGCGGGTTGCGCGTCACCGCCTGCAGCGCCAATCCGGCAAGCCCCAGATTGATGCCGATCAGGCCGGCGATCAGGGTGCGCGGCAGGCGCAGATCGACCACCGCTGAGCGGGCGAGGCTGCCGTCGTCGATGAACAGCAGCTGCAGCACATTGCCGATGCCGACATCGCTGCGCTGCCCAATGGTCAACGACAGCAGGGCTGCAACGAGCACTGCTGCCGCGAGAAGCGCAAAGCGGACGGCGACAGGCAAGGTTACTGCTTGAGGTTCTTGACGATCTCGACGAGGTTGGCGCCGCTCACTTCGGAGGCGATGATGCCGCGCAGGCGCGACCATTCGTGGGCGTTGACGTCGAAGACGTTGCCGGTCTTCACCGCCGCGACATTGTCGTAGAGCGGCTGGCCGACCCAGCTGTCGGTGAGGCCCGGGTCGGCATACTTGCCACGGAGGATCAGCTGCGGGTTGATCTCGGAGAGCTGCTCCAGCGAGGTCTTGACGATGGCTTCTTCGTAGGTGTGGCCATCCGGGGTCGGCATGTTGTTCTTGAAGCCGAACCAGGCCAGCAGCGAGCCGTTATAGCTCACCGGCGAGTGGAGGAAGATGCCTTCGCCATTGTCGACGATGAACTGCGCCGACCAGGCGGAGACGTCGCCGATCGCCGCCTTGAAGCCATCCATCTTCGTTTCGTGCTCGGCGAGCCGGGCTGCCATCTCGGCATCCTTGCCCACCGCATGGGCGATGGTCTTGGCGGCTTCGAGCGCCACCTGATAGGTGCCGGTGAGGCTGTCGAAGGCGATGGTCGGGGCGATCTCGCTGAGCGCGCCGTAGATCGCTTCGTGCCGGCTGGTGTCGGCGATGATCAGGTCGGGCTGCAGCGAGGCGATGACCTCGAGGCTCGGCGACTTGCGGGTGCCAACCGATTTCCAGTCGTCGCCGATAACAGCGGTATAGGCCGGAACGATCGAGGCGCGGTTATCGTCATCGGCGATCCCCACCGGCGCGACACCGACCGCCGCAAGGCTGTCGACGAAGCTGTATTCGAGCACGACGATGCGCTTGGGTGCATCGGGCACCTCGGTGGTGCCGAGGTCGTGCTTGATTTCGACGGCCTGCGCCAGGGGCGCAACAGCCAGCATGATGGCGCCGGCAAGCGCGGCGAGAATGGCTCGATTGAACATGGATGACCCCAGGCCGATTGGCGGCATGTTCTCCGGCCGAAAACATGATTTGTCAAATCATGTTTGTTGGACCGCGAAGGTACTGTGACGACTGCTGCGGCCGGTGGCTGTGGACCCCCACCCTTAATCCCTCCCCGCAAGGGGGAGGGAGACGCAAACTGAGGTGCCGGTGTGTGGTCTCCCTCCCCCTTGCGGGGAGGGGACAGGGGTGGGGGTCAGCCCGCGCCGGCGCACGTGGTGGCCTGGCTCAACCAGCAAAAACCCCGGCCTCTCGCGAGACCGGGGTCCATCAGCTCAGGCAAACCGAGCTTACTTCTCGATCGTCACCGCGTCGAAATACGGGGTGTTCAGCGGCGAGCGCCAGAAGCCTTTCACGTAGGGCTTCATCATCATGTACTGGTTGCGGTGATACTGCGGCAGGATCACTGCATCGTTCATGATCAGCGCCTCGGCGGCGCGCATGTCGGCCAGCGACTGCTTTTCGTCATTGGTCGACTTGGCGTCGGCGATCAGCTTGTCGTAGTCGGCGTTCGACCAGTTGGCGAGGTTGTTGGCGCTGCCGGTGACGAAGTTGTCGAGGAAGGTCATCGGGTGCGGGTAGTCGGCGCCCCAGCCCATCTGGGCGATCTGGTACTGAACCTTCTGCACTTCGGGGTAGAACACCTGCCACTCGGACGCCTGGATCTTGACGTCGATGTTGAGGTTTTTCTTCCACATCTGCTGGATGGCTTCGAGCAGCTTCTCGATCGGCGGCGACGAGTAGGTGACATAGACCGTCTCGGGGAAGCCGGCGCCATCGGGATAGCCGGCCTCGGCGAGCAGGGCCTTGGCGGCATCGACTTGGGCGGTCGGGGCGAGGCCGAACGTGTCGGAACCGTCACGGAAATCCTCGCCGGCGACGTTCATGCCGGGCGGCACCAGCGCCATGGCCGGGATATCGGCCGACTGCAGCACGAACTCGACGATCTCCTCGCGGTCGATCGCCATTGACAGCGCCTTGCGGACGCGGACGTCGTCGAGCGGCTTCTGGTGCGGGTTGAAGAAGGCATAGGTGGTGCCGAGTGCCGGCACGACGAGGAAGCCGTTATTGTC
>CBDIRF010000028.1:0-55198 GCA_965284115.1 Devosiaceae bacterium
CTGCGGTTCATAGGAATTGGAGCCGAGGCATTCGACCTTCAGCACCAGCTCCGCCACATTGTTGGAGGTGTCGGGATCGGTGTCGGGAGCCCGGGCCGGCGCGATCTCATGGGTGAAGCGGAACTCGGCCGGTCCCGGGGCGCTGCACATCAAAATCGGGTGATTGGCCACTGCGCGGCTTTCGCCCTGCTGCAGCCGGTTCTGGGCCGTAGCCAGTCGCGTCGGGGACACTGTTGCCCCGCCCGAGGCCTCGGCGTTGAGGCGCAAGACCGTATCCATCGGGCTCGATGGCCCCTTGCTGCCCACCGTCGAGGTCAGCTCGACCACCACCTGTTCGCCCACCAACATCTGGATCGGCGGGTTGGGCGCGCTGAAATCGGTGAGCGTCAGATCGGCCACCGCCACGGCCTTGACCGAGACCTCGCGCTGGTTGTCGGCGAGGTTGCCATCATTGCCGCCGCGGTCGGCGACGCTGCCTCTGGCGATGATCGGCAACGGCGCCCCGGCATCGTAGACGAGGTTCGCCGGCACGTTCGCCACCAGATCGAAGCTGCGGGCCTCGCGTGAGCGAAGCCTGCCGAGGGTGCACGAGACCGTGGCAGGGGTGGGGGCGACGCAATCGGCAGGCAGCGTGGCGAACAGGGCGCCGCCGTTCAGCACCTCGAGCTCGAACCGGGTGGCCAGCGAGACATTGGGGCCATTATTGGTGATGGTGGCGCTGTAGGTGAGCGGGGTGCCGGCGGCGACCGGGTCGGGGCTGGCCGTCAGGGCCAGCGCCAGGTCGGTGCGCCGGATGTCCCGCCTGAGCTGCTCGATCTCCTCGTCTGTCGGGGTCATTTCGTTGGCGGCATCGAGCACGCCGGGAGCCGACTTGCTGAACTGACGGAAGGGCAGCGAGACCAGCTTCCAGTCGTTGTCGCCCAACAGCGGGATATTGAGAACGGTGTTGGCGCAGCCGGGCGCGCCGACCCGGGGTTGGGCGGGAACGCCGGGTGAGGCGGGCACCGCCGCAATGCCATTATCGATATTGATGCCGGCCGCCGTCGGTAGGCTCGGATCGTTGGTCCAATCCGGCAGCGTGTTGACGCCGATAGTGGAAATCTGGTTCCGCCCGTTCATGAACACCGCCGAGTTGACGGCATCGGCGGGGTCGATCGGCACTGTCTCGTCGAGAGCGGTCTCAACCAGTTGCGCCAGCGGGGCATTGGCCCGGTTGGCGCCGTTGAGGCTGGTCCGCGGCGGCGAGTAGTCGAGGATGAAGCCGCCGACCACCTGCGGGATGCCGCCCTGCAGGTTGTAGTTCATGACCGACAGGTAGTTGGGCTTGCAGTTCATCGAGTTCGAGCCGCCATGCTGCAGGTTCAGGTTGTGGCCGAACTCGTGCAGCAGGGTGCCCGCGTCGAGGTTGTGCGAAATGAAGTCGTTGCCGCCGATTTCGCCCTGGCCGCCGGCACAGCCGAGCGGTGCGGCAGGCGGTGGTGGGTTGGGCGGCGCGGCGGCCTGGATGCCGTAGCGGAAGACCCAGTCGCGGTTGGCGTTGAACTGCGCCGCCTTGATCGTCGCGAAATTGGCATTGAGGCCGCAGGGCCGCGCCGCAGCGGCAATGGTGAGCGAGCTGCCGCCGCCCAGATTGTCGCCCACGAGGCATTGCGGATCGGCCGCGTCGGCGAGGCCGTCGCCATCGTCGTCGATATTGTTGTTACAGGTCGGCGCCAGCTCCTGGCTGGCGTCGATGAACTGACACTGGGCATCCACCCCGTCGATATCGCCGTCGCCATCATCGTCGAGGCCGTTCGAGCAGGTGCCGACCCGCCCGGCCTCATCGGCCGTGGGGTCGAACAGGGAGCCGACATCGACATGCAGGTTCACCCCGGTGCTGCCGTCGGGGTTGGAGAGCGGGGCAGCCGCGAACGCCGCCTTCATGGCGTTGATCCCGGCCTTGGTCGGGGCGCGCCCGCCCTCGTAATCGAGCTCGAGGAACACGTCCTTGCGCATCGGGTTGGCGCCCCAGGCCGGCAAAGGCAGGTCCACCCCGCCAACGCCGTCGACATCGAGCCCGAAGCGCTCCCAATCATCGAGCAGGCCATCCTGGTCGGCGTCGCTCACCGAAATGGTGAAGCAGACCTGGACCGGGTAATACTCTTCGCCACCAGTATCGACGCCGTCGCCGGCGACGCAGTTCGTCGTGGTGTCGCCCGACCAGGTGCCCTTGGCCACATCGAGCACGATATCGAGATTGTTGTGCGCCGACTGGGGCGAGGCATCGGCGATGTCGTCGCCGCTGGTGCTGTCGTAATCCCAGATCTGGATGGTGATGGGCAGCTTCTCGATCTTGTCGTCGAAGCTGGTGATGACGGTCCAGTTCGGCTCGACCCGGCGCTGGTCGTCGGGGGCGCGCGGTGTCCGCGTCTCGACGCCATTCATGAACACCTTGGCATAGAAATCGGGCCAGCTCTGGCCCGCCGCCTCGATGCCGGCGGCATCGCACTCGTCGGCCTGCGTACATTCGACCGAGGTGATAGTTATGGAGATCGGCCGTGGCGCCGCGCCGGCAGGATTTGTTGCGAAAAACCAAACCGCGAGCAAGAAAATGAGGATACGCGCGCCCATGAGTAAACGCTCCATGACACTTGCCAGTGACGATCGGATCGATGACTATTTTTGTACAGTGGTGCCGCTATTGCAGCGGCGAATATGGCACATAATTATGCTACGCACATCCCCCAATATTAGTGCGATATTGTGCAAATCGTCTCTTGTGAGACTTGATGCAATTTGTTGGTGCGGGGGCGGCCGCAGCCTGTCAGGCGGCGGACGGCGGCAGGTTGGTACTTGCCGATAGCGCCGCGAGCGAGGTGGCGAGGCTGTCGATCCAGCGTGCATCAATCGGCCAGCCCAGGTGCTGGGCTGCCGCCAGCAGCGCGCCGCCGACCGGCGGGAGCCGCGGCAGGGCCGGGGCGGCCGAGGTGCTCGCTAAGTGCCCGCCGCAGCGCCGGGCTGGCGAACAGCCCGCCGGCAAAGCTCCACGGCATGGTGGGCGCGCCGAGCCGCCGCTCGAGCGTCCGGATGTGCAAGGCGAGTTCGCTCGCCGCGGCCGCGACGATGGCGCCGGCGGCCGGATCACCGGCTTCGGCGAGCCCCAGCGCAATCGGCGCCAGTGCGGCAATCTGCATCCGCGGCGCGTCGAGCCGCGAGGCCCAGCCGAGCAACTGATCCAGCCGGTCATCGGAGGCGAGGCCGAGCTGATCGAACACCCCGGCGACCAGTGCGTCGGCTTCGGTGCGGCCGTCGATGGCTTTGCTCACGACGCCCAGCACCTGCCGGCCGATCCAGTAGCCGCTGCCCTCGTCGCCGATGACATCGCCCCAGCCGCCGGTGCGGTGCGAGGCGCCGGCCGCGTCGCGAGCCCAGGCCATCGAGCCGGTGCCGGCGAGGATCAGGATGCCGGGCCCGCCGGCGAAGGCGCCGAGATGGGCTGCATCGACATCGTTGAGCAGGCGCTGCGGCGCCGTGCCGAACAGCTCGCCGATCGCCTGCTGCTGCGCCGCCGAGGCGGTTTCGACCTCGCCATAGGCGGGCAGGGCCGCCGCGACGCCGGCTAACCCAGGAGCAGCGGCAAATAGCTGCGCCTGCTCGGCCAGCGCGGCGCGCCAGCCGGGGCTTTCGAGCGGGCTGGTGCCGCGGCCCCGTTGCAGCCGGAGCGCCCGGCCGCTGCGGTCGGCACTGGCCACCAGCGTCTTGCTGCCGCCGCCGTCGATGCCGACGATGACTGGCCCGTCGAGGAGAGAAGGGCGACGCATGACGGTGCGCTCCAGTTGCTGGTTGTGCGGACCGCGAGGCGGTCGGGTCAGGCGGCGGCAAGCCGTCGCCGCACATAGCCGAAACCTCCGGTGTCCGCCACTCTGCCCGCCACTGCTGCCACGACAAGATTACGTCTTGAACCTCCAGCCACCATGCGGACCATCACCTCGGGCGTCGATGCGATGGGCGGCCAACTGGTGATCACCGACACTGCCGAGCGGCAGGCGCTACCGATGGCGGCGCGGACGCTGCTGCACGAGACGTTCGGCATCGACCACAGCACCATCCAGGTCGAGACGGCGGCCACCCATGGCGAGGAGATCAGGATGCAGGTGCGAGGCGCGGGCAGGGGCGAGGCTATCGCTGGTGGCGTTAGGCGCACGGCACTCTCGGTGGTCCTCCCCCGCCCCGCGGGGGAGGATTAGCCGAGAGCCCGGTGCGCAAAGCTCACAGCCTCTCCGTCCCGGCGCGGCGGTCCATCAACTGGCGTACCTGCTGCACGGTGTCGCGCAGGGCATCGGTCGACTGGGCGGGGAGTTCCTTGTCGCGTGGCAGCTTGACGCTCAATGGGTCGACGGTACGGCCGTTCACCCGGATTTCGTAGTGCAGGTGATTGCCGGTGGAGTTACCGGTCGAACCGACATAGCCGACCAACTGGCCCTGCTTCACCCGCACCCCGGGCTTCATGCCGTCGGCGATGCGGTTCATATGCGCATAGGCGGTCTGGTAGCCGTTGACATGGTCGAGCTCGACATAGCGGCCAAAGCCCGACACCCACTGAGCCAGCCGGACGACGCCGTCGCCACCGGCATAGACCGGAGTGTCGAGCGCCGAGGCGAGATCTACGCCGGTGTGCAGCCGCCGCGTCTTGAAGATCGGGTGGATGCGATAGCCGTAGCGGCTGGCGAGCCGGCCGCCGCCCTGCAGCGGCCGCCGCGTCAGGAAGCGTTTTCCGGTCTCGCCGTCCGGGCTGTAATAATCGACGACGCCGTCGGGGGTGCGGAAGCGGAACAGCTCGCGGGTGGTGCCGCCGGTGGTGAGCGCGGCATAGACCAGCTCGGGCTTGCCGGTTTCGGGCCTCGTGGCCAGCAGCTGCAAAGTATCGCCGGGCTGCACGCGCTGGGTCAGGTCGAGCTCATAGGCGAACATCGCCACCAGCTGCGCCGTTGTCGTATCGGCGAGGTCGTGCTTGCGCGCCGTCTCCCAGATCGAGCGGTAGAGGCTGGGCAGCGCCGCGACATCGACCGCTTCGACATCCTCCTCGGGCAGGGCGATCATGCTGGGCGCCGAGCCGATCACATAGCTGCCGCGATCGGTCATCGCTGCGGTGGCGGCGTGGCGGATTGCCCGTGTCTGCGGGTCGTGCACATAGATGCTGAGCCGGTATGGCACCGGCGTTGCCGAGGTCCGCGACGGCCCCATCAGGATGCGGAGCTTGGCGCCTTCAGGCAGCTCCAGCGAGGGCAGCAGATTGCGCAGCGTCGCCGCGACCATTTCGTAGGATTGCTCGGTGAAGCCGTTCTTCAACAGCAGCGCCTTGAGCGGCGTCGACTGCCGCGCGGTGACGATGCGCTCGCTGCGCCCGCCGCCGGCTTCGGCCAGCCGGGTCTTCGACATCACGGTGACGTTTTCGGCGATGCCGAGCGTGGCGGATTGCAGCGATGCAGGTGCGGCGGCCGTAGTGTTGGGGCGTTCGCTCGAATCCTCGAAAAACGCATCCTGCAGCGACGCCTTGACGAAATCGGCGGCCTGCCGGTCGGTTATGGCGCCGGCCGGAACCAGTTGCGGCAGCGCCGCCAGCGACATGGCGACTTCGCCCTCGATGCTCGCGGTGTAAATCTCGGTCGCGGCGCTGGCCGGCTCGCCGTCGGACGAGGTGGCCAGCGCCGACGGATCGAACGCCGGAATGTCGGCGGCAAGCGCGGTTTCGCCGGTGGCGAGCGTTGCGTCGAGGCGAGCGAACGCCTGGCTGCGCAACATCGTCCGGCCATCCTCGACGGTGCGGATCGAGGCCTCGACCACCTCGAATTCCGACCGCGTCGCTGCGATCGCGCGCATGCGGTCGCCCTTGCCGCTGGTGGCGGGCGGCCCGAGCGCGGCGCTGCGCGGCAGCAGCAGGGCCTGCGAGGCGGTGGAAAAACTCTCGCGGCCGTCAAAGGCGACATAGAGCGCAGCCCCCATCAGCAGCACCGAGGTGATGCCGGTCATCACCGTGCCGGCGAGCCAGGCCATGCTCAGCTCGCGGCCCTTGGGATGCTCGCCATCGACGGTGTCGAGGCTCAGTGGCGGGGCATCTTCATAGCCGGCCCGGCGGCGGAGATCGTTGGCCGATGCGGCGGCGGCCCGGTGCCGCCGTCTCAGGGCCTCATCAATCGAATGCATGCTGGAATTCCGCCCGCGCGTACGCGGCGTGAAAGATCGCGGTCAAAGGGGTCGGCGAACCGGACCCTGCACTGCCGCCATGGATGCGAGCGCTGGCTCGCCCCGGTTCAGCCGATCGGTGGGGTAACGAGCGGGCCCAACGGGGTGCCGCGCCGCGCCAGCGCGGCACGCGGCGCGAAGTCGAGATCGACCAGCGTCAGGGCGAGCGAGATGGCGGCGAGCGTCTGCTCGGCGGCGGCCGAGCAGGCCTGGCCACAGCCGATGGCCTGGTGGGTGCCGCAATCGGGGCAGGGCAGCTCACTCACCACGCGGGCGTGGGGGGCGGCTTCGTTGAGCACCACGGTGCTGTGCGCCGCGGCGACAAAGCTCAGCGACGCCATGCACAGGGCGACGACAAGACAGGCGAGGGTGCGAAGCAGCGGCGACATCGGGGGGAAGCTACCCTAGACCGGCTCAGGTGCAACGCGGCAAAATCTCACGGGTGAGTGATCGACGTGGTGACGGGCGGGCGCGGGACTCTCGGCAATCCTCCCCCGCCGCGCGGGGAGGGGGACCGCGTGCCTCACTCTCCGTCCGGCTCGTCCTCCAGCCAGCTGTCATACTCGCGTTCGCGCCGGTGCTGGGCGAGGGCGCGGAGGTAATATTCGTCGTGCCGGCCGTGCGGGCGGCCGTCCTGTTCCCAGAGGAAATAGGCGGTCTTGCGCACCGCCTCGCGGAAGGCGTCGTCCTCCGGCGGTGGGCTCGGGTTGTCGGTGATCTTCTGCTCGCGGGTCATGCCGCCCTCAACGTCGCGTCGCGGGGGAGGTTGCATTCGTGCAACATCGTGGCCGAGCCTTATGGCGTTGATACGAAAGTACCCTGCCGCGCCGGCATATCTGCCTTGAACAGAACGCAAATCAGCGCGAAGACATAGGCCTTCCTCTGGTTCTACCGGGCCGAGTTTGTCCGCCCATATTTCGGCGAGGGCAGGCCCTCAAAGCTTTATGTCTGGACCCTCAAATTGAGCTCGAATGCTCCGCGCAGCGCCTATTCGCCTGGCGATGCAATGTCACATGTCGTCGCCGCACAACAAGGTAAGGGGCTGTCCACCCTGTGGCGCATCATGGTGCTGACCTGGCGTCACCCCTGGATGGTGATCATTACCATCCTCTCCTGCTTTATTTCCTCGGCGCTGCAACTGTGGACGCCGCTATTGCTCGGGCAGGCGGTGGATCGGGCCGAGGGCGTGCTGGATGGCGGGGTCGGCGCCACCGAGGCGCTGTGGAGCATCGCCATGATCCTGCTCGTGGTTTCGATCTTCCGCGGTCTGTTCACGATGTCGATGAACTACTTTGGCGAAGCGGTCGGCCATCACACCGCCTATGAGCTGCGGCTGGCGGTGTACGAGAAGATCCAGCGGCTCAGTTTTTCCTACCACGACAAGGTGCATACCGGCGACCTGATCACCGTGGGCATGCTCGACCTCGAGGGCGTGCGCATGTTTTTTGCCACGGGCCTGTTGCGCGTCGTGCTGCTCGGCACGCTGATCGGGGTCGGCGCCTATATGCTGATCTCGACCGACTGGATCCTCGGCCTCCTCGCGCTGAGCTTTGCGCCGTTCGTCGCGGTGAATTCCTCGATCACCCAATTGAAGCTCCGCGCCACCTGGCTGCTGCTGCAGGAGCGGCTGCAGGATCTGAGCCGGGTGATGGAAGAAAATCTCGGCGGCATCCGCGTGGTGCGCGCCTTTGCCGGCGCGCGGCACGAGATGAAGAAGTATAACGGGGCCTCGGATGCGGCGCTCGAGCTGGCGCATGATCGCGTCAACATCCGCGTCAACTCGACCTCGATCATGAATATCAGCTTCTTCGTCTCGATGGCGCTGGTGCTGTGGTATGGCGGCGAGCGGGTGATCGCCGGGCAGATGACCGTCGGCACGCTTGCGGCCTTCCTCACCTTCATGACGATCTTGCAGATGCCGGTGCGCCAGCTCGGCCTGCTCGTCAACTCGTTCGCCCGCGCCTCGACCTGCGGCAACCGGCTGTTCGCCTTCCTCGACCTCGAAATCGAGATCAAGGACGAGCCGGGCGCCAAGCCGCTGAAGGTTTCGCAGGGCACGGTGAAGTTCGAGAATGTCGATTTCGCCTATCCGTCGGCGCCGTTCCGCCCGGTGCTCCAGGGCGTGTCGTTCGAGGGCAAAAAGGGCGAAACCATCGGTATCGTCGGTAAGCCCGGCTCGGGCAAATCGACCATCGCCCACCTGATCCCGCGCTTTTATGACGTAACCGGTGGCCGGGTGACCATTGACGGGCAGGATGTGCGGGCGGTGACGCTGGCGAGCCTGCGCCAGGCGGTTGCCGTGGTGCAGCAGGACAGCTTCCTGTTCACCACCAATATCGAAAACAACATCGCCTATGGCGATCCATGGGCGAAGGGGGCGCGCATCGCCAGCGCCTCGGAATATGCGCAGCTCCACAACTACATTATCGGGCTGCCCACCGGCTACGAGACCATCGTGGGCGAGCGCGGCGTTTCCTTGTCGGGCGGCCAGCGCCAGCGCCTCAACATCGCGCGCTCGCTGATGCTGCGGCCCGCGGTGATGGTGTTCGATGACTCGACCGCGGCAGTCGATGCCGGCACCGAGCAGCGCATCCGCACGGCGATGAAGCGCTTCGCGCGGGATCGGGTGACGCTGATCATCTCACACCGGCTCAGTTCGCTGATGCATGCCGACCAGATCCTCTTCATCGACGAAGGCAGGATCGTCGAGCGCGGCACGCATGCGGAACTGCTGGCGCTCGGCGGCCGCTACCGCGCCCTTTATGACCTCCAGGTGAAGCCTGGCGACGACCAACTGGAGGCTGCGGAATGACCGAGGCAACGCTCAACACCGAAGACGACAGCGAGGACCGCAACCGCCGTCCGCCGCGCGCCGTGGTCGGCTCCAGCCTCGAGCGCGAGGAAGAGGTGTTCGGCAAGGCCTACGATCCGAAAATCGTCCGCCGCATCTGGGCCTTCGTCAAACCCTATCGCAGCCAGATCTACCTGTCGGTAGCGGCGGTGCTGGTGTTCACGCTCACTTCGCTCGCCTTCCCCCTGGTGATCCGCTACGCCATCGATAACGGTATGGCAGCCGGCGGTGGCGGCCGCGTCGTGCTGCTCTGGTGCATTGTCGGGTTTGCCGGGCTCATTCTCATCAACTTCGTCGCCTCCTGGATCCAGGAGACGGTGGTCGGCAAGGCGGCCGAGAACGTGCTGTTCGATATGCGCCGCGCCATGTTCGCCCACCTGCAGCGGGTGTCGCTCGGCTGGATGGACAAAACCGAGGTGGGCCGGCTGATGTCGCGCCTGATGGGCGATGTGAACTCCATGCAGGAGTTCCTTGAAACCTCGGTGCTTTCGGTCGGCGATATCGTCCTGCTGTTCGGCATTGTCGGGGTGCTGCTGTGGCTCGATCCGATGCTCGGGCTGATCACCATGGCGACCATGCCGATCCTGTTCATCGTGCGCCTGTTCTGGCTGCCGCCGGCCAAGGTCAGCTTCATGGCGGCGCATCACACCAACTCGTCGGCCAATGGCGCCCTGGCCGAAGGCATTAACGGCGTGCGTACGGTGCAGAGCCTCGATCGGCAGCAGGTCAATTTCGACCTCTACGAGGAAAAGGCCGGCGCCAACCTTCGGGCGCACCTGCGCGCCGCCAAATTCGCCCAGGTGATGGTGCCGATCGTCGATACGCTCACCGGTATTTCCATGGCCTCGGTCATCGTGGTCGGCGGCCAGATGGTGCTGGGACGCCAGCTCGATGTCGGCGTCATGGTGGCGTTCCTGTTCTACATCCAGCGCTTCTTCGATCCGATCCGCTCGCTCACCATGCAGTATTCGGTGTTCCAGCGCGCCATGTCGTCGGGCACCCGCATCGTCGAGGTGCTCGATGTCCCGGTCAATATCGAGGACAAGCCGGATGCCTTCCCGCTGACCGCAGGGATGGATGGCTCGGTCGAGTTCAAGGATGTCACCTTCGGCTACCGCAAGGGGCTGCCGGTGCTGCGCAATGTCAGCTTCCGCGTCAATCCGGGCGAGACCGTCGCCATTGTCGGCCCCACCGGCTCGGGCAAATCGAGCTGCATGTCGCTGGTGCACCGTTTCTACGATGTGTGGGACGGTTCGGTGACGGTGGGCGGGCACGACGTACGCGACGTCACCCAGGATTCGCTCGGCCAGCAGGTGGCGATGGTGCTGCAGGAGCCGTTCCTGTTCACCGGCTCGGTGATCGACAACATCCGCTACAACAAGGATGACGCGACCCGCGAGCAGGTGATCGAGGCGGCGAAGGCCGTCGGCGCGCATGATTTCATCATGTCGCTGGCCGATGGCTATGACACCAAGCTCGAGCAGCGCGGCGGCAACCTCTCCCTCGGTCAAAGGCAATTGATCAGCTTCGCCCGGGCGCTGGTGGCCGACGCCAAGATCCTGGTGCTCGACGAGGCGACGGCCAATATCGACAGCTATACCGAAATGCTGATCCAGAAGGCGCTGAAGCGGCTGCTCGAAGGCCGCACCGGCCTCGTCATCGCCCACCGCCTCGCCACCATCCGCGGCGCCGACCGCATCATCGTCTTACAGAACGGCGAGCTGCTGGAGAGCGGCAACCACGAGCAGTTGATGGAGAAAGAGCTCTATTCCAAGCTCTACACCATGAACTACTCGAGCTTCGACGACTTGCCGGAGAGTGCCGAGGATGGCGCCGCGGCGGTGGGGAAGGCGACTTAGGGGGAGGGCGGCTGCGTGGGGGGCGCTCATTGCACCGCCGGCGCGGGCTGACCCCCACCCCTGTCCCCTCCCCCTCAAGGGGACGACAAGAGGTCGCCCCGAGGGGAGGGAGACGCCAGCCTCGATTTCAGCGTGAGGGTCTCCCTCCCCTTTCTTAGGGGGAGGGGACAGGGGTGGGGGTCGGCTCGCACCGGCTGCGAGATGAGACGGGACCTAGTCCCCCGCCACCGCCAGCATCGGCCCGTAGCCCCCGTGCCACGACATATCGTTCCGTCCCAGTTCCGGATCGTACAGCCCGACGCCACGCCCGCCATCGAGGAACAGCGCGTTGTCGCAGCCGAGCTGGTCGCGGAACAGGCGGGCGAAATCGAAGAAGTTCACTCCGGAATTGGAAATGGCGAAGATCACTTCGCCATTTCCGCACACACCGACGCCGCTGCGGCGGGTGCGGTCGGTGGAGTTGGGGATGAGCGCGGGGTGGAGTTTTCCCGATATCACCAGCAGTGGGCCCGACTGGGTGGCGAGCCGCGGCTCGGGCGCCGCGGCGAGATAATCTTCGGTGCGGACGATGCTGGCGGTATCACCGGTGATGAAGAACACGCCATTAGGCTTCTTGTAGAAATTGGGGATCGGTTTCTTCCCCGCCGCCGGCTCGGCCGTGTTGAGCTTCACCCGCTGCCGGCCGTCCTCGATGTAAAGCCCGATCGGGCGGAAATCGGTGTCGTACATGCCGGCATTGACGGCGAAGCGCAGCGGCCGTCCGTCCGTCTTGAGGGCATCGGCAAGCGCGCCGAAGCTGCGATAGGGGCGATCCTCGCTGTCGCGCCAGCGCAGTTCCAGCGCCGCCGGCGCCGCGTGGCACACGGTGTAGCCGGCGCCCTCGAACTCGGTGGGGGCGCAGATCGGGTCGCTGGCGGCCGCGGCAAGGGGAGCGCCAAGCAGCAGCCAAGCGAGCGCGGCGACGAAGCTGAGTGAATTAGATCTGGTCATCGGCAGAAGTCGCTGCCGGCGCGCTCACTCGCAAGCGCAACACGTCTATTTGGGGATGGCGTTACCGCGCCGGCTCCCCTCCTATGCGCACCATACCAGAGCAGGATTGCGCTTCGTTGAATTGCCTTCCTGCTCTAAGTCTTTGTTTTGTCGTGAGATCGGACCGGAAAGGTCTGCAACCTTTCCTGATCTCACTCTAGAGGAGATTCTCATGCCCGCACTGCCCGACCACACGCTCAACGATGGCACGACGCTCCCGGCAGTGGGGCTCGGCACCTATGCGCTGCGCGGCATCCCCGGGCAGAGGGCATGGCCGAAGCGCTGCGCGAGGGCTATCGGCTGCTCGATTCCGCCGTGAACTACGAGAACGAGGGCGCCGTCGGCAAAGCGGTGCGGATGTCGGGCGTGCCACGGGAGGAGATCCGCGTCACCTCGAAGCTCCCCGGCCGGCACCACAAGAAGCCCAACGTCACCTGGGCCATCGAGGAATTGCTGCTGCGCAGCGGGCTCGACTATCTCGATCTCTATTTGATCCACTGGCCCAACCCGAGCCAGCAGCTGTTCGTCGAGGCGTGGGAGGGGATGATCGAAGCACGCGAGCGCGGGCTGGTCCGCTCGATCGGCGTGTCGAACTTCCTGCCTGAGCATCTCGACCAGTTGATCGCAAAGACCGGCGTCGCCCCGAGCGTCAACCAGGTCGAGCTGCACCCCTATTTCAACCAGCCCGAGCAGCGCGCCGCCGATAAGGCGCGCGGCATCCTCACCGAGGCGTGGACGCCGATCGGCAAGGGCACCGGCCTCTTGGCCGAGCCGGCGGTGGTCGCCGCGGCAAGCAAGCACAACCGCTCCCCGGCGCAGGTGGTGCTGCGCTGGCACCTGCAACTGGGTGTGCTGCCGATCCCCAAATCCGCCACCCCGTCGCGCCGCCGCGAGAATCTGGAGCTCGCGGGTTTCGCGCTCGACGACGCGGATATGGCCGCGATCAACGGGCTCACCCGCGCCGATGGCCGGCTGTTCGACGGCGACCCGCGCACGCATGAGGAGTTTTAAGGGAGGAGTTGCGCTGGCTGTCCCACCCCACCCAGCTGCGCTAAGCCCGCTACGCAGGCAAGCTCCGCTGCCCTCCCCATCGAGGGGAGGGAGACCAGGCTGTATGCTTCGGTTCTATAGTCTCCCTCCCCCTTGTGGGAGGGTAGCGCAGCTAGCCGGAGCCGTAGCGTAGCTGGGTGGGGGTGGGCCACACGCACCTAGTGCGGGTTCTCCAGCCGCTTAGCCGGTTTGCGCGCTCAAACCGCGACTTTTAGTCCAACTAAAATCGCTGTTGCAGCCATCACATTTTCCCCACACAAATCAGCGACGCGTGCCACAGTTCAGGCACTGGGGCACAAATGAGCGATCTCAACGAACTCCGCGGCCGCATCCGGGCCGCCATCCTGGCTGACGAGGCCGAAACCATTGCGCGCCTGACGGTCGATGCGGCGCTCACGCAGGCCGACCGCGCCGCCATCGGGCGGCGGGCGCAGCAGCTGGTGGAAAAGGTGCGCGCCGCACAGTCGAGCGGCATGCTCGAATCCTTCCTCGCCGAATATTCGCTCTCGACCGACGAGGGCATTGCGCTGATGTGCCTTGCCGAGGCGCTGTTGCGGGTGCCCGATAACCACACCATCGACGAGCTGATCGAAGACAAGATCGCGCCGTCGCGCTGGGCCGAGCATCTCGACCGCGCCAACTCGGCCTTGGTCAATGTCTCGACCCTGGCGCTGACCCTTACCGGCTCGGTGCTGCGCGAGGGCGGGGCGGGGATCGCCGGCACCATCAAGAATTTCGTGCAGCGCATCGGCGAGCCGGTGATCCGCTCGGCGGTGATGCAGGCGATGAAAATCCTGGGGTCGCAGTTCGTGCTCGGCCGCGACATCGAGGAAGCCACCCGCATTGCGCGGAAGGCCGAACGCGACGGTTTTACCTATTCCTACGATATGCTCGGCGAAGCGGCCCGCACCGAGGCCGACGCCAAGCGCTACCGTGCCGCCTATGCCGAGGCGATCGCCGTGCTCGCCACCCGTTCCACGGCCGGCTCGGTGCGCGACAACCCGGGCGTATCGGTAAAATTCTCGGCGCTGCATCCGCGCTATGAGTTCATGAAGCGCGAGCGGGTGATGGATGAGCTGGTGGAGCGCACGCTCGCCCTCGCCATGATGGCGCGCGGCGCCAATATGGGCTTCAACATCGATGCCGAGGAGGCCGACCGGCTCGACCTCAGCCTCGACGTGATCGCGGCGGTGCTCGCCGACGAGCGCCTTGCCGGCTGGGACGGTTTCGGCATTGTGGTGCAGGCCTATGGGCAGCGCGCCAGCCATGTCATCGACTGGCTCGAGGCGCTGGCCGACAAGCTCGATCGCCGCATCATGGTGCGGCTGGTGAAGGGCGCTTATTGGGATACCGAGATCAAGCGTGCCCAGGTCATGGGGCTCGCAGGTTTCCCGGTATTCACCCGCAAGCCCGCCACCGATGTCAGCTACATCGCCAATGCCAAGCGGCTATTGTCGAAGACCAGGCGCATCTACCCGCAATTTGCCACCCACAATGCCCACACCGTTGCAGCAGTGCTGGAGCTGGCGCAGCAGCTCGGCGTCGCCAATGACGCGTTCGAGTTCCAGCGCCTGCATGGCATGGGCGAGCGGCTGCACGACATCATCCACGACGAGCAGCAAACCCGCACCCGCATCTACGCGCCGGTCGGGCGGCACGCCGATCTCCTCGCTTATCTGGTGCGGCGCCTGCTCGAGAACGGCGCCAACGGCTCGTTCGTCAACATGATCGCCGATCGCGACGTGCCGGCCGCCGCCGTGGTGCAGGATCCGTTCGAGCTGGTGGAAACCGCTATCGCCAAGGTGCGCACCCCGGCCGAGCTGTTCGTGCCGCGCCGCCGCAACTCCAGGGGGCATGACCTCACCGATCCGGTCGGAGTCGAGTATCTGCTTGCCGATCGCGAACGCTTCCGGCCCAGCGAGAAGCGCTGGCACGCCGTGCCAGCCTCTTTGGTCGCCGGCAGCCAGGGCGAGCAGTTCTCGCTCGTCAGCCCCGCCAGCGGCGAGCCGGTGGGCGACGCCATCGGGGCCGGGCCAGAAACGCTGGAACTGGCTATCGCCACGGCGCGCGATGCGGCGCCCGGCTGGGCGGCGCGGCCGGTGGCCGAGCGTGCCTTGTTGCTGCGGCAGGTGGCCGACCTCTACGAGGACAATGCCGCCGAGTTCTTCGCGCTCTGCGCCCGCGAGGCGGGCAAGACTTTGAACGACGCAGTGGGTGAAGTGCGCGAGGCGGTGGATTTCCTCCGCTATTACGCCGCGGAGGCGGAAGCGAGCGAGCCGCGCCAGCCGCTCGGGGTGTTCACCTGTATTTCGCCATGGAATTTTCCGCTCGCCATCTTCACCGGCCAGATCGCCGCGGCTCTGGTCGCCGGCAATACGGTGCTGGCAAAGCCCGCAGAAACCACGCCGCTGATTGCGGCGCTCGCCGTGCGCCTGATGGTGCAAGCCGGCATCCCGGAGGACGTGGTGCAACTGGTGCCGGGCTCCGGCGCCGTGGTCGGCTCGGCGCTCACCTCCGACCCGCGCATCGACGGGGTGTGCTTCACCGGCTCGCTCGCCACCGCCAAGGCGATCGACGTGAAGATGGCCGATAACCTCGCCGCCGGTGCGGCGCTGATCGCCGAGACCGGCGGGCTCAACGCCATGATCGTCGATTTCCACGGCTTTGCCCGAACAGGCGGTGCGCGACATCCTGAGCTCGGCCTTCCAGTCGGCCGGGCAGCGCTGCTCGGCGCTGCGTATCCTCTATGTGCAGGAAGATGCGGCCGAGCGGACGCTCGAAATGCTCTATGGCGCCATGGATGAGCTGCAGCTCGGCGACCCCTGGGAGCTCTCGGTCGATATCGGACCGGTGATCGACCAGAAAGCCAAGGCGAAGATGGATGCCTATATCGCCGAGTTCGCCGCCCGCGACGCGGTGCTGCACCAGCTGAGCGCACCGGAGCAGGGCACCTTCGTCGCTCCCACCGTGCTGAAGGTCTCGGGTATCGCCGAGATGAAGGAAGAGATTTTCGGCCCGGTGCTGCATGTCGCGACCTTCAAGGCCGAGGAACTCGATGCGGTGGTTGCCGCCATCAACGCCTCCGGCTTCGGGCTGACCTTCGGGCTCCATACCCGCATCGACGGGCGGGTCGAGGCACTGTCCGACCGGATCCGCGCCGGCAATATCTATGTCAACCGCAACCAGATCGGCGCAGTGGTCGGCTCGCAGCCATTCGGCGGCGAAGGCCTCTCCGGCACCGGCCCGAAGGCCGGCGGGCCGAATTACCTGAAGCGCTTCTGGCGCCCGGCGGAAGCGTTCCAGCCCTCCACCGGGGTCAACCCGCTGTCCGGGCTTTCCATCGGCTTTGCCATCGCGGCGGTCGACCAGGTGAAGATCGGCATCGAGCGGGTGGGGATCGAGCCGGCGCAGGAGGTTTTGCCCGGCCCGACCGGCGAATCCAACACGCTCTACACTTGGCCGCGCGGCGTAGTGCTCTGCCTCGGGCCCGATACGCAGAGCGCGCTGCAACAGGCGACCCTGGCGCTCGAGCAGGGTAACGGTGTGCTGGTCGTCGCCCCCGGCGCCACCAAGATCGCCGAAGCGCTGGGCGCCAATGGCGAGCCGATCGGCGGGCTGGACAAGAAGCTGTCGCCGGCCGCCATCGAGGCCGGGCTGCATGTCGACGCGATCATGCATTTCGGCACCGATGCCGATTTGCGGCCCTGGCGGCAGGCATTGTCGCGCCGCGAGGGGATGATCATCCCGCTGATCACCCGGCCATCCGACGCCGAGCGGCTGATCACCGAGCGGCATGTGTGCATCGATACGACGGCGAGCGGCGGGAACGCGGAGCTGCTGGCGGGGCAGTGAGGCTGGTGCGTCGGGCCCACCCCCCTCGCCCCTGAGGGGAGAGGGCAAGCGCAGCTTGCGAGCGTCAGCGAGTTAGCGAAGCTCGGGTGAGGGGTTCAGCCTCTCGGCATGCTGGCTGTTCCAGCATGCCGCACCGCTTCACCCCTCAACCGGCCTTCGGCCACCTTCTCCCCTGAGGGGAGAAGGGAAGGGTGGCAGCCGTCGCAGTGCGGAGTTGCTGGCAGTAGGAGCCCAGCTTGAGCAGTCTTCTAGTGAAGGTCATTCTAGGACCAGACGACGAACCGAACGGATCGCGCGGGTGGTTCTATGGCGAAGACGTGTTCCGCTTTCTGCACAGGACGCCCTGGGGCCAGGTCGACATTGCGGAGATCGACAAGCTGGGTACCCAGTTCACGATCACTGCGGTCAAGCACGACAACCGCCGCCGCCTGATGCGCTGGCTCGAGGAAGAGGCCGAGCGCCACCACCTGAAGGTCGAGTTCCCGGAACAATAGGCGGAACGAGGTAAGCGGTGCTGACTGCTGGCAGACGGCCCCCTCCCGGCCTCCCCCATAAAGGGGGAGGTGAAGAGTAGAGGCCCTGTCTTCGATCGTGCCTAGTGAACCGGCAGGGCACCTCCCCCTTTATGGGGGAGGCCGGGAGGGGGCCGTCTCTCTCAGTCAGGCAACCTAAATCGCCCGCCCATCCGTGCCGAACACATGATAGCGCGCCGGATCGACATAAGCCGTGAGCGTAGAGCCCAGTTCCACCGGCCGTTGCCCATCCACTGCGATGGTCAGCGCCTGGCCGTCGGATGTGGTGGTGTAGACCATGGTCTGGCCGCCCAGCTGTTCCACCAGGTCGACCTTCACCTTGGCCAGCTCGACCCCAGAACCCTCATTGATGCCGATATGCTCGGGCCGCACCCCGAAGGTCACCGCATCACCGGCGCCGAGCTGGCGGTTGACGACGATCTCGCTGCCGCCGGCGCGGAGTTTTGCTCCGGCGCCATCGGCGCTTTCCACTTTCGCCGCGAGGAAGTTCATTTTCGGCGAGCCGATGAAGCCGGCGACGAAGCGGTTGCGCGGGTGGTTGTAGAGTTCGAGCGGGGCGCCGACCTGCTCGATGATGCCGGCCTGCAGCACCACGATCTTGTCGGCCATGGTCATCGCCTCGACCTGGTCGTGCGTGACGTAGATCATGGTGTTGCCGAGATCGTTGTGGAGCTTGGCGATCTCCACCCGCATCTGCACCCGCAGCTCGGCATCGAGGTTCGACAGCGGCTCGTCGAACAGGAAGATCCTGGGTTCGCGGACGATGGCCCGGCCGATGGCGACGCGCTGGCGCTGGCCGCCCGAGAGTTGCTTGGGCTTGCGCTTCAGCAGCGGCTCGATCCGCAAAATCTCGGCGGCGCGCTGCACCCGCTGCTGGATCTCGGCTTTCGGCACCCGCGCCGTTTCGAGCCCGAAGGCGAGGTTCTGGTACACCGACATATGCGGGTAGAGCGCGTAGCTCTGGAACACCATGGCGATGCCGCGTTTGGCCGCCGGTACCTCGTTCATGCGCTCGCCATCGATCAACAGGCTGCCGCCCGAGATCGGCTCGAGCCCGGCGATCATCCGCAACAGGGTGGATTTGCCGCAGCCCGAGGGGCCGACGAACACGGTGAACTCGCCCGGCTCGATGGTGAGGTCGATGCCGTGGATCACCTCCACATCGCCATAGCGCTTCTCGACTTGCTGCAGGACAACGCTGGTGGACATCAGTTCTTCCTCCCCGACAGCCCCTCACCCCGACCCTCTCCCCAGAGGGGAGAGGGGGCGATGTGGCTCGATTGTGCCCCCACGTCCCCTCTCCCCTCTGGGGAGAGGGTCAGGGTGAGGGGAAGTTGCGTAGCGCTCGTCATCGAAACCCCTCCGGCAGCCAGCTGCGGTACTTGGGATGTGCCGAGGTCACCGGGAACTGCACTTCCTCGTGCGTCTCGGACGAATGGTAGAACGCGGTGACGATCTCCAGCGCGCGGCGGGAATCCTTTGATGTCACCGGCATCGGCGCCAGCCCTTCGAGCGCATCCCAGAAGCGGCGCATCTGGGTCTGGAACCGTGACGGTACATCCTGCCAGTTGGCGAGCAGCGCATCGATCTTCGCCTTGGTCGCATCGTTGCGCGGCAGGATCTTCCACGGGAGCTTGCCGGGATTGTAGGCCTCGTGGTCGCTCTCGAAGGTGACGTTCTCGAAGGCCAGGCGGATGCGGCTGATTTCGTCGGCCGAGCCGAGCGTTGCGGTGAAGCTGGCGAGCGCACCACTCTCCATTTCCAGCGAGGCCGAGATGCAGTCTTCCACCTCGATGGCATTGACCCGCGTCGCCACCCGGCCGAACAGGCTTTTCGGCTCGCCCATCAGGTAGGTGAAGATATCGTGCGGGTGGATGGCATGGGTCATCAGCACGCCGCCGAGCTCGGTCTTCCATTTGCCGCGCCAGGGCACGGTGTAATAGTCCGGCCCGCGCCGCCACAGCGTCTCGACCGTGCCGACATAGGGCTTGCCGGCGATGCCCGCCTCGATGATGCGTTTCACCTGCTCGATGCCGTTGCCGTAACGATACTGGAATACCGGCATCAGCTTACCGCGGCTCTGCTGTTCGAGCGCGATGATCTCGTCGACTTCGGCAAGCGAGCCGACCAGCGGCTTTTCGCAGATCACGTGCTTGCCGGCCTGGAGCGCCGCCGTCACCATCGGGTAATGCACCATTGGTGGGGTGCAGACATCGATGATGTCGAGATCGTCCATCTTCAGCAGATCATCGAAATTCTCGACCCGCCGCTCGACCCCGAACTCGTCGGCGAGACCGTTGCGCCGCGTCGCGTCCAGATCGCAGATGGCGATTACCTTGAAGCGATCCTTGTTGGTCTCGTAGCCTTCGACGATGTGGCTCTTGCCGATGCCGCCGCCGACGACGGCGACTGTGTAAACCCTGCTCATTGCTGCCAAACCGTCCCGACTTCAGCCATTTTCTGCGCCGTTAGCGCCAGTTCCATCGCCTTGAAGGCGCGCACCTGCGGCATCGCCGTCTCGGTGCGGTTCAACACGTCTGATATCAGCTGCCGGCCATAGGGCAGGTCGACGCCGGCGCAGTCGATGTGCTGCGTGCCGTGTTTGTCGACGAGGAACAGGTGATCGGTTCCCGGCCGCCCGGCGATATCGATGTACTTGCGAAGCTCGATATAGCCCTCGGTGCCGAGGATGGTCAGCCGCCCGTCGCCCCAGGTCGGCAAGCCCGCCGGGGTGAACCAATCGACCCGCACGTAGCCGGTGGTGGTCGGGGTTCGCAAATGCATGTCGCCGACATCCTGCAGCCCGGGCTTGTCGGGATTGCCGCGGTTGTCTACCGAGGCCGACACCACCTCGGCATCGGTGTCGGTGCCGGAAAAGAACAGGAACTGCTCGCACTGGTGGCTGCCGATATCGGTGAGGATGCCGCCATAGCGCCGCCGATCATAGAACCAGTCGGGCCGCTGGTTGTTGCGGATGGCGTGGGGCCCGAGGCCGACAGTGTTGATCACCTGGCCGATGGCACCGGCCTGGACCAGCTCGCCGGCCTTCACCGTGGCGCGGGTTTCAAAGTGCTCGGAGTAGCAGACCGAATAGATCCGCCCGGTCTCGGCCTGCACCCGCTGCAGCTCGGCCAGCTGCTCGAGGGTTGTCATCCCCGGCTTGTCGCTCATCACATCCTTGCCGTGCTGCATCGCGGCAACGGAGATGGCGGCACGCTCGGAGAGGATGGCGGCGGTGAGCACCAGGGCGATGCTGGGGTCTTCGAGGATGGCGCGTTGATCGGCAACGCGTTTGGCCTGCGGGAATTTTTCGCCGAACTGCGCGGCGAGATCATCCTCGGGCGAGTGGAAGGCCACCAGCTCAGCGCCCTCGCGGAGGAGGGAGTTCACCTGGCCGTAGATATGGGAATGGTTGAGGCCGATGGCCGCGAATTTGATGGGCATGGTCACTACTGTTGAGGTTGAGCTGATTGCGGCGAAGCCGCCTCTTCACCTCCCCCTTCATGGGGGAGGCCGGGAGGGGGGTCGGGCCGCGGGTAGGCGTCTTGCCGGCGAGCGCGGAACTCAGAACGGTAAACACCCCGTCCTCGTTCTGCAGCACATCGTCATTGGTGATGCGCAGGACGGTGTAGCCTTGATAGCGGAGGAACTCGTCGCGGAGGGCGTCTGCCTCCTGGGTGTGGCCATGGGTCTCGCCATCGACCTCGATCACGAGCTTTGCGGCATGGCAGGCAAAGTCGACGTAGTAGGGGCCGATCTGCTCCTGCCGGCGGAAGTGGTGGCCGGCGGTGCGAAACGGGTGCAGCAGGCGCCACAGGCGGCGCTCGGGCGCCGTGGAGTTGGCGCGCAGCTCTTGCTCGCGGCGGGTGCTCATGGGGTGATGGAGCCGCAGCAGACGGCCCCCTCCCATCCTCCCCCATGAAGGGGGAGGTGCCTGCCGGTGAGCTTGGCACGATCGAAGACAGAGCCTCGACTCTGCACCTCCCCCTTTATGGGGGAGGCCGGGAGGGGGCCGTCTCTCTCAGTCACCACCGAAGCGAAGCGCGAACTCACCGCTTCATCCCCGTCGTCGCAATCCCTTCGATCAGCAGCTTCTGGAAGAACAGGAAGAACACGAACACCGGCACCAGCGTCAGGATGCTCATGGCGAACAGTCCGCCCCAATCACTCTCCGCTGAGGAGTCTACGAAGGTCCGTAGCCCCAGCTGCACGGTGTAGCTGCGGATGTCGCTGAGGTAGATCAGCGGCCCGAAGAAATCGTCCCAGGTCCAGATGAAGGTGAAGATGGCGGCGGTGGCGAGCACCGGCATCGAGAGCGGCAGCAGCACGCGCCAGTAGATGCGCCAGGGCGAGCAGCCGTCCATCTGCGCCGCCTCGTCCAATTCCTTGGGGATGCCGCGGAAGAACTGCACCATCAGGAAGATGAAGAAGGCGTCGGCGGCGAGGTATTTTGGCACCACCAGCGGCAGGATGGTGTTGATCCAGTGCAACTGGTGGAACAGCACATATTGCGGGATCAGCGTCACCTGGTAGGGCAGCATGAGCGTGCCCAGCATCATGGCGAACCAGAAATTGCGACCCTTGAACTCCAGCCGGGCGAAGGCGAACGCGGCGAGCGAGCAGGTGGCGAGGTTGCCGATGATCGACAGCACCGAGATGATCAGCGAGTTGAGGAAGAAGGTGTCGAAGCCGATCCTGAGGCCGTGCCAGCCGCGGAAATAGGCCTCGAGGCTGAACGAGCTCGGCCACAGGCTGTTGGCGGTGAAGATCTCGTTCTCCGGCCGGAAGCTCGCCGAGAGCATCCAGAGCAGCGGATAGAGCATGACGATCGAGGCGGTGATCAGCACCACATGCGCGGCGATCGAGCCGATGCGTTTCAGGAGCTTCTGGGTGGCGGTCTTTTCGCCGGTGACGACGGTGAGGCGCGGGGCGACGGCGTCGGTCATCGTGCGTCCCCCTTGACGGCAGTCGTAAGTCGGCAGTCGGCAGTCGGGTTGTCACTGCGACTGCCGATTGCCGACTGCCGACTGCCGTTTTCGATATGGGCGCTCTCAGTTGTCATAATGCACCCAGTACTTCGACGTGAGGAACGAGAAGCCGGTGAACAGCGCCACGATCACGAGGAGGATCCACGCCAGTGCCGAGGCGTAGCCCATGCGGAAGAACTCGAACGCCTCCTGGTAGAGGTAGAGCGTGTAGAACAGCGTCGAGTTGATCGGGTTACCGGTGCCGCCCGAGATGATGAAGGCGGGGGTGAAGCTCTTGAAACCTTCGATGGTCTGGATGATGGCGTTGAAGAACACCACCGGGGTCAGCATCGGCAGGGTGATCTTCCAGAACACCCGCCATTTGCCGGCGCCCTCGAGGCTGGCCGCCTCGTACATATCCTGCGGGATCTGCCGCAAACCGGCGAGGAAGATGATCATCGGCGAGCCGAACTGCCAGACCGCGAGGATGATCAGGGTCCACAGCGAATAGCGCGGCGTCGAGATCCAGCTCGGGCCCTGGATGCCGAAATTGAGCAGGAAATCATTGACCAGCCCGTCGCCGGCGAACAGCGTCCGCCACAGCACCGCGATCGCCACCGAGGCGCCGAGCAGCGAGGGCAGGTAGAACACGGCGCGATAGAGCGGCAAGCCGCGCATGCCGCGATTGAGCAGCAGGGCGACGCCGAGCGCGAATGCGAGCTTCAGCGGCACCGAGAAGACGACGAACATGAACGTCACCTGCATCGACTTGGCGAATTTCGGGTCGGCCGTGAAGATGCGCAGGTAATTCGCCGTGCCCACCCATTGCGGCGGGGTGAGCAAGTCGAAATTGGTGAAGCTCAGATAGAGCGATGACACCATCGGGCCGAGTGTCAGCCCGAAAAAGCCGATGAACCAGGGCAACAGGAACAGGTAGCCCGGGGCGTTCTGGCTCCAGATGCGGGACCAGGTCGAAGGGGTAACCGCGCGCTCGCTGGCACGGTGTTGGGTAACAGAGCGCGCGGTCATCGGTCAGGGCCTCAGGCGCGCGACAGGATTTCGGTCACGTCCTTGAAGAAGGCGGGGCCCGCCTCCTGCGGCGACTGGCTACCGAAGGCCACTTCCTGGCTCTTGGTCTTCAGCGCCTTGTTGACTTCGCCGGCATTCTTGGGCGGGGAGGGCGGCAGTTTGCCGAGCAGATCGCCCAGGTTCGACACGAAGTTGAGCGCGATCTGGCTCTGCGCGTCGAGGGTCGGGGCGATGTTGTCGCGGGTCGAGGCCTTGCAGGGAATGCCGCGTTCGACGCCGAGCGCCTTGGTGGCTTCCGCATCGGAGATGAAGAAGTTGATGAACTTGGCGCCGTCGGCGAGCTTCTGGCTGGTGGCGCCGAGCGAGAAGAACATCGAGGGCTTGCGATAGTGGCCACCACCGGCACCCGCCTTGTAGCGCGGGTAGGCGATCATGGTCAGCGGGTCCTTGTTCACCGCCTGGAAGGCGATCAGCTGGTTGGAGTTGGCGGCGGTGGTGGTCGCCTTGCCGAGCGTCACCATGGTGTTTTCGATGGCGTCGGTGGCATCGAGCGCCTGGTCTTCCGGCGAGACGGTAACGCCAGCGGTGCGCAAATCTGCCCAGAGCTGGAACCATTCGACCAGGTCGTTCTCGTCGAACAGCGGCTTGCCGTCGGCGCCGTAGAGCCCCTTGCCCTTCGAACGCAGCCAGTTGTCGAGCGCCGGTTCGACACCGGAATTATCCGACCAGAGCTTCATGCCGGCGCGCTTGTTGCCGGAGTTGAACTTTTCGGCGAGCGCTGGCAGGTCCTCATAGGCGAGTTCGGGGCCGGGGACTTCGAGCCCGGCTTCCTGCAAGGCCGCGGTGTTGACCATGGTGGCCACCGAGTTGGCGCCGAGGCTGATGCCGTAGAGCTTGCCGTTGACCTTGCCGCCTTCGAGCTGATCGGTGTCGAAATCGGCGAGGTCGAGCTCCTTGCCGACGAAATCGTCGAGCGGGGCGATGGCGTTGCGGTTGGCGTATTCGACGATGTAGCGGTAATCCATCTGCAGGATGTCGGGGGCATTGCCGCCGGCCACCTGGGTGCCGAGCTTGGTCCAGTAATCGGAGAAGGCCATGAACTCGCCGTCAAAGGCGGTGCTCGGGTTGGCCTTGGTGTAGAGGTCGGTGGCCGCATAGGTGCGGTCGGCGCGGGCCTGGCCGCCCCAGAACAGCAGGCGCAGGCGGTTTTCCTGGGCCAGCGCAGCGGCGGGCGACAGGGCAGCGGCGCCCATCAGAGCGGTCGTGCCCAAAAGGAAACGACGGCGGTCGAGTGCAAAGGTCATCAATGTTCCTCCCGTTAGGTCTTCGGCAGCGGCGCTGCTCGAACTGATTGCGCTCTTGGTGGCGCTAAATAACTAACTGGTTACAACCATGGGCCGGGACGTGCGGCCTGTCAAGCAGGGGCAGTTTTCGGCCAGAGGCCAGGCAGAATCGCGTCCGGACAGCGGAGCGGGGTCGGGAAAGCGGAGGTGTGGTGACGGCGGTGGCGCGGTTCAGCGGCGGGTGCGGAGGTAGTCGACCACCATCTGCACGGCCTGGGCTTCACGATCCTGAATCAGGGCGAACTGGCTGAGGTCCTTGCCGAAAACCACCGACAGCGTCTGCATGTTGGAGACGTAGAAGTAGCAGAGCGAAATGATCGAGATGTAGAGCTGCATCGGGTCGACATCGGTGCGGAAGGTGCCCTCGGCATGCCCCCGCTTCACGATCTCCTGCAACTCGCCGACGATGGGCGAGCGGATCTCGTCGAGATCCTTGATCTGCTTGACGAACTTGGCGTTCTGCAGGTTTTCCACAGAGAGCAGGCGCGGGAACCACGGGTTGGCGAGGAAGTGCCGAAATGTAAACCGGATGATCCGGTCGACTGCTTCCACCGGATCGTATTGGCTGATGCGCAACTCGCGCTCGCCGCGGCGAATCTCCTGGTAAGCGTCGAGCAGAACCGCCTGATAAAGAGCCTCTTTATTCCCGAAATAGTGATAGAGTAGGCGCTTATTGGCTTTGGCGCGGTCGGCAATGGCGTCGACCCGGGCACCGTTGAAGCCCTCTTCGCAGAACTCGTCGCGGGCCGCCTTGAGGATCGAGGCCTTGGTCTTTTCGGCGTCACGCGGACGCACCGGCGCCGGCGTGGCGGTGCGCCGCCTGACCTTCACCGCTGCCACGTCGCTCGCCATCGCTCTCACTCTCCGCGCCGCCCCGGCCATGCTGTCCGGTGTAACAGAACGGTTCACCGGCGCGCCTGGCTGGCACGGAAATCGTGCTTTCGTTCAGGCCTTGGCGCCCGCTCTTGACGCTTCATCCTAGCGGCGTGTATCTAAGTAACCAAGTAGTTACAACCATGAACCTTGGGAGCGCGGAATGGCCGAACGGCGGCTGGGACTGATCATGCACGGCGTGACGGGCCGTATGGGGTATAACCAGCACCTGGTGCGCTCGATCCTCGCCATTCGCGAGCAGGGCGGGGTGGTGCTGTCGAATGGCGACCGGCTGGTGGTCGATCCGATCATCGTCGGGCGCGACCGCGACAAGATCCAGCGACTTGCCGAGAAACACCAGATCAAGCGCTGGTCGACCGATCTCGATGCGGCGCTGGCCAACCCGGACGACCAGGTGTTCTTCGATGCCGGCACCACGCAGATGCGGGCCGAGCTGTTGAGCCGCGCCATCGATGCGGGCAAGCACGTCTATTGCGAGAAGCCGGTTTCCGATGATCTCGCCTCCGCCGTGGCGCTGGCGAAGAAAGCCAAGGCTTCGGGCGTCAAGCATGGCGTGGTGCAGGACAAGCTGTTCCTGCCGGGGCTCTTGAAGCTGAAGATGCTGAAGGACGCGGGCTTTTTCGGCCGCATCCTCTCGGTGCGCGGCGAGTTCGGCTACTGGGTGTTCGAGGGCGATTGGGGCCAGCCGGCGCAGCGCCCGAGCTGGAACTATCGCAAGGCCGATGGTGGCGGCATCATCCTCGATATGCTGTGCCACTGGCGCTATGTGCTGGATAACCTGTTCGGCGAAGTCGAAGCGGTCAGCTGCCTTGGCGCCACGCATATTCCGACCCGCGTCGACGAGAAGGGCAACACCTATACCGCCGATGCGGACGATGCGGCTTATGCGACGTTCCAGCTGGCCGGCGGTGTCGTCGCCCATATCAATTCGAGCTGGGACGTGCGGGTGCGGCGCGACGATCTCGTGACCTTCCAGGTCGATGGCACGCATGGCTCGGCCGTGGCGGGGCTGCACAAGTGCTTCAGCCAGCACCGGGTCAATACGCCGAAGCCGGTGTGGAACCCCGACCAGCCGCAGACCATCGACTTCTTCCAGAACTGGGAAGAAGTGCCGGACAATTGGCCGGCGCAGAACGGTTTCAAGGCGCAGTGGGAAATGTTCCTGAAGCACGTCGCCGAGGACGCGCCATGGCCCTACGGGCTGGAAGCGGGCGCCAAGGGCGTGCAGCTCGCGATGCTCGGGCTGCAAAGCTGGAAAGAGCGGCGCTGGCTTGATGTGCCGGCTTTGGGGATTTGAGATGACGACTGAGAGAGACGGCCCCCTCCCATCCTCCCCCATGAAGGGGGAGGTGCCGCCCTGTGGGTTTGGCACCATCGGGCTACAGCCTCGACTCTTCACCTCCCCCTTCATGGGGGAGGCCGGGGAGGGGGCCGTCTGCCAATGGTTGACCTCCTTCTTCCCACACCGGCGCGTACGCTCGAAACCTACCGCCTCACCGGCACGCCGATCCCGTTCGAAAAGCACGCCGCCAGCGATTTCCCGCGCATCGCCTATGCCGCGGCGCATGTCGTGGCCGACCCGCTGGCCAGCAACGACCCCTGGCTCACCCCCGCCATCGACTGGGACACCACGCTCAAATTCCGTCATCGCCTCTGGGATCTGGGCTTGGGCGTTGCCGAAGCCATGGATACGGCGCAGCGCGGCATGGGGCTAAGCTGGACGGACGCACAGGAGTTGATCCGCCGGGCGCAGGCGGAAGCGCGCGGCCGCTCGGATGCGCTGATCGCCTATGGCGCCGGCACCGATCACCTGGTGCCAGGCCCCGATGTCACGATCGACGACGTGATCCGCGCCTATGAGGAGCAGGTGGGCTTCGTCGAGGGGGAGGGCGGCCGCATCATCCTGATGGCGTCGCGGGCGCTGGTCGTCGCGGCGAAATCTCCCGACGATTACGCGCGGGTCTATGGCCGCATCCTGAGCCAGGTGAAGCAGCCGGTGATCCTCCACTGGCTGGGCGAGATGTTCGATCCGGCTCTCGAGGGCTATTGGGGCAGGGCCGACCACAATGCGGCGATGGATGTCTGCCTCAATGTGATCGCGGCGCATGCCGACAGGGTGAACGGCATCAAGATATCGTTGCTTTCGAAAGAGAAAGAGATCGCCATGCGCCGCCGGCTGCCTGCCGGAGTGCGGATGTATACCGGCGACGATTTCAACTATGCCGAGCTGATTGCCGGCGACGAAGCCGGCCACTCCGACGCGCTGCTCGGCATCTTCGATGCCATCGCACCCGCCGCCTCGGCGGCGCTGGCGGCACTGGGGCGCGGCAGCGACAACGAGTTCTTCGAACTGCTCGAGCCCACCGTGCCGCTCAGCCGCCATATCTTTGCGGCGCCCACCCGGTTCTACAAGACCGGCGTGGTGTTCCTCGCCTATCTCAACGGGTTGCAGGAGCATTTCGCGATGATCGGCGGGCAACAGTCGACCCGTTCGCTGCAGCATTTGAGCGAGCTGTTCCGGCTGGCGGACAAGGCGCGGGTGCTGGCCGATCCGGGGTTGGCGGTCGAGCGCATGAAGCGGGTGCTGGCCGTGCATGGGGTGGTTTGAGTGTTGACTGAGACAGACGGCCCCCTCCCGGCCTCCCCCACAAGGGGGGAGGTGAAGAGTCGAGCTTGTGGCTCGATGGTGCCAAATCCACAGGGCGGCACCTCCCCCCATGTGGGGGAGGATGGGAGGGGGCCGTCTCTATCGGCTTCGTCACCCTGATGGCCCAACAACTCTCGATGAACCTCGCGACCCTGCGCAACGGTTCCAGCTTCGCGCAGATGATCGACGATTGCCTCCGCCACGGCGTCACCGCCATCTCGCTGTGGCGCGACCAGGTCGCGGCTGTCGGACTCGCGGAAGCGGCCCGCATCGTCAAGGCCAATGGCCTCCGCGTCACCGGGCTCTGCCGCGGCGGCATGTTCCCGGCGGAGACGGCTGAGGGACGGCAGGCCAGTATCGACGACAACCTCCGCGCCATCGACGAGGCGGCGGCGCTCGGCGCCGATTGCCTGGTGCTGGTGGTCGGCGGGTTGCCCGGGTCGTCGCGCGACCTGCCCGGGGCCCGGCAGATGGTCACTGACGGCATCGGCGCGATGCTGCCGCATGCGCGCGCCGGTGGCGTGCCGCTCGCCATCGAGCCGCTGCATCCGATGTATGCGGCCGACCGGGCCTGCGTGAACACCATCGACCAGTCGCTCGATATCGCGGCGCAACTGGGTGAGGGGGTCGGCGTCGCCATCGACGTCTACCATGTGTGGTGGGACCCCAACCTTCGTGCCGCCATCGCCCGGGCCGGGCGCGAGGGGCGGATCTATGCCCATCACATCTGCGACTGGCTGGTGCCGACCACCGACATGCTGCTCGATCGCGGCATGATGGGCGACGGGGTGATCGACCTGCCGGGCATTCGCGCGATGATCGAGGCGGCCGGCTATCACGGCCCGCAGGAGGTTGAGATCTTCAGCCGCGACAACTGGTGGAAACGGCCGGGGGACGAGGTGGTGCGGGTGTGCGTGGAGCGGCTGCACTCGGTATGTTGAGGGGGCTGACTGATAGAGACGGCCCCCTCCCATCCTCCCCCATGAAGGGGGAGGTGCCGCCCTGTGGGTTTGGCACTATCCAGCCACAAGCTCGACTCTGCACCTCCCCCTTCATGGGGGAGGCCGGGAGGGGGCCGTCTGTTGCAGTCAGCGCGCTCCCCAAAGCAGCGCTTGCACCCGACGCCTCACTGGGTAATCTCCCGGCAAAAATCCGAGGAGACTCCATGCATATCCTGATCATCGGGGCGGCCGGCATGATTGGCCGCAAGCTCACTTCCGCGCTGCTGAAAGCGGGGCAGGTGGGTGGCAAGGCCATCAGCAAGTTCACGCTCACCGATGTGGTCGAGCCGACGAAGGTCGCGTTCAACGGCGATGTGGCGACCGTGGTGTCCGATGTGTCGCTGCCCGGTGAAGCGACGAAGCTCATCGCCGCGCGTCCCGACCTGATCTTCCACCTTGCGGCGATCGTTTCAGGCGAAGCGGAGGCCGATTTCGACAAGGGCTATCGCATCAACATGGATGGGATGCGGTTCCTGCTCGAAGCGATCCGCCAGGAAGGGCTGAAGCAGCCCTATCTGCCGCGCCTCGTCTTCACCTCGTCGATCGCGGTGTTCGGCGCGCCGTTCCCGGAGGCGATCGGCGACGAGTTCTTCAACACCCCGCTCACCAGCTACGGCACGCAGAAGGCGATCTGCGAGCTGCTGCTCAACGATTATTCGCGCAAGGGCTTTGTCGATGGCGTCGGCATCAGGCTGCCCACCATCACCATCCGGCCGGGCAAACCCAATGCCGCGGCCTCGGGGTTCTTCTCCAACATCCTGCGTGAGCCGCTGGTCGGGCAGGAGGCGGTGTTGCCGGTGTCGAAGGATGTGCGGCACTGGTTCGCCAGCCCACGCGCCGCGATCGGCTTTCTGACCCATGCCGCCGAGCTCGATACGACCAAGCTCGGCTGGCGCCGCACGCTCTCGGTGCCGGGGCTTTCGACCACGGTGGGCGAGGAGATCGAGGCGCTGCGCCGCGTCGCCGGCGACAAGGCGGTGGGCCTGATCAAGGATGTGCCGGACCCCAAGATCATTTCGATGGTGGCGGGCTGGCCGCGCAATTTCGACGCCAAGCGGGCGATTGGTCTGGGGTTCAGGGCCGAGCAGAGCTTTGACGAGATCATCCGCATTCATATCGAGGATGAGCTGGGCGGCAAGATCGGCGGGTAAGGGCAACGGGCCGGCGTGCCCGGCTCAGCCGGGCACCGGGGCGGGCTTGGGCGTCAGGCCGCGATAGCGGGCGGTGCGCAGCTCGTTGGCATAATGCTCGAGGTCGGGCATTCCCGATGCCCGGGCCTGCCGGATCGATGCCTCGATGTCGTAAGTCAGGCGGATCAGCGTTACCGTCCACGGCGCCGGCTCGGCGCTCTCGAAGCGGCCTTCCAGCATGGCGTAGCAGGCCTGCGGGATATCGAGCGGGTTGCCGACACTGCCGGCGTTGAACAGGCACTTGTTGGCAAAACTCTTCACATAGGCGGTGTGGACATCGCCATAACCGACGATATCGGGCGCGTCGCCATGGCCGGTGAAGTCGGTATTGTCGAACATCGCGAGGTGATCCTCGCGGCTGTCATACTGGCGCACCCGGTGGTAGACGCCGCGCTGTGAGGCATGGAACAGCCGCACGCGCCGCCCGCTGAGGCGAAACTCGACCGTTCCCGGTAGCTCGCGCAGGTAAGCCAGCCGGTCGGGTCCCAGTTGCCGGCGGTGCCACAGCACCGTGGTGTCCGGTTCGGCATTGGCGAGGCTTTCGTCCCAGTTGCCCTGGACGGTGGCGACGCAGACCCGGCGCGAAATGTCGATTGCCTCGGCGCCGCCTGGCCCTTTGCCGGCGATATCGCCGAGCCCGTAGATGCGGGTGATGCCGCGCGCCGCGATGTCGGCCAGCACGGCTTCCAGCGCCGGCAGGTTGCCGTGGATATCGGAGATGATGGCGATGCGGTCGAGCGCGCTCATGCCTCGGGCTTCACCTTGCCGGCGGCGAGATAGGCGGCTTCGACCAGCGCAAAAGTCTTGAGGTTGTCCTCGGCACTGGTGGCGGCCGGGCGGCCGGCGCGCACCGCTTCGAGCATGTGGCGGTTGGTGGCGAGCACGCTTTCCTGCGCCACGTGCCAGGGGCGCGCCGCCCAGGGCAACACGACGGGGTCCTCGTCGAGCACCTCCATCACGCCGTTGCTGGTCAGTTCCACCTTGTTGCCGATGCGCGAGACGATGGCGCCGCTGTCGCCCTCCACCTCGATCAGCGTTTCGGGAAAGCTGTCGGGCAGGCGGCGCGAGCCATAGGTGCACTCGACCACCGACACGGCGCCGGAGGTGTGGCGCAGCAGCATGGTGGCGGTGTCCTCGCCTTTGGCGTTGGGGTTGCGGCGCTGCAGCTCGGCGGTCGAATGCTCGACTTCGCCCAAGAGCACCCGCGCCACATCGAGCACATGCACGCCCAGGTCGATCAACACGAAGCGCTGCTGCTCGGCGAGGTAGGGCTGGCCGGCATAGATGTCATAGCCGGTGCGGAAGCTGACCCGGGCCCAGCTCGGCTTGCCGATAGCGCCGGAGCGGACGATCTCGGAGATGCGGCGCAGGGGTTTCTGGAAGCGGAAATTCTCGTGCACGGCGAGGAAAGTATTGGCGGCCTTGGCCGTCGCCACCATCTCGCGCACTTCGCCGATATCCTGGCCGAACGGCTTCTGGACAATGGTCGGCACCTTGTGGCCCAGCGCCAGCTGCACCAGCGGCAGGTGGCTCTGCATCTGGGTGGCGATATCGACCAGCCCGAGCCGCTCGGCGCGGAACATCACCGCCGCGTCGGTGTACCAGCGCGGCACGCCGAACTTTGCCGCGGCAGCCTGGGCCCGTTCGGCATCGACGTCGCAGACCGCGACGATATCGACGCCCTCGGGCTGCAGGTCCTGCCAGGCGTGCAAGTGGTTCTGCGCGAAGAAGCCGCAGCCGATCATTGCCAGCGCGATGCGTTCAGCCATCCACGCCTCCCGTATTTACCGGCTGGGCAGCCACTTCCTGGGGATCTTGCAGACCATGGTGTAGGCGGGGTCGTAGACATTGCCGACCTCATAGCGCACCACCTGGCCCATCAGGTGGCTGGCGGCGGTTTTGCTCAGCCCGTACTCGGTCGTGAGCCAGTTGAACATGTCGCTGGTGGCGTGCTGCAGCGCCTGGTCGAGCGGCCGGGCATTGCCCACCGAGTAGATTTCGTCGGCGTTTTCGCCGCGCGGCCACACCAGTTTGCGGCCCTTTTCGACGGTGAGCCGCACCTCGACTTCGTAGCTGGTCTCGATGCCGGTGCCGACGATCTCGCCATCGCCCTGCACGGCGTGGCAATCGCCGAGAAAGAACAGGGCGCCCTCGGTGGCCACCGGGAACCACACCGTCGCCCCGGGGCCGAAGCCGCGATAATCCATGTTGCCGCCGTTTTCGGCGCTGGTGGCGGTGGAAAAGGCCTGGCCCATCGCTGGCGCCACACCGAAGCAGCCGATCATCGGCTCGAGCGGCAGGACGAAATGTTCGAGCCCCTTGACCGGCGGGTGGAGCTGCGCCGTGCCGGCCTGCCGGTCGATCGACCAGTTGGCGGCCTCGCGCGAGGGCAGGTCGCGCACGCTTTCGGGATCGACCACGTTGCCGGCCAGCGACGAGCGGGTCCAGCCGGTGGCGCGGTTCGGGGTCATGCGCAGGATTTCGACCTTCAGCGCGTCGCCCGGGGCGGCGCCTTCGATATAGATCGGCCCGTTCATCGGGTTCGGGCCGGACTGGCGCTGCACCCCATCCTTGTCGAACCCCCAGGCATCGAGCGTCTCGGTGATCACGGTGTCGCCCGAGGCGACGGTGAAGGCAGGGGGCAGCGTCCCCAGCACGTTGTGCCACTCGGTGGCAACGAAGCGATGCGTCGTCATGTGGGGAGTTCCTCCTGCGGCCATAGGGGTAGCGGGAGCGGGGAGGGTTGTCACTCATCCATCAGCAGGATCGTCGAGCCAGTGTTGGTAGGGAGGCGTCGTGCCCGCCAAATCCCCTCTCTTGGAATTTCTAAGGCTTAGCGAAGAGGCTAAGCCCAAGAAATTCCATTCTCCCCCGCAAGGGGGGAGATGATCGGTGGCTTCCATTCGCTTTGGAGTATCAGTCGGGACTCTCCCCCTTGGCGGGGGAGAAAGCGAAAACTTGGGCTTAGCGCAGCTAAGTCCTTAGTTTTCGCAAGAGAGGGGGTTCTTGGAGCCACCATGCTCGCCACCCCGTCACAACCCAGCCAACCATTCCGCATATTCCGCCTCGTGCTTGCCTTCGAAATTCGCCATGCCCGGCTTGGTCAGCACGCCACGCCTTGGCGGAATGAACGAGTGGATGCGGCGCTTGGGATACTCCCGCCAGTTGAGGTTGAAGGCGGCGTATTTGGGGAAGAACTCGAGCTCGTCATAGGGCAGGTGGTCGTGGATCCACCAGGCCATTGCCTCCCAGCGGCCGGTGGCCTCGTACCAGGGGAGCAGTGCGTGGACGATGATCGTGGCGGTGGCGCCGATGCCGCCATCGGCGTCGCGCCGATCCCAGATATGGCCACCGTAATTGGTCTCGTTGCGCCCGCAATTGAGGTCATGCTGGTTGCCGAACTGGTTGACCTCGGGCGAGCGATAGGCCGAGCGGATCGAGAGGCGGCCGAAGCGGGCCAGCAATGGCTCCAGGCATGCCTCGCAGAGGCGCTTGCCGGCGGCGATGGCAAGGTCGGGGTCATCGGGAATGTTGGGGATGCCGTAGAAGCTGGCGATCTCCGAATAGAGGAAATCGCGCATGAAGAAGTTCTCGCTGAGCCGCACCCGGCCGAGCTCTTCGAGCCCCCTCATGCTTTGCGGTTTTCGCATCTTGGTCATTCCCCGGGCTGTTCGGTAACCGATTGAGCGCGTCGACGTTTCGGAGAAACGCCGACACGCTCTAGTCCTTGCGTGGTCGCGCTTTCGAACCGGAAAAGTCTGCAACTTTTCCTGCAAGCGCTCTACCGTGCGCTATCAATGGTTTGGTGGACCACCCGTTTCCAACCGGAGTTGTATGAAATGCAGAAGCTGCTTGCCGCGCTTGGCCTCGCCCTTGCCCTCAGCGCCGTCCCGGCCCTGGCGCAGACTGACGCCGATACCGATGCAGCGGTGGAAAGCGTGCTGGGCGATCACGCAGCCTATCGCACGGCGTTCGATGCGATCCAGCAGGCAGTGGCCGACGACGACAAGGCGGGCTTTGCGGATTGGGTCTCCTATCCGATCACGGTAGTTGCCGACGGCGAAGAGGTGACTCTGGCCGATGCTGCGCAGTTCGAGGCGCGTTACGACAGCATCCTCACCGACGAGATCAAGGCGGCGATCGCCGACCAGAAGTGGCAGGATCTGTTCGTCAATGCCGACGGCATCATGTTCGGCGACGGGCAGCTGTGGCTGAACGGCGTCTGCAAGGATGACGCCTGCACCACGTTCGATGTGAAGATCATCACCATCCAGTCAACGGCCGATATCACCCCCAAGGCCAACTAGCCCGGCGGGCGATTCGTCTGCTCTAGTGGCCGCTGCGGGGAGAACCCCGGGGGACGCCATGCTGCTGCAGATCATCTTTTATGTCGCGATCACCGCCGAAGCGATGACGGCCGCGCTGGCGGCCGGGCGGCGCAACATGGATTGGTTCGGGGTGTGCGTCCTCGCCTGCGTCACGGCGCTCGGCGGCGGCACGGCGCGCGACCTGGTGCTCGGGCACTACCCGCTGATCTGGGTGGCGAACCCGTATTTGCTGATCATCTGCTGTGTCGCCGCCTTCATCACCATCGGGCTGGCCCGCTACATGGCGGCGTTGCGCTGGCCGTTCCTCTTGCTCGACGCGCTGGGGCTCGCCGCCTTCACCATCATCGGCTGCAATGTGGCGCTGGAAATGGGGCAGCAGCCGATCATCGTAGTGGTGGCGGGGATGATCACCGGCATTGCCGGCGGCATCATGCGCGATATCCTCTGCAACGAGGTGCCGCTGGTGTTCTCGTCCGAGCTCTATGCCACCGTCGCCATCATTTCGGGAACGCTCTAGTATCTGGGGCGGTGGCTGGAGTTGCCGCACGACCTGCTGGTGCTGGGCACCATCGCCATCGGCTTCGCACTGCGCGTCGCGGCGATCGTGTGGAAGCTCGAGATGCCGAAATTCGTCTACGACAAGGAGCTCCGCTGATGGCGCGGCCGCAACGCATGCAGCTCTCCCGCAAGGCCGGGTTCAACCTCCAGGCCACATCGCTGGCGCTGAACGGGCTGCCGGCCAAGCTGATCACCCGGCCGGGGCCCTGGGCAACCCCTTCACCATCGACGAGATGGCGGAGCGCTACGGGCTCGATCGCGCCGCGGCGCAGGTCAAAGCCGTGGAGCTTTGCGGGCAGTGGCTCAGCGGCACGCTCGATCCGGCGTTGTCGCCGGGCGAGCCGCCGGCGCGGGCTGTCATCCGGGCGGAACTCAAAGGGCATAACCTTGCCTGCTGGTGCAAGGCGGGGACGCCCTGCCATGCAGACGTGTTGATCGAACTGGCGAACGGATAGGCTGATGGCGCGGATAAACTACCTGACGAGCATCGAATTCGGCGCGGGCGCCTTGGCAACCCTCACCGAGACGGTGGAGGAGTTCCGGCTCAACCGCCCGCTGCTGGTCGCCGATCGCGGCGTCCTCGCCGCCGGGTTGGTGGCCGAGGCGCTGGCGCATCTGCCGGCCGAGACCCCGGTGTTTCTCGATACGCCGCCCAATCCGACCGAGGGGGCAGTGATCGCGGCGCTGGAACAATATCGCGCCGAAGGCTGCGACGGCATCGTCGCCATCGGCGGCGGCTCGCCGATCGACCTCGCCAAGGGCGTGGCGCTGCTGGCGACGCACCCCGGCCCGCTCGAACAATATGCGATGATCTATGGCGGGCTCGAGCGGATCGGGGCGAAGGTAGCGCCGCTGACCGCCGTGCCGACCACGGCCGGCACCGGCGCCGAGGTGGGACGAGCGGCGCTGCTGACGCTCGAGGATGGGCGGAAGCTCGGCTTCATCTCGCCGCACCTGATCCCGAAGCGGGCGATCTGCGACCCGGTGCTGACCTATGGCCTGCCGGCCGGGCTCACGGCCGCCACCGGGCTCGATGCACTGAGCCACTGCATCGAGACGCTGTGCTCGCCGCGGGTGAACCCGCCGGCCGAAGCGATGGCGCTCGATGGGGCAGGGCGGATCTGGCGCAATCTCGAAACCGCCTGTCGCGATGGCCGCAATGCCACGGCGCGCTCGGAAATGATGATGGGCGCGCTGATGGGCGGGCTGGCGTTCCAGAAGGGGCTGGGCGCGGTGCACGCACTGAGCCATGCGCTGGGCGGGCTCAAGGATGTGTCGCTGCACCATGGCACGCTCAACGCCATCCTGATGCCGCCGGTGCTGCGCTTCAACGGGCCGGAGATTGCGGAGAAGCTGGGGCGGCTGAAGGCCGCGATGGGCTTTCCGCCGGCCACGGACCTCGCGCGCGAACTCGATGCGCTCAACCGCCGGCTGGGTATTCCCGAGGGGTTGCGGGGGCTCGGGGTGCGCGAGGACCATTTCGACTGGGTGATCGAGCGGGCGCTGGCCGACCACAGCCACGCGACGAACCCGCGGGTGGCGAGTGCGGGGGATTATCGGCAACTGCTGGAAGCGGCGATGGATTGAGGGGGCGGGGGGACGCGATGGCGGTGCACAGACTATCGCCTGTTCGTGCGGTGTTATTCGCCCTGCTGGTGTTCTCGCTGCATCAGGCAGATGCGCTTGCGCAAACGGGCGCTCAGGGGGAAACCGAGACGCCGGCGAAGTTCTGCCTGTTTAGTTTTGGGCTGTCCAAGACCGAAAAGGCTTACATCCGCGGCCTCATCCTTGCCCGGGATTCCAGTCGCGAGAGCAGAAGATACATCTGGGGTGAGATCGGGAGATTTTGTATTGGCGCGGATGAGTTCCAAGCGATCTCGTCGTGCATCTCGTTTCAGCCGGATCTCCACGACTGCCTGTATTTCTGAGGAGCGACAACTGAGCTGAGGCCCTTGAGGGAAGGGCTCGTGCACTAGCGGTCCGGCAGTCTCTTCCCTTCTCCCCTCAGGGGAGAAGGTGGCGCGAAGCGCCGGTTGAGGGGTGAAGCGGTTCAGCGAATACTCGCTGAGAAACTGAACCCCTCACCCAGTTCCGCTACGGACCTGACGGTCCTAGCTCCACTACCCTCTCCCCTCAGGGAGAGGGGCCGCCCCTCACTCGTCCGCAAACAGATCCGCGTGTTCTTCCGCGAGCTTTGGCAGCGACGGGGCCAGTTCGTTCAAATGCAGCCGCATCATGTTCACCGCGCCGTCGTCGTCGTTGCGCTCCAGCGCGTCGACTACGGCGGTGTGCTGGGCGATCACCTGCGGGCGGGGGGTGGCTTCGGGGAAGCCGAGGAAGCGGACGCGGTCGAGCTGCGCCTTGAGGCTGACAATGTGCCGCCAGGCGTGCTCGACGCCGCCATGCGCGGCGATGGCGCAGTGGAAATCGTCGTCGAGCCGCATGAAATCGATCAGCTTGCCGGCGAGCGCGACGCGCTGCTCGGCCACCAGTTGGCGCAGCTCCGCGATGCCCGCCGGCTTGATCCGTTCGGCCGCCTTGCTGATCACCGCCAGCTCGATGGCTTCGCGGATGAAGCGGGAGTTCTGCACTTCGCGGATCGAGATCAGCTTGACGAAGGTGCCGCGCTGCGGCCGCACTTCGACGAGGCCGGCTTCCGCCAGCTTGATGAAGGCCTCGCGCACCGGCTGGCGGGAGACCCCGATATGCCGGGCCAACTCGGCTTCCGAAAGCAGATGCCCGGGCCGCAGCTGCAGCTGCACGATGGCGTTGCGCACCGTGTCATAGACCCGCTGGCTCATCGAAACCTGCCGTGTTCCGGCAATGACGGGCTGGTTTACCAGCTCCAGTTCAATGGTCATGTTGACTCCCCCAACGCTGCCATACTAGCACCGGTTGGCGCGGTTGGAAGCGCTAGAGCATTCACCGGTTGATGGAAACGGCGAAATGTTCGAGGCCGGTAAGTTGTCGCGCCAGCGAGGCGGAAAAGCCTCACGAGGCGCTGTTGGAGAAGCCAAATGAGGCAGACGTGGCGCTGGTTCGGTCCGGCGGACCTCGCAAGCATCGATGATATCGTGCAGGCCGGCGCCGAGGGCGTGGTGACCGCGCTGCACCACGTGCCCAACGGGGTGGTGTGGAGCGCCGAGGAAATCGGCAAGCGCCAGCAGCAGATCAAGCTGCGGAAGGACGGCCGTCCCTCGGGCATCGCCTGGGACGTGATCGAAAGCCTGCCGGTGTCCGAGGACATCAAGAAGCAGAAGGGCGCCTGGCGCGAGCATATCGCCAACTACCAGCAGAGCCTGCGCCATGTCGCGGCGGCGGGGCTGAGGACCGTCTGCTACAACTTCATGCCGGTGCTCGACTGGACCCGCACGGACCTGCGCTACGAGGTGGCGCATGGCGGCACCTGCATGCGCTTCGACATCAACGATTTCGCGGTGTTCGAAATCCACATCCTCAGGCGCAAGGGCGCGGCCGAAAGCTTTGCGCCCGCAGTGGTGGCCGAGGCGGCACGCCGCTTTGCCGGGATGGACGATGCGGCGCAGCAGCAGCTGTCGCGCAACGTCACGATGGGCCTCCCCGGTTCGACCGAGAGCATGACGCTCGACGATGTCAGGGCGCACCTCGCCGAATATTCCGGCATCTCGCCCGACCAGCTCCGGCAGCATTTCGTCGATTTCCTCTCCGAGGTGGTGCCGGTGGCCGAGGAGGTCGGGGTGCGGCTTTGCTGCCATCCGGACGATCCGCCGTTCCCGCTGCTCGGCCTGCCGCGCATCATGTCGACGGCGGCGGACTACCGGCACATTCTCGATGCGGTCGACAGCCCGGCCAACGGCATGACCTTCTGCTCGGGCTCGCTCGGGCTCGGCCGGACAATGACCTGCCGGCGATGATGACCGAGTTCGGGCCGAAGGTGCATTTCCTGCATTTGCGGAACGTGCGGCGCGAGAGCGATGCCATTTCCGGATCGTTCTATGAGGACGAGCATCTGGCTGGTAGTACCGACATGGTGCCGCTGATCGCCGCGATCCTCACCGAGGAAGCCCGGCGCAAACGCGAGGGGCGCGAAGATACTGAGATACCGATGCGCCCCGACCATGGGCAGGACATTCTCGACGATCTCGGCCGGCGGGCGCAGCCGGGCTACCCGACCATCGGCCGGCTCAAGGGCCTCGCGGAACTGCGCGGCGTGATGACGGCGCTTGGCCATAAGCAGTTCGGTCTCGGCGTCTGATGGCGCCGATCCGCTTCGGCATGATCGGCGGCGGCTGGCGCGCCGAGTTCTTCACGCGCATCGCGCGGGAACTGCCGGAGCGGTTCCAACTGGTGGGCGTGGTGCAGCGCGACGCGGCCAAGGCCGCGGCGTTCGGCGCAGCCTGGGGCGCCCCGGCCTTCGCCAGCTATGCGGAACTGGCGGCGGCCGAGCCGGATTTCGTCGTGCTGTCGGTGAAGCCCGAGGCGCACCTGCCGATCCTGACCGAGCTGCATGAACTCGGTCTGGCGGTGCTGTGCGAAACCCCGGCGGCGCTCGATGTCGAGACCATGACCTCGATCTGGCGGCTGGTGGAGCGGGGGCTGCGGCTGCACATCGCCGAGCAATACCTGTTCCAGCCGCTGCATGCGGCGCGGCTTCAGCTCATTGCCGATGGTAGCCTCGGCCGCGTCAGCTTCGCGCGGGTTTCAGCGGCGCACGGCTATCACGGCGTCAGCCTGATGCGGCAGTTTCTCGGCATCGGCTTTGAGGATGCGACGATCCGCGGCAAGACGTTCGAGTCAAGGGCGCTCGAAGGCCCGAACCGCTTCAACTGGCCCGAGAACGAGCGGTTTGTCGCCACAAAGCAGACGCTGGGCGAGTTCGATTTCGGCGACAAGCTCGGGCTGTTCGATTTCACCGACGTGCAATACCGCTCGCCGGTGCATTCGCACCGTGTGGTGATCCGCGGCGAGCGCGGCGAGATCGCCGATCTCGAGGCGCGGGTGATGCCGGTCTATGGCCAGCCGCTGACCCGCAGCTTTACCCGCAACGAATCCGGCCGCTACGGGAACCTGTTCGGTTACGCGCTCGAGGCGATGCTGTGCGGCGACGAGGTGGTGTGGACCATGCCATGGCCCAATGCCCGGCTGATGGACGACGAGATCGCCATTGCCGTGGCGATGCAGCGCATGGGGGCTTTGGCGCGCGGGCAGGGGGTTGGGCCGTACCCCTATGCTGAGGGGGCGCAGGATCAGTATCTGTCGCTGTTGATGCACGAGGCGGCGCGGACGGGGGAGACGGTGCGGAGTACAAGGCAGGCCTGGGCGGGGTAGTCTCGGATCTCGGGCCGAGGCACCACTTCGCTTCTCCCCTCAGGGGAGGCCGGACGAGGGCATAGCCCTCGCCGGGAGGTGGCGCGAAGCGCCGGATGAGGGGTGAAGCGGTGCAACGAGCGCTCGCTGAGAAACTGAACCCCTCACCCTAGTTCCGCTACGGACCTTACGGTCCTAGCTGCACTACCCTCTCCCCTCAGGGGAGAGGGGGCGCTGACAGCTCTGTGCTAACCCTCCGGCAGCCCCGTTTCGCTCCTGATGAACGCCGCGACCTTGTGCAGGTCCTGGCCACCATCTTCGGAGTACTGCCGCGACTTCAGTGCCAGCACGATCTTTCGCCCATCGGTGAGCTTCACCGACAGCACATCGTTACGTGGCCGCTCGGTATGGTCCTGGCCCACTTTCAGTGCCGCCACCTCGTCGAAGCCCAGTTCGACCACCACATCCTTGCCGCGGTCGTGCTTCTGCTCGGAGCGGATGGTGCGGGCTTTCGGGTCGAATGCGGTGACAATGCTGGTGGTGTGCGGCCTGAGGTACAGCACGGCTGCCGCGACGAGGGGCAGGGCGATGCAGATGGCGGCGGAAACCAGGCGGAGGTTCGGATCGGCGATCTGCTGCTCGAGCATGAAGTAAAGCGCTGCCGACAGCACCACGGCGCCGGCGAGCCACATGGCGCGGGGCGGCTGCTGGTGGGTCGCATAAAGCGTCAGCGCACCGTTATTGCGCCTCAGGTCGATCATCTCAGTCCTCGAGCAGGTAGGCGCCCTTGCGGCCGCTCAGCGTCGCCTTGCCGACGATCTTCATGATGCCGGCGCCGCGCGGGGCGTATTTGGCCATGGCGCGCGACAGCACCAGGCCATCGGTGCTGGCGAGGATCGGGGTGCGGGCGATGAACGCTTCCGGACCGTCGAGGGCGATCAGGTCGGCTACCGGCTGACCCTTGCTGACCCGTTGCCCGAGTTCGACCCGATAGGCGACGAGGCCGGGGCGATCGGCGCGGACGATCTCGGTGGCGTCGAACGGGGTGGCTTCCGAGAGGGGGGCAGGGCGCTCGCCCGGGTCGGCGTCGATCAGGTTGCGTTCGCACAGAAACCCCCAGAGCCGGCGGGCATCGTCGGCGCCGAAGTGGTCGAACACATCGGCCTGGCCGCGATATTCGAGGGTTGCCGTGGCGCTGGCCATCGGCACCGGTTTGCCGGGGTTGGCGAGGGCCACCTTGCGGTAGAGCTGCGGCAGCACTTCGTCGAACGAGCCGCCGCCGCTGTCGGCGGCAGTCAACGTCGCGGCAGCGCCCATCCAATCGGCCAGATCCTGCAGCTCGGGCATCAGCTCGGGCGAGGTGAAGATGTGGATCAGCGCGTCGTTGTCGCAGTGGAGATCGAAGACGAACTCGGCGTCATGGGCCTCCTTCAGCACCAGCAGGCGCAACTGCTCGTTGGCGGTGCGCGGTTGCTGGGCGTCGATCCAGTTCGAGACGGCCTTCCGGATCAGGTTGACGTTGAAGCGTTCGTCGTCGGAGAGCCGGCCGTTCAGTTGCGAGCGCACCGCGGCGAAGAGATCCGGCCAGCGGCGGTTGAAGTTGATGCCGGTATTGGCGTCGTAGCGGCCGATATGGCGGCGCAGCGAGAAGGTCGCCATGCCCAATGGATTGACCAGCGGCATCACGGTGAAGCGGGCGCGCAGCAGTCCCTGGTCGTCGGCCTGGCGCAGCATCGGCAGCAGGTGGTGCAGCACCATGGTGCCGGGGTGCTCGTCGGCGTGCAGAGCCGCCTGCAGGTGCACCTTTTCGGGCGCGTCCCTGGGGCCGATGACGCAATAGGCGAACTCGGTCACCGCGCCGGGCGTATCACCCCTGAGCGGTACGGTTTTTCTCTCAAAGCTCAACGGCTTACCTCGTCAAAGTCGGCTGAAGCTCCAGCGCACCCGGGCCGCGCCCGGCAGGTGGCGAGTCAGGCGGCGGTACACTATGCCGAACACCAGGAAGATCGCGAGCGAGATCGCGAGGAAGTACAGCGCCGCCACCGAGAAATGCAGCACGGCGTTGTAATCGCGCTCGAACAGCTCGCCGGCAATGTTCATCAGGTCCTTTTGGTCGCCGATGACCGGCAGGGTGAAATAGATCAGCGCCGTGGCGTGGAACAGGAACACCACCTCGTTGGTATAGGCCGGCCAGGCGATGCGGATGAGGTGCGGCCAGGTGACCGAGCGGAACTGCTGCAGGGGGCTCATGCCATAGGCCCGCGCCGCTTCGACCTCGCCTTTGGGGACGGTCAGCAGCGCGCCATGGAAGATCTCGGCGGTATAGGCGACGGTGTTGAGGGTCAGGATCAACGGCCCCAGCACCAGCGGGTTGAGCACGAACCAATCGATGCCGAGCGGCTTCCACAGGCTGAGGTTGAAGGCCAGCGCCAGCGAGTAGAACATGAACAGCTGGATGAAGAAGGGCGAGCCGCGGAGGGCGTAGATATAGCCGCGGCAGAAGCCCGAGATCAGCTTGTTGGGCGAAGCCTTGCCGAGCGCGAAGAAGATGGCGAACAGGAAGCCTAGCGGGATCGAGGCGACGGCGAAATAGAGGTTGAACAAAGCCGGCCGCGCCATCAGGCCGATATCGTTGAGGATCGGGGCGAGGAACTCGTTCATGCCGCCGCGCCTCCAGCCGTCGCCATGCCGCGGCTGGCCCAGCGGGTGAGCGCGGCGAAGGCCTTCTCCGACACGAACGTGACGAGGATGTAGAACACCAGCAGCGCCAGATAATAGCCCCAGCGCCAGTCGGGGTGCACCAGCCCGGCCGAGCGGGTGAAATTGGGCGAGCCCAGCCGATCGGCCCACAAGACGATATCGGCGATCTGCAGCAGCGACAGCAGCGAAGTGGATTTGACCAGCAGCAGCCACACATTGGAGAGGCCGGGCAGGGCATAGACCCACATCTGCCGGATCTGGAAGCGCCACAGCACCTGGCCGGAACTGAAGCCGAAGGCGCGGGCGGCTTCGAGCTGGCCCCTGGGCACGGCATTCATCGCGCCATAGATGACATTGGCCGCGAAGGCGCCGTAGACGATGCCGAGCGAAACGCAGGCCAGCGCCAGGTATTCAGGCGTGCCGAGGAACCAGTTCGCTGCATCGCAGGGCGGCCAGCGGCCGACATTGGCGGCCAGCGTTTCGGCAGTGCAGACCGATTGGGCGCGGATCAGTTCGACCAGTTGCTCGAAGGCCAGCGGGAAGAACAGGAAGAACAGCACGTCGGGCACGCCGCGGACGATGTTGATGTAGAGCGCGCCGAGCGCTCGCAGCGGCAGGAAACGCGAGTTGCGCGCGGCAGCGCCGCCGAGGCCCATGACCAGCGCCACCAGCGCGCCGAACAGCGCGGCGGCCAGCGTGTACTGCACGCTGGCATACCAGCTCAGGTGCTTGCCATTGGTGAAATAGGCAAGCCAGAACAGCAGATCGTCGCCGATTCCGGCGCTGATCCCTTGCATCCATTGCGGCAGAAAATCGAGCATGCCCCGGGCTCGAGAAATGCGGGGCGGACAGGGGCCCGCCCCGGCTGAACTCAGGTGCCGGCGTAGATCGGACCGACCTTATCGGGGAACCACTTGATGATCAGGGCGTCGAGCGTGCCATCCTTCTTCATCGCCTCGATGGCGGTGTTGAGCTTGCCCTCGAGTTCGTCGTCGCCCTTCCTCAGCCCGATGGCGACGCCGCCGCCGATCACCAGTTCGGGGCCGACCTTGTCGAGCGCGCCGCCCGAGCCGGCCACCACCTCGGTGATGTAGTTGCCGTCGGCGAGGATGACGTCGACATTGCCGGCGTTGAGGTCGGCCAGCGCCTGGTCGGCGTTATCGAACGACTTGACGGTGTTGGTGGCGCCGAAATGCTCGGTGGCATAGGCCGCGTGGATGGTGCCGCCCTGCACGCCGATATTCTTGCCGCTCAGGTTGTCGAAATCGATAGTGGTGCCGGTGCGGACCATGTAGCGGGCCGGATCGGGCGGGAAATATTCGGAGGTGAAATCGATCGAGGTCTTGCGCTCATCGGTCACCGACATGCCGGCGATGATCAGGTCGTAATTGCCGGCGATGAGGTTGGGAATGATCGAATCCCAGGCGTTGACCTGGAAGGTGCATTCGAGCGCGGCGCGCTTGCAGGCCTCGGTGCCGACATCGACATCGAGCCCGGCGGGCTTGCCGGCTTCATCGAGGAAATTCCACGGCGCATAGGCGCCTTCGGTGGCAATGCGGATGGCCTGCGCATTGGCACCAGTCGCGAACATGGCGAGGGCTGCTGCCGCTGCCGCCAGAACGAGCTTGTTCATAGTCTCTCCTGTATCGCCGGTCGGGCCCGGCGTTCTCGGCCGGTCTTACCACCGGCTTATTGGTTCGTGCCGCCCGTCGGGCAGCCGCTGAGCGCCAACGCTAGCGCTTTTTACCGTTCGGTCAATCGTTTGCGAATTGTTGCAATGGGCCGCTGGAGTTTCCGTGATCCTCCCCCGCCACGCGGGGGAGGACCACCGAGAGTCCGGTGCATGGGGCGCAGCAATCAGCCGTGGCCGGCGGCGCCGAGGAACTGCTTGAGGCGGGGCGACCGGGTGGCGCCGAACACTTCGGCGGCGGTGCCTTCCTCCTCGATCTTGCCCTGGTGCAGGAAGATGACCCGGTTGGCTATGGTTTTGGCGAACTGCATGTCGTGGGTGACGAGGATCATGGTGCGCCCCTCGTCGGCGAGCAGCTTGATGACCCGCAGCACTTCGACCTCGAGCTCGGGATCGAGCGCCGAGGTCGGCTCGTCGAACAGCATCACCTTGGGGTTGATGCAGAGCGCCCGGGCGATGGCGGCGCGCTGCTGCTGGCCGCCCGAGAGCTGGCTGGGGTAGCTCGCGGCCTTGTCGCGGATGCCGACCTTGGCCAGCATTTCCAGCGCTTCGGCCTCGACCTCGGCCCTGTCGCGCTTCTGCACCCGGAGCGGCGCCTCCATCACATTGCCGAGGATGGTCATGTGGCTCCACAGGTTGAACGACTGGAACACCATGCCGAGTTCGGAGCGGATGCGGCGGATCTGCTGCTCATTGGCGGGCTTCCGATGCGGCGGCTTGCCGCTCAGCACGATCTCCTCGCCGCCGACCCGCACCGAGCCGCTCTCGGGCACTTCGAGCATGTTGATGCAGCGCAAGAGGGTGGATTTACCCGAGCCGGAAGAGCCGATCAGCGCCACCACCTCGCCCTGGCGGGCGGTGAGCGATACGCCCTTCAGCACCTCGAGCGGGCCGTAGGATTTGTGAAGATCGGAGATTTCGACGACGGGCTGGGCGAGGGAGGTCTGCATCCGCCGCACCAAAGCCAATGCCGTGGCGGCTGGCAAGCGATTTGCGGAGGGGGTAGTCAGCTGAAGCCGGCAGTCGGCGTCCCTCTCCCGTTTACGGGGGAGGGCTCCCGACTGCGGGTGTGGTGAAAAGTGCCTAAGCCACCCCGAACGGCCGCACTTCCACCGGGATGCGGCAGGCGGTGGCGGCTTGGCGGCCCCAGTCGAGGGCGGTGTCCATGTCGGGCACCTCGAGCACCCAGAAGCCGCCGATCTGTTCCTTGGTCTCGATATAGGGGCCGTCGGTGACCAGCACCCCGCCATCGGGCTTCAGCCGCACCGATTTGGCGGAGGAGGGGCGGTCGAGGCCGCCGACGAACACCACGATGCCGGCCGCCCGCATTTTCAAATTGAGCGTGCTGATGTCGCGGCGCGTCGCCTCGGACTCCGATGCCGGCTCGAAGTCGATGGGGTGGTGGACGGCGACCAGGTATTGCGGCATGGCTTCTCCTCGGCGCCGGCGGCGCCCCTCAGACCTTGATGCTCTAGTCGAACGGGCGAGCCAGGATTCGACAGCGGCGCAGCCGAGCGCCCCCACAAACAAAAAAGAGCCGGGCAGGGCCCGGCTCAGCTCCGGAGGGGCGTCCGGAATTGGGTCATGCCGCGGCGCGTGAGCCTTCGTCGAAGAACAGCGCCTGGCTGATCAGCGCCCGCACCATGTCGGGGTTGAACGGCTTGGTGACGAGGAAGGTCGGCTCCGGCCGTTCGCCGGTGAGCAGCCGTTCCGGGAAGGCGGTGATGAAGATCACCGGGATCGGATGGGCGTGCAGGATATCGTTGACCGCGTCGATACCGGAGGACCCGTCAGCCAGCTGGATGTCGGCGAGGATCATGCGCGGCTGGGTCTTGTGATAGAGCGCCACCGCTTCCTTATGGGTGCGGGCGATGCCGACGACGCGATGCCCGAGGCCCTCGACCATCTGCTCGATATCCATGGCGATCAGCGGTTCGTCTTCGATGATCAGGATATCGGTCGCCACCTGGCGCGAAATATCGGCCGAGGCCTGCGCCAAGAGATCGGTGAACTCGTCGGCGGAGACGTCGAGGATTTCGGAGGCCTCATCGTGGCTGAAACCTTCGACTGCAACCAGCAGGAAGGCCTGACGCGGCCGCGGCGCGAGGTTAGCGAGGTTCGCCGCTGCCCGCGACTCCGGGAAAATTCGAGTTCGGCTCCGGCACGCGGATGGCCGAGCTGGAGAACAGCGCCGAATAGAGCCGGTAGAGCGCAATCCGGTCGTTGCTCGACTGCGGAAAGATACTGAGATCGGCAATCAGCGCCTCGAGCGTTGCCGCTACATAGGCGTCGCCAGAGGTCTGCGAGCCGGTGACGGCGCGTGAGAACCGGCGCAAATATGGCAGATGCGGTGCGATCCGCGTGGAAAGGGACATCGATAATCTACTCCCGTGACGCTTTTAGAGCTTACCATGCAGAAGAACGGGAATGCAGAAAACTTGGTTCCCGTCAGGCCGGAACTTTTTTTGCCACCGCGCATTTAGTCTGCCGCGGCTGGAGTATGGGGCGTCAGATCCTGCTGTGGGGCGAAGGGTTTATGCGAGACAAAACAACAATGAATGATCTGGGCATGCTGCGGCGGCGCCGCGACGATGGACTGGGGCCAAATTCCGACATCGGCAACAAGCTTCGAGCCCTCTACGGAGCGGTGCAGAGCGAAGAAATCCCCTCGAGGCTGATCGACCTGCTGGAGCAGCTCGATGCGGTGGAAAAGCAGTCCAAGCCCGCGAAGGGTAAGTAACGCCATGGACGCCGAGAAGCCGAGCTTCAAGCGAGAACTGCTGTCCACTCTGCCGAGCCTGCGCGCCTTTGCGGTGTCCCTGTCGGGCCGCCACGACAAGGCCGACGACCTGGTGCAGGACACGGTGATGAAGGCCTGGGCGAAGCAGGACAGCTTCGAGATGGGCACCAATATGAAGGCGTGGCTGTTCACCATCCTGCGCAACGAGTTCTACAGCCAGATGCGCAAGCGCGGCCGCGAGGTGCAGGACACCGACGGCGCCTTCACCGAGCGCATGGCGGTGCACCCGTCGCAATACGGGATCATGGACCTGGGCGATTTTCGCCGGGCCCTCGACCAGTTGCCCGACGACCAGCGCGAGGCGATCATCCTGATCGGCGCCTCCGGCTTTTCCTACGAAGAGGCGGCCGAAATCTGCAAATGCGCCATCGGCACGATGAAGAGCCGGGTGTCGGGCCCGCACCAAGCTGCAGGAACTGCTCAAGGTCACCGGCGAAGGCGATTACGGGCCGGACGCCGTGTCGGCGCAGGTCACCACCTTGCCGCGCTTCACCTGAGGCGCACTGGCCCCTGCGCTCCCCTCCCCCCGCCGCGCTACGCGTCCGCTGGGAGGGGAGGGTAATGGCATATGGCTGTGGAGGGCCCTCTTGCCTTCTCCCCTTGCGGGAGAAGGTGCCCGAAGGGCGGATGAGGGGTCGCGAAACGAAGTGTAGCGCGACCTGAGCGTAGCGAAGGGCGACCGTGTACGCGGAGAGCCCCCCTCATCCGGCCTTCGGCCACCTTCTCCCACGAGGGGAGAAGGGCACTCCCTCTGCTGCCAGTGCCCATATTCGATAGCCAAGCCCCCTGACGGGAGCGGCTCCGCCACCGGTGGTTCACTGATGCTGGTCGGTTCGCCCCCTGGCGGCAGCGCAGGCCGCCAGCAATGCCGCGGTGTCGAACGGCTTGGCGAGCGGGGTGGCGCCGGTGAACATTGCCTGCACGGCCGCATCGGCCGATGTCACCACCACCGGAACGCCGGCGGCGCGCAATGCGGCGCAGAGCGCCACAGCGTCGGCGCTGCCGAATTTCGCCTCGATCACCGCGAGGCCGAAGGCGGAGAAATCGAGGGCGCGCGCCGCTGCCGCATCGTCTTCGATGGTGATGCCGGCGGCGCCGGCGGCGCGCAGCGTTTCGGCGATATCGGCGGCGACGAGATACTCCTCCTCAACGACGAGGGCATGCAATCGGTGCATTTTGTGGTTCCATGACGCAGTGGAGGCGCAGATCGATCACGGTGGCGCCGTCGCGGTCATTTAACAAAGACATGCGGCGGCGAAGTTTGGCAGCACACGGAGGTTGTGTTCGTGCACCGTTGAGGCATGCTCGGTGGACCCTTCAGCCGTGAGCACCGCCCTGGCCACCGTCGCCCATGCCCGCCGCATCCCCTGTGAAGCGTGTCCCCTCAGGGACAATCAGCACTTTCGCGATTTCACGCCGGAAGAGCTGAAATTCGTGTCGAGCTTCAAGCGCGGCGAGCTGGTGAGCGAGCCCAACTCCACCATCCTCGCCGAGGGGGCGCATAGCGCGCAGCTGTTCACGCTGCTGTCGGGCTGGGCCTTCCGCTTCAAGACGCTGGAGGATGGCCGCCGGCAGATCCTCAACTATCTGCTGCCGGGAGATCTGGTGGGTCTCCAGGGCTCGGTGATCGGCGAGATGGAGCACTCGGTGGAGTTGCTGTCCGCGGTGGTGCTGTGCGTGTTCCAACGCGACACGCTGCCGACGCTGTTCGAGAACCACCCCGGGCTCGCCTTCGATGTCACCTGGCTCGCGTCGCGCGAAGAGCGGATGCTCGACGAGAACCTGTTGAGCGTCGGGCGGCGCAGCGCCATGGAGCGGGCCGCCTACCTCATCGCCTTCCTTTACCAACGGGCCGCGCAGGTGGGGCAGGTCAAGGCCTCGAAACAGCTGATCCCGATCACCCAGCAGCACGTGGCCGATACGCTGGGGCTATCGATCGTCCATACCAACAAGACGCTGCGGAAGCTCGCCGAGCGGCAGTTGATCCGCTGGCACGACCGGGCCTGCGAGGTGCTCGATCCCGTGGCGCTGGCCGACATTGCCGGCTGGGGCGGGCTCAATGATCGCAAGCGCCCGCTGATATGACGGGGCCCAATTGTTGCCACCGCCCGGCGCTAGGCAAAGGCCCTGCATTGGTCCGGGGGGCAAAAGCCGGACTGTCCTGCACGATCCCGGGCCGAGGACGGCGTCTTGATGCTTGATGTCAGCACCCAGTCCGTTCCAGCCGTCGCGCCACGACGTGGCGTGGTGCGGCGCGTCGCCATCCTGGCGTCGCTGACGCTGGTGCTGGTGGCGGTAGCGGCCTCGCTCTTTATGGTGCGAACGGTCGATAACCAGCTCGCCGATATCGCCAAGACCTACGAAATCCGCCGGCAGGCGCGCGAACTGATGCTGGCGGTGGTGGATGCGGAAACCGGGCAGCGCGACTACCTGATCACCCGCGACGAAGCCTATCTCGAGCCCTACAACATCGCCGTGGGCAACCTGAGCCAGACCTATCAGAGCCTGTTGGCGCTGATCAGCGACAACCCGACGCAGCTCAAGCGCATCGAGGGCCTGGTGCCCGATCTCGATGCCAAGCGGGCGGAGATGGCGCGCACCATCGAGCTGATGTCGTCGGGGCAGAGCGCCGGGGCGCTGGCGCTGCTGCGCTCCGATACCGGGCTCGAACTGATGCAGCGGATCCGCACCGTGTTGCGCCAGGTGATCGGCGAAGAGGACGACAAGCTGATCGAGCGCAACGGCCGGATGGAGCTTTACCGGCAGCTGCTGATCGTCACCATTCTCGCGGCGCTGGGGGCTGCCGCCATCCTCGCCTATGCACTGCTGTCGCGCACGCAGCGCAAGGTGGTGGCGATGGCGCGGCAGCAGAACCAGCTGGTCAGCGAAAACGAAGAGCTCGAAGCGCATGTGCGGGCCCGCACCGCCGAGGCGGAGGAGGCGCGCGGCCATGCCGAACGCGAGCGGGCCCGGCTCGAGACGCTGCTGCAGGACACCAACCACCGGATCGGCAATTCGCTGGCGACGGTGTCGTCGCTGCTCGGGCTGCAGCTGGCGCGCACTTCGTCCGACGAAGTGCGCAACGCGCTCGAAGCGGCGCAACTGAGGGTGCAGGCGATCGCCTCGGGGCACCGGCGGCTGCGGCTCGGCGCCGACCTCGAAACCACCGATGCCGCCGAGTTCCTCACCGACGTGATCGACGACCTTGCCGCCGCGATGCCGCCCGACAAGGCCGTGCGGTTCGAAAAGCAGCTCGAGCCGATGATCATCCCGGCGCGCGACGCGACGACGCTCGGCATCGTGGTCAGCGAGCTGGTCACCAATGCGCTGAAACACGCCTTTGCCGGTGGGCAGGGCGGCACGGTGTTCATCCGCTTCGGGCGGCCGGATGGCGGGGCTACCGCGCTGACGGTCGAGGACGATGGCTCGGGCATTGTCGCGGGCGAAGCGCAGGATGGGTTGGGCGCCCTGATCGTCAAGCAGCTGGCCCGGCAATTCGGCGGCAGCGAGCCGGAGTATCGGGCCCGCGATGGCGGCGGCACCTCGATCACCGTGCGGCTGCCGCGGCTGGATGTGCCGCCGGCAGCGTAAGCGAATGGAACCCGCCGGCTGGCCGCGCCGTTCCGCTGCATACCAGCCAATGGGGGCAGCATGCGTTTCGTCGGGGTCTTCAACAAGGATGGCGGCACCTTCCGCACCATGGATATGGCGGGGTTCGTCGCCACCGCCGAGCGGATCTTTGCCGAACATGGCCAGAGCATCGATTGCCGGGTGGTCGGCGGTGACGAGCTGATCGCCGAGCTGGAGCGCGCCGCGGCCGACCCGGCGGCCGAGGCAGTGCTGGCGGGTGGCGGCGACGGCACCATTTCGGCGGCGGCGGGCATCTGCTTCACCCACAAAATGGCGCTGGCGGTGCTGCCGGCCGGCACGATGAACCTGTTTGCCCGCTCGCTGGGCGGGCCGTTGCAGCTCGAGGCGGCGCTCGGCGCCGTGGCGCGCGGCGAGGTTTCGGCGGTCGATATCGCCACGGCCAATGGGCGGCCGTTCGTGCACCAGTTTTCGGTGGGGCTGCACTCGCGGCTGGTCCGCATCCGCAACGGGCTCAGCTATCGCAGCCGCTGGGGCAAGATGCTGGCGAGCCTCAGGGCGGTGGGGCTGTCGCTGTCGCGTCCGCTGGTGTTCGACGCGGTGATCGGCACGCCGCAGGGCACCGAGCGGCGGAAGGCGACGGCGATTGCGGTGTCGAACAATGTGCTGGGGGAGGGCCATGTGCCCTATGCCGAGGCGGTGGATCGCGGCGTGCTCGGCGTCTATGTGGTCAAACCCATGCCGGCGCTCGAACTGGCGGGGCTGGCGCTGTCGCTGGCCTTCGGCAACTGGAAGGCGCATCCGCTGGTGTCGGAGCGCGAGGTCACCCAGGTCAGCCTCAGCTTCCCGCACCGCAAGGCCTCGGCGCTGGCGGTGATCGACGGGGAGCTGATCCCGCTGGAGCGACAGGTGGATTTGCGGATCCATGCCCGCGGGCTGCGGGTGGTGCTGCCGGCGGCGGAGATTGCGGGGGAACGGCAAGATCCGGTGATCGAAGCGGCTTGATCGTCTACGCTGGCGATGCCCCAACGCCCCCTCGCCCCTGAGGGGAGAGGGTAGTGAAGCTAGGACCGATAGGTCCGTAGCGAAACTGGGTGAGGGGTTCAGCCTCTCAACGAGCGCGAATGGCACCGCTTCACCCCTCAACCGGCCTTCGGCCACCTTCTCCCCTGAGGGGAGAAGGGAAGGGAGACTGCCAACTCGGCGCAAAACAAGCACCCCGCCAGGTCTCCCGGGCGGGGTGCCAAAACTCAACCCAACCACTGCCTCAGAGGCTTGCAGCCCCGGACGCTACCGGTTCCTGCCCCAGCTTACGCAGGGCGTTCTCGATCGTCTTCAAATCTTCGCCGTCGTCGCCATCGACCGCGGTCATGCCCTCGGTGGCGCTGCGCTCCTTGGACAGCGAGTCCGCTTCGAGCTGGCGCAGGATGGTGATCTTTTCGGCATCGGCAATGTGGTCGTCGGTCAGAATGGTCACGATCTTCCGTTTGATGTGGGTCATGGCGCATACGCCTCCGAAATCTGTCGTTGGTGCATCGGATAACGCGGGGGCCGGAGGGCGGGTTCCGGGCGATGTGGCGATGTGATCAGTCCGGGTCGTGGCCGTTGCTGTGGCCGTGCGCGCTGCCGGGCTTGGCCAGCAGGTAGGCCGCGGCGAGTGCCCCGCCGATCGGGATGCCGACCTTTTTCATCAGGTCGGATCGCAGCACCAGCGGCAGCGCGGTGAGCGCCGCGGTGGTGACCAGTGCGGTTTTTTCCGCCGCGTTGCGGCGCTCGGTGGCGTGCCTTCTGGCGATGCTGTCGGTGATGGCGATGACCGCATAGGCGGCAAGCGCCAGCACCAGCGCCCCGGCGGCGATCAGCAGCGGGGCGACGATCGGCCCCCATAAGAGGGTGAACCAGGCATGGAGCGCCGCCAGCGCGAAGACCAGCGCGATCAGCGCAAAGAGCGCCACAGCCGACCAGGCCATGGCGTTCTTCTTGACATGCTCCAGCAACTCGTCGACCTCGATCCCGAGGACCGAGGCCGCCAAACTGATCAGCTGCATGGCCTACCTCGAAACCACCGCCAGGACGAAGCCGAGCGCAATGGCGCCGGCGACGGCGGTCAGCGGCTTTTCGCGAATAGTGTCCTTGATCTGCTTTTCGAGCTGGCCGAACTCATCCTGCACGTCTTCGACGGCGTGCTGGCCGGTGCGGGCGAGGTTCTTCACCTCGCGCTTGGCCAGCTTCTGCGCGTCGCTGACCTTGTCCTCGGCGAGGCTGGCGAGCGTCGCGGCGATCGACTTGAGGTCGGTCTGCAGCTGCTGCACCTGGGACGAAAGTTCGTCCTCGCGGTTCTGGCTCTGGCGTGCCGCAGCGCGGCGCGGGCCGTTGGCGGCGGCGCGGCGGGCAGGGGCCTTGGCGGCCCGGTTGGGGGCCATGTCGGTGGTGGATGCCATGATGGTCGCTCCTCATGTGATGGGGGTTCAACGCACGGTTTGCTCAAGAGTTCCGGGCGTTTGGCCGAAGCGGTTGATGGACTGATTTAAAATGACTGCACCCCAGTCCGGGGGCGAACTGGGGTGCGATGGCGAGCCGCAAGGGGGCGACCTTGGCTCGCGGAGCTCGTCAGAATACGCGCATCAACACGAGGATGATGACGATGACGAGCACGACGCCAAGAATACCGGAGGGGTAAGCTCCCCAGGAGCGGGAGTAGGGCCAGGCCGGTATGGCGCCGATCAGCAGCAGGATCAGCAGAACAATGATGATCGTGCTCAAAGTCATTGGACGCTCCTAGCGGATAGACAGGAGGAGGGTTGCCGCCACCACGAGGATACCGACAGCCGGGACAATGGCTGCCAGCACCGCACCGTAATGCGTGCGCCCGTCATAACCTTCAGGCATCCAGACGACGGCCGAGCGTGCGGCATGTCCGAGGTTGGCGATCTCAAGTCGGGTCATCGCTCTCGTTCCTTTTGCATGGGTGCTACCGGAGGGAGGGCCGGTAGACACGCCGCTCGTGGCGCGTCAGCCTAGTAACGGCGCTCTGCCACAATTGGTTCCGGGAGGGGGTGAAAGGGGGTGGAGCGGGGCACCGGCGGTTGCGAGATCCTCCCCCGCGGGGCGGGGGAGGGGACCGCCGAAGGCGGTGGAGGGGGTTTGAAATGCCGAGAGCCGCCCCCTCCACCAGCTTCGCGGTCCCCCTCCCCCGCCCCGCGGGGGAGGATATCGGAGAGGCCAGTCTACTCCACCCGCACCACGTCCACCGATTGCTTGGCCGTATGGCCGCCGCTGGTGCGCAGCACGCCGACGATGGGGGAGATGTCGGAATAGTCGCGGCCGTGGCCGATGGTGATGTGGTCGGGGCCGGCGAGCATGGCGTTGGTGGGGTCGAACTCGACCCAGCCCATGTGCTGGCCGCACCAGACGCGGACCCAGGCATGCATGGCGTCGGCGCCTTCGAGCCGCGGCTTGCCCTTGGGCGGAATGGTGCGGAGGAACCCCGAGACATAGCCGGCGGGAATGCCGAGCCCGCGCAGCCCGGATATCATCACATGGGCGAAATCCTGGCAGACGCCGCGCTTCAGCGCAAAGGCCTCGACTGGGCCGGTATCGACCTTGGTGGCGTCCTTGTCGTAGCGGAAATCGCGGTGGATGCCGAGGCAGAGCGCCAGCGCCACCGCGTAGACCGAGGTGTCACCGGTGGCGGAGGTTCGGGCGTAGCCGGTGATATCGCGATCGAGCGGAATGCGCGGCGAGGCACTGAGGAAATGCTGCGGCGAATCCGGCGCCACCG
>CBDIRF010000029.1:0-55175 GCA_965284115.1 Devosiaceae bacterium
CTTTCGCAGGGATGACAGCCGGTGGCTGGGCACGATCGTAACTTCACGATCGTAACTTGTCGCGTATGCGCGCAGGCGGGAACCCAGTGGGATCTCTCAGCCTTAGCGGGTGACGCTGGTGGGAGCCGAGACGCCGTGGCGATAAGCGCTCTTGGGTGACCAGCGGTCTCCTTAGCGTTGCCGCAGCGGCTGGCCAGATGGCAGCTCGATGTCGTCGATGAAGCAGTAGCGCCAGGTCTCGCCGATCTCGTAGGACTGGATCACCGGATGGCCCGTGCCGTGGAAATGCCGGCGGGCGTGACGGTTGGGCGATTCATCGCAACACCCGACCTGGCCGCAGACGAGACACACCCTCAGGTGCACCCACTCGTCGCCGCGCGCCACGCATTCGGGACAGCTGTCGGCCGCGTTCGGGATGACGTCGCGGATCAACGCATCATGAGCACAGCGCCCCACCTCATCGAACGCCATGGTTGTTCTCCGGTGTCGGCGACGGCCTGAGCCGTAGCGGCAGTACGATGCGAACTCCGTTCGTCCGGGCCGCGAGGTGAAGCTGATCCGGCCGCGGTGCCGGTTGACCACGATATTGTGTGCGATGTGCAGCCCGAGCCCCGTGCCGACGCCCTGCGCCTTGGTGGTGAAGAACGGCTCGAAGATCCGCCGTCCGACCATCTCGGGGATCCCCGGCCCGCTATCGGCGATCAGCACTTCGACCTCCTCGCCCAACCGCCGCGCGCCCACCTCGAGCCGGCCCGCGCCGCCCATCGCCTGCACCGCGTTGTCGATCAGGTTGGTCCATACCTGGTTGAGCTCGCCGGCATAGGCCTCGATACGGGGCAACGCCGGCTCGTACATCCGGGTGACGGCCACGCCATGCTTGAGCTTGTGGTTGAGGATCATCAGGGTGTCATCGAGGCTCATGGCGAGATCGACATCCTGCACCGGCGCCTGGTCGAGATAGGCATAGGCCTTTACCGAGCGCACGATGCCCGAGATGGCTTGGGAGGCAACTTCGATCTCCTCCAGCAACTGCTGCGCCGCCAGCCCCCGCCCCAGCCACTGCAGCACCGGATCGACATGCAGAGGCGCAAAGGTGGCGAGCACCGGCTCCAGCCGCTCCACCGACCAGCCATAGGCCGCCATGGCCGGAGCGATCTCCCACGGCTCGGTGACATCAAGCGCCTCGAGCCGCTGGCTCAGCTTTGTTTCGATCCGCCGTGCCTCGGCGTCTGCACAGCGGGTGGCGCGGCAATCGGCGATGCTGCGTTCGAGCTCCACCAGGCCCTGCCGTTCCTCGGGCGTCATCTCCAGCACGCTCAGCTCGACGGTGCGGCGGCGCCATCCCTCGAACGCCTCGCTGAGATAGCCGGTCGAACGCTGGATCGCCGCGGCGGGGTTGTTGAGCTCATGCGCGAGGCCGGCGGCCAGCGTGCCGAGCGCCGCCAGCTTGTCCGATTGCACCAGCGAGGCCTCGGTGCTCCTGAGCCGCGAGGTCACGGTGCGCAGCAGGGTCGCCGCGGCTTCCGGGCGGCGCGCCAGCAACTGTCGGAACGCCGCCGAGCCGATTGCCAGCAGTTCGCTTGGTTCAGTAGCCCGCACCGATGCGGTGCGTGCCGCCTGCTCGAGCAATGACATTTCGCCGAGCACCTCGCCCGGGCCACGGGTCGCCAGCGTCACCTCGCGCTCGCCATCCGCCTTGGTCACCTCCACGGCGCCGGTGAGGATGATATAGAGCGAGCCGCCTGGCTCGCCCTCACGAATGAACACCTCGCCAGGCGCGACCTTGACCCGCTGCCCGGCCTGCCAGAGTTCGCTCGCCTCGGCATCGCTCAGCTCGGCAAAGATCGGCACCTTGCGGATCAGCTCGGTGCTGCGTTCTGCAGCGAGGGCGCCCGTGGCCATGGCTCAGCCACCGGCTGCCGGCGTCGGCCGTTCTGCCGGTGCAGGGCCACGCCGATGCTGGTGCACGAAGGTCACCGCCATCGCCCCTTCGCCCACCGCCGAGGCGATGCGCTTGGTCGATTGCCGCCGTACATCGCCGGCAACGAAGATGCCGGGGACGCTGGTTTCGAGCCAGAACGGTTCGCGATCCATCGCCCAGCCGTCGGGCTTCCGCCCCACCTCGCGCACCAGGTCTGGCCCTGAGAGGATAAACCCCTGCGCATCGAGCTGCAGCTTGTGCTTCAGCCAGTCGGTGCGCGGCGAAGCGCCGATGAACACGAACACCGCCCGCGCCGGCACCTCGGTCGCCACGCCGCTGGCGCTATCGAGCACCGCCACCCTTTCAAGGCTTTCCTCGCCGATCAGCGCGCTGATCGAGGCGCCGGTCTGCACCGTGACGTTGTCGGCGTCTTCGATCCGTTCGATCAGGTATTGCGACATGCTGTCAGCGAGGGATTTGCCGCGCACCAGCAGCGTCACCGATCGGGCAAAGCGCGCCAGGTGCAGCGCTGCCTGGCCGGCGGAGTTGCCGGCGCCGACGACGAAGACATCCTGTCCCGCGGTACCCATCGCTTCGGTCATCGCCGCGCCATAGTAGAGCCCCGCTCCCGACAGCCGCTCCGCGCCCGGCACATCCAGCAGCCGATAGGAGACGCCGGTCGCGATGATCAGCGCCTCGGCCGCCACCTTGTTGCCGTTGCTCAGCGTCAGGATGTGGTAGCCGTCCTGCGTCTCGAGGCTCAACGCCTCCACCGGGGTCAGGATTTCGGCGCCGAACCGCCGCGCCTGCTGCACGCCGCGCCGCGTCAGGTCGGCGCCGCTGAGCCCCACCGGAAAGCCGAGATAGTTCTCGATCCGCGAACTGGTGCCGGCCTGTCCGCCGGGTGCCTCGCGCTCGATCAGCAACGTCCTCAGGCCCTCCGATGCACCATACACCGCCGCCGCAAGGCCGGCGGGTCCGGTGCCGACCACCACCAGGTCATAGGTGTCGGCGACCGCGTGGGTGTGGAGCCCGACCTTTTCGGCCAATGCCGCGATGGTCGGTCGCGACAGCGCCGTGCCGTCGGCGAGGATCACCAGCGGCAGCGGCTCGGCGGCGGCGCCGGCCAGCTCGCGCAGCGTCGTCGCCTCGGCATCGGTCTCGATGTCGAGCCAGCGATAGGGCACCAGGTTGCGAGCGAGGAAATCGCGCACCCGGTGTCCGTCGGCCAGCCAGCGATGCCCAACCACCCGTACCCCTTCGAACACCGGCTGGTAATTGGCCCGCCAGTCGTCGAGCAGATCATCGAGCACCGGGTAGAGCTGTTCCTCGGGCGGGTGCCACGGCTTCATCAGGTAGTGATCGAGCTTCACCTCATTGATCGCCCGGATCGCCGCGTCGGTATCGGCGTAGGCGGTGAGCAGCACGCGCCGTGCCTCGGGGTAGAGCTCCATGGCTTTCGCCAGAAACGCGACGCCGCTCATTTGCGGCATGCGCTGATCGGCGATGAACAGGGCAATCACACGGTTGGCGAGCTTGAGTTCTCGCAGCACCTCCAGCGCCTCCGCCCCCGAGGCGGCGCGCTCGATATCGTAGTTCGCGGCGTAGTGCCGCCTGAGGTCGCGCGTCACCGCGGCGAGAACCGAAGGTTCATCGTCGACCGCGAGGATCACCGGTTTTTCCATCGGCTAAGCCTGCAGGGTCTGGGCAAGGCGGCGGGCGAGCGCGGCAGCTTGATCGCGTCGCGCAGGCTGGCGGCTTCCTCACGCGCCTCAGTGGCGGCCTCGCGCGCGTCCAGCGCGTCGCTGACATCGCCCATGATACCAAGCGCATTGGCGAGATAGGGCTTCAGGTTCATGCGACGGAAATAGGCGATCGCGGCGGCGATGGCCTCACGCGCTTCATTTGCCCGGTTGAGCCGCAGCAGCGCCCGCGAAAACGGGATGGCCAGCGCCGCGACGACGAAGTCGTCGTCGGTCGAACGGGCGCTGTCGATGGCGCTGCGCAACTGCTCGACCGAACCGGTCGAGCCTTTCTCGAACTCGGCTTCCGCCACGCCGGCCCGGATCAGGTTGATGTAGTAATCCATGCCCACCGCGTCGGCGAGCTTCAGCGAGCGCCGGAACTGCGCCAGCGCATCATCGATATTGCGGCGGCCGAGTTCCCCACGGCCGACACCGAAATAGCCGGCGCAGGCGCATTCGAGCCCATTGGCCGACATCGCGAGATCAGCGCCGAGATGGGCATGCTCGAGCCCCTTCTCGATATCGCCCATGTCGTAATAGGCCATGCCGGCGCCGATATGCACGTCGGCCTGCTTGACCGGCGAACCGATGGTCGGGATCAGCGCCAGCGCTTCGTCGACCAATGCGCTGGCCTCGTCGAACTGCCCAAGGCGGGCCAATGCGATGGCGCGGTAGGTGAGGGCGTGGCCGAGGATATCCGGCGCATCCTGTCGCCGCGCCATCTCGATCACCTCGGCGAGCTTTTCTTCGCCCGAGCGGGCATCCCGTTCCACCAGCGACCAGGTGGCGATGAACAGCGGCAGCAGCAGCACCTGGTCATCGCCGGTCTCGGCGGCGAGCCGCTGCGCCTCTTCGAGGTAGGGGAAGCCCCGCGACGGAAAACCGGTGACCATGTGGACATTGCCCATCCACGACAAGGCGAGGCCCAGCCGGCGCTTGTCGCCCAGCTCCCGGGCGATCTGCACCGCCGCCTCGATCCGTGCCAACATGCCCTCGTACTGGCCGCGCCGGTTGCGCACCCAGGCCCATTCGAGCACCGCATCGATCATCTCGGCGGGCAGGGCGCCCGGCATTTTGTCGAGTGTCGTAAGGATCCGGTCGCGATGCTCCAGTTCCTCGCGCACCGCGTAAACCCGCCGCGCATTGTCGGCGGCGACCCGCGCATATTGCAGCGTTCGCTCGAGATCGCCCGCTTCCTCGAAATGGTGCGCCAGCATCGCCGCGAACTCGTCGCGCCGCTCGGCGAACAGCGTTTCGAGCGCCGAGCCGCAGCGCGCGTGCAAATCCTTGCGACGCGAGCGCAGCAACAGGTCGTAGGCGGCCTCGCAGGTCAGCGCATGCTTGAAGATGTACTCGCGCTCCGGGTCGCGGGCTTTTTCGCGCACCAGTTGCTCGTAGCTCAGCGTCGCGAGGTGCGGCTCGATATGTTCGATTCGCTCCGGCGCCGGCCCGTTCTGCAGCACCGATTCCAGCACCCGGTGCTGGAATACCCGCCCGATCACCGCCGCCGTCTGCGCCACCCGTTTGGTGGTATCGGGCAGCCGGTCGATGCGCGCACTGAGCACACCCGCCAGCGTATCGGGGATCGTCGCCTCGAGGATGGCGCGGGTGGCCCGCCAATGCTCGCCCGCGCGCACCACCTGGCCGCCATCGATCAGGGAGCGCAGCACCTCCTCGAGATAGAACGGGTTGCCTTCGGAGCGCTCGAGGATCTGCGCCCGGATGCTCGCCGGCAGGTCCTCGATATGGAGCAGGTTCCCCAGCAACTGGCTCGACCCGGCCGCATCGAGCGGCTCGAGATCGAGGCGCGAAGCTGCTGCCGAGGCTCGCCTGCAGCCGATCCAGCAATTGCCAGCTTGCTGCCTTGCGGTCCGGCCGGAGGATGGTCACCAGCATGATCGGCTCGAACGCCGCCAGTGTCGCCACCTGGGCGATCAGTTCCAGCGTCGCCGAGTCCGACCAGTGCAGGTCGTCCAGCACCATCACGTAGGGGGTCATGCCATTGCCGGCATGCATCACCGACTTGATGGCGTTGACGATTGCTGCCGCGACGCCGTTGACCACTGTTTCGCCTGACATGGCGCGCAGCGCCGCGCGGCTCGCCTCGCTCTCGACGGCGATCATCGTCTCGTAGAACGGGATGTCGTTCGGCTTGAGCCCCAGCCGCGCGACCCAGGCGGCGATCTTGTCCCGCACGGCGGGCGCCACATCCATATCGTCGGCCCCGACGATCATCCGGCCCAGTTGCCGCCAGGGGTAATAGGGGATCGACTGGCCGTAGGAGATCGCCCGTGTTTCCCGCCAGATCGGCCGCGGCTCGGGCAGTGCATCGCGCCGATGCTTCAGTTCGGCGATCAGCCGCGATTTGCCGAGCCCCGCTTCGCCCACCACCGCCACCACCGAGCCGATGCCCATGGTCAGGTCGCCGAGCCGGTCGCGCAGCAGCCCGATCTCGCGCTCGCGCCCCACGAGGGGTGACGACAGCCCTTCAAGCCCCCGCGTCGCTCCGGGCACCGCCTTGATGCCGGTGACCTCGTAGGACTCGACCGGCTCGGCCTTGCCCTTCATTTCGATTTTGCCGCGCGGCCGGAAATCGAACAGCGCATGCACCAGCTTGTGGGTATCGGCGCTGATCAGCACCGTGCCCGGCTCGGCCGCCGACTGCAGCCGGGCCGCGACATTGGCGGCATCACCCAGCGCGGTGTACTCGGTTCTGATCGCATCGCCGACAAAGGCCAGCACCGCGGTGCCGGTATTGATCCCGACCCGCAGGTCGAAATCGACGCCGTGCTGCTGCTTGATGCCGCCGGCATAGCGCATTGCCGCATCCTGCATCTCGAGCCCGGCGCGCACCGCCCGCTCGGCGTCGTCCTCATGCGCCGCTGGCGCACCGAAGAGCGCCAGCACGGCATCGCCCATCAGTCGCGACACCGTGCCGCCATAGTGCGACACGGCGGCGTTCATGAAGGCAAAGGCGCCGTTCATGATGCCGGCCCAATCCTCGGGGTCCATCTGCTCGGCTATGGCAGTGGAGCGCGCCACATCGGCAAACAGCACCGTCGCGAAACGGCGTTCGCCTTCGACCGGTCGGGCGACCTCGAGCGCATTACCGCAATTGGCGCAAAACTTAGCCGCGTCCGGGTTGTTGAAACCGCACTTGAGGCACGTCTGCATCGCCATCTCTCGATGGACCTGCCGTTCGGACACTAGCCCGTTCGGCCGCAAGTCCTGCCGGGCACTCTACTGCCCACAACTGACCCAAACAAGCCACGGCTTCGGGAGTGTTCGGTGTCGTTATCGACCGGGCTGCGAGAATTGGTCGCAATTGACAAGTCCGTGAGCCAATGTGATCATCAAGTCCTAAGTGCCGGTGCCTAAAGCAAATATGGCTCCGATTCTAGCTGGCTCAGACCATCCGGGCCATGTTTGCTCTGTAGCGATGCGCCAAGCATAGCTGAAGACGAGCAGAACCCCCTGCTGCGCCCGACGTCTGCTTTGCGCCTTGCGCTAGGTGCCGACGGCCTCATCGTCTGCCCTCTGGAGGGGAGTGGGATGGTCGTAGCAGTCGTTCTTGTGCTGATCGTTGCCGGCTCGGTGGCGTTCCACTTCCTCAGCCCCTGGTGGTGGACGCCGATCGCGTCCAACTGGGGCTATATCGACAACACCATCATCATCACCTTCTGGATCACCGGGGCGGTGTTCACCGCGGTGGTGCTGTTCGTTGCCTACTGCGTCTGGCGCTTCCGCCACAAGGAGGGGCAGAAGGCCGATTACGAACCCGAGAACAAGCGGCTCGAGAACTGGCTGATGGGGCTGACCGCCGTTGGCGTCGCCGCCATGCTGATCCCGGGCCTCTTCGTCTGGGGCCAGTTCATCAGCGTGCCGGCCGACGCCACCGAAGCCGAGGTGATGGGGGCACAGTGGCAATGGGCCTACCGGCTGCCCGGCGCCGATGGCAAGCTGGGCCTCACCGACACCCGCCTCGTCGCCACCGACAACCCGTACGGCATCAAGCCCGATGATCCCAACGGTCGCGACGACGTGCTGATCGAGGCTGACTATCTGCATTTGCCGGTCGGCAAGCCGGTGAAGATGCTGCTGCGTTCGATCGATACGCTGCACGATTTCTACGTCGCCGAGTTCCGCTCCAAGATGGACATGATCCCCGGCGCCGTCACCTATTTCTGGTTCACCCCCACCCGCACCGGCCAGTTCGAAGTGCTCTGCGCCGAGCTCTGCGGCACCGGCCACCCCTATATGCGCGGCGGCGTCGTGGTCGACACCCAGGCCGATTATGACGCCTGGCTCGCCGGCCAGCAGACCTACGCCCAACTCTATCCCCCGGAGGTCCTCAAGACGGCCACTATCGACTAGAGCGTCGCAACGAAACGCTCGAGGCCGCCGGATTTTCCGGGCGCGATTTCACATCAGATGAAGTGCGAGGAGGCATTCTGATGGTCGACGCCACTCACGGGCCCGATGCCCACGCTGCCGAGTTTCCGGATGCCGAACTCTACCATCCGAAAAGCTGGTGGACGCGCTACGTCTTCTCGCAGGATGCCAAGGTCATCGCCATCCAGTATGCCAGCACCGCGCTGGCCATCGGCATGCTGGCGCTGGTGCTCAGCTGGCTGATGCGCATGCAGCTGGCCTTCCCCGGCTTCCTCAGCTTCATCGACGCCGCGGCCTATTACCAGTTCATCACCATGCACGGCATGATCATGGTGATTTACCTGATCACCGCTTTGTTCCTCGGCGGTTTCGGCAATTACCTGATCCCGCTGATGCTGGGCGCCCGGGACATGGTGTTCCCCTACGTCAACATGCTCAGCTACTGGACCTACCTGCTCGCCGTGCTGGTGCTGGTGGCGAGCTGGTTCACCCCGGGCGGGCCGACCGGCGCCGGCTGGACCCTCTATCCACCGCAGTCCATCCTCTCCAACACCCCCGGCCAGGAGTTCGGCATCGTCCTGATGCTGGTGTCGCTGATCCTGTTCGTTATCGGCTTCACCATGGGTGGGCTCAACTACATCGTCACCGTCCTTCAGGGCCGCACCCGCGGCATGACGCTGATGCGCATGCCGTTGACCGTCTGGGGCATCTTCACCGCCACGGTCATGGCCATGCTGGCCTTTCCGGCCCTGTTCGTCGCCTGCGTCATGATGCTGTTCGATAAGCTCCTCGGCACCAGCTTCTTCATGCCGGCCGTGGTCGAGATGGGCAACCTGCTGTCCAATGAGGGCGGCAGCCCGATCCTGTTCCAGCACCTGTTCTGGTTCTTCGGCCACCCTGAGGTCTACATCGTGGCGCTGCCGGCCTTCGGCATCGTTTCCGACCTGATCAGCACGCATGCGCGCAAGAACATCTTTGGCTACCGCATGATGGTGTGGGCCATCGTCATCATCGGCGCGCTGAGCTTCGTGGTCTGGGCCCACCACATGTATGTCAGCGGCATGAACCCGTATTTCGGGTTCTTCTTTGCCGTCACCACGCTGATCATCGCCATCCCCACCGCGATCAAGGTCTATAACTGGGTGCTCACCCTGTGGCGCGGCGATATTCACCTCAACCCGCCGATGCTGTTCGCCCTCGGTTTCATCGTCACCTTCGTCAATGGCGGTCTGACCGGGCTGTTCCTCGGCAATGTGGTGGTCGATGTGCCGCTGTCGGACACCATGTTCGTCGTGGCGCATTTCCACATGGTGATGGGGGTGGCGCCGATCCTCGTGATCTTCGGCGCCATCTACCACTGGTATCCCAAGATCACCGGCCGCATGCTCGACAACACGCTGGCCCACCTCCACTTCTGGGTCACCTTCCTCGGCGCCTACTTGATCTTCTTCCCCATGCACTACCTCGGCATCATGGGGGTGCCGCGGCGCTACTTCGAATCCGGCGACATCTCGTTCCTGCCGCCGTCGGCGCACGAGCTCAACATCTTCATCACCGTAATGGCGTTGATTGTCGGCGCGGCGCAGTTGGTGTTCGTCTTCAACCTCATCTGGTCGATCCGGCACGGCAAACCCTCCGGCGCCAACCCGTGGCGCGCCACCACGCTCGAATGGCAGACGCCGGAAACCCCGCCCGCCCATGGCAATTTCGGCCGCGAGCTGCCGGTGGTCTATCGCTGGGCTTATGACTACAGCGTGCCGGGCGCCGCCGAGGACTTCATCCCGCAGAACCAGCCCGGCGCCAACCCGCCGCACGAGGCGCCCAGGCAGCCCAAGGGTAAGAAGTCATGAGTGTCGTGGTGATGTTCTTTGCCATCGTCGCCGGCCTCGCCGGCTGGTGGCTGGCGCGCCAGCGGCTGACGGCAAAACCGTGGCTGGAGCAGGGGGTGATCGAGGGCGTCCCCGATTTCCAGGCCTCGCGCGATCCGGCCAAGCGTGTCGGGCTCGGCTTCTTCCTTGCCGTTGTCGGCGCGCTTTTCGCCTTGCTCACCGGCGCCTATTTCATGCGCCGGGAACTCGGCGACTGGCAGCCGCTGCCGGTACCGCCGGTTCTGTGGTTCAACACCGCCATGCTGGTGCTGTCGAGCCTGGCGCTCGAATGGACGCAGCGCGCGGTGCGGCGCGGCAACCCGGTGCAGCTGCGCCTCGGCCTCGCCGCCGCCGGCGCGTTCGCCATCACCTTCCTCATCGGCCAGCTGATCGCCTGGGGCGAGCTGTCGGCCGCCGGCTACTATGTTGCCGGCAACCCGGCCAACAGCTTCTTTTACCTCGGCACGGGCCTGCACGGCCTCCACATCGTCGGCGGCCTCGTGGCGCTGGGGTGGGCCGGTATCAAGGCCTGGGGCAAGGCGAGCGTCGACAGCGTCCGGCTCAACGTCGAACTCTGCGCCACCTACTGGCTGTTCATGTTGTTCGTCTGGATGGTGCTGTTCAGCCTGCTGGCCGGCTGGGCCAGCGATTTCATCGCATTCTGCCAGCAGTTGCTGAGCTGACCGAGGGGAATATCGCCCATGTCCGATCCGGCCCTGACCCACACCGACCCGCAACCCGGCCTGCCGGGCTTCGTTTCCGATTGGTCGTCCGACAAGACCGCCTTCAAGACCGCCTCCTGGGGCAAGGCGATGATCTGGATCTTCCTGCTCTCGGACACCTTCATCTTCAGTTGCTTCCTCATCGCCTACATGACGGTGCGGATGTCGACCGCCGAGCCCTGGCCGAACCCTTCGGAGGTGTTCGCGCTCGAAATCGGCGGGATGCAGGTGCCGCTGATCCTCATCGCCATCATGACCTTCGTCTTGATCTCCTCGAGCGGCACCATGGCGATGGCGGTGAACTTCGGTTACCGCCGCGACCGGGTGAAAACCACGGTGCTGATGGTGCTGACCGCGGCGCTCGGCGCCACCTTCGTCGGCATGCAGGCGTTCGAATGGACCAAGCTGATCTCCGAAGGCGTCCGCCCGTGGGAGAACCCCTGGGGCGCCCCGCAGTTCGGCTCGGTGTTCTTCATGATCACCGGCTTTCATGGCACCCACGTCACCATCGGGGTGATCTTCCTCTTGCTGATGGCCCGCAAGGTCTGGCGCGGCGATCTCGACACCGGCAAAAAGGGCTTCTTCACCTCACGCAAGGGCCGCTGGGAGATGGTCGAGATCGTCGGCCTCTACTGGCACTTCGTCGACCTGGTGTGGGTCTTCATCTTCGCGCTGTTCTACCTCTGGTGAGATCATGGCTGAAGCACATATGAGTTCTGAACCCCTCGCGACGCCCGATGCCCATGCCGAGGGCCAGCAGCACCCGATCCGGCTCTACCTGATCGTCTGGTTCTGGCTGTTCGTGCTCAGCGCCTGCTCCTACGCAGTCGACCTGCTGCAGTTCCAGGGCTATGTCCGCTGGGGCCTCATCCTGATGCTGATGCTGGGCAAGGCCGGACTGATCATCGCGGTGTTCATGCACATGGCCTGGGAGCGGCTGGCGCTGAGCTACGCCATCCTGGTGCCGCCGGTGCTGGTGCTGATCTTCGTCATCCTGATGGCGTTCGAGGCGGATTACACCTTCTTCACCCGCATGGAATTCTTCGGCGCGAGCCACGCAGTGCCCGCGCCGGTGGTGCACTGATCAGGAGAACTACTGGGCGGGCGGCGGCGATAGCGACGCCAGATAGGCGATGACGTTCATCGCGTCTTCAGGGTTGGGAAGGCCGGGAAAGCCCATCTTGGTACCTTTGACGAAATCCTTGGGCTTGGCGAGGAACTTCGCCAGGTTCTCGGGCGTCCACACCAATCCGCCCGCGCCGGCATCCTTCATCGCCTGCGAGTAGCTATAGCCCTCGAACGTCCCGGCCGTGCGCCCGACCACCCCGGTGAGCACCGGGCCGACCTTGTTGGTCGCACCTTCCCCCGCCGCATGACAGGACGCGCATCTCTTGAACACCGTCGCGCCCAGCGCGGCATCGCCGCCCTGCGCCAATGCACCTCCGCCGCTCAACATGAGAACGGCAATTGCAATCGCAGTCCGAACCATCTCACGACCTCCCTGACTGACTCCACTCCGGAAGATCAGCTCCCGGTACGTCGGGTCAGTGGCGACTATAGCGCTACCAGGTGGAACTCCAAAGCGAGTTCACGGTCCGCGGTAGCGATCCAGCCAGCCATCGCAGACAATAACCTGCATCACTGCCGGCCGTCGCGCCATCGGGCGGTGCGGCTTCGTCCTGGCTCTTGCTGGCTCCGCTGCCGTCAGGTCGGTCGGGGTTACCATTCCCAGTGTCGTTCCCGACGTGGCAATTGCCCTGTCCGTTGCCGGAATTTCCATTCCCGTTATTGTTCCCGACATTGCCGTTGCCATTGCCGTTTCCCGACCCTGCCAGGGCGGCGGGAAAAGTGCAGGCGCATTGGCAAGCGTACCGAGGATCAGCGCAACGCCGAGCAGTCGATGGCCTGAGTGCATGTCATGCGCTCCTAGTGTCGCAGCGTGCTGTTGCCGTTGAAGTTGCCGTTGAAGGCGCCGATGTTGTTGTTGCCGTCGAACAGGCCGCCATTGCCGTTGCCATTGAAGGCGCCGGTATTGCCGTTGCCGCTGGTCGTCGATGTGTTCCCCAAACCGTTGAACGCCCCGACATTGCCGGTCCCGCTGTTGAAGGCGCCGATATTGCCCGTCCCGGTGTTGAACGCCCCGAGATTGCCGTTGCTGACAGGAACGCCGCTGCCGTTGCCGTTGCCATTTCCATTGCCGATCCCGACGTTGAGGTTCCCGTTCAGGTTCCCGTTGGCGATCCCGACATTGCCATTGCCATTGCCGTTACCGTTGCCGATCCCCACTCCTGCGGCATGCAGGGGCAGGAGCAGAAACAGGCCGAATGCTGCTGATGTGATTGCGCGGTTCATCTTCGTTCTCCGGGGCTTCGAGCGAAGACGCCAGCTCGCACCTCGGCCGACGGCCGCGGCGACTTGTGTACTGGCGTCTCCGGGGGCGTGCGACTAGTGGTTCAGGTTGCCGTTCCAGTTGCCGTTGAAGGCCCCGTAGTTGTAGTTGCCGTTGCCGTTGCCGTTGAAGGCGCCCAGGTTCAGGTTGCCGTTGTGGTTGCCGTTGCCGACCCCGATATTGGCGTTGCCGTTCTGGTTGCCGTTGCCGATGCCGACATTGCCATTGCCGTTCCAGTTGCCGTTGAACGCGCCAATGTTGCTGTTGCCGTTACCATTGCCGTTGCCGACGCCGGTGTTGCCGTTGCCATTGCCGTTGCCGCTGCCGACGGACATGGCATCAGCGAAGCCGGTAAGGGCAACGAAGGCGACGGTCGCGAGAAGCAGTGCTTTCATTTTGACGACTTCATATTGGATGGGGGCTTGATCACCATCTGGTGACAAGGCCGATCATCGGACATCGCCCAGCCCGAAAAAACCGGCGCAGGCAGGACATGGCGGTCGGGTTCGCTTGCGGCAGCCGCGTCCGGGAAAATCCTGCAGCTCGGGGAATGCCTGACAGACACCCTTTTGCGCCTATCCTAGGTTGAGGGCTCGGTGATAGGTTGCGCGCGTCAGGACGTGCCGGCTTAAGTGAAGGTATAGTCGATGAGCAAATCCATCGAGCGAGCGGGCCTCTCCCCACCCTTCGGCGGCAGAATTCCAAGGCGACATCTATGGTTTGGCGCTGCCTCGCTCCTGGCAAGCTCGGCTGTTGCATGCGTCTATTTGCTGCGCAGTGCCGACACTACAGTGCCGCTGTGGGGTTACAGCACCGACGACCTGATCCTCGCCATTACTTTTTGTATCAACCTGCTCACCGGCATGATGCTGATCGGCGCGACCCGGCGAGCGATCAAGTCGGATCATGAGCGGGATCTCGCCGAGCAGCATCTGCTCGAACGCGAGCGGCAACTAAGCGCGATCCTGCAACAGATGCCGGCGGCCGTCTGTGTGATGACATCGGCGCACGAGGTCGTGCTGGTGAACGACAATTACCGCAAGCTGTTCAGCAGCGCGGGCGCCCCGCATCCTGCGGTGCACACCGATTTCGACGCCTTCAGTCCATCCGGCGAGCGCTATACCACCGATCGGTGGCCCTGCCGGCGGGCCCTGCGGACCGGCGAGATCGTCAACGGCGAGGATATGCTCCTCAGCGTCGGCAACGGCGACCGGGTCTGGCTCTCGGTCAGTGCCGCTCCCACCCCCGATGGCATGGGCGCCCCATCCTCTGTGGTGATCGTTTTCAGCGACATCACCGGCCGCCGGTTCATCGAGGAGGCCAACGCCAACGCCCTGAAGGGAATTCTGCGGGCCCAGGAAAACGAGCGGTTGCGGATCGCGCGCGAACTGCACGACGAGTTGGGGCAGGATCTCACCGCCCTGTCGATCGGCTTGAAAGGGCTGGAGGCGACCGCCGTGGACGCCGATCGAAGGGGAAGCTGGCGGGCTTCCGGCGGACCGTTGAAAGCCTGAGCCGACATGTGCGCCTCATTACCACACAGCTGCGTCCATTGGTGCTGGCTGATTTCGGTCTGCGCAAGGCGCTGGAGGAGCTTGCCGAAGGGTGGGGCGAACGGCTCGACATCGATGTCGATGTGCACCTCGATGATCTGCCGGAGCGCCTGCCGGAATCCTCAGAACTGGTGGCCTATCGCGTCGTCCAGGAGGCGCTCACCAACGTTGCAAAGCACGCGAACGCCCATTCGATCAGCCTGACGGCGCGCCTGAACGACGGCCAGCTTCGCATTGTCATCGAAGACGATGGGCTGGGATTTGCGCTCGCCAGCCAATCTCAGATCGCCACGAACCATTTTGGCCTCACCGGCATTCTTGAACGGCTGCTCACGGTGGGCGGCACCCTGAGGTTGAAGCAGCCCCGGGGTCGGGACGACGCTGTTTGTCAACCTTCCGATCCTCGAGGAGGCATCTCATGGCCGCACCCTGTTCGGTCTATCTCATTGACGATCATCCCGTCGTGGTCTCGGGCCTCAGAGCCCTGCTCGAGGCCCAGGGTGAATATCAAGTCGTCGGCGAGGCAGGAGATTACGCGACCGGGCTGGAGGGTGTTCTCGCGGCATCGCCGAGCATCGCCATCGTCGATGGATCGCTCCCCGGTGGGTCCGGCATCGCGCTGGTCGGCGAGCTGCGTGCCTCCCTGCCGGGTCTGCTGCTCCTCGCCCTGACGCTGCACGAGGAGAGCACCTATGTGCGCGAGTTCTTCAAAGCCGGCGCCAATGGCTTCGTGCTGAAGCGGAGCGCCGCCGACGACCTGCTGCGCGCCCTGCGCTGCGTACGGGACGGTGGCGTCTTCGTTGATCCGGCAGTCGCCAGCAAGGTGATTACCGGAGCGAGGACCCTGTCTCAGCCCGTCGAGGCGCTGAGCGAACGGGAGGAGACGGTCATCCGGCTGGTCGCGCAGGGCTTCAGCAACAAAGAGATATCCCGCAAGCTCTCCCTCGGGATCAAAACCGTCGAGACCTATCGCGCCCGCGCCTACGACAAGCTGGGCACCAAAAGCCGCGCCACCCTCGTCGAATTCGCCATCAGCGAAGGCTGGTTCGACCACGACATGCTGCCGCGACCGCACTAGCCTTGGGGCCGGCGACGCGGCCTGGCGGCGCCGGCCCGACCCCAAGCCAAATGACAGTTAGTCCCGTAAGGGTTCTGCTGCAGCCTGCGCAGGGTATGCGACGCGCCAGGCCTCATCGGCGGCCTTGAGTTGCGAGCAACTTCGACCGCAAGTTTCTCGAAGCGGCGGCCAATCCCTAAGACCACGGGCAGCCGTTGCCCTGATCGAGTGCCCTTGCCCGCCTACCCACCCTTGACGCCCGCGTCGCACTCCGGCACATACGAGCGTGTCGCGGGTGTAGCTCAATGGTAGAGCAGAAGCTTCCCAAGCTTACGACGAGGGTTCGACAGCGCTTCTCGTAATAATAAGCACATACTTTACAATTGTTTACGTTGAAGTCGCAGTCCTGAATAACCCGGGAAACTGTCGAGATTTGTGGTAGATTTGCACAGGAAGCCGACCCACTTTTGGTTGATTAGCTTCCTCGCACCTTCCCGCTGTTCTTAGCGTGTGATCGGGCAGGTGTTTCCTGCCGATCCATCGTTTCGACCGGTACCAGAGGCGTACCCACCGCTGGGGCGATACGGAGTTCCGCGCAGTTCACTCCCCCACACCCTCGGATCGTTTGTGGGGGTGGACGGTAACGGGTAAGAGCCGCCGAGCTCGGACGGACTTTGTGCCGGGTGATGGAGATTTGTGGTCAGGGGCTAATAAGGCCAAGCGAAAGCGCGGCTTGTCGTGCAAGGAGGCCAGCGATGCAACCCGTCAGCGCCAAGAACCCGTAGGCAAGATATCCATCCAGGTGCCACATGATGCGTCGCCAAACCTTGCTTCCCGTCTGCTCCGCATCCGACTGGAGGGCGAACACCAATTTGGCGAGGTGCCAAAATAGGAAAGCGCTGGACGCCGCTGCCATGAATCCGGCTATCAGAATGACCAACACCAGCGGGTTGCGACCTGATAGGTGCACCCCCGTCCCACCCATCAGCATGTTGGCGAGACTAAAAATGGCGACTGCACAGAAGGAGATCCACGTCACCACAGTGATGGCGTGGCCAAACAACTCAAAAATCGACCGCGATCGTTTGAGGCGCGCGTCGATTTGTTCGTTGATATCCATTGAATTTCCCCAGCTTGCCAATCAGCGTACCTAAGCAGTTTTTTTCGGCAAGTCCGCTAGTGCGTGATGCAGCCGCCCCCCACGCCCTAACCTCAGGCGTAGGCGAGTTTACCAACCGAAATCCCTCGTTGTCATTCCCTGTCAGCGTGCGGATGCCCTCTCACCACGAGAGGAGCCGTAAATGGCAAAGAAATCTGCACCTACCACCACCACGAACGAACCGAATGTCGAGGCCGTGAAAGCCGCTATCGCTACAGGCAAAGCCTTGATCGATGAGGGAAAGACGAAGGCTGAGGCTGCGATGGCGATCTACATTCAGATCGAAGGGGAATTGCAGGAGACAGTCGTCAAGGCGTTCGTTGAGGGAGCCACACTGACGGAGAAAGGGGCTTTGACGTACTGGTACAACTGCCGACGGAAGATGAAAAAGCTGAGGCTCCTCTCTCAGTCCCCAAACCCGTAACCCCCCCCTGTCGGATGGGATAAGTGGGTGTGATTTTGAACATCTCTGTATAACAGGGTAAGTGATCCACCAACCCTACCCAACCGGCGATAATGATGTGGAGTGGTGTTCATTGGAGATGTAAGGGGCACCGTCGTTTCACCACCCTTCGAGGAGGGATAACTGGTGGTGATTTTTCAATCTTCTATAAAATACGGGGAGTGATCCCATACCCAACCCGTGGACACTGCGGCGAGGGTAGGGGAGGGTGGAGGGGATGGAGGAAATCTCGGAGCGAGGCGATCAGTTCTGAACGAAGGGTGGTGAGACCCACGGATCGGGATAACTGGAGCGTCGGTTCGAGATTTCCTCCATCCCTGACACAGACTCCATATCCCACTCGTACCGGGTAATTCGCTTCCCCTCGACGATGATCCTTTTGGGAAGCTTCTTCATTTTGAGGCCAATGAGCCCCAAGAATGCATTGAGCTGGGACATCGGTTTTTGGACCAGGTCAGCGTAAATCTCATTGCCAAACTGGGTTTCGTACTGGGGTTTCAGTTCCTGGACGAGTTTTACAAACTCGGTGAGATCACGGGTGTCGATCTCCTTCCCCCACGCGAAGGCAGACCCGTCCCAAAGACCGGCTGCGACCAGGGCTTTTTGTAGGAATAGAATTTGGAAGTGATTTGAATGGATGACCTTGTGGAAAGGGTCCTTGAAATCTGTAGTTTGGAGCACCCAAGTTGTCATTTTGACATCGGATGGACGAGTGAAGCCCTCAAAGCGACCGACGGTTGCCTGGAACCTGCCCTTCTCGTGCAGGTAGATTAGGGCAGGCGTTATGGTTTGGCGGTAGAAAATCTCGATCCAAGTGCGGTCGTATGCAGCCATGATTGAATCAGGGACCACACCGTTCCTTTCGACCTGTTCGCGAACGATAGTTAGTTCGTCTCGGGAAAGCTGACGGGCGTTCATGAGGCGTCTAACGTATTTGTCGTCCACCTTGTCCTTTCCTGACTGCAGGTAATCCTTCCCTCGATCCGACATCAGGGGGTCAACGGGGATAATCTCGATGGGGTAATTCTGACGCAATTTGAAGTCGATAAAATTCTGCTTGAGATTGTTTTTGGATGCACGCTCGACGCTCACGACGCTGCATCCGAGATCAAGCAGTGGATGGTGATCCCTAAAGACGTAGGAACCATTGTCGGTGTACCCATCGATTAGCGTCTCCAAGAGACGCTCGACCAACAGGTCGGCCTTGACCACATCGAGGTTAGTCTCAAAACCGTATCTGGAGGGGGAGATGAACACACTCACCGCCTTCGGATTGCGGACGCGCAGGAGCTGCTGGTCACACTCAAAATGCGTGGTGATCTTGGGTTCAAAGATGCCAAAGACGTGGTCGAACACCTGCTCCTCATCCTCAAACGATATCTCGACCCCCGTTGAAACAGATGGACTGGTGAGGATCACTCGATAATTACGAGCGTGATCCTTGATGTTGGAGAGGAACTCCTGGATCTCGACACTCTGAGAGTTCTTGCTGGTGATCTGGATGATCTCCTCGGTTCCCACCTCGATTGATAGCGTCTCGAACAATGACTTAATCAACGCGCGAGAGTTGGAGGTCACATAGCACCGTTCGCCCCGAGCGACGGCCGAGTGGATTTCTCCGACAAGGTGGGCCTTGGAGTTGAACACCTTCAACGGAATTTTCGCGCTGACGTGTTCGTTCAGGAACACTGCCGCCGACTTGGATACATCGGCAGATCGTCCGCAGCTGTTGAAGAAGCGGAATGTTGTCCAGCCGAGATCGGCGTCCAGGGCGACGAGACGCTTGGCTTTGGCGACGTGATGACGGAGCCTGTAAATCAACGAACTGCGCTTATCCTCCATCGTATCGGAGAGGAAATGCGACAAAACCTGCTCGGACTTGTCGATCAATACGTAGTCATAGGGAAAATCGCGGGCCTTCGACAAACTGTCGAGACAGACGCCGTACCGTTTGTGGTCGATCGGGATGCCGTCTTTGCCTTCGTCGAGATAGCAACTCAGGTTCAGTCGTTCGCAGAGCTGACGAATCAACGCACGCCGATGCCCGATGAGCAGGACGCTTTTGTGGGGGTCAGAGACGACCTGACGCAGAAGTTCTGTCTTCCCTGAACCCTTTGGGCTTTTGATGTAGGTGATCCCTTGGGGAATCTCGATGTTGCCCAAATGCCTGGAATTAAGCAGGTGGATGTCGGCTTCCTTGATCCCCTCGATCGCATCTTGGGTGGGGAAAATGGCTCGGTATGGGGAGTCAGACTGTGGAGGAAAAGATCCCAATTGGGCTGAGCTTGCTGCGCAAAATCCTTGGGACTGTCCTGATTTCGGTGTGCGGGCGGGCATAATGGGTGAGAAGGAGTTTTCCCTATGTCCCGACGCAAAGAGCCGGTGATCCCGGCTGATTTACTCGACCAGCTTCTGGCTGGCAGCGATGCCGCCGCCGCCCTCGATCAGGGCGGATTGCTGGATACGCTGAAGAAGGCGCTGGCCGAACGTGCGCTCAATGCCGAGATGGATCATCATCTGGGCGGCGATGAACAGGTGGGCAACAGCCGCAATGGCTACGGCCACAAGACGGTGGTGACGGACACCGGCAAGATCGAGATCGACGTCCCCCGTGATCGTCAGGGCAACTTTGACCCGCAACTGATCGCCAAGTATCAGCGTCGCTTTCCCGGCTTCGACGACAAGATCATCTCGATGTACGCGCGCGGCATGAGCACGCGGGAGATTACCGGGCATCTGCGCGAGCTTTACGGCATCGAGGTGTCTGCCGCCCTGATATCGACGGTGACCGATGCCGTGCTCGATGAGGTCGCCGCCTGGCAGGCCCGCCCGCTCGATCCGGCTTATCCCCTGGTGTTCTTCGATGCCATCCGGGTGAAGATCCGCGACGAAGGCATGGTCCGCTCCAAAGCGATCCATATCGCGCTGGGCGTGCGCGCCGACGGCGGCAAGGAGGTGCTCGGCATGTGGGTCGAGCAGAACGAAGGCGCCAAGTTCTGGCTCAGGGTCATGAACGAGCTCCGCAACCGAGGCACCGAGGATATCATGCTGGCCGTCGTCGATGGCCTCAAGGGCTTCCCCGACGCCATCACCGCCGTGTTCCCACAAGCCGTGGTCCAGACCTGCATCGTCCACCTGCTGCGCAACTCCATGGACTTCGTATCGTGGAAGGACCGCAAGCCGCTGGTGGGGGCGCTGAAGAGCATCTACCGCGCCGTCGATGCCAAGGCCGCCGAAGAGGCGCTGGTCGCCTTCGAAGCCAGCGAATGGGGCAAGCGCTATCCCGCGATCGGCCAGAGCTGGCGGCGGGTGTGGAGCGAGATCATCCCGTTCTTCGCCTTCCCCGATGCCGTGCGACGGATCATCTATACGACCAACGCCATCGAAGCGCTGAACTCCAAGCTCAGACGAGCCGTCCGAGCCAGGGGCCACTTCCCCACCGACGAGGCAGCAACCAAGCTGCTCTATCTGATCTTGAACCGCTCCGAGAAGGAGTGGAAAATGCCGCCTCGTGAGTGGTCAATGGCAAAGCCTCAGTTCGCCGTCATCTTCGGCGAACGATTCATCAAAGCCATGGCGGCGTAATGTGCAACCGCCCGCAAGCACACGGAAATCCTGACACTCCCAAATCCTTCGCCATCCTGAGCGCGGTATCGAAGGTGTTGAAGTCGTAGGAGTTTTCCTCAGGCCAGTAGCTCAGACCGCAGGCGGAGCAATGGACCCCCTTTACCCCTCGCTGGCTCTCGATGACGAAGGCGCTGGCGTTCCGATCCTCATGTTTAGGACAGTGGATTGACGTTCGCTTGGCGAGAACAGCGAGCGCGACCGATTCACCCCGACCGGCCTTTCTAACCCTTTGATCCTTGTCGAGTTTGATGACAGAACGACCGGTAGCTACCCACTTCCCGCCAGAATCTTCGGCTTGGTGTGCGTTCCTCCCTCCCTCGACCAACTCCTTGACGCGATCATCGGAAAGGCCGCGTTCGTACACCTCGACCCTAGCCTTGGTGTTTCCGTAGAAGATGCGTGCCGCATCAGTGGCTGCCAAGTCTGAACCGAGGCGAAGAGCAAGGGTGCGAGTGGCAGCTTCCCAATCCGCCCCGCGCTCGATTGGTGACTTCAAGGCGAAAACCAGCCGAAACCGTCGCCTCTCAGGGGTGTCGTTGAATGTGGTGTAGAGGACGGTCAGAGCCTCTTTAACGATTGGATCATTGGCGATCTGACTGGCTGCGACATCCCCGTCAAAGTCGAGAGAGATCACCCCGCACTTGCGAAAATTCTCCTTCTTCCGTGGACCGCGGAACACCGGTGCGTACGCCCATCCCCTCTTTACTGCTTTGGCGAGCTGATCGGCGGTGACCTGAAACGCGGTAAACCCGTCACTGAATGCGCTTTCGGTGAGGCGACGCTTGTTGGAAAAATGGTGACTGACTGAGACATCAAGCTCGTGGTTTTTCCAGTCGACCATACGGACACCCTGAGAACACATAACCCATTGTTTACGTAGCTATTACGGGTCGAAACGATCCGTTGTCCATGGTGGTTTTGTAGAGGAGGGACTGGGCGAAAGGGATTTTCGCTATGCCACTCGTCAAACGGGGAAACTCGCGGTTTTGGTATGTTCAGTTCCAGCTGAACGGTCGGACCTTCGTCAAATCGACGCGGACCACCGATCGAAAAGTGGCAGAAAAAGTCGAAGCTCAGGTCAAGGCGGAGGCCTATGCCGAGGGCGTCCTGGGCAGGAAAAAGTCGATATCGGTGTCGGAGGCCCTGCTTCGGTTCCTTACCAGCAAGGAGGGAACACCGAGCTACCGCAACCTAGTCAGGAGGAAGAAAGCCCTCCTGACCACGCTGGGTGGCAATGCCCCGATCTCATCGCTAACCAATGGTGACCTCGATCGCCATAAGCAGAGGCGAGGCCAGCAAGGACGGGCACCCCAGACAATCAAACACGAGTTGAACCTGATGATGGGAGCGATCCGGTATGCGAAGAGGAACGGGTTCGACATCCCTGATCTGTCAGCACCGCCCGTGAAAATCCCCGGAGGAAAACTTCGTTATCTCTCCATCGACGAGGAAAAGCGTCTCCTTGCAGAGCTTGATCCGAACCGCGTTGGCAATGGTCTTGCACCGGCTGACGAGCGTGATCCGAAGAAGCTCCAGGCGATGCAGGACAACTACGACCTGATCGTCATGCTTCTCGACACCGGAGCTCGGTATGGCGAGATCGCCAGTCTAGCCTGGGATCAGATCGACCTCGAAAATCGCTTGATCCGGCTGTGGCGGTCGAAGGTCGAGAATGAGAGCATCTTGTTCATGACCACCCGTGTTGGAAACGTGATCGCAAATCGGGCGGCAGCACGGACGGGGAAATTCCTGTTCTCGAATTCGAAGGGTGGAGCGAGGGGATACAGCGTTATCGCGATCCGCAAGGCATTTGACCGGGCTGGGCTACACGATTGTTCGGTTCACACTCTGCGTCACACCCACGCGTCCAGATTGATCCAGAACGGGATGAGTGTCTATGAGGTGAAGGCAGTTCTCGGTCATGCCGATATTCGGACAACGATGCGATATGCCCACCTTGAGGAGGCCAAGGTGACAAGCCGGGCGAGGGATGTGATTGAGGCATTCTCTCGGATGGTTGAAAGTTCTACGGGCCCCAACGCTTGATCAACTGAACACTCATTGGTACCACCTCCACCATCGTTCTCGGAGGTGACCGTGCATTGTAATAAGTGCTCCAGCGAAGCCCCGTGGTGGAAGCCATCCCCGGACACGCACCATAGCTACCGGGTCGAGTGTAAATCCTGCGGTTCGTTACTCAAGTGGGGAAACGAGAAGCAGTTTCACGCCGATCTGGCATCGAAAAATGGTTCAGCACTCTTCGTGAAAGAGCCAGACCTTGAGATCGATGTATCGGACCTCTGGCAACCATCCTGATTGGTCGGCGCCGACGCCCTACCAAAGGTAGATAAGAAGCTCCCAAAGCTTCTCTCCCAGGGCGGATTTCCCGCGGAATCTCGCCCAGCTCCACTTGCCACGGACCAAAACTGGTAGATTTCCAGCCTAGCCATTCGCTCTGACCTGCCGTTCCCGCTCGCTCGAATAAGTACCGTGAGCAGGGAGTTCTAGAGGAGCGAAGCGGGCATTGGAACGGTACGACGAAACGCTTGAGCGCATTGCGCGGACGTTGGATGAGTTCAACGACTATCGGGTCTTGCGTCGTCTCGTCCCCAGAGCGGCCATCAATCCACCCGACGGCACAGCGACCCACGTTGGACTGTTTGTCGATGTCGAGACCACGGGGCTGGACTCCTCGAATGACGAGGTGATCGAGCTTGCAATGGTGCCGTTCACATTTGGAATGAACGGTCGAATCTTCAAAGTCGGGCGACCGTTCCAGCAATTTTCGGAGCCCGCCATACCGTTGCCATTAGAGGTGCAGCGTCTCACCGGCATCTCCCCAGCTCAGTTGACGGGACAGAGGATCAACGTGTTCGAAGTCGGCGACTTCGTATCGCGAGCCGATCTGATTGTTGCTCACCATGCCCAGTTCGATCGCCCTTTCCTTGAACGTTTGAGCCCAGCGTTCCTGCAAAAGCCTTGGGCGTGTTCGATGTCTCAGGTGGACTGGCGAGGCTTGGGGCATGAGAGCACGAAACTGGAGTATTTGGCGCTGAAATCGGGGTTCTTTTTCGACGGGCATCGGGCCGTGATGGACTGCTTCGCTGGGATCGAGTTGCTCGCCGGCCTGGCAGGTCAATCCACGGCAATGAAGCACCTTTTAGCGGCCGCATTGCAGACAAGTTGGAGGGTTGGAGTCATCGGTTCATCTTTCGCCTCCAACTCGCTTCTTCGCGATCGTGGCTATCGATGGTCTCAAATCGGCGGCGATGGAAAACGCGGGTGGGAAACTGAAATCGACGACCAGGGCAAGGAGACGGAACTAGCCTTCTTGAGGTCTGACAGCTTCAAAGGAGCCCAGGTTCGCGTCGAGCGAGTTACGCCATTCGAGCGTTTTTCAAAGAGATGAGGCTATGGGCCAGAAGGCGCAGATCGTGCACTGCCTTGGCCCTAGATAAATATGACCGGGCGGCAAGACAGCCACGACGGCAATCCTCTGGCCAACGACCACCCTCAATCCATGCAAAGCCCGACCTCGTTTGAGGCTGGGTTTTTGATCATTGGAAAATGCGCAATGCGCTTCTGAATATTTCAGAAGGTTCGATGACCGAAGTTTCTGACTGAATCAGGGATGAGAAAGGAATGCAGAATGCCAGGAGCCTGAACAAGGCATACGGGGATTGGTTTGGATCGATCATCACTGAGGCAGTCGATGAGCCGGGTGAATCAAAAGCGGTCCTGTTTGTGACCCTAACATTCGAAAAAGACGCAGGTCGCCATAGGCGACTGGCCGAAGGCCAAGCGGTAGGTGAGGTGGAGCTTGACGCGTTCACCCATCTCTACAACCGGGCATGCAGAGATATCGTTGGTCGAAACTACCACAGGGAATCTCATCGATCCTCTCTACCTAAAGTGCTGGCGTTCATCGATGCAGAGGGATCGAGGTATTGGGGTTCGATAAGGGATGCAGAGAACCTCCACATCCATTCGATCTGGGTGATTCCTGCGGACCAGACCGATCAGTTGGAGCAATCCCTGCGAAGGGGATCAGCCATACTGAACCGAGAAGCACCGATCGATGCGATCGACGTTAAACTCATCGATACGGGTGACGGGGATTCCATCATCCGCACAGTGTCGTATTCATCGAAACTGATGGCGTTCAACTCGATGAACCTCGGAGTTGCCGACGACTTCAGAGTGTTCCCTTCATAGGCAAGTCTGCTCTTGGCCAAAGCGGACATTGTCGCTGTATCAAACCTGCCCGATGCCATTTCATGGAACTTACATCACTGAAATACAGCGCAGAACAGCGGCGACGGCGCTATTCGCCGTCAGCCTCTCCTGAACGGGTAGAGCCTGATCTCCTCACCGCGAGATATCTCCGAATACGATGAGATGATACCTCTGCCCTTCAGCCAGCCCGCGAACGCTCGATTGACGTCTGTGTTTTCGAGCTTGGGGGACTTGCCCCCGACACCGATTTCGCGGAAGGGGGCAGGCATTCTCGACAGGAGCTGACGTACCCCATCATCGGAAAGCGAAGTTTGCACCTTATCGAACAGCGAGATTTGCACTCTGGCTGGCCCAGAATTCAAGATGGCCGACGTGATCAGGTCCGGGCTGTAGTTTTTCGTCCATGACGGCGAGCGATCGAGGATGGGGCCTACGTCCGCCGCCACCTGAGGGTTTGCTACTATGTAGGCCTCGTCCATTGAATTGATGATTCTTAGCTTGTGAGTATCTGCAATTTCGGTGCGGAGCAGTTTCGCACGAATGGCGTCATCGACAGAAAATTCCGCCTGCTTCGTTTCGAACACTCCGATGTTGGCTGCGATGAATGACGTCTTGAGGTCGGCATCCTCCAGATCTTTCAGGTTCTCTTGCTTGAAGATGACCTTGCGTTCTGTGATGAGGACCCGGCGTTTGGCCGCTCCCACCGCGGGGAATTCGTTGCGCATCCTTGGCAACAAACGCACATAGCCGCGATAGATTTCGAGGGGGAGGGCGTCGTTCTCGGCTACAAACTGGCGCAATCCCGCGTATGTGTCAGCGTTGGGGATTGGCCGTTTCGAAAGTGCTGGGACGACCCGGCTGGATAGTAGGAACTTGGTCAGCAGGTCACCATCGTAGCTGTCGCTTGCCATGAAGCTGAGGCAATTCTCCCATGTGGGTTCGACCTGCGCTCGTTCCATGACGCCTTGGTGGAACTCCACGGGAATGCCTTCGAAACTTGGAAGAATGGTGTTCTGCCTGCTCAAGAACGTCTCGCGCAAGTCGTGCTCAACATCGTCGTTGCCCAAGACCTCGGAAATGGCGGACTGCGTTTCTTCGGTGTCCGTGGGCAACCTTAGCAGAACATCCTTTACGTACGTCGGAAAGTCCTCGCGGATGCGTCGCAGAAGAGTGGCGTCGTTAGCCTCAACTACGACGGAAAAATGCCTCGTCTCGAGGTCGCCAACGTTGGGCCAATTTACTATCTCACCGAGTACGTACGCGATGTTGGCGATGGAAACGCGATAGAGGCCCTCTGTCGCAACGAAGGAAAGGGCATCTGGAAACTCAGAAAGGGATGTTATGTCGTCCACCCGAATTTGTAGGGCCAAAAGTCGATCAAATGGGAAGTCGACACCCTCGGCCAAGACCTGCGGCATTTCGGCGGCTAGGAACTCTTGCAGCGGCCCTCGAAGGCTTGAGGACCTGTCGATCGCGGGCTGAGGAGCATATGCCAGGATCCTCGCCGCATGCGACGCACTGTCTGTTGTCTCTAAGGCCACCGCAGCAAAATTCGGCCATCGAGCGGTCAGGGTCGCCACCACAGCCTCGACCTGGGTTCCCCTCCCATAGTAACTACGGAAGAAGTCAGCGCACTCGTCGAAGTGGATCGAGATAAAGCCCACAGCGGCCTCGATCTGGGTTAAGTTCGCCACGACATCTGAAAAAAGGTAGTCGACGATGAACCGATTGAGGACATACCCGTGTCCAAAGTCGCTCGGCCGCATGGAGACAACGACCTCTGCGGTGTTGTCGATCTGAGCGTCGGGGGCCGGATTGCCATACGACCGAATCTGGATCAGGAAGTTGTTGTCGTTTGGCGACAGCCTACCGCTGTGAAATAATGAGATGTACTGATAGTAAGTGTCATCCAGGTGTCCCTCGAGCATGAGGAACTTCAGGAGTTCCCTGCTCTCACCGACCTCCGCAAACACCTTGTCAATGAGGTCCGCGCTCGCACGAACTACTTCATTGAATTCTGCGTGTGCGGAGCGTGGCCAACTGCGCCTTAAGTTCACGAATTCGCGCCGACGAGGTTAGCTTTGATTTTGCAGACTTGCGATCAACATCGGTCTTCCGCTGCTCGAAGGTCCTGTCAGGGGCCACGGTGCTTTCAATACCTTGGAGGTCGAGGGTGCTCGTCCGCCCTTGGTATGGATTATGGATTGTCAATGATTGTCGGCTGAGGATGCCTTCGAGTGCTGGGCTCTGCGTAAGTTCACCAAGACTAACGTTTGCTTCCGGGGTCTGCAGCACCTGATAGCCTGTCGGAACACGCTCGATGATCGCCATCGCGTAGACCCGTCGCAATTCGACCTGGTCCCGCAACAACTGCGCTTCGCCGGCCGTCAGGTCCGCTTCGATCTCTGCGATCTCGTTTCGCGCAGTCCGTTCTATCGACGCGATGTATTCTTCATAACGTCCTAAGACCCCGGCGAGCACGCCTTCTTGCCGATGGAGTGCGGCAAAATCCTTCGGGATCACGTTCTTGTAGATGAGGACCGCAAGCAGCTTGTTCGGATCCAGCGGGGCACCGGCGTCAGCCTTGAGGTTGGAAGCGTAGACGACGTACTCGTTGAATATATTCTGGATCAGCCGCAGGTCCGAAAGGTATCGCGAAACATCTCGCAAAAACTGCTTGTTGAGTCGATCGTCCAGGGCGAGCCGTTGAATTTGCTCAAGCACCTTGTCGATCGAGTTCGAGTGGTTGATTACAGGAATAATGGGTACGATGAACTCAAAGAACTTGGTTCTGTCGGTGTTTGCGAAAAATGTCGTCGCGCAACGCATAGAGAAATCTAACTCGCCGCTTCATCCCTTCGTTTGCGTTGATCAACCCGTTGATCTCACGAAGGGTAACAAAGATGTCGGGGTTGTCGAAACGGTCCAAATCTTCAATGATCACGAGATCATACTTCGTCGATTGAAAGAAGTACAAGATCTCGTCAAGGTGTCGGTTAAGTATCGACTCTTCATTCGTGTTGGCCGGCGCAATCTGAACATCCTTGAGGGAGATGCTCTTCAGCGACAGCCCGAAGCTCGTGGTGTAGATGCTGTGGACCATGCGCCAAGCGAATAGCCCAACCACAAGTGCGGTGAGCAAATTGAGCCAATTAGAAAGATCGGCTGGCTTGAAGAAAGACCCCGACAGGACGTCGCTCTGCTTGCTGACGAGATACCAGGCACAAACCAAGCCGGCGGCGATGAACAAGGAAATTGCAGGTGAAAACCACCTTGGGGTCTGAATCCGTTTAAAGCGCGAGAACGGGAGTTTTCTGGCCTCAACACCGTACAGTATCTGCTGCAGTAAGCTTCGTTCGATCTCCTGCTTTTTTGGTCGAATCCCGGGAACTTCACCTTCCGGCAAGAAAGACGCCAACGAAAGCTGAAGAGCTGGCTTCTTGTATCGCTTCAGGAAGGATCTGATGACGCTGCTCTTGCCTGAGCCGTAAGGGCCGGTCAGAGCGATATTGAGCACTGCGTCGTTCGTTGTGGCGTAGTCGAGCGCCTCAAAATACGCCTCGGCGTTATCCGGAATGGCAGTCGGCGCCAAATCGATGAACTTTGGCTTTTGGTCCATCTTTGGGGAGGCGCGGAATATCCGCCGCCACAGGGGTATCGTGTTCCCAGAGTTAAAAGGAGCCTGCCGGATTCGGATTTTGCTTCGTAGGTAGTTAACTGGGACGCCGGCTTCGGACAAGTAACCAACCGTAGGGAAGTTCGCAGTCGGGCTGTCGCGGGCGGCCCACCCGGCGTGCCTATATTTGGTCGAGCAATCAGCCGAAGTGCTGGTGTTGGCCGGGTGATAGGTGAGGCCAGCCGATGGCAGGCCGCCGGAGAACCTTCGACGGGCAAAGCAAGTCAACGACTGCTTCGGGCGCCAAGCGATCATCAAGAACGCTGGCTGGCTTTCTCAGCGATATCGACCAGTTGCTTGATCCAATCCGCATCGAGCTTCCCTGCCGCGAGGATAAGCCGATCAATCAGTTGGCGACGCGCTGCATCGGATTCTGAGCCGACCATATCCTCCCATCCCGTCAGGTAGTTGGGAGAGGCGTTCAGCGAGTACGCGAGGCTAACCAGGACCTCAAATGTCGGTCGGTTTACCCCAGTCTCCAGCTTACTCAGGGTGACAGGAGCGCATTCGGCTATCGCCACCAGTTGATCCTGCGTCAAACCGGCCGCCTTCCGCGCGGCTTTGAGCCGGTCCGGCAAGTCCCTAGCAGCGAGCAAAGCCAGTTCACGTGAGGTCATCCCTTATCTGATGGGATGACTGATCCCGGTTGTGGATATCCAAAGATACCAATTGTCGTTGAAAGTCATACCGATGCGAAGTATGAGCGAGAAGACTTATACATGGGGGTTAGTATGGCACTGGAAATCCGTTCAGACGTGGCGAAGCAGCTTCCATCCAGCGTGAAAAACGCACTAGGTCGGATGCCTGGAGAACAGCAAGCGGTATTCGAGGAGGAGTATGTCGACAAGCGTCGGAGTGGCCTGTTGATGCTGCTTCTCGCGATCCTGTTCCCGATCCACTTCTTCTTCGAAGGGCGCGTTGGCCTCGGCGTTCTCTATTGGTTGACGCTGGGTGGGTTCGGCATTTGGTGGTTCATCGAAATCCTGACGGTTTGGGGGCGGACCAAACGTTTCAATCAGGAGTTGGCAACGGCCCTTCTTCGCGACATGAAGATCATGAACACCGAGAGCCCTTCGATGTCGTCCAACGTCACAATCGATCAGCGTCGGATGGCCTGATCCCCGTTGTCATCACTGGAATGATCGCAGAGGGCGACTCCTGAACAAGGAGTCGCCTTATGCTTTTCGACGACGAAGCCCGCACAAAGCTCGATGCGATCATCCATGGAGCAGCGATTGGTGAGGTGCTTGGAGTACTTGCAAGCCAGATGTCACCGGCCGAGCGAGCCGAGAAATTTACCCCCGAAGAAATCCACCAAATCAAAATCGATCGAGGCCAAAGCTCGACCAGCGTCGACTTACTGAAGGCAACGATCACCGGGTTGGAACACGTGAGTTCGATGGAACATCCTTCAAACCTGGATATCCGTATCCACCTGCATGAGGCCTATCGGGATTGGGCCAGGTCATCACCGTCAGCATCTAAGCTCAGGAATCAGCAGCTTGCGCGGGTGACGACATCAGGTCAGCTCGGATCGTTCACATTGACGGAGCGGGGCGCGTCCGACGGGATGGTGAGAATCTCCCCAATCGGATTGGCGTTTGCATCCGATCCCGGAGAGCATTCCTGATCGGCGCCGAGACATCTGCTCTGGATGACGGCGAGTTCAACAGCTACCTTTGTGCGGGCGTCGTCTCTCTGATCGTAGCCCTCATTGCTGGCGGTTGCTCAATTGGAGAGGCGGTCAGGGAAGCCGTGGAATTCATTAGGCCGTTGGACTGGCCCGGGGAGATTTCGGAAAGCTTGAGGCGATCCGTGGAACCTGCAGGCGGGCCGCTATTCTCAAGAGCGTCTGCAAGCGACACCCTCAGAATTGCTGTCTCGGCAGTTCAGAACGCAAGCTCAATGGGCGAAGCGGTGAGCAATGTACCGGTCACCGGAACTGACTCAACCTCGGCATCGTTGGTGGGGCAGTTGGCAATGTTGGCCTATGAGCACCGAACGCGACATGGCTGATCGGTCAAGAGTTGCAGGTCGATTTCAGCTTAGCAGGCGAACATTGCTTTGATTGGCCCGGTCGCTTGAACCTCTAGATTTTGAGGCTAGCTCGGATCCGATCCCACTCGGCAGTAAGCTCGGGATTGCGCTTGGTGAATACGCGAGGGGAGAGGAGTACGTTCGCTGTGGCCTTCGACGTCTCGTATTCGGAGTAGTATGCGAGGGCATGCGCTTGAAGAATTGGTGAGCTGCCTGCCTTGTTGGCCGCGAATAGATCATGCAGGTGTTCGTATACGGCTTCACTTCGCGAGCGCAGCCACTCCATGCGAAGCCATTTCGATAGCGTTTGTTCACCGAACACGATTTGCGCTGCGACTGAGATGATGCTCAGATCGGTATTTCTGATGAGCGCGGCGACGATCCAGAGGCCAAGATAAAGGAGAATCTTGATGCGTTCCACCAAGAGCATGTCCCGAGTGATGGCAGCAGTGAAGAAAGCGCTTTCCATGGTTGATGCGGCGAGCCTGCGGAAGGGGTTTGTCTGATCGTTGTTGTAGTAGCCTTGCGAAGGGTCGTGTGTCAGCGGCACCGCGAAGGTGTTTGAGAGGAGGTCCTGACTGCGCTTGGAGGTGGCGCGCGGTGAGAGATAGAAGCGGGCGACAAGGCCGAGAAGTGAGCCGATTAGGACGACCAGGACGAAAGCGATCTGGACACCGTCATAGAGAGCGGGATCTTGAGCGCGGCTCACCAACAGAGCTGCAAGCGATAGCGCGGCCGCTAAATAGAATAGCACTTCAACGGTTGCTTCGACCTGCTGTAGCGGCTTGAAGTACTTGTCACCGATGGGATCGGAACGGCTCACTTGTCAGGCTCCTAGCGTGCGGGGAAATTGCCGAGGAAGAGTTTGTCCCACCAATCGAAGGCCTCGTTGATGTTGCCTGCCCGCTCTGCGTCAATGGCCTTATCGGCACGCGTAACTGCTGTGGAGAGGCGAGAGAGAGCGGCGGGCTTCTGAGCGTCTGAGCATGGATAAAAGTACCCTACGAGACCCTTCGGGTCCTGCATCGCCGCGAGCTCCTTGGAGTACATGTGGTTGAGGGCACGCCTGACGTCGTGGCTATATATGATCGAGCTTTCGCCCTTGGCGTACTCGGCCACACGCATTTCCAGATAGAACGACCGGATGCCTGCGCCGGAGATGTAGTTCCAATATTTCACCAGTCGGATGAGCTGCTTGACCTTCTTATCGTGCCGATCGTTTATCTCATTCACCCATCCTGCGTGGGTTGATGGCGCAGAGTGCATCCAGCCATCGTAGCGGTTGGGAATTTTATAGATCGAGCTATCGACGTAAGCAGGTGTAATTTCGTGGCGCTCACCAGCCGTCGTTCCGAAGGGGACCACTACGGCCGGGCTGCGCACGGTGATTGCCGTATTAGGAAAGCGCCTAAGTAGAGAATCCCGCATCTTTTGCAGGGCGTAGTTCGAGCCCGACGGCAGATTGGTGGAGGGGATGACAGCGAAATAGTCGATATCGCTGTACCCTTTGACGCTGGTACCGTGGCCGAAGGAACCGGATCGGAATAGGCGTGTCATTCCGAAGTCCGCTGTGAGCCGGGCTTCGATACCTGCGCGATGGGTAGCAGCCGCGTTCGTCTCTGTTTCGGAAGGCCTGAGCCAGCCGATTAGTACCTCGAATGCGTCTGACACAGTTCTGGCCAAGTGCAAGCTCCGCGAAAAGGGAGCGATTGCTAGCATCAGGGCGCGATTCTCTCAATAAGATAGGAGGTAATGAGCGTGCTTGGCCGGATCGTGCCCGTAACAGAGCTTGCATCATTATCGGATGGTCATCGTCGCCGACCCATCGCGGTGCCCGCATCAGCGCACCAACCCACCCTTGACGCCCGCGTCGCACTCCGGCACATACGAGCGTGTCGCGGGTGTAGCTCAATGGTAGAGCAGAAGCTTCCCAAGCTTACGACGAGGGTTCGATTCCCTTCACCCGCTCCAACTCCCAAACTCAGCCGCGATCAACAGCGCGAAGGCCCGTAATCGCCGGGACTCGCCGAGGGGCACGGGTCACTATCGACCAGCCGCAACCGTCAGTTGAAGTAGGTCGCCCGCCAGTCCGGTAGCGCGCCGATCGTCTGTCCGGCCTCGTCGAACAGGTGCACGAAGTGTTCCGGGAACCGGATGGCGAGCTTGTCGCCCGCCGCGACGCGGCTGATGCCGCGTAGGGCGATGGCGAAGTCGGTGCCGGCGCTGTCTTCGGCGTGGACGATGGTGGCTGAGCCCAGCACTTCCGTGGTCTTTGCGGCGATCTCGAACGGCCCGCCTCCCACTTCGGCGTGCTCGGGGCGGATGCCAAGCGTCACGGCGGCGCCGTCGGCGAAAGCGAACCGGCGACCAGGCAGGGGGATTACCGCGCCCGATGCGAGTTCCACTGCGGCGCCGTCACCGAGGCGGCGCAACTTGCCCTTCAGCGTGTTCATCGGCGGGGCGCCGATGAAGTGGGCGACGAACAGGTTTTTCGGCTGGGCATAGAGTTCGACCGGGCTGCCGACCTGCTCGATGCGGCCCTCGTTCAAGACGACGATCTGGTCGGCCATGGTCATCGCTTCGACCTGGTCGTGCGTCACGTAGATCATGGTCGAGCCGAGCCGCTGGTGCAGCGCGATCAGTTCGCCGCGCATCTTGATGCGCAGTTCCGCATCGAGGTTGCTGAGCGGCTCATCGAACAGGAACGCCTTGGGCTCCTTGACGATGGCGCGGCCGATGGCGACGCGCTGGCTCTGGCCGCCGGATAGCTGGTTCGGCCGGCGGGCGAGCAGGTGCTTGATCTGCAGGATGTCGGCGGCCTTGCTCACCCGTGCCGCGATCTCGGGTTTCGCCAGCCGCTGGTTCTCGAGGCCGAAGCGCAGGTTCTGCTCGACGCTCATATGCGGGTAGAGCGCGTAGGACTGGAACACCATGGCCATGCCACGGGCCGAGGGCAGCAGGTGGTCGCAGCGGGCGCCATCGATATGCACCTCGCCGCTCGTCACCTCTTCGAGCCCCGCCATCATCCGCAGCAAAGTGGACTTGCCGCAGCCGGAGGGCCCGACGAACACGGTGAACGAGCCGTCCTTGATCGTGAGGTCGATGCCGTGGATCACTTCCAGTGACTGGAAGCTCTTGGTCACCGACTTGAGCTGAATTTCGGCCATGGCTACTGGACCTCGCGGGCCAAAACGGCTGGCGGGGCGGCAATAGCCCGGCCATCGACGCTGATGGAGAGGCCCGGCTGCAGCGCCCCACCGAGCACCTCGATGCTGGTCTCGGTGCCGGAGCGGGTCAGCGTTCCGAACGCCGTGCCGGCCGACCAGAACAGGCGGAAGTCACCTTCGAGCTTCGGAGCAAAGCTCAGCGTGCCGGCAACGAAGTCTGCTTCGAGGCCCGAGCAGGCGTTGACCAGCTGCCAGGCCGACATCGAGCGGGCGTAGTAGGAGCCGCATTCGATATCGTTCCACGGGTTGCGGGCCGAGCCATCGTGCCGGTCGCGGGCCGCGCGGACGATGTCGAGGCCTTCCTTGACCAGCCCGTGCATGATCATGTGCGAAGCCGACATGTACTCGATGCCGGTCCACACTTCCTCTGCGTAGGGCGCGGCGACCATCGGCTGGCGGATGCCCTCTGGATAGGTGGCGATCAGCAGCCCGCCTTCGTCCTCGAAGGCGTAGTTGCGGCACGGGTTGAAGTGATCGGCAAGGTTTGGGCGGAAGTTGTTGGCATAGACCGAGCGGAGCGCCGTCTCGATCCGGCCCTTGTCGAGGAACCGGCCGATACCCGCCACTTCGGCGTGCCACTGGCCGAGGATCTGATCGGAGATGCAGCCCTCGCCCATCTGGTACTTGATCTCGCCGAACTCATCGGACCAGTAGACGTCCATAAAACTGTCGGCGAGGACGCCCGCGGCGCGCCCGACATCGAACGGGGTGAGCACCGACTTGTCGGAAAGGTCGATCTTCTGGACGAACCAGCGGCCGTTGAACAGCTCGCGGTCGATGTATTCGGCACCAGCCTTGCCGAGGCGCGCCGTGGTCGCGGCCAGTTCCTCATCGCCGAGGACAGCAGCCATTTCGGCGGTGGCCAACAGGGCCGCGACATACATCGAGCCGAGCCATGAGTTGGGCCCGAACAGCTCCATATCGAGGGTCTGATGCTGGCGGCCGGAGAGGATGCCGGTCTGCTCGGGGTCCCAGCGATCGGGGTTGTCCTCGCTCCAGGCATATTCGATGGCGCGCTTCACCTCAGGCCAGTAGCGTCGCAGCCACTCGGTATCGCCGGACAGCTTCCAGTCGCGATAAGTTTTGATGATGGCGCCGAAATGCCCGTCGGCGCAGGGGCCGATAATGTCAAAACCGTTGCCGAGCGGCAGCTTCTGGCGGAAGGTCAGGCCGCCCGATGGCAGCATGTTGTAGGTGAACTCGGTCTCGCGCAGCGTGCGCTCGATGGCCGGGAACAGGTGCGCCAGCGCCTGCTGGTAGTTCCACACATGCGTGCACGAGCCCTCGCAGGAGCCGTCATTGGTATGCTGGCCTTCCAGGCCCAGAGCTCGCCGCCCTCGAGGCGGATCACCGTGGCCGTGCGGAGCAGCGCCAGGGTCGAACTCGCGGCGTCCTTCACTGGCGCCGGCAGCGTGCTGCCGAACAGGCCGTCCCGAAACGCCAGGGTGCGCTGCTTCAGCTCGTCCCAGCGGGTGAGGGCATCGGTGGCCGTCGCCAGCGAGTCGCCCATTGCGTCGAGTAGTAGTTGGTCCAGGCCGGCGTCGGGCGATCGGGAATGACGCCGTCGGGCTTGGCGCGGTGGGCCCAGTAGACGTCGCCCTTGGGGAAGTTCCACGAGATGACGAAGCGCACGGTGCGGCGCCCGCCGGGGGCCACGGTGACCTTTGCCCCGAGCGTCGTGTGCTCGGGCTGGAAATACATGTGGCGGGTGCGCGGCTTCTCGTAATGTCGGGTGGGGAGCGGCCCAGGGCGGGCGAACTCCTTCCAGTAGACAGCGAGATCGTCGAACCACTGGCCGCGGAAGTGATAGTCGGTGTGCTCGACCAGCTCGGCATCGGTGGCGATGCTGAGGTCGCCGCGCTCGGTTTGCTTGATCTCGGGGTCATCGGAGGTGAGGTGCATGGCGCTGATGCCGCCCGCCTGCCGGAACGTGTTCCTGCCGCTATTGGCCCCGTAGTTCCCGAGCGTACCAGCCAGCGTATAGGTCAGCGCCTCGGCGCTGGTGTTGACGATCTCGAATTCCAGCATCGCCGCCGGCATCGAGCTGTCGCGATCCTCGTGCGGGATGAACGGCGAGAACGCCGTCATCCGGACGCCGCCCGGGAACCGCTCGTCGGAAAACACCAGGTCGGCGGTGGGAAAGCGCCCGTAGAAATCGACCTTGCGGAAATGCGGCACACCGACCAGCGTCTGGCGGTTGGCGCCATGCCCGAAGCCATCGAACATCTTGCGCATCCCCGGCGCGCCGGCCGGGTTGAGGTCATACGGCCCGTTGAGCACGCGGGCGTCGACCAGCTTGCCATCCCGCTCCGCCTTGATGGCGAAATGCGAGTAGCCGTTATAGCTCTGCAGCGCCGGCCGGTTGCGCAGCGACCAATCGATCAGCCGGCCGCTGCCCGAGATGGAAAAGCCACCCGAGCCGATGCCGCCCAAGGGGAAGGCAAGGTAGCGGGAACGCTCGCCGGCATAGTGAAAGCGCGCGTCGATGGAGGCGAGATCGTCCCACATAAGGTGCAAAGTCCTGGGTTCTTAGTTCTTGATGCCGCTCATCGTGATGCCTTCGATCACGAATTTCTGGGCGATGAGGAAAAGCAGCACGACGGGCAGGATGGACATGCTCATCGCCGCCATCACCAGCGACAGGCTGCCTGAGCCGAGATAGCCGCGCAGCACGTCCATCGCCACCGGCAGGGTCATCGAGGTCTCCCGACCGAGCAGCACGCGGGCCTGGAAATAGTAGTTCCAGGTCTGGGTGAAGGTGATGATGCCGAGTGCCGAAAGCGCCGGCCTGAGCTGCGGCAGCGAGATGCGCCAGAAGATCTTGAGGTAGCTAGCGCCATCCATCAGCGCCGCCTCTTCCAATGCCTTGGGCTGGCTCAGCATGAACTGGCGCATCAGGAACACCCCGAAGCTCGAGGTGAGATACATCAGCGCCAGCCCGATCGGCTGGTTGATCAGCCCGACCTGGGCAAAGCCCAGATAGATCGGGAGGATCGTGACCTGCGCCGGGAACATCAGCCCGATCAAGAGGATCACGAACAGCGTGTCGCGGCCGCGGAACTCCAACCGGGCAAAGGCAAAGGCGGCGAGCGTGCAGGTGACCAACTGCCCCACTGTCACCACCAGCGCGATCAGCAGCGAGTTGCCGTAGATCTGCAGGAACGGCACGCGCGAGGCCAGCACGGCGGCATAGTTGGAGAGATCGAGGCTGGTCGGCCAGAAGGTCGGTGGCAGTCTATAGGCTTCCGATACCGGCTTGAACGACACCGAAAACAGCCACAGGAACGGCAGCAGCATGCCGATGGCGAGCACGGCGATGACGGCGATGATGGTGTAGTCGAGCCAGCGCCTGGCGGCCTGGGTCTGCATGGCGTTGTTCATCGCTGCACCCACTTGCGCGACAGCAATTGCTGGATGGCGGTGATGATGAGGATGATCACTGTCATCACCACCGAGATGGCGGCGGCATAGCCGATCTGGAAACTGCCGAAACCCTGCTCGACAATGAGGATCGACAGCGAGCGGGTCGCATCGCCCGGCCCGCCCTGGGTCAGAATGACGATCGACTCATAGACCTGCAGCGCACCGATCGAGGCGTAGACGATGCAGAAGAACACCACCGGCGAGATGTAGGGCAGGGTGATGCGGAAGAACTGCCGCCAGGCGGGGGTGCCGTCCATCACTGCGGCTTCCATGATGCTTTTGGGCACACCCTGCAGCGCCGCGATAAAGATGATCATGAAGAAGCCGGTGTTCTTCCACACGTCCATGATGACGATCGAGGTCATGGCGGTCGAGGCATCGGTGAGCCAGCGCACGGCAGGCAAGCCGACAAGGCGCAGGAAGTAGTTGATGACGCCGAGGTCGTCGCCGAAGAAATAGCTCCAGACGATCGAGACGAACGCCGCCGCGATGATCACCGGCAGGAAGAAGGCGAGCCGGAAGAAGTAGAGCAGCCAGCCCGGCATGGCGCGATTGAGCGCCAAGGCGAGGATCAGCCCGATCGAAACGTTGAAGGTCACCGCGAAGAAGGTGAAGCGCAAGGTGTTCCACAGGATCTCGAGCGAGCGGCGATCGGTGAAGAAGCGCTGGAAATTCTCGAGCCCGACCCAGCGCGAGCCGAGCATCGGATCGTAATAGGCAAAACTCAGGATGACGGTGAGCACCACCGGCGCGAGGACGAAGGTGAGGTAAAGCACCGAGGTGGGCAGCACGAACAGGTAGCCGGTCCGCGCCTGCGCGCGGCGGAGATCGGAGGGTGGGTGCCTTTGCTGCATCGCAGAGATTTGAGCTGTTGCTGCCATTTGTGGTCGGAAACCTGAACTGCCGTGACGAACCGGTTGCCCGGTGGCTCAATACCCCCACCCCTGTCCCCTCCCCGCAAGGGGGAGGGAGACGATGGAACCGCTTGCGCGGTGACCCATGGACGAAGATTGGTGGGGAGGGTCACCCTCCCCACAGGGCGCTACGCGTCCCCCTTGCGGGGAGGGGACAGGGGTGGGGGGATGTTTCCCGCACCAGCCCATCTGCCCGTCCCGGGAGGAACTCAGCCGCCCAGTTGCTGCTTCAGGCGGGCGAAGGACTCGCTCAGTTCGGCGTCGGCGGCCTTGGTGCCGTCGGCGATGGTTTCCTGGCCCGCCATCATCGCGGTGTAGTGCCGGATGAAGATCTTCTCGACTTCCTGGAAGTTGGCCGGCGAGGGGACCGGGACGGTGAACGGCAGTGTCTCGTAATAGAGGAAGGCGCTCGGCGGGAAGGCGAGGAAGGCTTCGCTCGAGGCCGCCGATTTGCGGCCCGGTACGCCGCCGCCGCGTTCGCCCTGCTCGCGCTGCGTCTCCTCGCTGGTGAGCTCGAGCACCAGCGCCTTGGCGAGATCGGCATTCGGCGCCGACTTGGCGATCGCATAGGCGCCGAAGCCGATGACGGTGGCTTCCTTCTCCTTCATCGGCGGGATGGCGATGTCCATGTTGACGTTGTTCTTCTTGGCGTTCTGGACGATCCACTGGCCGCGGCTGATCATTGCCACCTGGCCGGCCATGAACTGATTGTCCAGCGTCTCGGCGCCCGGAATGGGTGACACCCCGTCGACATGGATCAGGTCGTAGAGGAACTGCAACGTCTCGGCGACCTTGGGGTCGAGCATGTTCGAGGCCGTCCAGTCGGCATTCAGCACGCCGGTGCCGTTGGAGAAGAACCACGGCTGGATGAAGAAATTCTGGTTCGGCACTTCATAGCCGAACTGGGTGACGGTGCCCGAACCGTCCTTCACGGTGAGCGCCTTGGCCGTCTCGCGGAACTGCTCCCAGGTCCAACCGCGCGCCGGGTAGGCGACGCCTGCCTTGTCGAACAGGTCGCGGTTGTAGTTGATCATGATATTGTTCCAGCCGATGGGGATGTAGTTGATGTTCCCCTTGTACGAGCCCTGTTCGAACAGGCTGGGTGCAAAATCCGAGAAGCCGGAATTGGCGGCGACGAAATCGTTGAGCGGCAGGAAGAGGTTGCGCGCCGAGAACGCCTGGAAGGTTTCGATGGCGGTGCCGTAAACATCGGCGGCCGAACCCGAGGTGAACTGGCCGAGCACCTTGGTGACGTAGTCGCCCCAGCCGGTCGAGATCGGGTCGATCGAGACCTCGACCTTGACGTTGGGGTAGGCCTTGTTGAAGCGCGCGATCGCGTTGTTGATGCCGGCGAGCTCGGCATCGCCGCCGAACGTCTGCAGCTTGAGCGTCGCGGCGACATCCGACTGGGCTGCGGCACGGCCGAGCCCCAGGCCGGCGCCCGCCGCCAGTGCCGCCGAAGAGACCAACAGGTTGCGGCGTGAAATCCTGATCATACTCAATCCTCCCTCTGCGCCCTCCGGCGCATATCGTTGACCGATCCCCCGGTCGAAACGTTTCGTGTCACTGGTCTGATGATGCGCCGGTTGGAGCCTTGCTCCATCCGCCGCTGGCCATTTGCGAACACGAAACGTTTCGTATACAGCATTTTGCGGCGCACTTGGCAAGGGCCACGCGATCGGGGATTCGATTTGGCAACCATTCGGGATGTGGCGCGGCATGCAGGGGTGGCCATTTCCACCGCATCGGCGGCGCTCAACCGTTCCGCTCCCGTAAGTGCCGATGTGATCGCCAAGGTCGAGGCGGCGGTGCGCGAGCTGGGCTATGTGCCGCACGGCGCGGCGCAGAGTTCTGAGGAGCGGCCAGTCGCGACTGATCGGCCTGATCGTCCCTTCGATCACCAATCCGCATTTTGCCGCCGTGGCGCGGATCATCGAGAATGTCTGCCTCAATGCCGGCTATCTCTCGGTGGTGTTCTCCACCGGGCAGGATTCCGAGCGCGAGAACCACATCCTGCGCATGCTGCGCCAGCAGCGCGTCGCCGGGCTGATCATCATTCCGACCCGCTCCGACCTCGAGCACGGCCAGCGGTTGAAGCGCGAAATCCATGTGCCGACGGTTCTGCTCGACATGTATGTCGAGGGTCTGGGCTGCAATGTCGTCAAGCTGGACAATGTCGCGGCGACCCGCATGGCGACCGAGCACCTGATCGGCCTCGGGCATCGCCGTATTGCCGTCCTCACCGGCATCGCCGAACTGGCCACCAGCAAGGACCGCCTCGCCGGCTACCTCGAGGCGCATCGGGACGCCGGCCTTGCGGTCGATCCGGCGCTGCTTCTCAAGGGCGACTACGACCAGTCGCTGGCCGCCCACAGCGTGTCGGCCGCGCTGCGATTACCCGATCCGCCGACGGCGTTGCTGTCGATTTCGAACATGATGACGCTGGGGGCGCTCCACGCGCTGCACGATCTTGGGCTCGCGGCCCCGCGCGACCTGTCGATCGTCGGCATCGACGATTTCGATTTCGCCGAGCTGCTCGCGCCGCCACTGACCGTGGTGCGCGTCCCCCTCGCGCCGATGGCCGAGCGCGCCATCGAAATCATGCTCGAGCTGATAGCCGGCCGCCGCAGCGCCAGCAGCGAGACGGACCTGTTCTTCCCCGAACTGGTGATCCGCGGCTCCACCGCGCTGGCCGGCGCAGCCTAGACCTTCATGGCGGCTGGCCCCGTAGCGGTTCTCTCTATCCCGCGTTGCCCGCGGCGGGGTCCGGCACCTTGATCCAGCCCATGGGCAGGAAGCCCCGTTCGTCGATGGGCCACCGGGCGTCGGCCGGCAGTTGCGGTTTGCCATCGATACAGGCCCATGGCCCGCTCGGCGCCAGCAGCTGCTCGACATTGGGGTTGCGCTCGCAAAACTCACGCATCTCAACCACCGTCGGCGCCATGTCGCAGATCGGCCCGATATAGGAGGTGCAAGCCAGCACCGCGCCGGAGAGGCAGCGCCAGCGCACCCGGTCGCGGGCCGAGCCGGATGGAATCAGCAGGGCCTGCGCGATCGCGGAGGTCACCGCGGGACCGGCATAGCGATTATCGACATAGTCGATCGTGCCCACTGCGCGGCAATAGGCGAACGGATCGTCGTAACTTTCAGGCGCGGGAGCCGCGGCCACCCGCACCGGCGCCGCCGCCGCGGCGGCCGCCAGACCGGCGCTGGTGGCGTCCGAGGGCGCCGGCGCGGCTGACAGCTCGAGTTTCGCGGGCGGCGCAGGCGTGGCCGCGACCACGGTGGCCACCGCTGGCTCCGCGGCGGGCCTCGCGGCCTCGCTGCTGACGGCGGCGGCCGGTGCCGCAGGCGGACCAAACAGGGCGTCGAGCGACCCGTCGCGGTTGATCAGGTAGCCGCCTGCCGCGATGATGCCGATGCCCAGCACGGCAACCACCCCGGCGAGGGCCGCGACCCAGACATTGCCACCCTCGCTCCGCTCCGCGGCGCGCTGTCGCCGCGGTTCGGGCCACCCGTCCGGCGCACGGCGCGAGTCCCGTTCGCGCCGCAAGTCCGGGTCACGCTGGAGGTCCGGGTCACGCTGGCGCCCAGCGGGGTCGCGCCGCTGCGCCTCGGGCGCCCGCATCTCAGGCCGCGGCTCCGGGGCGACCCGGGCGCGCGGCGTTTCGGCGGCGGGCTTAGGCTCCTCGCGTCGCGCCTCTGCCCACATGCCGGGATCGGGCCGGTGCGGCGGCGCATCGAGATCCTCCCAGCGCGGCGGCCCGTTGCCGGGGCGCGCGGTGACGGTCACGTCGTCGAGCGTCAGCGGAATGGCCCGCTTCGGCGGTGGTGGGGCATCGTGTCGCGGCATCATCATCGGATCCATCCGCAACGCCGCTTCGCGCTCGTACTCGCTGTTGTCCGCTTCGGGGGCCTCCGCCGCGAGCCTCCGGTTGCGCCGTGCCAGTCGCCGGCGTCGCACCTGCAGCTCACCGGCGAGGAACGCAAACAACGCCGCGATGGCGGCCGCGCCTGCCGGCGCCAGCAAGTGATAGGTGAACAGCTGCGGCACCGAGATGGCGACGCCAAGCCAGCCCGCCGCGGCCCCGATCAGCAGCAGCGCCGAAAAGCCCGGGGTCACGGTGGCGAGCGCGCCGCCCAACAGCGCCGCCCCGGCGATGGCGTACCAGATGATGGTGCCGAGCAGCCGCTCGTTCGAGCTACGGGTCCACCAGTCCAGGAATGGGGAGATCAGCTCGACGCGCAGCGCACTCGGCGCAGAGCACGAACAGCCCGGCAATCAAGCCCAAGAACAGCGCGGCAATTCTCACCGTTAATTTCCTCGATGGTCTTTGTGGCGCCCCCGTGGGCGAAGCATGCCCACCGGCGCCCCCGAGCGCAAGTCGGCATCCATACACGATGCACTGCAACCTCGCCCATGTTGCTGTCGCATATTGCCTTTCGGTCCGCTCTCGTGATCATGAGGGGATGAAAGTCCTCATTCTCGGTTCGGGCGTCATCGGCACCACTTCGGCTCACTACCTGGCCCAGGCGGGCCATGAGGTGACAGTGATCGACCGGCAGCCGGGGCCGGGGCTCGAGACCAGCTACGCCAATGCCGGCGAGCTTTCCTACGGCTACGCTTCGCCCTGGGCCGGCCCGGGCATTCCGGCCAAGGCCATCAAGTGGCTGCTGATGACCGATGGTCCGCTGGTGCTGCGGCCCAAGCTCGATCCGCGCATGTGGATCTGGGGCCTCAAACTGCTGGCCAATTGCACCGAGGGGGCCTACGCCACCAACAAGGGCCGGATGGTGCGGCTGGCCGAGTATTCGCGCGACATGATGATCGCGCTGCGCGCCGAGACCGGCCTCGCCTTCGATGGTCGCCAGCAGGGCACGGTGCAACTGTTCCGCGAGCAGAAGCAGCTCGATCATGCCGCTGACGATATCGCGGTGCTGAAGCAGTACGGGGTGCCCTACGAGGTGCTCGACCCCCGGGGGTGCATCGCCGCGGAGCCCGGCCTCGCCACGGCGACCGTGCCGTTCGTCGGCGGCCTGCGGCTCGCCAACGACGACACCGGCGACTGCAGGATGTTCACCGAGGCCTTGGCGGCGCGCGCCGCCGGGCAGGGCGTCGCCTTCCGCTATGGCACCACCATCGACCACATCGCCACCTCCGGTGGTAAGGTAACCGGGGTCGCCACCGACAAGGGCATGCTCACCGCCGATGCCTATGTGGTGGCGCTCGGCAGCTATTCGCCGCTGCTGCTGCGCCCGCTCGGCATCGGCCTGCCGGTCTACCCGATCAAGGGCTATTCGCTCACCGTGCCGATCACCGATGCGGCGGTGGCGCCGGTATCCACCGTGATGGACGAGACCTACAAGGTGGCGACCACCCGGCTGGGCGACCGTATCCGGGTCGGCGGCACTGCCGAGATCGCCGGCTACGACACGACGCTCCATGCCTCGCGCCGCGGGCCGCTGGATCGGTCGTTGCGCGAGCTGTTCCCGCGGGCCGGCGATGCCGGCAAGGCGAGCTTCTGGTGCGGGCTCAGGCCGATGACGCCGGACGGCACGCCGGTGCTGGGAGGGGCGAAGCTCTCCAACCTCTATCTCAACACCGGTCATGGCACGCTCGGCTGGACCATGGCGGCCGGCTCCGGCCGGGTGCTCGCCGACATCATTTCCGGCAAGGCGCCTGACATCGAAGTCGGCGACCTCGGGCTGAGCCGCTACGCTTAGGCATCTCGCGACCGGCTGCATCGACATGACGGTTGAACTCGGTCCTGTACCTCCCACCGGCTGTCATCCCAGCGAAAACTGGGACCCATCTATCCACAGGTGCAGTTGGTGAGTTGGGTCCCCTGCTTTCGCAGGGATGACATCGTGTGTGGTTCGGTCATCCGTGAAATGCACAGGCCTTGGCCGCCGCGCTGGCCTGACGGCCCGGCGCGCTGGCGGCAGCGAAATCGAGCTTGGGACAGCGGGCATCTTCCCTCGCCTTTGCCGGCAAATTGGGCGATAAGCCGAGGATCGCTCGCCCCGGGACGTCATGCGCGCCTTACTGTTCGCCCTCGCTCTGCTGCTCGCCCCCTCAGCGCCGGTGATGGCGCAGGCGCTGCCCTATCATATCGACCCGGGCGCGCGCGAAATCGTCCCCAACCTCAGCGCCGTGCCGTCGATCCGCTTCCTGACCACGGCAGATTTCCCGCCCTTCAACTTCCGTGACGACACCGGGGCGCTCGTCGGCTTCAATGTCGACCTGGCCCGCGCCCTCTGCGCTGATCTCGCCATCAGCTGCACCGTGCAGGCCTGGCCTTGGGATCAGGCGGCGCAGGCGCTCGAGGATCGTCAGGGCGATGCGCTGATCGCCGGCCTCGCCCTGACGCCGCAGAACGGCGCGCTGTTCGACTTCTCGCAGATCTACCTGATGCTGCCTGGCCGTTTCGTCACCCCGGTTGCGGCGGCCGCCGGGTTCGATCCGGCATCACTCAACGGCAAGCGTGTCGCGGTGCGCCGCGGCTCTACCCACGCCGAATTCATCCGCCGCTACCTGCCGGCGGCCGGGCTGATTCAGTTCGATACTGAGATCATGGCGCTCGATGCGCTGTCGAAGGGCGAGGCGGATGCCTATTTCGGCGATGCCATGCGCGCCTCGTTCTGGCTCAACGAGCATATCGAGTGCTGCGAGTTCGCCGGCGAACCGTATTTCCGGCCCGACCTGTTCGGCAATGGGCTGGCCGTTGCGGTGCCGGCAGGCGCCGACGCCGTCCGCCAGGTCATCGACTATGGCCTCGCCCGGCTGAAACGCTCGGGCGCCTACGACGAGCTTTACCTGCGCTGGTTCCCGGTGAGTTTCTATTGAAGCCGGTGAGTTTCCATTGAAGAGAGTGAATGGTGAATGGTGAGTTGTGAATGGAAGGGGCACGCCTCTTCACCATTCACCATTCACCATTCACCATTCACCATTCACCCCTACGCCGAGCGCATGCGGGCCCGGGCGCTGGCCTCGATGGCGGCGGTGACCAGCCGGTCCACGTCCAGCCGGTCGCGCACCATTTCCAGGAGCCGCAGTTCTTCCTGCGGCAACTGCACGTCGACCACGGCGACTTCGACGGCCAGCGCATAGGCCGTGTCATGCAGGCGCTTGGGCACGGCGGCAATCGCATCGTCGAGCACGGCGTCGAGGCCGGCGCTGTTGGTCTTGTCGACCGCCGCATTGGCCACCGCCGAGAGCCGCTCGAGGTCGAAATCGGCAAACACCGGCGAGCGCGCCACGAGGTTACCGATCACATCCAGCTCGTGGTCGGAAATGCCCTCGTCGGACGAGGCGGTGACCACCATGATGTGGATGAGAGCGTCCTGCAGGGAAATGGCCATCGGGTCCTCGGCGGCGTGATCAAAAAGCTTGTCCCGGCGAAGGCGGGGATTGCAGACCCTTCCGTTCGATCTCGCGACAAGCAAGACCTCGCCGGAAAGTCCCGCATAACTAGGCACCGTACCGGCGCTTGGCAAGGCGCAGCGGGCGCCGTTCCCATTGACGCCCGTAGCCGGCTGGTGCAATTGAGCGCCTTCTCCCCACTCAGCATCTGAGGCCTGCCGTGCCCGCGCCGCTTCCGACCCTCGACCCCGCCTTCTTCGACGCCGCCCAGACGGCGCGCGCCTGGCCGTTCGAGGAAGGCCGGAAACTGGTGGCTCGGGTCGAGCGGCTGGGGTTGAAAGAGGTGCTGTTCGAGACCGGCTACGGTCCCTCGGGCCTGCCGCATATCGGCACGTTCGGTGAAGTGGCGCGCACCACCATGGTTCGCACCGCCTTCCGGTTGCTCACCCGTGACGAGATCCCGACCCGGCTGCTCTGCTTTTCCGACGATATGGACGGAATGCGCAAGATCCCGGAGAACGTGCCGGACCGCGCCGCGCTCGAGCCCTATGTGCAGATGCCGTTGACCGCAGTGCCGAACCCGTTCGGCGGCGATTACAGGAGCTTCGGCGACCACAACAACGCCATGCTGCGCCGCTTCCTCGACACCTTCAACTTCAACTACGATTTCGCCAGCGCCACCGACTACTATAAGTCGGGCAAGTTCGACGCGGTGCTGCTGCGCGCTGCCGAGCGCTACGACGACATCATGAAGGTGATGCTGCCCTCGCTGGGGGAAGAGCGCCAGGCCACCTATTCACCGTTCCTGCCGATCTCGCCGCAGTCGGGCCGGGTGCTCTACGTGCCGATGCAGCATGTCGATGCCAAGGCCGGCACGGTCACCTTCAACGACGAAGATGGCACCGAGACGACCCTGCCGGTCACCGGCGGTCACGTTAAGCTGCAGTGGAAGCCCGATTTCGGCATGCGCTGGGCCGCCATGGGCGTCGACTACGAGATGTTCGGCAAGGACCACCAGACCAACCAGGGTATTTACGATCGCATCTGCGGGATCCTGGGCGGCGTCGCGCCGGAGCACTACACGTTCGAGCTGTTCCTCGACGAGAACGGCCAGAAGATCTCGAAGTCGAAGGGCAATGGGCTGACCATCGACGAGTGGCTGACCTATGCGAGCGAGGAGAGCCTCGCGCTCTACATGTTCCAGAAGCCGCGGGTGGCGAAGCGCCTCTATTTCGATGTGATCCCGCGCGCCGTCGACGAGTACTATCAGTATGTCGCATCCTACAACGGACAGGATGCGGCGGCAGCGCTGGAAAACCCGGCCTTCCACATTCATTCGGGCAAGGTCCCGGTGGTCGATATGCCGATCACCTTCGGCCTCTTGCTGAACCTCGCCTCGGCCGCCAACGCGCATGAAAAGTCGGCGCTGTGGAACTACATCTCGCGCCGCCTGCCCGGCGAGACACCGGTCACCAACCCCGAGCTCGACCGGCTCGCCGGCTATGCCGTGCGTTACTTCAACGATGAAGTGAAGCCGACCAAGACCTTCCGCGCCCCGACCGGCAAGGAACGCGCCGCGCTGGCCGACCTGGCCGATCAGCTCGCCGGCAAGGAGGCGCTCGAGGCCAAGGAGCTGCAGGACATCGTCTATGCGGTCGGCAACGCCCACGCCTTCGATCCGCTGCGCGATTGGTTCGGCGCCATCTACCAGGTGCTGCTCGGCGCCGACCAGGGCCCCCGCTTCGGCTCCTTCGTGGCGCTCTACGGCGTGGCCGAAACCCGCCAGCTGATCGCCGATGCCCTGGCAGGCAAGCTGGTCACCGCCGCCTGACGCTCAGCCGGCGCTGAGGAAGGCCACCGAGCGCTCGAATGCCGCCTCGGCGGCGGCTGCATTGTATTCCGGCCGGTCGGCCTCGGCGAACCAGTGGGTGGTGCCGGGATAGACGATGGCGGCACTCGGCGGCCCGGCGGCCTCGAGCTTCCTGATCATTCCCGGCTGATCGTCGGCGAACGGGTCGGTCTCGGCAAAGTGGCCGAGCAAAGGCACTTTCAGCTCCACCTCGCGGTCGGCGTAGTAGGTGACGACGCGCTTGAGCGGCAGCTCCTCCTGCAACTGCAGCAACTGGAAGCCGCCGAACGAGAAGCCGAGCCCGCTGACCCGGCCGCTCACCGCCCTGTGCGCTGCAAGCGTCCGGACATTGTCGGCGAGGAGCGCTGGCGCCGACTGCCAATAGCGCTCCAGCAATCCCTGCGCCGCGTCGCGCTCGGTGACCACATTGCCGTCAAAAGCGTCGGCCAACCCAACGACGAAGCCGCGTTCGGCCAGCCGGCGGCCATAGCGCATGACCGTGTCATTGCGGCCCCACCACGGGTGGATAACCAGCACGCCCAGTCCGTTGCCGCCGGGTGGCGCGATAATTTCGAGCTGATCCGTCATTGGCTGGCCCAGACGATGCGGCCGATGCCCTCGATGTTCTGTATGTCGAGGACGCGCGGCGGATGGGCCGGGTTGAGCGAGTGGAGCTCCACCAGCTTGGCGGTCTGCCGGTACAGCACCTTGACCAGCACCTCCCCATCCCGGGTACGCACCACCACCCGGTCGCCGCGCCGCAACTGCATGCCGGGGGACACCACGATGATGTCGCCATCGCGATAGAGCGGCTGCATCGAGTTCGCCAGAAACTTCGAGCGCATAGCTGCCGTCCGTCACCGAGGGCAGGCTCACCTCGTCCCAGCCCTGGCCCTGCGGAAACCCGGCCGGATCGAAGAAGCCCCCGGAACCGGCCTGGCCGAGGCCGAGCAACGGCACGGAGGGGCGGGCGTCCGGCGCCGCGGCGCGCCGGCCGCCATCGGCGAGGAAGGCATCGAAACGCTCGTTGGTCGCATCCAGCACTTTGGCGATGCTTTCGGTGGAGGGCCAGCGCTCGCGCCCATCCTTGCTGATCCGCTTGGATTTGTTGAACGCCGTCGCGTCGAGGCCCGCCAGCCGCGCCAGTCCCGATGCCGATAGGCCATGCCGTTGCGCGATCGCATCGATCGCAGTCCAGATATCGCTATGCGAGAGCATGCTTTCGGCCGGCCTCGTCGAGGAATGTTGTCTCCACAGGGAAGCAAGTCCTATCTGGAGCACGGCCAAGACGCTTGTAAAGCGGCTGGCGCAACTTGTGATCGACAGTGCAAATCTTTGCAGCGCTTTCAGGAAAAAGCCGATGCTGGCGCAGGCGGGGGTCGCAGACTTCTCCACCTCGAAAAGCGCGACAAAACCGATGGGCTCTAGCGTTTCGGCGTTTCATTGAAATGGCGAAATGCTCTAGGGTCCGCCCCGTTCGATCGAAGGAGCAGAGCGTGGCCAAACCCGAGTTCATCTACAAGGTCGCGAGCCGCGAAATCTACGAGGCCTCGCTCGCCGCCGGCAGTTTCGTCGGCCAGCCGATCGACCTCCAGGATGGCTACATTCACTTCTCCAGCGCTCCGCAGCTCGGCGAAACCATCCGGCTGTATTTCGCGGGGTTGCGCGATCAGGTGCTGTTCCAGGTGCCCGCCCTGCCGCTCGGCGCGGCGCTCAAGTGGGAAGCTTCGCGCGGCGGCGATCTGTTCCCGCACCTCTTCGCCGCCCTGCCGATGTCGGCGGTGTCCAACATGGCGCGGCTCGACGTGCCGGCCGACGGCATCGTCATGCTGCCGGACTGGGTCAAATGATCTTCTCGCGCCTTTCCCCGCTGCTCCGCATGCCGCTGGTCTCGGGCCTGACCCGCGACACGCTGCTGAAGATGGATCCCGAGATTGCCCATGGCGCCACCATCGCCGCGCTGCGGCTCGGCCTCGCGCCGGAGCAGGAGGGTGTCGATCCGCCGGAGCTGCGCACCACGCTGTGCGGGCTCGATCTCAGGAACCCGGTCGGCATGGCGGCCGGTTTCGACAAGAACGCCGAGGTGCCGAAGCCTCTGGCCCGCATGGGTTTTGGCATGGTCGAGGTCGGCACAGTCACACCGCGCCCGCAGCAGGGTAACCCCAAGCCGCGGCTGTTCCGGGTCGCGCCGGCCGATGGGGTGATCAACCGCATGGGCTTCAACAATGAAGGCCATGAGGCAGCATTCGCCCGGCTGAAAGGCGCCCATGTCGGCGCCATCCTCGGGGTCAATATCGGGGCCAACAAGATTTCTGAGGATTTCGTCGCCGACTATGTCGCCGGCGTCACGCGCTTCGCTGAGGTCGCCGACTACCTGACGGTCAATATCTCGTCGCCCAACACCCCGGGGCTGCGGAATCTGCAGGCCGACGAAGCGCTGACCCGGCTGCTGGTGGCCGTGCTGAAGGCGCGCTCCAAGGCTTCGGTGCGGGTGCCGGTGCTGTTGAAGATCGCGCCCGATCTCGACGAGAAAGCCCTCGACGGCATCGCCAAGGTGGTGCTGGCGACCGACCTCGACGGGCTGATCGTTTCCAACACGACGCTGAGCCGCGATCCGGTCGCGGGCATGGAGAACGCCACCGAAACCGGCGGCCTCTCCGGCAAGCCGCTGTTCAACCTCGCGACCCAGAAGTTGGCGCAGGTCCGCCAGCGGGTGGGGAAGCTCCCCCTCATCGGAGTCGGCGGCATCCACTCGCCCGAGAGTGCGGTGGCAAAGTTCGAAGCGGGCGCCGACGCCATCCAGCTTTACTCGGCGCTGGTGTTCGGCGGCCTCGACATGCTCGACCGGCTGAAGCGCGGGCTGAGCGCCGCGGTGCGGAGCAGGGGGCTGAAATCGGTGTCGGAGCTGACCGGGCTGACGACGGCAGAGTGGGCGTCGGGAAAGGCAAGCCTCTAGCAGACGGCCCCCTCCCATCCTCCCCCATAAAGGGGGAGGTGCCGCATCGAGTGTTTGGCACGATCGTGGACAGAGCCTCGACTTTTCACCTCCCCCTTTATGGGGGAGGCCGGAGGGGGCCGTCTCTATCAGTCAGCTACTAAACAACCCCGCCTTCTTCCGCTCCAGCGCCCACCAGTAGAACCCGGCGCGGCAGAGGAAGAACAGGTGGATCGAGATCCATAGCCCGGTATTGCCGAGCGCCCCCTGCAGCACCACGGCGACAGCGAGGAAGAAGCCGAGCGCCAGCACCATGCCGTTGCGCATCACCGTGTTGAGCGTCACCCCGACGAGGATGCCGTCGAACACGAAGGCCGGCATGCCGGTGAGCGATGACAGCGCCGCGATCCATAGGAACATCCGGGCATATTCGCGCACCGGCTCGCTGGTGGTCATGAAATCGATCAGGTACCAGCCGCCGGCGAACCAGACCAGCGCCAGCCCTACCGCGATCAGCGTGCCCCAGCGGAACGCCAGCGTGTAGGCGCGATCGAAGGCCGGCCGCCAGTTGGCGCCGACCGCCTTGCCGCAAAGCTGTTCGGCCGCCTGGGCGATGCCATCGAGGAAAAAGCCTGAAATCATCAGGAAGTTGAGGAGGATGGCGTTGGCGGCGAGCGGCACTTCGCCCAGCCGCGAGCCCTGCGCGGCGAAATAGGCATAGGCGCCCATCAGCGCTATCGAGCGGATCATCAGGTCGCGGCTGAGCCCGAACATGCGGCGCAGCGCGTGCCCGTGGAACAGCTCGTCCGGCACGATCATCGCCAATACCTTGGCGAAGCCGCCGAAATGCCGGACCAGCAGCACAAGGCCGAGAATTGACGCGGCGAATTGCCCGATGACGGTCGCCAGGGCCGCGCCATGCGGGCCCCAGCCGAAGCTCATCACGAAGAGGATCGACAGCGGGATATCGAGCCCGTGGATCAGCATTTGCAGCATCATCCCGGTCTTGGCCCGGGCCCGACCGTAGAACCAGCCGAGCAGCGCGTAGTTGACCAGCGAGAACGGCGCCGCCCAGATCCGCACCTCGAAATACTGCTTCAGCGCCTCGGCGACGCCGGCCGTGGGCGCCATGGCGAGGTTGGCGAGCCCCAGGAGCGGCAGTTGCAATGCGATCATCAGCACCGCGGCAATGACGCCGATGCCGATGGCGCGCGCCACATGCAGCAAGCCGTCGCGCGGGTCGCGCGCCCCGATCGCCTGTGCCGTCAGCCCAGCGGTGCCGGTCCTCAGGAAATACGCCATCGAGAAGATGAAATCGAACACCAGCGCGCCCAGCACCACGCCGCCCAGCATCGCTGCGTCGCCCTGCCGGCCGATCACCGTGATATCGACCAGCCCGGCCAGCGGCTCGGTGATGAAGGCCACCGAGGCCGGCAACGCAATGGCCCACACGTCGCGCGAGCGCACGTCGAACGGATAGCTCGGTCGGGTCAAATCAGTGCTCGGTGAGAAGGTCTATGACGGTATCGGCGCGGCTACGCGAGCGGTGCACCAGGTCGAAATTGGCGAGGTCGACCCGCTCGACATGCTCGCGGTTGCGGGCCGCGCTGAACAGCCCGTGCTCGCCATGCCGCTTCAGCAGCCGCTCCCGCACCTTGTCGCGCGGCAGGTCGATGAAAACCGCGAGATCGAGCATCGGTTTGATCCGCCACCATGGCGCATTGCCGAGCAGCAGATAGTTGCCCTCGACCACCAGCACCTTCACCGCCGCGGGAACGATGAAGGCATCCAGCACCACGTCCTCGATTTCGCGCGAATAGCCGGGGCCGCTGACCGGGCCGTCGGCGGTCTTGAGTTCCTCGAGGAAATCCGCGAAGGCGCCGCCCTCAAAGGTGTGCGGCGCGCCCTTGTCCCTGACCGTGCCGAGGCCCTCGAGCTTGGCGTGCAGCATGTGGAAGCCGTCCATCGGCACATAGGCGGCGCTGCCGGGAGCGGCGACGTTCAGCGCTTCGACCAGCTGCAGCGCGAGGGTGGATTTGCCGACCCCCGGCCCGCCGGCGAGCCCGATTGCGACGCGGCCGGCACGGGCGGCCGACACGACCTGCGCCCGCTCGATGAGCCAGGCCTGCGCCTGCTCCGGCGTGAGGTTAAGCACCTGCTGCTCGTTGTCGTTCATCGAGAGTCCTCCGGAGATTGGCGTAGCGGATTCCTTGGCGGCAGACGACCCCCTCCCATCCTCCCCCATGAAGGGGAGGTGCCCCGCCGGTGTGCTTGGCACGATCGAAGACAGAGCCTCGACTTTTCACCTCCCCCTTCATGGGGGAGGCCGGGGAGGGGGCCGTCTCTCTCCGCCCTTGCTCGTTCAACCTAAGCCCCCCATACTGTGCACAAACCGAGAACATCGTCTTGCCCCTCCACCGAGAGATCACCGACTGGTTCGCCGGCAAGGGCTGGGCGCCGCGCGCCCATCAGCTGGCGGTGCTGGAGGCGACGGAGGCCGGGGATTGGCGCTGCTGATCGCCCCGACCGGGGCGGGGAAGACGCTGGCCGGGTTCCTGCCGACCATCAACGATCTGATCGAGAACCCGAGGCCGGGGCTGCACACGCTTTATCTCTCGCCGCTGAAGGCGCTGGCGGTGGACGTGCAGCGCAACCTGATGACGCCGATCAGCGAAATGGGTCTGGGCATCAGGGTCGAAGCCCGCACCGGCGATACCCCGTCGCATCGGCGCCAGCGCCAGCGCTACGACCCGCCGCAGATCCTCCTGACCACGCCGGAACAGCTGGCGCTGCTGCTCAGCCACCCGGATGCGCCAAAGCTGTTCGGCGCGCTCAAGCGCGTCGTGCTCGACGAGCTGCACGCCATGGTCACCAACAAGCGCGGGGAGCTGATGTCGCTCGGTGTCGCCCGGCTCGGCAGCCTCGCGCCGCAACTGCGGATCACCGCGCTCAGCGCCACCGTCGCCCGCCCCGACCTGCTGCGCGACTGGATCGCCAGCCCTGTGCCGGGCGCCGCGGCGCGGCTGCTGATCGGCGAGGGCGGGGCGAAGCCGCATATCGAGATTTTGAAGGCCGAGGCCTATGTGCCCTGGGCCGGACACTCCTCGCTCTACGCCATCCCCGATCTCTACCGCACCATCAAAGAGCACAAGACGACGCTGTTGTTCGTCAACACCCGGTCGCAGGCCGAGATGCTGTTCCAGGAGCTATGGGCGGCCAATGACGACATGCTGCCCATTGCCATGCATCACGGCTCGCTCGCGGTGGAGCAGCGGCGCAAGGTCGAGGCGGCGATGTCGGAGGGGCGGCTCAGGGCCGTGGTCTGTACCTCGACGCTCGACCTCGGCATCGACTGGGGCGATGTCGATCTCGTGGTGCAGGTCGGGGCGCCAAAGGGCTCGTCCCGTATGCTGCAGCGCATCGGCCGCGCCAACCACCGGCTGGATGAACCCAGTAAGGCGCTGTTCGTCCCTTCCAACCGCTTCGAGGTGCTGGAGTGCGAGGCGGCGCTGGAGGCCGTGGAGCACAATCACCAGGACAGCGAGGATCCGGTGTCGGGCGGGCTCGACGTCCTGGCGCAGCACATCCTCGGCACCGCCTGCGCCGATGCCTTCGATCCGGTGGCGCTGCATGCCGAGATCCGTCGTGCCTGGCCGTATCGCGAGCTGAGCTGGGAGCAGTTCGAGCGCACCGTCGATTTCGTCGCCACCGGCGGCTACGCGCTGCGTGCTTATGAGCGCTACGCCAAGCTCCGCCAGACCGGCGACGGCAAGTTCCGCATCTCCAACCCGCAGGTCGCGCAGCAATACCGGCTCAACATCGGCACCATCGTCGAGGAGCCGATGGTGAGGGTGCGGCTGGTGAAGGGGCGCGGCTTCACCAAGGGGGCGACCACCGGGCCGATCGGCCGCTTCGGCCGGGTGCTGGGCGAGATGGAGGAGTATTTCTTCACCACCCTTACCAGGGGCGACACCTTCCTCTTCGGCTCCGAGATCGTCGCCTATGAGGGGATGTTCGAGAGCGAGGCCTATGTGTCGCGCTCGCAGGGCAAGGATCCAAAGATCCCATCTACATGGGCGGCAAGTTCCCGCTCTCCACCTTCCTTGCCGACGGGGTGCGAAAGCTGCTCGCCCACCCGGACCAGTGGCACCTGTTGCCTGATCAGGTGAGCGATTGGCTGCGCCTGCAGCAGGAGGCCTCGATCCTGCCGGCTGAGGATAGCCTGCTGGTCGAGACTTTTCCGCGCGGCGCGCAGAACTACCTCGTCTGCTACCCGTTCGAGGGGCGGCTGGCGCATCAGACCCTCGGCATGCTGCTGACCCGCCGGCTGGAGCGGGCGCGTGCCCGCCCGCTCGGCTTCGTTGCTTCGGACTATTCGCTCGCCGTCTGGGGTTTGGGGGATTTCTCAGCGCTGATCCGCACCAACAGGCTGTCGCTCGACGAGCTGTTCGACGAGGACATGCTGGGCGACGATCTCGAGGCCTGGCTCGACGAAAGCCAGCTGATGCGCCGCACCTTCCGCAACTGCGCCATTGTCGCCGGGCTGATCGAGCGCCGGCATCCCGGCCAGAAGGAGAAAACCGGCCGGCAGATCACCGTCTCCTCCGATATCATCTACG
>CBDIRF010000030.1:0-54834 GCA_965284115.1 Devosiaceae bacterium
GTCGCCTGGAACGTCCAGTTGGCCAGCGAATTCAGCGCTGCCGGCCGGGTACACAGCCACTGGTTGACCCCCGAGGGGACACACGCCGCCCCGCTGAAAGTGGTCGGCTTGTCGTTGAAATCCTTGACTTCGATCGGCCCCGGCTGCGGCCCACCGCCATAGTTGAACACGGTGATGTCGAAGTCGCACAGCCAATCCGAACTCGAGGGATCGGAGGCGCAGCCCGTCGCCGTCTTCTGGATGTTGAGCTTTGGCGCACCCGGCGCGAAACAGGCCGGGTTGGGCAGCGCCTGCCCGACGGTGGCGGAGTCGTTGCCGGCGGGGTTTTGCGGCGAGCCTGGGTTGGGCACCAGGATCGACAGGTTATTGGTCACCGAGCAGACATCCGGCCCATCCGGGATGAAGGTGTGGAACGGGATGGTCACCGGTACGCCCGGCGCCAGCACCGCTCCCGGCGGCGTACACGTCACCACCGCTGTTCCGGTGCAGAACGGATAGATGAAGCTCAGCTCATTGGCCGTCACCCCGGCCGAATTGTCGACGAAGGTCAACGGGCCGGCATAGGGAGCGGGTCCGAGATTGGTGAGCGTCATCTGCCATTTGCAGAGGTAGCCGTTCACCCCATAGAAGTACGGCGAACAGCCGAGCGCCGTCTTTTTCAGCTCGAGATCGGTCTTGGGCGGCGCCACGAGGCACGCCGGATCCGGGATATGGCCGGTGACTGCATCGAAGTCGTTGCCGGCCAGCATGTTCATCGGTGAGCCCGCGGCGGGCGCGCTGATATTGGCCTTGTTGTCGAGGTCGCAGAGCGGCGGCCCGACATTCTTGGGCACATGCGCCGTCACCACGAACCCCGAGAACCAGCCCGGCGGCACGTTGAGCGGCGGCGCGAGGATGTTGCAGGTCAGCACCGACCCGGCCTGGACGCAGCTCCATGGCCCGACCGTGGTGGCCGGAGCATTCACCCCCAGCGTGTCGATGACGGTGATCGGCCCGCTGAAATTGCCCGGCCCGACATTCCGCACCGACACGGCGTACGAGCAGTTCCAGTTGGCTCCGGCATCGACGCAGGTCGGTGCGGCGATCTTGTCGAGCCGCAGGTCGGTGCCGCCCGGCGGCAGGCAGGCCGGCGCGTTGATGCCGGCAATGCCGACGCCGAAATCGTCGCTTGGGTCGGCGTCGCCGCCCCAGCCCCAGTTCAGTGCCGCGACATTGGCGATGCTGCAATAATCCACCAGCGCCTTGGGCAGCTTCACTGCTGCGTGCAGCACCACCCCGTCGCCGGGGTAGAGCAGCACGGGGCCGGTGACGCACTGATAGGCGGTGGGGCCGGTCGCGCCGCACGACCATGGCGGCTGCGGCCAGAAGCTTATGCTGGCGCCGGGATTGCCGGCCGGCAGATGATCATCGATCACCACCGGACCCCAATAGGGCAGCGTGCCGGTGTTCTCGACCCGGATGGTGTAGTGGCACTGCCAGTCGGCGCCGCCATCGAGGCAGAGGAACGGCTTGGCCCATTTCTCCAGCGTCAGGTTGCCATATCCCTCCGGCCCGCCATCCGGCTCGAAGCCTGGCGGCACGTTCTTGGGCGGCACGTAACCGGGCGGCGGCAGCACCGGCGGCGGCACATAGCTTTCCGGCGCGCTCTCGCAGCGCTGCCAGATCGCTACCGCGCCGACATGGCCCTCGAGGCTGGCCTGATCGTCGGCGGTATTGCCGTCGTAATCGGTAAAGAAGGAGAGGTTCGGCGGGTCGTTCTGCGGGCGCACCAGCGCGTGCTCGTTGCCCTGCAGGCCACCCACCTCGGTCGGCCCCGCGAGCGGCGCATCGACATTGCCATTGTCGCGCAGCGCGTCGCCGCTCGACCACAGATAGGCGGCGCAGGCGCCGCTGAAGGTTCCCGTTTCCGCGTCGAAGTCGGGGCCGAGCGCAATGCCGCCCGAGGCGTTGCTGCCATCCGGCGCCATGCCGATGGCGTAGCTGTCGGGCGTCTCCACCCAGGTGCCCGGCGTCGTCGGATCATCGGGGAACTCGCGCTCGTAGCGCACCACCGACGAGTTCTTCGCCTCGGCGAACACCGAATAATCGTAGCTGCCGGCCTGCGGCCCGCGCTGCGCCAGGATCATCTTGCCCTGCGGGTCGAAGACGATGCTGGCGATCTCGTTGTTCGAGGGCAGGTCGGCGACGTCGAGTTCCCACCGCGCCGTGCCGAAACTGCCATCGGCATTGATGCGCACCGACCAGACCTGCCCGGCGACGGCGTAGAACAGCCGGCCGCCATTCACCGCGAGGCCATAGACCCGGCGCTCCAATTGCGTGAAGCCCCAGCTCGCCGGATCCTCGCTGTTGAAGGCCGGATCGGTGACGGCCATCTTGCTGCCGTCGTCGGCGACCGGCTCGAGTTCGTGCGTCGGTCGTCCGTTCACCCCATGGTCGAAGGTGTCGATGATGACGCCGTCCGCCGCCAGCCGGTAGATCAGGCCGGTATCGAGGTCGGAGACGAAAAACTGCGCGCTGGCCGGATCGTAAACCAGGTTGCCGAGCCCGGCGCCGCTATTGGCGGCGATGGTGGTGAACAGCGAGATTTCGCCGGTGCTGCCATCGACTTTCCAGATGCTGCCGGGATAGCCCGCCGCGCCGCCGGCGCTACCCCATTGACCCGGCATGAACGTGGCCCCGGGGGCGCCGCGCTTGCTGCGCACCGGCTTGCCATCGGCATCCGGCACCACGATGTTAAGGCCGAAGGCCGAGGTGGCGGCGAGGTAGATATTGGGCGCCGCCGCGCCGCTGAACTCGGGCGCATCGTCGAGCGCCACCCCGAACACCTGCCCGACATCGGCTGCGGTCGCCGAGAAGACCGGCTCGGCGGAGATCAGCTGACCGGTCGGCGGTCCATCCGGCTGCAGCTCTTGGATCACCATCGAGCGGCCGGCCGGATCGATGAAGGTGTAGTCGAGCGGATCGCCGCTGACCGGCGGGGTCGCCGGCGGCACGACGCCGGAGAAGCCGGTGATCACGGGCTCGCCGGGCGCGAAAATCGCCTCGTCCGCCGCCTGGGCCAACGCCGGCAGGAATGCCGCGGAAGCGATGATGGCTGCGACGAACGCGCCGGTGAATGAGCTCCGGATGGTCCGCAGACCGCAATACGACGCCATGGCCTCTCCTCGCCATTACGCCCCTACGCTCACGCGTTCCCTCACGCGTGCACTCCGCCCGGTGACAATATCACGCCGTCGCGCCCACAGCACCGCCAATCTTTAATCCGAGCGGGTGGCGGCACGCTGCGCCGCCACCCGCTCGGATCACTCCTACTCCACGGTAGAAGTGGGCTTCACCGGCGTGCCGCCGGCACGGCGATCAAGGCGCCGAGCAGCGCCAGCCCGGCGGCGCCGAGATAGGCGGCCGAGTATCCGGCCGCGAGCGCGGTAACGGCGTCGGCCCCGCCGGCGGCAACGCTGTTGCTGAGCGTCGTTGCCAGGGTGAACAGCAGCGCCAGCCCGAGCGCCCCGCCGATCTGCTGGCTGGTGTTGACCAACCCGCTGGCGAGCCCGCTATCAGCCTCGCCGACACCCTGCACCGCGAGCTCGGTGCCGGCGATGAACGCCCCACCCAGCGCCGCGCCGATGACGATGGTCGGTCCGAGCAGGTGCAGCACGAAATCCGCCTGGACCGGCGCCTGCGCCAGCCACACCAGCCCGATCGCCAGCCCGACCAGCGACACCGCCAGCGTCGGCGCCGAGCCGAACCTGGCCAGCACCGGCGGCAGCGCCCCGGCGGCAACGATCAGTGACAGCGCCAGCGGCACCTGGGTGAGGCCGGTCAGCATGGCGTCGTAACCGAGGACGTTCTGCATATGCAGTGACAGGACGAAGAACAGCCCCACGACCGCGCCGCCGATCAGCAGCACTGTGAGGTTCCCGAGCGTCACCGCCCGGTTGGCAAAGATCGCGAACGACACCAGCGGCTCCCGTGACCTCAACTCGATCATCGTGAACAGCCCGAGCAGCACGAGGCCAGCTGCCGCCAGCCCGAGCGTGATCGGCGACAGGAACCCGACCTCGAGCACCATCGAGAACGCCGCCACCAGCGCCACCACGCCCAGCGTGATGGTGATAGCGCCGGGCAGGTCGAGCCGCGCCCGGCTGCTCACCACATCGCGGCTGAGCAGTGCCGGCATGGCAGTGAGGACGACGAGGCCTACCGGCACGTTGATGAAAAAGATCGCTGGCCAGCCGACGCTGGCGGTGAGCACGCCCCCCAGCAGCACCCCGGCGACGCTGCCGAGTCCCGCCACCGCGCCCCAGATGCCGAGCGCCTTGGCCCGCCCGTCGCTTGCCGGGAACAGTTGCATCAGCAGCGCCAGCGCCGCCGGCGCCAGCAGCGCCGCCGAGGCGCCCTGCACGGCCCGTGCGGTCAGCAGCATCGGCCCGTTGACCGACAGCCCCGCAGCGAGCGATGCCGCGATGAAGCCGAACACCCCGGCGAGGAAGATGCTGCGATGCCCATAGCGGTCGGCCAGCCGGCCGCCCAGCATCAGCAGCCCGCCGAACGGCAGCACATAGGTGGTGATCACCCAGGTGAGGAGGTTGTGGTCGAGCCCCAGCCCGGCCCCGAGGCTGGGCAGCGCGATGTTGACGATCGAGGCATCGAGCACCACGAGAAACTGCGCCAGCGCCAGGATGGTCAAAGCCAGCCAGCGATTGCGGCTGCGCTGCGGTGTTGCCGCGCCGGCGGTTGCGACTACAGTGGTCATTCCAGTACTTCTTGAGTAGAGTGACTAATCACTCACTTGTTGGCTTCAAGAAATGGCGCCGGACTCCCGCGTTTCAGCGGGTGAGGGCGCCACGATGGACTTCGTCATAAATCGTCGGCCGGGGATACCTCGGCCAGATCGAGATAGCCGGCACGTGCCGGATGCCTCGCGCCACGAGGCGAGCCCAGTCCTCACCAAGCTCGTCGATATCGGTGGTGGTGATCAGGTGGCAGAGCTGGCCGAAGGCAATGAAGCGCTGCACCGCTTCGTCGCTGGCGCCCGTGCGCTGCTTCACATAGGTGACGATCCGCTTGAGCCCGCCCCGCATCGTGGCGCGGATCGCAGGAACGTCCGAGGCACTCTGCGCGTGCACCTGGATCATCAGGATGCTGCGGTCGGCGATCAGGCTCGCATAGCCGTCGCCCATCGCATAGAGGATCTCGTCCGGCGTGCCGTTAACGACCGTCTGTGCGCTGTTTTCCAGCGTCTCCTCGATCCGGGTGAAACAGCGCTCCACCGCGGCAACGAACAGTTCCTCCTTGGTGGGAAACAGCTTGAACACATAGGCCTGGCTGATCCCGGCCCGCACCGCCACCGCCGTCACCGGCGTTGCCTGGAACCCGGCATCGGCAAACGCCACCAGTGCGGCCTCGACGATGGCTTCTCTGCGGGTGTCCGCATCGGACAGGTTGGTGCGTGTGTGCTTCATGGTGAGTGAGTGAATACTCACTATTGAGGAGTGTCAATGAGGGGCTGGTGATTGCCGACCCCCACCCTTGATCCCTCCCCCTAAACATGGGGAGGGATACGACAGTCTCGATGTCAGCGTGAGGGTCTCCCTCCCCTTGTTTAGGGGGAGGGGACAGGGGTGGGGGTCGGCAACCACCGGCGGTGGTTTTGAACTACCCCGCAATCTCCGCCAAGATCCCCTTGGTCAAGCTCCCCGTCGCCGGATAGAGCGGGATCAGGCACGCCTGCAGCGCGTGGTAGATGTCGCCCTTGCCGCCGAACAGCGTGTAGCTCGGCTGCAAGTCCTCGGTCAGCTGCTCGTGCCAGCCGCCATTGGTGTGATCGATGAAGGAGCTTTCGATCACGTCCCAGATGTGACGGTACCACTCCTCGTGGAAGGTGCTCGGCCGGTGCTCCGAGAGGAAGGCCGCGGCGCCGACCCCTTCCGAGGCCGGCCACCACAGCTTGTCGCGCATATCCGGCTTGTCGTTCCAGTCGAGGTTGTAGAAGAACCCGCCTTTGGCCTTGTCCCAGCCGAGCACCACCGATTGCTTGAACAGCGCTTCGGCCGCATCCGGCATCCAGGCGTGCTTTTTGCCGCCCAGCGCCCAGAGCTGCAGGATGAGGCGCGACCATTCCAGCCAATGGCCCGGCGTCGTGCCGGGGACGGAACATCTGGTCGCCGAGATAGCCCTTGTCGACCACCCAGTTGCCGTCAAAATGCTCGGCCACGCGAAAACCGTTCTCGCCGGCCTTGCGCCGGATGATCAGGTCGGCGATCCGCTCAGCCTTGTCGAGATAGCGGCGTTCGCCTGTCGCCTCGAAGGCGGCCATCAGCGCCTCGGTCAGGTGCATGTTGGAGTTCTGCCCGTGATAGGGGGCGATCACCGACCAGTCGGCGTTGAACTCCTCGGCAATGGCGCCGTGCTGCTCTTCCCAGAATTTGGTTTCGAGGATCTCGGTCACGTCGGCCAGCATCTTGGCGGCGAGCGGGTGCCCGAGCAGCTTGGCGCTGGAGGAAGCGAGCAGCACGAAGGCGTGGCCATAGCCCTGCTTCCGCCCATCGCGCGGCCCGTCATTGTCGACGGTCCAGAAGTAACCGCCAGCCTTGGTGTCGCGATGCCGCTCCCACAGGAACTTCATGCCGTGGTCGACGATCTGGTCGGAGCCGGGGCGCCCCAGGAGACTCCCGATGACGAAGCAATGCACCATGCGCGCCGTCGAATGGATGCCGCGCACCGGGTTCGCAGTGTTCAGCGGCTTGCCGGTCGGATCGAGGTCGAAGAAGCCGCCCTCCGGGTTGAAAGTGCGATTCTGGAAGAACCCGAACAGCCCGTCGGCCTGCTCCAAGAGCCAGCGCCGGTGATAGCTACGGTTGCGCCAGGGTTGGGTGGTCGTCGCCGGCATCTTCAGCTCCCTCGTTTCTTGCGCCAGTTCTACCCAGCGGGCGGCACAGCGTCGAGAGCTACCATACGAGTCGCGTGACGATCGTGACCTTACGGTCCCGATGCAGCATCCGCTGGCGACCTGCCACCTGATAGAGCCCCAAACTCGGTGTCATCCCTGCGAAAGCAGGGACCCAACTAACCGCAGCGCAAGTGGATGTATGGGTCCCCTGCTTTCGCAGGGATGACAAGCCGGTGGGTGGGCACGACCGTCGCTTGGTGTCCATGAATGCGCGGGGGACTGGCAGCCAGCGGTGTGTTTGGCCTACGGCCAAATGCCCTTGGTCTTCAGCCGCACCTCGATCGCTGCCTTGGTCGCATCGTCGGCAAAGGCCCGCCCGATCGCCGCGAGATTGGCTGTACGAAACCGCGCCGCGTCCCAGCCGAACACCTCCTGCAGCCAACCGTACTCTTGAGTGAGCGTCAGGTCGGTCGGCCCACGCGCATCGGTATTGATTCCCACCGACACGCCGCGCCGCATCAGCTTGTCGACCGGGTGATCTTCATAGCGATCGAACACATCGATCTGGATGTTGCAGGAGGGACAAACCTCGAGATGCACGTCGCGCTCCAGGAGCAGCGCGATCACTGCGTCGTCTTCGATCGAGCGGACCCCGTGCCCGACGCGCCGCACGCCCAGCTGCTCGACCACTTCGCGCACCTTCTCGGCGCCGCCGGCCTCACCGGCATGCGCCGTGATGTTGAGCCCGCGCTCGGTGGCCTTCCGGAACACCGGGATGTGCTCGCCGAGCCCGTAGCCGGTCTCGTCGCCGGCGAGGTCGACGCCGCCGACGCCCTGAGCGCGGTACGTCTCAGCGATCCGCACCAGGTCGAGCCCTTGCGCCGTGTCGTCGGGCCGAAGCGTACAAAGGATCAGCCGCGCCTCGACCGGATAGGTCTTTCGTCCCTCGAGCAGCGCCGCCAGCACCGTCTCCACCACCTCGTCGATGCTTAGCCCGGTCTGCCGGTGCAACTGCGGCGCGAAGCGGATTTCGGCATAGATCACGCCGTCTTCATGGAGCTGGCGCATGAGGTCGATGGTCGACACAGTCAGCGCCCGCCGGCTCTGCAGCAACGCCAGTGGCGGCGCCAGATAACGGAAATAGTCGACGAGGTTTATGCATTTGCGCGGCGCGGAACTCGGCGCGATAGCGCTCCGGCGTCACGCTGGGGTCGAGCGCGCTCACCGAGGCAAAGCTCATCGAGCAATCGAGATGGAGGTGCAACTCGACCTTGGGAATAGCCCGCAGTTCAGCTTCGCTCAGCATCGTCATCGGATCCTCTTGCCTGTCGCCTTGTCGAACAGGAACGCTCGCGCCGGGTCGAACCCGGTGGCCAGCTCCGAGCCGGCTGCCGTGTGCCGGCTGTCGCGCAGCTCGATGGTCAGCGGGTGCTCGTCCTCGGAGCGCGCATAGGCAAACGACGCGCCGCCGAGGTGTTCGATCACATCGACCACCGCCGTCAACTGCACTTCGCCCTTTGCGTCAAAATGCTCCGGCCGGATCCCCAGCAGCAGTTCGGTCCCCGCTGCCGGCTCAGTCATCACTGCCAGCGGCGCCGCGACATTGCCGAACTCCGGCAGCGTCACGCTGAGCTCGCCATTGCTGCTCTTGCCGGCAATCGCGCGAAGAAAGTTCATCCGTGGCGAGCCGATGAAGCCGGCGACGAACAGGTTGTCGGGGTTGTCGTAGAGCTCGAGCGGCGTGCCGACCTGCTCGACCCGCCCAGCACGCAGCACCACGATCTTGTCGGCCAGCGTCATCGCCTCGACCTGGTCGTGCGTCACATAGATCATCGTCGCGGCAAGCGTTTTGTGGAGCTTGGCGATCTCGAGCCGCATCTGCACCCGAAGCTCGGCATCGAGGTTGGAGAGCGGCTCGTCGAACAGGAACACTTCGGGGTTGCGGACGATCGCCCGGCCGATGGCGACGCGCTGCCGCTGTCCGCCCGAAAGCTGCCGGGGCTTGCGCTCCAGCAACTCATCGAGATGGAGGATCGCGGCGGCGTCCGCCACTTTCTTCGCCACCTCGGCCTTCGGCATGCCGTTCATCCGGAGGCCGAAACCGATATTCTCTTTGACGCTCATATGCGGGTAGAGCGCATAGGACTGGAAGACCATGGCGACGCCGCGCAGCGACGGATCGAGCTCGGTCACCTCGCGCGTCCCGATATCGATCCGCCCGGCGCTGGTGGTCTCGAGCCCGGCGATCAGCCGCAGCAGGGTGGATTTACCGCAACCCGAGGGCCCGACGAACACCACGAACTCGCCATCCTCGATCTTCAAATCGACGCCGTGGATGATGTCGGTGGCTCCGAACGATTTCTTGACGCCTGAAAGTGCGAGGCCGGACATGGGGTCTCCCTGGAGCGTGATCAGGAAAAGTTGCGAGACTTTTCCGGTTCGATCTCGCGACAAAACAAAAACGACTAGCCTTTGATGCCAGCGCCGGCGAGGCCCTGGACATAGTAGCGCTGCAGCGGCAGCAGCAAGGCGATGGGGATGAGTGCGGTGATCACCGACACCGCGAAGAGCTGGTTCCAGATCGTCTGGTATTGCTGCTGGAACGCCGCCATGCCGACCTGGATCACCTTGAACTGCTGGCTCGGCATGGCCAGCAGCGGCCACAGGAAGGCCTCCCACTGGAACACGAACAGCAAGAGCCCGGCGCTGATGCAGGTGGGGATCGATAGCGGTACGTAGATGCGGATCAGGATGTTGAACCAGCTGACCCCCTCGAGCCGCGCGGCTTCGAGGTAGTCCTTCGGCACCTGGCTGAAGAACTGGTAGAACAGGAACACCGCCAGCCCGTTGGCAACGCTGGGGACGATCAACGCTGCCACGTGATCGAGCCAGCCCAACTGCAGCGTGACGGTGTAGAGCGGCAGCGCGATCGCTTCGAAGGGCAGCATGAAGCTGATGATGATCAGCGTCAGGATGATCTTCTTGCCCTTGAAGTCGAACACCGCGAAGGCGAACCCGGCTGCGCCATTGACGATCATCCCGCCGATCATGGTGACGATGGCGACGAACATGGTGTTGGCGATGATCACCCCGAAGCCGCGCTCGAACACCCCGGTATAGGCTTCGAACGACAGTGGCGAGGGCAGCAGCGCGTTGACCGTGAACGGGAAGATGTCGGCGAACACTGCCGTGTTGGGGCGGAGCGACGAAACGATCGCCCACCACAGCGGCAAAACGAAGATGAAGGCGATCACCAGGTAGACCAGGTGCTTGGCGCCCAGAGTGAACCCACGGCGGAGTTTGAGGGCAGCATCGGCCATCACTTGCCCTCCGGCTTGCCTGCGAGCAGGCGGAACTGCAGCCCGACGATCAATAAGAGGATCACCACCACCACGACGATGATCGCCATCGCCCGGCCCATGTCGCCGAAGATGAAGCCCGACTTGAAGGCCTCGTACATCAGCACATTGGTGGAATCCGCCGGCCCGCCCTGGGTCAGCATGAAGATCGGTGCGAAGAGGAGGAAATTGATCGACACGTCGGCGACGAGGACGAACAGCAGTGTCGGCCTGAGCAGCGGCACGGTGATGAACACCAGGCGCTGCCACGGCTTGATGCCGTCGACCCGCGCCGCGTCATAGATCTCGGGCGAGATGTTCTGCAGCCCGCCGATGATGAAGATCATCCAGTACGAGATGCCCTTCCACGTCGCGATGGCGATGATCGAATAGAGCGCCAGGCTCTCCGAGGTCAGCCACGGCTGGCCGGGAATGCCGGCAATGTTGAGTATCCCGTTGGCGAGCCCATCGGGGCTCAGCATGATGCGCCAGATGATCACCGCGGTCGGCAGCGACACCCCGATGGGGATGAGGAACAGCACCCGGTAGAAGCCGACGCCCTTGAATTTCCGCACGTAGAGCAGCGCCAGTCCCAGCGCGAGCGCGATCTGGATCGGGTTGATCAACAGGTTGAACCACAGCGTCACCTGCAGCGATTTCCAGAAGGCGGAATCGGTGAACAGCGCGACGTAGTTGTCGAGCCCGACAAACACCTGGTTGCCGCGCAGCATGTTGAAGAAGCTGTCGCTGACCGCCAAGGCGATCGGATAGAGCCGGAACACCACGAGCCCAACCAGCGCCGGCGCCAGCAGCACCGCGAGGAGGAAAAGGGGAGTTTTGCTTCTGACCATTGTGGAGCGGTTCACTTCATCTGTCGGCGACAACTAGGTAGCACGGCGGCTGCCGACCCCCACCCCTGTCCCCTCCCCGCAAGGGGGAGGGAGACCAAAACTGTGATGCCGGTGTGGGCGTCTCCCTCCCCCTTGCGGGGAGGGGACAGGGGTGGGGGTCCACAGCCACCGGCTTTGCAGCAGGCCTACTGCGCGACCCGCGCCGCAGCCGACTCGAACTTCTGCACGGCGCTCGCCAATGCATCCTTCACCGCCACGCCATTCGCCATATCGACGAACGCCGTGCGGAACGCATCCTGCAGCTGGCCGTACGCCGCCGTCACCGGGCGGGCCTTGGCGGTGTTGAGCGAAGTCATAGACGCCGAGCCGGAACACGTTGTTGGGGAACGCATCGAAATCGGCCGACGTGCTGATCTCGTCGAGCAAAGGCTTGCTCACCGGCAGCTGGTTCAACGCCTTGAACCACACGCGGGTGCCTTCATCCGAAGTGGTGAGGAACTTGGCGAAATCGAAGGCTTCGGCCTGGTTGGTCGAGGCGGCGCTGACGCCGACATACCAGCTGCCGGTCGGGGTCAGCACCTTGCCGCCTTCGAAATAGGGGAACGGCGCGACGCCGAAATCGACGCCGGTCTGCGCGAGGATCGGCAGGTTCCAGGTGCCGCCGGCGAACATTGCCAGCTGGCCGTTGCCGAACAGCGACGCCGCTTCGCCATAGCCGAGGCTCTTCGGGCTCACCGCCCATTCGTTATAGAGGTTGGACCAATAAGTGCCGGCCTTCACCCAGGCCTCGCTGTCGAGATAGCCCTTGGCGGTCACGCCATCGGGCGCGATCACGTCGGTGCCCAGCGATTCCCCAGGGGTTGCAGCTGATAGAGTTCGCCGAACTGCTCGACGGTGAAGCCGTACTGCGTGGTGCGGCCGCCATCCTTGACGGTCAGCTTCTGCGCCGCGTCCGCCACCTGTTCCCAGGTCCAGCGCTTGGTCGAGCCGAGCGTGTCGATTTCGGCCTGCGTGGCGTTCTGCCCGGCGGTCAGCCCGTCCGGCGCGGTGAGGCCGGCATCGGCGAACAGCTTCTTGTTGTAGAACAGTACCTGCGCCGAGTTGTTGATCGGCAGCGCGAACTGCGTCGCGTCGTACTTGCCGGCATCGATCGCCGCGGGCACGAGGCTCGAGGTGTCGATAGCGGCATCGATCGGCGCGAGGAAGCCGCGCGACGCGTAGCTCGCCACCAGCGGCGCATCGACATAGACCAGGTCTATCCCGGCATCCTTAGAGCGGAGGCGAAGCTCCGCCACCTGGAAGAACTGCGCGAACGGGTAGGGCTGGAGGTTAATCTTGGTGCCCGGATTCGCCGCCGTATAGGCATCGACGACGGCCTGCATGGCCGTGGTGTCGCCGCCCTCGATGACGATCATGTTGAGCGTCTTGTCTTGCGCCAGCGCCGGTGCTGCAGCCATCGCCGCCACCATGCTGATCGCCAAGGCCGTGTTCCACATCTTCATATTACGCACCCTTCTCTTGTAGCTGAAGAAATCTAGGCAAAGCGCTTTCAGGGAAAGTTGCAGACTTTTCCGGTTCGAAAGCGCGTCAAATCAAAGAGTCGCCGCAAACCGCTTGGCGCCCCAGACGAGGCCAGTCATCACCAGGTCGGTGAACTTTCGCGCATCGACCGTCATGGCGACGCCGACATTCTTGACCCGTGTATCGTGCTTTGGGTCCTGCGGACGGAAATCGATCAGCGTCTGCCCATAGCCCGGGCCGTCGCCGATGATCACTTCACCCGGCAGTTGCCGGATGCCGAAGATCGAGGGGTCGATCAGATAGGCAACCGCGCAGGGGTCGTGCAGCGGCGCGCCCGGCTTGTCCTCGCCGGCGAAGGCGTAATAGGTGCCGCAATAGAACGTCATGATATCGGCCACCGGGTTGTCGCCGCTGACGGCGGCGCGCACTGCGGCGATATCCGCGCGGCTGAGCAGCGTCTGGTGCGTCAGGTTCAGCCCGAACATCACCAGTTTGGCGCCCGACTTGAAGACGATGCGCGCTGCCTCGGCGTCGGCCCAGGTGTTGAACTCCGCTGCCGGGGTGACGTTACCCTCGGTGGCCGAGCCGCCCATGAAAACGATCTGCTTGAGCTTTGTCGCGAGGTCCGGCCTGAGCGCCAGCGCCAGCGCGATGTTGGTCATCGGTCCGATCACCACCAGGGTGATCTCCCCCGGGTTGGCGTCGACCTTGGCGATGATCGCCTCGACCGCGCCCACCGCATCGGCCTGGCGGTCAGTCTGCGGCAGCTCGACGCCGGCGCTGTCCATGCCCGACGGGCCGTGGAAGGCGGCGGGAAACTCGTAGCGGTGCAGCAGCGGCAGTACGGCGCCGGCATGCACCGGCACCTCGAGCCCGAACGCCTCGACGATGCGCAGCGCATTGCGCGTGGTGTTCTCCAGCGAGGCATTGCCGCACACCGTGGTGATCGCCTCGAGCTTTATCGCCGGATGTGAAGCCGCAAGCAGGATCGCCGCCATGTCGTCATGGCCGGGGTCGCAGTCGATGATGATGCGGTGAGGGTTCGAAACGGACATAAGAAATCTTGCTCTAGGGAGTTAAAGAGGACGTCGCCGTGCGTGGATCCGGACGCGAGGGCGCCAGGCTTCGAAACCTGGGGAGGGAGGGGCCCGGTTCCGGCGGCCTGACGCCTCGCATCCGAGCCAAAACACTAGGCTGGACGGGCCTCGGGCAACAATTTACAAATCGGCCGTTCGATTGAGTTTTCGTCAATGGTTGAAACCGGCCACCTGCTGAATGCCCTGCGCGCCTTCGAGGCCGCTGCCCGGCTCGGCAGCGTCAAGAAGGCAGCGCAGGATCTGAGCGTCACCGATGGCGCGGTCAGCCGGCAGATCAAGCATCTCGAGGATGCGCTGGGGGTCGAGCTGTTCGAGCGCGGCAACCGCTCGATCCGCCTCACTCCGGCAGCGGCCGAGTATGCCGCCACCATCTCCGAGGCCTTCGCTTCGATTGCGCGCGGCACCGAACAGCTGCGCCACGCCCATAACCGCCAGACCATCATGCTGACGGCGCCCGATGCGTTCCTGCTGCGCTGGCTGGTGCCGCGGCTGCAGAGCCTCGAGGCGCTGCTCGATGGTACCTCGGTGCGCCTCACCACCTGGAGCCGCGAGATCAACCCGGCCGATCGCTCCATCGATATCTATATCGGCGTCGGCCCGGTGCCCGAGATCCCCGGCATGACCGTCGCCGTGGTGGCGCCTGAAACCTTCGGCCCGGTGGTCAGCCCGATGCTGGTGAAGGGCCGCGAGAACGATCTGGATTTTCTCTGGAGCCTGCCGCGCCTCGACACGGTGTGGCCGCCCGACATGTGGTCCAACTGGGCTCGCGAAGCCGGCGTGACCCTCGCGCCGCGCGAGTTCATCTCCTACGACCTGCTGTTCTACACCCTGCAGGCCGCCGAAGCCGGGCTCGGCGTCACCATCGGCCCCGGTCCCGCGGTGTCCGATGCCATCAAGCAGGGCCGCATGCTGGCGCCGCTCGGCCTCGTCACCCGCCCCGGCAGTTGGTACCTCGCCTGGCGCAACGACCGCTCGATCCGCGTCATGAACCTGGTGAAGCGCTGGTTCGAGCGCGAGTTCGCCGAGTAAGCCGCGTCACCCGGCGCTGCGCTGTCCATCCGCCTGCGGAAAATGCAGCTCATAGCGGAGCACGACGAGGTTTCCCTGCCGGTTCGGGGTTTCTCGAACGTGCTCGCCGACGCAATAGAGCCCGCTCGCTTCCAGCAGCTTGATCGAGGAGGCATTGCCGCGATCGACAGTGGCGAAAATCGAGGTCAGAGCACTGGGACGTCGTTGGAGCAGGGCGGCAATGGCCTCTCTCATAATGCCTCGGCCCTGGTTCGCCGGGAGCAACCAATAGCCAAGTTCGGCGACGGCTCCAGTGCCGGCCAGTCCCAGCGTTCCGAGAAAAGCGTCGGAGCCGAGCTCTGCCACCGCATAAGCCGAAGGCGGCATGCTGGCCGTCGACATCCGGATGAAGTCGTGCGCGTCGGCCTCGCTGTAGGGAAACGGCGGGCCGGGCAGCCACTGCGCAATGCCCCAGTCGTTGAGGCCGCGCAGCATGCCCGGGATGTCGGACGGGCGGCAGGGGCGTAGCCTCAGCCTGCCGGTTTCAAAGCTGGTGGTCGCCTGCATTTGCTCTCCTCCGCAATGCTGCCGAACGGAGAAGCCTTCACCCCGCCGCGCTTCGGCAGGGTGTGAACTGGTGGTTAGCTCAATATGCGAGAACCGCCGGACACCCTGTAGGTGCGGCTTGTTCTTCAGCGATCTGAGCGAAACGGTTCATGGCCATATCTATCTGCGGCGAAACCACTGCGGTCAACGGGGCCACATCGTGCAATATGCGCGGCAATGACGAGGGGGAGCACCATGACCGACCTGCCCAGCTATGATCTTACCGGCAAGACCGCGCTGGTCACCGGCGCCGCCCGCGGCCTCGGCCGTGCCATCGCGCTGGCGCTCGCCAATGCCGGCGCCGACGTCGCGCTCGGCCTGCGAGACCAGGCCTCGGGGGCCGAGGTCATTGTCGAGATCGAAGCGTTGGGCCGCCGCGCCGTGCCGCTGCAGATGGATGTGCTCGACCTGTCAGAGGCCTACACTGCGATCGACGCCGCCATAGCGGCGCTCGGCCACCTCGATATCCTCGTCAACAATGTCGGCGGCGGCACCGAAGGCCCGATCGAAGATTTCACCGAAGACGAGTTCGACCTCACCATCAATCTCAACGTCAAGGCGAGCTTCTTCATCGCCCAACGCGTCGCTCGCCACATGATCGCTCGCGGCCAGGGCGGCGCCATCGTCAACATGAGCTCGCAGGCCGGCTTCATCGCGCTGCCCGGCGAAGCCATTTACTGCCTCTCCAAGGCCGCCGTCGCCCACATGACCAAGTGCATGGCCATCGAGTGGGGCAAGCACCGGATCACCGTCAACGCCGTCGCCCCCACCTTCATCGAGACCGACGGCACCGCCGAGGCGCTGGGACGTCCCGGCTTCCGCGACGACGTGGTCGAGCGCATCGCCGCGTTGCACCGGGTCGGCCAGCCCAGGGAAGTCTCCGGCGCCGTCGCTTTCCTCGCCTCGCCCGCTGCGTCGCTGATCACTGGACAGACCCTCATCATAGATGGCGGCTCGACCTCGCGCTAAGCTTTGATCAGCCGGTCAACTTTGCCGCATCCCCGGCTAAGCTTTGTCGAGCAAATACAAATCAGTAACCAAGCGTAACATCGTTGCCGGGTGCCTACGCAGTTTTTGATATTGTTAACTTCGGCCCGCTTAGGTGCTGTGGTCCAACCGCCGCTTTGGGGCTCAGCCGGTGCGTGTGCTAATTGTCGATGACTCGCGTTCCAGCCTGGCCTTTATCGGTCATGTGATCGGTGCGCTCGAGGATGTCGAGATCGCCGCATGCCTCTTGCCGAGCAAAGCGCTGGCGCTCGCCGCGACCACGCAATTTGATCTGGTGCTGGTCGACCATGTCATGCCCGAAATGGATGGCGTCGAGCTCACCCGGCGCCTCAGGGCCGAGGACGCCTACCGGCTGGTGCCGATCGTCATGGTCACCTCCGACAATGCGCCGGCGCTGCGCGTCCGCGCCATTGCCGCCGGCGCCACCGATTTCGTCAACAAGCCGTTCGATTCCACCGAGCTGCAGGCGCGGGTCCGCAATCTCCTCGCCCTGCGCCGTTCGCAGATCGAGCTCGCCGACCGCGCCGCCTGGCTCGCCCGCGAGGTCGAGAGCGCCACCCGCCACCTGGTCGAGCGCGAGGAAGAGATCATCTGGCGCCTCGCCCGCGCCATCGAGTATCGCGACGGCGACACCGGCGAGCATGTGTCGCGCGTCGCCCAGGTCTCCTCGATGATCGCCGCCGCCATCGGGCTCACCCCGGAACGCTGCCGCGTCATCTACCTCGCGGCGCCGCTGCACGATATCGGCAAGATCGGCATCGCCGACGCCATTCTCAGTAAGCCCGGCAAGCTGACACCGGAAGAACTGCGGGTGATGCGCACCCATGTGTCGATCGGCGCGCGCATCCTCGAGCACGGCTCATCCGAAGTCATCCGCACCGCCGAGCTGATTGCCCAGAGCCATCACGAGCGCTGGGACGGCGCCGGCTATCCGGATCGGCTCTCCGGCACCGATATCCCGATCGAGGCCCGCGTCGTCGCCATCGCCGATGTCTTCGACGCGCTCTGCTCCGAGCGCCCCTACAAGCGCGCCTGGCCCATCGAAGAGGCGCACCGCGAGATCCTGTCTCTGTCCGGTACGCATTTCGACCCCGCTTGTGTGGCGGCCTTCGAGGCCCGCTGGCCGGAAATCCTGGCGCTGATGTCGAGCCTGCCCGAGGCCGCGCGCCTCGCCGGCTGAAACCGGCTCGTCTCCCTGCAAGTCATCGTGATTTGGCGCCTGGCGCCGCGGCGGGACGAGGCCCCGCACTGCGCCGCCTGGCCGCCGATTGCTCGGTCTCTCCGTTGGAGTATCAGCAGTATTGGACCTTTCGCGGGCGCTGCCGATAACTCCCGGCAAGCATCCGACAACTCGATGTGAGTGGCGCGACAACTCCGTGAGTCACTGCGAGCGGTCCGAGTGATTCAATACGGCAATTAATATACTTGCGATTACTGCATTCCCATAATTTTACCAAATAGTGCTTAGCGGTAATTGAGGCTTAATGAATACCCGTGATCATCGTGGTCATCAGGGGCAAACAGCAATTCCGTGAACGCGGAGACTGTTTCGGGCCGGGGGCGACAGAACACGTCGTTTCCGCCAAGGCTGCCGTTTGCCTCTGAAAACAAGACGTTACGTATCGCAGAAGCATACTTGTCCGGGGCCAGAACGAACCCATGTCGCGATCATCAGCGCACCCGCTCCATCTGAGCGGCGACCTTTCCCTACGCAATATTTCCGAGCTCCATAGCCGTCTGCTGCAAGCTTTGGCGGAGCACCGGGCCATCGAGCTCAATACCGCCGCCGTCGAGAGTGTCGATGTCGGCACGCTGCAACTGCTGGTCTCGGCGACCACCACCGCGGCAGCCGAAGACCGCACCCTGAGCCTCGTTGCCGATGCCGCCACACCGATGGGCAGCGCCCTGGTGCGCGCCGGCTTCTTCACCGGGGACGGCCGGCCGCTGGTGCCTACCCTCATTTCCTGGATCCTGACGCGAGAGGCGGCATGAGCAAGACCATCCTCACCATCGATGATTCCGCTTCCATCCGGCAGATGGTCGCCATGACGCTGAAGAGCGCCGGGCTGAACGTGCTCGAGGCCGGCAACGGGCTCGAAGGCTACAACAAGGCCACCACCGAGACCGTCCACGCCGTGGTCACCGACCTCAACATGCCGGTCATGAACGGGCTGGAGTTCCTGAAGAAGTTCCGCCAGCACCCGGCGGGCAAGGGCATCCCGGTGATCCTCCTCACCACCGAGTCCGACGAGGAGCTGAAGCGCCAGGCCCGCGAAAGCGGCGCCACCGGCTGGATCGTCAAGCCGTTCAAGCAGGACCAACTGCTGGCGGTGATCAAGAAGGTGACCGGCGCATGAGCTCCGACCCCACCGATACCTTCCGCCAGGAAGCCCGCGAGCTGCTCGAACAGCTTGAGCAGGGCCTGCTCGACCTCGAGCAGAACCCCGCTGATGCCGACCTGGTCAACTCCGTCTTCCGGGCGCTCCACACCATCAAGGGTTCCGGCGCGATGTTCGGTTTCACCGATGTCGCGGCATTCGTGCACGAGTTCGAGACCGCCTTCGACAAGGTACGCAAGGGCCTGTCGCCGATCACTCCCGAGCTGGTCGCCGTGGCGCTCGACGCCAAGGACCACGTGCATCACCTGATCGAGACGCCCGACGCCGCCACCGATGCCGGCGACGCCATCCTCGCCGCGCTGCGCGATATCGTCGAGCCGGACAGCTTCCCGGCTGCCCCGATGCCGCAGAGCGCCACTGTCGCAGCCAATGTGGCTCCCGAAACCAGCGGCCGCTGGCGCATCCGCTTCAAGCTGCCCGAGGATGCACTGGTGCACGGCACCAACCCGCTGCTGCTGCTCGGTGAGATCGGCGAACTGGGGCCCTGCGAGGTCACCGCGCTGGTCGACAGCGTCCCCAGCCTCGATGTGCTCGACCCCGAGGCGTCGTATCTGGGCTGGCAGATCGATCTCACCCACCCCGATCCGACCGCCGCGCTCGACGATGTCTTCCTGTTCCTGAAGGACGGGATGGAACTGTCGATCGAGCCGCTCGTCGCCAGCCCGGCTGCCGTCGCACCGGTTTCCTCGCCGGTGCTCGATATCCTTGCCGAGGACGATCCTGTCGTCGAAGCCGGCGAGCCGGTCGTTGAAGCGGCCTCGGTCCGCGCCCAGCGCGAGCCGAAGGAACAAAAGAGCGAAACCGCCGAGCGCGCTTCCACCTCGCTACGCGTCCCGGCCGAGCGGCTCGATGAGCTGATGGACCGCGTCGGCGAACTGGTCATTGCCCAGGCCCGGCTATCGCAGATGGCGGCGCAGAGTTCCGACGGCAACTTGAAGACCATCGCCGAGGAGCTGGAGCGGTTGAGCTCAGGCCTGCGCGACACCACCATGGGCATCCGCATGGTGCCGATCGGCTCGCTGTTCTCGCGCTTCCGCCGCCTCGTCCATGATCTCTCCCGCGATCTCGATAAACAGATCGAGTTCATCACCACCGGTGAAGAGACCGAACTCGACAAGACCATGATCGAACGGCTGGCCGACCCCTTGGTGCACCTGATCCGCAACTCGGTCGACCACGGCCTCGAAACCGCCGAACAGCGCATCAAGGCCGGCAAACCGGTCAGGGGCACTGTCCGCCTCTCCGCCGTCTATGCCGGCGCCGAAGTCGCCATCTCGGTCACCGACGATGGCGCCGGCCTCAATGCGGCGCGCATCCGCGCCAAAGCCGAAGAGCAGGGCCTGTTGACGCCCAAGTCCCGCATCGCCGACCACGATCTGTTCCAGCTGATCTTCGCTCCCGGCTTCTCAACCGCCAAGGAGGTCACCTCGCTGAGCGGCCGCGGCGTCGGCATGGATGTGGTCAAGCGCACCATCGATGGGCTGCGCGGCAAGATCGAGCTCAGCACCAAACCCGGCGAGGGCACCACCGCAACGCTCCGCCTGCCGCTGACCCTCGCCATCATCGAGGGCATGCTGGTGCGCGTCGGCAATGGCCGCTACTCGATCCCGCTCTCGGCGGTCGAGGAGTGCGTCGAGCTGCCGGCCGAGGTCGCCACCCATTCGCGTGGCCGCAACTTCCTCGATATCCGCGGCAGCCTGGTGCCGTTCCTGCGCCTGCGCGACCTGTTCAACACGCCGGGCGAGGCCGATACCCACCAGAAGGTGGTGATCATCTCGTCGGGCGAAGGGCGGGCGGGCCTCGTGGTCGATCAGATCATCGGCAACAACCAGACCGTCATCAAGCAGCTTTCGAAGCTCCACACGGATCTCCAGACCTTCTCGGGCGCCACCATTCTCGGCGACGGCACCGTCGCCCTGATCCTCGATACCTCGCGGCTGGTTTCCTACGGCCAGGCGCACGAGGAGAAGTATCGCAACACCGAGGGGAGGACCGCCGCATGAGCACCATCACCGAACCGATGCGCGCCCTGACCCTCAGGCTCGATGACGAGCTGTTCGCCATCAAGGCCGAGAGCGTGCGTGAAATCCTCGATCTGGTGCCGGTCACCACGGTGCCCAACGCCTCGCCCTTTGCCGCCGGGCTGATCAACGTACGCGGCCGCGTCGTGCCGCTCACCGATCTCAAGGTGGCCTTCGGCATGCGAAGCGCCGAACCCGACCAGGACACCCGCATCGTCGTCATCGAAACCGAGATCGAGGGCGAACCGAGCGTCGTCGGCATCCTCGCCGACAAGGTTTATGACGTCACCGACATCGAGCCCGCCGCCATCGAGGAAGCACCGCGCGTCGGCATGCGCTGGCGCGCCGACTATGTGCGCGGCATCGGCAAGCGGCGGGGCGATTTCATCATCATCCCCGACATGCAACGCATTTTCGAAATCGAGGGTCGCAGAAGCGGCTCGCCGCAAGCATCAGAAGAAAGGGCCGCATCGTGAGGCTAACTATCAAGGCAAAGCTGGCGGCGGTGTTCGGCGTCGTCGTGGTGATGTCCGGCGTCAGCATGCTGATCGCCCTGCAGAACCTCGGCAAGCTCAACCAGTCGCTGGACACCATCGTCAATGTCCGCGCCGCCAACACCATTGCGATGCAGGAGATGCAGACGCATCTCGAAAGCGTCGGCTCGCGCGTCCGCGCCGCCATCCTCACCGACGACCCGGCGGTGATCGAGGACTACGTGCTGAAGATCGATACCGAGTTCGGCGACATGGACGGCCTGTTCACCAGGCTCGAAGCCAACGTCAAGGACGAGCAGGTCCGGGCCCAATTGCCCGACTACACCGCCAAGCTGGCTGCCTACCGCGCCGAGGTCACCAAGGCGCTCGATCTCGCCAGGCTCAACACCGATACGGCCGCCCTTGATGTCACCACCACCGAGGGTAGCGTCGCCCTGGGCGCCGTCGAAGAAACCATGGGCGCCCTCGTCAACGCTCTCTCCGCCCGGGTTTCAGCCGGCGACCTCAGCGCCTTCGCGGCCTTCAAAGCCTCGTCCGAAGCGTTCTTGACCATCACCAATTCCTTCCGCCAGCAGCGCAACGTGCTGCTGGCCTCGTCGCTGCCGGCCAAGCAGGACGAGTGGTACGCCGACTACAAGGCGGGCCTCGCAAGCCTCGCCGAACTGTTCCCGACGCTGCAGCGCATCGTCCCCGCTACCGAGGGCCCGCTGCTCGCCGCCGCGAGCGACGCTTACGCCGGCCTCGTCATTGCCATGGACAAGGCCGTGGACATCTCGATCCAGCGCGGCGACTACAACGCGCTGCAGGCCGCCAACTCTGCGGCCGAGTTGCGCCGCGGCGTCAACACCGTGCTGAACTCGATGATCGAACGCATCCGCAACCTGCTGAACGTCGCCGACGAGGAAGCCCGGCAACTCTACGACAGTTCGATGGCGCTGCTCATCGGCTTGCTCATCGGCTCGGCAGCCGTCGCCATCCTCGCGGCGCTCTGGATCGTCATCTCGATCTCCCGCTCGCTCGGCGCGGCGCTCGGTCTCGCCAATGCCGTCGCCAGCGGCGATCTCAGCGCCGAGGCCAGGGTCAAGTCGAACGACGAGATCAAAGACGTCGTCGACGCGCTCAACCTGATGACCAAGAAGCTGCGCGAAGTGGTCAGCGAGGTCACCGCCGCCGCCCGCAACGTCGCCTCCGGCAGCCAGGAGCTGTCGGCCACCGCCGAGCAGCTGAGCCAGGGCGCCACCGAGCAGGCTTCCTCGACCGAAGAGGCGTCCGCCTCAATGGAAGAGATGGCCTCGACCATCAAGCAGTCGGCCGACAATGCCAGCCAGACCGAAAAGATCGCCCGGCAGTCGGCGGCCGACGCCAACGCCTCGGGTGAGGCGGTGGGCAACGCGGTCAACGCCATGCAGACCATCGCCGAAAAGATCATGGTGGTGCAGGAGATCGCCCGCCAGACCGACCTCTTGGCGCTGAACGCGGCGGTGGAAGCCGCCCGGGCCGGCGAGCATGGCCGCGGTTTCGCGGTCGTCGCCTCGGAAGTCAGAAAGCTTGCCGAACGCAGCCAGGCTGCCGCCGCCGAGATTTCCACCCTCTCGGTCGACACCGTGAAGGCCGCCCGCTCGGCCGGCGACATGCTGAGCAAGCTGGTGCCCGACATCCGGCGCACCGCCGAACTGGTGGAAGAGATCTCCGCCGGCTCACGCGAACAGAATGCCGGCGCGGCGCAGATCAACACCGCCATCCAGCAGCTCGACAAGGTGACCCAGCAGAACACCTCCGCGGCTGAGGAAATGTCAGCCACTTCCGAGGAACTGGCCAGCCAGGCCGAGCAGTTGCAGAGCGCCATCAGCTACTTCCGCATCGACCAAAGTCAGCAGGCCAGCGTCGCGGCGGCCAATGATCGCGCCCCGCAGCGGGCCCGCCGCACCGCCCAGCTGCAGCAGGAAATCCTCAGCAAGGCGCCGCACCTGACGCGCAAGAAGACGCCGGCGCGCGCCACCGGTGGCGGCTTCGACCTCGAGCTCGACGACATGGGCGACGATCTTGACGGCGAGTTCACCCGCCGCGGCACCGCCTGATCACAGCATTCGCGATGCCGGGGCGGCTGAGGCCGCCCCGGCCGCCGACCACAGCAACGAATTCCGGCAGGGACCGCAAGACGCGCGTCCGCAGGCTAGGGGGCCACGCCAAATGAGATTGACTATCAAGACCAAACTGATCGCGGCCTTCGCCACGGTCATCGTACTCAGCGCCGTCAGCATGGCCGTTGCGCTGATGAACCTGGGCGCGCTCAACACCTCGTTCAGCGCCGCCATGAACGGCAACGTCAAGCGCATCCAGCTGGCTGCCGGGCTCGAGGCCGCGACGCTCAAAGTGGCGCGCGACGAAAAGAACCTGATCCTCACCCAGGACCCCGGCGCCATCACCGCGCTGGTCACCAAGATGGATGCCGAGATCGTCTCGATCCAAACCGACACCAAGGCGCTGCGCGAGCTGTCCAGCGAAATCGGGAAGCCTTTGGTCGATAAGTTCGGCGCCGAATACGAGGCCTACCTGGTGCAGCACGCCGAAGTGCGCCGGCTGTCGGCCCTCAACCTTGATGCCGAGGCCTTTGCGCTCGCCTCCGGCAAGGCCGCCGAAGTGCGGGCCGGCTCGGTGGCGCGGCTCGACGAGATCGTTGCCCTCAACAACACCCAGCTCGACGAAGCCATTGCCGGCGCCGGGCAGCTTTACGCATCATCCTCGCTGCTGCTGACCGCCTTGCTGGTCGGCTCGACCATCATCGCCGTCAGTGCCGCCGCCTTCATCATCGTCGGCATCAGCCGTGGCCTCGGCAACATCAAGCAGGTGGTCAGCGCCGTCGCCATCGGCGATCTCGACCAGAAAATCGAGATCAAGTCCAATGATGAGATCAAGGATTTGGTTGATACCGTCAACATCATGACGACCAACCTGCGCAGCACCGCGGCACTGGCCGATCGCGTCGCCGATGGCGATCTCACCGTCGAGCCGCAGCCGCTCTCCGACCGCGACACCCTGGGTCTGGCGCTGCAGCGCATGGTCCAAAAGCTGCGCGACGTCATCGCCGAAGCCATCACCTCGGCCAATAATGTCTCGGCCGGTAGCCAGGAACTGTCGGCGACCGCCGAGCAGCTGAGCCAGGGCGCCACCGAACAGGCCTCGTCCACCGAAGAGGCCTCCGCCTCGATGGAGGAAATGGCCGCGACCATCAAGCAGTCCGCCGACAACGCGCTGCAGACCGAAAAGATCGCCCGGCAGTCCGCTGCCGACGCCATCGCCTCGGGCACGGCAGTCAATGACGCGGTCACCGCCATGCAGACCATCGCCCAGAAGATCATGGTGGTGCAGGAGATCGCCCGCCAGACCGACCTGTTGGCGCTCAACGCCGCGGTGGAAGCCGCCCGGGCCGGCGAGCACGGCCGTGGCTTCGCCGTCGTCGCCTCCGAGGTCAGAAAGCTTGCCGAACGCAGCCAGGCTGCCGCCGCCGAGATTTCGACCCTCTCCGACACCACGGTGAAAACCGCCAAGTCGGCCGGCGAGATGCTGACCCGCCTGGTGCCCGATATCCAGCGCACTGCCGAGCTGGTGGAGGAGATCACCGCCGGCGCCCGCGAGCAGAACGCCGGCGCCAGCCAGATCAATACGGCGATCCAGCAGCTCGACAAGGTGACCCAGCAGAACACCTCGGCGGCCGAAGAAATGTCCGCCACCTCGGAGGAACTGGCGAGCCAGGCCGAGCAGCTGCAGAACGCCATCAGCTACTTCCGCATCGAGGCGACCCGCGAAGTCGCCGCCGAAATCCCGAAGAAGCCGGCGGCAAAGCGCAGCAACGCTATTCGCAGCGAGCTTATGGCCAAGGCCCCGCACATGGCGCCGCGCCCCCGCACCGCCGGCAAGCCGAACGGCAAGCTCAATGGCAATGGCGGCTTCGATCTCGATATCGACGATGCCGGTGATGAACTCGACGGCGAGTTCACCCGCCGCGGCGCCGCCTGAGAGGAGAGCCGCAATGGCCGAGAAGACCCAATACGTAACGCTCGGGGTGAACGGCGAACTGTTCGCCGCCCCGGTCGACAAGGTGCAGGAAATCCTCGAGATGCGTCCGGTGGCGCGGCTGCCGCAGGCCCCCGCCAACCTCCTGGGGATGACTGACGTGCGTGGCCAGGGTATCCCGGTACTCGACCTGCGCCTGACCCTCGGACTGCCCGAGACCGACGACACCGAGAACACCCGCATCGTGGTGCTCAACGTCAGCGGCGGCGCCGGTCCGATGACCGTGGGGTTGCGCACCGACCGCGTATTCGAGGTCACCGTGCTCGATGCCGCCGAGCTCGAGCCGCCGCCGGCTGTCTCCGGCAAATGGCGCGACCACGCCGTCGCCGGCATCGGCCGTCGCAACGGCAGCTTCGTCACCGTGCTGGACCTCGACCGCCTGCTCGGCAGTGTGGCCGAGGCGGCGTGATGGTTGTGCTGACTGAAGCAGACGGCCCCCTCCCATCCTCCCCCATGAAGGGGGAGGTGCCGCATCGAGTATTGGGCACGATCGAGCCACGGGCTCAACTCTCACCTCCCCCTTCATGGGGGAGGCCGGGAGGGGGCCGTCTCTCTCAGTCGTCGCTCTGGAATTGCTCCATGCCTAACCTCGCCCTCAAAACCCCGCTCGACGACGCCGAGGATCATCTCAGCGCACTGGATTTCGGCCGCATCGCCAAGCTGATCGAGGGCGAGGCCGGCATCAAGCTGCCGCCGGGTAAGCGCCTGATGGTCGAAGGCCGGTTGCGCAAGCGCATGCGGGCGCTCGGCCAGCCCGATTTCGTCAGCTACTGCAACCTGCTGTTCAGAGAGGGCGGGCTGGAGCGCGAGCTCACCCACCTGATCAATGCCGTCACCACCAACAAGACCGATTTCTTCCGCGAGGCCGAGCACTTCGATTTCCTGGTCGAGCAGATGGTCCCGGCATTGCTCAAGGCGCGTGAGCGCAACCCGCTGCTGAAGATCTGGAGCGCCGCCAGTTCCACCGGGGCCGAGGCCTATACTCTCGCCATGGTGCTCAACGACCTCCAGGCGCAGCGCGGCAATTTCCGCTTTGCCATCCTCGGCACCGACATTTCGACCGCCGTGCTGGCGCAAGGCCGTCGCGCCGTCTACTCCGTCGAAATGATCGCCCCGGTGCCACCCGAAATGCAGGCGCGCTATGTCATGCATGCCCGTCGCCCCGGGGACGTCGCGAGGTCCGCGTCGTGCCGGAACTGCGTCGTCTGGTCCGCTTCATCCATCTCAACCTGATGGACCAGGCCTATCCGTTCGATCGCGATGTCGACGTGATTTTCCTCCGCAACGTGCTGATCTATTTCGAGAAGGCCGACCAGGATGCCGTCGTCGCCCGGCTCGTCGATCACCTGCGGCCGGGCGGCTACCTGGTCCTCGGCCACTCGGAGTCGATGATCGGCACCTCGCTCGCGGTGCGCCAGGTCGCTCCCGCCGTATTCCAGAAGCTCTGAGACCGATGCCGATGTCCGTCCCTGCTGAAACCGACCGCAAGATCCGTGTGCTGATCGTCGACAACTCTGCCGCCGTGCGCACCACGCTCAGTGACATCATCGCGTCGGACCCCGAGCTCGAGGTGATGGCGACGGCCGCCGACCCCTATATCGCGGTCGAGCGCATCCGTGCCGAAGTGCCCGATGTCATCTTCCTCGATATCGAGCTGCCGCGCATGGATGGCATCACCTTCCTCAGGAAGCTGATGTCGCAACGGCCCATCCCGGTGGTGATCTGTTCGTCGCATGCCAGCGAAGGCAGCGACACGCTGATCGAGGCGCTCGAAGCCGGCGCCGTCGACGTGGTGGAGAAGCCGCGTATCGACACCGCCCAGTTCCTCCACGATTCCCGCCTCCGCATCTGCGAGGCCGCCAGGACCGCCGCCCATGCGCACCTCAAGGGGCGCGTCCGTCCGCCGGCGCCCAAGCTGGCCGTCGAGAAAAAGCTCACCGCCGATGCGGTGATCCCGCAGCGGTCCGCCGCCCGCGCCGCTTCCGCCGCCACTTCCATGCCCACCACCGCCCCGATCATCTGCATCGGCGCCTCCACCGGCGGGACTGAGGCGCTGCGAGATGTGCTCATGGCGCTGCCCGTCACCACGCCCGGCATCGTCATCGTCCAGCATATGCCCGAGCGCTTTACCGCTGCCTTCGCCCGCCGCCTCAATGGCATTTGCCAGATGGACGTGCGGGAAGCCGCCGATGGCGATGTGGTCGAAGCCGGCCGCGTGCTGATCGCCCCGGGCAACCATCACATGACGCTGCAGCGTTCGGGCTCGCGCTACACCGTCAATATCGTCGACGGCCCGCAGGTGTCGCGCCATCGCCCCTCGGTCGATGTGCTGTTCCGCTCCGCCGCCTATGCCGCCGGCAAGAACGCGCTGGGCATCATCCTCACCGGCATGGGTGATGACGGCGCCCGCGGGCTGCTCGAAATGAAGCAGGCCGGCGCCACCACCCTGGCGCAGGACGAGGAGAGCTCGGTGGTTTTCGGCATGCCCAAGGAAGCCATCGCGCTCGGCGCCGCCGACAAGGTGGTCTCGCTGCGCCGCGTCGCCACCGAAATCACCACCTACGCCGCCCGTGCCCCGCAAAAGGACACCGCATGACCTCGTCCTCTGCCACTGAGCTCTCCATGATCCTCCCCCGCGTGGCGGGGGAGGGGGCCCATGCGCAGCATGGGAGAGGGGGCGACCAATCTCTCGGACATCACCCTGACGCAGGCGATTTCGCGCAGAAGATACTCGCTGTCGCCGCCGACCTCGCCGCTCCGCGCGACGCCATCGACGGCGCCTTCGTCGCGGTCGGCGGCCGCCTCGCCGAGTGCGCCGAGATCCTGTCGCGCCTCACCGACACTTTTGAAACGCTGCCGGTCGATCTCGAAGGTCCCGACCTCAGCGAGGCTACCGATCGCCTCGCCGTGGTCGGCCGCCGCGCCGGCGAGATCTCGGTCACGCTGGGGGCCGAGCAGGCCGATCTCAACCGCCTGGTCGAGGCGCTGCGCCGCGCCGCGCATCCGATTTCCGAGCTCCGCCGCACCGTCAAGATGATGGGCATCGTTGCCATCAACGCGCGCGTCGTTGCCGCCAGCGTGGTCAGCGAGACCGAGGATTTCGGCGTCTTCACCACCGATATCGCCCAGCTGTCGGAATCCGCCACCAGCACCATCCAGCGCTTCTCGCGCACCTACGAGGCGCTCACCATCGTGGTGGGCGAGGCCGCCACCGCCCGCGCCAGCTTCGAGGAGGCGCATCGCGACACCCTCGCCACCCTCGCCGCCGAACTCGAGCGCGATCTCGCCGAAGTCACCGAGCAGCGTCTCACGTCGGTTCGCTCGAGCGCGGTGACCGGCCAGATGTCGCGCGCCATCGCCGACAAGGTCGCCACCACCGTCATGGCCCTGCAGGTCGGCGACGCCACCCGCCAGCGCGTCGAACACGTCGAAGCCGCCCTCCGCGATCTCTCCGCCCTGATCCTCCCCCGCAGAGCGGGGGAGCCCCATGCGGAGCATGGGGGAGGGGGGAGCCAGACCCTCGCTGCCCCAATCACCGAACTGCAGCGCCAGCAACTCGCGGGGGCCCGCGAAACCCTCGTCGTCGAGATGGCATCGGGCGCCGACGCGCTCACCCAGCTCGCCACCGATGTCGAGGCGGTGCTCGAGCATGCCCGGCAGGTTTACGGCTCGGCCGAGAACCGCTCGGCGCTGTCCGAACTGCACGGCGCGGTGCGGCGTGCCGTCACCGTGCTGCGCGATTGCGAAGGCGAGCGCGAAAAGCTCGATCGTGTCGCCGTCGCCGTGTCGGAGACCGTTGGCGTGCTGCTCAACCATGTCGAGGCGGTGCAGGAGATCGAGTACAAGATGCGGCTCGTTTCGCTTAACGCCGCCGTCAAATGCGCCCAGCTCGGCCCGCGCGGCCGCGCCCTCGATGTCATTGCCCAGCAGCTGCGCACCCTCACCGGCGAAACCGTCGTCTCCGCCCACGAGGCGGTCGAACGGCTGAACCAGGCGGCCCAGTTCTCCGCTGCCTTCACCAACGCCACCGGGGCCGGCGCCGGCCGCGTCGGCGACCTCGAGCGCGAGGCCGCCGCCTCGCTCACCCAGCTCGAAGGCGTCGGCATGCGGATGAAGAAGGCGCTGGTCGAACTCTATGACGACGGCCCCAAGGTTGCCGATCGGCTGCACCAGGCGGTCGACAGCCTCGCCAACCACGGCGCCATTTCCGAAGCGCTGAGCGACATCGAACTCAGCGTCGCCGCGCTCGATCCGTCCCCGCCGGCGGGGACGTCGGGGAACGACGATCCGGAACTCACTGCGTTGCTCGCCACGCTGCGCAAGCGCTACACCATGGATGCCGAACGCCGCCTCCACGACGCCTTCACCGGCATCGAAGTCGCCCCCGAACCCGTGGCTGACACCTCGGAGTCGGCGCTCGACGACCTGTTCTTCTGAGCGAAGCTTTTGGTGAGCCCCGGCGCGACGTGTCGTGCTGGGGGCGACAAATGAGCCCGGTGCCTGCAGTCGGGACGCCCTCCCCCGCAAGCGGGAGAGGGCGCCCCGACTGCGGCTTGGTTGCCATCCGCAGGCCCCTGACCAGCGAGCCGCTGCCACCAGTGTGGCTCTCCCCTTCGACATAGCCATTCGGGCGCACCCAACATGTGATTTGACGTAGCGGGAACCCGGCCGACATATATGCGTTTACACGTATAGAGAGGCGGCGGGCCTCCGGATATGTGAGTCTGTCGGGGGCCATCCGATGAGTGACGACGCTGAGCTCGGCGAGCTCCTGGCGATGCTGCGCGGCGGCGACGCGCCCTTCGATCCGCATCGTCTCGCCGGCTTTTCCGATGCCACGCTGCTCGAGGTCCTGCATCCGCTGGGCGATGGCCGCCTGGTCACCAACGTTCCGAGTTTCGTTGCCGTCCGTGACGAATTGCGCCGTCGCGGCCTGTTGCCGCGCGATCACTGAGCGAGCGAACTAACCTGCGCTGACAGCAGGATAGCGCCGATGCCGAGCCGCCCAATCCACAGTCACCGGCCCCTGCTGGACTCCCGATGCAACTTCCGGTAACGTTCCCAATAGATGCCGGTAACGGCACGGGGAGGTTGCATGGGCAGACGGCCCACCATCATTGATGTGGCAAAGCTTGCCGGGGTGTCGAAAAGCACCGCCGCGCGCGCCCTCTCTGATTCCCCTGATGTCAACGACGTCACCCGCGACAAGGTCCAGAAGGCCGCCATGGCCAGCGGCTACGAGCGCAACCATCTGGCCGTCGGCATGCGGTCGGGCCGCTCTGGTCTGTTCGGCCTCGTCATCCCCGATATCACCAACCCGTTCTGGGCCGAGGTCGCCCGCGGCGCGCAGGACGTGGTGGAAGAAAACGGCGCCTCGCTGCTGGTGTTCTCCTCCGACTGGGATCATGGCCGCGAGGCCAACCACCTGCGCGCCCTGCGCCAGGCCCGGGTCGAGGGCGCCATCGTCAATCCCGTCTCCGACAATGTCGACGATTTCGGCCGCTTCGGCCTGCCCTTCGTGCTGATCGGCTCGAGCGCCGAGCGCTTCCCCGACACCCCATCGATCGGCTCCGATATCGCCCAGGCCGTCCGCCTCGGCCTCGATCACCTGGTGTCGCTCGGTCATCCGGCGCCCGCTTTGATCCTTGGCCCAAAATCCCGCCTGGCGCGCGCCCGGTTCCTGCGCACCGTGCATGAGCACTGTCTCGAGCGCGACCTCGATCCGGCGATCCTGCTCACCGAGGATAGCGACTATACCTTCGAGGGCGGCCACGCTGCCATGCAGCGCCTGCTGGCGCGCCGCCCGCACGGGCATCTCGCGGTGTTCTGCGCCAACGACCTGATCGCCCTCGGCGCGCTGCTCGCCGCCCGCGAGGCCGGGCGCGAGTGCCCGCGCGACGTCTCCATTCTCGGCTTTGACGGGGTGCCTGCCGGCGCCTTCTCCTGGCCCGGTCTTACCACCATCGAGAAGCCGGCCCGCGAGATGGGGCGCCGCGCCGCCCAGGCGCTGTTCGATGAAATCGCCGGCCGTCCGCAGGATGGCCGCACCTATTTGCCGTGCCGCCTGATCGAGCGAGGCTCACTCGCCGATCTCAGTGCGCAAACGCCGCTGCGCGTCGCAGGGGCGGGGAGGAGCTAGATCCATGTCGAGCGTCGAGCAAAGCGCCACGGCAATTATACGCACAACCGGGAACGTTCCCATCGTGCAGCGCTTCGCCAATGGCGTGCGCCGCTGGTGGCCCTATTACGTCATGCTCGCCCCCGGCCTGCTGTTCTTCCTCGTCTGGCACTATCTGCCGATCTGGGAAGCCAAGATGGCCTTCGAGCAGGTGCGTATCATCCCGCCCAATATCTGGGTCGGGCTGAAGCACTTCCAGACCCTGTTCGCTTCGCCGGTATTCTACCAGGTGCTGGCCAACACCCTGATCATCTCGACGCTGAAGATACTCTTCGTCTTCCCGGTGCCGATCATGGTGGCACTGCTGCTCAATGAGGTGCGGAGCGGCCGGCTGCGCAAGTTCGTGCAATCGGCAATTTATCTGCCGCACTTTCTGAGCTGGGTGGTGATCGCCGGCGTGTTCATCGCCATCCTGTCGCCCTCTGATGGCGCGGTGAACCAGATCACCGGCTTTTTCGGTGCCAAGCCCGTGGCTTTCATGACCGATGGCAATTCCAGCCGCTGGGTGCTGGTGTTCTCGGAAATCTGGCGTTCGGCCGGCTGGGACAGCCTGCTCTACCTCGCCGCCATCATCGGCATCGACCAGTCGCTCTACGAAGCGGCCGAACTCGATGGCGCCAACCGCTGGCAGAAGGTCTGGCACGTCACCATCCCGGGGATCGTGCCGACCATCGCGACGCTCTTCATCCTCAATATGGGGATGTTCCTGTCGGCCGACCTCAACCAGGTCATCAACTTCCTCAACGACGTGAACCGCGGTCAGATCGATATCCTCGATAGCTATGTCTACCGCATCGGCTTGCGGACCGGCGAATACTCGCTCGCCACCGCCGCCGGCCTGTTCAAGGCGGTGTTCGGCATGATCCTCATCCTCTCGGCGCATTTCGTTTCGAAGCGCCTCACCGGCAAGGGAGTCTGGTGATGGCCGCGCCCCGCGGAACTGCAATCCGCCGCACGCCGCTCGAGCGCATCGAGTACGCCATCATCGTCACGACGCTGCTCGCCATGGTCGTGGTGATGCTGCAGCCGATCCTCAACCTCGTCGCCGTCTCCTTCTCCGATCCGAGCCAGGTGGCGGGCAAGAGCGGCCTCGATATCTGGCCCTCGGGCTTTTCGCTCGATGTCTGGATGTTGCTGCTGCAGCACCCCAATGTGCAGCGCGGCATCCTCAACTCGATCTTCATCACCGCCACCGCCACCTTCATCGGCGTCGTCGGCACCGCGCTGATGGCCTGGGGGCTGAGCCGGCCGAACCTGCCTGGCCGGCGGATCATCTTCCTGCTCGTCCTCGTCACCATCGTGTTCGAGCCGGGCATCATCCCCGACTACTTCCTGATGAAGCGGATGGGCCTGCTCGACAGCTACTGGAGCGTCATCCTCTACAAGGCAGTGAACGCCTGGTACCTGATCATCCTCGTCCGCTTCTTCGAGGAGATCCCCGAAGAACTGCTCGAGGCCGCCGAACTCGACGGCGCCAACGCCTTCCAGATTTTCTTCCAGGTGGTGCTGCCGCTGGCCAAACCCGCCTTGGCGACCATCGCGCTGTTCTACCTGGTGTTCCACTGGAACGAGTTCTTCCGGGCGATGATCTATCTCAACGACCAGACCAAGTACCCGCTGCAGGTGGTGCTGCGGCAGTTCGTGGTCGAGGGCGACAAGCTCGCCATCGTCGGCGCCGACAATGCCGCCAACAATATCGGCGTGGCGCAGATCAACCTGAAGGCGCTGAAGGCCGGGATGATCATCATCACCATCCTGCCCATCCTCGCCATCTACCCGCTGATCCTCAAGTTCTTCACCAAGGGGACGATGAGTGGAGCGCTGAAGGGATGAGGCACAAGTTTATCCGCCGGCGCGAGCTGACCCCCACCCCTGTCCCCTCCCCCTACCGGGGAGGGAGACGCCCACACGGACTTCTCAGTCAGGTCTCCCTCCCCATTCTTAGGGGGAGGGGACAGGGGTGGGGGCCAGCCCGCGCCGGCCGCGCGAATTGAACCAATACCAAAAACAAGCATAACGGAGGAGAATCCATGCTTAAGACCCTGCTTCTGACGACAACCGCGCTGGCGCTCAGCCTGTCGCTGGCCATGCCCGCCAGCGCCCAGACGGTGATCCGCCTGGTGTCGAAAGACCTGCTCTCGACCAACCCGCCCGACGTTGCGCATATCGAGCGCATCGAGAAGGCGCTGAAGGCCCAGGGCACCGATATCGACATCCAGATCGTCGACCTGCCATCCTCGGGTTATGCCGATGCGCTCGGCGTCATGCTGCTGTCGGGCGATATCCCCGATCTGATCTACTTCCAGGGCGGCGACGCCAAGATGGCCGACCAGGGCATCCTCGAAGACCTCACCCCCTGGATCGAGAAGTCGCCCAACCTCAAGGCGGCGCTGTGGCCGCACAATGTCGAGCGCCTGAAGAACTACCCCTATCTGCTCTATGTCTACCCGCCGCGCGCCCCGCAGCCGGTGATCCGCAAGGATTGGCTGGATAAGCTCGGTATCGCTGCCCCGACCACGGTCGACGAATACGAGGCCTTCTTCAAGGCCATCCGCGACGCCGATCTCGATGGCGACGGCACCCCAGGCAACACTTTTGGCGTCACCACAGCCGACAATACCAACGAGCTCAACTCGATCTTCAACCAGGCCTTCGGCATCACCGGCACCTGGATGAGGGACGCGGCGGGCGCCTGGGTGAACTCGCGCATCACCGACCAGGAAAAGGCCAAGCTGACCTGGTATGCCAAGCTCGGCGCCGAGGGTCTTTACGACAAGGAATACGTCACCTCGAAGTTCGACGTGAAGGAAGACAAGTTCTACACCGGCAAGGCCGGCGTGATCTTCGGCTCCTCGGCGGAAGTCATCGATATCTATGGCGGCAAGATGCGCCAGGCGCACCCCGACGCCAACATCGAGCTGGCGCTGCTGCCGATCCCGTCAGGTCCGGGCGGCCAGGGCCTCTCGGCCACCGACGTGTCGAAGGAAAGCCGTGGCTTTGCCATTTCGACCACTTCGCAAAATAAGGAAGCCGTCGCCAAGCTGCTCGACTTCATGGCCTCGACCGAAGGCCAGATGATGGACCGCATGGGCTTTGAGGGCGAGGAATATACCAAGTCCGGCGACACCTACACCATCACCGACAAGATGAGCACCTGGTACGCCCGGTTCTTTGCGGCCGCCAACTTCGTGCCGCCGGTGGAGTGGAAGTCGGCTGCCGCCCAGCAGTCGCTGAAGAACATCACCACCTGGTTCAAGCCCGACAACGCCTTCGTCTGGCCGTCCGACTACGCCGCTGATCTCGACGCGACCGAGAACGTCTACCGCGCCTGGGTCTACAAGTTCATCTCCGGCGAAGCCTCGATGGACCAGTGGGACGCCTTCGTCGCCGAATGGAAGGCCGCCGGTGGCGACCGCCTCAACGAGTATGCCCGGACCGTTCTGAAGTGACTATGTGCCCCGACCGCATCGGCAATGGAGGTTCGGCGCGTCTGCCACTGGCAGACGGCCCCCTCCCATCCTCCCCCATGAAGGGGGAGGTGCTCGGCCGGTGCGCGGGGCACTATCCAAACACGAGCCGCCGGCCCTTCTTCACCTCCCCCTTCATGGGGGAGGATGGGAGGGGGCCGTCTGCTTCAGTCAGGCCAATCTTCGGCCCCCGTACTGAACTTGAGGTCTTCCTCCATGACTAACAACTTCATCGGCCGCGTCCGTGCCATGCTCCACGGCATTGCTCTCGGCGATGCGCTCGGCGCGCCGGTCGAAAAGCTCTCGGCCGCCGATATCCGCGCCCGCTATGGCCGCGTCACCTCGCTCGACGCACGCTGGCACAAGATGGATCTGCCGCCCGAGCAGCGGAACTATCGCGTGCGCGGCAACGGCATCGTCACCGACGATACGCTGATGACCCTGGCGCTGATGGACATCTATGCCGAGACCAACCGGCATCTCGACGCCTGGGACATGGCCGACGGCATGGTGCGCCAGATCGCCTGGACGCCGCGCTGGATCCCCGAGATGCAGCGCGAAGCCAACCTGATCGATCGGCTGTTCTACCCCGAGAAATGGATCTTCCAGCGCCACCAGCTGGCCAATTGCGACCCGCGCCAGGGCGGCATCGGCAACATGGTCAATTGCGGCGCCGCCATGTACATCGCCCCGGTCGGCGTGGTGAACGCCTGCGATCCCAAGGCCGCCTATGACGAGGCGATCCGCTTCGCCGAAGGCCACCAGGAGAGTTTTGGACTCGAAGCCGCCGGCGCCTTTGCCGCCGCCGTCGCCGCGGCCTTCACCCCTGATATCACCATCGAAGCGATCGTCGAGCAGGTCATCGCGCTGAGCAAGGACGGCACCCGCGAGGCGATCCGTGCCATCGCCGACGTGGCGTCCGGCCTAGAGGGCAAGGACCACGCCGAGGTGGTCGCCGCCTTCCACGCCGCCATCGCTCCGTTCTCCCCGATGGGCGACGACGTCAACCACACCAGGGCGCGCGCCGGTCGGCTTTCGATGGCGTATCAGCCTTCGCGGCTCGGCTCGATCGAAGAGCTGCCGCTGGCGCTCGGCTTTGCCCTGGTCAATGGCGGCGACTTCCGCAAATCGATCGAGGACGGCATCAATTCCGGTCGCGACACCAATTCCATCGGTGTCATGGCCGGCGCGATCCTCGGCGCGCTGCACGGCGAGAGCGTCATCGTCGAGGCTGATCGCCAGACCCTCGACAGCGCCAATCGCCTCGACCTCACTGCTGCCGCGGACAAGTTTACCGCCACGGCCACCGACATCCTTCTCGCCGATCGACGGGCCCGCGATGCTGCCGAGCGCAGCCGCGATGCGCTCTTCGTAGAAGGCCCCCTCACCCGGCCTTCGGCCGACCTCTCCCCCAAGGGAGAGGTGGTGTAGCGGCACGATATCGCCCATGCCCCACCTCTCCCTTGGGGGAGAGGTCGCTGCGCAGCAGCGGGTGAGGGGGCCTTTGCCTACTCCGACGCCAAGGACCACCATGCTGACCACCACTGAAATCTTCGATCGCATCTATGCCGGCTTCATCGGCAAGGCCATCGGCGTCCGCCTGGGCGCGCCGGTCGAGCCGACCATCTGGAGCTATGATCGCATCCAGAAAACCTATGGCGAAGTCACCCAGTACCTGCGCGACTTCAAGAATTTCGCTGCCGACGACGACACCAACGGCCCGGTCTACTTCATCCGCGCGCTGCGCGATTACGGGCTGACCGCCAGCGCCGCCGATGTCGGCCACACCTGGCTCAACTACGCCGCCGAGGAGCACGGCATGTACTGGTGGGGCGGCTTCGGCAACTCCACCGAGCACACCGCCTACAAGAACCTCAAATCCGGCATGGAGGCGCCTGCCTCCGGCTCCATCGCCACCAATGGCAGCACTGTCGCCGAGCAGATCGGCGGCCAGATCTTCATCGACAGCTGGGGCTGGGTGAACCCCGGCAATCCCGTTCGCGCCGCCGCCATGTCGGCGATGGCCGCCTCGGTCGCCCATGATGGCGACGGCCTTAACGGCGCCCGCTTCTGCGCCGCCGCCATCGCCCAGGCGTTCGTTGCCAAATCCATCGACGAAATCGTCGAGACCGGCCTCTCGACCATCGACGCCAATTCGACCTACGCCCGCGTCGCCCGCGCCGTGATCGATTTCCACAAGGCCAACCCGTCCGACTGGCGGCTTTGCCGCGATATGCTGACCGCCGAGTGGGGCTATAATCGCTATCCCGGCGTCTGCCACATCATCCCCAATGCCGGCGTCACCGTGATGGCCATCCTCTATGGCGAGGGCGAGCTGACCCGCACTGCCGAGATCGCCACCATGGCCGGCTGGGACACCGACTGTAACGCCGGCAACGCCTGCGCCATCGTCGGCACCTTCCAGGGCGTGCAGCCGAGCTGGAGCAAGTATCGCAAGCCCATCAACGATTTCGTCATCGCCTCGGGCGTCATCGGCACGCTCAATGTCGTCGATATCCCGAGCTTTGCCCGCGAGCTGACCGTGCTCGCCCTGCGCCTCGACGGCAAGCAGCCGCCTGCGCTGTGGGTCGAGGATTTCGAACGCCGTGGCGTCCGCTTCGATTTCGATGCGCCGGGCGCTACCCACGCCTTCCGCACCGAGCCGTTCAACCAGATCGAGGTGAAGTCGGCTACCGACAAGCAGGGCCCGAACTCGCGCGGCACGCTCGAAGTCCTGCTTGATCGGCTGGAGCGCGGGCAGGGTGGCCGCATCTTCTGGAAGCCGTTCTACCGCCGCGCCGATTTCGACGACGAGCGCTACCGTCCGATGTTCACGCCCCTTGCGGACGCCGGTCAAACCGTGAAGTTCAAGCTGCAGCTCGACCCGTGGAACGGCGACGGGAACCTGCGTGTCGCGCCCTATGTCCGCCGCGCCATTTCCGGCGAGATCGTCGAAACCGGCGCCTGGCATGTGCCGAGCGCTGAGGGTTGGCAGGACTATGCGTTCGTGATCCCCGAGGGTGACGAGGCAATCGACGAGATCGGCGTGCTGGTCGAGTATTTTGGCCGGCTAAAGTTCCTCGGCCGGCTCTACCTCTCGGAATTCTCGGTGTCGGGTAAGGGCAGGCTTGCCATCGACCCCAAGACCGAGAAGCAGGAATGGGGCGGCATCACCCGCTTCACCTGGAACCGTGGCCACTGGTCGCTGCAGGATGGCGTCATCCACGCCCACACCGCCGAAGACGCCGACGCCTGGACCGGCAACGGTTACCTGCGCGATGTGACGGTCACCGCCGACTTGACCCCGCTGGCCGGCAGGTCTCACCTGGTTGTGGCGCGCGCCCAGGGCACGAGCCGGTTCTATGCCGCCGGCTTCCAGGATGGCGATGCGGTGATCGTCAGAGAGGATCATGGTGCGACCGTGCTGGCTCGTGCGCCGTTCCCAGCAAAGCCGGGCGAAGCGCATAAGTTGGCGCTGACCGTGGTCGGCGACAGGCTGACGCTCTCGATCGACGGCAAGGACGTGGTCACGGCTGTCGATGGCCAGTTCCGCTACGGCCAGGCCGGCCTCCGCATGGCTTCGGCCGGGCGGATGACCGTGGCGCGGCTGGACGTGGTTGAAAAGTGAGAGAAACTTCGACAGACGGCCCCCTCCCATCCTCCCCCATAAAGGGGGAGGTGCCGCCCTGTGCGCCGTGCACTATCGAGCCACAAGCTCAACTCTGCACCTCCCCCTTTATGGGGGAGGCCGGGAGGGGGCCGTCTCTATCAGTCGGCACCGCTGAATGACCCCGATCCCCTTCAACCCCCTCGCCGCCGGCCCGCTCGACGGCATCCGCGTCATCGACCTCAGCCGTCTCGTCGCCGGCAATATGCTGTCGCTGCAGCTTGCCGATTTCGGCGCCGACGTCATCAAGATCGAGCCGCCGCAGGGCGATCCGCTGCGCGAGTGGCGCGATGACGGGCATTCGCTCTACTGGAAGACCTACGGCCACAACAAACGCTCGGTGCAGCTCAACCTCAGGCGGGTCCCGGACATGGCGGCGCTCAAGGCGCTGCTCGCAACCGCCGACGTCTTCATCGAAAATTTCCGCCCCGGCACGCTCGAGGAAATGGGCCTTGCGCCCGATACCCTCCTCGCCGCCAATCCTAACCTGATCATCGTCCGCATCTCCGGTTTCGGCCAGACCGGGCCCTATGCGCAGTTCCCCGGTTTCGGCACCATCGTCGAGGGGATGAGCGGCTTTGCCTACCGCACCGGTTTTCCGGATCGCGAACCGGTGCTGCCGCCGCTGGCCCTGGCCGACATGATCGCCGGGGTCTATGGCGCCAGCGCCACCGTCACCGCGCTGTTCGCGCGGTTCCGTGGCAAGGCCAAGGGGCAGGTGATCGATCTGAGCCTGCTCGAGCCGATGTATTCCGTGCTCGGCCCGGAAGCGGCGATCTACCGGGTGACCGGCAAGGTCAAGGAGCGTTCCGGCTCCGCCTCCAATACCGCCTCGCCGCGCAACGTCTATCGCTGCGCCGATGGCCAGTATGTCGCTCTCAGCGGCTCCACCCCGCAGGTGGCTCGCCGCATCTTCGAGGTGATCGGCAAACCCGAAATGAATGCCGATCCGCGCTTTGCCACCAACTCGGATCGAGTGAAGCACCGCGACCTCGTCGACGCTGCCGTCGGCGAATGGTTCCTCCGCCACGCCCACGACGAGGCGCTGTCGATCATGCGCGAGGCTGGCGCCACTGTCGGTCCGATCTACTCGATCGCCGATATCGCAACCGACCGGCATTTCATTGATCGTGGCATCATTGTCGATGTCGAAGACAAGGATTTCGGCACCCTGCCGATGCACAACATCCTGCCCCGCCTCAGCGAGACGCCGGGCACTTTCCGCCGTCCCGCGCCCGCGCTCGGCGAACATACTGAAGAAGTGTTGCGGGAAGCCGGGCTCGATCCTGCTACAGTGCTCGGATGAAGCTGCGTTCACTGCTCTACGTGCCCGCCCATGCCGAACGATTTGTCGCCAAGGCGCATGAGCGCGGCGCCGATGCCATCGTCCTCGATCTCGAGGATGCCGTGCCGGAAACCGACAAGGACGCGGCGCGGGCCAACCTCGCGTCCACCATACCCGCCGTCGGCCGCAACGGCGCGACAGTCTTCGTCCGCATCAACTCGGGCGCGCGGCAACGCGACGATGCCCTTGCCGCCTGCCGCGCCGGCGCCGCCGGTGTGATGGTGGCCAAGGCCGGCTCTTCCGCCGCGCTCGACGCTCTCGCCGGCACGCTGCGGGCCGAAGAAGCCAAACTCGGCCGACCCGCGATGAGTTTCCTCGCGCTGATCGAAGGCGCCGCTGCACTGCTCGATGCCCGGCTGATCGCCGCCAACCACCGCGTTATCGGGCTGCTGCTCGGCAGCGAGGACCTTGCAACCGAACTCGGCGCCACCCCGACCCCCGACGTGCTGCGCCACCCCAAGCTGCTGCTGCACTACGCCGCCAAGGCCGAGGGCAAGCTGAGCTTCGGCCTGTTGCAGTCGAGCGCCGACTACACCGATCTCGGGGCGCTTACCGCCGCCGCTGCCGAAGCCAAGGCACACGGCTTCGATGGCGCCACCTGCGTCCATCCCTCTGCCGTCGCCGTGCTGAACGCCGGCTTTTCGCCCAGTGCTGCCGAACTGGATTGGGCCGGGCTGGTGGTCGCCACGGCGGCTGGACAGCCCGGCGCTTTCCAGCTCGACGGCAGGATGGTGGATGCTCCGATCATCGCGCGAGCACGGAAATTCTGGGGAGTTAGGCTGGATCGCGCCAATAACTCGATGCCCACCTCCCCCTTGACGGGGGAGGCAAGCGAAGCTTGGGAGCGCAGCGAGCTAGCGTAGCTCGGAGGGGGTGTGCGGAGAGCACAGTGCCCGCGGCTCCGCTCCTGATCGCTTCGGATTATCTAAGGCTCCAACCAAAATCGCGTGTGCCCCACACCCCACCCCATCCCTCCCCGTCAAGGGGAGGGTGCCCGTCCGGTGATCAGGGCAGGCTCGAAGCCAAAATGGGCAACAAGCTCAGGCCGCGATCCCGGTGAACTCGAGAAACGCCTCGAGCGGCAGCGGTTGCGACAACAAAAATCCCTGCAGTTCGTGGCAACCATGCGCCACGAGGTAATCGCGTTGCCGCTCGGTGGCGACGCCCTCCGCCGTCACCCGCATCTTCAATGAGCGCGCCAGGTCGATGATGGTGCGGACGATCACCTCTGCGTCGGCGGAGTCCCCCAGCTGGCCGACGAAGGACTGGTCGATCTTCAGCTTGTCGACATTGTAGCGGCGCAGGTAGTTGAGCGACGAATAGCCGGTGCCGAAATCGTCGAGCGCCAGCCGGATCCCCGTTTCCCTGAGCCGCGTCAGCCCGGCTTCGGTGGCCTCGGAGGTATCGAGCAGCACCCCCTCGGTGATCTCGAGCTGCAGCCGCTGCGGATCGATCGAGCGGTCGCGCAGCGTTTCGATCACCCGGTCGACGAAGCGCCGGCTTTTCAGCTCTACCGGCGACACGTTCACCGCCACCCAGGGGATCGTCGTCCGCGCCAGCATGCTGCAGGCTTCGCCGAACACCCACTCGCCGAGCTTTTCGATCAGCCCGCGCTCCTCGGCAACGCCGATGAACACATCGGGCGCCAGGCGGCCACGCTCCGGATGGTCCCACCGCACCAGCGCTTCCGCCCCGACGACATGACGCCCGTCCGCGGCAAAGATCGGCTGGTACTCGAGTGTCAGCTGCTGGCCACCCTCGATCAGGGCCCGGCGCAAATCCTGCTCGATCCGCCGCTTCTCCTCGACCGTCTCGGCCATCGGCGGCGCGAACACCTGCCAGCGCCCGCGCCCGCGCCCCTTGGCCTCATAGAGCGCAATATCGGCCTCGCGCAGCATGCTGAACGCATCCGAGCCCGGCTGCCACGGCGCGATGCCGAAGCTGGCGGTGATGAAGGCCGGATCGTCGAACAGCCGGAACGGCCGCCCGAACTGCAGCTGGATCGCCGCGCACAGCAATTCCGCCGCCCCGGCCGCGGGGCCCGAGAGGAGGATGGCGAACTCGTCGCCGCCGATCCGCGCCAGCGTCCCTGCCGGCCCGACCAGCTGGAACAACCGGTTGGCCAGCTGCCGCAGCAGGTCGTCGCCGGCCACATGCCCCAGCGTGTCGTTGATGTGCTTGAAGCGGTCGAGGTCGATCAACACCAGGGTTGCCGGCGTCCCCGATTTGGCATTGGCCGCCAGCGCCGCGAGGCCGCGCTCGAACTGCGCCCGGTTGGGCAGCCCCGTCAGCGAGTCGTGATAGGCGAGGAAATGGATATGCGCCTCGGCCCGGCGCCGCTCGGTGATGTCGCGGGCGCTGCACACCAGCCCGATAATGGCGCCCTCCGGGTTGCGCAGCGGCAGCTTCGAGGTCGACAGCCACAGCTGCGTACCGTCGGGGCGGATGACATATTCCTCGTGGTCGATCAGTGCTTTGCCGCCAATGACGCTCATATCGTCGTCGTAGTAGCGGCGCGCCAGCGGCATCGGGTGCACATCGAGATCGGATTTACCGATCAGCATGTTGGGGTCGCCATGGCCGAGATCGGCCACCACCGCGCGATTGGCGATAACGAAGCGGGCGTCCTTGTCCTTGATGTAGAGATAGTCCGGCACCTGGTCGATCATGGTGCGCAGCCAGCTGCGCTCGACCTGCGCCCGTTGCTGCTCGCCGGCGAGCTCCGCCGCGAAGCGCTGCAGCCGTTCATTGGCCGCCACCAGTGCGGCAAGCGATTCCTGCGGCTCAGGGCGAGCGACGTGCTGGACGGGAGACCGCTTCACAACCATCGGGGCCTCGGAACCGGATAGTTCGGGCGCCTATCATGCTAGGCAGCATTGAATAAGCAACTCCTAATCCACGCTAAGTACAAGGCCTGCCCCTCAGCGGCCGGCCGCAGCAGCGGCGCGATAGTCGCTCGGCGAAATGCCGTTGAGCCGCCGGAACGCCTTGGCGAAATAGTTCCCGTTGGCAAAGCCGGTCGCCGTGGCAATGGCGGCCACCGGCTGGTCGGTGGCAATCAGCAGCCGCGTTGCCCGTTCCATCCGCGCCGCGAAGACGAAATCGGATGGGCTTTGGCCGGTTTCGCCGCCAAACCGCCTGACGAAATGCGCCCGGCTCAGCCCCGCCACCCGGGCCAGCCGGTCGACGCCCAGCGGCTCGCCCAGATGCTCGGCAACAAAGCTCTGCGCCCGGGCAATAGGTGGCGCCACATTGGGGCTCGCCGGCGTCGCGCCGAACAGCCCGTCATGCAGCGCCATCATCGCCTCGTAGGCTGCGGCGGAGGCTTCGCCGCTGAGCAGCTCGGGCGAGCGCATCAGCCTGAGACAGGCATCCGCCATGCGGTCGACCGCACCTGGCCCCGGCATTACCACCGGCCCCTTGAGATCGATGATCGCCCGCATCAGCCGCAGCGCCTCGCGTCCGTTGGCGCCGATCCAGAAATACTCCCAGGTCTGGCCGCGATCGAGCCAGTAGCGGTTGGCATGCGGAAAGCTCAGCACCATGGTCGAACCCGGCAGCAGCACGTGCCTTGTGCCCGCATAATCCAGCTCGCCGCGGCCCGCGATGGTATGCTGGATGATGACGAACGGCACGTCGCCGCGCTTCAGCCCCTCCCAGTTATAGACCTCGTTGGCGCGCTTCTCGAAGCCCGCGCCTCGCGCCATCGCATGAAAGCCCAGCGGCCCGCGCGGCGGCGCAATGGTCTGGATCTTGTGGCCATGGGCAATCAGGTCAGACAGCATGAAATTACCCACGATCGCATGTCTTTCCTCTACACCCGCGGCCCCTGCTGCCGCTAGATGGACCCCGATTGAAAAGGGAGGGAACGCCATGTCGTTCAAAGTCGCGATCATCGGCGCCGGTTCGGTGGGGTTCACCAAGACCCTGATCTCGGATCTGCTCAAGGTGCCGGAATTCGCCGATGTCGAGTTCGCGCTGACCGATATCAACGCCCACAACCTCGACATGATCCACCAGATCATCTCGTCGATCGTCGCGGTCAACAACCTGCCGGCCAAGGTCACCGCCACCACCAACCGGCGCGAGGCGCTGTCGGGCGCGCGCTACATCATGAGTTGCGTGCGGGTCGGCGGGCTCGAGGCCTTCGCCACCGACGTCAACATCCCGCTCAAATACGGCGTCGACCAGTGCGTCGGCGACACCATCTGTGCCGGCGGCATCCTCTATGGCCAGCGCAACATCCCGGTCATCCTCGATTTCTGCAAGGATATCCGCGAGGTCGCCGAACCCGGTGCGCTGTTCCTCAACTATGCCAACCCGATGGCGATGAACACCTGGGCTGCCGATCTCTATGGCGGCGTCGACGTGGTCGGGCTTTGCCACGGCGTGCAGCACGGCGCCCACCAGATCGCCCAGGTGCTCGGCGTCGATGATCGCGACCTCGATTATGTCTGCTCGGGCATCAACCACCAGACCTGGTACATCGATATCCGCGCCAAGGGCCGGAAGATCGAGGCCGACGAGCTGCTTGCCGGCTTCGAAAAGCACCCGGTCTATTCCAAGCAGGAAAAAGTCCGCATCGACGTGCTGAAGCGTTTTGGCGTTTACTCGACCGAGTCGAACGGCCATCTCAGCGAATACCTGCCCTGGTACCGCAAGCGCCCCGAGGAAATCTCGCGCTGGATCGATATGAGCGACTGGATCCACGGCGAGACCGGCGGCTACCTCCGCCACTCCACCGAGCGCCGCAACTGGTTCGAGACCGATTTCCCGAAGTTCAAGGCCGAAGCCACCAAGCTTCTGTCGGAGCACAAGCGTACCACCGAGCACGCCAGCTACATCATCGAGGCGCGCGAGACCGGCCGCACCTATCGCGGCCATTTCAACCGCCGCAATAACGGCATCATCAAGAACCTGCCAGCTGACGCCATCATCGAAAGCCCCGGCTTCGTCGATCGCTTCGGCATCAACATGGTCGAGGGCATCGAGCTGCCGATCGCCTGCGCCGCCACCTGCTCGGTGTCGATCTCGGTGCAGCGGATGAGCGTCGAAGCCGCGATCTCGGGCAATATCGACATGCTCAAGCTCGCCGTACTGCATGACCCGCTGGTCGGCGCCATCTGCACCCCCGACGAGGTCTGGCAGATGGTCGACGAAATGGTCGTCGCCCAGGCCCAGTGGCTGCCGCAATATGCCGACGCCATCCCGGCCGCCAAGGAGCGGCTGGCCAAGGCGACGGTGAAGACCCGGGACTGGGCCGGCGCCGCCCGCAAGGTGGTGCGCTCGGTCGAAGAGCTGCGCGAGATGAAGGGTGCGCATCACTAGGGCTGGTGCGTGGCCGAAGGCCCCCTCACCCGGCCTTCGGCCGACCTCTCCCCCAGGGAGAGGTGACGAGGGGCGAGATCGCGCCATAGCCCCACCTCTCCCTTGGGGGGAGGTCGCCGCGAAGCGGCGGGTGAGGGGGCCTTGCCGCATACTCCCGCGGAGAAGTTAACTCCCGTTAACCCGACTCCCTGCATGGTGGCGGCATGTCCGATGTCGCCACCGCGCTGCTCCAGCTGATCGGCCGCACCGAGCCTGCCGCCGATCCGGCGCTGGCAGCGGTGAAGCTGGCGCGCGCCAGCCTCGATGCGTTGATCCTTCGCCTTGGCCAGAGCATCGACGCCAAGGTCACCGCGCAGCTCGCCGGCGGCCTCACCCAGCTCGCCGCCGGCGGCGAGAGTTTTGTGCTGAAGCTGGAAGTGCCGCTGCCGGTCAACACTGCGGTGACACTGAAGGTCGTCCCGACCCCATCGGGTCAGCCCGCCGTCACCGTCACGGTGCCACCGCCGCCCCCGGTCGCCCAACCAGCCCCGCCCGCGCCGCTGCCGGTGGCCCCGCTGCCGCAACCGGTCACGCCATTGCCGCAACCGGCGGCATCTACGGTGGCGCCGGCTCCAGCCGTTGCGCCAGCGGTCGTTCAGCCGGCTCCCGCCGCGTCGTCACCGGCACTGTCAGCGCCGCCGCCGATCGCGCCGATGCCGGCCAAACCACCAGGCGTTGCCCCGCAACGGCCAGCCGCCGCGCCCCCGTCTGCACCGGCGCCGGCGACGCCCAGCCCGGTACCCGCCGCACCACCAGCCCGGGCTACGGTTCTGCTGCCGCAGGTGGCGCCGCAAGCCAGCCCAATCGTCAGCGCGCCGGCTCCGGCAGCGCCGCCCCTGCCGCCAACGCCGGTTCAAGCTGCGCCTGCCATGACGACGGCTACCCCACCGAGCCCCCCGGTCAGGGTTGCCCCCGGGCCGGCGCCGCTTGCCACGGCCGTTCAGCCCACGCCGATACCGCCCACGACCGCCCCAGCGCCACAGCCCGCCGCGCTCGTCGCCGCAATGCCGGCGCCGATGGCGCGCGGCCCCGCGCCGTTGCCGGCGCAGCCGGCCATCGCGAGCCCGGTGCCGCTCACGCCAGCTACGCCAACCCCCTCCATGCCGGCTGTCGCGCCCTTGCCGACACCCGCTCCAGTTCCCCCTGGCCCCGCGCCGCAGCCAGCAGCTCCCACGGCACCTCCGGCGCCGTCAGCTGCGGCAACGCTCGCGCCGAGCCCGCGGCCCACCTCTCCGCCTGCGGCAGCGCCGCCCCTGACCCAGATCCTCGCCGACCCCGTCCAGGCCGCCGCCCGGCAGGACAGCGTGCTGCCGCTCATTGCCCGGCTGGCGACACTCACCGCGCCAACCGCCGCTGCGCTGCCGCGCCCAGCGCTCGAAGCCCTCGCCATGCTGCTCGGCACCCGGCTCGACCTCAACCGCGCCCCACCCGACGGCAAGGCCGTCCGCGATGCCGTGCTGCGGGCGGGCGTCATCACCGAGCCCGGTACCCGGACCCCCGCCGATGCCAGGTCCGCCCTGCTGCAACTCCGGTCGGCGCTGTCGGGCTTCCTCGCCGGCCCGCAGGGCGGCACCGTCCAAGCCGTCGCGCCGGTCACCCGACGCCCGCCGCCTCCCTTGCGGGGCGAGCCGGTTCGCGCCGCATCGCCGCAGCCCGCGCCGCCGCTGGCCGAAGAGCCGGTCGAAACCGCCCGCCAACTGCTCGGCCACGCCGACGCCGCTTTGTCGCGGACCAAGCTGCTGCAACTGGCCTCGAACCCTGCCGACGCGGCTCGTCCGGGCGTCGCCGCTCCGGCGGCTGAGTTCCGCGTCGAAGTGCCGATGCAGCTCGGCGCCGAGACCGGCATCCTGCAGCTCCTGATCGAGCGCGACGGCAAGCACAAACGCAGCCCCGCCGAGCGCGGCTGGCGCATGCGTTTTGCCCTCAACTTCACTGCCACCGGCGAGGTCGGCGCCGAAGTGGCGCTGTTCGGCCGCACAGCCAATGTCGCCCTCTGGGCCGCCGACCCGGCCACCGCCGATGCGCTCGAGGTGATGCTGCCCGAGCTTGCTCCGGCGCTGGCCCGCCATGGCCTCGATGTCGGCGCCATCAGGGTGCGGCACGGCGCGCCGCAGCCTGCCGCCCGCCTCCCCGGGCAATTGCTGGACAGCGCCCGATGACCGACACCCCAAAGCCCGTCAGCCTTGCCGTGGCGCTCGAATACGAGCGCGGCACCCGCGATGCGCCGCGCATCGTCGCCAAGGGCAGGGGCGAACTGGCTCGCCGCATCGTCGAGGTGGCCGGCGAGGCCGGCGTCGTGATCGAAGCCAACAGCCCGCTCGCTGAAGCCCTGGCCGGCGTCGAACTCGACGAGCCGATCCCCATCGAGCTTTACGAAGCGGTCGCCGAAATCATCGGCTTTATCCTCAGGGCGAGTGCGACGAAGGGCTGGCGGCCCGGCTCCCCTCCCCCTTGAGGGGAGGGGTTGGGGGTGGGGGGCCATCGGTGATCACCGCACCACCCCCTCCCTCGATCCCTCCCCCTCGAGGGCAGGGCTATCGCATATGGCGGCGATGATCACCCCTTGCCTTCTCCCCTTGTGGGAGAAGGTGCCCGAAGGGCGGATGAGGGGGCGCGCAACGAAGTGTAGCGCGGCTGGAGCGAAGCGACAGACGACCGAGTGCGCGGAGAGAACCCCTCATCCGGCCTTCGGCCACCTTCTCCCACAAGGGGAGAAGGCACCCCAACTACCGTCAGCGATAGCCCTGCCCTCGAGGGCGAGTGCGACGAAGGGCTGGCGGCCAACGGAAAGCTAGAGCTTCCCCACCTTGCATTCCCGCCCGGCTCCGGGCGAAGTGACGCGCCACCTTTCGGAGCCAGCGTCATGCCGACCATTGCCGATCTCGATACTCCCACCGTCCTCATCGATATCGATCGCGTCGAGGCCAACCTGCAGCGGGCCCAGGCGCATGCCACCGAGCAAGGCTATAAGTTGCGCCCGCACATCAAGACCCACAAGCTGCCGCGCTTCGCCAGGCGCCAGGTCGAACTCGGCGCCGTGGGCATCACCGTGCAGAAACTCGGCGAGGCCGAGGTGATGGCCGATGCCGGCCTTACCGACATCTTCCTGCCCTACAATATCCTCGGGGCGAAAAAGCTGGTGCGGCTCAAGGCACTGAACGAACGGGTCACCCTGTCGGTCACCGCCGACAGCCCCGACACCCTCGTCGGCTATGCCGCTACCTTCACCGCCGGCAAGCCGCTCACCGTCTTGATCGAGTGCGATTCCGGCGGTGGCCGCTGCGGCGTCCAGACCCCGGCCCGGCACTGGCACTGGCGCGGCAGATCGCGCTGGCCCCCGGCCTCCGCTTCGGTGGCCTGATGACCTATCCGCCGCTGCATGGCGTCGAAAAGTCCAACGCCTGGCTCAGCGCGGCGGTGGCGCTGTTCGGTGAGGCCGGCATCGCCGTGCCGCGCGTTTCCTCCGGCAACAGCCCAGACATGTGGGCGCCAGCCGCCGCACCCGTCACCGAGCGTCGCCCCGGCACCTACATCTACTATGATCGCTTTCAGGTGAAGGAACGGGTGGCAGGCCTCGACGATTGCGCCCTCAGCCTGCTCGTCACCGTGGTCAGCCGCCCCACCGCCACCCGCGCTGTCTTCGATGCCGGCTCCAAGTCGCTGACCTCCGATCTGCTCAACCTGGACGGTTATGGCCTCGTCATGGGCACCGATCTCACCGTCAAGGGCTTGTCCGAGGAACACGGCGTCATCGAGCTGCCGGTCGCGTCGGACTGGCCACGCGTCGGCGAGCGGTTGCGCATCATCCCCAACCACGCCTGCGTCATCTCCAACCTGTTCGACAGCGTGACGCTGATCTCGGGCGACGAGGTCCGCGAAGTGGTCCCCGTTGCCGCGCGGGGGCGAGTCGACTGAGCGTTTCCGGAAAACTCGGCAAAATCGAAATCCGGAGCATTTCGCCGTTTCATTGAAATGGCGAAATGCTCTAGAACACCTCTCGCAAGGGGAGTGGTATTCAAATGGTCGCTGATTGGTATGATGGTTTGACGCTGGCAACCGACTGGCGTCCGGCCGCCGAAGGCGTGGCGGCGCGCTACCGGCTGATGCTCACCAACGATACGGGCGAGGCGCTGCGCGATTTCCGGCTCGGCATTTCCGGCCCGGCGCGGGTCAGCGACGACGCCGAGATCGTCGGCGCCAAGGTGGTGACCCAGCTCTCCAATTTCTGCGAGCTGGCGCCCGAGCGCGGCTTCGTCCTCGCCCCCGGCGCCAGTTGGACCATCGACATCCTGAAGCTCGATTACCCGATCCGCCACTGGACCGATGGCGCCACGACGGGGTTTCTCGTTCTCGCCGACGGCACCACCCGCTCGCTGCGCACCGTGCCGATCCGGCGCGAGGGCAGCGACACGGTACGGAAGAAAGGCACCGCCATTTTCGAGGTGCCCGAGCGCCCGCCGGTGCCGGTAGCGATCATCCCCTGGCCCAACGATGTCGCCGTCTCCGGCCGCCGCACCGCGCCGGCCGGGCTGGCGCCGATCCCCTCGGCGGTCGGTAAGGCCGCCGCGGCCGCCTTCGGCAAGCTGATTGACAAGCTGTTCCCGGGCGAAGGGCTCGTCCGTCCCGCCCATGAAGGCGGTTTCCCGGTTGAACTGGTGGCCGGCGCCGGCGGCAAGGAAGGTTATGCCGTCGAGTTCTCCGCCGACCGCGCCCGCATCATCGGCGAAACCGAAACCGGCCTGCTCTATGGCCTGATCACCCTGGGCCAGATCCTGCGGGGGGCGCGCCTTCACCTGCGCCAGTTCAACTTCCCCACCGGCGGCCGCATCACCGATGCGCCAGCCATGCTGTGGCGCGGCAGCCATCTCGACGTGGCGCGCCGCTACTACGCCAAGGACGAGGTCGAGCGCTTCATCGCCATCCTCGCCTGGAACAAGCTCAACGTGCTGCATTGGCACCTGAGCGACGACGAGTCCTGGCGCGTCGAGATCGATGCCTATCCGCAGCTCACCGGCAAGGGCGCCTGGCGCGGCTATGGCATGCCGGTGCCACCGCTGCTCGGCTCGGGGCCGGAGCGCACCGGCGGCTATTATTCCAAGGCCGACATCCGCGCCATCGTCGGCTTCGCCACCGAAGTCGGGGTCGACGTGGTGCCCGAGATCGATATGCCGGGCCATTGCTACGCCATGCTGCAGGCCATCCCGGCTTTGCGCGATCCGGGCGAAAACGCCCCCTATTACTCGATCCAGAGCTTCCCCAATAACTGCCTCAACCCGGCGGTCGAGGCCACCTATGGCGTGGTCGAGGCGATCATCGACGAGATGGTCGAGCTCTTCCCCTCGCGCTACTTCCATGTCGGCGCCGACGAGGTGCCCGAGGATGCCTGGCACTCCTCGCCCGCCGCCAACAAGATGCGCCAGAAGCTCGGCGTCACCGGCGCGGCGCCGCTGCAGGCGCATTTCCTGCAGCGCCTGCAGGCCTATCTCACTTCGAAGGGCAAGCTCACCGGCGCCTGGGAAGAGGCCTCGCATGGCGGCGGCATCGACAAGGCCAACTGCTACCTTGTCGGCTGGAAGGATACCGCGATCAGCCAGAACCTTGCTGCCGAGGGCTACGATGTCGTCGTCGCCCCGGCGCAGGCCTACTATCTCGATATGGCGAACTCCGAGGATTGGCATGAGTGCGGGGCCGCCTGGGCCGGTTGGTCGTCGCCTGAAAAGAGCTACGGGTTCGAACCCTCCGCCGGCTGGACCGAGGCCGAGCGCAGGCACCTCCTCGGCATCCAGGCCTGCATCTGGTCCGAGCCGATGACCGATCGCGCCGTGTTCGACCGGCTGGTGTTCCCGCGGCTCTCGGCCATTGCCGAAACCGGCTGGAGCACCAACCGCGACTTCAACCGCTTCAAGGCGCTGGTCGGCCTGATGCCGAACCTCTACGGTCGCTACGAAGGATTCTGAAGCAGAGCTGCGTTTCGCTAAATCGCAGCTCTGCATCTCGCTTTGGCGCGAGATCGAAGCGGAAAAGTCTGCAACTTTTCCTGATCTCGCTACGGAGGACTGTTACGACCATGGGCGATCTGCTGGTCCGGCTGTATGACCTGCCGGACATCGCGTCGGAAGCCAGGGTGCAGGCGGCGGGTGTCACCGTCCGCCGCGCCCTGCCGCCGGAGCGTCACGTCGTCACCGCCTGGGTCGGCCAGCACTTCAGCCCGTTCTGGGTGTCCGAGGTCGAGGCGGCGATGAGCCACCTGCCGGTCACCTGCTGGATTGCCGTGAAGGACAACCGGTTGCTCGGCTTTGCCTGCCACGACGCCACCGCCAAGGGTTTTTTCGGCCCCACCGGCGTCGATGCGGCGGCGCGCGGGCAGGGGATCGGCGAGGCCCTGCTCATTGCAACGCTGCGTGGCATGCGCGAGGCCGGCTATGCCTATGCCGTCATCGGTGGCGCCGGTCCGGTCGAGTTCTACCAGAAGCGCCTCGATGCCATGGTGATCCCAAAGTCTGAGCCCGGCATCTACCAGGGGATGCTGCGCCCGCCCAAGTCGACGTAAATCGCGTTGCCCCAGGGGGTGAGATGAACAAAGGTCGCAGAGCTTTCCGGTTCTATCTCGCGACAAAGCCAGGATGCTCTAACCTGCTATTTACTCGGCGCCGCTACGCTCTGAGCTTCGAACTCCCTTAGGATTTCTGGAACTCCCGCGTCGTGCCCAAGACCGGAAACACCGCTGCGCCCCTTTCCGAGCCGGCTGCCGCCACGCCGGCGGACGATGACGCGGCACGACTCAAGCTCACGCGTTCGCTGAGTTCGACGCGCAGCAAGCTGCGCGCCCAGGAACTGCACCTGCGCGCCATCCTCGACAACCTGGCGCACGGCATCTCGCTTTACGATCGGCACGGCCGGCTGGTGCTGTGCAACCGGCAGTTCCTCGATATCTACCGGCTGCCGCCGGCGCTCGGCAAACGCGGCACCAGCTTTCGCCAGATCCTCGAGGCGCGCGTTGCCGGCAACACCCATGTCGGCGACGACATCGAAGGTTATGTCGCCGACCGGCTGAGCGCTGTGCACGAGCAGCGCACCCTGGGTGGCATCCACCGGCTCAACTCGGGCCAGGTGATCTCGATGACCCACCAGCCGATCGACGATGGCGGCTGGATCTCGACCCACAAGGATGTGACCGAGCTGCACAACATGCAGGCCGAGCTCACCCATCTCGCCTATCACGACGCGCTGACCGGCCTGCCCAATCGCACGCTGTTCTATCGACGGGTCGGCAACGCCTTCCATGACGTCGGCAGGGCCAGCGGCTTTGCTGTGCTCTGCCTCGATCTCGATGGCTTCAAGGCCATCAACGACACGCTCGGCCATGCCGCGGGCGATGCGCTGCTCAAGCAGTTCTCGGCTCGCCTCGGCGGCTGCCTCGGCCCGATGGACAGCGCTGCCCGCATGGGCGGCGACGAGTTCGCCGTGCTGCACCGCGGTGGCGATGCCGAAAGCGCCCTCGACCTCGCCACCAGCATCTGCGCCGCCACCGTCGCGCCCTACGATCTCGATGGCCAGGTGGTGACGATTGCGGTGGGTATCGGTATCGCCGTCGCCGGCACTGACGGGAACGAGCCCGACGAGTTGCTGCACAATGCCGACGTGGCGCTCTACGCCGCCAAGCGCGACAGCCGCGGCGCCATCCGCTGCTTCGCGCCCGAGCTCAACCGCATCGGCGTCGACCGCCGCCGGCTCGAGGCCGACCTGCGGCGGGCTTTGGAGTTCGGCGAGTTCGAGCTGCATTTCCAGCCCATCCTCAACCTCCGCACCCATGCCTTCTCCGGCTTCGAGGCGCTGCTGCGCTGGCAGCATCCGGAGCGCGGCCTGGTGCCGCCGGGCGATTTCATCTCCGTCGCCGAGGAAACCGGCCTGATCGTGCCGATCGGCGACTGGGTGATCCGCGAGGCCCTGGCCGAGGCGGCTCGCTGGCCGGGCGAGCTGAAGATCGCCGTCAACGTTTCTTCGGTGCAACTGGTGCGCGGCAGCCTTGCCACCACCCTGATCCAGGCGCTTGCTGCCTCCGGCATCGCGCACGAGCGGGTGGAGATCGAGATCACCGAGTCGGTGTTCCTCGAAAACTCCGAGCAGAGCCTCGACACCCTGCGCCAGTTGCGCGCCCTGGGCGTCCGCATCGCCCTCGATGATTTCGGCACCGGTTTCTCGGCGCTCGGCTATCTGCTGGCCTTCCCGTTCGACAAGATCAAGATCGACGGCACCTTCATCCGGGCGCTCGACAGCGCCGAGGGGGCCGAGACCATCGTCGCCGCTGTGGCCGATATCGGCGCCCGCCTGATGATGGCGACCACCGCCGAGGGCATCGAGACCGCCGAGCAGTTGCGCGGCGTGCACGCCGCCGGCTACACCGAGGCGCAGGGCTACCTGATCTCCCGCCCCATGGCCCGCGATGCCGTCCGCCGCCTGGTCTTCGCCTCCGACGCCATGCCGGAAGCCCCGCTCGAGCAGCGGGAAGCGGGGTAACAATTCACACGCGCCTAGGGCGATGCAGGCGAACAGGCGAATGTCGCCAATATCCGCGCCCCAAGCCCGACGGGTCGCCGCCGGTCGGCTCCGAAGTCTGCTCGCCCGCCTTCACGCCCGATGGCAAGACCATGTTCCTTTCCATCCAGCACCCGGGCGAACTGCGCCTCGAAGACGGCGAGGATTCCACTTCGATCGCCGATGCGGACACCAACTGGCCGGATTTCATCGACGGCCAGGGCCCACGCCGATCGCTGGTGGTGATCAGCAAGGATGATGGCGGGGTGATCGGGAGCTGAGAGCGGGCGGGGGGCCACTGAAGCAGACGGCCCCCTCCCATCCTCCCTCATAAAGGGGGAGGTGCCCTGCTGGTTCACTTGGCACGATCGCGCCACAAACTCGACTCTTCACCTCCCCCTTTATGGGGAGGCCGGGAGGGGGCCGTCTCTCTCAGTCAGCGCAAAACAAAAGGCGGGGCTCTCACCCCGCCTTCGTCATGCCTGCAACCGCCGCTTACTTCAGCGCGTCGGTGATCACAGTGGTATAGGCGCCTTCCGGGGCCTTGCTGATGATCTTCTGGTCGACCAGTGCCTTGATGGTGCGGTCGTAGGCGGCCATGTCGAGCGCCGGGTTCGAGGCGTCGACGAGCTTGGAGACTTCACCAACCATGTAGCGCTGGTGCTTCAGCTCGGCGGCGCCGGTGTCGTCGGAATCGACCACGATCTGCGCGGCCTCGTCGGGGTTATCCAGCGCGTACTGCCAGCCCTTCATCGAGGCCTTCACGAAGCGGGTGTAGGCGTCCACCTTGGCCGGATCGTCGAGGGTGGGGCCCATGACATAGAGGCCGTCCTCGAGCAGGTCATTGCCCATCTCGGTGTAGTTGAAGATGGTCAGGTTATCCGGGCCGTAGCCGGCGTCGAGCGCCTGGCCGTACTCGTTATAGGTCATCACCGAGATGCAGTCGGCCTGCTTCTGGATCATCGGCTG
>CBDIRF010000031.1:0-49584 GCA_965284115.1 Devosiaceae bacterium
GGCAGCGGAAAACCATCAGACAAATCTTTGGCTCGCGCGCCAGCGCACCGGATCGCCTTTGTTATGGCGATTGGCACTCGGGCCCATCAACACCAGCCACCGGGCGCATTGGAGAAGTCGTTTGGCAGTTCAAACTGTTACCAAGGAAGATTTCAAGTCGCTCCTGTTGAACTCGTTCCTCGAGAACGAGCCCCTGGAAGGGACCGTGGTCAAGGGCACCGTCGTGGCGATCGAGAAGGATCTCGCCATCATCGACGTCGGCCTGAAGACCGAAGGGCGCATCGCGCTCAAGGAATTCGGCGCCGCCGGCCGCGACGGCACCATCAAGGTGGGTTCGCTCGTCGAAGTCTATGTCGATCGCGTCGAGAACGCTGTCGGCGAGGCCGTGCTGTCGCGCGAGAAGGCTCGCCGCGAAGAGAGCTGGGTCAAGCTCGAAGAGATGTACAACGCCAACCAGCGCGTCGAAGGCATCATCTTCAACCAGGTCAAGGGCGGCTTCACCGTCGACCTCGAAGGCGCCGTTGCCTTCCTGCCGCGCTCGCAGGTGGACATCCGTCCGATCCGCGATATCGGCCCGCTGATGAACGTGCCGCAGCCGTTCCAGATCCTCAAAATGGACAAGCGCCGCGGCAACATCGTCGTCTCTCGCCGCGCCATTCTCGAAGAGAGCCGCGCTGAGCAGCGCTCCGAGATCGTCCAGCAGCTCGAGGAAGGCCAGGTCGTTGACGGCGTGGTCAAGAACATCACCGATTACGGTGCGTTCGTCGACCTCGGCGGTATCGACGGCCTGCTGCACGTCACCGACATCGCCTGGCGCCGGGTCAATCACCCGTCCGAAGTGCTGTCGATCGGCGAGACCATCAAGGTGCAGATCGTCCGCATCAACCACGAGAGCCACCGCATCTCGCTGGGCATGAAGCAGCTGCAGGCCGATCCGTGGGATGGCATTGCCGCCAAGTATCCGGTCGGCGCCAAGTTCACCGGCCGCGTCACCAACATCACCGACTACGGTGCGTTCGTCGAACTGGAGCCGGGCATCGAAGGCCTGATCCACGTCTCCGAGATGAGCTGGACCAAAAAGAACGTCCATCCGGGCAAGATCGTTTCGACCTCGCAGGAAGTCGAAGTGATGGTGCTCGAGGTCGATCCCGAGAAGCGCCGTATCTCGCTGGGCCTCAAGCAGACGCTTGCGAACCCCTGGGAAACCTTCGCCGACAAGTACCCCTCGGGTACCGTTGTCGAGGGCGAGGTCAAGAACAAGACCGAGTTCGGTCTGTTCATCGGTCTGGATGGCGATGTCGACGGCATGGTCCACCTCTCCGACCTCGACTGGCAGAAGCCGGGTGAGCAGGCTCTCGAAGCCTACAACCGTGGCGACATCGTCCAGGCCAAGGTGCTCGACGTCGACGTCGAGAAGGAGCGTATCTCGCTCGGCATCAAGCAGCTGGCGGTCGGCGACGTGGCCGATGCCGGCGGCGACGGCATCCGCAAGGGTTCCGTGGTGACCGGCACGGTGACCGAAGTGAACGACGGCGGCATCGAAGTCCGCATCGCCGACACCGAGATGACCGCCTTCATCCGCCGCGCCGATCTGTCGCGTGACCGCAACGACCAGCGTCCGGAGCGTTTCTCCAAGGGCGAGAAGGTCGACGCGCGCGTCACCCAGTACGATCGCAAGACCCAGCGCATCCAGCTCTCCATCAAGGCGCTTGAAATCGCCGAGGAGAAGGAAGCCGTGGCCGCCTATGGTTCGTCGGACTCGGGCGCTTCGCTCGGCGACATCCTGGGCGCCGCGCTCAAGGGCCGCGACGACAAGTAAGCTGTTCCGCGAGCGTCCGGATCACTCCGGGGCTCGCGGGGCCGCAGTTACAGGGCTCGCACCAACAGGTGCGGGCCCTTTGTTTGGGGGGAGTTGATGCTGCTGAAGGATGTCGCCTGGCGCGCCATGACCAGCTATGACCTGCCGGCCGTGCAGGGCATTGCCGACACCGTGCATGTCGATTTCTTCGAAACCCCCGACGTCCTGGCCGAGCGCCTGAAGCTTTATCGCAACGGCTGCTACCTGCTCGAGATCGGCGACAAGCCGGCCGGCTACGTGCTGAGCCACCCCTGGCTCTACGGCACCCTGCCGCCGCTCAACACCCTGCTGAAGGCGCTGCCGACCGAGCCCGACACCTACTATCTGCACGATCTATGCCTCTTGCCGGTGACCCGCCGGGTCGGCGCGGCGTCACGGATCGTCGACGCGTTGGTCAAGCACGCCAGCGTCGAAGGCTACCCCACCATGACGCTGGTCGCCGTCAACGGCTCGATCCCGTTCTGGGAGCGGCACGGCTTCGAAATCACCGACGTCCCCGAGCTCTACGGCAAATTGCTCAGCTACGAGGAAGCGGCGCGCTACATGGCGCGCAACCTTGTGTAGTTACAAATTTGTAGTTACATTGATCTGGCGCAGAAGGGGCTTGGCGCGTGGAGTTCGAGTGGGATGAGAAAAAGAACGTCACCAATCTGGCGAAGCATGTGTGACGTTCGAGGACGCGATCGAGGTCTTTGACGATCCCTACGAACTGACGAAGCGATCCCAGTTCGGTGAGGAGAGCCGTTTCGAGACGATAGGGCGCGTCCGCGAGACCGTGTTCTTCATCGTGTATACGATCCGATCCCGCGACGATGGATTATTCACCCGGATCATCTCGGCCCGGGCCGCCTGAGGAGCGAGCACGCTATGAGCGACAATAACGAGCGGATCGTCAAATATGTCCGCAAGCCGCTGACCGACGAGCAGATTGCGCGGATCGACGCGCTTAAGGGCGTGCCTGACGATCAGATCGACTTCTCCGACAGTCCGCAGACCACGGCTGAAGATTGGGTGGGGGCGGAGCGTGGGAAATTCTATCGGTTGATGAAGCATCAGGTCACCCTGCGCATCGACGCCGACATCCTTGACTGGTTCAAGCGCGAAGCGGCGGGTGAGCGGGGCTATCAGACACAAATCAACAGCGCCCTGCGCGAGTACGTCGCCGCACACAGTAAGAAGGCCGGCTGACCCGCCTCATTGCAACTGAGCTCACTTGAACGTCCGGTAGCTGCCATCGTCGCTGCGGCGGAGGCCGAGGTCTTCGAGTTCGCGGCCGCGCATGCCGTCCAGGTAGGCACCATCCGAGCTGCTGCGGCCGAGGCCGGCCAACACGCCGGCGATAGCAAACCATACGTTCCTGGCGATTACGGCGGCGGTGCGGGGCTTGGGCTGGTACAGCATTTGTCCATCTCCTCGGATTTGATGCCCTGATCATCGTCCCCTCTGGCCCGGCAGTCCTTGGGGCAATCCTGAAGAGTTCTGAAACAGTCCTGATCTGGGGTATGCTGGCGCCATGGAAAAACGCTTTGGCGACTACCGGATCCGGCCGCGTGAACGCGAGCTCATCGGCCCGAATGGGCTGATCGAGCTTTCGAGCCGGTCGTTCGACCTGCTCGAAACTCTCCTCGCCCAGCCCAACCAGTTGCTCGACAAGGCAGCCTTGTTCGATGCGGTGTGGCCCGGCGTGGTGGTTGAGGAGAACACGCTGCAGGTCCATATGTCGGCGCTGCGCAAGGCGCTCGGCCCCGGCTTCATCGCCACCGTACATGGCCGCGGCTACAGATATGTCGGCCCCGAGCCGCTCGAAGACGAAGCGCCGTTGCGGCCGCGCGCCGCCGGCGCCGACGGCAATCTCGGGCGCTATCGCGCCGATTGCGTGGCGCGCGACACCGAGATCGCGGCGGTGAGGCGCCTGCTCGGGCAGCATCGGCTGGTCAGCATTCTTGGCCCCGGCGGTGTCGGCAAGACCACCCTGGCCGTGGCGGCAGCCGAGACGCTCAGCCCCGTCGATGGCGGCGTCTGGATGATCGATCTCGCTTCGCTGGGCAACGGCGAGTTCATCGAGAGCGTGCTGATCCAGTCCCTCGCCGTGCCGTTCCGTGCCGGCAACCGCGCGCTCGAGTCGATCGTCGAGTATCTGCGGCCCACCGAGGCGGTGCTGATCTTCGACAATTGCGAACATGTGCGCGGCGCCGCGGCGCGGGTCATTCGCACCCTGTTGGCCGAGGTCCCGCACATCCGCATTCTCGCGACGTCGCAGGTGCCGCTCGCCTTGCCCGATGAGCACGTCTTCAAGCTACTGCCCTTCGCCGTCAGCGGTGAGGGCGAGCTGGCCGATGCCGCCTCGGCGCAGTTCCTCGCCTATTGCTACGAGGCCTTCGGCGAAAAGCTTTCGGCCGAGGAGCTGCCGATCGTCGCCCGGCTCTGCCGCCGCCTCGACGGCGTGGCGCTGGCGCTGAAGATGGCCGCCGCCCGCGCCGCCACTGTCGGCATCGAGACCGTCGACCGCCAGCTCGAGCAGCAATTGGCGAGCCTCGAGGCCGACTGGGACCCGGCGCTGCTGCGCCACCGTTCGCTCGCGGCTTCGCTGGCCTGGAGTTATGACCTGCTCGAGCTCGATGACCAGCGCACCTTGCGCGCCCTCGGGGTGTTCCAGGGCAGCTTCTCCATTGCTGCCGTCAACGCCGTGGCGGGCGAGGGCGGCGAGGTCCGGGTCGCCGAACTGGTCCGCCGCTCCCTCGTCGTGCGCGACAGCCAGGACCGGGCGCGCTACCGCCTGCTCAATTCCACCCGCAACTTCGCGCTCGACAAGCTCGCCGAGGCCGGCGAGGAGGTCGCGGCCCGCGACCGCTATGCTGTCTTCGTTGCCGAACTCTTCGCCGGCAGCACCGACGATTGGGAGTTGCTGCCGGACAAGCGCTGGGGCGCAACCTATCGGCCGGACGGCGACAATCTGCGCGCGGCGCTGAGCTGGACCAAGTCCTGCGCGGCATGGGGGCTGTACGTCCGATTGGCCGGCAGTTCCTACCGCTACTTCATCGAGGAACAGCTTGGCGCCGAGGGCTTGCGGACCATCGAAGCCGGCATGCCGTTGATCGGTTCGGCCGACCCGCTATCGGCGGCCCGGCTGCAACTGGCGCTGGGCGAGATCGGCCGTTTCAACGCCCTCGACCTGCTCTCCCGCAGCGGGGTCGAGGCCGCACTGCCCTACTTCCGTGAAATCGGCGATAGCTTTCTGTATGCCGAGGCGCTGACGCTGCTGACCTGGCTGACGATCTTTTACAGCCCGCCCGAGCGTGCCCTGCCGCTGATCGCCGAACTCGATGCTTCGATCGCCCAGTTGCCCTCGTGCAAGGTCAAGGCCTGGGCGCTCGTCGCCATCGGCACATTCATGTGGCTGCGCGACGAAACGGTGGTGGGCCTCGCCCGCTGCGAGGCCGGCCTCGCCATGCATCTCGAGGTGGGCAATCCGCAGGGCCGGTTCCGGTCCGTGCTGCAGCTGTCTGAAATGCTGCATCATGGCGGTGACACGAGACGGGCCATAACTCTGGTCGAGCAGGTGGTGCCTGAACTTCGAGCCGAGGGGCGGTGGATCGAGCTGGGCATGCAACTGGTCAATCTTGCCGCCTACCGGCTGGCGCTCGGCGACCATGAGGCGGCGGCGCCAGCGCTTTATAAATCGACCGAGATCGCGCCGCACGGCGAAGGCTTCTGGCACTGGAGTGCCCTGTTGCATGCGGTCGAACTGCTGCTGCGACGGGGAGAAATCGAGGCCTCGGCCCTGGTGCTCGGCTATGTCGATCGGGCCTTCGAGGGCTGGCCCGACGGCATTCAGCCGACCGAAGCCATGGCGCGGGGCCGGGTGCTCGCGGCGATCGCCGCCGAGATCGGCGACAATCGGCTCCGGCATCTGCTGCAGCAGGGCAGGGCGCTCACCCTGTTCGAGGCCGATCACCTCGCCGGTTTCAGCAAGACCGAGCGGCAGCGGCTGAAGGTGTAGCAGCGCCTTGCATTTGCCGCGGCGCGCGGGTTACCTCGCTCGTCCCGCATGAGGCCCAGATGACTGATACGTCCGCGCACCTGATCCCCGCCAATGCCCGGCTGCGCCGCTCGCGCCGGCTGTGGCGGGTGTTGTTCTTCCTGGCGCTCGCGGCGGCGGTCCTCGCCATTGTCGGCCGCTTCGCCATGGAGCAGGGCGGCCCCGGCGACCGCATCGCCCGGGTCAGCATCACCGGCACCATCATGACCGATCCGGCTCGCCTCAAAATCCTCGACAGCCTGGCCGAGGACGATGCGGTCAAAGCGGTGATCGTCGCCATCAACTCGCCCGGCGGGACCACCGCGGGCGGCGAAGAGCTCTACGAGGCGCTCGCGCTGCTGCGCGCCAAAAAGCCGGTGGTCGCCGTGATCAGCGAGCTGGGCGCCTCGGCCGCCTACATGACGGCCATTGCCACCGACCGCATCTTTGCCCGCCGGCTGTCGATCGTCGGCTCGATCGGCGTGCTCTACCAGCATGTCGATGCCGGCAAGCTTCTCGATACCATCGGGGTCAATTTCGACAAGGTGCAGACCGGCCCGCTGAAGGCCGAGCCCGATATCAACGAGCCGATGCAGGGCGAGGTGCGCGCCTCGCTGCAGGCGCTGGTCAACGATTCGTTCGAGTGGTTCGTCGATATCGTCGCCGAGCGCCGCGCCATTCCGCGGCCTCAGACGCTGGCGCTGGCTGATGGCCGGATCATCACCGGCCGGCAGGGCGTTGAGAACAAGCTGATCGATGCGATCGGCGGTGAAGCTGAAGCCATTACTTGGCTCGAGAGCGACAAATCCATCGCCGCCGATCTGCCGGTGGTCGATTACTTTCCGTTGCCGGCCGAAGGCTGGTTCGGGGTGACGCGCTGGCTTGGCCAAAGTGCTGCCGAAGTGATGCGATCGAGCGTCGATGGGGCGATGTCCCTTGACGGTTTGGTCTCGCTTTGGCAGGCTAACCCATCGATGTGAACCCCATCGACCCGTGGAGTGCGCCGGGGGGCGGTATGATCAAGTCCGAACTCGTGCAGCGACTGTCCGACGAGAATCCGCATCTGTTTCAGCGCGATATCGAGAACATCGTGAATGCCATCCTCGATGAGGTCGGCGACGCGATGGCCCGTGGCGACCGCGTCGAATTGCGCGGCTTCGGCGCCTTCTCGGTCAAGAACCGGCCGGCGCGTGTCGGCCGCGACCCCCGCACCGGCGAAACCGTCGACGTGGGCGAGAAGTATGTGCCGCAGTTCAAGGCCGGCAAGGAAATCCGTGAGCGGATCAATCGCGCGGGATGATGTCTGGCAGTTCCGATGATTAGACGCATTGTCGGCTGGTTCGTGCTGGTGCCGCTTTGCGCGGTGCTGATTGTATTCGCCCTGGCCAACCGCCAGCTGGTGGTGGTGAATTTCAACCCCTTCGCGCCGGTAGAAGCCCTGAGCTCGCCGGGTGTCGGCGTGCCGTTATTCCTGGTGCTGTTTGCCGTATTGCTGGTCGGCGTGCTGCTGGGTGGCGTTGCCACCTGGTTCGCCCAGGGGCCGCATCGTCGCGACGAGCGCCATTTCAAGCGTGAGACCGAACGGCTGCACCGCGAGCTGGAGGTTGCCCGCCGCTCGCCCGAACCGCCGGCGCTGGGCGCCGAAGATTTCGTTCCCAACTGATCCAAGGCACATGTCCGACCCCCTCATCGTCAAGATCTGCGGCATCAGGACCCTGGCACTGCTCGATGCCGCCATCGACGCCGGCGCCGATATCGTCGGCTTCATGCATTTCGAGCGCAGCCCCCGGCATGTCGATCTCGAAACGCTGCAGGAACTGATCTCGGCGGCGCGCGGCCGCATCGAGACCTGCGTCGTGCTGGTCAACCCGGACAATTCGTGCGTGATGGAGATCGCGGCCTTGTCGCCCGACTGGATCCAACTGCATGGCCCTGAGACGCCGCATCGCGTCGAGGCGATCCGTGACGAGGCCGGCATCGCCATCATGAAGGCCATCGGCATCAGCACGGCCGAGGACGTCGCGCATGTCGCCGACTTCGCCGAGATCGCCGATCGCATCCTGCTCGACGCCAAGGCGCCCAAGGGCGCCGATCGTACCGGCGGGCATGGCGTGCCGTTCGACTGGGGCCTGCTCAAGGCGCTTGACCCCAGCCTTCCATTCATGCTTTCCGGAGGCCTCACGCCCGCGACGGTGGGAGCGGCAATCCGGGCCGTTCGACCGATGGCTGTGGATGTCTCCTCCGGCGTCGAGACCGCACCCGGTGTCAAGGACGCCGCGCTGATCCGGGCTTTCATCGATGCGGCGCGAGCCGCACACGGGTAGGAGTTCTGCAGTGACCGCGACCGGGGCCAATTCCCTTCGCAACGGCCCCGACGAGCAGGGTCGCTTTGGGCTCTATGGCGGCCGTTTCGTCGCCGAAACGCTGATGCCGCTGATCCTCGATCTCGAGAAAGCCTATCGCGCCGCGCAGGTCGACCCGGAGTTCCAGGCTGAGATCAAGCACCTCGCCACCCACTATGTCGGCCGCCCGTCTCCGCTCTATTTCGCCGAGCGGCTGACCGAGCAGCTGGGCGGCGCCAAGGTCTACTTCAAACGCGAAGAGCTGAACCACACCGGCTCGCACAAGATCAACAATACGCTCGGCCAATTCTCCTCGCCAAGCGCATGGGCAAGACCCGCATCATCGCCGAAACCGGCGCCGGCCAGCACGGCGTGGCGACGGCGACGGTCTGCGCCAAGTTCGACCTGCCCTGCGTGGTGTTCATGGGCGCCACCGACGTCGAGCGGCAATACCCGAATGTGCTGCGCATGAAGATGCTCGGCGCCGAAGTCCGCCCGGTCACCGCCGGCGCCGGCACCCTCAAGGACGCCATGAACGAGGCGCTGCGCGACTGGGTCACCAATGTCGAGACCACCTATTACCTGATCGGCACTGCCGCCGGCCCGCACCCCTATCCGGAGATGGTGCGCAACTTCCAGTCGGTGATCGGCGAAGAGATCAAGGCACAGATGCAGGCCGAGACCGGCAAGCTGCCTGACGCAGTGGTCGCCTGCGTCGGCGGCGGCTCCAACGCCATCGGCACCTTCCACGCCTTCCTCGACGATGCCTCGGTGAAGCTCTACGGCGCCGAAGCCGGCGGCCATGGCATCGAGGTCGACAACGGCCACGCCGCCTCGATGACCGGCGGCCGCCCCGGCGTGCTGCACGGCAACCGCACCTATTTGCTGCAGGATGCCGATGGCCAAATTCTCGAGGGGCACTCGATCTCGGCCGGCCTCGACTATCCCGGTGTCGGCCCCGAGCACTCCTACCTGCACGACAGCAAGCGCGTCACTTACGCGCCGATCACTGACAAGGAAGCGCTCGAGGCCTTCCAGCTCTGCACCAGGCTCGAAGGCATCATTCCGGCGCTGGAAAGCGCCCATGGCCTCGCCCAACTGATGAAGGTCGCGCCGACTATGCAGAAGGACGAGACCATCGTCCTCTGCCTTTCCGGCCGCGGCGACAAGGACGTCGAGAGTGTCGGCCGCTATTTGGGGATGAACTCCTGATGACCACCCGTATCCCCGCGCGGTTTGCGCAATGTGCCGCGCAGAACCGTCCGGCGCTCGTCGCCTACACCATGGCCGGCGATCCGGACCTGGCGACGGCGCAGGCCATCCTCGAGGCATTGCCGGCTGCCGGCGCCGACATCATCGAGCTTGGCATGCCGTTCTCCGACCCGATGGCCGATGGTCCGGGCGTGCAGGCCGCCGGCCAGCGCGCCCTCGCCGCCGGCCAGACCATGCGGAAGACGCTGGGGATGGTCGAAGCCTTTCGCAAGCAGGACGACGAAACCCCGATCGTCCTGATGGGCTACTACAACCCCATCTACATTTTCGGCGTCGATGCCTTCCTCGCCGCCGCCAAGGCCGCCGGGGTCGACGGGCTGATCGTCGTCGACCTGCCGCCCGAAGAGGATGACGAGCTCTGCATTCCGGCGCTCAAGGCCGGCATCAACTTCATCCGTCTCGCCACCCCCACCACCGATGACGCGCGCCTGCCGGCGGTGCTCAACAACACCTCGGGCTTCGTCTATTACGTTTCGATGACCGGCATCACCGGCGCCAGCATCAAGAACCACGCCGCGGTGGGCGAAGCGGTGACCCGCATCAAGGGCCATACCGACCTGCCGGTGGTGGTCGGCTTCGGCATCAAGACTGCCGACGACGCTGCCCGCATGGGCCGCAACTCCGATGGTATCGCCGTCGGCACCGCCATCTGCAATGCCGTGCTCGGCTCGCTGGAGAACGGCAAGGCCACGGCCGGCACTGTCGCCGCGGTGACCACCCTGGTGGCCGGGCTGTCGAGCGGCGTGAAGCGGGCCAAGGCGGCCGCGTAGCGATGAGCAAGCGGCTGTCGCGTATGGCCGAAAGTCCACGCGCCGGCTGGTCCATCGCCGATGTCGAAGCAGTCTGCCGAGAGTTCGGGGTCACCTGCGAACCGCCGCGCGGCGGTGGCTCGCACTACAAAATCTGGCACTCCGCGGTCCCTGAGATACTGACCGTGCCTTTCAAACGGCCCATCAAACCCGTATATGTCCGCAAGCTGGTATCCTTCATCGAAGCCGTAAGGACCGCGCGATGAGCAAACTCACATACCCTGTGATCGTTTCTCCCCTTCCTGAAGCGGATGGAGGCGGTTTCGCGGCGACGGTTCCCGATCTGCCAGGTTGCATGAGTGATGGCGACACTCCGGAAGAGGCCGTCGCGAACGTGCTCGACGCGATCGAGAGTTGGCTTGAAGCGGCGAACGACGCCGGCCGCTCTATTCCGGTGCCTTCGCGCGTGGCGGCCATCGCCTAGGAAGAGCCCTTCAAACGCGTCACGAGGCGGCCTTTCACCTGCTATGCCTTGAGATCTCTGGAGAGTTAGCCTCTCGCTCACCAACTGTTCCTATGTTCGGAACGGCGCCCACCGTGGCGCCGTTGCAGGTGGGAACGGAGCATCTTGATGCGCAGGACACTCGGCATCGTTGGCGGTTTGGCGCTTGGGCTCTGTCTCAGTCAGTTCCCCGAATATGCCCAGCAATATACCCAACGGCTCGGTGGGGCGGTCGATGAGTTGCGCATCATCACCGCCGAGTTCGAGGTGGCGGCTAACGAAGCCGGCCTGACCCTCGAGCAGGCGATCGACCGCTATTCGAAGACCGGCGACAGCTTCATCGCCGCCCGCGGCAAGTCGATGGCCCGCACCTTCTCGCGTTACCAGCAGCTCTCCGCGACACTGGCGGAGGTGCGTGGCGCCACCGGCTGGCAGCGCTTCACCCGGATGCCGGAATACTTTGACAGTGAGATCGGCCAGCGCACTTTGAGCGACTACCAGCCGGCCGTGCCGGTGACGGTCGAAGGGCTGAGCTATGCCGCTGCCGGCTTTGCCGTGGGCTACGTGATCCTCTCGGCCATCGTCGGCGTGCTGATGCTGCCGTTCCGTCGCCGCCGGGCGCGCTACGTCGAGCGTTGAGACATAAAGCTTTCTTTATATCCCGGTTGATAGCGCCCGTCGCCTTCAGTATAAGGCCTCCAACACCAGCGATATGACGGAGACAGGGCCGATGGCCAGCAACAACGACTACGTGGTCCGCGACATCGGGCTCGCCGACTATGGCCGCAAGGAAATCGGCATGGCCGAGATCGAAATGCCGGGCCTGATGGCGATCCGCGAGGAATATGCGGCAAAGCAGCCTTTGAAGGGCGCTCGCATTGCCGGCTCGCTGCACATGACCATCCAGACCGCCGTGCTGATCGAGACGCTGAAGGCGCTCGGCGCCGACGTCCGCTGGGTCAGCTGCAACATCTTCTCCACCCAGGACCACGCCGCCGCCGCCATCGCCGCCGCCGGCATCTCGGTGTTCGCCAAGAAGGGCGAGAGCCTCGAGGAATACTGGGATTACACCGATCGCATGATGGAATGGCCGGGCGGTGAGACCCCGAACATGATCCTCGATGATGGCGGCGACGCTACCATGCTGGTGCTGACCGGCGCCAAGGCCGAGACCGACCCGTCGGTGCTCAACAACCCGCATTCCGAGGAAGAAGAGATATTCTTCGCGCTGATCAAGAAGCGCCTCGCCCAGGACCCGAAATTCTATTCGAAGATCCGCGCCAATATCCGAGGCGTCTCCGAGGAAACCACCACGGGCGTGATGCGGCTTTACCAGCTGCAGCAGAAGGGCGAGCTGCCCTTCCCGGCGATCAACGTCAACGACAGCGTCACCAAGTCGAAGTTCGACAACAAGTACGGCACCCGTGAATCCCTCGTCGACGCCATCCGTCGCGGCACCGACGTGATGCTGGCCGGCAAGGTGGCGATCGTCTGTGGCTATGGCGATGTGGGCAAGGGCTCGGCCCAGTCGCTGCGCGGCGCCGGCGCCCGCGTGCTGGTCACCGAAGTCGACCCGATCTGCGCCCTGCAGGCGGCAATGGACGGCTATGAAGTGGTCACCCTCGAGGATGCCGCGCACCGCGCCGACATCGTCGTCACCGCCACCGGGAACAAGGACGTCGTCAGCCTCGACGACATCCGCAACCTCAAGGACATGGCGATCGTCTGCAATATCGGCCATTTCGACAACGAGATCCAGGTTGCCGAACTCCGCAACTTCAAGTGGACCAACGTCAAGCCGCAGGTCGATATCGTCGAACTCTCGGCCGGCAAGCGCATCGTGCTGCTGTCGGAGGGCCGCCTCGTCAATCTCGGTAACGCCACCGGCCACCCGAGCTTCGTGATGAGCGCCTCGTTCGCCAACCAGACCCTGGCGCAGATCGAACTGTGGACCAATGGCGAGACGCTGACCAAGGCCGTGCACGTGCTGCCCAAGCACCTCGACGAGAAGGTGGCCGAACTCCACCTCGCCAAGCTCGGCGCCAAGCTGACCAAGCTCAGCAAATCGCAGGCCGATTATATCGGCGTCAGCGAAACCGGCCCGTTCAAGTCGGAACAGTATCGTTACTGATCGGCGACGGCTATCGAGTAGCAAGGGGCGCCCAATGGGCGCCCTTTTTCTTACTTGGCGCTTAGTGGCCGGATTACAAAGTGACTAGCTGCCGGCAGACTGCCCCCTCCCATCCTCCCCCATAAAGGGGGAGGTGCCCCGCTGGTGCTTTTGGCACGATCGAGGACAGAGGCTGAACTCTTCACCTCCCCCTTTATGGGGGAGGCCGGGAGGGGGCCGTCTCTATCAGTCGGGCCCACGCCCTCGTCCGGTTCCACAAGGGAGAGGCTAGCCGCCGCCATTGTCACGCACCCGGCAAAATAATCCCCCCAAATCACTGCGGCGTTAACGAAGCGTTCACTGTTCGAACTCGGGTCAACACCCATTCTCGGGCCATTCCCCGCAGATCACATACAATTAAACTCTTTTTGCGCAATTCCGCGCCCGGTAATGTCTGGTGATTCGGCGGTTACGGGTTTTGGCCAGTCGAAGGCGCGGCAAATCAATGGGGCTCGGCGCGGCGGCAAGTGCGGTGTTCGCCGTGCCATTCGGGCGGCGATGAGCAGCATACTCGGTTAGGGGCAGTATATGGCGCCGGATAGGGTCCGGAACGATTGGGGATTCGCGGGTCTGTCAGCGAGTCTGGTAACCCTTGTGACCGCGTCACCCGCCCTGGCCCAGGGCATCACGGCCAACAATGTGATGGGCGCTGCGCCCGTCGCCATTGCGCTCGGCGCCGGCGCCTTCGCGCTGATCGCCATGGCGCTGGTGCGCCGCATGCTGCGCGACAAGCGGTTGGCGCTGCAGCGCTCCTCCGACCAGATCGCCGGGCTGCGCGCCCGCGTCGACGAATATGAGGCGCTGCTGTCGGGTGGCCGCGAGATCATCGTGCTGTGGGCCAGCGCCGGCGAAGGCCCGCGTTTCCTCGGCCAGGCCTCGGCCCTGCTGCCCCCCGGTCGCCGCGCTGAAGCGGTGCTGGATTTTACCTCCTGGCTCGGCGGAGCCGATGCTGATCGCATCGCTCATGCCATCGAGAACCTCAGGGTCGGCGGCCGCGGCTTCGAGCTCACCCTCAAGGCCAGTGACGGCCGCACCGTGCGCGCCTCGGGCTCCCTGCTCGGCAACGGCGCGGCGCTCCGGCTCCGCCCCGCGGCGATCGCCCCGCAGGGCGAACTGGTCGTCGCGGCGCCCACCGCCCCCGCGGCACAAACCGCCACCGACCACGCCACCGCCCGCACCGTGCTGGCGAGCCTCGGCAAGCCGGCCTTCCTCCGCGATGGCTCCGGCCGCCTCGCCTTCGCCAATGCCGCCTACCACGATCTGGCCCGGGCGCTTGGCCGCAAGACCAGCGAAAGCCAGCCGGCTGAGCTGGTCGATTACGGCCTGTTGCAGCGCAACCGCGCCGTGCTCGGCGATGCGCGAAAACCCCAGAGCACCATGGTGACACTGGGCGAACTCGGCGATTTCGAGGTCGTCGACTTTCCGGTCAATGGCGGCTCCGCCGGCTACCTGCACGCCCGGCAGGAGAGCGCGCCGCGCGATGCCGGGCTGTCGCATCTCAGCGCCATCATCGATGCGCTGGCGACGCCGATCGCCATCTTCAACCCCAATCGCGAACTGGTGCAGTTCAACCGCGCCTATTGCGCCATGTGGGATATCGACCCGAACTGGCTGAAGCTCGGCATGGACGAGCGGGCCATCCTCGATAAGCTCCGCACTGACGGCAAGCTTCCCAACGAGCCCGACTACCAGGGCTGGCGCACCCGCCATCTCAACGCCTACCAGTTGCGCGTCCCCAAGGAGCTCGAGCCCTGGCACCTGCCCGACGGCCGCACCCTGCAGGTGATCGCCGCCCCGGCTGGCCCCAAGGGCGGCGTGATCTATGTCTTCGAAGACATCACCGACCAGCTCAACCTGAAGAGCCAGCACAAGGTGGTGCTCGACGTGCAGCGTTCGACCCTCAACGCGCTGAGCGAAGCGGTGGCGGTGTTTGGCACCAACGGGCGGCTGACGCTGTCGAACCCGAAACTCTCGACCGTGTGGAAGCTGCCGGCCAACCTCTTCACCGAGACGCCGCATATCGATGAGATCGCCGCAGCCGCGGCGCGGGCGCTGCCCGAGGATGGCGCCACCATCTGGCGCGACCTGAAGCGTTCGATCATCGATCTCAACCCGACCCGCTCCGACCGGCAGGGCCGCATCACCCGCGCCGACGGCAAGCTGATCGACTATGCCATCGTGCGGCTGCCCGACGGGCAGACCATGATGACCTTCCTCGATGTCACCGAGAGCGCCAACTACCAGCGCGTGCTGAAGGAGCGCAACGACGCGCTGATCACCGCCGACCGGCTGAAGGACGCCTTCGTTCAGAACGTCTCGTATGAACTGCGCTCGCCGCTCACCAACATCATCGGCTTTGCCGACCTGCTGGCCTCCGGCGCCGCCGGCGAGCTCAACGCCAAGCAGCACAGCTATACCGACTTCATCCGCGCCTCGAGCGCCACGCTGGGGGTGCTGATCGACAACATCCTCGATCTCGCGACGGTCGATGCCGGCATTGCCGAGCTGCAGCCCGACCCGCAGGATATCGCCGCTTTGGTCGACAAGGCCCGGGCCGGTCTCGCCGCCACCTTCCCCGATATCGACGGCGAGCCGACGCTCAATCTGAAGGTCATCATCGAGCCCGACCTGCCGCCGTTCATCGCCGACGGCACGCGCATCGTGAACGTGCTCTATAACCTGCTCTCGAACGCCGCGCGCTTCTCCGAGCCGGGCGGCGAGGTGAGGCTCACCGTTTCAGGCCGCACCGGCCGCATCCAGTTCGTCGTCGAGGACGAAGGCGCACCGATGAGCGAGGAAATGCGGGTGGCGCTGCTCGATCGCAACGAGGCGCTGGCCGGTACCGTGCGCCAGCGCGGCGCGGGCCTGGGGCTCTCGATCGTCCGGGCTTTCGTCAACATGCATGGCGGCACCATCGCGGTGGAGCGCCGCGAGCCGCGCGGCACCCGCGTGGTGGTGAGCCTCCCCAGCGACGCGGCGCTGGCCGGCGCCGCCGAGTAGGGCTTTGCGTCCGCCGCCATCCTCGGCTATCCGAAACCGATGAGCGCCAAAACCCTGTTCCTCGCCGACGACGACGCGACTGCCGATCTCGGCCGCCGCCTCGCCACCCTGCTGCGCCCCGGCGACCTGGTGCTGCTGGACGGCGACCTCGGCGCCGGCAAGACCGCTTTGGCCCGCAGCGTCATCCGCACGCTGGTTGGCGACACCAGGCTCGACGTACCGTCGCCGAGCTTTGCACTGGTGCAGCCCTACGAGGCCAACGGCTTGCCGGTGCTGCACGCCGATCTCTACCGCATCGGCAGCCCGCGCGAAGTGGATGAACTGGGCCTGTTCGACCGGGCCGACGCCATCGTCCTGGTCGAATGGCCGGAGCGTTCGGACGAGGTGGTGGAGCAGGCCACTGTGTCGATTCGGTTGGTGGTGCCGCGGGGCGGCGAGGGGCGTACGGCAACGGTGGAGTTCGCAGACGGACGGGCTTTGTAGCCCTCCACCGAAATCGCACACTCTGCACACCCCTCCCCAACCCTCCCCGTCAAGGGGAGGGTGCCGGCCGGTGGTAAGGGCGAGATCCTGCAAAGAGCGCTGCTCGGCACCTCCCCCTTGACGGGGGAGGATGGGAGGGGGTGCGCCCCCACGCTCAAATGCGTCAACTCCGCTGGACTTCACCGCCGCCTATCGTTCAAATCCCCGCCCATGCGCCGCAACTCGCTCTTTTCCATCGCGCCCCACGCGCCCTTTCTCGCGACGCTCGCCGAGCGGGTGCTCGATGGCACTTTGCTGGGCGACTGGCCGCGTGAAGGCGCGTTCTGGCTGAGCGACGTCACCATCATCCTCCCCACCCGGCGCGCCCGCTTCGTGCTGGCGGAAGCCTTCGCTGCCCGTCTCGGTGGCACGGTGCTGCTCCCCGATATCCGCACCTTCGGTGGCGAGGTGGCGGACGAAGAGCCGTTTCTCCCACCCTTCGACGCGCCGGCGAGCAAACCCTCGGCCTCGCTGCTCGAACGCCGGCTGACCCTGTCGCATTTGGTGCGGCTGTTCGCCGAGCGGGCCGAGAGCTTTGCGACCCCGCCCAACCCGGCCGAGATCTTCTGGCTCGCCAACTCGCTGGGCGAGGTAATCGACGATTTCACCATTGCCGGCATCGATACCAACAAGCTCAGGGAGCTGGTGCCCGAGGAACTCGCCGGCAACTGGCAGCAGGTGCTGGAATTCCTCGACGTGGCGCTGCAATCCTGGCCGGCGATCCTCGCCGAGCGCGGCCGTATCGATGCCGCCACGGCGCGCAACGAGCGGCTGTTGCGCCAGGCGGGTGCCGCGAGCTTCGTCTATGGCGAGCGCCCGGTGATCGCCGCCGGCTCCACCGGCTCGATCCCGGCGACATCAGCGCTGCTGAAGGCCGTGGCCGGGCTGCCGCGCGGCGTCGTGGTGCTGCCGGGGCTCGATACCTCGTTCACCGGGGATCGTCACGACCGGATGATCAATGGCGAAACCACCCAGGGCCACCCGCAATACGGCCTGATGAAACTGCTGCGCAGCCTCGAAGCCGGCGTCGGCGAAGTGGTGGAGCTGGGGGGCGAGAGCCCGCGCACCGCTTTGGTCGAGGCAGCGCTGGCGCCGGCCAGCGAGACGCCGGCCTGGCCGATGCTGCGCGCCGATATCCCGGTACGTCGGGCGCTTGAGGGCGTCAGCATTCTTGCCGCCCGCAATGCCGATGTCGAGGCCCGCGCCATCGCGCTGGCCGCCCGTGCCACTCTGGCGAAGGGCGGTACTGTCGGCATCATCGCCCGCGACCAGACGCTGGCGCGGCGCATCACGGCTGAACTCAACCGCCACGGCGTCGTGGTCGACGACGCGGCCGGCACGCCGCTGTTCCAGGCGGCGGCCGGGCGATTGGCGCGCCAGGTGCTCGCTGTGGCCACCGACGACTACGCTCCGGTCGACAGCATCGCGTTGCTGCGCAACGCCGCGGTGTCGCTGGGGCTCGATCGTTTCGAGGTGCGCAAGCTCACCGATCACCTCGACCTGCGCTTCCGTTCCGAGCGCCCGGGCGCCGGCATTGCCGGGTTGCGCGCCCTCTCCGACCGCGAGGAATTGCCGCAGTTGCTCGATCGGCTCGCGGCCGCGATGGCGCCGGTTGCAGCGCTCAAGGCGCGCGAACGGATCACTGCGCCGGAGCTGGCGTCGGCGCTGCTCACGACGCTCGACGCGCTGATCGCCGATGCCGACCTGCCGGGGATGACCGAACTCCGCCGCTGGGCCGCGGAACTGGCGGCGCTCGACCAGGGCGGCACCGCTTTCGCGCCGTTCGACCTCGAAGCCGTGCTTGAGGCGCTGCTCACCGGCGCCAAGACGCAGAACCCGATCCCGGCGCGCGACGACATCCATATCTGGGGCGAGCTCGAAGCCCGCCTGATGAACCCCGACCTGATGATCCTCGCCGGCATGAACGAGGATATCTGGCCGCCGGTCGCCGATCCCGGCCCGTGGCTCAGCCGCGGCATGCGCATCGGCATCGGGCTGGAGCCGCCGGAACGCCGGCAGGGCCAGGCGGCGCATGATTTCGTCATGGCGGCCGGCAATGCCGAAGTGATCATCGCCTATGCCGAGCGCATCGGTACCTCACCGGCACTGCCCTCGCCGCTGCTGCAGCGGCTCTATGCCTTTATCGGCGAGGATGAGGCCAAGTTGGTGCGAGCTCGCGGGGCGCGCTGGCTGGCCGAGGCCGAGGCGATCGACCATGCCGGCGTGCCGCGCCCGGCCGATCGCCCGGTGCCCAACCCACCGGCTGCCATAAGGCCGCGTCGCCTGTCGATCACCGAAATCGAGCCGCTGATGCGCTCGCCCTACGACATCTACGCCCGGCATGTGCTGGGCCTCAAACGCATCGAACCGCTCGGCACCGAGCCGAGCGCGCGCGAGCGCGGCACCATGATCCACGGGGTGTTCGAAAAGTTCGTCCATGCTGGGCTCGATCTCGAGCTGCCCGAGGCGCTGCCCGAGATGATGGGCATGGCGCGCGACGCCTTTGCCGGGCTCGACGCCATCAAGGAGCGTCGCGATATCTGGCTGAAGCGCTTCGAGCGCGCCGCCCGGCAGTTCCTCGATTACGAGCGGCGGCGCGATCCGGAAATCCTCGAACGGCACGCCGAGACCAAGGGCGAGTGGGTGTTCCCGGCGCTCGACAACTTTACCCTCGTCGGCAAGGCGGACCGGCTCGACGTGAAACGCGACGGCACGCTGGAGATCATCGACTTCAAGACCGGCGGCGTGCCGCAGCCCAAGGACATGACGGCCTATGATGCGCCGCAACTGCTGCTGGAAGCGGCAATGGCCCGCGCCGGGGTGTTCCCCGGGCTCAGCCCCGTGACAGTTCGGCGCTCACCTATATCAAGATCGGTCTCGGGCCGGCGGCGTTCCAGGTCAAGCCGTTCAAGCTGGTGAAGGGCATGAGCCTGATGGATGCGGTGAGCGAGATCGAGCGCCGCATGCAGCGGCATGTCGATGCCTTCCTGTTGCAGGACGGCTTGGCCATGGCGGCACGCATCCGGCCACGGGTGGAGACCGGCCGCAAATCCTATCCCGGGCCCTACGACCATCTGGCCCGCACCGACGAGTGGACGTTGACCGCTGGAGTGGATGATCCATGAGCCGGCGCCTCTTGAGCCCGATGCCGCAACCGATCGTTGCGGCGCAGCGCGATGCCTCCGATCCCGAGCGTAGCGTCTGGGTGACGGCCAATGCCGGCTCGGGCAAGACCTATGTGCTGACCGCCCGGGTGCTGCGGCTGCTGCTCAGCGGCGCCAGGCCCGAGGAGATCCTCTGCCTCACCTACACCAAGGCGGCGGCGGCCGAGATGCGCGGCCGTGTCGCTGAGCGGCTGGGCCAGTGGGCGCTCGAAAGCGAAGACGAGCTGATCAAGAATTTGACAGCCTTAAGTGGCGTGCCGCCGACCCCGGCGATGCGGCTTCGCGCCCGCTCGCTGTTCGCCCGGGCGCTCGAAGCGCCGGGTGGTTTGCGCATCCAGACCATCCACGCCTTCTGCGAAAGCGTGCTGCACCGCTTCCCGCGCGAGGCGGCGGTGCCGTTCGATTTCACCGTGCTGGAAGAGCACCAGCGCGACAGCATGCTGCTCGAAGCCCGCGAGACGGTGCTGGCGGCCGGCCTGCGCGGTAGCGGCGAGGCCACCGCGGTCGAAACGCTGTTTGGCCTGCTCAGTGATTTCCAGATCGAGACCGCCATCCTCGAAGCGCTGAACCAGCAGCGGACGCTGCGGCCCGTGCTGGCGCAGCGGCAGGCGGCAAAACGCGAGCTCAGAAAGCTCGTCGGCAATGTCGGCGGCATCGACGAGGTGATGGCCGAGGTCAGCTCGGGTTACGGGCTCAGCCGCGACGACCATGCGACGATCTTTTCGCTGATTGCCCCCGATCCCTATGGCACCGATTTCGTCGACCGCCTCAGTCAGATCGACCCCGAGCGCCCCGATGCCGACGCCCTGCTCGATGCCTTCCTGACCCAGGCCGATCGCACGGCGCGCAAAACCCTGATCAAGAAGGCGACGGCGGTGCTGATCCCCGACGTCGCGGCGCGCGTCGTGGCGGAAGGCCAGCGGCTCGAGCAGCTTTACCAGAAGCTGGTGAGCGCCGAGCTGGTGGCGCGCAGCGAAGCCATGCTCGATGTGGTGGCGGCAATCTCGGCCCATTACGAGAAACAGAAGCGCGCCCGCTCGCTGCTCGATTTCGACGACCTGATCGAAAAGCTGGCGGCCCTGCTGCGCGACGAGCAGCAGGGGCCCTGGGTGCGCTACAAGCTCGATGCCGGCCTGAGCCACATTCTCGTCGACGAGGGGCAGGACACCAACCCGCTGCAATGGCAGGTGGTGGGCGCGCTGATCGACGATTTCTTCTTCGGCGAAAGCGCCGCCGACCGGCCGCGCACCCTGTTCGCGGTGGGCGACCAGAAGCAGTCGATCTTTTCGTTCCAGGGCGCCGACCCAAAAGTGTTCATCGAGGCCGGCCGGCAATATGGCTTCAGCGCCAGGGCGGCGCATTTCGAAATCACCCCGGTGCCGCTGCGCTACAGTTTTCGAACGCTGCCCAATGTGCTGAACGCGGTGGACGAGGTGTTCAAGCGCGCCGACCTCAGGGAAGGGGCGCTCGAGCAGGATGGCGTCGCCCATAGCACGGCCCGCGCCGATGCCGGTGGGGTGGTGACGCTGTGGCCGCCGATCCGCGACGAGGCCGACGAGACCGACCCCGAGAACTGGCCGACCGAGCCGCCTGAGATCCAGACGCAGAGTGCGCAACGCCAAGTGGCGGAAAAGATCGCCCGCGAGATCAAGGGCTGGATCGACCAGAAACGCCCGCTCGGGCCGCGCGGCAAGGCGGTCGCCGCCGACGATGTGCTGATCCTCGTGCAGGTGCGCAGCATCCTGTTCCATGAGGTCATCCGCGCGCTGATCCGCGCCGGGGTGCCGACCCCGGGCGCCGACCGGCTGGCGGTCACCACCCATATCGGCGTGCTCGATATGATGGCGCTGGGCGATGTGCTGAGTAACCCTGCCGACGACCTGCAGCTTGCGGCTCTGCTGCGCTCGCCGTTGTTCGAGGTGAGCGAGGATGATCTCCTCCGGGTGGCGCAGCCGCGTGGCGAGCAGCGGCTGTGGCGGGCCATCGAGAACTCCGACATCCCCTCGGTGAAAGCCGCCTATGACCAGCTCTATGGCTGGCGCAACCGGCTGGATTTCGAGCGACCGTTCAACTTCTACGCCGATGTGCTCTACGCCGGCGGCGGTCTCAGGCGGATGCGCGGCCGCTTCGGCTCGGAGATCGACGACGTGATGGCCGAGTTCCTCGACCTGGCGCTGGCGCACGAGCAATCGCCGCAGCCCTCGCTGCTCGGCTTCCTAGCCGAACTGCGCTCGCGCGAGGTGACGATCAAGCGCGAGTTGGCCGAGGGCGGCGCAGGCGTTCGGGTGATGACCGTGCATGGCGCCAAGGGGCTCGAAGCCCCCATCGTCATCCTCGCCGATGCCGCAAGCACCGAGCGCGGCCGCGACCGGCGCAGCGTCTATCTCAAGGCCGACCCGCCATTGTTCATCCACGCCTCCTCGTCGGCAACTCATGCGCCAGCCACCACCGGCTTCAAGGACGAGGCCGACGGCGACCAGCTCAGGGAATATTGGCGGAAACTTTATGTCGCGATGACCCGCGCCGAGGATGAACTCTATGTCACCGGCTACCTGACCAAGCAGGGGAAGCTCGATGGCAGCTGGTACGAGGCGATCGAAGCGGGCCTCGGCCCGCTGAGCGAAAGCCTCACCGATCGCGACGGCAACACCAGCGCGCTGATCTATCCCAGGGAGCGCCCGGCGCCGGCCCGGCTGAAGCCGGTCGAGGCGCTGGTCGATCTCGGCGGCTTGGCGCTCGATCTGACACCGCTGCCGGTGCGCAAGGCGCGCAAGGTCCTGCGGCCATCGAGCGTCGAGACACCGTCCGATCCGGACCGCACGCTGACGACGCGGCTGGAGGAGGGGCTCGACCCGGAGACGGCGCGGCTTGCCGGCACGGCGCTCCATGCGCTGCTGCAGCATCTCGCCAAGGTTGCGCCGGCCGATCGCGCGGCGGTCGCGGCGCGGGCCCTGCCGCTGCTCCTGCCAGAGGCGCCGGGCCAGCATCCGGGGCTGGCGACGAAGGCGCTGTCGATCTTGTCGCGGCCGGAGCTGGCGCCGCTGTTCGCCGAGGGCAGCCGCGCCGAAGTGCCGTTCCTCGCCACCGCCGAGCATAAGGGCGAAACGGTGACCATTGCCGGCCGCATCGACCGCATCGTCACCACACCGGGGGGCGTGCTGCTGGTCGATTTCAAGTCCGATGCCGACCCGGTGATGGAACCCGAGCGGGTCAAACCTGGTTATCTGACCCAGCTCGGGCTCTATGCGCTTGTTGCAAAGCAGCTTTTCCCGGGACAGAGGATAGAAGCCGGCATCCTCTGGACTGGCTTGGAATCGCTGCTAAAATTGCCCGATGCCGCCTTGGCGAACGCGGCGCGGGGGTTCACCATCCGGTGACGTTCGTTGAAGTCACGCTGGACTCTACCTAGCTTTTGGATCACACAGACCGCCGCTTTCAACCCAAAAGGCAATCCAATGACAACCCACGTTTCCGACGCCAATTTTGGCGAGGAAGTCCTGTCCTCGAAAGAGCCCGTGCTCGTAGATTTCTGGGCCGAGTGGTGTGGCCCGTGTCGCGCCATTTCGCCGGTTCTGGAAGAGCTTTCGGCTGAGCTCCAGGGCAAGGTGAAGATCGTCAAGCTCAACGTCGACGACAACCCGAACACCACCGTCAAGTACGGCGTCCGTTCGATCCCGACGATGATCCTGTTCAAGGGCGGCGAAGCCGCCGACATGAAGATCGGCGCCGGCACCCCGAAGGCCGGTCTCGCCAAGTGGCTCGAGAGCCACGCTGCCTGACAGGCGCGTCACTCGCCGCTAGGCACAACACGCCGCTGGCCAACGCCGGCGGCGTTTCTCTTTCTCCCTCTCCCCTGAGGGGAGAGGATAGCGTCGCCAGGAGCGAAGCGACTTGGCAGAGCTAAGGTGAGGGGTTCAGCCTCTCAGTTTGCTGGATCAGCCAGCTCTCTGCAGCCTCTGAACCCCTCATCCGGCGCTTCGCGCCACCTTCTCCCCTCAGGGGAGAAGGGAAGAGGTGGACCTTTCCTCCCGCTTCATTCCCACGCAAACCCATCCCTTCCCACCACGCCCAACTCCCGCTAGCTTCCATCGGCAATAAACGATGGAGACGACCAATGTCCGCACGCGTGAACGATGCCAATTTCGAAGCGGAAGTGCTGAACTCCAGTCAGCCGGTGCTGGTCGATTTCTGGGCCGAATGGTGCCCGCCCTGCAAGGCGATGGACCCGATCCTCGATGATCTGTCGACCGAACTCGCCGCCAAGGTGAAGATCGTCAAGCTCGACGTCGACAGCAATCCGTCGACGGTGGTGAAGTACAATGTCCGCGCCATGCCGACGCTGATCGTCTTCAAGGACGGTGAGCCGGTGGATTTCAAGGTCGGCGCCGGGCAGTCGCGTGTCCAGCTGATCAAATGGCTCGATCAGTTCGCTGCATAATTTGACGCAGGATTTTTCGGTGCGATTGGGCATATTCGTCGCCCCGCACCGGAGGACCGCATGACGTTCGACCACCTCGCCAAAGCCCCGTTCAATCTCGATGCCGAGGCCCTCGCCTGGGTAAAGCAGCGCTTTGCGGCGCTGACCCCGGACGACAAGCTCCGTCAGCTGTTCACGCTGCTGTCGCGCGGCATGGACGCCGACGAGATCGCGCGGATCCGGGCGTTCCGGCCGGGCGGCATCACTCGCCATGCCGGACCCGATGTCGCGGCGGAGCGGGCGCTGTTCGCCGACCTCAGCGCCGCGGCGCCGGTGCCGCTGCTGATCTCGGCTGACCTCGAAGGCAGCCGCATGAGTTCTCGCGGCGGGCGCCGAGATGCCAAACCCCTTGGCGCTGGCGGCGATCGACGATGTCGAGGTCACCGCCGAGGTGAGCCGGATCATGGCCGAGGAAGCCCGCGCCATCGGCATCAACTGGAGTTTTACCCCGGTCCTCGACATCAACGCCGCCTTCCGCAGCGCCATCGTCGCGACGCGCGGCTTCGGCTCCGATGTGGCGACCGTCGAGCGGCACGCCATCACCCAGATGCGGGTGTTCCAAGAGCATGGTGTCGCCTCGGCGATCAAGCACTGGCCCGGCGAGGGCTTTGACGATCGCGACCAGCACCTCGTCACCACCATCAACCCGCTGTCGCTGGAGGCGTGGGAAGCCAATTTCGGCCGGCTCTATCGGGGCGCCATCGCCGCCGGGGCGCTCTCGGTGATGTCGGCGCATATCGCGCTGCCGGCCTTCGTGCGCGCCCTCGATCCCGAGGCGGGGCTCGAAGCGTTCCGGCCCGCCTCGCTCAGCCGGCTGCTCAACGAGGAGTTGCTGCGTAACCGCCTCGGCTTCAACGGGCTGATCGTCTCCGACGCTACGCCGATGGCGGGGCTCGGCGCCTGGGGCAAGCGCAGCGACACGCTGCCCGAGCTGCTCACTGCCGGCTGCGACGTGATCCTGTTCTCCGATGACTACGAAGAGGACCTTCACTATCTCGAAGCGGCGCTCGCCGATGGCCGGCTGAGTTGGGCCCGCGTCGACGAGGCGGTGATCCGCCAACTCGGCCTCAAGGCCGCGGTGGGGCTGCATAAGCCTGCCGTGGGCGGCACGATCGCCGTGGCCGAGAACCGCGCTTATGCCGAGACGGTGGCGCGGCGGGCGCCCACCCTGGTGAAGGACACCCAGCACCTGCTGCCGCTCGATCCGACCAGGCACAGGCGGGTGCTGGTGATCTCCGGCGGCATCGTCTTCCCGTTCCTGCCGCATCCCCTGCCGTTCGCGTTGCCCGACATGTTGCGCGAGCGGGGGTTCGAGGTGACGCTGCACGATGCCAGCACCGAGGTAAGTGCGGAAAAATTCGACCTGGTGCTGTACCTGTTCGGTGACGAGACGCTGCTCACTCGCGGCCGTATCTTCCTCGATTGGCTTGGCCTCACCGGTCATTTCGGCAAGGCCATGCAGCGCTACTGGCACGACATCCCGACCGCGATGATCTCGTTCGGCTATCCCTACATGCTCTACGACGCGCCGCGCGTGCCGACCTACATCAACGCCTACTCGACCACCGAGACGATGCAGCGGGCGGTGGTGGCGGCTTTGCTCGGCGACATCGAGTGGAACCTGAAATCGCCGGTCGACCCGTTCTGCGGGTTGGAGGATGCGCGGTATTGAGGGGCTGGTGCGTGGGGCCCCCCACCCTTGATCCCTCGCATACGGGGAGCCGCTGGATGAGTGATGCTGCGAGGCCCTGGTGGCTCCCACGACCCCCTCTCTGGCGAAAACTAAGGACTTAGCTGCGCTAAGCCCAAGTTTTCGCTTTCTCCCCCGCCAAGGGGAGAGTTCCGACTGATACTCAAGTGCAAATGGAAGCCACCGATCATCTCCCCCTTGGCGGGGGAGAAAGCAAAATCTTAGGTTTAGCCGTTTGGCTAAGCCTTGATTTGCAAGAGAGGGGGTCTTGGAGGGCACGACGGCTCGTCCGCCCACCACTCACGAAATTCTCAGCTCGGCGGCGTGCCGTTCTGGTGCAGCACGTGCCCGGCGAGATACAGCGACCCCGCGAACACCACCCGGGCCGGGTGCCCGAGCTTGGCGGCATCGGCTAGCGCGTTGAGGATCGAGCGCGATTGCACCGCCGCGAACCCGCCTCGTGCGCCTGTTCGACGATGGTCGTGGCCAAGTGCGCGTTCGGCTCGCCCGGAATGGTCAGCGCCAACACCTGTTCGATCATCCCGGTGAACGGCGCGAGGAAGTCGGCGGGCTTGCGGGTATTCATCAGCCCCATGATCAGCACCAGCGGCAACGGGCGCCGCGCCTGCATCTCCTGAAGCGCCAGCGCCAGAGCCGCAGCGCCATGTGCATTGTGCCCGCCATCGATCCAGAGTTCCGACCCCTGCGGCAAGAGTTGCAGCAGCGTGCCGGTGACCGGCTGCAGCCGGGCCGGCCAGACCACGTCGCGCAGGCCCCTCGCGATATCGGCGTCGCTCACCGGCAAGCCGAAATGCCGCGCTGCGGCAATCGCCAGCGCCGCGTTGTCGAACTGGTGCGGCCCGGCCAGCGCCGGTGGCGGCAGGTCGAGCAGGCCCTGCTCATCCTGGTAGACCAGCCGGCCATCTTCGGCACGGCCATCAAAGTCCTCGCCGGCGATGAGCGGCGTGACGCCGAGCCGCGCGGCCTCGCGCACCAGCACGGCGCGTCCCTCGTCACGCTGCCGGCCGAACACCGCCTTGGCGCCACGCTTCAGGATGCCTGCCTTTTCCCAGGCGATCCTGTCGAGGCTGTTGCCGAGGAAATTCTGGTGGTCGTAATCGACCGGGGCGATGATGGCGCCGAGCGGGTGTGTCACCACATTGGAGGCGTCGAACCGTCCACCCATGCCGGTTTCGAGCAGCAGGTAATCGGCCTTCACTTCCGAAAACAGTTTCAGCGCGGCGGCAGTGGTGATCTCGAAAAAGGTGATCGGCTCGCCGCCATTGGCCTGTTCGCAGAACTCCAGCGCCTGGTTGAGTTTTCGCGATGACACCAGCTTGCCGGCCAGCCGGATGCGCTCGTTGAAGCGCACCAGGTGCGGCGAGGTCATCACGTGGACCTTTTTGCCCGAGGCTTCGAGGAAGGCCCGCAGGTACGCGAGGGTCGAGCCCTTGCCATTGGTGCCGGCGACATGGATGACCGGCGGCAGGTGATCCTGCGGGTTGCCGATCCGCTCGAGCAGGCGCAGCTCGCGATCGAGCTTCAGGTCGATAAGCTTCGGATGCAGCTTGAGCAGCCGCTTGAGGATTGCGTCGGTGCGGGACACGGGAACCAGATTCTCGAACAGCAGCATGGCGCGCTTTTAGCACCCGGTTCGCACGTGATGAAGGGGTGCCTTACTCGGCGTGCGCCGCCTCGGGCATGCCCACCAGGTCGTCCCCGGCATTGGCGGCTACCGGCGTCGCCAGCCGCGCCGGCGCGGTTTCGCTCAGCTCGTCGCGCTGCGGCGATTTGGTGAGGATGCCGACCAGCGAACCGATGGTTTCGCGCAGGTTATGCCGGTGCACCACCATATCGATCATGCCGTGCTCATAGAGATATTCCGAGCGCTGAAACCCCTTGGGCAGCTTCTCGCGGATGGTCTGCTCGATGACGCGCGGGCCGGCAAAGCCGATCAGCGCGCCCGGTTCGGCAAGGTGCACATCGCCCAGCATGGCGTAGGACGCGGTGACGCCGCCGGTGGTGGGGTTGGTGAACACCACGATGAACGGCAGCCCGGCCTCACGCAGCCGCAGCACTGCTACGGTGGTGCGCGGCATCTGCATCAGCGACAGCACCCCTTCCTGCATGCGAGCGCCGCCCGAGGAGACGAACAGGATGAACGGGGTGTGCTTGCTGGCAGCGGTCTCGAGCCCGGTGACGATGGCGGAACCCGCCGCCATGCCGAGCGAGCCGCCCATGAAATCGAAATCCTGCACCCCGACGGTGACCGGCTGGCCGAACAGCTCGCCGGTGCCGACGGTGACGGCGTCTTCGGTGCCGGTCTTCAGCCGGCTTTCCTTGAGGCGGTCGGCATAGCGCTTGCTATCACGGAACTTCAGCGGATCATGCGGCACCGAAGGCAGCGGCACGCTGTCGTATTTGCCGTCGTCGAGGAAGGTCGAGAGCCGGTCCGAGGCCTTGATCTTCATGTGGTAGCCGGAATTCGGCACCACCCACATATTGGCTTCGAGGTCGCGGTAGAACACCATCTCGCCCAACTCCGGATCCTTGACCCAGAGATTTTCCGATCCGGTATCCTTCGGCTTGAGGAAGGAGCGGATGCGGGGGCGGACGACGTTGTTGATCCAGTTCATTGCCTAAGCCTGTTCGCGGTCCATGGGCGCGCCACGCGGCGCTGCCATCGGCCTATATGGTGATTGTGGCAGATATTATCAGCTTCAGAGGGCGTGGTTAAGCGGAGCTTGGGCCCTGTGCAAGGAGGATTTGGCGCGGCAGGACCATTCAGCCCGCAACGCCGTCCGAGTCCTCATCGAAGCCGTTATTGACCAGCGTGGTGATGGCATCGAGCGCTTCGCGGGCCTGCTTGCCGGTGGCCTGCACGAGGATGGTCGAGCCCGGACCGGCGCCCAGCATCATCAGGCCCATGATCGAGTTGCCGTTGACCGCCTGGCCGTCGCGCACCACCTTGATCTCGGCATCAAAACACTCGGCGGTGCGCACGAAGCGCGCCGAAGCCCGCGCATGCAGGCCCTTGCGATTGACGATGGTCAATTGCTGCGCAAGCGCCCGATCCGAACCAGCTGCTGTATCCATGCCGCTAGGATGCCGGAAAACCAAATGCGCGCCAAGGGTGTCGCGGGTGAGGTTTATGGATTTCCGCCCCCGGCCCCTTGCTCCGTACGTGCAGTCGGCGCGCCCTCTCCCGTTTACAAGGGGGACCAGCCGAAAGGCTGGTGGGAGGGGGAGCCGCACGCACTGAAGCCCTACGGTCCCCACGCACCACAGTGCGCGGCTGGGCAGACGCCAGTGTCTGCGGCACCCCCTCCCACCACGCTTTCGCGTGGTCCCCCCTCCCCCACAAGCGGGAGAGGGGGCGCCGACCGCGAGCCGCGGTGGCTGGCCGTCCCGCATCCGAGATGCCACAAACGGCCATCGAGAATTGGAGCCGGCCAGATGCGACTGCGCCTCATCGATCTGCTGACCGGACTCGCGCTCTCGGCTTTGACGCCCTCAGCTGCGGCGGCAGCGTCGCCGCTCCCCAGCCTCTGCCAGCCCTTAACCTTCGAGACCGACAGCTTCATCGCCTGCACCGTCGATCCCGAGCGCTACGACATCCGGCTGTTTCTACGCGACGCCGACGGCCAGCCCTACGGTTCGCTCGAGAGTTTTGCCGCCAACGGTCCAGCGATCGTCTTTGCCATGAACGCCGGCATGTACCTGCCCGACCGGACGCCGCAGGGGCTCTACATTGAAGCCGGCAAGACCATCACGCCGCTCGTTGCCGCCGACGGGGAGGGGAACTTCTACCTCAAGCCCAACGGCGTCTTCCTCGTCACCACCGATCGGCGGGCCGCGGTGGTGGCGACGGCGGCCTTCGAGGCGACACCCGACATCGCCTATGCCACCCAGTCAGGGCCGCTGCTGGTGATTGATGGCGCCCTCCACCCGGCCTTTGCCGACAACGGGACCTCGCGCTTTGTCCGCAACGGCGTCGGTGTCCGCGCCGACGGCAAGGTGGTGTTCGCTATCTCGGAAGCCGTGGTGAGCTTCGGTCGCTTCGCCCGGCTGTTCCGGGATGCGCTGGAATGCCCGAATGCGCTCTATCTCGACGGGTTTGTCTCCGGCCTTGCCGATGACAACGGCATGGTGGTGGGCGGCGGACACGCTGCCGGGCCGATTGTTGGGGTGGTGGAGCGTTAGCTTTTCACCTCTCCCTTGGGGGAGAGGTCGGCCCGCAGGGCCGGGTGAGGGGGCCTTTCGCACGCTCGGAGTTGTGGCAAGGCCCCCTCACCCCGACCCTCTCCCCCTAGCGGACGCGGTAGCGCCGCGGGGAGAGGGGGCGCTAGAGGCGAACCCGCAGTGAACAGCTGGCGGCCCTACCCGCCCAGCGTCTCGCTGGCGACGTTGATGTATTTGCGGCCGGCGTCGGCGGCTTCCTTCACCGCCTGCTTGATTTCGAGGTCGGCGCGCACCCGGGCGAGCTTCACCAGCATGGGCAGGTTGACCCCGGCGATCACCTCGACTTCGCGCTGCTGCATGATCGAGATGGCGAGGTTGGAAGGGGTGCCGCCGAACATGTCGGTGAGGATCACCACGCCCTGGCCCTGGTCGGCGGCGTCGACGCATTTGAGGATGTCGTTGCGGCGCTCCTCCATATCGTCATCGGGGCCGATGGCGACGGTCTCCACCATCTCTTGCGGGCCGACTACGTGTTCGAGGGCGGATTTGAACTCGATGGCGAGCGCTCCGTGCGTCACCAGAACCATGCCGATCATGCAATATCCCCAAAGTCTCGCAGGTTCCGGCCGGGCAACAGGGTCCCCAGAGGAGCGCAGAAGTCTTGCCCTTGGGCCGCCCTGATTTAAGTGGTTTTTTGTCGCGCCACCGGCGCCGGGGCGTTGACGGCGGCGATCGCCTCGCGGATCAGCAGCAACTGGTGCCGCGCGTCGATCACCCCGGCGCGCGGAACCGGGGCGCGGGGCAGGGTGACGCCACCCAGTTCGGTGACCAGCACATCCTCTTCCAGCATGCGCTCCAGCGTTTCCACCAGGTCGATGACGAGGTGCAGCCGCGCCACCTCGGCGAATGGCCGGCGGACGATGCCGCGGCCGCGCAGCTCGATCAGCCCCTCGATATTGGGCGCCGGCCGCATCGCCAGCTCGCCCTTGTCGACGACGATCTCCACCCGGTCGTCGGAAACCAGCAGGGCCGGTAAGCCACGCCCCTCCCACTGCTCCAGGAGGTCGAGCGCCAGCAGCGATTTGCCCGAGCCCGACGGACCGCGGAGGATCAGGCCGGTGCCGCCGAGCACCAGTCCGGTGGCGTGGATGTTGAGGCTCGCGCTCACCGGCGCTTCTCGGTCGCCGCCCGCTTCAGCTTGACGGTGAACTGCGCGCCGCTGCGCTCGGAGCGGTTTTCGGCGGTGATGCTGCCGCCATGCGCTTCGACGATTTGCTTGGAAATGGCGAGCCCGAGGCCGGAATGGTCGCCAAAGTGCTCGCCATCCGGCCGGTCGGTATAGAAGCGCTGGAAGATCCGGCTGATATCGCCGCGAATGCCCGGGCCCTCGTCGGTCACCGTGATGGTGATGGCGTCTTCGCTGGTGCGCACCACCACCAGCACCTTGCCGCCCTCGGGCGAGAACGACACTGCGTTGTCGATCAGGTTGTTGATCACCTGCGCCAGCCGGCTGTCATGCCCCAAAACGATCGGCGCATAGCGGCTGACATGCTTTTCCAGCGCCACATCGACCTTGCGGTTGGCGGCCACGTCCTTCTGGATCGACACCATGGCGTCGGCCAGCTGCGCGATATCCACCCGCTCGGCGCTCTGTCGCGCCAGCTCGGCATCGAGCCGGCTGGCGTTCGAGATATCGGAGATCAGCCGGTCGAGCCGGCGCACATCGTGCTGGATGATGGCGTTGAGCCGCTCGCGATCCTCGGCGCGCCGGGCCCGCGGCAGCGTTTCGACCGCCGAGCGCAGCGAGGTCAGCGGGTTTTTGAGCTCATGCGCCACATCGGCGGCAAAGCGCTCGATCGCCTCGATGCGGTTGTAGAGCGCCGAGGTCATCGAGCGCAGCGCCTTGCTGAGGTGCCCGACCTCGTCGGTGCGGTCGGAAAAGTCGGGGATCTCGGTGCGGCTGTTGACCGTCGAATGCACCCGTTCGGCAGCCCCGGCGAGCCGGCGCAGCGGACCGGCAATGGTGCCGGCGAGCAGCAGCGACAGGATCACCGTCACCGTGGCGGCGACCAGCGCGATGCGCAGGATCCCCCAGCGCTCGGCGCTGGCGATCTGGTCGATATCGCCCGGCTGGGTGGAAAGCAGCAGCACCCCGACATTGGCGCGCACCCGCTGGATCGGCACCGCCACCGACACCACCAGCTGGCGCTTGGGATCGATCCGGACGATCGCCGTCGGGGCGCCGCCCAAAGCGGCCGCCACTTCGGGGTAGCGCGTCCCTTCGTCGGCGCCGAACTCCTGGTATTGCGGATAATCGTCGCCGGGCAGCCAGTCGACAAAGGCATTCCACCAGTCGAGCAGGAAGAAGCTGCCATTGTCCTGCGGCTTGGTGATCTGCCGCAGCACTTCGCCGCGTGCATAAAGGTTGGCGCTGTCGAGGATCAACAGCCCCTGCTGGTCGTAGATGCGGGCCCGGGTGCGGGTCGGGGTCACGAGGTTGCGTAAGAGCGGCGCAACGCGTTCCGGGTTGACCGGGAATTCGAGGCTCGGGTCGAAAAAGCTCAGCGGCGACACCACCTCGCTGCCTTGCAGCTCGATCAGCCGGTCGGGGTTTACGGTGATGACGTCGCTATCGACCGTGGCGTCGCCGGCAATCGCCGCGGCGATGATTTCGCCTTGTACCCGCAGGCTCTGCACCCGCGCTTCGATCAGCCCGGTGCGCCACTGGTTGAGGAACAGGATACCGATCACCAGCACGGCGAGGCCGGCGAGGTTGAGCACGATGATCCGGCGGGCGAGGCTGGAAAAGATCGTCAGTTCCAGCAGGCGCCGGATCTGCTTGATCGCTGCGAGCACGAACGTACCTACGGCTCCGGCGATCCGGTTGAGCTTCGGCATGATGCCGACCTCCGCGGATGCGGGCTTGGAACCCGGCAGCTCCTCTTCGGTGACGGCCAATTGTCCTCTTACTGCTCCTTGAAGCGGTATCCTACGCCGTAGAGGGTTTCGATCATCTCGAAATCGTCGTCAACGGCTTTGAATTTCTTCCTGAGCCGCTTGATGTGGCTGTCGATGGTGCGGTCGTCGACATAGACCTGATCGTCATAGGCCGCATCCATCAGGGCGTTGCGCGATTTCACCACCCCGGGGCGCAGCGCCAGGGCCTGGAGGATGAGGAACTCGGTGACCGTCAGCGTCACCCGCTGGCCCTTCCAGGTGCAGGTATGGCGCTCTTCATCCATCACCAGCGAGCCGCGCTCGATCAGCGCCTTGCTCGGCGCGGCTTCGGTGCCCGGCGCTGCCCCAGGGGCGGCGGGATCGCGCGGCGCGGCGCGGCGCAGCACCGACTTGACCCGCTCGACCAGGAGGCGCTGGCTGAACGGCTTGGTGATGAAATCGTCGGCGCCCATCTTCAGCCCGAACAGCTCGTCGATTTCCTCGTCTTTCGAAGTGAGGAAAATCACCGGCACATCGGATTTCTGGCGCAGCCGGCGTAACAGTTCCATGCCGTCCATGCGGGGCATCTTGATATCGAGGATGGCGAGGTCCGGCCGGTCGGCGGTCAATCCTTCCAGGCCCGACGCCCCATCGGTATAGGTGGCGACCTGATAGCCCTCGGCTTCGAGCGTCAGCGACACCGAAGTCAGAATATTGCGGTCGTCGTCCACCAGTGCGATCTTGGGCATTGAGCTCCCTTTCATCCGGATCTGGTTGCCGCGATTCAACATCGCGCCACCAATTGTGGCGAGCATTGACTGCCACAATTGCGCATAAATAAGGCGTGCGGCCAATGATTGCCAGCATGCCGCACTCAACCGAAGTCGCAGGACTTCCGTCTTAAGCCGGATTTCGGGATGGGCGACAGGGCCGAGGCGGCCGTAACTCATGGTCATTCCAGACCGAGGGTAACGGCCATGGCACAGCGTATCGACGACAAAATTCATCTGGAACTCGCAACCCGGATCGGGGCCCTGGCTCGGGTCCGCTGGGACGAGTTGCCCCCCACCCTGGTGGAAACCGCACTCGCCGAGGGCGAGGGGCGGCTCGCGGCCGGCGGCGCGCTGGCGGTGACCACCGGTGTGTTCACTGGTCGCTCGGTGAAGGACAAGTTCATCGTCCGCGACGCGGCGACCGAGCCCCATGTCTGGTGGGACAACAACCAGCCGATGGCCCCCGAGCAGTTCGAGAACCTCCTCGCCGACATGGTGGCAGCCACTGCCGAACGGAAGCTGCACGGCCAGCATCTCCGCGCCGGCGCCGACGAGCGGCACCAGCTGCGGGTCAGCGTCATCACCGAGACCGCCTGGCACGCCCTGTTCATCCGCAACCTGTTGATCCGGCCCGAGACGGTGGCGGGCGCCACCGACGTCACCATCCTCCATCTCCCCAGCTTCACCGCCGATCCGGCCCGCCACGGCAGCCGCACCGGCACGGTGATCGCGCTCGATATGGCGCGGAAGCTCGTCCTGATCGCCGGCACCGCCTATGCCGGCGAGATCAAGAAATCGGTGTTCTCGCTGTTCAACTTCCACGCCCCGTTCGCCGGCACCATGCCGATGCACTGCTCGGCCAATATCGGCCGCGATGGCGATGTGGCTTTGTTCTTCGGCCTTTCGGGCACCGGCAAGACCACCCTGTCGAACGACCCCGAGCGGCTGCTGATCGGCGATGACGAGCACGGCTGGACCGGCGATGGCGTGTTCAACCTCGAGGGCGGCTGCTACGCCAAGACCGTAAAACTCAGCCCCACGGCCGAGCCGCAGATCCATGCGGCAACGCAAGCCTTCGGCACGGTGCTCGAGAATTTGAAACTCGATGAGCAACTGGTGCCGCTCTACGACGACATCTCGCTCACCGAGAACACCCGCGCCGCCTACCCGCTGGAGACCCTGCCGGCGGTGGCCAAGGGCGGTATCGGCGGCAAACCCCGCACCGTAGTGTTTCTCACCGCCGATGCCTTCGGCGTCTTGCCGCCGATCTCGAAGCTGACGCCGGAGCAGGCGGTGTTCCACTTCCTTTCGGGCTACACCGCCAAGGTCGCCGGCACCGAGCGCGGCGTCACCGAGCCGGTCGCCACCTTCTCGGCCTGCTTCGGCGCGCCGTTCATGCCGCTGCATCCCACCGTCTATGGGCGCCTGCTCGAGCAGCGGCTCGAGGCCTCAGGCGCCCGCATCTACCTGCTCAACACCGGCTGGACCGGCGGCGGCTATGGCGTCGGTAAGCGCATCGACATCGCCACCACCCGCCGGCTGCTCGATGCAGCCTTGTCGGGCGAACTCGAACGCGCCGAACTGCGCACTGAACCACTGTTCGGCATGCAGGTGCCGCTGCGCGTCGAGGGGGTTACGCCCCGGGCGCTGGACCCCCGCGCCAACTGGGCCGATGTCGCAGCCTATGATGCGGCGGCAACCAAGCTGCAGGATCTGTTCGCGGCGAACTATCGCAAGTTCGATGCGGTGCAGGTCGCGGCGGAGTAGGGCGGCGATAGCGCTGAGTGTGACGATCCCCGCGCGAGCGGGGATTGTTTGTTTGGTGGGGGCCGGTGGCTCCCCACGTCCCCCTCTCTTGCGAAAACTAAGGACTTAGCTGCGCTAAGCCCAAGTTTTCGCTTTCTCCCCCGCCAAGGGGAGAGTCCGACTGACACTCCAATGCGAATGGAGGCCACCGCTCATCTCCCCCTTGGCGGGGGAGAAAGCAAAATCTTAGGTTTAGCCGTTTGGCTAAGCCTTAGATTTTGCAAGAGAGGGGGCACTGGAGGGCACGATCTCATCACCCCCCAAACGAAAAAGGCCCCGTTCAGGGCCCATTCATCCGAAAACTGCTAACGCTCAGTTCGTCGAGTAGAAGACGTGCGAGCCGATGGCGGCGACGCGGTTGAAGGTGCGGGACCATTTTGGCGCCACTGCCGTGGTGTGGTAGAACAATACCGAGTTCGGCACCACGCCTGGGCGCTCGCCGCGCTGGAATTCGTAGAATGCATTTTCGGCCATCTTGATCGAGCGGTTCCACGCCGTGCGCTCACGCGCCATGTCGGAGCGGCCGTCGCAGGCGAAGCTGAACTGGCACTTGTAGCGGCCCTTGTCGGCGTTCTGGAACACCACGCCGCAAATGGTCGAGGGGTACTTCTTGCTCATCGCCCGGTTGATGATGACGTTGGCAACCGCCAGCTGGCCCTCACGGCTTTCGCCGCGCGCTTCGTGATAGATGGCCTGGGCGAGGCACAGGCGCTCGCCGTCGGCCAGCTTTACCCGCTTGGTGGTCGGCACGAAATCGGCCTTGGCGTAGCTTGAGAGCACGGCCGAGGTCAGCGCCGGCCCGTCGGAGATATCGACGCTCTCGATGGCGTCGAGAGCCTGATTCTGCCGCTTGGCGATATAGCCCATCAGCATGGCTTCGGTCAGCTCGGCCTTCGGGGCCGGAACGTCAAAGCCTTCGAAATTGTCGAGTTGCTGGCGGCGATCCACATAGGCCTGCAGCACGGCATTGGTCAGCTGCGGCTGCGTGCTGGTCTGGAACTGCTCGCGCTTCATCGCCACCGTCTGGGTGATGGCGGCGGGAACCACTGTCTCGTTGACGAGTTCTTCAGCGGAAGACGGAGCAAACGTGACCAGCAGCACAAGTGCTGCTGCGGCGAACGCCAAGGCATGCGTGAAAACACGCATCAGTGGTGCGATCGACCCTGCTCGCAATCCGCCTACCTTCCCCCGATGCCGCCCCCGAGGCAGCCCCAGTTGTCTAATTACCCGTGCCCGGAACCTAGCCGAGCTTGGGTAACGATGGAACCCAGAATTTACAGTTACTTAACCATGAATGTTAGGTTCCTAATTTGAGGTTAACGGCTCTCCGACCAAGGCGAAAGCCCTGATTTTCTTGAGATTTGGGAATGGGTAAGCGGGCCTTGCGGCAATCGATAAAAGTTAATCGATCCGAATCGTTGCCCGAACGACACAGTTTTCCGCACCCCGGAAAGGGCGGGAATTAACGTGGCGATTCCAGTTGGACTTGAAGCTCGGTCAGGGCCGGGCGAACGCCGCAGTCCTCAGGTCATGGAGACTGTGCATCACCGCGACGCAGAGCGCGCTGATCTCGTCCGACGGGGCGACGATATCGGGCACCATGATGGTCTGAAGCCCCGCCGCATGCGCGGCGCGCACCCCGGTATGCGAGTTTTCCACCGCGATGCAGAGGCTCGGTTCGATCCCGAGGCGCCTGGCGGCCATCAGGTAGGGTTCTGGGTGCGGCTTGGGGTTGATCACGTCGTCGCGCGTCACCACCGTCTCGAACCTTTCGAGGATCCCGGCGCCGCCGAGATGGCCCAGCGCATGCGCCGAGCGCGACGAGGTGGCGACTGCCGCCGGGATGCGGCGGGCGTTGAGTTCGGCAAGCAGCTCATGCACTCCGGTCTTCACCGGCACCGCTTCGCTCATCTTGGCCTTCATCAGCACCCGGCACTTCTCGTCGAAGATCGTGTAGGGGAAGCTGACGCCATAGGCCTCCACCAGCAGCCGGTTGGTGGTCTCGTGGCTTGAGCCGACCATGGCGTGGTGCACCGTCTCCGTCATCTCGAAGCCGAGCTCGCTGCTCACATCCCAGACGATCTGCTTGAACACCATCTCGGTATCGAGGAGCGTGCCATCCATATCGAAGACAATGGCGGAGAACGGGCGGAGCGGAGCAGTCGGAACGGTCGGGGACATAGGGGGGATATAGGCAGATTTCCGCCCCGCCGCTACCCTTGGCTTCAACCCTGAGCGACGACCTGCTATGAGCCCAGCGATGACCGTGTTCGATCCCTATGATGTGCTCGGCGTCGGCAAGGCTGCGCGCCCCGCCGACATCAAGCAGGCTTACCGCCGCAAAGTGCAGGTCGCGCACCCCGACCGCGGCGGCGATCCGGAGCATTTTGTCGTCGTGGTCCGCGCCTTCGGGCTGCTCTCCGATCCCGACTCGCGCCGGCTGTTCGACGAGACCGGCATCATCGACGACGAGGCGGTGACCAGCTATCGCCGCGAGGTGGCGGCGATCCTCGCCGATATGTTCGATGCGGCGGTCGAAACCGCCATCGCCACCCGGCTGAAGCTCGAGAACGTCGATTTCATCGCCCAGATGTCGGCAGCGGTGGTGACCGGCCTCGCCGATGCCCGCCTGTCCCTCGCCCGTACCGATACCGAGATCGGCGCGTTGCAGACGCTACGCGCCCGCATCCGCCGCACTGACGAAGACCGCAACATTTTCGCCGAGCGCCTCGACGCCCAGGTCGCCGCCAAAGCCGAACAGCACCGCACCATCAAACGCCGCGTCGCCATGCTGGAAACGGCGCTGGCGGAGTTGGGGAACTATGAGAGCGAGATCGAGCTGATCGCGGCGCTGGAGGCTGAGGGGTAGGAGCAGGCGTCTCAATAGGCCACCCCTTGCCTTCGCCCCTTGCGGGAGAAGGTGGCGCGGAGCGCCGGATGAGGGGGCCGCGCAACGAAGTGTAGCGCGATCTGAGCGAAGCGAAGAGCGATTGAGTACGCGGAGAGATACCCCTCATCCGCCCCGCAGAGACGGCCTTTGGCCGTCTGCTGCTTGCGGGCACCTTCTCCCGCAAGGGGAGAAGACCATAGGCCTCGCCCTCACCGCCCAATCAGTTCCACCGTCAGCCTATCCTCCACCCCGTCATGATACCGCTCCAGCACTCGCCGGAACGGCGCCGCATCCTCCGCCGCATGCGCAAACAGCGTCATCGACGAGCAGAGCTTCATCTCGTCGGGCGAGCCGAATATCTCGTACGCCGTCCGCCCGCTGATCCCACCGACGATCCCCGCGCACTCGAGCAATCGCGCCCCCAGTACCGGATGCATGAGGTAGGCCCGTGCCTCCGCGAGATCGGCGATCCCATACCGCTGTGCCGTGGCGCTGCGGCCGAGCGCCCGAAGCTGCGGGAAGATGAACCACATCCAGTGCGTCTGTTTCCGCCCGGCGCGCAGCTCGGCCAGCACCTGGGCGTAAACCGGTTCCTGCGCTGTAACGAAGTGCTCGAACATCGCCTGAGCCTACCACGCGAGGCACCCCGGCTCTGGAACCTCCGAACGTCCCCCGGAAGTTTTTTCGTCGCCCCTGTCAATTCCTGTTTTCACCGCTCGTCGTGAAGTCAGAAGGCGCGAGGGACGCGCCGACGACAACAGGAGAAACGACCATGAGGACCGCCCTTCTTGCCGCCGCCTTTGCCCTCGGCTTTGCCGGCTTTGCCCAGGCCGAAACCGCAAAAATCAACGGCCTCGACATGTACTATGAGGTGTATGGCGAGGGCGAGCCGATCGTGCTGCTGCATGGCGCCTATATGAACATCGAGAACAACTGGGCCGCCATCATCCCGACGCTGGCCAAAGACCATCAGGTGATCGCCGTCGAGCTGCAGGGCCATGGCCGCACCACCGACCGCGACACCCCGATCACCTACGAGAACATGGCTGCCGATGTCGCCGGCCTGCTCGACGAACTGAAGATCGGCAAGGCCGCTTTGTTCGGCTTCTCTATGGGCGGCGGTGTCGCCATCCGCTTCGCCATCGGTTACCCCGAAAGGGTCACCCGCATCGTCGCCGCTTCGGCCGGCTACAAGTACGACGGCGAGACCATGGGCCCCGATTTCATGAAGATGATCGAGACCATCACCCCCGAAATGTTCGCCGGCACCCCTTTCGAGACCGAATACAAGCGCCTGTCGCCCAACCCCGAAAACTTCCCGGTGCTGGTCGAAAAGCTGAAGCAGCTCGACCTCACCCCCTTCGACTGGTCGGCCGAGTTCGAGAAGATCAGCGTGCCCTCGCTCTATATCTACGGCGACGCCGATATCGTCGGGCTCGATTATATCGCCAGGCACCACCAGGCCGCCGGCGGCATCGTCAACGGCGATATGCTCGGCCTGCCCAAGACCCAGCTGCTGGTCCTCCCCGGCACCAGCCACATCAACGTGTTCTTCAACCCGGCGAACGTCGAAATCATGAAGGCCGTGGTCCCGGCCTTCCTCAAGCAGGAACTCCCGGCCAAGCCGAGCTTCCCGGGCTGAGTGACGCACGACGCAACCACGAGGGCCGGCGGGAAACCGCGGGCCTTCTTTTATGGGACGCGCGATCTCACAGTCGTCACCCTCCCCGTTGCGGGAGGGATCAAGGGTGGGGGGCGAAGCGCGCTCGACCGTTGCGTGGGCCCACCCCCTCCCATCCTCCCCCATCAGAGGGCAGGGCTATCGCATATGAAGAGCCGCCGGGCTCGCAGTGGTCCTCCACCGCGCAGCGGGGGAGGGGGACCGCCGAAGGCGGTGGAGGGGGCGGCAGGATGCGCCGGTGTTTGTGGCCGCCCCCTCCACCAGCTTCGCTGGTCCCCCCGGGGTGAAGCCTCTGGCTTCATCCCCTCCCCCGTTTCACGGTGGAGGACCACCGAGAGGCCCGTGCATAACCCCATATGCGATTGCCCTGCATCAGAGGGGAGGTGCCGTCCGGTGATCAACCGCACCACCTGAGCCCCGCATCACTGCTGACAGCCTTTGTCAGCAGCCCCGGCGCAAACCTTGTCACATCGAACAAGGAGACCCCGACATGACCATCATCGCCACCTGTTACTGCGGCGGCACCCGGATCGAGCTGCCCGACGCGCCGACCGAAGCCACCCAGTGCACCTGCACCTGGTGCACCAAATCCGGAGGCCTCTGGGCCTACTACGATGTCGGCGGCCCGCGCATCGTTTCCGACACCTATGGCGCGGTCTACTCGCCCGTCAGCCCCCTGCACGAACACCACTTCTGCACCCGCTGCGGCTGCACCACCTACGGCGTCAGCCCCGACTATTCGCTCGAGGACACCGCGGTGCCGGAGCGGAAGAAAATGGCAATCAACGTGAAGATCCTCGACGATTATGCGCTGATGCAGTCCCTGCCGGTGAACGTCATCGACGGCCGGAACCTGTGGTAGGCGGAAACGACAACGGGCGGCCGAAGCCGCCCGCGAGACATGCCGACCGCGGGGATCAGCGAGGGTTGACTGCGGGAATCAGAACCCCAGGTTGAGTCCGGCGGTGACCTGATGCGAGGTCAGGCGCAGGTCGCCAATCAGGCCACCAATGTTGTAGGTCGCATTGCCGTAGTCGCTGTAGCGATACAGCAGATCGACCGACACGTTTTCAGTTGCGGCAAATTCGACGCCGGCACCGGCTGTCCAGCCGACATGGATCTGGTCGTCCGAGCCAACCGGGCCCGGCGTAACGTAATCAACAGTGTTGTGGGCAACGGCCAGGCCGCCTGTCAGGTAGGGCATGAAGGCGCCGCCATCGAACCCGAGGCGACCGCGCACCGAGCCAACCCAATCGACGCTCGATCCCATGCTGACCGGCCCGTTAACGAGGGTTTCGTTCATGTCGGCCCAGGCGATATCACCCACGATGCCGGCGACGATGCCGTCGGTCAGCGTGAAGTTGACGCCGGCATTGACGCCGAGCAGCCAACCGGCTGGTTCGGGGTAGGTGCCGTTGGGAACCAGATCATCCGAGAGCGCCCCCCAGCCGTAGCCGCCGAACGCACCGACATACGCCCCGTCCCAATTGCCGCTGGCCGCAACCGCCTCGGCGGCGATCGCCGGTTCGACCATGAGATCGGCTGCCGAAGCCGCCGAGGAAATGGCCAGCACCGAAGCGCCCGCGGCCAGCAATAGTAAAGTCTTGTTCATCGGAGCCCACCAACAACAATCGATAGACAATCCAGTGACATGGCTGCTTGCGGAACGGAAGCAGCTTTCCGGCGCGACCTCGAATTGTGATCGGTTGTTGTGGCGGCGCGGTTACACTTCGGTGCGCGACAGGGGCCGGCGCTGGCTGCTGCGTCTCGCTACCCGGGCGCAAGCGCGTCCCTTGCGGGAGCGCGAGAGGGCGGGGCAACGCGCACCGGGCCAGGCACCGCGTCACCCCTCGGTCGCCTCAGTGCCGCGTCTTGCCGTCCTCTTCTTCCTCGAACAGTTCGGCATTGGCCGCATCGGCCGACAGCCTCACCTTGTCGCCTTCGACGGCGGCCACGAGCGCACCCGGCACATAATGGTGATGCTCCTCATGGCTCCCACCCGGCGCCTCGGCCTTGGTGAGCTTGATGCGGGTACCCTCGACCCGATCGACAATCCCCACATGCACCCCGTCGGCGCCGATGACTTCCATATGCTCGCGAATGGACGAAAGGTTCGACATGACACTGCTCCTTGGTTGCTGGAGCAGGGGGAACGCATGGGGGCGGGGATGGATGCGGATGCCTACCACTTGCGTACTCGGCCGCAGTGGAGTCATGTATTCGCCGGGGCAGGGGGAATAGATGACATTCAAGGATGATGTCGCCGATTTGGCGAGGCGCGCCATTAGTGCGCAAGCGATAGCTCAGACTGAAGAGGCCACCAAGAACGCCATTGTCATGCCGTTCCTGCGTGTGCTTGGGTTCGATGTCTTCGATCCCGCGCAGGTCATCCCCGAATATGTCGCAGATGTAGGTCTCAAAAAGGGCGAGAAGATCGACTATGCGATCAAGATCAACGGTCAGATCGAATATCTGGTAGAGGCCAAGGCGGTCTCTGTCAGCTTGCGAGACGCTCAGTACAGCCAGCTGTTTCGCTACTACCACACGTGTGATGCGAACATCGGCATCCTGACCAACGGTCTGCAAATCTGGTTCTTCGCCGACCTCGATGCGCCCAACAAGATGGACGCCAATCCGTTCTTCAAGTTCGACCTGCTCGGCTACGACGACAACGACCTGCGCGAACTGGAGAAGTTCCACAAAGACAACTTCTCGATCGAGAACATCAAAGCCGCTGCGTCATCGTTGAAGTACCTGCGCGGCGCGATGGCCTTCATCGAAAAGCAATGGGCTAACCCCGACGAGGAGTTCGTCCGGATGGTGGTACGCGACTTCTATGAGGGGCAGTTGCGTTCGTCGGTGGTGGAGACGATGAAGCCGATTGTGAAACGGGCGTTTGACGATCTGTTTCGGCAGAGGGCGCTGAAACGGATCGATGTCGCGTTCGATGGAGGCAAGGAAGAAGAGCTTCCTGAGGTAAACGAGGCCAAGGTCGATACAACTGAAGAAGAGCTGCAGGGTTTCATGATCATCCGCGCCATCGCTGCGGAGGTGGCCCCGGTGTCGCGCATCGTGATGCGGGACGCTCAATCTTATTGCGCGGTGTTGTTTGATGACAACAACCGCAAGCCGATCGCGAGGCTGCATTTCAACGGAAAAGGCAAGTTCGTGACAGTGTTTGGGGCGGGCAAAGAGGGAGTGCGCCACGACATCGCGGAGGTCGAGGACATTTACCACCTGCGGCAGCAAATCGGCGCAACAATTAGATCCTACATGGCGTAACCATGCCGCCTGTTGTCGATCCAACGAACTGGCACGACCTCATATCCGAGCTGTATGCTGGCGACTTTAATCCCGCTATTCGCCGCTATCGCTCTACGGCAGCATATCGGGGGGTTGTGGACTCTACGTGGGAGCTCGAAACCTCCCTGATGCGTATCAAGGGCGACTACGCGTCGCTAGAGCCCCACCTGTTAAGAAATTTCCGGAAGTATGCTCATCGCGATGTCGCGGACAAAATTCGTTCTGGTATTGGCTCTCTGTGGCTCAGCATCATGGCCTTCCGACGAGGCTCCTCGACTGGACATACTCTCCATTTGTTGCACTCCATTTTGCAACCGACCATCTCGACAAAATGGATGTCGACGGAGTAGTGTGGGTGGCTGATGTTCCCGCGATACACCGTCTATTGTCCGCTCCGCTGCGTTCGGTGCTGCGATCCGAAGGGTCGGGAGTGTTCACCGTCGATATGTTGGCCAACCTAGAGCGAAACAACCGAGCTAGCGATCCGACGTCATTGGCCGAACCACAGAGCTTACGACCCAGAAACGTCAGCAATCTTAGAGACTTCGACCGCCTGTCGAAGAAACCGTTCGCGCTGTTTTTTGAACCTCCCTCCCTAGACGACCGTATCGTCAATCAATTCGCTCTCTTTTCGGTAATGTCGGACGCTACCGTCATGATGGACAGGTGGTTCGGTCAGCGCAGTAGCCTCTACAAAAAGGTGACAATCCCGGCAAAACTCAAGTGGGAGGTCCGGGATCGGTTGGACCAAGCAAACATTACGGAGCGCGTGATTTACCCTGGATTAGACGGCCTCAGTCGATGGCTAAAGAGGCATTACTACCACCATCCGTAGTGCGTCCGTCTCAATTCCGCGCCGCGTGCAGGTCTACCTTTATCGGCTAAATTTGCCGTATCGCTGGCACGAGAAGTTATCCGACGTCTTGACGATCACCGACATCGCGCCGTTCCCTCATCTTTCGTCATGGCACGGTCCCACCATGTCCACCCAACCCTCCACCATCGACTACCTCCTCGAACAACTCGCCGAGGCCGGCTCCGTCTCCGCCCGGAAAATGTTCGGTGAGTACGGGGTCTACTGCGACGGCAAGATCGTTGCGCTGGTCTGTGACGACCAGTTCTTTTTGAAGCCGACGCCTGAGGGGCGGGCGTTTCTTGGCGACGCGGTGGATGAGCAGCCGGCTTACAGCGGCGCCAGGCCGAGTTTTCGGATCGCCGGGGAGCGGTGGGACGACGCGGAGTGGATGGCTGAGCTGGTGCGGGTGACTGCGGCGGCGCTGCCGGTGCCGAAGCCTAAGGTGAAGAAGAAGGGGTGACTTCCGCACGTAGGGTGGGCCCATTAAGGGTCTCTGCCGGTGCAGCGATTGCCTTCTCCCCTTGCGGGAGAAGGTGGCCGAAGGCCGGATGAGGGGTATCTCTCCGCGCACTGGGTCGCTCCTCGCTTCGCTCGTAGCGCGCTGCACTTCGTTGCGCGGACCCCTCATCCGGCGCTGCGCGCCACCTTCTCCCGCAAGGGGAGAAGGCAGGCCGGTGCCTGTTGCGCCGCCTGGCACGCTATCGTTGAACCTCAGTTCGCCTCGCCCCCCACCTAGCTGCGCCAGGTCGCGTTGCTCCCGAGCTGCGCTACCCTCCATGCGAGGGGGAGGTGACCGACTGATGGGCCTCAGCCTGCTAATGCGCCCCGTCCCAATCCCTTGCCGCATGCGCATCCACCTTGATCGGCACGGTCAGTCGCACTGCCGGCTCCGACGCATTCTCCATCGTCTGGACGATCACCGGGATCACCGCGTCTTCCTTGCCTTCGTCCACCTCGAAGATCAGTTCGTCGTGCACCTGCAGCAGCATCTGCGCATCGGAGCCCGCCGCTTTCAGCGCCGGTTCCATGCGGATCATGGCGCGGCGGATGATGTCGGCGGCAGAGCCCTGGATCGGGGCGTTGATCGAGGCGCGTTCGACAAAGCTCCGTTCGGCCGGATGCGAGCTGTTGGCGTTGGGGAAGTTCACCTTGCGGCCAAAGATGGTCTCGACATAGCCGTCGGCTTTCACCTTGCGGCGCTGCTCGGCCATATAGTCCTGGATGCCGGGGAAGCGGGCAAAGTAGGTCTTGATGTACTCGCCGGCTTCCGAGCGCTCAATTCCTAGTTGATTGGCCAAACCAAAGGCCGAGATGCCGTAGATGATGCCGAAATTGATCGCTTTGGCGCGGCGGCGCACTTCCGACGGCATGCCCTCGACCGGCACGCCGAACATTTCCGACGCCGTCATGGCGTGAATGTCGAGCCCTTCCTCGAACGCATCCTTCAGCGCCTGGATATCGGCGATATGGGCGAGGACGCGGAGTTCAATCTGCGAATAGTCGGCGCTGATCAGCGTCTTCCCTGATGGAGCGACGAACGCGGTGCGGATCTTCCGGCCATCCTCGGTGCGGACAGGGATGTTCTGGAGGTTCGGATCGTTCGAGCTCAAGCGCCCGGTCAGCACCGAGTGCTGCGAATAGGTGGTATGGACCCGGCCGGTGCGTTGGTTGATGTAGGTGGGCAGCGCATCGGTATAGGTGCCGATCAGCTTGGTCAGCTGGCGCCAGTCGACAATGGTGCGGGCGATGCCGACACCCTGCGTCGCGAGATCCTCAAGCACATCGGCGCCGGTTGACCAGGCGCCGGTCTTGGTCTTGGTGCCACCGGGCAGGCCCATGCGGTCGAACAGGATTTCGCCCAGTTGCTTGGGCGAACCCAGGTTGAAGTTGGAGCCGGCCAGCTCATAGGCCTCGGCCTCGAGGGCGGCGGCACGCTGCGCGAAATCACCGCTCAGGCGGCTTAGGATCTGCCGGTCGACGGTGATGCCGCGGCCTTCCATGCGCGCCAGCACCGGAGCGAGCGGCCGCTCGATGGTTTCGTAGAGGGTGGTCATGTTCTCGGCCACCAGCCGTGGCTTCAGCACCTTCCACAGCCGGAAGGTGAGGTCGGCATCCTCGGCGGCATATTTCGCCGCATCTTCGATACTGACCTGCGCAAAAGTCTTCTGCGTCTTGCCGGTGCCGAGCAGCTCCTTGATCGACATGCCGGCAAGGCCGAGCCAGTGATCGGATAGCTCGCCCATGGTGTTGAACTGCGGGCCATCGAGCGAATAGCTCAAGAGCAGGTTGTCATCGAACGAGCGCACCTCGATGCCGTAGCGGGCGAGAATGCCGAGATCGTATTTGACGTTGTGGAAGAGTTTGAGGATCGAGCGATCGGCAAACAGCGGCTTCAACTGCTCTAGCGCCGCGCGAAGGTCCATCTGGCCCTCCGCCATGCCGCCGCCGAGCAGGTCGCCATGCCCTTCGGTATGGCCGAGCGGCAGGTAGGCGCCGTTGCCCGGCGCGGTCGAGAACGAGATGCCGACGAGGTCGGCGGTCTGGTTGTCGAGCCCGGTGGTTTCGGTGTCGGTGGCGACGATCCCCTCGGCATAGGCGGCGTCGATCCAGCGTTGCAGATGCGCCGCGTCGCGGATGATCTCGTATTTGCCGTGGTCGAGTGGGATCGCCTTGATCCTTTCGTGCTCGAGCTTGGCATGCAGCACCGGAGCGGAATCGGCCCGGCCCTCGGCCGATTGCCGCGCGGCGCGCGCCTCGGCCCGGGCATTGTTGTCAAAGCCCACCGGCTCCACCGGCTTTGCCGCCAGCTCCGGATCGGCCGGCCACGCCTCGGGGTCGGCGTCGAGCAGGGTGCCCAGGCGCTTGGAGATGGCGAAGAATTCCATCGCCTTGAGGAAGGGGAACAGCTTTGCCGGTTCCACCGGCTGGCGCACCAGATCCTCGAGCGGCAGCTCAACCGGGGTATCGCGGTTGAGCGTCACCAGGCGCTTTGAAATCCGGGCCAGCTCGGCATTGGTCTCGAGCGCCTCTCGCCGCTTCGGCTGCTTGATCTCGGCAGTGCGGCTCAGGAGCGTTTCGATATCGCCAAAGGTGTTGATCAGCTCGGCCGCCGTCTTCACCCCGATGCCCGGCACGCCCGGCACGTTGTCGACCGCGTCGCCGCACAGCGCCTGCACTTCGATCACCTTGTCGGGCCCGACGCCGAACTTGGCGAACACTTCGTCCGAGCCGATCCAGCGCAGCGGCGGTTGGCCGGGGCGCGGGATGGTGTCGAGCAGCCGCACCGAGCCATCCGGCTCCACCAGCTGCATCAAGTCCTTGTCGGACGAAACGATCGTCACCTTGCCGCCGACATCCTTGGCCAGCGACGTGTAGGTGGCGATGATGTCGTCGGCCTCATAGCCTTCCATCTCGATCGAGGGCAGGCCGTAAGCCCGGGTCGCGGCGCGGGTCAGCGGGAACTGCGGCACCAGCTCTTCCGGCGCCGGCGGCCGGTGCTGCTTGTATTCGGCATAGATCTCATCGCGAAACGTCTTCGACGAATAGTCGAAGATCACCGCCATATGGGTCGGCGCATCCTCGCCCGAGAGATCCTCGCTGAGCTTCCAGATCATGTTGCAGAACCCGATCACGCTGCCCACCGGCAGCTTGTCGCTCTTGCGCGTAAGCTGCGGCAGGGCGTGGAAGGCCCGGAAGATGAAGCCTGAGCCGTCGACGAGAACGAGATGCATGAAACGATTCCGGATGGTCGGGGCCGGACCTTAGCCGAGAAGCCGCCGGGGATGAACCCTGACGAACGCTGACACAGGGGCTTGCGCGGCAGGCGGGCGCGTTGGCATGGTTCGGCCGAACTGTGCGGGGGGCGTCGTGACCAAACAAGCGCTGGATGTTGCCGGCTATGCCGGGCCGGTTGCAGTATTCGACGCCGACGAGTGCGCGCGGATATTGTCGAGCCTCCGCGCCGCGGCAGGCGCGCCGAGGACCTGGTCGAAGGGCTGGGCGGCAAGCAGCCCGGCCTATCATCGGGTGGCGAGCGACCCGCGCATCCTCGCCTTGCTCCAGCCGACGCTCGGCCCGGACATCGTGCTGTGGGGCACTTCGCTGATCGTCAAGGCCGAGAGCGACATCCACCCCTTCCACACCGATGCCGAGTCGATGACGCCCAAAGGCGGCTTCGTCACCGTGTGGATCGGGCTCGAGAACACCGATCGCTCGTCGGGGCTGAAGTTCGTCCCCGGCTCGCATCGCTACGGCGTCAGCTTGCAGGAACTCAATCATCGCGCCGGCATCACGCGGGAGCAAAGCACCGACGCGACGACGCTTGCCGCGGCGCGCCGGCACGATGCGGCAGCCGAGATCGTCCAGCCGGCGGTGCATGATGGCGAGGCGCTGGTGTTCGATGGCCGGGTCTGGCACGGCTCGCACAACCAGACCAAAGCCGTGCGCACGGCGTTGCTGCTCCAGTATGCCCGCGCCGATCGTCCGGTGCGCATCCCCAAAAGCTTCAGCTGGCCGATCCGGTTCAATCATCTGCGCTGGCCGCCGGTTGTCGTGGTCAGCGGCCGAAGCCGGCCGCTGGTCAACCGCATCATGCCCAAGCCGCTCTAGCCAGCGTTGCAATTCAACCGTGCTTCCCTATTTCTCCCATACGGGGTCGGGCTTGAGGGGAGATCAGGCATGCGGGCAGCTGTCTATCGATCGTTCGGCGGGCCGGACGTGGTGCGGGTCGAGGAACTGCCCAAGCCCGTGCCGGGGCGGAGCGAGGCGCCGATCCGCGTCCACGCCGCGACCGTCAGCGTCGGCGACTACCGCATGCGCACCCGCGACCTGCCCAAGGGGCTCGAATTCTTCGGGCCGCTGACCATCGGCATCTTCGCGCCGCGCAAGAAAATCCTCGGCATGGATTTCGCCGGTGTCATCGAGGCGGTGGGCGAAGCGGTGACCCGCTTCAAACCGGGCGATGCGGTGGTGGGCCTGACCGGCATGACGTTCGGCGGCCACGCCGAGTACATCACGCTCAGCGAGAGCGCGGCGATGGTGGAAAAGCCCGCGGGCTGGAGCTTTGCCGATGCCGTGGCGCTGGTGTTCGGCGGCCATACCGTCGCCGAGTGCATCCGGCAATGCCCGATCAAACCGGGTGACGAAGTGCTGGTGAACGGCGCTTCGGGCGCCGTCGGCACCTCGGCGGTGCAGGTGGCCAAGCACTTCGGCGCGGCGGTGACGGCGGTGACCAGCGCCGGCAACGCCGAGCTGGTGCGCGGCCTCGGGGCCGACCACGTCATCGACTACAAGGCCGAGGATTTTGCGCGCAACGGCAAGCAGTATGACGTGATCTTCGAATGCGTCGGCAATGCCCCGTTCGAGCGGGTCGAGCAGTCGCTGAAGCCCGGTG
>CBDIRF010000032.1:0-49302 GCA_965284115.1 Devosiaceae bacterium
AGCGCAATGCGGCCGTCGGCATCGGAGAGCGGCGAGGCGAAGACGTCGACGATGCGATCGTCGCCGATATCGGAAAAGCGGGATGAGCCGACCCGCACCCGATACTCGGTCATCGGGCCGCGGCGATCGGCCACCGCCTGCATCAGCCCGATGATCGGCGAGCCGAAGGCGATGAGGTCGTCGAGCCGCTGGCGCGACAAGACGCTCTGCGAGGCGCCGAAGAAGGCTTCGGCGGCATAGTTGACGAAGACGATGGTACGGTCTTCGGTACAGACGATGACGGGCTGCGGCAATGCCTGCAGCACGGCAGTGCTGAGGGCCGGCGGCGGAACCTTGCTCATGCCGCGAGCCTCCAGTCGGCGGAATAGATATCGCCGATCATCTTCGTCACTTCGGCAGGCTCCAGTTCGTTGAGCAGCTGGCTGCGGACCGGCTTGTCGAGCACGATGTTGGCGGCCTCGAGATACCAGTCGAGATGCTTGCGGGCGGCCCGCACGCCGATCTGCGTGCCGTAGTCGGTCAGCATCGCGTCGTAGTGCTCGGCCACCAGCTCGGCCAGTTCCCTGCCCGTTGGTGCTGCCTGCGCCTCCAGCCCGGCCAGTTGCGCGCCGATCTGTCCGACGGCCCAGGGCTGGCCCTGCGCGCCGCGGCCGATCATTACGGCGGCGGCGCCGGATTGCTCGAGCGCTTCGCGGGCGGCCGCAATGCTGGTGATGTCGCCATTGACGACCACCGGCACGCTGACCGCCTCGACCACCGGGCGAACCAGGTTCCAGCGCGCCTCGCCCTTGTAGAACTGCTGCCGGGTGCGGCCGTGCACAGTGATCATCCGGGCGCCGGCATCGACCGCCCGGCGCGCCAGGTCGGCAGCGTTGAGGCAATCCTCATCCCAGCCGAGCCGCATCTTCACCGTCACCGGCAGCGGCGTTGCAGCCACCACGGCGTCGATCAGCCTCAGCGCCTCGTCGGGCACCCGCATCAGCGCCGAGCCGGCATAGCCGTTGGTGACGCGCTTCGAGGGGCAGCCCATGTTGATGTCGATGATGTCGGCGCCGGCCGCATAGGCGATCTCGGCTCCTTTACGCATCCACTCGGCTTCACAGCCCGCGAGTTGCACGACATGCGGCAGCGAGCCGGATTTGTTGAGCCGGCGAACCATGTCGTCATTGTTGGTGGCCAGCGCATTGCTGGCGATCATCTCGGAGACGACGAGACCGGCGCCGAAACGCTCGGCCAGTTTACGCATCGGCGCATCGGTGATCCCAGCCATCGGCGCGAGGAAGGCGCGGTTCGGCAACTCATGACCAGCAATGCTCAATGTGCAGGCAAAATCAGACACACCCTGCCCCAGATTTGCTCATTTCCACGAAATGCCCGCAGAATAGTCAAAAGCTCGCCGGGCGCAACCACCTATCTCGCCCTATTGCGCAATGTTCGGCGGCAGGCTTGCTGCTGGGGAAAGCCGCCGCTAGACCAAGCCCGCGCCACTAACGGCGCGATATGAAACGACAATGACAGGCATCAGAACCATCGCCGTGATCGTAGTCGCCGCCGGACGTGGTGAGCGCGCCAGCAGTGCCGACGATACGAGCCCGAAGCAATATCGCGACCTCGCCGGGACGCCGGTGCTTAGCCGCAGCATCGCGGCATTTCTGGGGCGCGACGATATCAGCTGGGTAGTGCCGGTGATCCATGCCGAACACGTGGGGCGCTACGCGGCGCTCGGCCTTGCCGATCCGCGGCTGCTGCCCCCCGTCATCGGGGGTGAAACACGGCAAGCCTCGGTGCTGGCGGGGCTGACGGCGCTCGGCGGGCGTCCCGACCTGGTGTTGATCCAGGACGCCGCACGGCCGCTGGTCTCGCCGGAGGTGATCGATGGGGTGATCGAGGCGCTGAAGGGCAGCGAGGCCGCCCTGCCCGTGGTGCCGGTAACCGACACGATCAAGCGTTCGGTCGATGGCCGGACGGTCGCCGCCACGGAAGACCGGAAGACTTTGTTCGCGGCGCAGACGCCGCAGGGGTTTCGGTTTCCGCAAATTCTCTCGGCGCACCTGCGCGCCGGGCGGATGCCGCGCGAGTTCACCGACGATGCGGCGATCGCCGAGTGGGCCGGGCTCACCGTGGCGCTGACACCGGGCAGCACGCACAACCTCAAAATCACCCACCCCGAGGATTTCGCCCGGGCGGAGCGCCTGTTGGGCAAGGAGACGGCCATGGAAACGCGGGTTGGCACCGGCTTCGATGTTCACCCGTTCGATACCGGCAGCTCGGTGTGGCTGGGTGGTGTCGAGATCCCGCATACCCACAAGCTCAAGGGCCATTCCGATGCCGATGTGGCGCTGCACGCGCTGACCGACGCGATCTATGGCGCGCTCGGCGAAGGCGATATCGGCATGCATTTTCCGCCTTCGGACCCGCAATGGAAAGGCGCCGCGTCATCGATCTTTTTGAAGCATGCCGCAGGGCTCGTCGGTGAGCGGCGGGGCCGCATCGTCAATCTCGACATCACCATCGTCTGCGAGGCGCCGCGGGTCGGCCCGCATGTCGAAGCGATGAAGGCGGCGATCGGCGCGGTCTGCGGCATCGCTGCCGGCCGGATCGCCATCAAGGCCACCACCAGCGAACAACTCGGCTTCACCGGCCGCGGCGAAGGCATCGTCGCCATGGCCAGCGCCAGCATCGAACTGCCCAGGAAGATTGAAATGAAACTCCCCGACGACATCGCAACCCTTGCCGAAGAGACGGTTGCCGCCCTCAAAGCCGCCGGGATGACCGTGGCGACGGCCGAGAGCTGCACCGGCGGGCTGATCGCGGGGGCGCTGACGGCAATCTCAGGCTCCTCCGACGTGGTCTATGGCGGCTTCGTCAGCTACGCCAACGAGGCCAAGATCTCGATGATCGGTGTGCCCTTCGGGTTGCTCAAGCAGTTCGGCGCGGTATCGAAGGAAGTGGCGATGGCCATGGCCGACGGCGCCATCGGCGCGGCCGGCACGCATGTGGCCGTCGCGGTCACCGGCATCGCCGGCCCCACTGGCGGCAGCGCCGAAAAACCGGTCGGGCTGGTGCATTTCTCGGTCGCCACCGAGGCCGGCACCACGCATTTGAAGAAGGTGTTCCCCGGCAACCGCGATGAGGTGCGGCACGCTACGGTGGTGCAGGCGCTGAAACTGCTGCTGAAGGCGGCTAAGGCTTAAGGGCACCCATCGGTAGTGCTCGGTGCCTTCTCCCCTTGCGGTCAGCGGACGAGGGCGTTCGCCCTCGCCGCGAGGTGGCCGCAAGCAGCAGACGGCCAAAGGCCGTCTCTGCGGGCCGGATGAGGGGTATCTCTCCGCGTACTGGATCGCTCCTCGCTCCGCTCGGATCGCGCTACACTTCGTTTCGCGGACCCCTCATCCGGCGCTGCGCGCCACCTTCTCCCGCAAGGGGAGAAGGCAAGAAGAGAGCGTTGCACCCGCCAATGATCGCGGAACCCTCAAGTGACTGCCGGTCGGCAAGCCACACTACCCAAACCGCCTGTCCGCCTCATCCTCGAACGCGTCGATGATCTCGCTCTGCTTGGCGGCGAAGGCCGGCTCGGCGACCGCGGCAACCAGCGGATTGGCGATCTTGAAGTCGATGTCGAAGCGGATGCGGGTGCCCTCGCCTTCCGGCTCAAAGCTCCACTTGCTGTCGAGATAGGCAAACGGCCCGTCGACCGCCTTGGCGGTGATGGTCAGCGCCTGGGGGTCGGCGACCACGCGGCTGGTATAGGCCTGGGTGATCGGGCCGAACTGGATGGTCATCCGGGCGAGGATGCCGCCCGTTGCGTCGTCGCGCACCTCCATCGCCTTGCAGTTGGGGATAAAGCGCGGATAGGCCTCGAGGTCGGAGACCAGATCGAACATGCGCTGCGGCAGGTGCGGCGAGTGCCGCTCGAGAAAGAGATCAGCCATGGGCGAGTTTGGCCATCCGGTTGGCACGAAGCTGTTCGAAATCTTCGCCGGCGTGGTGCGACGAGCGGGTCAGCGGGCTGGACGAAACGAGGAGAAATCCCTTGGTGGTCGCCACGGTGGCGAAGGACTTGAACTCCTCGGGCGTCACGAAGCGCTGCACCGGGTGGTGCTTCTTGGTCGGCGCGAGATACTGGCCGATGGTCAGGAAATCGACATCGGCCGAGCGCAGGTCATCCATCAACTGCAAGACTTCGTTCCGCTCCTCGCCGAGCCCGACCATGATGCCGGACTTGGTGAACATGGTCGGATCGAGTTCCTTCACCCGCTGCAGCAGGCGGATCGAATGGAAGTAGCGGGCGCCGGGACGGACCTTCAGATATTTTGACGGCACCGTCTCGAGGTTGTGGTTGAACACGTCGGGCTTGGCCGCCACGACGATCTCGAGCGCGCCGTCCTTCCTGAGGAAATCCGGCGTCAGGATCTCGATGGTGGTCTTGGGCGTCCTGGCGCGGATGGCGCGGATCACCTGGGCGAAGTGCTCGGCGCCGCCATCCGGCAGGTCGTCACGATCGACCGAGGTGATCACCACATGCGCCAGGCCGAGCTTTGCCACCGCGTTGGCGACGTTCTCGGGCTCATTTGGATCGAGCGCGGTCGGCAGCCCGGTGCGCACGTTGCAGAAGGCGCAGGCGCGGGTGCAGATCTCGCCCATGATCATCATGGTGGCGTGCTTCTTACTCCAGCACTCACCGATATTGGGGCAGCCGGCTTCCTCGCAGACAGTGACGAGACCGTTCTCGCGTACGATCTGCTGGGTCTCCTTGTAGATAGGAGAGCCCGGCGCCTTGACCCGGATCCAGTCCGGCTTGCGCAGCATCTCGTTCTCAGGCCGATTGGCCTTTTCCGGATGCCGCGGGCGGGTGTCGAGTTTGTCGATCAGGGTAACCAAGAGACGTTCCTAGCCAATGAGGCGGGCGATGATGACCACGATGATCGCGCCGACTGTCGAAGTGATGATCTGGCTTGCGATGGGACTTTTGATCCCCAGGTTGATGTTCAGCGCAGAGAAGAGGTAGCCGCCGACAAAGGAGCCGATGACGCCGCTGATCAGGTAGCCGATGATACCGAGCCGACCGCCGCCGACTATGAGGCTGGCAAAGAAGCCGGCTACCAGACCGATTACCAGGAAGATCACCAGCGAGCGCGTATCCATACGACCCATTTGAAACTCTCCCCCAAATTGCTTTTCCGGCAGACCCATTGTCTTACCCCCGTTTAGCCCCGTATCGATATCGCGTTTCGACAGGGCGGGTTCAAGCCCGGCGGGTCGCCGCTATTTGGTGATCAGCCGAGCAACCAGCAGCACCACGATGGCGCCGATGGTGGCAGTGACCGCCTGGCTGACCAGGGCGTTGCCGATGGGCAATTCGACCTTGGCGAGCGTCAGCAGGTAAGCGCCGACGACCGAGCCGATGACGCCGACGATCAGGTTGCGCAGCAACCCGCCGCCGCCGAGGATCAGGCTGGCGATCCAGCCGGCCACGAGGCCGATGCCGAGGAAGATGAGCAGCGAGGTGATTTCTGGCGACATGAGCGGAATGTCCTCAGGTGGAACCGGGTGGTTCATTTCTACTGTTTCGACCGCTACGCGCGGCCGCTAGATGTTGAGCGCGCGACCGTAAGCGTCGAGTACCGACTCCTTCATGGTCTCAGAAAGGGTCGGGTGCGGGAAGATGGTGTGCATCAACTCTTCCTCGGTGGTCTCGAGCCCCATGGCGACGACGAAACCCTGGATCAGCTCGGTGACTTCCGCACCCACCATATGAGCGCCGAGCAGCTCGCCGGTCTTGGCGTCGAAGATGGTCTTGACCAGGCCCTCGGGTTCGCCGAGCGCGATCGCCTTGCCGTTGCCGACGAAGGGGAAGCGGCCGACCTTGATCTCGCGACCGGCTTCCTTGGCCTTGGCCTCGGTCAGCCCGACGCTCGCCACCTGCGGCTCGCAATAGGTGCAACCCGGAACCTGCAGCTTGTTGAGCCCATGTACGCCCTTGAGCCCGGCAATGGTCTCGACCGTGATGACAGCCTCATGCTCGGCCTTGTGCGCCAGCATCGGCGGGCCGGCGACGTCGCCGATGGCCCAGATGCCCGGCACATTGGTGCGGCCATAGTTGTCGATGACGATGGCGCCGCGCTCGATTTTCACTCCGAGCTTTTCGAGCCCGAGATTCTCGGTGTTGCACTGGACGCCCACGGCGGAGATCAGCGCATCGGCCGAAATGGTCAGGTTGTCGCCGGTCTTGGGCTCGATATGGGCAGTGATGCCGTCCTTGGTCTTATCGACCTTCGATACCTTGGCGTCGGTGATGATCTTGATGCCGCGTTTCTCGAAGCGCTTTCTCACATGCGCCGCGATCTCGGCATCCTCGACCGGCAGGATGGTCGGCAGCAGCTCGACCACCGTCACCTCGGCGCCGAGCGAGCGGTAGAACGAAGCGAACTCCATGCCGATGGCGCCCGAGCCCATGATCACCAGGGACTTTGGGAATTTTGCCGGCTTCATCGCCTCGAAATAGGTCCAGATCTTTTCGCCATCGGGCTCGATGCCGGGCAAGACGCGCGGCCGGGCGCCGGTGGCGACGATGATGTGCCTGGCCTTGTAGGTGCCTTCGGGCAGAACGGTCTTCGGCTGCGGCCACTGCGGCTCGACCGGCTTCTTGGTCATCTTCCTGACCACGATCTCGCCCGGCGCGGTCAATTGCGCCTCGCCCCAGATGATGTCGACCTTGTTCTTCTTCATCAGGAACTGCACGCCATTGTTCATCTGCCCGGCGATCTTGCGCGAGCGGTCGACGATAGCGGCAATGTCGAAGCCGAACTCACCGGCCGACAGGCCGTAGTCCTTGGCATGGCCCATATGGCCGTAAATCTCGGCGGAGCGAAGCAGCGCCTTGGTCGGGATGCAGCCCCAGTTGGAGCAGATGCCGGCCATGTGCTCGCGCTCGACGATGGCGGTCTTGAGGCCCAGCTGCGCAGCGCGAATGGCCGCGACATAGCCGCCCGGACCGGCGCCGATGACGATGAGATCGTATGAGTTAGCCATGTTGTTGGTCCTTCATCATCAATAGCCAGTCGCTGCCGGGGGCCGTACCGTCGGGGTACTTGCGCATCGGTCGCGACGCAGAAACCTTGAAACCCTCGCGCTCGTACAGGTCTCTCGCCCGCACGTTCACGTCTTCAGTGATCAATGCCAGGCCGCGGCTGCCGGCTGCGGCACGCTTGGTCTCAGCCAGTTCGAGCAGTAACCCGCCCACCCCATGCCCGCGCCACGGGGCGTGCACCGCCAGCATCGAGATGAACCAGTGGCCGCCGGACAGGTGTTCCAGCTCGACGATGGGGACCAGGAAGTCTTCCAGATCGTCGGGGAACGGCCCCATCTCGTCGGGCTCCGGATAGCCAAGCAGCATGCCGACCACTTCCCCGTCGCTCTCGGCCATGGTCGCATTGCGCCAGTTCAGCTCGTCGCGTTCGTCGAGCATATCAAGCCGACCGACTTCGATCGCGTCATAGGTGCCCTTGGCGCGCGCGTCGTATGCCCACCCCATGCCGATGCCGCCATGCGTCGCGATGTTGACCAGCAGCGCGACTTCGCTCGCGTCGGCCTTGGTCGCCGGGCGCATGGCGATCGGGGCGCTCACAGGCCCAGTACCTGCTTGACCAGCGGAGCAGGCCCTCGCCGATGGCGCGGGTGTTGGCGGCGTCAAGGTGCACACCGTCCGCCGGATGGGCCTCGGCGACCTTGGAGGCATCGAAGAAGCCGGTGCCGTATTCGTCGGCGCGCAGCTTGTACCATTGCGCGAACAGCTTCGACTGGCCGATCGCCTCGTCGCCGAAATGCAGCAGCATTTCGGGATGATCGGTATCGCGGATATGCGGCGGGGCGACGAGGATGATTTTCGGCATCACGTCGGTCGGCTTGACGTAGTGCCCGCGGACGATCTGCACCAGCCGGCGCATGCCATTCGCCGCTTCCTGGGCGGTGCGGCCGTGGAACGGCTTCAGGTCGTTGGTGCCGAGCATGATGATGATGAGATCGAGCGGCGAATGCGACTCGAGCAGCGTCGGCAGCAGCCGGGCGCCGTTACGGTCTGCCGCCGCCCAGCCATCGTTGTGCACGGTGGTGCGACCACCCAGCCCTTCCGCGATGACTCGGGCCTTGCCGCCGAGAGCGCCCTCGAGCGCGGTCGGCCAGCGGTCCTCATACGGATGGCGCGGACCGCCCGGGATCGGGTTGGCGCCGAAGGTGAGGCTGTCGCCAAAAGCGAGGATGGTCTTCATGGTGAAGCCCCTGCCCTCAAGCCAGCATCATCACGGGGTTTTCGATCAGGCCCTTGAACGCCGCCAGCACCTCGGCGCCGAGCGCGCCGTCGACCGCGCGGTGGTCGCAGCTAAGCGTCACGGTCATGAAGTTGGCGACCTTCACCTGGCCCTTTTCGGCATAGACGCGCTCTTCACCGACACCGACCGCGAGGATGGTGCCGTGCGGCGGGTTGATGACGGCCTGGAAGTTCTTGATGCCGTACATGCCGAGGTTGGAAACCGACGAGGTGCCGCCCTGGTATTCCTGCGGCATCAGTTTCTTCGAACGGGCGCGGCCGGCGAGATCCTTCACTTCCTCGGAGATCTGGCGCAGCGACTTGGTATCGCAGGCCTTGACCACCGGGGTGAACAGCCCGCCCGGCACCGCCACGGCGACCGCCACGTCGGCGTGCTTATGGTAGAGGATCGAGTTCCCGGCCCAGGTGGCGTTGGCGGTCGGCACCTTCATCAGCGCCGCGGCCCAGGCCTTCATGACGAAGTCGTTGACCGAGAGCTTGTAGGCGGGCTTCCCATCCTTGACGGGCGCGGCAGAGTTGATCTGCTCGCGCGCTTCAAGCAGCGCATCGATCTTGCAGTCGAGCGACAGATAGAAATGCGGGATGGTCTGCTTGGCCTCAGTGAGGCGCGCCGCGACGACCTTGCGCATGCCGTCGTTGGGGACGATCTCGTAGCTGCCCTCGGGATAGAGGGCGATGACCTGCGCCTTGCTCATGCCGCCAGCGAGAGCAGCGCCACCGGAGGCAGCAGCAGCGGCGGGAGCCGGCGCGGCCTTGAGCGGCGCCTTGCCGGATTTGGCGGCCTCGACGTCGGAGCGCACGACGCGGCCATGCGGGCCGGAACCGGAGATGGCGCCGAGCTCGATGCCAGCCTCCTTGGCGAGGCGCTTGGCCAGCGGCGAGGCAAACACGCGCGCGCCGTTGGCTGCCGGAGCAGCAGTGGGTTTTGCCGGCGCCGGAGCCGCGGCAGGAGCCGGTGCGACAGCGGCCGCCGAAGCTTCGGTCTTGGCCGGCTCGGGAGCCTTCGCGGCGGGCGCGGCAGCCGGCGCCGGGGTCTTCACGTCGGCGGCGGTTTCCCCTTCGGTGAGGATCACGGCGATCACTGCGTTGACCTTGACGTTCTCGGTGCCCTCGGGGACGACGATCTTGCCGATCGTGCCCTCGTCGATCGACTCGACTTCCATCGTCGCCTTGTCGGTCTCGATCTCGGCGATCACGTCGCCGGAAGAGACGCTGTCGCCCTCCTTGACGTGCCACTTGGCGAGCTTGCCTTCTTCCATGGTGGAGAGAGCGCGGGCATGGTGATGTTGATGCTCATGGTGCCTTACTCGCCGATATCTTCGTTCCAGAGTTGCGGATGCTTCTCGATGAAATCCGCCATCATGTGCTCGCAGCGTTGGTCGTGGTAGTCCACCACGTCAACGCCGGCCAGTGACAGGACATCCTGGAAGCCTTTGAAATTCTTCGATTTTGCCACGACCACCCGGGCAATGCCGAACTGGATGATGGTGCCGGTGCACATCATGCAGGGGCTGAGCGTGGTGTAGCAGGTTACGTCTTTGTAGGTGCGCTGCCGGCCGGCGTTCTGGATGGCGTCCATCTCGCCATGCAGGATCGGATCACCCTGCTGCACGCGCCGGTTGTGGCCACGGCCGATGATCTCGCCATTGCGCACCAGCACCGAGCCGATCGGGATACCGCCCTCGGAGAGGCCCAGCTGGGCCTCCTCGTAGGCAGCATCGAGAAACTTCCGATCGAGCTCGGCCACCATCAGATCAGCTCCGATAGGTCACGGCGTTCACCGCCGCGATGACCTCGTCGACGTTCGGCAAAGCCAGCTTCTCGAGGTTGGCGGCATACGGCATCGGCACGTCCTTGCCGGTGACGCGGGTCGGCGGGGCGTCGAGATAGTCGAACGCCTCAGCAGTGACGACGGCGGAGAGCTCGGCGCCGATGCCGCCCTGCGGCCAGCCTTCTTCGACGGTGACAAGGCGGCCGGTCTTCTTCACCGACTCGATGACGGTTTTGGTGTCCATCGGACGCAGGGTGCGAAGGTCGATCAGTTCGACATCGACACCGGCGGCAACCAGCTTCTCGGTCGCCTGGGTGGCGTAGCGCATGCCCATCGAAAACGAAACGATGGTGACGTCCTTGCCCTGCCGCGCGATACGCGCCTTGCCGATCGGCAGCACGTAGTCGTCGACCTTGGGCACCAGCCCGGTCGAGCCATAGAGGATTTCGTTCTCGAGGAAGACGATCGGGTTGTTCGAGCGGATCGCCGCCTTGAGCAGGCCCTTGGCATCGGCGGCGCTATAGGGCGCGACGACGTAGAGGCCCGGCACGTGGCTGTACGCGGCCGAATAGTCCTGGCTGTGCTGGGCGCCGACGCGGGCGGCCGCGCCGTTCGGGCCACGGAAGACGATCGGCGCGGTGACCTGGCCGCCAGACATATAGAGCTGCTTGGCGGCGGAGTTGATGATCTGGTCGATCGCCTGCATGGCGAAATTCCAGGTCATGAATTCGACGATCGGCCGGAGACCGGCGAAGGCCGCGCCGACCGCGAGGCCAGCAAAGCCGTGCTCGGTAATCGGAGTGTCGACGACGCGCTGCGGGCCGAATTCCTGCAGCAGGTTCTGGCTGATCTTATAGGCGCCCTGGTACTCGGCAACTTCCTCGCCCATGAGGAAGATGTCCTTGTCGCGGCGCATCTCTTCGGCCATCGCCTCGTTCAAGGCCTGACGGACGGTCATCTCGACCATCTCGACGCCTTCAGGCAGGTCCGGATCAGAAGCGATCTCGAGGATCGAAACCGGTGCGACGCCCGCTGGCGCGGTCGGCGTCGGCGATGCCGCAGCCTCGGCAACCGCCGCCGCAGAGACGGCTGCGGGCGCGCGCTGCGCCGGCTGGGCGCTGACATCGCCCGGCACTTCGCCCTCCCCCAGTACAACCGCGATCGGCGCGTTGACCTTCACGCCCTCGGTGCCTTCGGCGACGATGATCTTGTTGACCACGCCGCTATCGACGCTTTCGACCTCCATGGTCGCCTTGTCGGTCTCGATTTCGGCCAATACGTCGCCGGGTTTTACGGTGTCGCCTTCCTTGACCAGCCATTTCGAGAGTTTCCCCTCTTCCATGGTCGGCGACAGGGCGGGCATCAGGATCGTGGGCATTCAGCTCTCCAGACTGGAGGATTGGTTGACGAGGACAGCCTGGTCCTCATGTGTATTGTTCTGCTGCTCGACGCCGAGAAGGACACCAGCAGCGGCACCGGCGATCACCGCCAGCATGAAGACCAAAAAGGCCATCTTATAGCGCCGCAGATGCGGCTCGACCGCAGCGCTGGCGGCGGCGCGAACCTCATCGAAGCGCCAGCCGCCAAGGGCGAACCAAGTCTTCCACCGTTGACCGGTGGGCGTCAGCGCAACGACCTGCACCGCCGCCATCAATGCCACCAGCCAGGCGCCGACTGCGGCGACAGCAACGATAGCGAACAGCGCGCCGGCCACCGCATCCGCCTCACGCCGCGTAAATGTCGGTCCAGAGCTCGGACGCCGCCGGCTCCGGGTCGGAGGTGGCGAAATCTGCGGCCTCGGTGACGATGGCGCGGATCTCGGTCTCGAGTTCCTTGAGGCTCTCTTCGGTGCCATAGCGCTTTTCGAGGATGCGCTGCTTCACCTGCTCGATCGGATCGTGCTCGGCGCGCATGGTCGAGACTTCGTCCTTCGAACGGTATTTTGCCGGATCCGACATCGAGTGGCCACGGTAGCGGTAGGTCAGCATCTCGAGGATGTAAGGCCCCTTGCCCGACCGCGCATGTTCGATGGCGCGCTTGGCGGCGTCGTAGGTCATGCGGACGTCCATGCCGTCGACCTGCTCGCCGTCGATGCCGAAGGAGAGGCCACGCTTGGAGAAATCCGACTGTGCCGTGGCCCGATCGACCGACGTGCCCATGGCGTAGCGGTTGTTCTCGATGATGTAGACGGCCGGCAGGTTCCAGAGCTTGGCCATATTGAAGCTCTCGTACACCTGGCCCTGGTTGGCCGCGCCGTCGCCGAAATAGGAAATCGAAACGGTGTTGTCGCCGCGGTATTTGGAAGCGAAGGCGAGGCCGGTGCCGAGCGACACCTGGGCGCCGACGATGCCGTTGCCGCCGTAAAAGCGGTGTTCGTTGGAGAACATGTGCATCGAGCCGCCCTTGCCTTTCGACAAGCCGCCCTGGCGACCGGTCAGCTCGGCCATGACGCCCTTGGGGTCTAGACCCATGACCAGCATGTGGCCGTGGTCGCGGTAGCCGGTGATCTGGGCGTCCTCGCCCTTCTTCGACGCCATGGTGACGCCGGTGACCACGGCTTCCTGGCCGATATAGAGGTGGCAGAAACCGCCGATCAGGCCCATGCCGTACATCTGGCCGGCCTTCTCTTCGAAGCGGCGGATCAGCAGCATTTCGCGGTAAGCGGCAAGTTCCTGTTCCTTGCTGAGTTCGGGGACATTGGACTGGGCCGGTTTGGCCGCCGCTTTACGCGCCATGGGCGAGAGCTCCGGAATATGGATAAGCCGCATCGTTGTCGCACGGCAGGTAGCCGTGAACTGGCGCAGCTTAGCGCAATAATGTGACGGATGCGAATCCGTGTGGCGTGTGAAGAAACAGCGCTATCAGTCTATACCGTCTTCTATAATTCCGCTTAACTGATCTTCGGTTGACGCCGCAGATGAACTCGCAATCGGTTTACCGTTCTGCGGATTGACCATCACCACGATGTCATCCGCCTGCGCCATCGACAGCAGCGCCCTGGCCCGCTCGGACACCAGGTCGGGGTCCATCTTGGTGGTCTGGAACAAGTCGATGCGATGCCGGAACGAGTTCGATCTCAGCCTGCAGTGCTCCGGACTTGGCGCCCAACTCATCGATCTCGGCCTCGAGCACATCCTGACTCTCGATGCCGAACTGCCCGGTGACCACGCTATAGCCGAGATAGCCCTGAAAGGCGATCAGCCCGAGCGCGAGAGCGACATGGCGCCAGAAGGCAGGGCGTTTCAAACGGGTGGGCATGGACGAGCTTCGCCTGGTTCGGATGCAGGCTGTTATAGTTCACTGCGGCTTAACGGGTGGTTGCGGGCGGGTCGACTGATGAGACGGCCCCCTCCCATCCTCCCCCATAAAGGGGGAGGTGCCCCGCTGGTGCGTTGGGGACGATCGAAGACGGAGCCTCGACTCTGCACCTCCCCCTTCATGGGGGAGGCCGGGAGGGGGCCGTCGCTATCAGTCAGGCCTGCCTACCAAGCCTCCACCTCAATCTCCGGCCACACCGCCCGCGCCCGCTCCGCCTTCTTCTCATGCGTCGCACGGTTGTTCATCCGTCGGTTCGGCACGATGCGAAAACTGAACAGGTCGTCGAGGCCGAACGGGGTATAGAGCTCGATCTCCCCTCTCCCATCCAACCGTGCCGCCACGGCATGAGTGAGCGAGGCAAAGCGGTCGATGGCCTCGCGTGACGAGGTCAGCGCCGGATAGGGTTCGCCGAAACGTTCGGGATACCAGAGGTGGACGCGCGCCTGGTTGCGCAGTTGCACCGGCAATGGCAGGCCGGCGAAGACACGATCGGCCAGCTTGATGGCGCGATCCTCGGCCTCGTAGCTCAGGTCCGCGGCGTCGAAATAGAACAGGTCGATATCGTTGATGCCGGTAAGCGGCGGCCGTCCGGTCAGGTGGTTCCAGACCGTGTTATAAATGGCGCCGGAAACCAGCCAGGTGTCGGGCAGATCCAGCAGGTGCAGCCGCCCAAGCACATCGGCCAGCAGTGGCGTGGCACGGATGATCCTGCGCAGTGCTTCGGCTTGGGCGTCGGCAGGCAAGCCCGCAAATCGGAGGTGGTCGGACATCCTGCAAGGCTAGCAGAGTCGCTCGACGGCAGGTGTCAGGGTTTGGCCTAGCGGCAGGAAGACGCCAGTTTGGTCAGTGGCTTCTTGGCACCGGCGAGGCCGAACGAGACCGAGGCCTTGCCCGACGCGACCAGCAGTTGTTGCTGGCCAGCCAACGCAGCGCGAAGAATTCGGCTTGCGGTAGCCCCATCCGCAAACACCATGCCGCGCGACTTCTTCCACTTGCCGCCCACGGGCTTCGAGCCGTCGACCGACCACGATGCCTTGGTGCTGGTGACCTTGAAGTCGATGATCTTCGGCTCGCCGCGTCGGGCAGGCTTATCCGCGAACGCCTCGACCTCGGCCCAGAACATGACCTGGCGGCCGAGGGAGTTGCAGCGGAACTCCGCCGCGAAGCCGTTGGCCGCGGTCGTCGAGGCCATGAAGGTGGACTCGCCTTTCGGCAGCAATCCACCACTCTCAGCCTTGTATGTCCAACCGGCCGCCCCTGCGGTCGAGCAGGCAACGGCCAGCGCAACCGCAGAGAGAACGAGCCGGAGGAGCATGATCAGGCCTTCAGAATGCTGCGGCCGGCATACTTGGCCGAGGTGCCGAGCTGCTCTTCGATGCGGATCAGCTGGTTATACTTGGCCAGCCGGTCGGAGCGCGACAGCGAGCCGGTCTTGATCTGCCCGCAGTTGCAGGCGACCGCCAGGTCCGAGATGGTCGAATCCTCGGTTTCACCCGAGCGGTGCGACATCACCGAGGTGTAGGCAGCGCGGTGGGCAGTATCGACCGCATCGAGGGTCTCGGAGAGCGAGCCGATCTGGTTCACCTTGACGAGGATCGAGTTGGCGACGCCCATCTTGATGCCGGAGCGCAGACGCTCGGTGTTGGTGACGAACAGGTCGTCGCCGACCAGTTGTACCTGCTTGCCGAGGAGGTCCGTGAGCACCTTCCAGCCCTCCCAGTCATCCTCGGCCATGCCGTCTTCGATGGTGATGATCGGGAACTTGTCGACGAGGCCGGCGAGGAATTTGGCGTTGTCCTCGGACGACAGCGTCTTGCCCTCGCCTTCCATGGCGTACTTGCCGGCTTTGAAATACTCGGTCGAGGCGCAATCGAGGCCGAGATAGACGTCCTTGCCGGCGGCGTAGCCGGCCTTCTCGATCGACTTGACGATATATTCGAGCGCCGCCTCGGCGGACTTGAGGTTCGGCGCGAAGCCGCCTTCATCGCCGACATTGGTGTTGTGGCCGTCGGCCGCGAGCCCCTTCTTCAGGGTGTGGAAGATTTCCGAGCCGATCTGCACCGCATGCGCCATGCTCTCGGCGCCGACCGGCAGGATCATGAACTCCTGCATGTCGATCGGGTTGTCGGCATGGGCGCCGCCATTGATGATGTTCATCATCGGCACCGGCAGGACATGGGCATTGGGCCCACCGACATAGCGGTAGAGCGGCAGCTCGCTGAATTCGGCGGCCGCCTTGGCCACGGCCAGCGAGACGCCGAGGATGGCGTTGGCGCCGAGGCGCGACTTGTTCGGGGTGCCGTCGAGTTCGATCAGGGCGCGATCGACGCCGATCTGGTCGAGCGCGTCGAGGCCCTGGATCTCGGCGAATATCTCGGTGTTGACGAAATCGACCGCCTTGGTGACGCCCTTGCCGAGGAACGGCTTGCCGCCATCGCGAAGTTCTACGGCCTCGTGTGCGCCGGTCGAGGCGCCCGACGGCACCATGGCGCGGCCAAAACTGCCGTCATCGAGCACCACATCCACTTCGACGGTCGGATTGCCGCGGCTGTCGAAGACCTGCCGGCCGGTGATGTCGATGATGGTAGACATGTGCGTGACCTCTTGTCGGTGCAATCGATTGCTCGGCCCTTGTTAGACAAGCCACATGACACAGTGAAGGGGGACAGAAAAGCTGTCCCCTGCCCCTCAGCGCTCCGCCGCGCGCCTTGTTGCAACGAACGCAACGCCATCAGGCAGCCGGCCGGTCGTCGGGCTCTGCTCGTCGAGCACGCGCCAGAACGGCGTGATGGCCTCAATCGGCATGCCGGCCGCGTGCGCCTCCAGCGCCGCCTCGGCGACGGTCCGTAAGTGGTAGCCGGTGTAGATCGGGCAGGTGACCTCGGCCTGATGGCGTTCGGCAAGCTGCCGGCGCATGGTGAGCACGTCGACCGCCTCGCCCGAGGGCACCGCCGACATGAAGTCGGCGATCATCCGGGGCGTCGGCACCAGCATGATCTGACCGGCGCGCATGCCGGCGATGCTGACCGGAGCGGGTTTCACCACCGGCTCGGCCGGCGCGTTGAGTTTTTCGGTCCACGACTTTGCCATGATCACACCAGCGGCAGGTAGAGGATGGTCAACAGCTCAGACGGCGCCGTGTCGCGCGGGCTGTTGAGATACTCCTCCAGCACCGGAGCGTCCGCAATGTCTCGGCCGGACTGCGGCAGCCAGCTGCCGAACAGCCAGTTGTATTCAGCGAGCATATCGGGGTACGGCCCCTTGTGGCGGAGCACAGCGTAATCGTCGGCGCGTGTCGTGGTGACCGGCAGGCCCGGCGGCGGCGAGCTGAGGGTAGCCGCGGCGGCCGAACGGAGTTCATCCACCGGGATGGCGCTTGGATCATCGCCGTAGATACCGAACATGCGGGTGCTCTGGTCGATCAGCCCAGCCGTCGCCAGTCGTCCGAACAGCCGATCGAACGCCATGCCAACATTCATGTAGTCGCCGACATGCGGCTCAGTGGCGATGGTCATCGCCGGCAGGCGGCGGATCTCCACGGCGAAGTGCGGGATTGGCGCGCCGTTCTGTGCCGGGTTGAACACCGTGTGGCTGCCCTCCCGGCGATAGCGAGCCGGCGGCATGCAGTAGGCGTCGGCGAAGATGCGGGTGAAGGACTGCAGGTTGTCATAGCCGGAGCGCCTGGCGATCGCCTCGACCGGCGCTTCCGTTCGCCAGCTCGTTGGCGGCGCGCATAAGGCGGAGGCGGCGGACCGTGGCGGCGACGGTTTCGCCGCGCATTGCCGAATAGACGCGGTGCCAATGCCAGGGCGACATGGCGGCGACATCGGCGAGGCGCTCGAGATCGAGCGGCTCGTCGAGATGCTCGTAAATATAGGCAGTGACGCGGTTGATGCGGGCTTCGTAGCTTTGGGTCATGGCTCACCTCGTGTTGAACAACCACATGCCATGAGCCGTTTTCACTAGTCTTGCGGACTTGCTACCTTGCCGTTGTCGACCAGCCAGCTGACAGCCTCTTGCACGGCCTCGAGCGAGGCGTAGCGCGGGCTGTACCCGAGTAGGCGTTTCGCCTTCTCCGAGGAATGGCTGGGCTGCGGACGATGTGCTCCCAGGTGGCGTTGGCCTCGTCGGGGTCCTGGCTGACCTTCCACTGCTCGAACGGCAGGTAGCTGAGTTTCGCATCATGGCCGAACCAGCGATACATCGCCTCGGCATAACCGCGGAGGTTGATCGCCTGCGGCGACACCGCATTGAAGGCCTCGCCGACGGCGGTCGAGCGATTGGCGATGATCGCCATGATCAGCCGCGCCAGGTCGTCGGCGTGCACGTGGTGGATGGTCTCGAGGCCGAAGTTCGGCAGCACCAGCTCTTCGCCGCGAGCGATCTTCGAGAACACCTCGGGGTTGAAATGACCTGCCGGGTTCAGTGGCGCCCAGCCCGGCCCGACGATGTGACCGGGGCGGAACACGGTCGCCGGGAAGCCATGGCGGCGCGCCTCGTCGAGCAGGTAGCTCTCGATCGCCGCTTTCTGCGTACCGTACTCGCCGAAGGGGTTGAGCGGCTGGTCCTCGGTGGCGGGCACCGCGGTGTTGTGGCCATAGACCCAGATGGTGCCGCAATGGATGAAGTGTTGCACCTTGCCGCGCAACGCCTCCACCAGTTGCTGGGCGCGCGGCAGCGTGAAGCAGATCATGTCGATGACAATGTCGGCCTCGAGTGCGGCGATGGCGGTGCCGAAGCTGCCCGCGTGCTCGGCGGCATCGCGGTCGATGAGTACCGTCTCTACCCTGCCCCATGCGGCGTTCGGAGAATAAGGCTTGCGGTGGCCACGGGTGACATTGACGACCTGGTGACCGGCATCGACCAGGCGCGGCACCAGGTAAGTGCCGACATGGCCGCTGCCTCCGATGATGACGATTTTGGCCATGACGCTTCTCCACGAACGAAAGGGCGGTGCACATCGCCCCGCCCTTCCCACACTCTAGAGGATTGCTTCTTACTTCAGCAACTCGGCGTTGGCGTCGATGGCGGCCACGGCGCAGGCCTCGTCGATGGTGCCCGAGGGTGCGCCGCCGACGCCGATGGCGCCGATGGTCTCGTCACCCGATTTCACCGGCACGCCGCCGGCCAGCACCAGGAAGCCCTCGAGGGTGGTGAGTTCGGCCGCCGACGGGTTCTTGGCGATGTTCTCGACCATCACGGCAGTCGGGGTGCGGGTCGAGGCCGAGGTGTAGGCCTTGCGGGTGGCGGAATCGAGGGTGTGCGGACCGGCGGCATCGGCGCGGAGCAGCGCGCGGAGGTTGCCGGCGCGATCAACCACGGCGACCGAGACGTTGTACTTGTCGGCGGCGCAGGCTTCGACGGCCGATTGAGCGAGCCTGGTCGCGACCTCGAGCGGCATGTTCTTTTCGCTGAGGGTCGCGGCATTGGCGACACCGGTGAGCGCGAGCACGGTGGCGAGAGCGAGGGAGAGCTTGTGCATGGGATACTCCGAAATTGGGCGGCGCACCGCGCCGTTGACCCCGGAAACCTGCCCTCTCCCCGCTGCGAGCACTATCGGTGAGCCGCCCGAGGCGGGTCGGTAGCGCTACCGACGGGCCGCCGCAGCGACGATGCGGACGAACTCGGCGACCGAACTGGTGCCGAGTTTTTCGGCGATATGGGCACGGTGCGTATCGATGGTGCGGGGCGAGATCGCCAGCGCCTCGGCGATCTCTTTCGTCGCCCAGCCGCGGCTCACCATGTCGAGCACCTCGCGCTCGCGCTCAGTGAGTGTTGCCAGCAGTTGCCGCGCCTCGTCGTCCTCCTGCTGGGTGTCCAGCCGGGCAAGCGCCGCCTGCACGGCCTCGACCAGCACCTGCTCGTCGATCGGCTTGGTCAGGAAGTCGACGGCCCCGGCCTTGAAGGCGCGGCGGCAGGCATGGATATCGCCGTGCCCGGTGATGACGATGAAGGGCCAGTCGATGCCGCGGGTGCTGAGCCGTTCCTGCAGCTGCAGCCCCGATACGGCGGGCATTCTGAGGTCGACCAGCAGGCACCCGGGGCGCAGCGCCTCGGCCGCGGCGAGAAAGCTGGTCGGGTCGGCAAAGCTGGTCACGGCATAGCCGTAGGTGCCGAGCAGCAGGGACAGCGCGTCGCGACCGCCTGATCGTCGTCGACGAGATAGACCGGCGTCTTGATCATGCGGCAGGGCCTCCGCGATGGAGCGGCAGCGTCACGGTGAAGCTCGCGCCACCCTCCGGGCTGTTGGTGGCCTCGATGCTGCCGCCGAAGCGCTCGACCAGTGTTTCGCACAGCGGCAGGCCGAGGCCCATGCCGGCCGGCTTGGTCGAATAGAACGGCTCGAACAGATGCGGCAGCACATCGGGAGCAATCCCCGGTCCGTTGTCGCTGACCGCAACCCGCACCAGCTCGGCATCGGTGGTGACGGCTACAGTGACACGATCGCCACGACCGGAGGCTTCTATGGCATCGGCGGCATTGCGCACGAGGTTGTGCAGCACCTGCTCCAGCTCGATCGGATCAGCGAGGACCATGGCTGGCTCGGTCGATGGTGTGATCGCCAGCGCTACTCCCCGATCTCTCAGATCGGCACCGAGCAGGCTCGCAACCTCGGCGGCGATGCGGTTGAGGTCGGTCGGCCGCGGCGTGGTGGGCGACTTGCTGACATAGGCGCGGAGCCGCGCAAGAATGTCGGCAGCGCGGCGGGCCTGGCGCACATTGGCTTCGAGTACGCCAGCCAGTGCTGCGCTGTCGGGCGGGCTGTGCCCGGCCAGCCGCAGGCCGGCCTGGCTCTGGCTCAGCAGCGCCGTCAGCGGTTGGGTCAGCTCGTGCGCGATACCCGACGCCAGCTCGCCCATCGAGTTGACCCGGGCGGCGTGCTCGAGCCGCAACTGGTGTTCCTGGGCCCGCTGGCGCTCGCGCGCCTCGGTGGTTGCGCGACGCTGCTGCAACAGCAGGTGGGCGCCGGCGGCGAGGACGAGCGTGGTGATGGCAAACACCAGCAGCGGTGCGGGCGCCAGCACCTGCGCCAAGGTCAGGCGCTGCTGCAGCCGCAGCGTCAGGGGCTGCGAGGTGCTGGGCACCAACCAGCTATTGGCCAGCTGCACCGTGCCCGGGCCGGCTGACGGCGCGCTGTCGCCGACCAGAACCGTCTGCCCTTTCGCCAGTTGCAGCGACAGGTCGGGCGGCAACTCAGGATCGTCGAGCAACCGCGAGGCATCGATGGTCAAGGCAATGAGGAAGCGTCCGTCCTCATCCGAGGTGCGCTTCAACAGCTGATAGCTACCGGGCGCTGCCGGATTCGCCAGCATGATGGAGACGCCGCGCGGCAAGGACGGTGCCGAACTCTCGTACTGCTGCACCTGGCTCGCGGACGGCTTGCCGCCGCTGACCGCCAGTGTTGCAAGGCTCCCGTCGGCGAGCAGCGCAATCGACGTGATACGCGGATAAAAGCGGATGATGCTGTCGGCCAGTTGGGTGAACAGGTCGACCGGCGGCGGATCGCCGGCGATCGCCAGGGTCGCGAGGCTGGTGAGGTGCGCATCATGCTGTGCCGTCGCCTGGGCGATGGTGCGCTGCAATTCGGCGCCGCGCAGATCGAGCTGCCGCTGCGCATCGGCGATGCTGAACCAGGCAAGGATCGTGGCGAATGCCACGAGGCTCAGCAGCCAGGTGGCTGCGAGGACACGCAAAGTCTTCCGATCGGCGGCGCGCGCAACGTCATTCATGCTCCGATCTATAGCGGCGCGAAGCGCTGGAGGCGATCCGCAGCGCCACCGATCCGGCGGCTCGCTTCGGCTGGCGGGATGCAGTATAAGCCGCGTCCCCCGGAGCGCGGGGCCACTGGACATTGGGGGCTGAAATGGACGTGCTGCCACTCTCGGCGCTGGGCGAACGCATCATGATCTGCGGGCCCTCGAACTCCGGCAAATCGACGCTGGCCGTCGCGCTGGCGAACAAGCTCGGAGCCGAACCGTTCCATGTCGACCTGTTTCGGCACCTGCCCGACACCAACTGGGAGCAACGTCCGGACGACGAATTCCGGGCCCTTCATGACGCCGCGATCCTCAGGGATCGCTGGGTGATGGATGGCAACTATTCGAGCCTGATGCCGCAGCGGCTGGCCCGCGCCACCGGCATCATCCTGCTCTACGACCACCATTGGGCGAACTTTCGCCGCTACCTGTGGCGCACCCTGTTCCAAAGGGATCGCGTCGGCGCGCTGGCCGGCAACCGCGACAGCCTCAAATGGGAGATGATCCGCTGGATCCTCGTCGTCCAGCCGACCCGGCGTGAGCGCGACCGGACCCGCTTGAGGGCCGTTGGGCTGCCGCTGGTCGAGATCGACTCGATGGGTGAGTTGAGGCGGCTCTACGCACAATGGGGGCTCACGCGGTAGGCACTGATGATCCGGTGGGCCGACACCAGACCGGTGGTTACCGACCCCCACCCCTGTCCCCTCCCCCTAAACAAGGGGAGGGAGACGCTCCCAAAGACATCGAGGCTATCGTCTCCCTCCCCATGCTTAGCAGGGCTGTCCGGGGAAAATCATTCAAAGCAGAAGCTCATTTGATTTGGGGTGGATCTGGTGATGCGGTGACTGGGGTTGGTAGGTGGCGGATGCTGGATTTGGGCGATGTCTCGGCGTTCGAAGATGCATTGAACGACCAGGTCGGTGAAGCGCAGGATGGGGAGGGTTACGCGGTGGGCGCGCGCTGCGATGCGCAGAAGCGCAAAGGCGATCATGGCGGCAAACAGTTGCGCTCGGACGGCATTGTCGTTGTTGCCCAGGAACTTGCGGATTTTGAGATGCTGCTTGATCCAGCGGAACAGCAGTTCGATCTGCCAACGGCCTTTGTAGAGCGCAGCGATCTCAACGGCGGGGCGTTTGAGATCATTGGTCAGCAGCGTGATGACGTCGCCTTGCTCACGCTTCACGGTGATGCGGCGCAAGGGGATCGGCAGCTTGGAATCTCCCTTGCTGGCAAAACTGGCTCGTTGATCTTCAAGCACCGTGAAGCCATCACCCTGCGTGTGCTCGAGAGGGGTGCCGACCTCCAGCTTGAGCTTGATGTTGGATTTAGGCCTGGTGACGAAAACGGCCCCGGCCTTGGCGATCGCCGTCCACCAGCCGTAGTGACAATAGCCCTTGTCGAACACGTAGGTGGCGCCCGTCTCGATGTCGATGGTGCGGCCGATCTGGGCATCGTTGACGTTGGCATCGGTGATACCAAGGATGCGCGGGCAATCGGCGTTGGGATCGTAGACGACATGCATCTTCATGCCGCGGATGCGGCCGTTGGACTTGGCCCAGCCGCACAGCTTGCCTAGTGGGATGGGGGTGGGGGACTGTCCTGATTTCGGTGTGCGGGCGGGCATAATGGGTGAGAAGGAGTCTTCCCTATGTCCCGACGCAAAGAGCCGGTGATCCCGGCTGATTTACTCGACCAGCTTCTGGCTGGCAGCGATGCCGCCGCCGCCCTCGATCAGGGCGGATTGCTGGATACGCTGAAGAAGGCGCTGGCCGAACGTGCGCTCAATGCCGAGATGGATCATCATCTGGGCGGCGATGAACAGGTGGGCAACAGCCGCAATGGCTACGGCCACAAGACGGTGGTGACGGACACCGGCAAGATCGAGATCGACGTCCCCCGTGATCGTCAGGGCAACTTCGACCCGCAACTGATCGCCAAGTATCAGCGTCGCTTTCCCGGCTTCGACGACAAGATCATCTCGATGTACGCGCGCGGCATGAGCACGCGGGAGATTACCGGGCATCTGCGCGAGCTTTACGGCATCGAGGTGTCTGCCGCCCTGATATCGACGGTGACCGATGCCGTGCTCGATGAGGTCGCCGCCTGGCAGGCCCGCCCGCTCGATCCGGCTTATCCCCTGGTGTTCTTCGATGCCATCCGGGTGAAGATCCGCGACGAAGGCATGGTCCGCTCCAAAGCGATCCATATCGCGCTGGGCGTGCGCGCCGACGGCGGCAAGGAGGTGCTCGGCATGTGGGTCGAGCAGAACGAAGGCGCCAAGTTCTGGCTCAGGGTCATGAACGAGCTCCGCAACCGAGGCACCGAGGATATCATGCTGGCCGTCGTCGATGGCCTCAAGGGCTTCCCCGACGCCATCACCGCCGTGTTCCCACAAGCCGTGGTCCAGACCTGCATCGTCCACCTGCTGCGCAACTCCATGGACTTCGTATCGTGGAAGGACCGCAAGCCGCTGGTGGGGGCGCTGAAGAGCATCTACCGCGCCGTCGATGCCAAGGCCGCCGAAGAGGCGCTGGTCGCCTTCGAAGCCAGCGAATGGGGCAAACGCTATCCCGCGATCGGCCAGAGCTGGCGGCGGGTGTGGAGCGAGATCATCCCGTTCTTCGCCTTCCCCGATGCCGTGCGACGGATCATCTATACGACCAACGCCATCGAAGCGCTGAACTCCAAGCTCAGACGAGCCGTCCGAGCCAGGGGCCACTTCCCCACCGACGAGGCCGCAACCAAACTGCTCTATCTGATCTTGAACCGCTCCGAGAAGGAGTGGAAAATGCCGCCTCGTGAGTGGTCAATGGCAAAGCCTCAGTTCGCCGTCATCTTCGGCGAACGATTTATCAAAGCCATGGCGGCGTAATGTGCAACCGCCCGCAAGCACACGGAAATCCTGACACTCCCTGGGGGTGGAGTTGATCAGCCGCAGCATAGCCTTGCCTTCGCGGCGCAACTGCCGGTCGAGTTGACCCGCGAGCAGCCCGAAAGTCTCGGCAAACACGGCGACCGGACGACGCTGGCTGGCATCCGACAAGGTCGAGCGCCGCAACGGCCCACTGCCAAGATGATAGTGATGCTGGCTGTTGGCGTTCCAGCCGATCTCCAGGCTGCGCAGGCTCGCCGCGCCGCTGAGCTGGGCATAGAGCAGCACCATCAGGTGGTCCCAGCTCTGGAACGACTTGCCGTAGGCGTCCCCCTCATGATCATCCACAATCATCTGGAAGCGGCGCCGATTGATTGGTTCAACCAGCTTGCCAAAAATGCTAGGCGTGAACCGCATGCCCCGTTCCCTTTCTGTGTCTCGACAACCAGAAGGTAGACGGAAAATCCCCGTCTTACGGGGCATGCACCTGCGGCATTTCGAGTCACCACACAACTTCCCCGGACAGCCCTGCATGCTTAGGGGGAGGGATCAAGGGTGGGGGTCGGCTCGCACCGTCGCTCGCTCGGGTCAGTGCGTGTGCCCGCGATGGTCATGATCGTCGGCATAGTGCCGGTGCTTCGAGTCTTCACCGATCCCCGGATTGAAGCTGTTCGTCGGATCGAGTGCCCTGAAAAACGCCTGCTGCTCGGGCTGTGACGCATAGACATGGCCGACATTGTGCTCTGCGGGGTATTGCGCACCGCGCTGGTCGAGCACGGCCAGCATGGCATCCTTCACGAGGTGCGGATCGGCGCCGCGCTTCAGCACGTAGTCCTGATGGAAGACGTGGCAGAGGAAGTGGCCGTAGTAGAGTTTCAGCTCAAGCTGGCTGTCGATCTCGGCGGGCAAGTGCTCGTACCAGTCGTGATCGTTGCGGCGGAGCGCGATGTCGAGGGCGAGCAGCCCACCTGAAGTCTTCTCGTGCATCAGGGCGTAGCGGATGGCGGCGCCGGCCGCGGCGAAGCGGTGGAGGAAGGCCTGTGCGCCTTCCTTGGGCGTACAGCTGAAATAGGCGCCGTTGGCGGTGTCAGCGAACACCCGGTTCAGCAGCGCCTCGGCTTCGGCGATGCCGTCGCCCGACATGCGCAGCATCAGGTGGTGCTCGTAGCGATCGCGATAGTCGAGCAGGCGCTGGGGGAGGTGCTCGGGGAACAGCCGGCTCACCCCCTGCAGGATGCGGTCGGACAGTTGCTTGGGCAGCAGCGGCAGCTTGTTGAGCGTGGCGTCCGCCCTGCCCTTGAGGTTGAAGAAGCTCGGCATCACCTCGGTGCCGAAGCGCTGGATGACGAGGAAGGTGTCCTTGCCATGGCTGCGGGCGACATCGAACATGTCGCGGTGCATGTACTCGCCGGCGACCGGCAGGGCCTCGAGGCTGAGCAGCTCGCGGCGCAGCCGGGTCAGCACGGCGACGTCGTTGGTGCCGATGTAGAACACCTGCTCGGCGCCCTGCTTCTCGAAGGTGTCGAGCCGGACGGCGAACACGGCGACCTTGCCGGCGCTGCCGGCAGCCTCATGCAGGCGGCGCGGATCGGCGTTGAAGCGGGCGGCGGAGGGCGCATCGATCTCGCGGACCCGCTGGGCATATTCACGGTCGGAGGCGAGGCCGACATTGTGCAATACGTCCTCGGCGGCATAGCGGCCCGCCTGCAGGCGACCGAGGATCTCCTCGGGCGTGCTGCCGAGTTCGATGCCGAGGTGGTTGACCAGCTCGAGGCGGCCGTCGGCGCCGACCTGGGCGAACAGCGACAGCTCGGTATAGGCGGGTCCACGATGCACCAGCGAGCCGCCGGAATTGTTGCAGACGCCGCCGACGATCGAGGCGCCGAGACAGGAGGAACCGATGACTGAATGCGGCAACCGGCCGATCGGCTTCAGCAGCTTCTCCAGCTTGTCGAGCGTGCTGCCGGGGAAGCTCACGATCTGCTTGCCGCCATCGAGCAGTTGGATCCCGGCGAGGCGCAGGGTGTTCACCACCACCACCGGGCGATCGTAGTGGCCGCTGGGGGTCGAGCCTTCGGTGAGGCCGGTATTGGCGGCCTGCATGATGACGATGGCGTCGTGACGGACGGTGGCCTCGAGCACGCGCCACAACTCGAGCAGCGTGCCGGGCTTCGCCACGGCGACGGCATCGCCCTCGCCGGAGCGGAAGCCGCGGCGGTAGCGCTCGGTCTTCCTGTCGCCGGTGATGAGGTGGCGGCGCCCGACCGCGGCGCGGAGTTCGTCAATCAGCTCTGCTGTGGGCACGTCAGGCAGTCTTCTGTTTCACCAATCCGAGGCGGATGACGCTGTCTGCGGTGGCGAGGATCGAATCCTTGGCGGAAATGAACTTGCGGCCCAGCAGTTTCTCACCTTTCGAGCCGTCGAACACCTTCTCATTGCCGATGTCGTTGATGATCTGGCGGGCCGGGCCACCGAACGAGGCGATCAGCTTGATGATCCAGTCGGGCACGGTCTTGCTGGTGACGTTCCATTCCGGGTGCGCGGCGCGGAGGATGTTGCCGACCTCGGGGAACGGCACATACTCGGCGGTGGCGAGATAGCGCTGGCCCAGCGTCTCGGGATTGTCGAGGGCGGCGAGATGCAGCGCCGCCACGTCGCGCACGTCGATGATCGAGAAGCCGTTGGACGGCATGGCCGGCGTCGAACCGTTGAGCAGGCCCGACACCATCTGCAGCGAGATGCTGGCATCCTTATCGAGCGCCGGCCCGATTATGGCGCCCGGATGCACGGTGGTGAGCCCGATGCCGTGCTCTTTGGCGAAGGCCCAGGAGAACTGCTCCGCCCTGGTCTTGCCGATGCAATAGGCCCAGGTCCAGCGCATGTTGTCGAGGTTGGTGAAATAGGTCTCGTCATAGACGCGGCGGCCGCTCGTCTGGCCGTGTCCATAGCCCACCGTGGCGATCGACGAGGTCATGATGATGCGCTTGATGCCGGCGGCGTTGGCGAAGCGGAACACCCGCTGCGTGCCCTCAAGGGCCGGGCGGATGACGAGGCTCTGGTCCTTGGGCTCATCGGCACGGATGGCGGTGGCGATGTGCATGACGGTGGCGACGCCCTGCATCGCTTCCGTCCAGCCCTTGTCGTCGAGGAGATCGGCTTCAACGAGATCGAGACGATCGAGCGCCCCCTGCCCCAGCTCCGCGCCCAGCGTTGCCCGAACCTCCTCGGAGCGCCCCAGGAACGTACGGTGCCGCGCACCCGATGCCCCGCCTTGAGCAGCTCCAGCACCGTCCACTTGCCGACGAAACCGGTCGCGCCGGTGACGAGGATGAGGCCCTGATCCGACATTCCACTCTCCCCAAACGAGTTTAGCCATTACGGCGTGGATTACGTTCCGCGGTCAAACGAAAAGGCGGCCCGGATAGACCGGACCGCCTTTGAACTTTCGCCGATAGCCTCGGGCTTACGCCGCGGCGGCTTCGTCGTCAGCCTCACGGGCTTCGACCGGACCGAGTTGAGGCCCTTGGCATCGACATCGCGATCGACCAGCTCGATCACCGCCAGGGCGGCGTTGTCGCCGTAGCGGAAGCCGGCCTTGAGGATGCGGATATAGCCGCCATTACGATCCTTGTAGCGCGGACCGATGGTGGCGAAGAGCTTCTGCACCTGGGTCTCATCGCGCATCTGGGCGATGGCCTGGCGGCGGGCATGCAGGTCGCCGCGCTTGCCCAGCGTGATCAGCTTCTCGACGATCGGACGCAGTTCCTTGGCCTTGGGCAAGGTGGTCACGATCTGCTCGTGCTTGATCAGCGAGGCGGACATGTTGGCGAACATGGCCTTGCGATGCGAAGAGGTGCGGTTGAGCTTACGGTTCGAATTACCGTGGCGCATTTTGTAACTCCCTAAGGCCCGGGCGTCTCACGACGGGCGGTTAGCGGCTGTTTGTGTTGGCCGGCTTAATAATGATCTTCGTAGCGCTTGGCCAGATCGTCGATGTTCTCAGGCGGCCAGTTCGGCACGTCCATCCCGAGGTGCAGGCCCATCTGAGCCAGCACTTCCTTGATCTCGTTGAGCGACTTGCGGCCGAAGTTCGGCGTCCGCAGCATCTCGGCTTCGGTCTTCTGGATGAGATCGCCGATATAGACGATGTTGTCGTTCTTCAGGCAGTTCGCCGAACGGACGCTGAGCTCGAGTTCGTCGACCTTCTTGAGCAGCGCCGGGTTGAAGGCGAGTTCCGGGACGGTGTCCTGGGCCTTTTCCTTGGTGGGCTCTTCGAAGTTGACGAACACCGACAGCTGGTCCTGCAGGATCCGCGCGGCGTAGGCCACGGCGTCTTCCGGCGAGATGGCGCCATTGGTTTCGACGGTCAGGGTCAGCTTGTCCTTGTCGAGGCTCTCGCCGGCACGGGTCGCATCAACCTTGTAGGAGACGCGGCGGACCGGGGAGAACAGCGCATCGACCGGGATATAGCCGATCGGCGCGTCGTCGGGACGGTTCTTGTCGGCCGGGACATAGCCCTTGCCGGTGTTGACGGTGAACTCGATGTTGATCTCGGCACCGTCGTCGAGGTGGCAGATCACCAGCTCGGGGTTCAGCACTTCGATGTCGCCGGTCACCTTGATATCGCCGGCAACGACGGCACCCGGGCCCTGCTTGGTGAGGGTCAGACGCTTCGGACCTTCGCCACCCATCTTGAGGGCGATTTCCTTGACGTTGAGCACGAGGTCGGTAATGTCTTCACGCACGCCGGGAAGCGACGAGAATTCGTGCAGAATACCGTCAATCTGGATCGCGGTAACGGCCGCGCCCTGGAGCGACGAGAGCAGCACGCGACGCAGAGCGTTGCCGAGCGTCAGGCCGTAGCCGCGCTCAAGCGGCTCTGCAACGACCGAAGCCGTGCGCACGCTGTCGCTGCCCGAAACGATGTCCAGTTTGGTCGGCTTGATGAGTTCCTGCCAGTTCCGCTGGATGGTCACGGTGGTGTCCTTTCAAATGGGCGGTCCGCCTAACCGCCTGTCCGCTATGCAATGTACCTATCCCGGCGCGAGGGGCCGCGCCGGGAGATCAACCGTAACGGAGGTTAGACGCGGCGACGCTTGCGCGGCCGGCAACCGTTGTGCGGGATCGAGGTAACATCGCGAATGCTGGTGACGTTGAAGCCAGCAGCCTGCAGCGCGCGAAGCGCCGATTCACGGCCCGAACCAGGACCGCGCACTTCGACCTCGAGGGTCTTCATGCCGTGTTCCTGGGCCTTCTTGGCTGCGTCTTCCGCCGCAACCTGGGCGGCATACGGGGTCGACTTGCGCGAACCCTTGAAACCCATCACGCCCGAGGACGACCAGGAGATGGTGTTGCCCTGCACATCGGTGATGGTGACCATGGTGTTGTTGAACGACGCATTCACGTGCGCAACGCCATTGGTGATATTCTTGCGCTCTTTACGACGAACGCGCGCGACTTCAGCTTTTGCCAATTTGCTTCCTCAGTTCGATATCGACGCTGCCGTAGTTCCAGCAGCTACATCAGGATGGCGGAGAGGTGCTCCGCGACCCCAATTACTTCTTCTTGCCGGCGATCGGCTTGGCCGGACCCTTGCGGGTGCGGGCGTTGGTGTGGGTACGCTGACCACGGACCGGCAGGCCCTTGCGGTGACGCAGGCCACGGTAGTTACCGAGGTCCATGAGCCGCTTGATGTTCATCGCCACGTTACGGCGCAGATCGCCCTCGACGACGTAGTCGCGATCGATCGTTTCACGGATCTGGATCACTTCGGCGTCGGTCAGGTCGTTCACGCGACGCTCAGCCGGGATACCGACCTTCTCGGTGATTTCCTGGGCGAACTTCGCGCCGATCCCATGAATGTACTGAAGCGCGATCACCACGCGCTTGTTGGTCGGAATATTGACGCCAGCAATACGGGCCACGTCCGCTCTCCTATAGTCGGCAGCTCACGCTGCCCGTTTGATAACGACAAGGGACCGGAATCCGCTCCCCACTCTTTGAGGAACCGAATCCAGCCCGATAATCCATGAGACTGGCGCGGTTCATAAGGGCAAGGTCCCACAAAGTCAACTGCAGAGCCCCTGCCCCGAGGTATACTAGTTATGCACGGCCCGGCGGATGGCCGCCGTGACATCGTCGACCGGCTGCATGCCGTCGACCGACTTCAGAAGGCCTTTGCCGCGGTAGAACTCGACCAGCGGTGCGGTCTGCTCGCGATAGACGCTGAGGCGGTTGCGAAGCACCTCCTCATTGTCGTCGCCGCGGGCAACGCCCGATTCCTTGGCCCGCTTGGCGATCCGCCCGACCAGCACATCGGCGTCGGCGGTGATCTCGATCACCGCGTCGAGCTGCATGCCCTTGTCAGTCAGCATCTCGTCGAGCGCTTCGGCCTGCGGAATGGTCCGCGGAAAACCGTCGAGCACGAAGCCGGCCTTGCAGTCGTCCTGGTCGAGCCGCTCGGAGACGATGCCGTTGACGATCTCGTCGGAGACGAGGTCGCCGCGATCCATGATCTCCTTGGCGGCCAGACCCATCGGGGTCTTGGCGGCGATAGCTGAGCGCAGGATGTCGCCGGTCGAAAGCTGCGGGATCCCGTAGCTATCGATCAGCACCTTTGCCTGCGTGCCCTTACCGGCGCCCGGAGGTCCCAGAAGGATCAGCCTCATTTACGCTTGCCCCCAAGGCGCGACCGCTTCACCAGGCCTTCGTACTGCTGGGCGATCAGGTGGCTCTGCACCTGGGTCACCGTATCCAGCGTCACCGTCACGATGATCAGCAGCGAGGTGCCGCCGATGAACTGGCTGACGTTGAGCTGGGAGTGGATCATCTCGGGGATGAGCGCCACGACGGTCAGATAGAGGGCACCGATCACCGTGATGCGGGTCAGCACGTAGTCGATATAGTTCGCCGTCCGCTCGCCCGGACGGATGCCGGGGATGAAGCCGCCGGAGCGCTTCAGGTTGTCCGCGGTGTCGGTCGGGTTGAAGACGATCGAGGTGTAAAAGAAGGCAAAGAAGATGATCAGGACCGCGAACAGCACCAGATAGAGGGGCTGGCCACGACCGAGCAGCGCCGCAGTCACCGACAGCCACTGCGGTGCATCACCCTGCGCCGCGAACGACGCAATGGTGGCGGGCAGCAGCAGCAGGGACGAACCGAAGATCACCGGGATAACGCCCGAGGTGTTGAGCTTCAGCGGTAGGTGCGAGGTGTCGCCCTGGAACATCTTGTTGCCGACCTGGCGCTTCGGATACTGGATCAGCAGCCGGCGCTGGGCACGCTCGAAGAAGACGATGACGGCGATGACGACAATGGCGATCAGCATCAGGCCGAACAGCCAGCCGATCGGCAGCGCGCCGGTACGGCTCAGCTCGAGGGTCTGCACCACCGTCGCCGGCAGGTTGGCCACGATACCGGCGAAAATGATCAGCGAGATACCGTTGCCGATGCCGCGCGAGGTGATCTGCTCACCCAGCCACATCAGGAACATCGTGCCGCCAACCAGCGTGATGACGGTCGAAAGCCGGAAGAACCAGCCTGGATCGATCACGACACCCTGGCTGCCTTCGAGACCGATAGCGATACCATAGGCCTGCACGGCGCAGAACAGAACGGCGAGATAGCGCGTGTACTGGTTGATCTTGCGACGGCCGCTCTCACCTTCCTTGCGGAGGGCTTCGAGGCGCGGCGACGCCGTGGTGATCACCTGCACGACGATCGATGCGGTGATGTAAGGAATGAGGTTCAGCGCGAAGATCGCCATGCGCTGCACGGCACCGCCGGCAAACATGTCGAACATGCCGAAAATGCCCTGCTGCGCCTGCTGGAAGGTCTGGCGGTAGGCATCGGGGTCGATACCGGGCACCGGGATATAGGTCCCGAGCCGATAAACGAGAAGCGCACCCAGTGTGAACCAGATGCGCTGTTGAAGGGCCTTCGCTTTCGCGAAGGTCCCGAAGTTCAATTCTTGGCCAGCTGTTCGGCTGCGGACGCCATAGTCGCTCCCTTTAGAATGGGGCCAGGCGCTGTTAGGCGTCAGCCTTCACTTCTGCCTGAGGCATATCGACCTTGCCGCCCGCCGCTTCAATAGCAGCGAGCGCGCCCTTGGTCGCATGAGCAACCTTGAAGGTCACCTTCTTGGCAGTGAAACCGGAGCTGCCGATCAGACGCACGCCATCGAGTTCACGACGGATCACGCCGGCCTTCACGAGGGCGGCCGCATCGACCACGCCCTTGATGTCCAGCTTGCCGCTGTCGATGTAGTTCTGCACACGGTCGATACGCAGCTGGTTCCACTTCTTGGGATCAGAGCGTTGAAGCCGCGCTTCGGCATACGCATGTGCAGCGGCATCTGGCCGCCTTCGAAGCCGTTGATGGCGACGCCGGAACGGGCCGTCTGGCCCTTGCCGCCGCGACCACCGGTCTTACCGACGCCCGAGCCGATACCACGACCGACGCGCACGCGCTTCTTGTTGGCGCCCGGGTTGTCCCGGAGTTCGTTCAAACGAGTCATTGTTCTCGTCCCTTATTTGGCGTCGACGACGCGCACGAGGTGCGGGATCTTACGGATCATGCCGCGGACCTCGGGGGTGTCCTTGAGGGTCGACTGCTTGCGGATCTTGTTCAGCCCCAAACCGATGAGGGTGGCGCGCTGGTCCTGCGGACGGCGCGTCGGGCTGGCGATCTGCTCGATGGTGACGGTCTTGTCGGCCATTGTTCTAACTCCCAAGCCCTAATCAGGCTTCGACGGTCTCGCCACGGCGAGCCTGCAGGTCCGAGACCTTCAGGCCGCGGCGGGCGGCGACCGAACGCGGGCTATCGACGCGCTTCAGCGCATCGAAGGTGGCCCGCACCATGTTGTAGGGATTGGCGGTGCCCTGCGACTTCGCCACGATGTCGTTGACCCCGAGGGTCTCGAACACGGCGCGCATCGGGCCGCCGGCGATGATGCCGGTGCCGGGAACGGCGGCACGCAGGATGACCTTGCCGGCGCCGTGGTGGCCGACCACATCGTGGTGCAGCGTACGGGCATCGCGCAGCGGAACGCGGATCATCTGGCGCTTGGCCTGCTCGGTCGCCTTGCGGATGGCCTCGGGCACTTCACGCGCCTTGCCGTGACCAAAGCCAACGCGGCCCTTCTGATCACCAACCACAACCAGGGCGGCGAAGCCGAAACGACGGCCACCCTTAACAACCTTGGCGACGCGGTTGATGTGAACCAGCCGGTCGACGAATTCGCTATCGCGCTCTTGAACGTCTCTCATCGAATTTTCCTTTGTCGCCGGATCAGAACTGCAGGCCGCCTTCGCGGGCCGCATCACCAAGGGCCTTTACACGGCCATGGTAGAGGTAGGCACCACGATCGAACACGACCGTCGACACCTTGGCAGCGAGGCCACGCTCGGCAATCAGCTTGCCGACAGTGGCTGCAGCTTCGGCGGTCGAGCCGTTCTTGAGCTTGGCCTTGACGTCCTTGTCGACGGTCGAAGCGGCAGCAAGCGTGCGGCCGGATGCGTCGTCGATGATCTGGGCGTAAATATTCTTGTCCGAGCGGTGCACGGACAGACGCGGGCGGCCATTGGCATTTGCCTTGAGCGCCTTGCGAACTCGGGCCTTGCGGCGGTCCGCACCTTTGAGGCTGATGGGCATCTCGTGCGCTCCTTACTTCTTCTTGCCTTCTTTGCGGGCGATGTACTCGCCCACATAACGCACGCCCTTGCCCTTGTAGGGCTCCGGCGGACGCCAACCGCGAATGTCGGCGGCCACTTGGCCAACCTGCTGCTTGTCCGAACCGGTGATCACCACTTCGGTCTGCGTCGGCGCCGCGAGGGTGATGCCAGCCGGCGTGTTGAACACGACTTCGTGGCTGAAACCCAGCGACAGCTTCAGATCCTTGCCCTGCATGGCGGCGCGATAACCAACGCCCTGGATCTGCAGCTTCTTTTCGAAGCCCGCGCTGACGCCGATCACCATGTTGTTGATCAGCGCGCGGGTGGTCCCCCAGGCAGCCCGAGCTTCCTTGCTCTCGTTGGCGGGCTCGATGACGATGCCGTCATCGGTCTGCTTGGCGTTCACGATATCCATGAGCGTCAGCGACTGCTCGCCCTTCGGCCCCTTTGCGGTGACCTTGCGATCGCTGATCGTGACGGTAACGCCACTGACCGGAGCAATCGGCTTTTTGCCTGTACGGGACATTCTTTTCTACTTCCTTCGGAGTAATCGTCACACCGACGGCTTCAAGGCGTAAGCCTTAGAAGACGCGGCAGAGTACCTCGCCACCCAGGTTCTGGGCTTTAGCTTCATGATCGGCCATCACGCCCTTGGGGGTCGACAGGATCGACACACCGAGGCCATTGGCAACCGAGGGGATGTTCTTGACCGACGCATAGACGCGACGGCCGGGACGCGAGACGCGCTCGATGGTGCGGATCACCGGAGCGTTGTCGGAGTACTTCAGCTCGATATCGAACTGGGCGACGCCGTTGTCCATCTTGCTTTCCGAGTAGCCGCGGATGAAGCCTTCCGACTTCAGCACGTCGAGCACACGGCCGCGCAGGGTGGATGCCGGGGTCTGGACCACATCGCGACGACGCAGCTGCGCGTTGCGGATACGGGTCAGCATATCGCCGATCGGATCAGAGAGGCTCATTGTCTACTTCTCCTTACCAGCTCGACTTCACAAGGCCCGGGATCAGCCCGAGGTTGCCGAGCTGACGCAGGGCAATACGGCTGAGCTTGAGCTTGCGGTAGTAGCCACGCGGACGACCGGTGAGCTCGCAGCGGTTGTGCACGCGGTTCTCGGCCGAGTTGCGCGGCAGCGCGGCAAGCTTGAGCTGCGCGGCGAAGCGCTCCTCGAGCGAGACGCTCTGGTTCATCACCACGGCCTTGAGCTTGGCCCGCTTGGGGCCGAGCTGCTTGGCGAGGCGCTTGCGCTTGTTGTTCTTTTCGATGGAGCTGGTCTTTGCCATGTCTCGTCCTTCTCTCTTCCGTTACTGCCGGAAGGGGAAATTGAAAGCCTTGAGCAGCGCCCGGGCTTCGTCGTCGGTGCGCGCGGTCGTGCACACGATGATGTCCATGCCCCAGGTCTGATCGATCTGATCGAAATTGATCTCGGGGAAGATGATGTGTTCTTTGATGCCCAGGGCGTAGTTGCCACGACCATCAAAGGAATTCGGGTTCAGGCCGCGGAAGTCGCGAACGCGCGGCAGCGCAATGTTCACCAGGCGGTCGAGGAACTCGTACATGCGCGCCTTGCGGAGCGTCACCTTCACGCCCAGCGGCATCTCTTCGCGGACCTTGAAACCAGCGATCGACTTGCGAGCGTGGGTGATGACGGGCTTCTGGCCGGCGATCTTTTCGAGATCGGCGGCCGCCGACTTCACCTTCTTGGTGTCGTTCACCGCCTCGCCGACACCCATGTTCAGCACGATCTTGTCGAGCTTGGGGGCCTGCATGACGTTCTTGTAGCCGAACTCTTTGATCAGGTTCGCCTTGATGGTCTCGTCGTACTGAACACGGAGACGCGGAATGTAGACGGTATCAGCCATCGATCGTGTCCCCGGTCGACTTGGCGACGCGCACCTTGGTGCCGTCGGCGTTGATCTTGAAACCGACGCGCGACGGCTTGCCGTTGGCATCGGCGATCGCGAGGTTCGACAGGTGAATCGGGGCTTCCTTGGTGAAGATCCCGGCGTCCTGGCTCGCGGTCTGCTTGGTGTGACGGCGCACGAGGTTGAGCCCCTGCACGGTGGCCTTGGTAGCCTCCGGGAACACCTGGGTGACCTGCCCGGTCTTACCCTTGTCCTTGCCGGTCAGAACGACGACCTTGTCGCCCTTCTTAATCTTGGCCGCCATCACAACACCTCCGGCGCGAGCGAAATGATCTTCATGTGGTTCTTGCTGCGCAGTTCGCGCGGCACTGGCCCGAAGATACGCGTGCCGATCGGCTCGGCCTGGTTATTGATCAGGACGGCGGCGTTGCGGTCGAAGCGGATAACGGTGCCATCGGCGCGGCGAACCGGGAAAGCGGTGCGCACAACGACGGCCTTCATTACCTGGCCCTTCTTGACGCGGCCACGCGGGATCGCGTCCTTGACCGAGACAACAATGATATCGCCCACCGAGGCGTACTTGCGGTGCGAACCGCCCAGTACCTTGATGCACATGACGCGACGCGCACCGGAATTATCGGCAACGTCGAGATTGGACTGCATCTGGATCATAGCTTGATGCCTTCTTCAGTTTCGGGGTCTGCCTACACGGCGAGCCCTAAATTCCGGTTACGCGGAGGGCTTGAGGACCCAGCGCTTGTTCTTCGAAATCGGCGCCAACTCTTCGATCCAGACGACGTCCCCGACCTTGGCAACATTGCCTTCGTCGTGAGCGTGATACTTCTTCGAACGGCGCACGGTCTTCTTCATCACCGGGTGGGTGAACGCACGGTCGACCCGCACCACCACAGTCTTCTCATTGGTGTCGGAGACCACAGTCCCCTGCAAAACGCGCTTGGGCATCGGTTGCTCCTTACTTCGCCGCGGACTTTTCGCCGAGGATCGTCTTCACCCGCGCGATTTCGCGGCGGACTTTCTTGACCTCGGTCGGCTTTTCCAGCTGCTGGGTAGCGCGCTGGAACCGCAGGTTGAACTGCTCTTTCTTCAGCCCGAGCAGCTGATCCTTCAGCTCATCGGGGGTCTTGGCGCGGAGGTCCGCAGCGCCATTGGCGCTCTTGGCCTCAACTTTTTTCTTGGGTGCACGTGCCATGGCGATCAATCCGCAATGCGGGTGACGACCCGCGTGATGATCGGAAGCTTCATCGCGCCGAGACGCAGGGCTTCCTTGGCGACATCCTCGGGGACGCCGTCGATTTCGAACAGGATACGACCGGGCTTGACGCGGGCGGCCCAGAATTCAACCGAACCCTTGCCCTTACCCATACGAACTTCGGTCGGCTTCTTGGAAACCGGCAGGTCCGGGAAGATACGGATCCAGACACGACCGGCGCGCTTCATCTCGCGGGTGATCGCGCGGCGAGCCGCTTCGATCTGGCGAGCCGTGACGCGCTCGGGTTCCTGGGACTTCAGGCCGAACTGACCGAAAGCCAGCTCCGTGCCACCCTTGGCATTGCCATGGATGCGGCCCTTATGCGCCTTGCGGAACTTGGTACGTTTTGGTTGCAGCATTTTTGTCTATGCCTTCTCAGTTCGCCGGCGCGCGATCGCGGCGATCGCCACGCTCACCGCGCTCGTCCCGATCGGAACGCTCGCGACGCTGACCGCCCTCGTTCGAACCACCACCTTCGGTGGCGCGACGCTCGTGGGCCGACGGATCGTGCTCGAGGACTTCGCCCTTGAACACCCACACCTTGATGCCGATGATGCCGTAGGTGGTCTTGGCCTCGGCCGTACCGTAGTCGATGTCGGCGCGCAGCGTGTGCAGCGGCACGCGACCTTCGCGGTACCACTCGGTGCGGGCGATATCGGCGCCGCCGAGACGGCCACCCACGTTCACCCGGATGCCGCCGGCGCCCATGCGGATCGCCGTCTGCACTGCACGCTTCATCGCCCGGCGGAACGCCACGCGACGCTCGAGCTGCTGGGCAATGCCCTGCGCAACGAGGTTGGCATCGGTCTCAGGCTTGCGCACTTCGACGATGTTGATGTGCACTTCGCTGTCGGTGAACTTCTTCACCTTGGCGCGGATCTTGTCGATGTCAGCGCCCTTCTTGCCGATCACGATGCCCGGACGGGCAGTGTGGATCGACACGCGGCACTTGCGGTGCGGACGCTCGATGACGATCTTGGAGACAGCGGCCTGCTTCAGGTCTTCAAGCAGCGTCTCACGGATCTTCAGGTCTTCCTGCAGCAGGTTACCGTACTCACCCTTGTTCGCGTACCAACGCGAGTCCCAGGTGCGGTTGATGCCGAGGCGCAGACCGATCGGGTTGATCTTCTGACCCATTATGCGGTCTCCTCAACTTGGCGAACCACGATCGTGAGGTTCGAGAACGGGCGCTCCATGCGGGCGGCGTGACCACGGCCACGGGCCATGAAACGCTTCATCACCAGGGAGTTGCCGACATAGCACTCGGCAACGACCAGGCTGTCCGGGTCGAGGCCGTGGTTGTTTTCGGCGTTCGCGATGGCGCTCTCGAGCGTCTTCTTGACCGAGCCGGCGATGCGCTTGCGCGAGAAGGTCAGCTCGGCGAGAGCCTTGTCGACCTTCTTGCCGCGGATCATCGCAGCCACGAGGTTGAGCTTGATGCCCGAGGTACGAAGCATGCGGAGAACCGCCTTGGCCTCGTTGTCCTTGAGCGACCGCTGAGTTTTCGGCTTGCCCATGTTACTTCCTCTTGGCCTTCTTGTCGGCCGCGTGACCGTAATACGTACGGGTCGGAGCGAACTCGCCGAACTTGTGGCCGATCATCTCTTCCTGGACGTTCACCGGCACGTGCTTGTGGCCGTTGTGCACACCGAAGGTGAGACCGACGAACTGCGGCAGGATCGTGGAACGACGGCTCCAGATCTTGATGACTTCGTTACGGCCGCTCGAACGGCTGGTCTCTGCCTTCTTGAGCAGATAGCCATCGACGAACGGGCCTTTCCAGACTGAACGCGACATGGCTTAGCGGCCCTTCTTCACGTGACGCGAGCGGACGATGAACTTGTCCGTCGACTTGTTGGAACGGGTCTTCTTGCCCTTGGTCGGCTTGCCCCACGGGCTCACCGGGTGGCGGCCACCCGAGGTACGGCCTTCACCACCACCATGCGGGTGATCGACCGGGTTCATGGTCACACCGCGGTTGACCGGCTTGCGGCCGAGCCAGCGGTTACGACCGGCCTTGCCGATCGAGGTGTTCGAGTGATCCTGGTTCGACACCGCGCCGACAGTGGCGAGGCACGACCCATGGACCCGGCGCTGCTCGCCCGAGTTGAGGCGAAGGATCGCCCAACCGGCGTCGCGGCCGACATACTGCGCATAGGCACCGGCCGAACGGGCGATCTGACCGCCCTTGCGGGGCTTCATCTCGACGTTGTGGACGATGGTGCCGACCGGCATGCGCTCGAGCGGCATGGCGTTGCCCGGCTTCACGTCGGCCGTGCCGAGCGTCGAGATCACCTTGTCGCCGGCAGCCAGACGCTGCGGCGCGATGATGTAGGACAGCTCGCCGTCGGCGTACTTGATCAGCGCGATCCAGGCGGTGCGGTTCGGATCATATTCCAGCCGCTCGACGGTCGCCGTCTCTTCGAAGCGCACGCGACGGAAGTCGACCATGCGGTACGAACGCTTGTGACCGCCGCCGCGATGGTACGCGGTGATACGGCCGGCGTTGTTACGACCACCGGACTGGTTCAGCCCTTCGGTCAGCGCCTTTACCGGCTTGCCCTTCCACAGCTCCGACCGATCGGTCGTGATGAGCTGACGGCGGCCCGGGGAGGTCGGATTGTAAGTTTTTAGACCCATTCTTCTCTCTCCCCTCAGATGCCGGTCGAAATATCGATCGACTGGCCATCGGCCAGGGTGACAATGGCCTTCTTGACGTCCTTGCGGGTGCCAAGTTCCTGCCGGAAACGCTTCACCTTGCCCTTGCGGACCAGGGTGTTGACCGCCTTGACCTTGACCGAAAAGAGCGCCTCGACGGCGGCTTTGATGTCGGCCTTGGTGGCATCGATCGCGACGTCGAAGACGACCTGGCTGTGCTCGGACGCCATCGTCGACTTTTCGGTGACGACCGGGTTACGGATCACGTCGTAGTTGCTGAACTTGCTCATGCGAACCGGGCCTCGAGCGCTTCGAGCGCTGCTTTGGTCAGAACGAGCTTATGGCGACGGAGAATGTCAGCGACATTGATCCCCTGCACCGGCAGCACGTCGATCTGCGGAATGTTGCGGGCAGCGTTGGCGAAGTTCTTGTCCACCTCGGCGCCGTCGATGATCAGAGCGCTCGACCATTCCAGCTGGCCGAACTTGGCAACCAGCTGAGCAGTCTTGGGCTCTTGGTGGCGACGGTCGGAACGATGACCAGTTCGCCAGCCTTGGCCTTGGCCGAAAGCGCATGCTTCAGCGCCAGGGCGCGGACCTTCTTGGGCAGCTCGATCGCATGGCTGCGGGGCTCGGGACCAAAGGCCCGGCCGCCGCCGCGGAACTGCGGAGCAGACTTGGCGCCGTGACGAGCGCCGCCCGAGCCCTTCTGCTTGACCGACTTCTTCGAAGTGTAAGCGATCTCCGAGCGGTGCTTCACCTTGTGGGTGCCGGCCATCGCCTTGAGCTGCTGGTAGCGGACCATGCGGTGCAGGATGTCCTGGCGGACTTCAAGACCGAAGATCTCGTCCTTCAGGGTGACCGTACCGTCGGCCTTGCCGTCCAGAGTAGTGACCTGGAGTTCCATTATTTCGCCTCCTCGGCCACGGCTGCGACAGCCGCCTTGAACGAACCGGGCACAGCAGCGCCCTTCGGAGCGGCCTTCTTGACCGCATCCTTGATCTGGATCCAGCCGCCCTTGGCGCCCGGAACCGCACCCTCGACCATGATCAGCCCGCGCTCCACATCGGTGCGCACGACCCTGAGGTTCTGGGTGGTGATGCGACGGTCGCCCATGTGGCCGGCCATCTTCTTGCCCTTGAACACCTTACCGGGGTCCTGGCGCTGGCCGGTCGAACCGTGCGAGCGGTGCGACACGGACACACCGTGCGTGGCACGCAGGCCGCCGAAGTTCCAGCGCTTCATGCCGCCGGCGAAACCCTTACCGATCGAGGTCCCGGTCACGTCGACCAGCTGACCCTCGACGAAGTGGTCCGCCTGCATGGTGGCGCCGACTTCGATGAGGTTCGCAGGATCGACACGAACTCAGTTACCTGACGCTTGGGCTCGACCTTGGCGACGGCGAACTGGCCGCGCTCCGCCTTGGTGACATTCTTCGCCTTTACGGTGCCCGCGCCGAGCTGGAGGGCGGTGTAACCGTCCTTCTCCTGCGTGCGCTGGCCGACCACCTGGCAATTCTTGAGGTCGAGCACGGTCACGGGGACGTGGGTGCCGTCATCCAAGAACAGGCGGGTCATGCCCAGCTTCTGTGCGATCAAACCAGAACGCATCGGTTGTTACCTTCTCTCTTTGGCGCTTGACCGGGTCATTGTGTCCAAGAGGACCCTTTGGGTGGTCAGCGCGAAAACTCAGTCACTCAGAGTTCGATTAGCACTCAGAGCTTGATTTCGACGTCGACGCCGGCGGCGAGATCGAGCTTCATCAGAGCATCGACGGTCTGCGGGGTCGGATCCACGATGTCCAGAAGACGCTTGTGGGTCCGGATCTCGAACTGCTCGCGCGACTTCTTGTCGATGTGCGGCGAGCGGTTGACCGTAAACTTCTCAATCTGTGTGGGCAGCGGGATCGGCCCGCGCACCTGCGCACCCGTACGCTTGGCCGTGTTGACGATCTCCCGGGTGGAAGTGTCGAGCACACGGTGGTCAAAGGCTTTGAGCCGGATGCGAATGTTTTGACCGTTCATCTTGCTTTCCCAGCGAAAAATGGAACGCGGCGCGCTGTTTGTAGCGGCGCGCCGCGCCCTGGATTACCAGGTCTTATTTCAGGATCTTGGCGACGACGCCCGAACCGACGGTGCGGCCACCCTCACGGATAGCGAAGCGGAGCTTCTCTTCCATGGCGATCGGCACGATCAGCTGGACCGAAATATTCACGTTGTCGCCCGGCATCACCATCTCGGTGCCTTCCGGCAGCGTAACCACACCGGTCACGTCGGTGGTGCGGAAGTAGAACTGCGGACGGTAGTTGGCGAAGAACGGCGTATGACGGCCACCCTCTTCCTTGGTGAGGATATAAGCCTCAGCCACGAAATCGGTGTGCGGGGTCACGGAACCGGGCTTGCAGAGCACCTGGCCGCGCTCGACCTGCGTGCGGTCGATACCACGGATCAGCGCGCCGATGTTGTCGCCAGCCTGGCCCTGATCGAGCAGCTTGCGGAACATTTCAACGCCGGTCACGGTCGTCTTCTGCGTCGCCTTGATGCCGACGATCTCGACTTCCTCACCCACCTTCACGATGCCGCGCTCGACACGGCCGGTCACCACGGTGCCACGGCCAGAGATCGAGAACACGTCTTCGATCGGCATCAGGAACGGCTGGTCGATCGGACGAGCCGGCTGCGGGATGTACTCGTCAACGGCGGCCATCAGCTTGAGCACGGCGTCGTGGCCGAGTTCCTTGTTGCCGTCGTTCAGAGCTTCGGTGGCCGAGCCCTTGATGATCGGAACGTCGTCGCCCGGGAATTCGTAGGACGACAGCAGTTCGCGAACTTCGAGTTCCACGAGCTCGAGGAGCTCCGGATCGTCGACCATGTCGCACTTGTTCAGGAAGACGACGAGCGCCGGCACACCGACCTGACGGGCGAGCAGGATGTGCTCACGGGTCTGCGGCATCGGGCCGTCGGCAGCCGACACGACCAGGATCGCGCCGTCCATCTGGGCAGCGCCGGTGATCATGTTCTTCACATAGTCGGCGTGGCCCGGGCAGTCGACGTGAGCGTAGTGACGGTTGGTCGTCTCGTACTCGACGTGGGCAGTGTTGATCGTGATGCCACGCGCCTTCTCTTCCGGCGCTGCGTCGATCTGGTCGTACGCCTTGAAGGTCGCGCCACCGGTCTCAGCCAAAACCTTGGTGATCGCTGCGGTCAGCGAGGTCTTGCCATGGTCGACGTGACCGATGGTGCCGATGTTGCAGTGAGGCTTATTGCGGGAAAACTTTTCCTTGCCCATCGCTTCTCTCCGTATGCGTCAGCCACAAGCCGACGTGAGTTTTCAGTTTTGTTTCAAGCGCTTGCTTAGCGGGTAAACGTTAAGCGTACTTTGCCTGGACTTCGGTGGCGACCGCCTGCGGAACCTGCTCGTAGTGGTCGAAAGTCATGGTGTACTGAGCGCGCCCCTGGCTCATCGAGCGGAGCGAGTTCACGTAGCCAAACATGTTGGCCAGAGGCACCATGGCGTCGATCACCTGCGCAATACCGCGGGCTTCAGTGCCGCGGATCTGGCCGCGACGTGAATTCAGATCACCGATGACGTCGCCGACATAGTCTTCCGGGGTCAGAACTTCAACCCGCATGATCGGCTCGAGGATCTTCGGCGCGGCCTTCTCGATGGCTTCACGGAAACCCGCGCGGCCGGCGATTTCGAAGGCGAGGACCGAGGAGTCCACGTCGTGGTAGGCGCCGTCAGTCAGAGCGAACTTCACGTCGACGATCGGGAAGCCGATGATCGGACCCGAACCCATGACGGAAGCAACGCCCTTCTGCACGCCCGGCACATATTCCTTCGGCACGTTGCCGCCGACGACTTCCGAGACGAACTCGAAACCCTTGCCGGCCTCATTGGGCTCGATGCGGAACTTGATGCGCGCGAACTGGCCCGACCCACCCGACTGCTTCTTGTGGGTGTAGTCGTGCTCGACGGTGCGAGTGATCGCCTCGCGGTACGCCACCTGCGGCGCGCCGATGTTGGCCTCCACCTTGAACTCGCGCTTCATGCGGTCGACGAGAATGTCGAGGTGCAGTTCGCCCATACCCGAGATGATGGTCTGGCCGGATTCTTCGTCGGTCTTGACGCGGAACGACGGGTCTTCGGCAGCCAGGCGAGCGAGCGCGAGGCCCATCTTCTCCTGGTCGGCCTTGGACTTCGGCTCGACGGCGATGTCGATAACCGGCTCCGGGAATTCCATGCGCTCGAGGATCACCTTGTGGTTGGGATCCGACAGCGTATCGCCGGTGGTCGTGTCCTTGAGGCCAACGATGGCGACGATGTCGCCGGCATAGGCTTCATTGATCTGCTCGCGCGAGTTGGCGTGCATCTGGAACATGCGACCAACGCGTTCCTTCTTCTCCTTGACGGTATTCTCAAGGGAAGCACCGGCCTCGAGGTGACCCGAGTAGATGCGGCAGAAGGTCAGCGAGCCCATGTGCGGGTCGTTGGCGATCTTGAAGGCCAGCATCGACAGCGGCTCGGCATCGGTGGCGTGACGCTCGGTCGGCTTCTCGGTCTTGACGTCGATGCCCTGGATCGCGGGAATGTCGGTCGGGGCCGGCAGGAAGTCGATAACGCCATCCAGCAGCGGCTGCACGCCCTTGTTCTTGAAGGCCGAGCCACAGAATACCGGGTACAGCTTCACTTCGCAGGTGCCCTTGCGGATCAGCCGGCGCAGCGTGTCGTTGTCCGGCATGTCGCCGTTCAGGTAAGCTTCGGTGGCCGCATCGTCCATTTCGACGGCGGTCTCGATCATCTTCTCGCGGTACTCAGCGGCCTTGGCCTTGAGGTCCTCGGGAATCTCGACGACGTCCCACTGGGCGCCCAGCTCTTCGTTGCGCCAGACCAGCGCATTCATCTCGATCAGGTCGACGACGCCGCGGAAATCGCTTTCGGCGCCGATCGGCAGTTGCATCACGACCGGCTTGATGCCGAGGCGCTTGTCCAGCGTATCGAGGCAGAAATAGAAATCGGCACCGATCTTGTCCATCTTGTTGACGAAGATCAGACGCGGAACGTTGTACTTGTCGGCCTGGCGCCAGACGGTTTCCGTCTGCGGCTCGACGCCCTGGTTGCCGTCGAGCAGCGCGATGGCGCCGTCGAGCACGCGGAGCGAACGCTCGACTTCGATGGTGAAGTCCACGTGGCCCGGGGTGTCGATGATGTTGAAGCGGTACTGGGTGCCGTCACGGCCCTTCCAGAACGTGGTGGTCGCGGCGGAGGTGATGGTGATGCCGCGCTCCTGCTCCTGCTCCATCCAGTCCATGGTCGCGGCGCCGTCGTGGACTTCGCCGATCTTATGGGACTTGCCGGTGTAGTAGAGAACACGCTCGGTCGTGGTCGTCTTGCCAGCATCAATGTGAGCCATGATGCCGAAATTACGATAGTGATTGATCGGGTATTCGCGGGCCATCTGAGCGAGCCTTCCGTTTACCAGCGGTAATGCGAGAAGGCACGGTTGGCGTCAGCCATACGGTGCGTGTCTTCGCGTTTCTTGACGGCCTGACCGCGACCGTTGACGGCATCCATGAGCTCGCCCGACAGGCGCTCTTTCATGGTGTGCTCGCCACGCTTGCGGGCAATTCGATGAGCCAGCGGATGGCCAGGGCCTGCTGACGCTCGGTACGGACTTCAACCGGAACCTGGTAGGTCGCACCACCAACGCGGCGCGAACGCACTTCGACGGCCGGGCGGATGTTGTCGAGGGCGGTGTGGAACACCCCGATCGGGTCCTGCTTCAGCTTGACCTGCACGATGTCAAAGGCACCGTAGACGATCAACTCGGCAGCCGACTTCTTGCCGTCCTTCATGAGCGAGTTCATGAACTTGGAGACGACGAGATCGCCGAACTTCGGATCGGGATTGACGACGCGCTTTTCAGCGGAGTGACGACGGGACATCTGGAATGCTCCTTACTTCGGCCGCTTCGCGCCGTACTTCGAACGGCGCTGCTTGCGATCCTTCACCGACTGGGTGTCGAGGACGCCGCGCAGCACGTGGTAGCGAACGCCCGGCAGGTCGCGAACACGACCGCCGCGGATCAGCACCACGGAGTGTTCCTGCAGGTTGTGGCCTTCGCCGGGGATATACGAAATGACTTCACGCGAAGTGGTCAGACGGACCTTCGCAACCTTGCGGAGAGCCGAGTTCGGCTTCTTCGGGGTTGTCGTATAAACGCGAGAGCACACGCCGCGCTTCTGCGGGTTTGCTTCCATCGCCGGTACTTTGTTCCGCTTGGGCTTGGATACCCGAGGCTTGCGGATCAACTGATTAATGGTCGGCATTGCGCTCTTTCCATCGGTCCGAAGTTCGTTGCGAAAGACTATGACAAACCGATAGGGCGCCAATTCCACCCCTAACGGGGCGGCGGCGCCTCTCATTGCAGCGGACCACCCAGCGTTGGCCGGGCGTTCATGCGCACGAAGATTTGTCGTCGTCTCTTGCCTTTGGCGATGTGTTTGAAGTTCCTGGATGCCCGCACAAGGTGGCAGATACCCGCGTGAACTTCACGACCGACCGCTAAGGTTGCGCCTCTATATGGTCAGTGAGTCCCCCGTTAAGGTTTTGCAGCGGAACGTGATGCTCACGCTGCCGGAAATCGGGGAATTTCCATCCACGGGCGGGATGGGGTCGGAGGACAGAGCTAATCTGACGCGAGCGCATGGCTGGCGCCAGATCGTCGATGCAGTTTTCCTCGATTTTCGGGAATCGGGTGCAGCGCCCCCTGCCCTGCATTGGCCGTCTCGCGGCAAAGGTGTAACAGTCGCCCCTGACCTGAGCCGGGAGAAAACACACAATGACGCTGGGACGCCTGTTTACCGCCATGGCTGTGGGCGCCCTCGGCAGCGGCCCGGTGTTGGCGCAAACGATCGTCGATGGCAGCAAAGTCGACGAGGTCGTGACGATCGCGCGCGGCTACGGCGCGGCGACGCTCGAAACCCAGGGCGACGGCAACCCGCGCATCGCCGGCAATATCAAAGGCGTTCCGTACTACGTGTTCTTCATGAACTGCACCGACCAGGCGGCCTGCGAGGACATCAACTTCTATGCCGGGTTTGCCGATATCAAGCCTACCATGGACGCGCTCAACGCCTGGAATCGCGAAAAGCGCTTCGGCAACGCCTATCTCGACGCCGACCTCGACGCGGCTATCGAGTATGACGTGAACCTCGAATACGGCGTCACCCGCGAGAACCTCGATGCGGCGTTCGGGGTGTGGTCGGTGCTGCTCGAGCAGTACATCGAGTATGTCGGCTACAAGCCGGCGCCCTGAGCCGACCCTCAGTCGAGGATCATCACCGCAAAGCCGTCATAGCCCTTGGCGCCGACGGTCTGCAGCGCCGTCGCCGAAAGCCGCGGGTTGGCGGCGATCAGCTCGAATGCGCCACGACTGCCGAGGACGTTAGGATCCCGGCTTTCCGCATTGGCCACCTCGCCATCGCGCACCACGTTGTCGAGCACGATCACCGTGCCCTGCCGGCCGAGCTTGATGGCCCAATCCAGGTAAACCGTGTTGTTCGGCTTGTCGGCATCGATGAAGACGAAATCGAACGGCTCGGGCAACTCGGCCGCCAGCACCGGCAGCGTCTCCGCCGCGGCGCCGACACGCACCTCGATCCGGCCGGCATACCCGGCCCGCGCGATGTTCCGTCGTGCCACCTCGGCATGATGCGGATCATACTCCATCGTCACGATCGAGCCGCCCGCCGGCAGCGCCTTGGCCATCCAGATCGTCGAGTAGCCACCGAGCGTGCCGATCTCGAGGATGCGCCTCGCCCCGCTCATCCGTACCAAAAGGTGGAGGAACTTGCCCTGCGCAGCCGAGACGTCGATCGGCCGCAAGCCACCTGCCGCATTGGACTTTAGTGCATCGGCCAGCGCCGCATCCTCGTCGACCAACCGGTCGACGATATAGTCATCCACCCTGCCCCACAGCTCGGCGCTCATCAGATGTCTCCAACCATCCCGCGATCTTCATCGCATGGAATGACAATCCGATAACACTGCCGACGGCTGGGCAATGCCGCGAGACGTTCTCGAGCTTTCGGGCGATGTCCTTAACAGTCTCGGAGACGCTCTCAGAGTCGTCCTCGCTTCAGAACGAGTCTCTTGAATAGCTCGGCCCAAGGTTTCGGCGATCTCTTCCATTCGGCTATCGCTCCTCGAGCTGCCGTTCGCCATTAGCGAGACGCCCACCGATCTCCATCTTGATGGTGAGCTCAAGCTCCTCTTTCACGTCTGACAGCCGACGATCCAAATTGACCACGGTCTTCTGGACAAGCGTAAGAGCCTCCAACACTTGCAGGTGTTGATCGTCGCTCTTGCCGCGCTCCAGGACCTTGTCGATCTGGCGGCTCAGGAACTCTAAGCTGATAGCATCGCTCATAATCAAAACCTATGCCGTGCGAGACAGTTCGGCAAGATGGCGAGGCGAACTGCGCAAACCGGGCGTTAGCGGCCGACGGCTTCCATGCAGCCATTCATTCCATGACTTTGCGCACTGAACGCCTACGAAAAGAGAAAGGGCCCCGGAGGGCCCTTTCGAACTTCTTGCGATGTCGCTGCCGATTACTCGGCCGGCTCCACCGGGGTCGGGGTCGGCGCCGGGATGGCGGCGGTCTCGGCCTGGCGGCGGCGCTCGTCGAGGATCATGTCGTCGCGACGGGTCGCGATCGCCTTGGCCTTGGTGATGCCGGCGCCGGTACCGGCCGGGATCAGGCGGCCGACGATGACGTTCTCCTTGAGACCTTCGAGCAGGTCGGCCTTGCCGGAAACCGCCGCCTCGGTGAGGACGCGGGTGGTTTCCTGAAGGACGCGGCCGACACGAACGAGCGGGTCTGCAGCGAGGCCTTGGTGATGCCGAGCAGCACCGGGTTGGCAGTCGCCGGCTTCTTGCCGTCGGCCACCAGCTGATCGTTGAGCTCGTCGAAGTCCAGCTTGTCGAGCTGCTCGTCCTTGAGCATCCCGCTGTCGCCCGGGTTCACGATCTCGACCTTCTGCAGCATCTGGCGAACGATCACCTCGATGTGCTTGTCGTTGATCAGCACGCCCTGCAGCCGGTAGACCTCCTGGATCTCATTGACGAGGTAGCGAGCAAGCTCTTCCACGCCCTTGATCGCCAGGATGTCGTGCGGCGCCGGGTTGCCGTCGAGGATGTACTCGCCCTTCTCGATGGTGTCGCCTTCCTGGAGGTGGAACGGCTTGCCTTTCGGGATCAGGTACTCGACGGCCTCGGCGCCCTCTTCGGCCGCCTCGATGATAATCCGGCGCTTGTTCTTGTAGTCGCGACCCGATTGATCGTGCCGGTGATCTCCGCGATGATCGCGTGATCCTTGGGACGACGTGCCTCGAACAGCTCGGCCACCCGCGGCAGACCGCCGGTGATGTCCTTGGTCTTGGCGCTTTCCAGCGGAATACGCGCCAGCACGTCACCCGGCGACACCTTCTCGCCCGGCTCGACCGCGATGACCGCGTCGACGGAGAGCAGGTACCGGGCTTCGCCACCACGATCCAGTTTGACGACAGCGTCGCCGCGCCTGACCGTGAGCGCCGGCTTCAGCGCATCGTTACGCTGGCTGCCGCGCCAATCCATGACGACACGCTTGGTGAAGCCGGTGGTCTCGTCGGTGTTTTCCGCCACCGACGCACCATCCACGAGGTCTTCGAAGCCAACTTCGCCTTCGACTTCCGCGAGGATCGGACGGGTGTACGGATCCCATTCGGCGATACGCTGGC
>CBDIRF010000033.1:0-44814 GCA_965284115.1 Devosiaceae bacterium
GTCGACCACCGGGGTGTCCGCGGCGCGCTTCTTAAGCGATTCGATGGCGTTCTTGGCGCTCGACTTGGACTTGTAGGTCTCGGTCCGAACCATGGTTTCGCCGTTCGACGCAACGAAGCGGACGAAGGTCTGGCCGTCTTTGGAAGCCGCCAGCTCGAAGCGGTAGCCCTTGCCGGTCTCGCCCTTGGCCGTATCCACCACCGACGCTCCAGCCGCGTTCTTCTTCAGCGAGGCAATGGCGTTCTTGGCGCTATCCTTGCCCGCATAGTTCTCGGACCAGAAAATGGTTTCGGCGTTGTAGACGAACTTGGCGACGAACTGCCCGCCCTTGGCGGCAGTGATCTTGAAGGAATGTGGCACGACGCTTTACCCCTCGGTTGCGGGCCGGGAAGTCGCGGCCCGATCCGCCAAATCTAGCGCGGCAGAGGAGTCGCGCAAGCCTCAAAGTCAGGCAGACGCTTGATTTGATTGAGCTTGGAACGGCCAGCGGGCCGATTGTTCGGATATCTGCGTAGACGAAAGTCCATGGCGGCCGATACTGAGCCTGCTGTTGCGGTTGAGGCTGATGGGCTGGTGCGAGCCGACCCCCACCCCTGTCCCCTAGAGGGGGAGGGGACAGGGGTGGGGGTCAGCCCGCACCGGCGGTTGCTTGCTCCGCGCCAGGCGCAGCCCCGGGCTCAGTCCCGCTTTTTGGAGAAATCGATCATCCGTTGCACGGCGGCGCGGGCCGGCTCGAGCAGTTCCTCGGCAACGGTGACTTCCTCGCTCATGGTGTGGAGCGACCACAGGACGTTCTCGAGGTTGATGCGCTTCATGTGCGGGCAGATGTTGCAGCCGCGCAGGAAATCGACGCCCGTCGTCTCGGACGCAACATTGTCGGACATCGAGCACTCGGTGACCATCACCACGCGCGGCGGCTTCTGCGTCTTGACGTAGTCGATCATCGCCGCGGTCGAGCCGGCAAAATCCACCGCGTCGATCACCTCGGGCGGGCACTCGGGGTGGGCGATGATCTTGGCCGTCGGGTAGGCGTGGCGGAGTTCGGCAATGTCATCGGCGGTGAAGGTCTCGTGCACTTCGCACGAGCCGGCCCAGGTGATCACCTTCTTCGTTGTCTTCTTGGCGGTGTTGCGCGCCAGGTACTGGTCGGGGATCATGATCACCGTGTCGCCGGCAACGCCATTGACGATGTCGGCGGCGTTCGACGAGGTGCAGCAGACATCGGTCACCGCTTTCACCGCCGCCGAGGTGTTGACGTAGGTGATCACCGGCACGCCCGGATACTGGGCCCGCATGGCAATGACATCCTCGGGGGTGATCGAGGACGCGAGCGAGCAGCCGGCGCGGCTGTCGGGGATCAGCACGGTCTTTTTGGGGTTCAGCAGCTTCGACGTCTCGGCCATGAAGTGCACGCCGCACTGTACGATGATCGACTGCTTGACCTTGGTGGCTTCGATGGCGAGCTGCAGGCTGTCGCCGACGATATCGGCGACGCCGTGATAGATCTGCGGCGACTGGTAGTTGTGGGCTAGGATGACCGCATCCTTCTGCTTCTTCAGCCGGTTGATCTGCAGGATCAGCGGCGCATAGAAGGGCCATTCAATCTCGGGAATGCGGTCCTTGACGCGCTCATAGACGCGCGAGGTGACGCGTTCGACCGCTTTGGTGAACTTGAGGTCGAAACTTTCCGCGAGGATGGCGCGAGCCTCCTCCAGCGGGGTGAGAGCGTTGATAAGCTGCACCGGACCGTCCCTCCAGACGCCGGAGACTTAAGGTCGATTGCGCTGCTTTTCAATGTCGCGATTTGGCTTGATCGGCATGCGGCAAGTGCCTAACGCTCTCGCCGAACGACAGCCCTAGAGGATCGCCATGCCGCAAGACGCCGCCGCCCTTCGCCAGACCCTCTCGCTTGCGCCAGTGATCCCGGTGATCGTGCTCGACGATGTGTCCGCCGCACGCCCCCTGGCCGAAGCGCTGGTAGCCGGTGGCCTGCCGGTACTGGAAGTGACGCTGCGGACGCCGCACGCGCTGCAGATCATCGAGGAAATGGCCAAGGTTACGGGCGCCGTGGTCGGCTCGGGCACGGTGCGCTCGCCGCTGCAGATGGGCCATTCGGTCGATGCCGGCTGCCAGTTCATGGTCAGCCCCGGCGCGTCGCCGCGGCTGCTCGAAGCGGCCGAGGAGCACAAAATCCCGCTGCTGCCGGGCATCGGCACGCCGACCGAGGCGATGACTGCGTCGGAACATGGTTACTCGTTCCTTAGTTTTTCCCGGCCGAGGCGCTGGGCGGGGTGAAAGTGCTGAAGGCCTATGCGAGCCCCTTGGCCGATATCACCTTCTGCCCGACCGGCGGTATCGATATGGCGAAGGCGAAGGAATACCTGGCGCTGCCCAACGTGATCTGCGTCGGCGGCTCGTGGATCATGCCCGCCGACGCCATTGCCAACAAGGACTGGAAGCGGATCGAGACCCTGGCGCGGGAAGCGGCTGGGCTGCGGCAGAACTAGCCCGGTCACAGGGCTCGCAGCATCGCCAGCTTGCTGCCGGCGCTGTCGATGAGGACCAGGATACCGGCCTCGGCGTGAAATTTGACGGCGGCGGCGAGGGCGGCGAGGAAGCCCGCTTCCTGCGCCATGGTTGCCGGCTCGCACGCCATCTCGGTCCAGGCGATATCGGTGAACTTTAGCGCGTTGTCGGTGACGGTGACGCCGCCCCCATAGCTGTTGCAGCCGCCGCTGCCGCCGGCCCGCCCGCCCGGCTCGACCTCCAGCGTGGTGCGCACCCCGGGCGTCACAACGCCGTCGCGCAGTTCCTCGAGCACCCAGTTGCCATAGAGCGGCGAGCTGCCGGCGAAAGCCGGGGTGGCGGTTGCGAGGGCGAAGAGACAGACAAGCAGGGAGCGGATTGACACTTCAACCTCCAGCACAGCGCTGCAGCCATAGCCCTCCTCTATTGTGGCAAAGCCGTGATCCGAACTGCTATGGGTGGGGAGATGGCGCCTCGGGAGGCAGAGCTTGGCGAAGAAGTTGCGATCGACGGTCATCGGCCTCTCCCACCTTCGCATCACCCTCGGCGAGAACTTCTATATCGGGCCCGGTCGCGCCGACCTGATGCAACTGATCGCCGAGACCGGGTCGATCTCCGAGGCGGCCAAGCGGATGGGGATGTCGTACAAGCGGGCCTGGGGACTGGTGCAGACGCTGAACGAGGGGTTCGGCACGCCGCTGGTCGAGGCATCGCGCGGCGGCAATGCGCAGGGGGCGGCACTCACCGCGGCGGGCCGCGAGGTGCTGGAGCGCTATCGCGGCATGCAGGAGGCGACCCGCAAGGCGATCGCCCGGGATGTCGAAGCGCTCAGCGCCTTGCACGGCGATATGTCCATTCGAAAATAACGCTTGCTGGCGCTACGTCGCCTTGGCACAATCATCGATATTTCTATCAGGACATATCGAGGTCATGCGTCGGATCACCATTCTGCCCAGTGTCAGCCTGCTCGCGCTGGCGAGCGCGCCGGCCTTTGCCGCCGATGTCAGCGCGGCGGTTGCCGCCAACTTCACCAAGCCGGCCGAAGAGCTGGGCGCCGCCTTCACCAGGAAGACCGGCGACACCGTGACCTTCAGCTTCGGCGCGACCGGGGCGCTCTACACCCAGATCAGCCAGGGCGCGCCGTTCGAGGTGTTCTTTTCGGCCGACAACAAGCGGCCGGCGCAGGCGGTGAAGGAAGGCTTTGCAGTCGATGGCACGGTGTTCACCTATGCGGTGGGCAAGGTCGTGCTCTATTCGCCGTCGCTCGAGCTCACCGATGGCGCGGCAGTGCTCAAGGCCAACGCGTTCCAGCATTTGTCGGTCGCCGATCCGAAGACCGCGCCCTATGGCGCCGCGGCGATGGAAACGCTGGATAGGCTCGGGCTCACCGCAGCGCTGACCCCCAAAATCGTCACCGGCGAGAATATCAGCCAGGCGCTGCAGTTCATCGACTCGGCCAATGCGGAACTGGGCTTCGTTGCCCTCAGCCAGGTGATCGACAAGCCGGCGTCGCAAGTCTGGCGCGTGCCGGCGGAGGACTACACGCCGATCCTGCAGGATGCAGTGCTGCTGAAGCCGGGCGAGTCCGACCTGGCGGCGGCCGCTTTCCTCGAGTTCTTGAGGGGCGACGAAGCCCGCGCCATCATCGAGAAATACGGCTACGAGGTCGGCTCGGGCCAGTGAGGGGTTTTGCATGCTGAGCGCCAGTGAGATCGTACAGCCCGTCGGGCTGACGCTGACGCTGGCGCTGATCGTCACGCTGCTGCTCCTCGTGGTCGGCACGCCCATCGCCTGGTTGAGCCGTACCCGCTCGCCCTTGCAGCCGGCGGTGGCGGCGGTGGTGTCGCTGCCGCTGGTGCTGCCGCCGACGGTGCTCGGCTTCTACCTGCTGCTGGCGTTCGGCCCGAATGGGCCGGGCGGCTTGTTGGCGCCGCTCTGGGGCGCTAGGACGCTGGCCTTCTCGTTCGAGGGCTTAGTCATCGCCTCGGTGCTCTACTCGCTGCCGTTCATGGTGCAACCGCTGCGCACCGCGTTCGAGGCGCTGGGCGACGAGCCGCTGGAGGCGGCGGCGACGCTCGGGGCCGGGCGGTGGACGACATTCTTCCGCGTCGTCATTCCGCTGTCGCGCGCCGGCTACCTCACCGGCGCCATCCTCACCTTCGCGCACACTGTCGGCGAGTTCGGTGTGGTGCTGATGATCGGCGGCAACATCCCGGGCAAGACCAAGCTGGTGTCGATGGCGATCTACGATTTCGTCGAGCGGCTGGAGTGGGACAAGGCCCACATCCTCGCCGGCGGCCTGGTGGTGTTCGCCTTTGTGGTGATCACGGCGGTGATGCTGATCGATCGGCGGGTGGGCAGGGTGGCGGGGTAGGGCTGGTGCTTCTGCTGTGAGAGCGGTGGCTGTGGACCCCCACCCCTGTCCCCTCCCCCTAAGAATGGGGAGGGAGACCAAAACACTGGTGTTCGAGTGAGCGTCTCCCTCCCCATGTTTAGGGGGAGGGGACAGGGGTGGGGGTCGGCTCGCGCCGGTGCTGAGGTCGCCCCTCAATCCAGCCGCAACAGCTCCACAAACCGCTTCAGCGCCTTGCTCAACCCCTTGCGCTTCTTCTGCTCCAAATCGGCGAACAGCGCTTCCTCGAGCTGTTCCCAGTTGGCGGCCAGCACTTCGCGGATGCGGGCGCCGCGTTCGGTCAGCGCCAGGCCCTCGGTCAGGTCGGGGCCGATGGCTTGCCTTGCGACGATGTCGCGCTCGATCAACCGGGCCAGCCGGGGCTGCAGCGCTTCCAGCTCCAGCCCCAGATGCTCGGCCAGCGCCGCCTCGCTGGCCCCCAGTTCGGCATGCAGCACGAAGATCACGGCGTCGTCGCCGGCCTCCAGCCCGCGATCGAGCAGCGGCACCAGCAGCGCCTGGTGGGCCAGCTGGCCGGCTTCGATCAGCCGGTAAAGCGTTGAACGGGCTTCGGGTTTGCTCATGGGTGGATAGATAGACTTGAAGGTGGGTTCGAGCGACATGGGACCCATCCTATCGTTAATCTCACAGAGACCAAGTGGCGGCATTGTTCATGCCCCTGGATGACTTATGCGTGGCGGAGGCGGCGTTCGACTGGAACGCAACCAGTCTACACAATTCAGGTCAGCAACGCATGAGCCAGGACCTCGCCCGCATCCGGGCCTTCGTGCAGGTGTTCGATGCCGGCGGCTTCTCGTCCGCGGCGCGGCAGCACGGACGCTCCAAGGCGCTGCTGTCGAAATATGTCACCGACCTCGAGGACTATCTCGGGGTGCGGCTGATGAACCGGACCACCCGCAAGCTCAGCCTCACCGAAGCCGGCGAAGCCTATTACCGCGATGCGAGCCAGCTGCTGCAGCAGCTCGATGATCTCGACGCGACGATCTCGGACCAGACCGCCGAGCCGCGCGGGCTGGTGCGGGTGTCGGCGCCGCGCAACCTCGGCGAAACGACGCTCGCGCCGGCGATCTTCGCCTTCATCGCCAGGAACCCGCTGATGTCGGTCGATCTGAGGCTCGAGGATCGCTATGTCGACCTGGTGGAGGAGAGCGTCGATGTGGCGCTCCGCATCTCGACGCTGGCGGACTCTTCGCTGATCGCCCGCAAGATCTCCGATATGCGGCACGTGATCTGCGCCGCACCGAGCCTCGTCAAGCGGGTCGGCACGCCGACCTCGGGCGAGGCGCTGCGCAACATGCCCTGCGTGCTCGATACCAATATGCCCTCGCACAGCTCGTGGCGCTTCATCGAGAACGGTACGCCGGTCTCGGTGCACGTCTCGGGGCCGGCGCGGGTAAATTCTCCGGTGGCTGCGCTGCAGGCGGCGCTCGCCGGCCTTGGGTTCGCCGTATTGCCGACCTACCTCGCTGACCCTCTGATCGCCGAAGGGCGGCTGGTTCGCGTGCTCGAGGACAGGATGCCCGAGGGCCCGAGCCTGATGGCCGTCTATCCGCATCGGCGGCACCTTGCCGGCAAGGTTCGTGCACTGATCGACCATCTGGTCGCCTGGTTTGCCGACAACCCGATGAAGTAGAACGAAAACGGGGCGGCGATGACGGGTTTGTTCCGCAAGCTGGCGCTGGTTGCGGCAGCCACTTTCGGTCTTGTCGGCGCTGCAGAGGCTCACCCCCACATCTTCATCGATGCCAAGGCGACCATCGTCTTCAACGAGGCGGGCGAACTCACCGAGATCAAGAACGCCTGGACCTTCGATGAAGCGTTCTCGGTGTGGCAGATCCAGGGGCTCGACACCAATAGTGACGGCATCACCTCGTCCGAGGAGATGCAGGAGCTGGCCGACGAGAACATCAAGGGGCTGGCCGAGTACAATTTCTACACTTCGGCCGGCGCCTACACGGCCGCCGGCCAGACCGGCGCGTCGCTGCCCTTCACCGAGGTGGGCGGGGCGAAGTTCGTGTTCGCCGACAACCGCTCGACGCTCAGCTTCGATATCGCACCCAAGACGCCGTACCGGATCAAGGACAAGCTCGAGGTCGCCATCGCCGATCCCGAATATTATGTGGCGATCACCTTCCATGCGCCGGCCGACGTGACGCTGGTGAATGCGCCTGCCGGCTGCGGGCTGCATCTGGAGCCGCCGCGCGAGCTGTCGCCGGACCTGCAGGGGCGGCTGTTCGACCTGTCGTCGGATGTGACGCAGCTGCCGCCCGATCTCGAGGCGGCGGTGCGCGGCTCGCAGGGGGCGATCGTTCTCGATTGCTCGGGCGCGGCGGCACCGGCGGAAGCGGCAACGGCGCTCGAGGCGGTGACGCAGGTGGCGGAGGCGAAGCCGGCTTTGCCGTTCGGCGGCCCGCCGCCGGAGCCGGGGTTCGTGTTGCCCAAGACCGGGTTCCTCGGCTGGGTGGCGCGGATGCAGTCGGATTTCTACCAGGCGATGACCGCGGCGCTCGGCAAGCTCAAGACCGACTATACCGCCTTCTGGGTGCTGGGCGGGCTGAGCTTTCTCTACGGGGTGTTCCACGCCGCCGGGCCGGGCCACGGCAAGGTGGTGATCGGCTCCTATATGCTGGCCAACGAGCGACAGGTGCGGCGCGGCATCGGGCTCAGCTTTGCCGCCGCGATGATGCAATCGCTGGTGGCGGTGGTGTTCGTCGGCGTCGCCGCGGCGATCCTCGGGTTGTCGAGCGTCGCCATGGGCACCGCGGTGGGCTGGATCGAGAAGGCGTCGTATGGCCTCGTGGCGCTGCTCGGGCTGTGGCTGATCGCCCGAAAGCTGTTCGGCTGGGGCGGCCACTCGCATGACCACGGGCCTGACCTGACGGCGAAGGCGCACCAGCATCTGCATGCCGACGAAGCGCCGCAACACGCGCTGCTCAACCAGCGTGGGCCGAGTTTCAATTTCCGATCGAGCCTGCAGCCCGCCGATGGCCCGGTGCTCGATGCCTATGGCCGGGTGCCGGGTGATGCCCATTATGGGCACGATCACGGCGCCCATGATCACCATCACGAGGGGCACGACCACGGCCACCACCATGTGGTGACCGCCGAGCAGACCGGCGGCGACTGGCGCGAGCAGCTCGGCGTGGTGCTCGGGGTAGGGCTCCGGCCCTGCTGGGGGCCCTGGTGGTGCTGGTGTTCGCGCTGAGCCAGGGGATACTCCTGCTGGCATCGCGGCGGTGTTCCTGATGGGGCTGGGCACGGCGATCACCGTGTCGGCGCTGGCGGTGCTGGCGGTGGGCGCCAAGGGCTTTGCGACCCGCTATCTCGGCAGCGAAGGCCGGCTGGGCAGCCGGTTGGTGTGGTGGGCCGAACTCGGTGGTGCGCTGGTGGTGTTCGCCTTCGGCGCCGTGCTGCTGCTCGCGAGTTTCTGAGTTCGCCGCGACACCCTTGCACTTGTGTTCGGGGCGTCCCTGACTATGTTGCGCGCAACACGAGACCCTTTCCAAACTACAGGCCAGCCCATGGCAACCGGACTTCCCGCCGGACACCCACCGATTGCGTCACCAAAGGTGGGGGTGCTGCTGCTCAATCTGGGTACTCCCGATGGCACCGACTACTGGTCGGTGCGCCGTTACCTCAGCGAGTTCCTCTCCGACCCCCGGGTGATCGAATCCCCGCAATGGCTGTGGCAGCCGATTTTGCAGGGCGTGGTGCTGTCGACCCGGCCGCAGAAGAGCGGCGCGAACTATGCCCGTATCTGGGACAGGGAAGCCAACGAGAGCCCGTTGCGCGTCATCACCCGCAAGCAGGCGACCAAGCTCCAGGAGCGGCTGGGCAAGCACATTGTCGTCGATTTCGCCATGCGCTACGGCAACCCGTCGACCAAAGCGGGGATCGAGGCGCTGCAGGCGGCCGGGTGCCAGAAGACTCCTGGCGCCGCTCTATCCGCAATACTCGGCAACTACCACGGCGACGGCCAACGACAAGGCGTTCGATGCGCTGAAGACGCTGCGCTGGCAGCCGGCGGTGCGGACGCTCCCGGCCTATTTCGATGAGCCGGCCTATATCGAAGCCCTGGCGCAATCCATTGCCGATGGCGTCGCGGCGCTGGACTTCACCCCCGACGTGATCCTCACCTCGTATCACGGTATGCCGGTGCAGTATTTCGAGGCGGGCGACCCCTATCACTGCCAGTGCCTCAAGACGACGCGGCTGGTGCGCGAGCACCTGGGCTGGTCGGAGGACAAGCTCAAGGTCACCTTCCAGAGCCGGTTCGGCCCGACCAAGTGGCTCGAACCCTATACCGACGCCACGCTGATGGCGCTGCCGGGACAAGGGATCAAGCGCGTCGCCGTGGTGGCGCCGGCCTTCTCGGTCGATTGCATCGAGACGCTGGAAGAGATCGCCATCACCGGCCGCGAGCAGTTCGAGCACGCCGGCGGCGAGCGCTATGCCTATATCCCGTGCCTCAATGACAGCGAGCTGGGGATGGGGATGCTGGAAAGCGTGATCCGCAAGGAGCTGGCGGGCTGGGTTTAGGGGCGGCCAAAGTCACTGTGCCCGCCAAATCCCCTCTCTTGGAATTTCTAAGGCTTAGCGAAGGGCTAAGCCCAAGAAATTCCATTCTCCCCCGCAAGGGGGGAGATGATCGGTACCTTCCATTCGCACCTGAGTATCAGTCGGGACTCTCCCCCTTGGCGGGAGAAAGCGAAAACTTGGGCTTAGCGCAGCTATGTCCTTAGTTTTCGCAAGAGAGGGGGTGCTGGGAGGCACGGAGGGCCCATCCCCTAGAGCTTCAGATCCTTCAACGGCCCGGCAACTGCTTCCACCATGCCCCTGGTGATCGACTGGGTCAGGTCGAAATAGCCGGCCCACGGGTCCGGCTCCTGCGCCTTGGCGGCGGCGGCTTCGATCTGGAACAGGTTGGCCGCCTCGAGGGTTTCGAGTTCGTCCCAGCCGACCGGCACGGCGCAGGGGGCGCCGGGGCGGGCCCGAGTGGAGAATGGCGCGATGGCGGTGGCGCCGCGCTCGTTGCGCAGGTAGTCGACAAACATCCGGCCCTTGCGCTCGACCTTGCGGATGTTGGCGGTGAAACTATCGGGCTCGTTGTCCTCGAGCTTCTGCGCAAAGGTGCGGCAGAACAGCTTCACCAGCGGCCATTCGGTCACCGGCTGCAGCGGCGCGATAACGTGGATGCCCTTGCCGCCGGTGACCATCGGGAAGCTCTGGAGCCCCCATTCGCCGAGCACGTCGCGGATATGCAGCGCCGCCGCGCGGGTGACCTTGAAATCGAGCCCCTCATCGGGGTCGATATCGAAGATGATGCGGTCGGGCTGCTCCAGCGTATCGATATGGCTGCCCCAGATGTGGAACTCCAGCGTCGACATCTGCACTCCCGCGAGGAGGCCGGCGACATCGACGACGTAGAAATGATCCTGCTTGTCGCTTTCCTTCAGCTCGATGGCGACGCGCTTCATGGTGTCGGGGAAGCCGCCGGTATCGTGCTTCTGGAAGAACGGCTTGCTGCCGCGCGGCACCCGTACGAGGCTCAGGGCGCGCCTCTCGATATGGGGCAGCATGCGCGCGGCGACGGCATCGTAATAGGCGACGAGCTGGCCCTTGGTGACGCCGCCACCGGGCAGCGCCTCGCGGTCGGGGCTGGTCAGCCGGACGCCGAGTTGCTCGGCCACGGCTATCCCCATCTCGTCGGTCAGCTTCATGGGCGGGAGCTTAGCCGCTGCTTTCCGCTTTGTCGCCGTGGCTTGCCACGATCGGGGGGTGCAACGCGCCAGCGCCAGTTCCCACCGGATTTGGCCGCGCGACATTGCAGCAACTCCGTTGGGCACATACATATTTCACAACGGGCCGGGCGCAAAAAAAGGGGATGAGGCAATGGACTTCACGAATCTCGACGGGTTGAGCCTGACGCTGATCGCGTTGGGCGTGCTCGCGGTGCTGGTGCTGTTCGCCGGCGCCAAGGTGGTGCCGCAGGGATACAACTACACGGTCGAACGCTTCGGGCGGTACATCCGCACGCTGAAGCCGGGGCTGAACCTGATCATTCCGTTCGTCGATGGCCTGGGGCGCAAGATGAACATGATGGAGCAGGTGGTCGACGTTCCGCACCAGGAAGTGATCACCCGCGATAACGCCACGGTCACCGTCAACGGCGTCAATTTCTACCAGATCCTCGATGCGGCGGCCGCCGCCTATGAAGTGGCACAGCTCGACCTGGCGGTGCAGAACCTCACCATGACCAATATCCGTACGGTGATGGGCTCGATGGACCTCGATCAGCTGCTTTCGAACCGCGACGAGATCAACCATCGCCTGCTCAAGGTGGTGGATGCCGCGGTGCAGCCATGGGGTTTGAAGATCACCCGCATCGAGATCAAGGACATCGATCCACCCAAGGACCTGATCGAGTCGATGGGCCGGCAGATGAAGGCCGAGCGCGAGAAGCGCGCGCTGATCCTCGAAGCCGAAGGCAAGCGGCAGGCGGCGATCCTGCAGGCCGAGGGGCAGAAGCAGAGCCAGGTGCTGGAAGCCGAGGGCCGGCGTGAGGCGGCATTCCGCGATGCCGAGGCACGCGAGCGTTCCGCCGAAGCCGAAGCCAAGGCGACGCAGGTGGTGTCGGATGCCATCGCCTCGGGCAACGTACAGGCGATCAATTATTTCGTCGCCAACAACTACATCAAGGCACTGGAAGGGCTGGCCAAGTCGCCGAACCAGAAAGTGCTGATGCTGCCGGTCGATGCGGCGAGCGTCATCGGCGCCATCGGCGGCATTGCCGAAATCGCCAAGGAGACCTTTGGCGGCGACAGGCCGCCGAGCCGGCCGACCGGCGGACGCCCGCCGTCCACCACCTAAGCTGACCAAGAGGAGGCTCACATGCAGGTCATCGACTTCATCGCCACCCACGGCGCGTGGTCCTGGGTGGTCGCCGGGCTGATCCTCCTGGCGCTCGAACTGGCGGTGCCGGGCGGGGTGCTGGTCTGGCTTGGCGGCGCGGCGCTCGCTACCGGGGTGCTGTCGCTGTTCGTCAGCATTTTCTGGCCGCTGCAGTTCGTCATCTTCGGTGTGCTGGCGCTCTGCAGCATCGGGCTGTGGCTGAAGTTCCGCGGCCCGGGCGTGGCCTCCGACCGGCCGTTCCTCAATCAGCGGGCGCACCGCTTCATCGGCCAGGAAGCGGTGCTCGACGAGCCGATCCGCGACGGTATCGGCCGGCTGGCGCTCGACGATACGGTGTGGCGCGTGCAGGGCCCTGATCTCGCGGCCGGCTCGCGGGTGCGGATCATCGAAGCCGACGGGGCTCTGCTGAAGGTGGAGGCAGTCTAGATCGCTTCGTCGTTTCAATGAAACGCCGAAACGCTCGAGGTTCTGCTTTGTCGCGCTTTCGAACCAGAAAAGTCTGCAACTTTTCCTGAAAACGCTCCGGCAAGGTTTCCTTAACCATAAGCTGCAAGGGTTCGTTGACCATTCTCGCCCGAGGCGGTGCAGCTTATGCGAACAAGGAGAGCCGGCATTGCCGTCAGCGCCATGGCGCTGACGTTGCTTGCGTTTCCGGCCGGCGCGGGCGAGTTCATTCCGCTCGGCGATGGCTCGGCGACCAATAATGCCGACTTGTTGGGCAATCCCGCCATCGACTGTCAGAACTGCACGGCGACGCCGCCCTACGAGGCCGACCCGCTCGATATCGATTGGAGCCTGGGGCTGCGCGGCGGCATCAAGGATGACGGGACCGGGGGCGGGCCGAGCTACGAATTGATCGCGCTGCCCAGCGTGACGCTGAAGCAGCAAACCATCCGCGGCGGCTATGATGTCGGGGTGAGCAGCGAGCTCCGCTACAGGATCGACGGCAGCGCCCGCATCGGCTCGATCTCCGGCACGGCAGGCGGCGAGTACAAGCTCGACGCGCTGACGACGCTGAGCGGGCGCGGCAACCTCAAGCTATCGCAGGACGATGCGGGCGGGCCGAATTATGCCAGCAATGTCGCCGCGGCCCCGATCGTGGTGTCAGGGAATGGCGAGGTCAGTGCGTCGCGCGACCTCGGGGCGTTCAACCTGGCGGCGCGCGGCAGCGCCGGGCGCGAGGTCTATGGCGAGACGACCTACGACGACAACTCCACCACCGATAACAGCTTCCAGAACACCACCGCCTATGGCGCCGGCGCCCGGCTCGGCTATGAGCTGACGCCCGGCCTCGTCGCCTTCGTCGACCTCGCGGCGGACTATCTCGCCTATGACGTGCCCTCGCCGAGCCTCCTCGTAAAGCTCGACAACGTCACCTATGCGGGGCGCGGCGGGCTCAGCGCCAAGTTCAACGAGACGCTGGAGCTCGAAGGCTCCGTGGGCCTCGGCTATACCGACCTGATCGACGCTTCGCTCAGCGATTTTTCGGCCGTGCTCTACGACGCCAAGGCGACGTTCCGGCCCGATGAGACGCTGACGCTGCGCGGCGCCCTCAGCACCACGATCTCGCAGCCGGGCACCACATCGGGCGCGACGGCCAAGCTCACCTACGCGGCGACCGGCCAGCTCGAGTATCTGGTGAACCCGTGGCTGAAACTGCGCGCCGATGCCCAGTGGAGCGAAGCGCGCTACCAGGGCATCGACAGCGTCGAGACCAATCTGGGTTTCGGGGTCGGCGCCGACTACCTGCTCAACGAGTACACCGACCTGACGGCTGACTACAGCTTCCGCCGCACCGAGAAGCCCCCGGCCGCCGCGACCGACGAGCATCAGGTGATGGTTGGGGTGAAGTTCCACCGGTAGGTTTGGCTTTGCGCGCCTCCCCCTGAGGGGAGGGGCTATCGCATATGGCGCCAGGCGCGGGACTCTCGGTGGTCCTCCACCGTGAAACGGGGAGGGGGACCGCCGAAGGCGGTGGAGGGGGCGGCAGGATGCGCCGGTGTTTGGGGCCGCCCCCTCCACCAGCTTCGCTGGTCCCCCTCCCCGCTGCGCGGTGGAGGACCACTGCGAGACCGGTGGCCCTCGATATGCGATTGCCCCCTCAAAGGGGAGGGAAGCCCGACGGCGGCTGTCGCAGAGCGACTAAACCAAATGCCGGATCTGCTTGCGGAACGCCTCGGAGAGATCGGGCCGATCGAGCGCGAACGCCACGTTGGCGGTGAGGAAGCCGAGCTTCGAGCCGCAGTCGAAGGACTGGCCCTTGTATTTCACGCCGCTGAAATGCTGCTGGGTCATCAGCGTCTGCATGGCGTCGGTGATCTGGATCTCACCGCCGACGCCGCGCTCCTGGTCGGCGATCAGCGAGAAGATTTGCGGCTGCAGGATGTAGCGGCCGGAAATGATGAGGTTGGAGGGCGCATCCTCGCGCTTGGGCTTTTCCACCATGCCGGTGATGCGGAAGCCTTCGTCGGGTCCGGCGCCGCGCGCCACCACGCCGTAGGACGAAACATCCTCCATCGGCACTTCCTCGACCGCGATGACGTTGCCGCCGCTGGTCTCGTAGGCATCCATCATCTGCCGCAGGACGCCGGGGACGCCCTTGAACACCATATCGGGCAGCAGCAGTGCGAAGGGCTGGTCGCCGACCAGCTCGCGCGCGCACCACACGGCGTGGCCAAGACCCAGCGGCTCCTGCTGGCGGGTGAAGCTGGTCTGGCCAGCGGAGGGCAGGTCCGACTGCAACTCGCGCAGCGCTTCGGTTTTGCCACGGATTTCGAGGGTGTGCTCGAGTTCGTACTGGCGGTCGAAATGGTCTTCGATGACGCCCTTGTTGCGGCCGGTGACGAAAACGAAATGCTCGATCCCGGCCTCGCGCGCCTCATCGACCGCGTACTGGATCACCGGCCTATCGACCACCGTCAGCATTTCCTTGGGCATCGCCTTGGTGGCGGGCAGGAAGCGGGTGCCGAGACCGGCAACCGGAAACACGGCGGTGCGCACACGATTGGGCAAGGAGGACTCCTGGGACAGGCGGGAGGGGAGGCAGTAGGGGGGCTATAAGGCGTTTCTTAGCACCTCGCAAATTAGCGTCCACGCCATTAATTTCTGGTGTTGGAGGGTAGGCCATGACGGTTCTGGTCACAGGCGGCGCAGGCTATATCGGCAGCCACATGGTGTTGCGGCTCGCCGATGCCGGGCAAGCGGTGGTGGTGCTGGATAACCTCAGCACCGGCTTCGACTGGGCCATCGACCACCGGGCAACGTTTGTTCAGGGCCATGCCGGCGACATCGAACTGGTGGAGAAACTTATCGCCGAGCACGGCATCACCGAGATCGTGCACTTTGCCGGCTCGATCGTGGTGCCGGAATTGGTCAGCGATCCGCTGAAATACTACGCCAACAACACCGCGACCTCGCGCAACCTGATCGAGGCAGCAGTGAGGGGTGGGGTCAAGCACTTCATCTTTTCCTCGACGGCAGCGGTCTATGGCAATGCCGGGCTCGAACCGGTGGCCGAAACCAGCCAGTTGCTGCCGGAATCGCCCTATGGCCGCTCCAAGCTGATGACCGAACTGATGCTGGCTGACGTCGCGGCGGCGCACCCCCTGACTTACGGCGTGCTGCGCTATTTCAACGTCGCCGGCGCCGACCCGAAAAAGCGCAGCGGCCAGTCCTCGCCGACCGCCACGCACCTGATCAAGGTCGCCGCGCAGGCGGCGCTGGGGCAGCGGCCGAGCATGGGGATTTTCGGCACCGACTTCCCGACCCCTGACGGTACCGGGGTGCGCGACTACATCCATGTCAGCGACCTCGTCGAAGCGCATGCGCTGCTGCTCGAGTACCTGCGCAAGGGCGGCGCCTCGGTCACCATGAACTGCGGCTATGGCCGCGGCTTCTCGGTGCGCGACGTGGTGGGGACCGTGAAAGCGGTGTCGGGGGTCGACTTCAAGGTGATCGAGGAACCGCGCCGCGCCGGCGATCCGGCCTCGATCGTCGCCAAGGCCGACAAGGTGCGCCAGGTGCTCGGCTGGAAGCCGGCCCATGAGGATCTTACCGAGATCGTTGACGCAGCGCTGAACTGGGAGCGCTATTTAGCCACACGAAACAGGTAGCGATTCGCCATGCAACGTCACCTCGCCTTCGTCGTCGCGTTTCTTGGTCTCGCCTCTCCGGCCTTCGCGCAACCGGTCGAGAGCTTCGAGTCCTTCATCAAGAATTTCGAAGCGACGGCGCTGGCCGCCGGTGTCACGCATGAAACCTACGCCAAGGCGATGTACGGGCTGACGCCCGATGCGGCTGTGCCGGAGCTGGTGACCTCGCAGCCAGAGTTCACCACACCGTTGTGGGACTATATCGACAAGCGCGTCACCGACTGGCGCATCGGCAAGGGCAAGGAAGCGATCGAGACGAACAAGGCCGTGCTCGAGTTCGATCGGCAAGAAGTATGGCGTCGATCCATACCTCCTCAGCTCGATCTGGGGCATCGAAACCAACTACGGCCGCGTGCTGGGCGATCCCCAGTATATCCGTCCGATCGTCCCGTCCCTCGCCACGCTGGTGCACCAGCGGCGCGTCCGGCTCGAGGGCGACACGGCGGACCTGATCGCGGCGCTGCTGCTGGTGCAGCGCGGGCCGCTCGATGCCACCCAACTGGTCGGCAGTTGGGCCGGCGCGATCGGGCACCTGCAGGTCAATCCGACCAACGTCATCAAGTACGGCACCGACGGTGATGGCGACGGCGCCATCGACCTGCAGAACTCGCTGGCCGACGCCTTGGCGACAAGCGCCGAGTTTCTGCTTGGCCTCGGCTACAAGCCGGGCCTCGAATGGGGTTATGAGGTCGATGTGCCGGAAGGGTTCGACTATCTGCTGGCGACCCGCGACCAGTTGCGCCCGATCTCGTTCTTCACCGAACTCGGCATAAAGCAGGTCGGCGGCGCGGCGTTCAGCGACGCCACGATCGAGGTGTTTCTCTACGCGCCGACCGGGGCGAAAGGGCCGAAATTCCTGATGACGAACAATTATCTCGTGCTCAAGGGCTATAATTTCTCCGACAGCTACGCGATGGCCATTTCGCATCTTCAGGACCGGCTGAAGGGCCGAGGCGCGTACCTCACCGCCTGGCCACGCGACACGAAATTCCCCAACCTCGAGCAGCGCCGGGGGATCCAGGAGGCGATGATCAAGCTTGGACTCTACGGGGGGCTGGTCGATGGCCGCATCGGGCCGGTCAGCCAGGCGGCATATGCCAAGTTCCAGGCCTCGAAGGGCGAAGTTGCCGACGGGTTCATCACGCTCTACAGCTACGAGGAGTTGGTGGCGGCTGCCCGGGATGTGGTAGCGCCACCGGCAGCCGCGGGAGCGCAGTAGATTTATCGCGAGCGGTCTTCAATTCACTGCCGTTCGTCAGCTAGATGGCTGCCATGCAGAAGAAACCCAACCGGTTCGTACTCTGGGTCATCGGCGCCGTAGTGGCGGCGCTGGTGCTGACCGACATGCTGCCGATGTTCGCGCAGGCGCGCGAGGCCGAATTCGCCGTGCCGGCGATCACCCAAGAGGCCGATGATGGGCGCATCCTCGTGGCGCAGCAGGAACAGGCGCCGCCGCGCAAGAAGCGGCGCACGCTGATGGACCTGCTGTTCGGCGACGATCAGCAGCAGCAGGACGAAGCCCCGGTGGTCGAAAAGCCGGTGGTGAAAAAGCAGAAGAAGGCGGCGCTGCCGCTGCCGGAAAAGCCCAAGATCGAGAAGGCCATCGGCGCGACGCGGCTCGCCGTGTTCGGCGAACTCGATGGCCACCGATGTCGGCAAAGCGCTGGAGCGCTTCTATGCCGAGGACCCCAACATCTCGATCCTCACCCAGGGGGTGGGCTCGTCGAGCTTCGTCAGGCCGGATTTCTTTGATTGGCCCAAGACCATCAACGAGCAGATTGCGGCCAACAGCTTCGATATCGCGGTGATCCTGATCGGCATCAACGACCGCCAGAAGATGAACCTCAACGGCGAGAGCTACGGCTCGCTGACGCCGGAATGGACCACCGAGTATTCGGCGCGCATCACCAATGTGGTGAAGGTGCTGCGGGCCGCCAACAAGCCGACCATCTGGATCGGCCTGCCGCCGATGGAAGCGCCGAAGTTCGGCAAGGCGATGATCCAGGTCAACGAGATCCAGCGGCTCGCGGCGTTCAGCGGCGGCGCCGAGTTCCTCGATATCTACGATAAATTCGCTACCGAAGAGGGCGGCTACACGGCGCGCGGCCCCGACCTCAACGGCAACCAGGTGCGGATGCGCAAGGATGACGGGGTCCATTTCTCGGCTGCCGGCGCCGACAAGCTGGCCTTCTATCTGAGCCAGAGCCTCAAGAACTACTATCGCGGCGGCGGCACGGTGGGCATCGAAGTCGCCGATCCGCTGCTCGGCACCGACGCGCAACTGATGATGCGGCCACCCTACCAGGGGCTGGGGCAGATGAAGCTGCTCGAAGTCGCCGGTGCGGTGATCTCGCTCACCAATACACCGCGGCGCGCCGCCGACCTCGTCACCGCCGACATGGCCGATGCGGCGACCGTCGGGTTCGACCTGACGCAGATGATCGAGGCGCCGGCCGGCCGGGCCGATGCGTTCGGCGTCGGCAAGGTCGAGAATCCGAGCCCGAAGTGAAGCGCCGCGCCGTTCTGAGCGGCCTCGCCCTTATTGCCGGAGCGTTTCCCGCCATGGCCGATGACCAGGCCTTTCTCGCTGCTGCCCGCGACAATGACGCGGCGGCGCTGACGCAACTGCTGGCGGCGGGGCAGGCGATCGAGGTGCGCGACAGCGGCGGTCGCACCGCCTTGCTGGTGGCAACCCATGCCAACGCCGTCGATGCAGCGCGGGTGCTGGTCGCGGCCGGCGCCGATGTCAACGCCAGGGACGACATCAAGGATACGCCCTTCCTTTACGCCGGCGCTGAAGGGCGGAGTGAGATCCTGAAGCTGCTGCTGGCGAACGGCGCCAACCTCAAGGACACCAATCGCTACGGCGGCACGGCGCTGATCCCGGCGGCGGAGAAGGGCCACCCGGAGAGTGTGCGGCTGCTGCTCGCCGCCGGTGTCGATCCCGATCATGTCAACGGCCTCGGCTGGACGGCGCTGCTCGAGGCGGTGATTCTCACCGATGGCGGGCCGACCTATCAGGAGATCGTCGCCGACCTGATCAAGGGCGGCGCCGACGTCAACCTCGCCGATGCCGACGGGGTGACGCCGCTGGCCCATGCGCGGGCCCGCGGCTACGCCGAGATCGCGAGGCTGCTCGAGGCGGCTGGCGGCAGGTAGGGCACCGGCCAAGTGGCCTTTGGCTGAGCCACCGGACTGTTGCTTCCCTCCCCCTTGAGGGTGGGATTGAGGGAGGGGGTGGTGCAGTCGGCACCGAGGTCCCCCTCGACACCCCCACCCCCCGCCCCTCCCCTCCTAGCGGACGCGGTAGCGCCGCGGGGGGAGGGGAGCCAAGCAGCCGCTCACCCCTCGCCTGCTGCCGCCATCAGGTTGCTGCGGAGATTGGTGATGTCGCGCTGCAGGGTGCGGAACTCTTCGGGGTTCAACCCGGTCGCCTTGTAGGTGATCTTCGACAGCTCGCGGGCCCTGTCGCGGAGCTTTCTACCCGTGTCGGTCAGCCTGACATGCACCACCCGTTCGTCCGCGGTGCTGCGGGTGCGGCTCACGTAACCCATCGCCTCGAGACGCTTGAGCATCGGGGTCACCGTGCTCGGCTCGAGGAACAGCTTGTCGCTCAGGCCTTTGACCGTCAGCTCCGCCTCGTCCCACAGGGCGACGATGGCGATGTATTGCGGGTAGGTGAGGCCCAGCTCCTCCAGCACCGGCTTATAGACCCGCGAATAGGCGAGGTTGGCCGAGTACACGGCAAAGCACATGAAGTCGGCGAGCCGGAAGCTGTCGTCGTCGCGCTGATTGGCTGCCATGGGCTACTCCGTTCAAAAATCATTATCGCGATAACTTTTCGCTTGTACGGCTGCGCAGCTCGTGACACAAGTCTCGCCGTAATGATTATCGCGATAATTAAATGGTGGCGTTGGCGCTGCCTGCCAAGCCCCGATCAGCAAACGAACGGAAGACCCCAAAAATGAACCAGATTGAAAAGCTCCTTTACACCGGCCGTACTCACACCAGCGGTGGCCGTGCCGGCACGGCGCGCAGCTCCGACGGAGCGCTCGACGTGGCGCTGTCGCCGCCGGGCTTCGGCAGCGGCACCAACCCGGAACAGCTGTTCGCGGCCGGCTGGTCGGCCTGCTTCCTCGGCGCCATCGGCGCCGTTGCCGGCAAGCTGAAGGTGACGCTGCCGGCCGAGCGCACGGTAGATGCCGAAGTCGACCTGGTGATGGAGGGCGAGCAGTATTCGCTGCGGGCTCGGCTCAATGTCAGCCTGCCCGGCATCGACCGCGAACTCGCCGAACAACTGGTCGCCGCGGCGCACCAGACCTGCCCGTATTCCAAGGCGACGCGGGGGAATATCCCGGTTGAAATCAACGTGGTGTGAGGGGGCGAGTGGGCGCTGGTGCGTGTGGCACCCCCTCCCACCAGCCTGTCGGCTGGTCCCCCCTCCCCGCAAGCGGGAGAGGGCATCCCGACTGCCGGTTCAGAGTACCCTGAGGGTGCAGTCGGCGCACCCTCTCCCGCTTGCGGGGGAGAGGGGACCGCCGTCAGGCGGTGGGAGGGGGGTGCCCCACGCACAAAAGCAAAGGGGCGCACTCGGCGCCCCTTTTCATTCAGTGACCGCGCCTTACCGCGGCAGATCGGTCTTGCCCATCAGCCACTCGTCCATCGAGCGGGCGCATTGGCGGCCTTCGCGGATGGCCCATACGACCAGCGACTGGCCGCGACGCATGTCGCCGCAGGCGAAGAACTTCTCGCGCGAGGTCTGGTACTTCAGCGTATCGGCCATGACGTTCGAGCGCTTGTCGGTGGCAACGCCGGCGCCCTGCACCAGGCCCTCCTGCACCGGGCCGAGGAAGCCCATGGCGAGCAGCACCAGATCGGCCTTGAGCACGAACTCGGTGCCCGGGATCGGCTGGAACTTCTCGTCGGCGCGGGCGCATTGCAGGCCCGTCACCTTGCCGTTCTCGCCATCGAAGCGGATGGTCGCCACGGCGAAATCGCGGGTGACGCCCTCTTCCTGCGACGACGAGATGCGGAACTTCACCGGGTAGTTCGGCCAGACCAGCGCCTTGTTCTCCTTTTGGGGAGGCATGGGCATGATCTCGATCTGGGTGACCGAAGCAGCGCCCTGGCGGTTCGAGGTGCCGATACAGTCGGAACCCGTGTCGCCGCCGCCGATGACCACGACATGCTTGCCGCCGGCGAGGATCGGGGTGACGTTGTTCAGCGGCTCGCCGGTGACGCGGCGGTTCTGCTGGCCGAGGAAATCCATGGCGAAATGGATGCCGTCGAGCTCGCGGCCCGGGATCGGCAGGTCGCGCGGCTTTTCGGCGCCACCGGACATGGCAATGGCGTCGTACTGGTTGGCGAGCTCGTCGGCGGTGATGTCCTTGCCGACATTGACGCCGGTGTGGAGCGTCACGCCCTCGGCCACCATCTGCTCGACGCGGCGATCGATCTGCGTCTTGTCGAGCTTGAAGTTGGGGATGCCGTAGCGCATCAAGCCGCCGATCTGCTGCGCCTTCTCATACAGATGCACATCGTGGCCGGCGCGCGCCAGCTGCTGGGCGGCGGCCATGCCGGCCGGGCCCGAGCCGATCACCGCGACCTTCTTGCCGGTCTTCTCAGGATTGATCTGAGGGGTGATCCAGCCTTCTTCCCAGCCCTTGTCGACAATGGCGCACTCGATCGACTTGATGTTGACCGGGGTGTCCGGGATGTTCAGCGTGCAGCTCGCCTCGCACGGGGCGGGGCAGATGCGGCCGGTGAACTCGGGGAAGTTGTTGGTGGAGTGAAGGTTCTTCAGCGCCTTCAGCCACTCGCCCTTGTAGACGAGGTCGTTCCAGTCCGGGATCTGGTTATTCACCGGGCAGCCATTGTGGCAGTACGGGATGCCGCAATCCATGCAGCGCGCTGCCTGGTCGCGGGTGCCCTTGTCACCCAGCGGGATGGTGAATTCGTTGTAGTTCTTCAGCCGGTCGGCGACCGGGAGGTAGTCCCGGTCGACGCGATCGATTTCGAGGAAGCCAGTGATCTTGCCCATTTTCGCTTCCTTACTGTCCTGAAAGCTTCAGCTTGAAAAGTTGTGCGCCCGGACTGTCGAGCCCTGGACAGTCGCCCTTGATGAACTTGGCCTTGGCCCAGCCTTCCACGCCGGAGCCGTAGTTCTTTTCGAATGCCTTGTTCAGGTTGGGGCTGAACTCCGCTATTGCCGGTTTCAGCGATGCCTTGCAGGCCTTGGCGCTGAAACCGCCGGGTGGCGCAAAGTGCAGGATGATCGGTTTGCCCCAGCGCAACTCGAACGTCAGCTCGATGACGTAGAACTTGCCGGCCGCAAAGACCGGCGAAGCCGCGACGGCCGCCAGTATCAGGCCAGCAGACAGTGCCTTCCTGAAGTTCATTCCGCCGCCACCTGCTGCGCCGCCTCACGGGCCTTTTCCATCCGCTGCAGCGCCTTGCGGTACTCGATCGGCATGACTTTCCTGAACTTGGGCAGGTACTCGTCCCAGTTCGAGAGGATATGGTTGGCGCGCGACGAGCCGGTGAAGCTCTTGTGCCGGGCGATCAGCTGGTAGAGGCGTTCGGCGTCGCGACGCTGCAGATCGTGCAGGATCTCGACCACGCCCATGGTTTCGAGGTCGCCGTGATGGCCGAAGTCGCGGCCATTGAGGCGTTCTTCCGCGACCACCGGCTCGAGCTCGACCATCGACATGTTGCAGCGGCTCTCGAAGCTCTCGTCCTCATCGAGCACGTAAGCCACGCCGCCGGACATGCCTGCCGCGAAGTTGCGTCCGGTGCGGCCCAGCACCACCACGACACCGCCGGTCATATACTCGCAGCCGTGATCGCCGGTGCCTTCGACAACCGCGATGGCGCCGGAGTTGCGGACGGCGAAGCGTTCGCCGGCCACACCGCGGAAGTAGCACTCACCGGTGATGGCGCCGTAGAGCGCGGTGTTGCCGATGATGATCGAATCCTCGGGGACGTAGCCGCGCTCTTCCGGCGGCCGGACCACGAGGCGCGCGCCGGACAGGCCCTTGCCGACATAGTCGTTGGCCTCGCCAACCAGGTCGATCGAGATACCGCGCGCCGCCCAGGCGCCGAAGGCCTGGCCGGCCGTGCCGGTCAGCGACACCGCGATGGTGTCTTCGGCGAGCCCGGCATGGCCGTAGCGCTTGGCCACCGCACCGCCCAGCATGGCGCCCGCCGAGCGGTCGACGCTGGTGATGGTCTCGGTGATCCTGACCGGAGTGCCATGGTCGAGCGCCGGCTGCGCCGCGGCGATCAGGCGACGGTCGAGAACCTTGTCGATCGGGTGGTTCTGGCCTTCGGTATGGGTGATGCCCACGCCTTCCGGCGCGTACGGCTTGTGGAACAGCTTCGAGAAATCGAGCCCCTTGGCCTTCCAGTGGTCGATGGCCTCGGTCTTGTCGAGCATCTGCATCTGCCCGACCATTTGTTCGAACCGGGTGTAGCCCATCTCGGCCATCAGCTCGCGCACTTCCTCGGCGACGAAGAACAGGTAGTTGATGACGTGCTCGGGCTTGCCGGTGAAGCGGGCGCGCAGCACCGGATCCTGGGTGGCGACGCCAACCGGGCAGGTGTTGAGGTGGCACTTGCGCATCATCACGCAGCCGGCCGCGATCAGCGGCGCGGTGGCGAGGCCGAACTCGTCGGCGCCGAGCAGGGCGCCGATCACCACGTCACGGCCGGTACGCACGCCGCCATCGACCTGCACCGCGATGCGGCTCCTGAGCCGGTTGCGGACCAGCGTCTGCTGGGTCTCGGCAAGGCCGATTTCCCAAGGCGAGCCGGCATGCTTCAGCGAAGTCAGCGGGCTTGCGCCGGTGCCGCCTTCGTAGCCGGAAATGGTGACATGGTCGGCACGCGCCTTGGCGACGCCGGCGGCAACGGTGCCGACGCCGACTTCCGAGACGAGCTTCACCGACACGGCGCCATCAGGGTTGACGTTCTTCAGATCGAAGATCAGCTGCGCCAGATCCTCGATCGAATAAATGTCGTGGTGCGGCGGCGGCGAAATCAGGCCGACGCCCGGGGTCGAGTGCCGGACCTTGGCGATGGTCTCGTTGACCTTGTCGCCGGGCAGCTGGCCGCCTTCGCCGGGCTTGGCGCCCTGCGCCATCTTGATCTGCATCATGTCGGAGTTGACGAGATATTCCGTCGTCACGCCGAACCGGCCCGACGCCACCTGCTTGATGGCCGAGCGCTTGCTGTCGCCGTTGGGCAGCGGCTTGAAGCGATCGACTTCCTCGCCGCCCTCGCCGGTGTTCGACTTGCCGCCGATCCGGTTCATGGCGATGGCGAGCGTGGTGTGGGCTTCGAGCGAGATCGAGCCATAACTCATGGCGCCGGTCGAGAAGCGCTTGACGATGTCGACCGCCGGCTCGACCTGGTCGAGCGCCACCGGGGCGCGGCCTTCCTCGTCGGCCTTCCGGATGCGGAACAGCGAGCGGATGGTGACGTACTTGTCCTCGACCTCGTTCACCAGCTTCGAAAACTCGCGATACTTGTCGCGGGCATTGCCGCGGGCGGCATGCTGCAGGCTCGCGACGGTTTCGGAGCGCCAGACATGCGCCTCGCCGCGCTGGCGGAAGGCATAGTCACCGCCGACGTCGAGCACGTCCTCGAGCACCGGCGAGTTGCCGAAGGCATCCTGGTGCCGCAGCACGGTTTCCTCGGCGATCTCGAGGAGGCCGGCGCCTTCGATGGTGGTGGCGGTGCCGGTGAAGTAGGTCGAGACGAAGTCCGAGGTCAGGCCGACCGCGTCGAAAATCTGCGCGCCGCAATAGGACTGATAGGTCGAGATGCCCATCTTGGCGGTGACCTTCAGGATGCCCTTACCGATGGCCTTGATGTAACGGTAGATGATCTCGTCCGCGTCCAGCTCGCCCGGCAGGTCGGCCTGCATGGCGGCCAGCGTCTCGAACGCCAGGTAGGGGTTGATCGCCTCGGCGCCATAGCCGGCCAGCGCGCAGAAATGGTGGATTTCACGCGCTTCGCCGGTCTCGACCACGAGGCCCACCGAGGTCCGAAGCCCCTTGCGGATCAGGTGGTGGTGGATACCCGCCGTCGCCAGCAGCGCCGGGATCGCGACCCGGTCGCGGCTCATCAGGCGATCCGACAGGATGATGATGTTGTCGCCCGAGTGGACGGCCATCTCGGCATCGGAGAACAGCTGGTCGAGCGCCTTCTCCATCCCGGCTGCGCCTTCCGACACCGGATAGGTGATGTCCAGCGTCTTCGAACGGAACGGGTTGTCTTCCATGCCGCCGATGGCGCGGATCTTTTCCAGATCCTCGTTGGTGAGGATCGGCTGGCGCACTTCGAGCCGCTGCCGGCTGTTGCCGCCGGTGAGATCGAGCACGTTGGGGCGCGGGCCGATGAACGAGACGAGGCTCATCACCAGCTCTTCGCGGATCGAGTCGATCGGCGGGTTGGTGACCTGGGCGAAGTTCTGCTTGAAGTAGGAATAGAGAAGCTTCGACTTGTTCGACAGCGCCGAGATCGGCGTGTCGGTGCCCATCGATCCCACAGCTTCCTGGCCAGTGGCGGCCATCGGCGGCAGGATCAGCTTCAGGTCTTCCTGGGTGTAGCCGAAAGCCTGCTGGCGATCGAGCAGCGGCACATCCGAGGTCTTGGGCTCGAAATGCACCGCCGGCAGTTCCTCCAAGACGATCTGGGTGCGGCCCAGCCACTGCTTATAGGGGTGCGCGTTGGCGAGCTCGGCCTTGATCTCCTCATCGGAGACGATGCGGCCCTGCTTCAGGTCGATCAGCAGCATCTTGCCCGGCTGCAGGCGCCACTTCTTCTTGATCTTCGACGCCGGAATCGGCAGCACGCCGGCTTCCGACGACATGACCACTTCGTCGTCTTCGGTGACGAGGTAGCGGGCCGGGCGGAGGCCATTGCGGTCGAGCGTCGCGCCGATATGGATACCATCGGAGAAGCACATGGCGGCGGGGCCGTCCCACGGCTCCATCAGCGCGGCGTGATACTCGTAGAAGGCGCGCCGATCCTCATCCATCAGCGGGTTGCCGGCCCAGGCTTCGGGGATCAGCATCATCGCGGCGTGTGGCAGCGAATAGCCGCCACGGATCAGGAATTCGAGCGCGTTGTCGAAACACGCCGTGTCCGACTGGCCGGGATAGGAGATCGGCCACAGCTTGTTGATGTCGCCGCCGAACAGCGGCGACGACACGGACGCCTGGCGCGCCGCCATCCAGTTGACGTTGCCGCGCACGGTGTTGATTTCGCCGTTGTGGCAGACGAAGCGATAGGGGTGGGCCAGCCGCCAGGACGGGAAGGTGTTGGTCGAAAAGCGCTGGTGCACCAGCGCCAGCGCCGACTCGAAGTCGGGGTCGTGCAGATCCTGGTAATAGGCGCCGAGCTGGGCGGCGAGGAACATGCCCTTATAGACCAGGGTGCGGCAGCTCATCGACACGATGTAGAAGTCGTTCGGCTTGCCTTCGAAGGCCGAATAGATCTTGGCCGACATCACCTTGCGGATGATGTAGAGCTTGCGCTCGAACGCTTCTTCATCGGCAATGGCATCGCCGCGGCCGATGATCACCTGCCGGTGGCAGGGTTCGGTGGCGACGATCTCGGGGTCCTTCGACAGCGAGGAATTGTCGGACGGCACGTCGCGCCAGCCGATGACGCTCTGGCCCTCGTCCTCGATCACCTTGTTGACGACGCGCTCCATCTTGGCGCGGAGGTCCGCATCCTGCGGCATGAAGATGAAGCCGACGGCGTACTTGCCTTGCTCGGGCAGGTGGAAGCCGAGCCGGGCGCTCTCCTTGACGAAGAACTTGTGCGGGATCTGCACCATGATGCCGGCGCCGTCGCCCATCAGCGGGTCGGCGCCCACGGCACCGCGGTGCTCGAGGTTCTCGAGGATGGCGAGACCGTTCTGCACGATCTTCTGGCTCGGGCGGTTCTTCATGTCGACGATGAAGCCCACGCCGCAGGCGTCGACTTCGCGCGTCGGGTCATAGAGGCCCTCGGCCTCCGGGCGCATCACGCCGCGCGGCAGATCGGTGCGGTAGCCGTCATTTTTGCGAATGGCGGTTTCCGTGACGGGATGTGAAATCGATCCGTTCCGTGGTTCAGCCATTTGCAAAGTCCTCTGTTTGCAGTCGTCTTCGAGACCAGGGCGGGTGCCCCGGTGTTCAAGTTCCTTTCGACGCGCCTTCAGCCCCCAGTCGTACCCTCAGTGTACGGCTCGAATCCGAGTGCGCAATCCTTTAGTGGGGAGCGGCTCTGCATCCAAATGGCCGCTCGTACGGGCTCGATAAGGCCCCACCCCTCCGTTTCCGCTATCGACAAGCGGTCCAGCCGGATCGGCGTGTGAAACGCATCCGGGGAGACCGGCGGCTCACGTAATTGGACAGACGTGCTGTCCTATCGAGGCTACATTTGCATAATTCCAAACTACGAGCAAGCGCCAGAGGACACTTTTTTGCCGTGTTGTGATCGGCAGGGCGTAGGAGATCGCGGGGATGGAATAGGCAAACAGTAGGAATTGAGGCCCATGTGCCGCCTGAGAATGGCACGTTGTGGGGGTTTTGCGCGTGTCGCGTCTATAGGAGTTCGGACGGCTGCGAACCCATTGGTACGCCGGCCTCGTAACTCCCCATCGACATCCGGCCGCAGCGATGTGCATGTTTCATCTCGCGAAATTGCCCGAGCTCCAGATGCCTCAAAGACCCTCGTTCATCGTCAATATCCGTGACGGCCTCGCGCCGCTCGACCATGGCGGCTTTGCCGATATGGGTGGGTTGGGCCATCCGCTTGGGCGGCTCCATGGCCTCACCCATATCGGCATCCACTACGAGGTGGCGCCGCCGGGCAGCCGCACCTCGTTCCCGCATGCTGAAAAACTCGAAGAGGAGTTTGTCTACGTGCTCGCCGGCAAGCCGGATGTGTGGGTCGATGGCGAACTGCACCCGCTGCAGGCGGGCGACGCGGTGGCATTCCCTGACGGTACCGGAATTGCCCACAGCTTCCTCAACAACAGCGACGAGGACATGCATCTGATCATCCTCGGCGAGCATCTGGTGCCCGGCAACCAGCTCTACTATCCGCTCAATCCCGAGCGCATGGCCGAGTTCAGCGCCTGGAATGGCGCCTGGCACGACGCGCCACAGCGGCCGCTCGGCCCGCATGACGGCAGAGCCCGCGCCGGCAGTCGCACCGATGGTGCGGCCCTGCCGCGCCCCGGCTGCATTGCCCATTTCAGCCAGGGCCTCGTGCCGTTCCCTAACCCGAAACACACCAATCATGGCGGCCGGAGCAGCCGGATGGGGGCAGCGCTGGGGATGCAGCGCATCGGCATCAATTACGACATCGTCGCCCCGGGCAACCGCACCTCGCGGCCGCACGCCGAAAGCCAGGAGGACGAGTTCGTGCTGGTGCTCGAGGGGCGCCCCGACGTGTGGATCGACGGGCACCTCCACGCATTGGCCGAGGGCGACGCCGCGGTCTTTCCGGCCGGCACTGGCATCGCCCATTCGTTCCTCAACAACAGCAGCGAGGACGTGCACCTCTTGGTGATCGGCGAACACGCCCGCGCCGGCAACCAGCTGAACTACCCGCTCAACCCGGAGCGAATGGCGGAGTTCGAGAAGGTGGGGAGGGCGTGGCTCGACGCACCGCAGCGGGCGCTCGGGCCGCATGACGGGATGGCGCGGGCGGGGACGCGGCGGGGGTGAGCCACACGCACCGGCATCTCCGCATCTCCCCCTCGGCGGGGGAGAAAGCGAAAACTTGGGCTTAGCGCAGCTAAGTACTTAGTTTTCGCCAGAGAGGGGGGCGTGGGGAGCCATCGTGCCCGCCAGAATCCCCCTCTTGGAATTTCTAAGGCTTAGCCAAGAAGCTAAGCCCAAGAAATTCCATTCTCCCCCGCAAGGGGGGAGATGGCCGAGAGATCTGTGCAGACCGCTATTCCAGGTGGCTCTTCAGGAACCACAGGTTTTTGTCGAGGCTGCGCGAGAATGCCGTGAAGATGTCCGCGGTGTCGGCATCGCCGGCCTCGTCAGCCGTGTCGATCCCGGCGCGGGTAGATTTGCTCAGCACGGCATAGCGTTCGACCAGGGCGGCGACGTGGTCGGAGACCTTGCGGATGTCGGTGGGGTAGGGGGCGAGCTTGCTGGCCTTGCCGACCGTCTGCAAGGTGCCGAGCGCAATGCCGTCGAGTTGGGCGACGCGTTCGGCGATGATGTCGACATGCTCATCGACATCGTCACGCAACTGGTCGAGCAGTTCGTGCACGGCGATGAAGGTGGGGCCCTTGAGGTTCCAGTGCGCCTGCTTGGTGAGCAGCGCCAGGTCGATGGCGTCGGCGAGGCGGGCATTGAGCAGGTCGATCATTGCGGCCTTGGTGTTGGACTTGAGGCCGATCTCGGGGGATTTCATGGTGGGGAACCTGTGACGCGTTACGGGACGCGGTGAAACGGCGCGTACGCGCCGGAGGTTCCGTGCTGGCCCGACGAGAGGGGCGCGACGCGCGATCGTCACGGGCGGGTGATAGCGGAGGCGACGATGGCTAGAATCCACATTCTGGGAGCCTCCGGCTCGGGCACCAGCACGCTTGGCGCGGCGGTGGCCGAAGCGCTGGCTATCCGGCATCTCGATACCGACCAGTTCTATTGGCTGCCGACCGAGCCGCCGTTCACCTCGAAGCGGCCGCCGGAGGCGCGACTCGCGCTGCTGCGACAGGAGATGGCGTCGTCACCCGCCGGCTGGGTGCTGTCCGGCTCGGCCATCGGCTGGGCGGGGCCGATCGAGCCGCTCTACCAACTGATCGTCTATCTGCGACTTCAGCCTGATATCCGGATGGCTCGGCTGCGCGAACGCGAGCAGCGGCGCTACGGCGAGCGCATCGCGAACGGCGGCGATCTGGCCGGCGCCCATGCCGATTTTCTCGCCTGGGCCGCCCGCTACGACAGCGCCGGGCCCGAGCAGCGCAGCCGCGTCGCGCATGAGGCCTGGCTGACGACGCAAGCCGCGCCAATCCTGCGGCTCGAACTCATCGGCGACGGTGCAGGAACTTGCCGGAGATCCTGGCAGCGCTCGAAGCGCGACGCTGACCGCAACGCCGGCAAGGCCGCGCTGCCGGCGAAGAGTTTCTGCTGTGCAAACAACAAGGGCGCAGTCCGCTCGGACTACGCCCTCATTTCGGTTCACCTGACGATCAGACCGCCTGGCTCGTCAGGCAAGCTCGTGACCGATTAGTTGACCGTCTGGTCCTCGATGGTCTTGGTGGTGGCGCTGATCGGGATCTGGCGCGCCTTCTTGCTCTCGGGAATCTCGCGCTTCAGCTCGATATGGAGCAGGCCGTTCTCGAGGTTGGCGCCGGCGACTTCAACATAGTCGGCCAGCTGGAAGCGCAGCTCGAAGGCCCGCTCGGCAATGCCGCGATGCAGGAACTCGCGCGACTTGTCCTCGCTCTCCTGGGCCTTGGCGCCCTTGACGACGAGGTTGTTCTCCTTGCTCTCAATCGCAATGTCGCCCTCGGCAAAGCCGGCGACGGCGATCGAGATGCGGTAGGCGTTCTCGCCGGTCTTCTCGATATTGTAGGGAGGGTAGGATTTCGCCTCCTGACCCACGAGGGAATCGAGGCGGTTGAAGACCCGGTCGAAACCGACGGTCGAACGATAGAAGGGGGAAAAATCGTAGCTAGCCATGATCACATTCTCCTTTGAGCAACGTGGCTTTTGGTTCGGGTGTCCCATGCGCGCTCCCCTATTGGGCAAGCAGGCATTCCCGGGTTCCCGGTCCCCGGGGGTTCCCGGCGGACAGCAATGATTTAGGGAGCATCGGCCGGGGTTCAAGCCCCCCGTTCAGATCGATGAACCGAAGATGAATGTGGCGATCAAAGCCGGTTCAGGCAGCGGCTCCTATAAGCGGGACTGTGCTTACTGTCTGCTGCAGGGCACACCGAATGAGCCGCCTTCACCCGCCCCCCGCAAGGCGGCCATCACAGGAAAGCCAGTGTCTCAACCGAGGCGCTGGCTTTTCGGTTTCTCGGGGTTGGTGTTGCGTAAACCCCTCCGCCGTCATTCCCGCGAAGGCGGGAATCCCGTATGCACAAGGCTATCCTCCGGAGCAGGCAGCGCATGAACGCCATCGTCGATCCCAATGGGCCAAGCCTTGCCGTGGTGCCGTCCAATCCGGTGCCGGAGGGGGCGCGGGTGGGCTATTTTACGACGCCCGACAAGGTGCAGCTGCGCTACGCTACCTTTCCCAAGGGCCAGGGCGCGGCCAAGGGCACGATCTGCCTCGTGCAGGGGCGCACCGAGTTCATCGAAAAGTACTTTGAGACCATCGCCGATTTCCAGTCGCGCGGCTTTGCCGTCGCGACGTTCGACTGGCGCGGGCAGGGTGGCAGCCAGCGGCTGATCGGCAACAGCAAGCTCGGCTATGTCCGCCGCTTCGACGACTACTGGACCGATCTCAAGGCCTTCCACAGCTCGATCCTGTTGCCCGATTGCCCGGCGCCCTATTACCTCGTCGGCCATTCGATGGGCGGGCTGGCCTCGCTCTATGCCGGCATTCGCGACCGCATGATGTTCGAGCGGATTTTCGTGTCGGCGCCGATGGTCGGGCTCGATCGCCAGCCGTTCGGCATGGCGGGGATGGCGCGGCTCTGCGGCACGCTCTCCAACCTGGGGTTGGCGCGGCTGCCGATCGGGCGGCGCGGCGACAAGGCGCAGACCGAACAGAGCTTTGCCGGCAACCCGCTGACCTCCGATCTCGGGCGCTTCAACCGCTCGGTGGAGGTGTTGAAGGCCCGGCCCGAGCTCGAACTTGGCGCCCCGACCTTCCGCTGGGCGGCATCCGCCTTCGATGCCATGGCCGGCGCCGCCACCGATCAATTCCCCGGCGCGGTGCGCATCCCGGTACTGATGCTGGCGGCAGCGCGCGACGAAATCGTCTCGACCTCCGCCATTGAGACGCTGGGTTTGAGGATGCGGACCGGCCGCCACCTGGTGATCCCGGGCGCCCGGCACGAGATGTTCGTCGAGAGCGACGCCATCCGCGCCCAGGTGTTTGCGGCGTTCGACGCGTTTGTCACGGAACAGAGCGCTTAGCTGATGCCGCAGTCCGGTGCCTTCTCCCCTTGCGGTCAGCGGACGAGGGCGTTCGCCCTCGCCGCGAGGTGGCCGAAGGCCGGATGAGGGGTATCTCTCCGCGAACTGGGTCGCTCGTCGCTTCGCTCCGATCGCGCAGCCTTCGGCTGCGTGCCCCTCATCCGCCCTTCGGGCACCTTCTCCCGCAAGGGGAGAAGGCAGGGGAAGCGGAGTTCAGCCGCGCAGCACCGCCATCGCCGCCGCGTGCAGCTCCGGCGTCGCCGCCGCCACGCAGTTGCCGCCTTGCTCGGCGGGGCCGCCATCCCAGGTGGTGATGACGCCGCCGGCATTCTGGATCAGCGGGATCAGCGGGCAGATATCGACATTCTTCAGCCCCGCTTCGACCACCAGGTCGATATGGCCGGCCGACATCAGGGCGTAGCCATAGCAATCGAGCCCGTAGCGGGTGGTCAGCACCTTGCTGCGGATGCGGGCCCAGGGTTCGGCCACGCCTTTTTTCTCGAACAGGTCGGGCGAGGTGGTCGTCATCTTGGCCTTGGCCAGTTCGGTGACGCCCGACGTGCGGAGCGCCGCCTTGTCGCTGATCCGGTGGTAGGAGGCCTCGCCGGGGAGGCCGAGATAGATTTCGCCGGTGAAAGGCTGCGCCATCAGCCCGGCGGCAGCCTTGCCATCGACGGTGAGGCCGACCAGCGTGCCCCAGACCGGCACGCCGGTGATGAAGGCGCGGGTGCCGTCGATCGGATCGATGATCCAGGCGAAGCGGCTGGTGCCGGGTTTATCGTCCCATTCCTCGCCGATGATGGCGTGATCGGGGAAGCGGTTGCCGATCAGCTCGCGGATGGCGAGTTCGGCCTGGCGGTCGGCCTCGGTGACCGGATCGAAACCCTCTGCTTCCTTGTTGTCGACGGCGAGCGCCGAGCGGAAGCGGGGCAGGGTCACCGCGGCGGCAATCTCGGCGGCATCGAGCAGAGTGCGGCGCACCAGGTCGGCGGTCAGCCCACCCAGATCGTCGGCGCCAAGAGATGTATCGTTCATGTCAGCCTTCCTGGCCCGAATTCGTGAGTTGTGGCAGTGAGCTAGCGGCGGTCACTAGCCCAGGCGCGCGAATAGTTTGTGACGATCGTGATTCATTTTTGCAACAACGGCGTAAGTTTATCTGTTGATGACTTCCGGCCGCCTTGTGGGGAGAGGCAAATCAGTTCACGCCAGTAACTGCATGATGGATGGGCGGCTCTTGAGCCTCTTGCCTCGACTTAGGCAACGCACATTGGCTGCCATCGTTTCCTCCCTTGACTGGGCCGCTCCGGCGGCCCGATTTGCTTCGAACGTTCAGGGCGATGCATCAGACCCACCAAGAAGTCGATGTCATCCCAGCGAAAGCTGGGCCCGACGGCGAGGGCGCTGCCCTCATCCGTCGCCGCCCGCGCCAGCCGATAGATCGGTCCCCTGCTTTCGCCGGGATGACACCGGAGATGGGGCATCTACGTTGCCCGCCCCCTCTTACTCTGCGGCGTATTTTTCCGAGGCAGGGGCGGGCGGCGAGAGCATGGCGAAATCGAGCCCGGTCAGCGTTGCCACCAGGCGATCCACCAGTTGCCGCATGGCGCCGAAGCCGGCGTTCTTCTCGAGCGTCACCTCGTTCATGTAGAGGTGGCGGCTGAGCTCGATCTGCAGCGCATGCACGCCATGCTGCGGCCGGCCATAGGTGCGGGTGCAGAAGCCGCCGGCATAGGGGCGGTTGCGCGCCACGCGCAGCCCGGCGCCAGCGAACACCATTTCGGCGAGATCGGCGAGAATCGGGGCGCAGGTGGTGCCGTAGCGATCGCCCAGCACCACATCGGGGCCGAGCCGGTCGCCGCTGCGCGACAGCCGCGGCATCGAGTGGCAGTCGATCAGCACGGCGACACCGAACGCGCCATAGGCCTCGGTCAGGAGCCGCTGCATGGTGGCGTGGTAGGGCTGGTAGATGCCCTCGATGCGCATGCGCGCATCATCGAGCGTCAGCCGCTCGCGATAGATCGGCTTGTTTTCGGCGACGACGCGGGCCAGCGTTCCGAGCCCGGCGGCGACGCGCGGGCTGGTGGTGTTGAAGCGCTCGGAGAGCGGTTCGACGAACATGGTGGGGTCGAGTTCCCACGGCTCGCGATTCACATCGAGATAGGCGCGCGGGAAGTGCGCCCGGATCAGCGGCGCGCCCAGATGTGGCGCGCGCTGGAACAGTTCGTCGACAAAGGCATCCTCGGATTGGCGGATCGACAGGTGGTCGAGACGCGTCATGGCGAGGAAGCGCGCCGGATAATCGCGGCCGGAATGCGCGGAGTTGAACACCAGAGGTGCCATCACCCGGCGGGGCCGGATGGTTTCGAATGCTGGCCTGTCCCAATAGTCGGACTGCACCGGGTCTCCCTTCAGCGCCGAAGCGCTGCCTTATCGGTGGCACTTTGCCGCGCGCGTTGCGGAATGTCCATAAGTCCGAGCGGTGCATGTTCACACTTGCCGGCCATCTTGCCGGCATGGGTTCTCGATCGGGAAAACTTGCATTAAACATCACCCATTAGAGTGCCGCGGCAGAACGCCGTCGATGGGGCGCCAAGAGGATATGATGAAGCGCATTCTGCTCGCTGAAGACGATAACGACATGCGCCAGTTCCTCACCCGGGCGTTGAAAACCGCCGGCTATGAGGTGGTGTCGTTCGACAATGGCAGGTCGGCCTACGAACGGCTGCGCGAAGAGCCGTTCTCGCTGCTGCTCAGCGACATCGTGATGCCGGAGATGGACGGGATCGAACTGGCGCGCCGCGCCACCGAACTCGATCCCGATCTCAAGGTGATGTTCATCACCGGTTTTGCCGCCGTGGCGCTCAACCCCGACTCGGAAGCACCCAAGGATGCGTCGGTGCTGAGCAAGCCGTTCCACCTCAAGGATCTGGTGCACGAGGTCGAGCGGCTGCTGGCGGCGTGATCCCGCGGCGACGGCCCATGGCCGTCGTCCGCCGTCGCTTCGCTCCGGTCGGCGATGCGAGAAGCAATTCAGCGCACGGAGCCTGTCTTTCCGGCAGGTTTCCCCAGCCCGGAATTGACGCTTGACCCGCAAGCGGGTTTCATGGTCTACCGCGCTCGCAACGACGGGCGCTGCCCGAAGTGACAAGCGATGTGATGGGTGTATAGCTCAGCGGGAGAGCACTACCTTGACATGGTAGGGGTCACAGGTTCAATCCCTGTTACACCCACCATCCTTCGCCTAAAGGACTCCCGAAGTCCTTGAGATGCCGAGCAAATCGGCGCCGCAGTTTGGTTGGGACAAATGTGGTCGCAACCCGAACGGATGGGTGTGTAGCTCAGCGGGAGAGCATCGCCTTCACACGGCGGGGGTCACAGGTTCAATCCCTGTCACACCCACCATCCAAGTAAGCCCCTGGCGCCGATCGGCCGCCGGGGGTTTTGCTTTTCTGCTCCGGCGCGGGCAGGGCAATCGCATATGGGGCACCGCTGGTAGTCGGGATGCCTTCTCCCACAAGGGGAGAAGGCAAGAGGTGCTTATCGCCACCATATGCGATAGCCCTGCCGGCGCGGGGGCTCAGTTCTGAAATCAGCCGATCTGCACCGATCATCTGTTGATCATGGTGGCGTGAGCAGATTCGGCTCACCGAATAAAGTCGTCACTCCCCCCGGAATGCAGTTGTCTTGGCTTTGCCACAAAATCCTCGGACCGATCACAGGCGTGTGAGCGTCTACGCAGATATCAGTATGGCGTGCCGCCAACTCGTTGATCGGCAACGCGAAGACTCCTGTCTGTCACCACCTCGAAGTCGATGCACTGCTGCAACACTTGCCTGAATAGTGGCTGTTGTTGTCGTTGCGGGGCTCGATTCCCGCCACATTGTGTGTGAGGGTAATCTCGACCTTTTGGAGGGCAATCATGAAGCACATCACCACTGTTCTGTTGGCCACGGTGGCCGCGGCTGGTCTGATGTCCTCGGCCTACGCCGCGGATCTGATCATTAATGAACCGGCGCCGGCCGGCGTCGTCGACGTGAGCGGCAGCTGGGACGGCGCCTATGTCGGCGTGTTCGCTGGCGCGGGCTGGGGCTTTGCCGACCACAACTCGGGTTCCCCTCCGAACTTCCCCAATGGCTACGACATTGATCTGAGCGGTTGGCTGCTCGGCGTGCAGGCCGGTGCGAACTTCACGGTTGGCAACGGGCTGGTGGCCGGCGTCGTCGCTGATGCGGCCTGGTCGAACGTCGAGGGCTCGCTCCTCGTTGGCGGCGGTATTGGCACGATCACGCAGACCATCGACTGGATGGGCACCTTGCGCGGCAAGCTCGGCTTCGACGGCGGCGCTTTCATGCCCTACCTGACCGGCGGTCTGGCTGTCGCTGGCGCCACTCGCGAGGTCTCCGGGACCAGTGCGTCGGACTCTCAAACGCATGTCGGCTGGACCGTGGGCGCCGGTGTTGATTTCGCTGTGTCCGAGGACGTCTCGATCAACCTCGAGTACCTCTATGCCGATCTGGGCGAGAAGGTTTACAACACCGGTGGCATCCCGCCGACCATCGACCTGACGACGCATCAGGTTCGTGTCGGCCTGAACTGGAACTTCTAAGCTAGTTTCAGCCTCGAGAATTTCAGACCCCGCCCGGCGAGAGCCGTGGCGGGGTCTTTGTTTAGCAAAAAGATTCCTCATTTGTGCCTTGAAATCGCCATGCCGGAAACAGGTGTGGCGCGAATGGCACAACTCTCTTGCGGAGGGGATGCGCGTGAAGAGTTTGTTAGGAGATGAGGTCGCTTTTGCCTGCGACACGGGCTACGTGAGGGCCCTCTCTCTAGGAGTTGACTAAATAATCGTTTTGCAATCGCCCTGCTGGCCGGTGTGGCTGGCGTCTCCGTGATGTCGTCGGCTTTTGCCGCTGACCTCATCATCTCCGAGCCCGCTCCGGCGGTCGGCGTGGTCTCGACCACCGGCAACTGGGACGGCCTCTTCCTCGGCGCGTTCGCCGGCTACGGCTGGGGCACCCTCGATGATTCCACCAACAATGGCCTGTCGCTGACCAACACTGAACTCGACGTTAAGGGTTGGCAGGTCGGTGTGACCGCCGGTGCGAACTTCACCGTGTCGGAGGCCATCGTTGCCGGTCTCGTCGGTGACATCGCCTGGTCGAATGTCTCGGGTACCGAAGGTCCTTCGAGCTACGACGTGAACTGGACCGGTAGCCTGCGTGGCCGTCTCGGCTTCGACGGCGGCGCGTTCCTGCCGTACGTCACCGGTGGTGTGGCCTTCGCCAACGCCACTGCCACTGACGGCGCGATCGAAGACACCCAGACCCACATCGGCTGGACCGTTGGTGCCGGCGTCGAGTTCGCCGTTGCCGACAACGTGTCGCTCGACCTGCAGTACCGCTACACCGATTACGGCGCGAAGGACTATGCCCTCGTTCCGAACCCGACCGAGCTGAGCCTCACCTCGCATGCGGTCACCGCCGGCGTGAACTTCCGCTTCTGATTTCCGCCTCGGTCTGGCTGAAATCATTCAGCCGGACTGAACGGTTGTCTAATCGGCCCCGCCCGGCGCAAGCCGCGGCGGGGTCTGATTTTGCAATGCCGGCTCTTGCTTGACGCGATATCGCGCAGCATTGCGCGGCAGCGCCACGTGCGTGGCGCAATTGGGTCAAAATAGACAATTGTAACGCCATTGGAAGGCTGAGCCACGTCCATGTCATGGAGGTGACATTTTTCGGCTAAGCTGTGCGTTGCTGTCGCGAGTGGCGCTGCCGCCCTGGGCTCTATCGCCTCGGTCCAGGCGGCCGATCTCATCATCGCCGATCCGGCTCCGCCGGTGGGCGTCGTCCATGCCGGTGGCAACTGGGATGGCGTCTATGTCGGCGCCTTTGCCGGCTATAGCTGGGGCGCCGTCACGGACAAGGACAATTTTCTCGCCACTCCCGAGACCGAGTTCGACACCACCGGCTGGCAGGTCGGCGTTGCCGCCAGCGTCAACCTCACTGTCTCCGAAGCGATCGTCGCCGGGCTCGTTGCCGATATTGCCTGGCCCGACCTCGGCGGCGATTTCGATGTCACGACCGATTGGCAGGGCAGTATCCGTGGTCGGCTGGGCTTTGATGGCGGCGCCTTCCTCCCGTACCTGACGGGCGGTCTCGCCTTCGCCAACAGCACGCTCACCGATAACGTGGCTGCCGATTCGGACACCCAGACCCATATCGGCTGGGCCGTCGGCGCGGGCGTCCAGTTCGCGGTTGCGGACAACGTGTCGCTCGACCTGCTGTACCGCTACTCGGATTACAGCTCCAAGGATTACGACCTGGCTGGCGTCCGCAAATCCTTCGGTCTCACCGCCCACACGATCTCGGCCGGCCTGAACTTGCGGTTCTGATCGGCGCTGAGCTTCGGCTGGACGCAATCCCCGTCGACCCCGCCATGGCTGCCGTCGCGGGGTCGGTGTTTTGGGAGGTCCGCCCGGTGCCGATAGTCACCGTTCATTCACATCTGTTGCGCGTTTGCCCTTGTCAGCGAGCCAAAACAGTCCCACCTTCGCGGCCATGTTCAACCAGCAGAAGGAGGTGGTCCAAGTTCTCATCAGAAATCGTCGGTTTCGAAGGGTCTTGGAGTCTCCGTTAGTTCGGAGCAGCCTCTGGCCTGATCGAAGGCACCTCGTCCTGGGCGACAGCTTCAGGGCAATGACTGCTTCGAAAGCCACGAAATCGGAAAGGGTCGCCTCCGGGCGGCCCTTTCTTTGCCGGGCGTCCGACCGGGTGGCTCCGCACGCCCCCCTCTCTTGAAAACTAAGGACTTAGCTTTGCTAAGCCCAAGTTTTCGCTTTCTGCCCAAGGGGGAGAGGCCCGACTGATGCTTCGATGCAAATGGAAGCCTCCGATCATCTCCCCCTCGGCGGGGGAGAAAGCGATTTCTTGGGCTTAGCCCTTCGCTAAGCCTTCAAATCGCAAGGGGGGTCTTGGAGGGCACGACGGCTCGCCATACGCAATAGTCCTGCCGTCGAGGGGGTATCGCCACCAACAGCGGGTCGCCGCCCCAAACCATTCGTTAACCAAGTCCTGACGGTTACCGCGGCGTAAAGGAATTGTTTGCAGTTTGGATTCAATTCATGCGGGCACGTAATCCGTTCCCTTCGTGTACCTTGGAGGCACATCATGAACCGTTTTTCACTCTCTCTGCTGGCGGGCGTTGCCGTGCTGTCCATGGCCTCGGCTGCTTCGGCTGCTGACCTGCTGGTGCGCCAGCAGCCGTCCATGCCGGGCTTCGTCGACATGGGCGGCGGCGGTGGCTGGGATGGCGCCTATGTCGGCGGCTTCGTCGGCTATGGCTGGGGCAGCGCAACCGATGACACTCCGCTCGATCTGCTCTCGGCAAGCGAACTCGACCTCTCGGGTTGGACGGTCGGTGCCACGCTCGGCGCGAACTTCACCGTGGCTCAGGGCTTCGTGCTCGGCGCAGCGGGCGACATCGCCGGGCCGGCATCGGGGGTTTTGATGGTGGCGTCGTTCCGGGCGTTGATGTCGATATCAACTGGACCGGTTCGCTGCGCGCTCGTGCCGGTTTCGACGCCGGCGCCTTTATGCCCTACCTGACCGCCGGTCTGGCTTTTGCGGGCGCGACCGCGAGCCAGGGTGGCGCCGACAGCACCCAGATGCATTTCGGCTGGACCGCCGGTGCGGGCGTCGAAGTTGCGGTCGCTGACCAGATTTCGCTCGATCTGCAGTATCGCTACTCCGACTACGGCAAGGCGACCTACGATCTGGGTGGCGGTGCGGAACTTGGGCTCAAGACGCATGCGATCACCGCCGGCGTGAACTTCAAGTTCAACTAGTCCGAGCCGGACAGAGTTCCTGGAAAGGGGCCGCCTCGTGCGGCCCTTTTTGTGACGGCCGTCATGCGGGGCGGCCGTTCTCTTTTGCATTCGGGGCGCAACGCGCCTATGTAGCGGCGTTCCGCAGTTTCGAGCCTCAAATGAACGCCCTGACCGCCACGGCGCCTGCCGCAAAATTGCTGCCCTACCAGTCGCGCCGGACCTTTGCGATCATCTCGCACCCCGACGCCGGCAAGACCACGCTCACCGAAAAGCTGCTGGCCTCGTCGGGCGCCATCCAGCAGGCGGGGCAGGTGCGGCATCGCGCCAACCAGCGCGCCACCCGGTCGGACTGGATGGAGATCGAGCGGCAGCGCGGCATCTCGATCACCTCCTCGGTGATGACCTTCGAGCACCTGGGGCTGACCTTCAACCTGCTCGATACGCCCGGCCACTCCGACTTCTCCGAGGACACCTATCGCACGCTGACGGCGGTCGATGCCGCCATCATGGTGATCGACGTCGCCAAGGGCATCGAGGCGCAGACGCTGAAACTGTTCGAAGTGTGCCGGCTGCGCGACATCCCGATCATCACCTTTGCCAACAAGGTCGATCGCGAGGGCAAGGACCCGGTCGAAATCCTCGATGAGATCGCCTCCACCCTGGCGCTCGACGTGTCGCCGGTGGTCTGGCCGCTGGGCGGCGGCGTCGATTTCAAGGGCATTGTCGATCTCACGGCGGGCGTGGTGAAGCGGCCGAACGGCGAAGTCTGGAAGACTTTCACCAATGTCGAAGACCTCGTCCGCGACAACGAGTTCGCCGTGGATCCGGTGATCGTGGCCAGCCTCGAGAATCTTCGAGCTGGCACGCGCCGGCTTTCCGGCTTTCGACCACGAGATCTATCTGGCGGGGCACCTGACCCCGGTGATCTTCGGCTCGGCGCTGAAGTCGGTTTCGGTGCCCGAAATGCTGGCGGCGCTCGGCGCCTGGGCGCCGGAGCCGCGGCCGCAGCCGGCCGAGCCCAAGCCGATCGAGCCGAATGACCCGAAGGTGTCGGGCTTCGTGTTCAAGGTGCAGGCGAACATGGATGCCAACCATCGCGACCGCATCGCCTTCGTACGCCTGAGTTCGGGGACCTTCAAGCGTGGCATGCGGCTGAAGAACGTCCGCACCGGCAAGGACATGGCGGTATCGAACCCGATGTTCTTTTTCGGCCATGATCGCGAACTGGCCGAGGAAGCGGTGGCCGGCGATATTGTCGGCATTCCGAACCATGGGGCGCTCAGCGTCGGCGACACCCTCACCGAGGGCGCCAACATCAAGGTGACGGGGATCCCGAACTTCGCGCCGGAAATCATCCGCCGCGTCCGCCTCACCGATCCGATGAAGGCCAAGCAATTGGCCAAGGCGCTGAGCGATCTCGCCGAAGAGGGCGTGGCGCAGATTTTCCGCCGCATGGTGGGCGCCGACTACATTGTCGGCGTGGTCGGGCAGCTGCAGCTCGAAGTGCTGCAGAGCCGCATCAACTCCGAGTACAACGTGCCGATCAGCTTCGAAGCGATCAATTTCGAGCTGGCCCGCTGGATCGTCTCCGAGGACAAGGCCGAGCTGGCGCGCTTCATTTCCACCAATAAGCTGGAAATGGCCGAAGACAAATACGGCGACCCGGTCTATCTGGCGCAATCCACCTGGTGGCTGGGCCGCGCCGAGCGGGATTACCCCAAGGTGCAGTTCCTGACGACGAAGGAACGGCATTAGGGCTGGTTTGGTTGGGCTCGATATCGGGCCTCCCGCCGGCCCTCTGTTTGATCGCACACATATTGTGAGCTCCCCTCCCCCTGAGGCAGGGCTATCGCATATGGCGTATGCACCGGCCTCTCGGTGGTCCTCCACCGTGAAACGGGGGAGGCGGATGAGGGCCAGAGGCCCTCACCGCGTGGGGACCAGCGAAGCTGGTGGAGGGGGCGACCACAAACACCGGCGCATCCTGCCGCCCCCTTCACCGCCTTCGGCAGTCCCCCTCCCCGCTGCGCGGTGGAGGACCAAGGATAGTCCGGCGCGCAACGCCACATGCGATAGCCTTGCCCCTCGAGGGGAGGGAGGCGATCTCATCGTCTCCCCGACCTAGAACTGCACCGCCAGCCGGCCGCGTAGCGCCTGCCGGGTGGCGTCGATCCCGAGCGTGCCGTCATAGCCGAGACTGAAGCTGGCCGCAGGTCCGAGCGTCAGGGCCAGATCGAGCGCCAGCAATGCGCTGTCGCGGGCCGGCGCGGTGGCGATGCGGAAGTTGTCGCTCCCGGCGAAGGCGAGCTCGGCAACGGCTGCCGGGTCGCCGAGCGTGTGGGACCAACCCAAAGTCCCGCTTACCTCCGCCGGGAGGTCGCCCAACATGAACGCCATGCTGGTATGGATGCCGAGCGTGCCCGTCGCCAGCGCCAGGCCGGCGTCGCCGCCGAGCGCCGCGTCACCGCCCTGTTCGGCAAAACTGTTGGTGGCAATGCCGGCCCAATCGAGCCGCGCGAACGGTTCGACCGTCGTGTGGTCGAAGCGGGCGCGATAGCCGACCTCGCCGAACGCGTCGAACGCGGTAGCGCCGTAGTCGCCGGTGAGCCGCTCGGCCAGCCCGGAGAACCCGACGCTCCTCGCTGTGGAGATGTCATGCCGGCCGGCGCTGGCGCCGAAACGGAAGACCAGGTCGTCGACCGCGCCGCCGGCATAGGCGCCGAGGCTGTAGTCGCTGCTGCTGGCCCGCTGTGCAGCGCCTTCGGCCTCGGTCTGGCCGATGCCGGCATAGGCGCCCACCCGCCAGGTCGTGTCGACAGCGCCATCGACGCCGAACAGGAACCCGCCGGTGCGATTGTCGAGCCGGTCGGCGCTGCTCCAGCCGCCATAGGCGGTGGACCAGAAAGCCGGGCCGGCCGCCACCTCGCGGCAGGAGCGGTCGGTCGGCACCGCCGGCTCGGGGTTGCAGAGCGCGGCGCGCAGCCGATCGATGGCGGCCTGCCGCAGCAGGGCGCCATTGCCGAGGATGGCCGTGGGCATGGCGGCGTGGATATTGCCGTCGAGCTGTGTGAACGCCGCAGCGGCCGCCGCATCGTCGCTGAGGTTCACCACGGCGTCGAATGCGGCGTTGCCCGGCCCGGCCGATTGCAGCCCGTTCGCCACCGCCTGCTGGTTGGCGCTGGTCGCTGCGGCGCTGAGCTGGCGGGTCTGCTCGACCAGCAGATAGGCATTATGGCGGTCATAGACGTCGCTGAGGGTCAGGAAGGCCGACGGCGTCACGTCGCCCGTCAACTGGAACGTGCCACTGAGGCCGACAGCGCTGGACAGCACCGTGTAACGCGTGCCGGCGCCGTAAGGCGCGCTGCCGGTGCGGACGATTTCGAGCCCGGCGCCATCGATCAGCTTGGCGACTTCCGTGGCATCGATGCGGTCGGAGGCGGTGCTGGCGGGGTCGAGTTCCACGGTGTAGATCGCGCCGGCATTCTGCTGGTAGCCCGCCACGGTCAAGGTGCCGATGCTGTTGCCTGGCCGTACCCGCCCATCGACGATCAGGTTGCCATAGATGGTTCCCGAGCCCCCCACCGTGCCGCCCGAGGTCACGTCGACATCGCTGTCGAGACTGCCACTGCCACCGGCGCCGATGATCAGCGCGCCGGCGCCGACCGAGGTGTATTGCGCGTAGAGGTCCTTATCGAGCACCCAGGTGCCGGCGCCGGATTTGATCAGCGTGCCGTGGAACTTGGTGTCGCCGGTCACGGCGCCCGAATAGAGCTGCGTGCCGGCGCCGGTCAGGGTGAGCTTGGAACTCGAGTTGTTCTCGGCGGCGAGTTCGCCGTCGATGCGGCTGCCGGTATGGAGCGTCACCTGGTTGTAGGCGCCGCTCTCCAGCCAGACATTGCCGTTCACTGTGCCGGCATTGTCGATGATCGCATCGCTGTAGGTGAAGATACCGGCGAAGCGGCCTGAAATACTGGCGCCGGCGCCATTGGTGACGCTGCCGCCGTCGTAGAGCCAGACGCCGGTGTCAGCGCCGGAGATGCTGGCGCCACCAGTGTTGATCACCGTGCCGGCGCCGCCGGCGATGAACACGCCCTCGCTGCCGCCGTGGATGGTGCTGCCGGTTCCGTCATTGCTGACCGTGGTGTCGCCGCCCCGAGCGTACACGCCGCTCACCTTGCCGCTGATGCCGGCGCCGGACCTGTTGGTGACGCTGCCGCCGGCGTAGTAGACGACGCCGCTGCCATCGACACTGACGATGCGGGCGCCAGCCTCGTTGGTGGTCGCTCCCGCGTCGTACTCGAAGAACACGCCATACGAGTTGGCCCCGATGGTGCTGGCCTCGCCGCTGTTGGTTACCGACCCGGTGCCGGAAAAGTTCACGCCGGCATAGCCGCTGACGATGCTGGCGCCGCCAGTGTTGATGACCGTGCCGACCCCGCCATCCTCGAACAGCACACCGTTGATGATCCCGGTGATCTTTGCGCCGCCGCTGTTGCTGACCTTGCCATCGGCGAGAAACCGCGCGCCGGCATAGTCGCCTTCGATCTCTGCGCCGTCTTCGTTGATCAACTCGAACGGACCGGTCAGCTCGAATGGCGTGAAATCGAGGCCGAGGTTGCCGGAAATCAGGCTGCCGGCGCCGGAATTGGTCACCGTGCCGTACTCCCACACCACGACCCCCGTAGTGCCGGCGACAATGCTGGCGCCGCCGGAATTGGTGACATCGCCGCCATAGTTCATGATGATGCCGTCGTCGCCGGCCACGATACGGGCGCCGTCGGCGTTGACCACCGACCCCTCGCCATCGAGGAAGATACCGGTGGTGCCGGCGCTGATCAGCGCCGTGCTGCCGCTGTTGATGACATCGCCACCCCTGAG
>CBDIRF010000034.1:0-44593 GCA_965284115.1 Devosiaceae bacterium
CCACATCGGCGACGAAGTGTCGGTGAAGGACGGTTTTGCCCGTAACTTCCTGCTTCCGCAGCAGAAGGCGCTGCGCGCCACTGAAGCCAACCGCAAGCGCTTCGAGCGCGATCGCTCGGATATCGAGCAGCGCAACAGGAGCGCCGCGAGGCTGCCGCCGGGATCGCTTCGGGCCTCAACGGCAAGTCGGTGGTGATCATCCGCCAGGCCGGCGAAACCGGCCAGCTCTACGGCTCGGTGTCGTCGCGCGACGTGGCCGACGCGCTGATCTCGGACGGCTTCACCGTTTCGCGTTCGCAGGTCGACCTCGCCAACCCGATCAAGACCGTCGGCGTCCACGCCGTGCCGCTGCACCTGCATGCCGAAGTTGCGGTGTCGATCACCGTCAACGTCGCCCGTTCGGAAGACGAGGCGGCTCGTCAGTCCGCTGGTGAAGACCTCACCTCGATCAACTACGACGACGAAGCGGCCGAGCAGTTCGCCGCCGGCCAGGCCGAGGCGGGCTCCGCCGCTGCCGACGCTTTCGGCGACGAAGAGTAAGTTCTTCTCACATCGAGATGCAGAATGGCCGGGAGCAATCCCGGCCTTTCTGTTTTTGGGCAGGCCCGCCGAGCGACTGCCGGAAGCTGCTGCGAGAGCTTTGCGGACCAGCGCCATGAACAGATTCCGCCAGCTCATTTTCATTCCGATCCGGAATGTATCAGCAACAACGCAACTCCATTGCTTGCCTCACTTTCGGCCCAGTGTTGCCATTATGCGCCGCCGGCCAAATTGATGTGTCGAAAGCTGCTTTCTTCGCTTCCACGAATATCTGTCATCTGCAAATCATTGCGGCGGCTCTTTTGTGGGAGGCTCAACATGAAGCTGTTCAAACTGCTCAGCGGCGCTGCCGCCGTGGCGCTTATCGTCGGCGCCCCTGCCCTCGCGGCAGATCTGGTCGTCGATGTTCCGGTCGATCAGCCCGTGGCGATTGCCGATACCGGCTGGTACGTCAGCGTCTTCGGCGGCGCGCAGTGGGCCAACAATGTCGAGGCTGACGACGGTTCGGCGCCTGGCCAATTCTATGACTTCGACACCGATATCGGCTGGCTGTTTGGCGTTGCCGCGGGTGTGCGTTTCACCGACAACCTTCGTGGCGAAATCGAACTCTCCAGCGGCGCCATCGGTCTGACCGACGTGACGGTGGATGATGCTGTCACCTTCCCGGTCGATGGTTCGGCCAGCACCACCTACCTGCTCGGCAACCTCTGGTTCGATATCGACACCGGCTCGGGCTTCACGCCCTATATCGGCGCCGGTCTGGGCGCCGGTTTTGTCAGCGCCGAGGCGACTTCGGTCGCCCCCGCCTACAGCGTTGATATGTCCGGCTGGGGCTGGGCTTACCAGGTTGGTGCAGGCGTGAAGGTTGATGTCGCCGACAACATCGCTCTCGACCTTGGCTATCGTTACAAGGCTATCGTCGATGCAGACCTCGAAGGCGGCGGCGATGACGCGATCGTCAACATCGGTAGCCACGTGATTCAGGCCGGCCTGACCTTCAGCTTCTAAGCCAGAGACATCGCAGCGTATCCAAAGCCGGGAGCGATCCCGGCCTTGTTTTTTGCTGGAACTCCTCAGGGCTTGGCGCGCTGCGGACCAGTCGGGCCGCTCAGGCGACACCCACACCCATGCGGGCCAGTAGCCGGTCACGGCGGACGAACTGGTGGTAGAGCGCTGCCCCAATATGGAGAGTGAGCAGGCCCAGCATCAGGCGCGAGGTGAGGCCGTGGACGGTGCGCGGCAGCACCGTCTCAAGGTTGGGGAGTGTGGCGGAGCCGATGATGGCAGGCAGCGCACCCGACAGGATGATGGTGGCGATGCCGCTCGAAGCGGTGACCAGCACGACGGCATAGAGGGCAACATGCACCGCCTTGGCCGTGAACCTTTGCCAGCCCGGCTGATCGGCAGGCAAGGCCGGGTGGCTATCGATGGCGAGCCACCAGACGATGCGCAGCAGAGTGAGCAACAGCACCCCTGCCCCGAGCGGAATGTGCGCCCGCAACAGCGCAAGCTTGGCGGCCGGATCGACCTGTGCGGCCGCGAGCAGGCCGGTGGCGAACAGCCCGACAATCATCAGTGCGGTGAGCCAGTGGATGGTGATGGCGACGCTGCCATAGCGCGTCGAGGTGCTTTTCGCGGACATACGAAGCCTCCTTGCGTTTCGCGACCAATGGCGATTACATAGCACACTATGGATTTAAATAGCAAGCTATGCAAATGAGCTATGTGCGCGAGACCTCGGCCGGCTACCTCACCAACTGGGCGGCGCGACTGTTTTCGCGAGCCATCGAGCGGCGCCTGGCAGGCGGCAATTCGGGGCCGATGCCGGTGTTCTTCGCGTTGCAGGACGGTGGGGCGATGACGCAGAAGGCGCTGGCGCAGCTGGCGGCGGTGGAGCAGCCGACCATGGCGAACACGCTGAACCGGATGGAACGCGACGGACTGGTGCAGCGGACGCCCGACCCGAACGACCGTCGCAGCGCCCAGGTGTCGCTGACGCCGCTCGGACGCGAGCGCGCCAAGGCGGCTTTCGTTTCGGCGACCGAGGTCAATGGCATCGCCACCGCGGCGCTGCAGCCGGCGGAGCGCGAGGCGTTCTACGGCATGCTGCACCGGATCATCGCCGCGCTGGAACGCGACGCCGGCGCGGACTGACGGGTACAAATCGGCGACCGGAATGGCGGCGCGAATGCAAACGCGCCGCCTTGGTTTCCCCCGCTTTCAACACTAACCACAGGTGTCGCAACGCGGACCCGATTCGGTCACCCCCGCGTCACATTTTTTGACCGTCGCCGTGACGGCCGCTGGTAAAGCAAAGCTTAACGAGCGGGGAGTATAAGTCGCTATGGCCGACAACAACGTGCATCGCCTGCATCCGGAAGACGAGAAGGGCTTCCGCCTTGCGCCCCACAATGTGGAGGCGGAGCAGGCCTTGCTCGGTGCGATCCTGGTCAACAACGAGGCGTTCTATCGGGTCAGCGACTTCCTCGTGCCCGAGCATTTCTACGAGCCGATCCACCGCACCATCTACGAGGTGCTGGCCAAGATCATCCGGGCCGGCAAGACGGCGACGCCGATCACCGCCAAAACCTACCTCGCCGATGCGCTGACCGCCGAAATGACCATGCCGCAATACCTGGCGCGGCTCGCGGCGGAAGCGACCACGGTGCTGAACGCGGCAGACTACGGCCAATCGATCTATGACCTGGCGATCCGCCGCAACCTGATCCAGATCGGCGAGGAGATGGTGCAGGTCGCCTACAACTCCGACGTCGAGGCGACGGCCAACAAGCAGATCGAAGAGGCCGAGAAGGCCCTGTTCGATCTGGCTGAGAAGGGCCGCTACGATGGCGGCTTTCAGAGCTTTTCGGCGGCGCTGACCGAAGCCATCAAGATGGCCGGCGAGGCCTATGGCCGCGACGGTACGCTGTCGGGCACCTCGACCGGGCTCACCGACCTCGACCGGCTGATGGGCGGGCTGCAGCGCTCCGACTTGATCATCCTCGCGGCGCGCCCCGCCATGGGCAAGACCTCGCTCGCCACCAACATCGCCTTCCATGTGGCCAAGAGCTTTCGCGGCGAAGTGCAGGCGGATGGGCACAACAAGACGGTCGATGGCGGGCATGTCGGCTTTTTCAGCCTCGAAATGAGCGCCGAACAGCTGGCGACCCGTATTCTCGCCGAGCAGGCGGAAATCTCGTCGTCCGATATCCGGCGCGGCAACATCCACGAAAGCCAGTTCTCGAAGCTGGTCGACACCTCGAACCTGATGGCGCAGGTGCCGCTCTATATCGACGATACCGGCGGTATCTCGGTGGCGCAGCTGGCTGCCCGCGCCCGGCGCCTGAAGCGCCAGAAGGGGCTCGACCTGCTGATCGTCGACTACCTGCAGCTGCTCACCGGTTCGTCCAAGAAGGCGAGCGAGAACCGGGTGCAGGAACTGACCGAGATCACCACCACGCTCAAGGCGCTGGCCAAGGAGCTGGAAGTGCCGATCATCGCGCTCAGCCAGCTGAGCCGACAGGTCGAAAACCGCGAAGACAAGCATCCCCAGCTTGCGGACTTGCGCGAATCCGGCTCCATCGAGCAGGACGCCGACGTGGTGCTGTTTGTTTATCGCGAGGAATATTACCTCAAGAACAAGGAGCCCAAGGAGGGGACGCCGGAACACATGGCGTGGCAGGGCGAGATGGAACAGGTGCACGGCAAGGCCGAAGTCATCATCGGCAAGCAGCGTCACGGCCCGACGGGCACCGTGCAGGTGAGCTTTGAAGCGCAGTTCACGCGCTTCGGCAATCTGGCGCGCGCCGACTACCTGCCCGAAAGGATGGAGTAGTGATGGCGGCACCGGCCATTGCGACCGGTTATGGCGGGCGGCTGACGGTCGACCTTGGGGCGCTGAAGCGCAACTGGCAGGCGCTCGACCGGGTGAGCCGCGGCGCCCTGACCGGCGCAGTGGTGAAGGCCGACGGCTATGGCACCGGCATCGCCCAGGCCTCGCGCGCCTTCTACGAGGCGGGCGCCCGCTTCTTCTTCGCGGCGACACCCGACGAGGGCATTGCAGTGCGTGCGGCGCTGCCCGAGGACAGCCATATCTTCATCCTCTCCGGGCTCTATCCCGGCTCGGCGCCGCTCTATGTCGGCGAGCGGCTGATGCCGTGCCTTGCCTCGATCCCGATGCTGGAGGAGTGGCTCACGGCCTGTGCCGCCTCCAACCAGGCGCTGCCGGCGGCGCTGCATTTCGATACCGGCATCAACCGGCTCGGCTTTCGGCTCAACGAGACTTCGATCGTCAAGCGGCTGGTCGAGTTGATCGGCTATGCACCGCAGATGATCATGAGCCACCTCGCCTGCGCCGACATGCCGGCGCACGAGAAGAACCGCACCCAGCTGGCGCTGTTCACCTCGGTGATGGCGCAGTTCCCCGGCATTCCGGCGTCGCTTTCCAATTCGGCCGGGCTGATGAGCAACCGCGACAACCATTTCCAGATGGTTCGCCCCGGCATCGCGCTCTACGGCGGCCGGGCCGTCGCCGGCCGGCGCAACCCGATGGCGCCGGTGGTGACGCTGGAAGCGCCGGTGCTGATGACCAAGGATGTGAAGACCGGCGAGACGGTCGGTTATGGCGCGCTGCAGACGATGTCGCGCGACAGCCGTATCGCCATCGTCGCGATCGGCTATGCCGACGGCTTCTTCCGTTCCCTGAGCTCGTCGAACAACCACCGCGGCACGCATGTGGTGATCCAGGGACAGCCCTGCCCGGTGGTCGGGCGGGTGTCGATGGACATGATCGGGGTCGATGTCACCGATCTGCCGCGGCCACCGGCACCGGGCGAGATGGTCGAGATCATCGGCAAGCAGGTCACCGTCGACGACCATGCCGATATCGCCAACACTATCGGCTACGAAGTGCTGACCAGCCTCAAGGGCCGCTACTCGCGCAACTATATGGAAAGCCCGGCGCCGACGGCGTGAGCGGGCGAAAGGGACAGCCTTGGCAGCGCTGCATTTCGCAACCCGCCTCAACTCCTTCGCCTCGCGGCCTGAGGCCGCATGGCCCGGCCTCAAGGGAAAGCCGAGTGTTCTGCAGCTGACGGCGCGCGCCGCTACGGCAACCGGACTTACCCATGTCGATCTCAACTACCCCGACCATCTGGGCGCGGGCGTCGCTGCCACGGCGCGGGGCATTCGCGATCTGGGGCTGGAAATCAACGGCCTCGCGATGCGTTACTATACCGAGCCAGCCTTCAAGATCGGCGCCTTCACCAATCCCGACCCGGCAATTCGCCGCGCTGCCATCGACCTGACCAAGCGGGGCATCGACGCCGCGCTTGAAGCGGGCGCGCCGCTCATGACGCTGTGGCTGGGCCAGGACGGTTTCGATTATGCGCTGCAGGCCAACTATGACCGGTTGTGGTCGATGGAGATCGACGGCATTCGTGAGGTCGCGGCGTACCAGCCGGCGTGCGACATCAGCATCGAGTACAAGCCGAACGAGCCGCGCTCCTATTCACTGCTGCCCGATTGCGCCACGACGCTGCTGGCGATCCGCGAGATCGGGCTTCCCAACCTGGGCGTGACGCTGGATTTCGCCCATTCGCTCTACGCCGACGAACCGCCGGCCTTCGCCGCGGCGCTGATCGCGCGCCATAGCCGCCTGCTCGGCGTTCATCTCAATGACGGCTACGGCAAGCGCGACGATGGGCTGATGGTGGGTGCGGTCAACACCTTGAAGACCATCGAATTGCTGCGCCAGATGCGACAAGACGGGTACACCCGGCCGATCTATTTCGACACGTTCCCCGATATGACCGGCCTCGACCCGGTGCATGAGTGTTCCGTCAACATCGCCACCGTGACCTCGATGATGGAGGTTGTCGACCGGCTCGATGCCTCCAATAGCCTCGACGAGGCGATGGCGCGACAAGACGCCGTATCGGTGCAGGCCATCGTGCAGGCGGCGTTGTCCGCCCCGCGTCGCGCATGAGCAGCAGCGTCGTCGTCTTCGGCAGCCTGCACTACGACATCACCGTCGAGGCCGGGGCCTGGCCGCGGCAGGGCGAAACCGCGGTGGGCCGGGCCTGGGCGCCCAAGCTCGGCGGCAAGGGGCGCAACCAGGCGGTGGCGGCGGCGAGCGCCGGCGCCAGCGTGACAATGATCGGCGCCATCGGCGACGATCATTTCGGCGCCGCACTGCGCGTCGATCTCGACAGCAGGCGCATCGACCATTCCCGCTTGCGGGTGAGCCAGAGGGCGGGCTCCGGCATGAGCGTCGCACTCTTCGATGCAACCGGCGACTACCGCGCGGTGATCGTCTCCGGCGCCAACCTGACGCTCAGCGCCACGGATGTTCCGGACGCCTCGTTCTGGTCGGGCGCGCGCGTCCTGGTGCTGCAGAACGAAGTTCCTGATGGCGCCAACTGCCTCGCCGCCGGCGCCGCCCATGCCGCGGGGGCTCAGGTGATCCTCAACGCGGCCCCGGCGCGGCCGTTGAGCGCCGAACTTGCGGCGAGGGTCGATCTGCTCGTCGTCAATGCCGTGGAAGCAGCCACCCTTGCCGGGGTAGCGGAGCCCGCCAGTCTTGAAGAGGCAGTTGCGGCGGCACGTGCCCTGGCTCTGAGCTACCCGCAGGTGGTGGTGACGGCGGGGGCGGCGGGCCTCGCCTATGCCACCGCCGGCGAGGCACTGGTGATCGCCGCCGAACCGGTCACCGTGATCAGCACGCACGGTGCGGGCGACGCCTTCGTCGGTACGCTCGCCGCCGCCCTGGCCGGTGGTGCACCGATGCGCAGCGCGCTGCAGTCAGCCAACCATGCCGCGGCCATGCTGGTCGCCGGCCGGGTTCAGTAGGCCACGCCAAGGTGTGGCGCGCTGCCTTGCGCTCGCTTGCCTTGGTCGGTTGTGAACGCTAGCTTCAGCCAAGGCCGCTCCGGCCCAACCTGCCGCCGGGTTGAAGGGAGTTTTCGAAACAGCTTGCGACCGACCTCAATCGCTGGTCGATGCGTAATCGGCGGACGTCGACCCCGAGATGAGGTCTGGCATGCCGTTTGGAATTGCGCCGTTCACACGGGCAGGACTCCTGTCGATCAAGCATGCGGTGCGCGACCGCTATCCACAAATCAAGTCGGGGCATTTCGACGAGGCGATGGCCTACGCCCTGGGGTTCGATACCTACGCCGCGATGCTGCCGGTGATCGAACTGGCCGAGAAATCCGGCGACATGTCGGCAGTGGCGAAGCCCGACTGGTTCCTCGTGCGGCTGAACGATCTCGGTTACGACCTCAATGACATGAAGCCGCTGAACGCCTTCCTTTGGACCCTGCCGATGGAGTTTGCGATGTCTGTCATGGCGACGGAACGCGCTGAACGGGCGAGATCACTGCTCTCCCCGAGGCCAGCCAACGATGGCTGAAGTGCGAGTGCTGATTACCGGCAATGGCGGATCCGGAAAAACCTGGCTGGGGGAGCGGCTGTCGCAGCGCCTGTCGGTGCCGCTGGTGCGGCTCGACGACCTCTACTGGGATGGGGCGTATGGCGGCAAGGAACGGGACAAGCGCGTGGTGTTCGACGAGGTGGTTGAACGCGCTGCCCAAGGCGCCTGGGTGATGGAGGGCGTTTACGGCTGGCTGCTGCCGGCCGCCCTGCCCCGCGCCACCGAGTTCATCTTCCTCGACCTGCCGGTAGACGAGTGCCTCGACAACGTGCGTCGGCGCGGCAACCAGGGTGGCGGCGACGAAACGGCCTTTGCCGCCCTGCTCGCCTGGATTGCCGAGTATCCCAAGCGGGAGAACGCCAACTCCCGGCTGGCGCATCAGCGGCTGTGGGATGCGTTCGAGAGCGCGCGGGAAATCCTGCGCAGCCGCGAGGAGATAGACCGATACCTCACAAGGCGGGCCCCGGGCTAGGCAGGGAGTACAACCCGGACCATGAACCCGTCGCTGCGACCCGGGCGGGGCGAGAACAGTTCGAAGTCGGCAGCCGACCTGCCGGACGATACTGTCGACGATAGCGAGGCCGAGGCCCGAACCCGAGGCTTCGGTACTGCCGCGCTCGAACCGCCGCGCCAGAACCGCCAGCCGATCGGCTGGCACCGGCGAACCACCGTTGCTCACCTCGACGCACCCGTCGCTGACGGCGATCTCGATGGCGTCGTCCGGCGCCCCGTGCAGCCGTGCATTCTCGATCAGGTTGCGCATAACGATGCCGAAGGCGTCGAGGTCGAACTGAGCTTTGAGGCGGGAGCCGGGAGCAATCTTCAGGCCCAGGCGGGGACCAAGACTGTGCCCCGCATCGGTAGCGATCAGTCGCAGCGCCGGCAGCAGATCGATCGTCGCCGGCTGTTGAGCCACTCCCGCCTCGGCCCGGGCCAGCGCCAGTAGCTTGGCCGCGAGGGTCGAAAGCCGGTGCAGCGATTGCTCGACGCGGCGGGCGCGCCCTTGCGCCTCGTGGCCAGCCAGTTCCTCGACCAGGCGCTGCACCTGAGCCAGGCTCCCGGCGATCGGCGTGCGCAGTTCGTGCGCGCTGTTGGCGGCGAGGGCGCGTTCAGCCTCGAAGGCAGCGCGCAGCCGCCGCAACAGTCCATCGATCGCGTCGGAGATCGGCTGCAACTCCTGCGGCGCGTTCGCCGTTCCCACGGGTTCGAGGTTGGCGACATCACGCCGCGTCACTTCATCGCCCAACCGCCGCAGCGGACGCATGCCCCCATCCACCGCCCAGCGAATGCCGAGGATCGACGCAGGGATCAGCAACAGCAGAGGCAGGAGAATTGCAGCGATGCTGCCACGCAGGGCCGCGTTCCGCCGTTCGATGGACTCAGCCACCTGGATGTAGAGGCCGGAACGGGAATCGCCGCTGGTGTAGATGCGCCACGGCGAGAGGGTGACGAAGCCTTCGGTCAGCGGAGCAGCGAACGGTGCGTCCGGCGCATCATGCGACCGCAAGCGCATGCCGTTAGCATCGCGGATCTGGTACACGACATACTCGCCCCGACCGGGTTCTACCAGGCCAGGCGAATAACTGCCCGGATCGTGGTCGCCGTCAGCGTCGTCCATCAGGCTATCGACAGCCAGAGGCAGGACCCGCTCGGCGGTCTCGCGCAAGCCGCCGTCGAGCGTGCGCTCCATTTCGCTGCGGACGATCAGGATGGTGATGAGGCCGCCCAGCAACCACAGCGCTGTCGCGCCGACGGTCAGCATAACGACGAGCCGGCGGGTGATGCTCGGCTGGCTCACGGCGGCGCCAGCCGATAGCCGAGGCCGCGCACGGTGTGGATCACCCCGGCCTCGAGCTTCCTGCGCAGCCGACTGACATAGACCTCGACGGCGTTGCTCTCGACTTCGTCACCGAAGCCGAACAGCGCATCCTCGATCTGCGCCTTCGAAACCAAGGTTCCCGGGTGCTGCGCCAAACGTTCCAGCACCGCCCATTCGCGCGCCGACAGGGCGATCGCTCGGCCCGATACGGTAACCACGCGGCGCGGCGCGTCGATCTCCAGCGGACCGATTACCAGCAGCGGATTGGGGTTCCCTGTGTAGCGGCGGCCCACTGCGCCGAGCCGGGCCAGCAGTTCGCCGAGGTCGAACGGCTTGACCAGGTAATCGTCGGCTCCGGCATTCAACCCCTCGATGCGCATGCTGAGCTGGTCCATCGCCGTAGTGATGAGCACCGGGGTGGTGTCGCCCTCGCGCCGCAGCGCGCGAAGAAACTCGAGACCGCGGCCGTCGGGCAGGTTGAGATCGAGCAGGATCACGTCGTAGGGCGTCGCAAAGCGGGCGGCCTCGGCTGCATCGAGGCGCCTGACCCAGTCGGTCGCATGGCCATTGGCGACCAGGTGGTCGCGCACGGCCTGACCGAGCATGTCATCATCCTCCACCAGCAGCAGGCGCATCGCACGTCTCCGAACCGCGGGCCCGCATGCCACACCTTCCTGACACGAACCTTACGCAACCCGGATTGCTCCGTCAGCACGGTGTAAGCGAGCCGGGCGAAACCGGTACGCCGGCAACAGGCCGGCGTCACGAAAGGAAACGCAATGAAGAAACTGCTCGCCCTGGCCCTGGTCGCCGCAACGCTGACCATGCCGGCATTCGCCGCCGATGTCTGCAACGTGCCCGCGGACAAGGCGCAGGGCAAGGATGCGCTCAAGGTGCAACTCGAGAAGGACGGCTGGGCCGTCAAGCAGATCAAGGACGACAAAGGTTGCTACGAGGCCTACGCGACCAAGACGGATGGCACGCGGATGGAGAACCTGTTCGACCCCGAAACCCTGAAGATGCTCGATGTCGAGGCCGACTGAGCCGGAGGTCAGGATCCTGGTGTGGGACCCGCTGGTGCGGGTCTTCCACTGGGGGCTGGCGGCCAGCATCGGCTTGGCTTGGCTGACATCGGGCCACGCCAAGGGGCTGCACCAGTGGGCTGGCTATGTGGCGGGAGCGCTGATCCTTATCCGGCTGGGCTGGGGTCTGTTCGGCCCCGGGCATGCCCGGTTCCTGAGTTTCGTGCGCGGCCCGAGGGCTACGCTCGCCTATCTCCGCGACATCACGCGAGGCACCGAGCGCCGGCATATCGGACACAACCCGGCCGGCGGCGCGATGGTCGTGGCGTTGATCACGACAGTTGCGGCGCAGGTAGCAGTCGGTTGGCTGCAAACCACCGACGCCTTCTGGGGCGTCGAGTGGATCGAAGTGCTGCATGCGGCCTTGGCGCGGCAAATCCTGGTGCTGGTGGCGCTACATTTGGTCGGCGTGGTGATCGCCAGCCTGCGCCACCGTGAGAACCTGCCACTGGCCATGATCACCGGCCACAAGCGGGACGCGGAAGGCGACGATGTGGCGTGAACTTGCGTCCGCCCGTCACGCTTCCATGATGAGGTCGTGAAGACCGCCGGTGGTGATGCCGCCGTCGACGGGCAGGTTGATGCCGGTGATCCAGGAGGCATCGGCCGAGGCGAGGAAGGCGACGGCGCTGGCGATATCCTCGGGCTCGCCGAGGCGCCCGAGCGGATACTTTTTCGCGCGCTTGCCGCCATCGTCCTCGCGCACCGTCCAGTTGCGGGTGCGGATGGTGCCGGGGCTGATCAGGTTGAAGCGGACGCCCTGGCTGCCATAGCGGGCGGCAAGGTTCTTGGTCAGGATCTCGAGCCCGGCCTTGGCGGCCGAATAGGCATAGCCGCCGAAGGCCCAGTTGCCGTTGACCGAACCGATGGTGACGACGCTGCTGCCCGGGCCCGCGGCAAGCAGCGCCGGCAGTGCGGCGCGGACGCAGCGGAAGACACCGTTGAGGTTGACGTCGAGCTTGCGCTCGAACAGTTCGTCCGGGATTTCCTCGAGTGCCGGCTCATGCCAGTCGCCGCCGGCGGTGTTGACGAGGACGTTCAGCTTGCCGAAGCGATGGACAGCATCGGCGACGGAGGCATCGACGGCGTCGCGGCTGGTGACGTCGCAGCTGCTGGCGAAGGCCCGGCCGCCGCTCGCTACGATTTCGGCAGCGACCGCCTCTGCCGCGGCCCCATCGATATCGGAAACCGCGATAGCGCCGCGCTCAGCGGCGAGGCGCAGCGCGGTGGCGCGGCCGATGCCGTGCCCTGCTCCGGTGACATAGATCGCCTGCCCTTCGAACCGCATGCCGTACTCCTCAAATCGTCAGGTGGGCGGGCACCCTAGCGGCTGTGGCGTGATGGCGCCACGCAGCAGCAGCTTGACAGCGACCCTTCATTCAACATATTTGTTGATCAACATTATTGTTGAATAACGGAGCCAGCATGCCGACAAAGCAACCGACCTTCACCAAGACCATGCAGCTCGGCATCGTGGTGCCCAATCTCGAGGCGGCGGTTCGCGCCTATGAGGAGCACTATGGCATCGGGCCATGGGAGTTCATGGAGATCGACCCGGAAAATGCCGAGAACGTGCTGGTCGACGGCAAGCCTGCGGTATGGCGCTCGCGCATCGCCATGACGATGATCGGCGATGTGATGTGGGAGCTGATCGAGCCGAGGGACGAAAACGACATGTTCGGCAAGTTCCTCGCCCAACGCGGCGGGGTCGGCGGCGTGCACCATGTTGCGGTCCGCACCCCGGATTTCCGGCAGACGCTGGCCGATCAGGCGGCGCGCGGCGGCCAATCCACCCTCAGCGGCACCTTTGCCGGCATCGAGGTGCACTATCTCGACAGCGCCCCCGATATCGGGGTGATCCTCGAGGTGTTCAGCGGCATGCCGGGGGAGCAGGACTAGGTGACATCGGGCACGGGTACCCTCAGCGGAGAGAGCCCCGTGCTTTGCCGGCGCCTACGGCCGGACGATGCCGCCGTCGCGGCGGCGGTCTTCGGCCATGTAGTGCGATTTGGCCGCCTTGTCAGGATCGAGCAGCGCTGCGGCTTTCTTCACGTCGATGTCGATGCCGAGCCCGGGCTGGTCGTTGCCGTAGAGGTAGCCGCCCTCGAGCAGCGCGTGGCCCGGGAACAGCTCGTATTCCTCGGGCTTGAAGTGGTTCTCCTCCTGGATGCCGAAGGCGGCGGAGGCGAGGTCGACATGCATGGCGGCCATCTGGTTGACCGGATCGTTGTCGCCGCCTTCCTGCCAGGCGGTCTGCACCCCGAACCACTCGCACAGCGTCGCAATCTTGCGCGCCTGGGTGATGCCGCCGCCCTTCGAGATGCGGACACGGACGAAATCGATCAGCCGCTCGGTGATCAGCGGCAGGTACTCGTGCGGGTTGACGAACAGCTCGCCCATAGCCTGCGGCGTGGCGCATTGCTGGCGCACCTGGCGGTACCAGCCGACCTGCTCGGGCGACAGCAGATCTTCGAGGAAGTAGAGCCGATAGGGTTCGAGGAGCTTGGCCAGTTGCACGGCGTTGGTCGGCGCCAGGTGCTCGTGCACATCGTGGGTGAATTTCGGCCCCCAGCCGAGCTGTTCGCGCAGGTGGGCGAACATTTCGGGGATGGCCTGCAGATAGGCATCGTCGTCGAAGGCCTTGTCCTGCGGCCAGTGATCCCTCGGCCCGCGCGCATTGGCGTGATCGAGGAAGCCGCCGCCGCCATAGTTGCCGAGCTGGCAGCGGATGACGGTGTAGCCCTCCTCCCAGTAGCGGCGGACATCGTCCTCGAGCTCGATGAGCGAGTTGCCCTGCGCATGGGCGTAAGCGGCGACGGCGCTGCGGGTCTTGCCACCGAGCAATTGATAGACCGGCATGCCGGCTTCCTTGCCCTTGATGTCCCACAGCGCCATGTCGATGCCGGCCTGCGCGGTGTTGCCGATGGCCTCGTTGCGCCAGTAGCTCTGGGTGTAGACCGATTGCCAGATATCCTCGATGCGGCTGACATCACGGCCGATCAGCAGCGGCGCCAGGTTCTCGATCGCCGCCTGCACCACCTTGGCGCGGTAATGGTCGGAGGCCGAGCCGATGCCGTAGAGGCCCGGCTGGTCAGTCAGAACCTTGACGAACAGCCAGGTGCCGTCGGCGCGCGTGCGGATCGTCTCGATCCCGGTGATCTTGGTCATCTCTTCCCTATGCCTGCTGGTGCCGGCCACGCATCGGGCCGTTCGGAGTTGCGAGGACGGGAGCTTCGCAACGGGCCGCGCCGGAGGCAAGTTGGGCGAAGGTCGAGCGCGCCGCTTCCGTGCAATTTGTTCTCTTTTTGTTCTTGACTGGCGCGCAGCCTCACTGGTTCCTTGTGTGTCCCTAGTCGCACGGAGGACCAATGAGATGACCGATCTGCCACAGCTGTCGATGTTCGCTGAGGACACGCGGCCGCTCAAGTCCATCCGGGTGCCGCCGCGCCAGGGGCGCGATCCGGTGTTCTTCGCCGTGCTGGTCGGCGGCGCGATCCGGCCGGCGCTGCAGGAGATCGTCGACGAGCAGCGGCGTCTGCATGGCATTACGGCGGCACTGCTACCGGCGACGACGCTGCACATCTCGCTGGTTGGCGTGGGCTTTTATCAGGAATTGAGCGGCAGCGACCTGGCCGTGGCGATGGCGACGGGCGACGCCATCGGCTTTTCGCCGTTCGACATCGCCCTCACCCGGCTCGCCAGTTTCCGCCGCAAGGTGGGCTCGCCGCCGATGGTACTCAGGCCCGGCTCGGACACGCCGTTGGTCGAGCTTGCCCGGCTGTTACGCTGGGGCATGCTGGAGCGCGGCTTCGAGGTGCGTTCGGCGCCCAGCGAAGCGTTCCACCTGACGCTCTGCTACGATCGGGTGCACGCGCCCGAGGTGGTGCTGGAGCGGCCGCCGACGTTGCGGGTGGACGGGTTTGCGCTGGTGCGGAGCTTTTATGGGCAGGGACGCTACGAGGTGATCGGGGAATGGCCGCGACAGCGGGCAGGATGACCCGACGCCGCTGAGAACGCTCTAGCGCAACGGGATCAGTCCGGCATCGGTGGGGCGGAAACCACAGGCGTCGAAGTAGAACGCCCTGAGTTCGGGGGCGAAATCGACATGCAGCCACTCGCAGCGGGCGGCGCGCGCGCCGTCCGCTGCAGCAGCAATCAGCCGGGCCGCGAGGCCACGACGACGGAATGGCGCGGTCACCATGGTATCGAGCACAAAGGCATGCGCGCCACCATCCCAGCCGACATTGACGAAGCCGACCAGGACGTCGCCCGCCCGTTGCACAGCCCAGCCGAGACTGTGCCGGTTGACCTGGCCCCACCAGTCATCAGCCAGGACGGGGTGGTCGAAGCACTCCGCGTGCAGGCGATTCAGTTCGTCATTGGAGAATGCGCCACGCCAGAAAAGCGCCACGTCGATGGTTGGTTCGGTGTTCTGCATCAGCGAAAGCTAGCGCTCTTCGCCGCCGACGTCATCCACCGGTTGTTCACTCTTCGTTCTTGCCTTTGACCCTATAGTCGGCTACCTGTCGTCGACTTCCCCGGGGCATCTCATGGCGCGTACCAAAACCTCCTATGTCTGCCAGGCCTGCGGCGCTGCGACCACCAAGTGGCAGGGGCGGTGCGAGGCATGCGGCGAGTGGAACACCATCGTCGAGGAGATCGTCGATTTGGGCGTCGGCGCCGGGCCGAAATCGGCAGTCGCCGGTGGACGGCCGATCGAGTTGCTGCCGCTGGCGGGTGAAACCGAGACGGCGGCGCGGGTCGAGACCGGCATCGCCGAGCTCGACCGGGTCACCGGCGGCGGCTTCGTCATGGGCTCGGCGGTGCTGATCGGCGGCGATCCGGGCATCGGCAAATCGACGCTGTTGCTGCAGGCAGCTGCGGCGCTGGCCGCGCGCGGGCGCCGCATCGTCTATGTCTCGGGCGAAGAGGCGGTGGCGCAGATCCGGCTTCGGGCGCAGCGGCTGGAATTGGGCGATCGCCCGGTGCTGCTGGCGTCGGAGACCAATGTCGAGATCATCCTCGCAACGCTGCAGAACGGTCCGCCGCCGGACCTGGTGATCATCGATTCGATCCAGACGCTATGGACCGACCGGGTCGAGAGCGCCCCGGGCACTGTCACCCAGGTGCGCACCTCGGCCCAGGCGCTGACCCGGTTTGCCAAGAAATCCGGCGCCGCCGTGGTGCTGGTCGGCCATGTCACCAAGGACGGGCAGATCGCCGGGCCGCGGGTGGTCGAGCACCTGGTCGATGCGGTGCTGTATTTCGAGGGCGATTCCAGCCACACGTTCCGGATTCTCCGCGGCGTGAAGAATCGCTACGGCGCCACCGACGAGATCGGGGTGTTCGAGATGTCGACGCTGGGCCTGCGCGAGGTGGCCAACCCCTCGGCGCTGTTCCTCGACCAGCGCGACAAGGATGCCGCCGGCTCCGCCGTGTTCGCCGGCATGGAGGGCACGCGCCCGATGCTGTGCGAAGTGCAGGCGCTGGTTTCTCCCTCACCGCTCGGCACGCCGCGCCGCGCGGTAATCGGCTGGGATTCGTCGCGGCTCTCGATGGTGCTGGCCGTGCTCGAGACGCGTTGCGGCGTCCGCATCGGCGCCAACGACATCTATCTCAACGTCGCCGGCGGACTGAAGATCAACGAGCCGGCGGCCGATCTTGCCGTGGCGGCGGCGCTGATCTCGTCACTGACCGGCTCACCGCTGCCCTCGAGCAATGTCTATTTCGGCGAGATTTCGCTGGCCGGCGGGGTGCGTCCGGTGGCGCATGCGGCGCAGCGCCTGCGGGAAGCGCAAAAGCTTGGATTTCAGGGGGCGGTGACCGGCCGGCTGGGCAAGGGCGATGTGCCCAACGGCATCGCGGTGGGCGAGTATGCCGAGCTCGCCGAGCTCATCGGACGGATCGCCGCGCGCGGTCAGCGGCAGGCGGCAGAGTAGCGCTTTAGTCACGCTTCCTGCTTTCCGTGAACATCGGCCATGCACCGCTTCCTCCGTGCTTGGCTTTGCCACGATTAATGGTTACACGGGTCGCTGAAGCGGGTCCCAGGGGCGGATTTTCTCAATGTTGACTGCATTCGACGTCGGCATCGGCGTTCTCGTCCTGATTTCGGCGATCCTGGCTACGGCTCGCGGATTCACGCGTGAAATCCTGTCGTTGGCGACCTGGGCGGGCTCCGCGGCGATTGCCGCCTACGCCTATTTCAATCACAAGGAAATCGCGCGCGGCTACATTGCCGAGCCGATCGTGGCCGACATCGTGACGGTGCTCGGCACCTTCATCGTGGCGTTAATCATCCTTCACCTCATCACCATGCGGATCGCCGATTTCGTCGTCGACAGCCGTATCGGGCCGCTCGACCGCACCCTCGGCTTCATCTTCGGCGTCGCCCGCGGCGTGCTGATTGCGGTGATCGTGGTGATCTTCGGGCTGTGGCTGATGCCGTCGAACCTGCCCTCCTGGGCCGCCAAGTCGCGCTCGCTGCCGATCCTCAGGAATTTCGGCGATAGCCTGATCGCCCTGCTGCCGCCCGACCTCGAAAAGCAGGTGACCGACATCCTGCAGCGCGGCGCCGGCGGCTCGGGTGAAGATGCGTCGCCCGACGACGTGCCGACCCCGGATGCCGACGTGCCCAGTGAAGAGGGCACAGATCAGCTCGAGAACGACGCGCCGCTTGAGCCGGCCCCGGGAGCCGCGCCCAACGCCTGATGAAATTCGGGTGAGCGCATTGCATATTCGTGACCGGGGCCGCATTTGCGGTCCCGTCTTGTTTGGCCCGACCTGAACCGCTGGGGTGACCGATGACCGCAAACGCCAAACCGATCGCGGAATGGGACCATGACACGCTGCGCGAGGAGTGCGGGGTGTTCGGCATTCTCGGCCACCCCGAGGCAGCAACCCTCACGGCGCTCGGTCTGCACGCGTTGCAGCACCGTGGGCAGGAGGCGGCGGGCATCGTCAGCTTCGACGGCAAGCAGTTCCATTCGGAGCGTCAGCTCGGGCTGGTCGGCGACCATTTCACCGACCCGGCGACGGTGCGGCGTCTGCCCGGCCATCTCGCCATGGGCCATGTGCGCTACTCGACCACCGGCGAAACGATCCTGCGCAACGTGCAACCGCTGTTTGCCGAGCTGGAAGTCGGTGGTATCGCCATTGCCCATAACGGCAACTTCACCAACGGCCTGACGCTCAGAAAGCAGCTGATCTCGCAGGGCGCCATCTGCCAGTCGACCTCGGACACCGAGGTGGTGCTGCACCTCATCGCCCGCTCCAAGAAGGTCGCCTCGTCGGATCGCTTCATCGATGCGCTGATGCATCTCGAAGGCGCCTTCGCGCTGGTGGCGATGACCCGCACCAAGCTGATCGGCGCCCGCGACGCCAACGGCATCCGTCCGCTGGTGCTCGGCGATCTCGACGGCAAGCCGATCTTTGCGTCCGAAAGCTGTGCGCTCGACATTATCGGGGCCAAGTTCGTACGCGACGTCGAGAACGGCGAAGTGGTGATCTGCGAAACGCAGCCCGATGGCAGCATCACCATCGACTCGGTGAAGCCGTTTGCCCCCCGGCCGGAGCGCATCTGCCTGTTCGAGTACGTCTATTTCGCCCGCCCGGACTTGGTGGTCGCCGGCCGCCCGGTCTACTCGGCGCGCAAGCGCATGGGCATCAACCTCGCCAAGGAGGCCCCCGTCGAGGCCGATGTGGTGGTGCCGGTGCCCGATGGCGGCACGCCGGCGGCCATCGGCTATGCGCAGGCCAGCGGCATCCCGTTCGAGCTCGGCATCATCCGCAACCACTATGTCGGCCGCACCTTCATCGAGCCGACGCAATCGATCCGCGCCTTCGGCGTGAAGCTGAAGCATTCGGCCAACCGGGCCGAGATCGAAGGCAGGCGCGTCGTCCTGATCGACGATTCGATCGTGCGAGGCACCACCTCGGTGAAGATCGTGCAGATGATCCGCGATGCCGGCGCGAGCGAGGTGCATATCCGCGTCGCCTCACCGATGATCTTTCACTCCGACTATTATGGCATCGACACGCCGGACCCGGAAAACCTCCTCGCCAACCAGCATCCTGACCTCGAATTGATGTGCCGCTTCATCGGCGCGGATTCGCTGGCCTTCCTCTCGATCGACGGGCTGTACGATGCGGTGGGCGGGGTGAAGCGCAACCCGCTCAGCCCGCAATTCACCGACCACCACTTTACCGGCGACTACCCGACCAAGCTCACCGACCTCAACGGCCGCAGCAAGAACGATCCCAAGACGCTGTCGCTGATGAAGGAAGCGAGCTGACAAACAGCACGCAAGGGGCCGGTGGCCAGCTCGCCGATCGAGCTCCTAAGGTACCCCCCACCCTGTCCCTCCCCCGCAAGGGGGGAGGAGACCAAAACACTGACGCCGGTGTAGGCGTCTCCCTCCCCCTTGCGGGGAGGGGACAGGGGCGGGATGCTCTTCCCGCTCCAGCTTACGGACCATCCGCCGCACTAGCGCCTTTGCCCCTCCCCCGGCTAGAACCCGCGCCGAAACTCACGGAACCCTCACGCATGACCACCAACTCGCTTGCCGGCAAGATCGTCCTCGTTACCGGCGCATCGCGCGGCATCGGCTACCAGGCGGCGTTGGAGGCGGGGCGACGCGGCGCGCATGTGATCGCGGTGGCGCGCACCATCGGCGGGCTCGAGGAACTCGATGACGAGATCCAGAAGGCGGGCGGCAGCAGCACGCTGGTGCCGATGGACCTCAGCGATTTCGATGGCATCGACCGGCTGGGCCTCGCGATCTTCGAGCGCTGGGGGCATCTCGATGGGTTGGTCGCCAATGCCGCGATGCTGAGCGAGTTGCGCCCGCTGGCGCATGTCGAGCCCAAGGAATTCGACAAGCTGATGGCGCTCAACGTCACGGCGAACTACCGGCTGATCCGCTCGCTCGACCTGCTGCTGCGCCAGTCGGCGGCGGGCCGCGTAGTGTTTCTCTCCTCGTCGTCGGCCCGCTCGGCGCGCGCCAACTGGGGCCCCTATGCAGCGAGCAAGGCGGCGGTCGAGGCGCTGGCCAAGAGCTATGCCGCCGAAGTCGGCGGCATCACCCCGGTGCGGGTCAACGTGTTCTATCCCGGCGCCGTGCGCACGGCGATGCGGGCCAAGGCGATGCCGGGCGAGAACCCCGAAACCCTGCCCCGCCCCGCGGCACTGGCGCCCAAGCTGATCGACATGATCGCGCCCGAGTTCACCGAGAACCGCATGCTGTTCGATTGGGAAAACTCGGAGCTGCGCGCGCTCTGAGGTAGGCACCGCCCTTGCGCCCCCTCTCCCTTTGGGGGACGCAGCAGCGCCCCGGGGGGAGGGTCGGGGGCCTTGCCACAATCACCGCGCGGAGAAAGGCCCCCTCACCCGGCCTTCGGCCGACCTCTCCCCCTAGCGGAGGCGTAGCGCCGCGGGGAGAGGTGAAAGAGCTAATTCAGCCGCGTCACCATGATCTTGTCGATGCGGCGGCCGTCGAGGTCGAGCACTTCGAAACGCCAATGGCCGCGCTCGAAGGTTTCGCCCACTGCCGGCAGATGGTTGAGCTCGGCCAGAACGAACCCGGCGACGGTCTCGAACTTGGCGTCCTTGGGGACGGGTACGCCCAGATGCGCCTGGAACTCGTCGACCTGCATCCAGCCCGAGACGAGGTAGGAGCCGTCCTCGCGGGTGACATAGGCCTTCTCGTCGTCCTCTTCTTCCTGGAAGGCGCCGGTGATTGCCTCGAGGATGTCACCCGGGGTGACGATGCCCTCGAAGTGGCCGTACTCGTCGAACACCAGCGCCATGTGCACCAGCGAACCACGGATGGCCTTGAGCACATCCAGCGCGCTGGAGCGATCCATCACCACCGGCGCTTGCTTCACCAGCGCGCGCATGTCGAGCGGCGCGGTAGAGAGCACGTTCTCGACCAGATCCTTGCGGACGATCACGCCGATGATCGAATCCACCGCGCCATCCTGCACCGGCAGCACCGAGTGACGGGTGGCGCGGAGCTTTTCGATCATCTCTTCCTGCGTCTCCGAGAGGTCGAGCAGTTCGACATCGAGACGCGGGGTCATCAGGCCGCGCGCCGAACGGTCGGCGAGGCGCATGACGCCGGAGATCATGTGGCGCTCTTCGGTCTCGAGCACACCGGCGTGCTCGGCCTCGGCGATGAGGGTTTTGACCTCCTCATCGGTCACCCGTTCGTCGGTCTCGCCGCTCTGGCCGAGCAGGCGCAGCACCAGCTTGCCGGAGACGTCGAGCAGCCAGACCAGCGGTGCGGCGATCGAGGCGATGAACGCCATCAGCGGCGCGATGCGGCTGGCCACGCCCTCGGAATCGCGCAGCGCGATCTGCTTGGGCACCAGCTCGCCGACGATCAGCGACAGGTAGGTGATGATGATGACCACGATGCCGACGCCGAGCGGCGCCGCCACCGTGGGATTGATGCCGGCGCCGATCAGGGTGGCGCCGAGGCGTTCACCCAGCGTCGCGCCGGAGAAGGCGCCGGACAGCACGCCGACGAGGGTGATGCCGATCTGCACCGAAGAGAGGAACTTGCCGGGGTCTTCCTGCAGCTTCAGCGCCACGGTGGCGCCGCGCTTACCTTCGGCGGCGAGGACTTTGAGGCGCGCCGGGCGGGACGAGACCACCGCCAGTTCGCTCATTGCAAGCAAGCCGTTGACCAGCGTCAGGACGGCGACAATCAGAATTTCGAGGAACAATGTCGTTTCAAGGTTGCGGCCCCGCACTCAGCATCGGGTCGCTTAGGAGGCGCGGAGTATAGCGGGGATCGCCCGGCGCGCAATGACGGTGCAGCGAGGGGTATGGCCACCGCACAGCGCCGAGGAACGTCCCGCACGCGGCCGCGCGTGACCGCGCGAGCCGGGTCCGATAGGCTGGCGGGACGCGCCACAGCAGGGATGGACGCCTCGCCATGGACACGATCGCCGCCATTCACACTCGACGCTCAATACGCGACTATGAGCCGCGGCTGGTGCCGCGCTCGCTGATCGAGCCGATCCTCTATGACGCGGCGCAGGCCCCTACCCCGCCGGTCAGCGGCAGAGCGCCATTTGCCTTCGTCGTGATCGAAGGCCTCGCGCGCGTCGCCGAGTCCGGCGCGGTGGCGCTCGCCTTCGCCAAGCAGAACCGCAAGCCGGGTCCGGCCTATGACTGGGTGGAACAGCCAGGCTTCTCGGTGTTCTTCAACGCGCCGGCAGTCGTCATTATCTGCGGCTTTAATGACGGGCTCGGCCAGGCCATCCAGGATTGCAACCGCGCCGGTCAGAACCTGATGCTGTCGGCGCATGCGCGCGGATTGGGCACCTGCTGGGTCGGCTCGCCCATGCTCTGGCTGCGCGATCCCGCCACCTGCACCAGCCTCGCCGTGCCCACCGACCATACGCCACACGCCGCATTCACCTTGGGATATCCGTCAGGCGTGCCCAGCGGGACACCGCGCGACATGCCCGAGATCGCCTGGGTGAGTTGACGCCAAGGGCAACCCGTCAGCGCGGCCGTTCGCGCTCGGTTCTACGGATCATCAGGTTGGCAAGCAGTGCGCAGAAAAGCGCCGCAACTCCCCCACCCAGGCCATGAAAGGCAGTTGACCCTGTTCAGGCATTCCGATCGTGCTCAGGGCACTCGAGAGAACGCCGACCACGATGGTCCAGATCACCCGGTTGCGCTCGCCCAGTCCCAACAGCCATGCAGTGGAGAACGTCGCGCTGGCTATGAGAGCGGGCATCAAACCAAGGGCGTAGGACCCCGGAACTGCGACAAGCCCGATCAACCCAAACGCCGCGATGCCGCCAATTGGCGGGCCAACGAAACCGAACAACAAGGCAAAGATAACGGCACCAAGAACCGCGTTGGCGCCGCGGTTGAGCGGTTTCGGAGCCGGCGCTGCTGCTCGGTCATTGCTGAGCTTGCTCCGACTGTGGGCGCTGCGGCCTATTTCTCGGACTTGTCGAACGGGTTTTTGCCGCCGCGCACCCAGAGCCGGATCGGCGTGCCCGGCATGTCGAACGCGTCGCGCAGCCCGTTGATCAGGTAGCGCTGGTAGGTGTTGGGCAGTACTTCGGGGCGCGAGGCGAAGAGGATGAAGCTCGGCGGCCGGATCTTGGCCTGCGTCATATAGCGGAGCTTCAGCCGGCGGCCCGACACGGCCGGCGGCGGATGGCTCTCGGTCATGCCGCTCAGCCAGCGGTTGAGCCGCGCCGTCGAGACGTGGCTGTTCCACTTGCGCTCGATGGCGAAGATCGCCGACATCAGCTTGTCGATGTTGCGGCCCTGCAGGCCCGATATCGTGACCAGCGGGATGCCCTTGAGCTGCGGCAGGTAGCGCTCGCACTGCTCACGCAGTTCGGCGAGCTTGGCGTTCTTATCCTCGATGGTGTCCCACTTGTTGACGGCGATCACCATCGCCCTGCCCTCGCGCTCGACCAGGTCGGCGAGCGTCAGATCCTGCTTTTCGAACGGGATCTGCGCATCGAGCAGCAGCACCACCACTTCGGCATACTGGATCGAGCGGAGAGAATTGCTGACCGCGAGCTTTTCGAGCTTTGCCTCAATACGCGCCTTGCGGCGCATCCCGGCGGTGTCGACGAGGTTGATGGTCCGGCCCTCGTACTCCCACGGCACCAGGATGGAATCGCGGGTAATGCCGGCTTCCGGCCCGGTCAGCAGGCGCTCTTCGCCGACCATACGGTTGATCAGCGTCGACTTGCCGGCGTTGGGGCGGCCGATGATCGCGACGTTGAGGTGGCGCTTGGGGTCCCAACGCTTGGTCGGACCATCTTCGGTGGAGCCGTCATCCTCAGGCAGGTCGACATCGACTTCGGGCATCACGTCGAGCGACGGCGCCTTGGCTTCCGCCTTCTCGGCGGCAGCATCGACGGCCTGCGAGACAATGGCGTGGAGGTCGGACAGGCCCTGGCCGTGCTCGGCCGACAAAGCCACCGGCTCCCCAAAGCCGAGATTGTAGGCTTCCAGCAGGCCGGGGTCGGCCGCCTTGCCCTCGGCCTTGTTGGCGATCAGGTGAACATCCTTGCCGGCGCGGCGCAGCACCTGGGCAAAGCGCTCGTCGAGCGGGGTGACTCCGGCCCGGGCGTCGATCATGAACAGGATGACGTCGGCATCGCGGATGGCGATCTCGGTCTGCTGGCGCATCCGATCTTCGAGCGAGCCGTCGGTCTTGTCCTCGTAGCCGGCGGTGTCGAGCACCTTGAAGCGCAGGTCGGCGATGCGGCCCTCGGCCTCACGCCGATCGCGGGTGACGCCGGGCGTATCGTCGACGAGCGCGATCTTTCGCCCGACGAGCCGGTTGAACAGCGTCGACTTGCCGACATTGGGACGGCCGACAATGGCGACGGTAACGGTCAAAGGAGACCCCAGTACTTAGAGCCGGACGCGAACTCAGTTCGCGGGCGCGGCAGGTGCTTCGGTGGACGCGGGTGCGTCCGAGGTCGCGGGTGCGTCGGCAGCGGCGGGGGCATCCGTCGCCGCGGGCGCCTCGGTGGCCGGCGGGACCGCTTCCATCATCGGCGTGGCCTCCATTGCGGGCGCCGCCTCGGCGGCCGGAGCAGTATCGAGCGCCGGCGCGTCGCCAACCGAGGTCGGAGCGGGCGCGGCCGTGGCGGGATCGACCACCACCGGCGTTTCAGTCGCAGCAGCCTGAGTTGCCGGCGCAGCAACGCCCTCGGCGACCAGTTGCGCCAGATAGGCGGTCAGCCGGCTGCGCAGCTCCCGGCTCGCCTGCGGATCATTGGCCGCATCTTCGAAGCTCTGCCGGGCGCCGGCGAGGTCCCCAGCCTTGTACTTGGTCAGGCCGATCGCCTCGCGAGCGGCGTTGCGCATCGGGCTGGCGGCGCCGACGAGCCCGCCGACGCGCTGCTCGACCTGGGCAACATCGCCGCCGTCGACCAGCAGGTTGGCCGAGAGCACCAGCGCCAGTTCGCGCAGATACTTGTTGGGTTGGCCGGCCGCCAGCGCGTCATAGGCTGCCACGGCCTCAGCGGTCTTGCCGTCTTTTGCCAGCAGCGCAGCCTCGCGGAAGCGCGCGAGGATCGGGTAGCCGCCATGGTTGGCCGCGATCACCTCGTCGAGCGCCTTCTTGGCGGCCTCGGCATCGGTGCCGTCAGCCAGCTGCAGCGCAGCGTAGAACTGGTCGGACGACTGGGCCGAGTTCGAGCCCTGCCACCAATTCCAGCCCTCTTTCGCTGCCACGATGAGCACGATGGCCACGGCCGCGCCGATCACAAAGGGGCCGAACCGGCGCCACAGGTTGCGCGCGCGGTCGCTGCGCAGTTCCTCGTCGATCTCGCGGATAATGTTTTCGTTGGACATGAAGCTCAAGTGAAACAGGGTCGAATTCGGCCGCACCATAGTGAGGCGCCCGCGCGAATGCAAACCCGTACAACGCAGTGATCCCAAGGGGGACACTGAGGCTGTTCCGAAGCCACGCGCCGCGCTATCCGAGCGGACGAGCTGCGCTCGCCGCGGGGTCACGAGCGCGTGAGGCTGCAGATGCGAGCGACCAAATTAATCTGTCCTCAATCGGCTGGCGCGAATATTTCGTCAGCGCCAGTTCGGGTCGATCAAGATGTTCAGCCGCATATTACTGCTCATTGCCGCTCTCGCCATTGCAACTCCCGCTTCCGCCGCCAGCGTTTCCATCGTTATCGATCTGTCGGATCAGCAGATGCAGGTGTCGGTCGGTGACGCGGCGAAATACAGTTTTGACGTTTCTACCGGGCGAAAAGGCTACAGCACGCCCAAGGGCAGCTATGGCGTGCAGCGGATGTACAAGGAGTACTATTCCAGGAAGTACGATGGGGCGCCGATGCCCCATTCGATCTTCTTCCGTGGCGGTTACGCCATCCACGGCACCAATGACACCAAGCGCCTCGGTCGCGTCGCCTCGCACGGCTGCGTCCGCCTCTCGCCCGATAATGCCCGCCGCCTCTACAATCTGGTGCTGCAGCACGGCAGCGGCAATGTGAGCATCCGGGTCAAGGCCTAACTCGCGCCACGAGCATCGAGGATCATCGCCCCACATTCACGGGGGTTTTCCTTGTTTCACCAAGCCTTGCGCCTTGCGACCATCATCGTAGCGCTATCGAGCCTGCCGGCCGCGGCCGATACCCTGATCGAACCGCGCCTCCACATCACGCCCGGCGGAGCTCAGGCGCCACAAGTGGCGTTGACGCTCGACGCGTGCTCGGGCGATGTCGATCACCGCATTCTCGACGCGCTGGTGACCAAGGCGATCCCGGCGACGATTTTCGTGACCGGCCGCTGGGTGCGACGCAACCCCGAGGCGATGCAGCTGTTGCTCAAGCATCCCGAGCTGTTCGAGCTCGAGGACCACGGCGAGAGCCACCTGCCGGCAGTGATCGGCACGCAAAGGCCGTATGGCATCGCCCCCGCCGGCACAGCCACGGCGGTGACGGCGGAAATCAAGGGCGGCGCGCTGAGCATCGGCCAGGCGGGTGGCCCTGCGCCGCGCTGGTATCGCGGCGCCACCGCGCTCTATAGCCGCGACGCGCTCCAGCTGATCGGCAAGCTCGGCTATCGCACCGCCGGCTTCTCGCTCAATGCCGACCTCGGCGCCAGCGTGTCGGCGCGTGTCGCGGCAGCCCGCATCGACAAAGCCGAGGACGGCGACGTGATCATTGCCCACATCAATCAGCCGAAGCGCGCCGCCGGCGCCGGCGTGGCGCTCGGCGTCGAGAAGCTGCTGTCCCGCGGCTACCGCTTCGTACGGCTGGCAGATGTTTCGGAGCGCGATGACTAGCGCCCGAGTTCAGCGGGCGATGGCAGCTCGAGGGCCGATCGCAGCCGTCCGATCCCACGCTCGTAGAGCGTGGGATACGGCACGGGAGCCAGAAGATCGGCCCGCGGCTCGAACGCTTCGATCCGTTTGTTGAACGGAACCGCACCGCAGCCGGGAACGAGGCATTGGGGCTTGCCCTCGAGGCTCGCCGCCGCCGCGGCAAGCTCCAGTTTCCGCAACAGCGCAGTATCCCGCTCGGCCAGTTCGACGATGATGTCGACGAGGGCAGCAGGTTTTGCCTCAAGATGCTGACGTATCCGCGCCAGCACGTCGTCTTGTGCTGCTTCACCCTGAGCGCCACGCGCGTTGACGGCCAGCGCCACGACCACCATGTGCTTGCAGAACCCGTCTCGGTCGAACGCGGGACAGGTACAGGTGCCGTCGATATCCTCGCCACGACCGGTGAGTTCGATCCGGTAATCCTCGGTTCCTGCAACATGCGCCAGGACGCGTCCCGGCGCGACGCTGAGCAGCGCCACCTGGTCGTTGCGACAGTAGGCCTCGCCGCGCGAGAAGGCCTGAGCCCCCGCCGCCTCTCGCAGCGCCTCGACGTCGAATTGCGGGCCGTTCTCCGGCATCACTTCGGTTCCGGCCGCGACAGCACATACCAGGCGCAGGCGACGAAGAAGGCGAGGACCGAGAGGTTCAGCACGTCCGGGCGGGCGCCGATGAGGAAGGCGACGTAGCCGATCACCATGCCCGTCGAGGCCAGCACCTTGGCGCGGCGGGGGATGGCGCGCTCGGTACGCCAGGCGACGATCATCGGGCCGAAGCGCTTGTGGCCGAGCAGCCAGTTCTCCAGCCGAGCCGACGAGCGCGCGAAGCAGGCGGCGGCGAGAATGACGAAGATGGTGGTCGGCATCAGCGGCAGGAAGGCGCCGATGATGCCGAGCGCCAGCAACAGGAACCCGGCGAGCAGGTAGCCGAGACGAACAAGGCGCGAACTGTGCACCTGCGAGCGGGCGGCTGCCGGTGGTACGCCGGCCTGCCCCGGATCATTATCGCGTTCGGCGTTCAGTCCCATGCTGCGACCAATGGCACCAGGTGGGTCGATGGGTGCTGAGGGCAGCCGTCTGAGCGTGATGGAGGCTCCCCCGATCGAACGATGGGTTTCCCTCCTTCGCACGCCGCAGTCGGATCCGGGCGAGACGATGGTCAAAGTTCGGCTTGGCGAAGCAGCCATCATGGGTTCAGCCGTCACTCGGTCCCGCCGCGCAAGCGGCCGGCCAACACCGAGAGCATATCGGCAAGCTGTCTTGCAGTCTCCGGCGACGGCAGCGGCACTTTCAAGCTTTGCGTACCGGTGGCGGGATCGCGCTCGATCCATGGGTGGCTTGGCGCGCCCGGGTCGCTGGCGGACGCCAGCGCGTCGATGAACTGGGCGCCGACCTGCAGCAGCCCTTCCCATGGATTGGCGCTGGTGTCGCGCGGCGGTGCCGAGGGACCGCTGGATCGCACGTCTGCCATCTCGCTGGCGTCAGCCGTCGTACCCGCTTTTGCACCGTCCGCGGACCCGGCCGCGTCATCGGCGGCGATGCTTGTCACTTCTTCGGCCGGTGTCACGGCCTCGCCCTGGCCCATGCTCCCCGTGACATTTTCCACGTCCTTCATGAAGCGGTTGAGACGTGAGCCACCAAGCGAAATCTCACCACTGCCGCCGTCGAGAATTCCCGCCGAAAGGGAACGCTTGAACGCCAGCACCGAAAGCATGCCTTCCTCGATGGTGCCCTTGGCCACGAAGTTGATGACCTGCACCGGCCGCACCTGACCCATGCGATGTACGCGCGCGATGCGCTGTTCGAGGATCGCCGGGTTCCACGGCAAATCCATGTTCACCAACGTCGAGGCGTGCTGCAGATTGAGGCCGGTGCTGCCGGCGTCGGTGGACAGGAACACGCGACAGGTCGGATCGTCGCGAAACCGCTCAACCAGGGCCGGCCGTTTGTCGGACGGCACGCCGCCGTGGAAACTGACGTAGCCCACCCCACGCGCCTCGAGGCGGCGGATGATGATGTCATGGGTCCGCGTCCATTGCGAAAACACCACCGCCTTGGCCCCTGGTTCGGCGAACAACTCGTCAAACAGTGCCGACAGCTCATCGGCCTTGACGCCATGGTCGGTTTCTCGGTCCAGCAGATAAGTGCTGTTGCACGACATGCGCATGTTCTGCAGCGCACTGGCCAGCCGCCGCTGATCCTTGTCCGACAGAAATTTGGTCTTGCGCCAGCGCTGGACCACCTTCGCCACCACGTCGGCGTTGTCCCGATGATAGGCCATCTGCAGCTCGGTCATCGGCACCAGCAGATTCTGATCGGTACGGCTGGGCAGTTGCCGCAGCACCTCGGATTTGCGCCTGCGGATCATGACCGGCGCCAGCGTTTGGCCGATCTTTTCGAGCCCGGTATAGCCGGTGACGCGCCCTGCATCGTCCTTGACCTGGTGCTCATGCAGCAGCTTCCAGGTCGGCCCCAGCCGGTGCTGATCGACAAACTGGACGATGGAGACCAGTTCCTCCAGTTTGTTTTCCAACGGCGTCCCGCTCAGCACGATCGCATAGGAACTATCGATGCGTTTCAGGGCGCGCGCCGCGATCGTGTTCCAGTTCTTGACCCGCTGCGCTTCATCCACGATGACCAGTTCGGGTCCCCAAGCGGCGATCAGATCGAGATCCGGCTTGAGTTTCTCGTAGTTGGTGATCTTGCAGAAATCGTCAAAGGCATAGTCCTTCTGCCGCTGGGGCCGACCGCCGTTGATCACACGCGCGGCATTTTCACCATGCCGCGCCGAGAAGCGCTCGATCTCGCTTTGCCACTGGTATTTGAGCGAGGTCGGGCAAACCACCAGCACTTTCGAGACGCCGAAATGCCGTGCCAGTATCTCGGTCGCGGCAATGGCCTGTATGGTCTTGCCCAGCCCCATGTCGTCGCCGATCAGCGCCCGCCCGGCTCGCACCGCAAACAGCGCACCTTCGGCCTGGTAGGGATAGAGCGGCACCTTCAACAGCCCCAGCAGCTTGGGATCGGCAGCCCCGAGCGGGAACAATTGTTCGAGCTTTGCGGCGCGGCGCTCGGCATCTCGCTTTCCGGCGATGAAATCGAGCGCATCGTCATAGGCTCGCAACTCATGACCGGATTTCGACGCCAAGGCCATGAACCGCTCGAGTTCGCCAAAGCGCTCGTCCGGCAGCATCCCGCTACGCTCGGCGTCGAACAGCCCCTTGGCGGCCTCACTTACCGTCGGCGGGCAGTCGGTTCCGGCGCGAAAATGAACGCGGCGCGCGCCCTCATTTCGCAGATACAATTCAGAGAATGCCGGTTGGTAGCCGCGCGCGAATGCCGTCTTTGCGCCACGCTTTTTCTTCAGCTGGGCAAGCGTGAACTCGAGATGTTTGCAGGTTCCCAGTTCGCTGGTGGCATAGTCGGGGCATGAACAGAAATTGCCGCCCGGCCCCAAGCCTCGGATCACCACGCGATAGCTGGATTTCGAAACAGGATTGCCGATCCGAAACTCGGAGAAGAACGGTTCGCCGGTCAGATTTTCAAGCGTGAAATCCTGCTCCTGGCCGAACTGGCGGCGCAAGCCGCGCTGCCAATCCACCGGCGACAGATCGGCGGGCGCGTGGGTACGCGAGAGCTTGGCTTCCTTATTCGGCTTAGTCTTGGGCTTGCTTGCGGAATTTGGGTCTTGGCGCTTAGATTTCATCCCGTATGTTCCGCTGACTGCCCATGGAAGCGCCCAACTCAACCGAGGGTTCGAGAGCTGGATCGTCTTTAGCATGCAGGCTGTGCAGGCACCTCCCCGGCGAGCATGAAGACGTAGAGGAGAAGATGGATGCCCCGAGCTGCAGTGAACGACAACAAGCGCATGAGTTTGCGGGTCTCGCCGGAAACGAGGGCCAAGCTCGTGCGGGCGGCCGCGTTGCGGAACACCGATCTGACGAACTTCGTCATGCAGACCGCCCGGCGCGAAGCCGAGGCGGTGATCGAGGCCCCGGCAGGATCTCGCCGTCGAACCGTGGGTTGCGAAGCGGATGGCACGGGCCACGTGGCCCGACATCGGGCCATTGGGCTCAGGCTGCATCGTGAGCCGACCGGCCAACTCTGGGGCTGATACTCGCACGTTCGGAGCGCAGACCTCCAGCAGAGAGCGGCCCCCGCGGCGCGCAAACACCGACCAAACTGTGGGTGGTTGAATAGCGTCGGGTCTCGAATATAGTCGCAGGCGGAGGCGCGGCAGTGTGTTCGGGAGGTTACCATGCTGGTTTTCTCCAAGCTGCACGTTGCGCTTGGGCAACTGCTCGTTGCCGTTCTGGCGGCCGCGCTGAGCTTTCCCATGCCGGCGCGCGCCGAGGGTCCCTATCTCACCTTGATCGAGACGGTGGCCGATGACGTGAAATTCTGGCCCGGCCACTGGACCGTCAGTGACGGCGCGGCATCCAACGATGTTTACGCCGAGGGCTCCTACGTCTCCCAGCACACCTGGTCATCGCCGCCCGCGCAGATGGATGCCTCGGGCTTCACCGTCTCGCTGCAGGTGACCGCCAGCATGAAGCCGGGATGCGGCCGGTACTATACCGGGACCGCAGTGGGTGGCGTGGGGTTCGAGTACAGCGCCGATCCTGCGGGCTTCGGCGTGAATATCGAGCCGCCGGCCAATTGCGACGCCAGCGTGCCGGGGCAAAGCAAGTCCAACAGCGGCTCGATCACGGTGAAACCCTCGCCCAACCTCGGTGATGGAAGCATCGTCGAGCTGAAGCTGAACGGCTACAACGGGCCGACGATGACCTACCGGTATCAAGTCTCCAGCATGCCACCGGAGGGCGGCAGCCCGCCGGTGGGCGGAACGCCGGTAACCCCGCCAGACGAGGAACACCTCGCAGCCCAGCTCGAATGCCCCGGCTCCATCGTCGTCTCGGCACTCCCCAGCCTCAACTGCCACATCGTGATCACGTCGTGGCGGCGCAACACTGCCGACCCGGTCGAGGTGATCCTGCCCGATGCGCTGGATTTCTACGGCAACCACGCCAACGGCATCCAACTCTTGCAGGCGGCCGGTGTGCAGGACGTGTTCAACTGGAGCGCTCCCTACAGGTGGGGCATGTTCGTCTCCGCCTGCCCGTCGCAGAGCGGCACGGGCGCGAACTGCTTCGGTTCCGCCACGGTTCCCGGCACGCAACCGGCGGTCAATATCATCGTCCGGCAGGGCGCCGACGAAGTGCTGCTGACGCTGGTGCTCAATGCGATGGCGGGCCCTGGCACTGGCCGCGCCAGCATCTGCGGCTTCGGCGTCGGCCAGGTGATATTCGACCGCTGGATGCAGACGGGCGGCGAAAGCGGCGCCTTGGGCTGCGCCACCGGGGCCGAGCAGGACGTGCAGTCGGCCAGTGGCGCGATGGCGCGCAGCGTGCCCTTCCAGGGCGGGATGATCGTGCTGCATACGGCGAGCAACCTCAGCGGTGCGACCTTCGTGCTGCAGGGTTCGATCGGCGCCCTCTATACCGGCATGGGGGCGAGCGCCTCGTGGCTCGGCTTGCCGGAGAGCGACGAAAGCGACATCGAGGGCGGACGGCGCAGCGATTTCGAGAACGGCTATATCGCCTGGGATCGGCTGACCGGCGGCAGCATCCCGATGCGCGACGGCAGCGCGGCGATCAGCTTCGAGCCGGACAGCAACCGCGGCGGCAGCGACTACAGCAGCTTCCCGGTCATCGGCGACCGTGTGGAAATGTGCCGCGATGCGTGCGCCGCCGAGACCAGCTGTGCCGCCTACACCTATGTACGGCCGGGATTGCAGGGGCCGCGGGCAATGTGCTGGCTGAAGTCCGTCGTGCCACCGGCAGCAACAGACGGCTGCTGCACGTCCGGGGTCAGGTACTAGCGAAGGGACAGGTCGCGCCTGCCCCGTCTCGCCGTCGCAGGACTTTGTAAGCCATCCGCCCTGCTCCGGCTGGTACTTGCAGGGGCGCTGCGTCAGAGACTGGCGCGCAAGACTCTACAAAGCAGGGGTTCGACCGTGACCATACGAGAGTACGTGCATCCCGGACTGCCGATCACCGACTTCTTCGACCCACGGCCGCTGCTGCAGCACGTGGACTTCCGAACCCAAGTCGTGCTTCGTCCGGTTTCGGGTGAGTTCGGCTCCCCTACGAGCCGTTCCTGGTTGGGCGGCATGCCCGAAATGCCGTCGAACCTATCCTGGCCCCAGGGGCCATCAGGCAAGATGATCTTCGTCGCCCAGATCTGCTGCGCCGACCTGCCGCTCCCGCTGTGGGGCGGGATCGGTCCGCGACAGGGCTGGCTTTTGGTGTTTCTTGATGCCCTGCCGGTCGGAGGCGAGCCCTACAGCCGCATCCTTCACCTGCTCGAAACTGGCCCGGCGCGGCACGAGGGCTCGGAGGTCGATATCAGCTTCGCGCGCGCGAACTTCGATATCTCTCCGGCGGTGCCGGTGTTCCCCCATGTTCCGATCGACCTGGTCGAACGTCGGCTCATTGACCCCTTTTCTTCATCCCGGCGGGACGGTCACACCATGGGCGGCCTGCCGAGCGTTGGGTGGGAGCAGCCCGATCACATGACGGTAAGCGCTTATGCCTCGCCAGCGTTGCGGCATTCCTGGGCCCTGGAGTATCCCTACCTCGACCTCAATCCGGCAGACACTCAGCAGATCCTGCTGTTCGAACTGGCCAGCGATGAGACGGTCGGCTGGGTATGGGGCGACATGGGCACTGCCCTGGTGACGATGCCCCGCCACGATCTGGTGCAAAAGCGCTTCGATCGGGCCAGCCTGACGATCGAGGGGGCTAAGTTTTCGCAGTGCCCTGGGCAAATCCCGAAGGTGCTTCCGCCGACGCTCCGTTGTCAGCGCAACCTGGCCAGCCGCTCGATGAACTTGCCCTTGTTCGCATGCCGAAGCCGGATCGAGGCCAGGCGACGGCCGAATTCGAGTTGGCCTCCGTCTCGCTCGGCGAGCGCTTCTAGATCGAGGAGCAGGCTTGCCGCTCGGTCGTAGCCGGGCGCATTGCGGCGCTCTATCTCCGCCTCGAGCTCGGGCCAAACGCCCTCGCCGCGCTGCCTGAGCGCTATGAGCCGAGCATCGCGCGCCTCCTCCGCTTCTTTCACCTGGCGCAACCGTTCCGCCTCGCGCCGTTCGAGCTCGGCTTGCTGGCGTTCTTGTCCCACCTGTTGCGCGCGAACCCGCAGCTGCGCGACCGTACGGCGCTCTGTAGACGAGGTGCGGCTCTCGCGCGCCTTGTGCCTGAGTTCAGCGGCGACATGGGGATCGCCATCGACGACGCGCAGCAGCAGCTCCAGCATTTCGTCACGCGGCAGGGCCGCGACGGTTTCGTGGAGATCGCTGCTCGACGCGCTTACGGCGTCTCCAGCCAGCTCTGCCGCCGCTGTCACCAAATCCATATCAAGGTCGAAAAAGGCCGCGAAGGCTTCGAGCGGCCCGGTCAGCGGGCCAATACCTGGTAAGGGCTCCAGCTCGTCGTCGGCGACCAATTGATACTCAACGGCCATGAGCCACAACAGATAGAACACCCTGAGATCGCCCGACAGGATATCGGCGCGCAGCGGCGCAAGTCCGGTAAGCCAGCCGGAGCCATCTTCATCCCAATAGTCGGGCGCTTCATGTTCCGGAGCGATGTCGACTATGAGGCTTTCACCGGACGTCCAGACCTCGACCCAATCCACTCCGGCAAGGAAAGCCGTAAGCTTCCCGCGGTCCAGCAGACGCGCCGGCAACCGCATCATCAGCCGCCGGTCGCCCCAGTTCGCGAGATAGAGATGGAGGTCGAACCATTGTTCGACCAACCGACGCGGATCGCCCCCGAAGTCACCCCAGTCGTAGTGATTGGTGAAGCTCGTCGCCGTGATCCGCGCCCGAGACGAGATCGACCGCAAGGCATCCTGCCCGGCGCGATCGATGGGGCGGTCGATCGCCAGAAACTCGTAGTACTGATACTCGCTCATGGGTGGGCCTCGCCAAGAGTTGGGCGCGCTGGTGTCGACCAGATCGGTCTACCAAACGTCACCGAGTTCGGAGCATCCTGACCACCCGTCAGGAGAGGATCTCAGCCCGCGTTCACGACTCGGGTTCGCAATCGCAGGGGCCCGCGCGCGGCGGTCACCGACAGCCTTACGGCATCGGTCGCGAAAGGTGGGAAGGACAGGATCCGGCGGTAGCCGATCGAGCCGCACTCTGCGACCGAAAGCCATAGACCGTCGGCCGTTCGGACCTCGACCAGAAGTCGCTCGACCTGCTGACCCAGGGCGATATCCTCGTCGGCGATCACGCCGCCGATCCGCCTCGGCTCCGGCCACGACAGAACGAGGCTGCCGCCCGTGGCGCCGACGGCCCACTCGCCCTTCTGATCCCGCGCACCTGCTGGCGACGCGGTAGCGTGTGAAGCGATGTCGGCGGCGTAGAGAGCCGCGATCCGGTTTCCCAATTGCGACAATACGAGCCGATCCGGCGCTGAGACGAGGCCGGAGCGGTCCGGCGGCACGTTGAGGAGGAACGTCGCGTTGCCGCCCACTGCCCCGCAATAGATGCCGAACAGTTCCTCGGCGGACCGCACCTCGGCATCCTCCTTCGCGTGGTGGAACCAGCCCGGCCGGATCGAGGTATTCACCTCGGCCGGATACCAGACGAGCTCGTCCGACGAGGCGGCAATCGCCGCCCGGCTCCCCAGATCCTCTTCGTCCGAGCGGACCTGGCGCGAGAATTTGCCGTCGTCGACCTGCTGCGAGTTGGAGGCGGTGCGTTCGGCATCGCGCAGCGAGCCGGGAACCACGCTCCACTCATCGGCCCGGGTGTGCCCCGCCTCGTTGCCGCACCAGCGTACGTCGGGGCCGCAGACGCTGATCACGGCGTCGGACTGCAGTTGCCGCACCACGGCAAAGTAGCGATCCCAATCGTAGTACTGCTTCTTGCCCCCAGCGCCTTCGCCGTTGGCGCCGTCGAACCAGACCGAGAAGATCGGGCCGTAGCCGGAGAGCAGTTCCTGCAGCTGCGCGACGAAGAAATCGTCGTAGGCTCGCCCGCCGCCATAGGCCGGCTCGGTGCGGTCCCACGGCGAGAGGTACACCCCGAACTTCATGCCCTGCCGTGCACAGGCGGCCGAGACCTCGGCCACGAGGTCCCCGCGACCGTCGCGCCAGGGGCTGGAGGCGACCGAGTGCCGGGTGACCGCGCTCGGCCAGAGGCAGAACCCATCGTGGTGCTTGCAGGTCAGGATCAGGCCGCGCATGCCGGCCGCGGCAAGGCTTTCGACCCACTGATCGGCGTCGAGCTGCGCCGGATCGAACAGGGCCGGATCCTCATGCCCCGGGCCCCATTCCCGATCGGTCATGGTGTTCATGCCGAAATGGATGAAGCCGTAGAACTCGAGCTGCTGCCAGGCCAGCTGGCGCGGCGTGGGGCGCACGGAGGAGGCTTCGGCGATGCGCGCTGCCGAGATCATTCCCACTCGATTGTTCGGGGCCATGTCAACCATCTGAATTCAAGTACTACCGGCCCAACTCGTCAAAACCTACGCTTCTGATATCGTTGAGGAATTTCTGCTGACCTCTACAAGCGATCTATCGACTACTATCGGCTCTTCGCGCGCTGTACCAGCTCTGACGCCCGAACTCAGATGGCGGCAAAGAGTACCGTCAGCCTCGGCAGGCTTCGGTGCCTACGCGAATAGGCAAAGTGTCTGGCCTGCATCTTTGTGGCCCTGAGCGCAGAGTAGATTGGACGGTTCGTTCAACCCTGACGCGTCGAGGTGAAAATGTCGCACTCAGGATTCCGAGTGCGACACGACCATTTGTGGAAGCTACGCCAGCCTCGGGCTTTCAGCGCCCTTCACTTGGTTCAACCCTTCTAGAATGGCTGAGTGGACGGCAACCGCACGAAATCGCCGCCGCTAAGGCCGCGCACGATCTCGCCCAACGACTGCATATCGAAATGCCGTAGCGTGGGCACCACGTCATCGGGATCGAAGCTTTCTGGCGGATTTGCGAAGACCTTTGTCAAGGCACCGAATACCGACGCACCGTAGGTAAGCGGACGACCTTCATAGGCTTCAGCTATACTGGTGAGGGCAGCGGATACGATCGCCGGACCATGTCGTCGTAAAGCGGTCGCGATCGAAGAGGTGAAGGCAACCTCTCCCGCCTTCCACGCGGTGGACGAGGTGTTGCGGGCCATGCTCAAGCCAGCCTCAGTCACCAGCCTTTGGATCTCGACGGCATCCTCGTCGGCCGCTGCCAGAGCCGCGTGGAAATCATCCAAACGGTTCATCGGTTTGCGGGCGCGATTGGCGACGATGAACATTCGGGCTTCATCTTCGGGGCTGTCGTAGGTGAAGAGACAGCACGGCAAATGCGGCAGGTCACCTCTTCGCACAGCCGCCGCCCAGCGGTGCTGCCCGTCTATGATCACCTTCGATCCATCCGGACGTCGCGAGACGACGAGCGGAGCGCAGAGACGCCAATCGAAATTGGCAGCGATGCTCGCGATAAGAAGGCGAGAACCTTCATTGTCGATCGACCGCTGATAGGACTCGTCCACGCTTAGCTCGGTGGTATGCAGCCATTCGATGCTCGGCGGTTTTCCGAAGGGCGTTCGAAAGCCGATCTTGCGCTCACCCCCGCGCCTTCTTTCCTTTCCGGCCTTGCTCTTGGTCCCGAACTGGGCATCCTTGCCTGGACCGATCGCTGTAATCGGCAGTGCAGCCTCTACCCCAAATCCTTCGATCAGCTGCGGGACTTCGTCCGGCGAGCGAGACCAAAGCTGGCCTTGGTGCTCGATAACAACATCGCCGGGATGGACCCGCGCCGTGCCGACCGGTGTGGCGATGAGAAAAGTACCGTTGGGTGCCGGCTCGCCGGATATCTGCATCCTCACCCAATCGGGGATTGACGACCCGTCGTTGGTCCAGTTGCGGACATCTCTGAGTTCACAGGCAGTTCGTTGGAGTATCATTCTACATCTCCGGAAAGGCCCGCGAGCACCATGCTGGCGAGCAATCAGAGCGTGCATCCCGAACATGCAATCTGGATGGCTTGTGACCATCCTGGGATTAAGGACGACACTGAAAGGCAATGCTGGAATTCTTAGGCTCGATACGCTATATGACCATCTACATGGTCAGGAACGTGACATGGATGCGATCAATCTGGCGGATGCCAAAGCCCATTTGAGCGAGCTGGTCGACCGGGTCGAGGCGGGCGATTCGATCGACATCACCCGCCGCGGCAAGCCGGTCGCGCAACTCACTTCCGTTGCCAGACCCCGCAAGCCGATCGATGCCGCGCTGCTCCAATCACTGACGGCGGCGATGCCGCCACAGTCCCCGAGCGCCGCCGATCTCGTGCGGTCAATGCGGGATGACGATCGCTACTGATGCTCTATCTCGACACGTCGCTGATCGTAGCGGGGCTATCCAATGAAGCGATGACGTCGCGCGTTCAGGCCTGGCTGGCTGAGCAGGACCCGGCGCAGCTCCTGATCAGCGACTGGACCGTCACCGAGGTGTCGTCAGCCATGGCGATCAAGCTGCGGACTGGGCAGATTAGCCTGGAGCAGCGCGCGGCGACGCTCGCCATGTTCAACAAGCTCGCCGCCGAGAGCTTCACCGTGCTGCACGTGACAGGTGGGCAGTTCCGGGCGGCGGCGAGGTTTGCCGATCAGCACAGCTTGGGGCTCCGCGCCGGTGATGCACTGCATCTCGCCATCGCCTCGGAGCATGGCGCCACGGTGCATACGCTCGACCAGCGGCTCGCCAAGGCCGGGCCAGCGCTTGGTGTGCCGGCGCAGTTGCTGGCGTGATACGGGCTTCCGCAGCCAGGCCGGCCCGCTAGGGAGCCGCTCAAACCCTGGCAGTGCGATAAACTCGCGACCGCACCATCATGGTTCGTCTCGACCGACGGGCCAACGGCCGGTTCCAGCAACGACAGCCAACACCTAGAATGGCAACAACTTGGGGCGTGTAACTGCCAATCTCAGCCTAAACGAAAGGGCACTTTTGTCGGCTTCCACTCCACAGCGACCCGCCTTTGTGCAAGCTATCGTACGCCAGAGCACTTCCATTTATCGAAGTGACTTTGCATTATCCTGTAAGTGCGCGCAGATCGATCCTGCGAGATACAACTGGAATAGGCCAGCGCAATGGGAGTAAAAGCGGCGAGAGCAGCAATCGAGCGAAGGCGAAAACCACCGCCGAAACTACGCTATTGCCGCCGTTTGTATCCGTCATTCCCACTCGATGGTGCCGGGCGGCTTCGACGTCACGTCGTAGACCACCCGGTTGATCCCCCGCACTTCGTTGATGATGCGGGTGGCGGCGCGGCCGAGGAAGTTCATGTCATAGGGGAAGAAATCCGCCGTCATACCATCGACCGAGGTTACGGCGCGCAGCGCGCAGACGAACTCGTAGGTGCGGCCGTCGCCCATGACGCCGACCGTCTGCACCGGCAGCAGCACGGCGAAAGCCTGCCAGATCTTGTCGTAGAGCCCGGCCTTCCTGATCTCGTCGAGATAGATGGCGTCGGCGCGGCGGAGGATATCGAGCTTTTCGCGGGTTACGCCGCCTGGGAGACGGATGGCGAGGCCGGGGCCCGGGAACGGGTGACGGCCGACGAAGCGGTCGGGCAGCCCCAGTTCGCGGCCAAGCGCCCGGACTTCGTCCTTGAACAGTTCGCGTAAGGGTTCGACCAGTTGCATGTTCATGCGCGCCGGCAGGCCGCCGACATTGTGGTGGCTCTTGATGGTGACCGAGGGGCCACCCGAGAAGCTGACGCTTTCGATGACATCGGGATAGAGCGTGCCCTGCGCCAGGAACTGCGCGCCCCCCATTTTCCTCGCCTCGTCCTCGAACACCTCGATGAACAGCCGGCCGATGGTCTTGCGCTTGGTTTCGGGATCGGACTCGCCCTCGAGCGCGCCGATGAACTTGTCGGCGGCATCCACGTGGACCAGCGGGATATTGTAGTGGTCGCGGAACATCGAGACGACTTCGTCGGCCTCGTTCATCCGCATCAGGCCGTGATCGACGAAGACGCAGGTCAGCTGGTCGCCGATGGCTTCGTGGATCAGGATCGCGGCGACCGAGCTGTCGACGCCGCCCGAGAGGGCGCAGATCACCCTGCCCTTGCCGACCTGGGCGCGGATCTTGTCGATGGCGCGCTGGCGGTAGGCCGACATGGTCCAGTCGGACTTCAGCCCGACGATGTTGTGCACGAAGGCCTGCAGGAGCTTGCCGCCATCCGGGGTATGCACCACCTCGGGGTGGAACATCGTGGTGTAGTAGCGTTTCTGCTCGTTGACCGCGATGGCGAACGGGGCGTTCTCGGACGTGCCGATGACGGTAAAGCCCTCGGGCAGCTCGGTGACGCGATCGCCGTGGCTCATCCACACCGGATAACGCCCGCCGACCTGCCAGAAGCCATCGAATAGCGGGCTCGTCTGCTTGATCTCGACATCGGCGCGGCCGAACTCGCGGGCATGGCCACCCTCGACCTTGCCGCCCTGCTGCAGCGCCAGGGTCTGCTGGCCATAGCAGATGGCGAGGATCGGCACCCCACTGTCGAACACTTCCTGCGGCGCACGGGGGCTACCCTCGTCGGTCACCGAGGCAGGACCGCCCGAAAAGATCACGCCCTGGGGTTTGAGCCGGGCGAAGGCCTCGGCAGCGCTCTGGAACGGATGGATTTCGCAGTAGACGCCGGTCTCGCGCAGGCGGCGCGCGATCAGCTGGGTCACCTGGGACCCGAAATCGATGATGAGAATGGACTCGGCGGGGGCGGCGGCGATGTCTGTCATGGCGGGGAAATAAAGCCCGGCCGGGGATTCCGCAAGTCTCCTGCCCGGCAGACCCCCTATGCCGAAGCCGACCGCCGGTCACGACCGAGCCGCCGGCGTGCCGCGGCCGACGGCGAGGTCGGTCTCGACGGCAGTGCGATGCACCGGCTGGATGCGCGCAAGGGGGTTGCGCGAAGCCCGGCCGCGATGCCAATGAAATCGATTGCACGATGAGCCGCGCGGCAGACGCGGCGTGCCATACGAGGGGGAACCGATGACTGACAACCGCCTCAACGGCGCCGATTTCGTGCGCGCGGCTGCGTGCCTGACAGTGCTGTTCCACCACCTGGCGCAACGGATGAGCTGGCAGGATCAGCTCGGCGGCATCGAGTGGTTCCGGGTGTTCGCACAGATCGGCACGTTCGGCGTGGGGATGTTCTTCGTCCTCTCCGGCTTTCTGCTGGCGCGCCCGTTCTGGCAGGCGCTGGATCGGGGCGAGCCGGCCCCGTCGCTGCGCATCTATGCGATGCGGCGCGCGGCGCGCATTCTGCCGGGGTTCTGGCTGGCGCTCATCGTCACCTTCGTTCTCAGCATCACGGTGTTCGGCGCGGTGCTCGACGGGCAGTTGCTGTTGCGGCTGTTTGCCGGGCTCCTCGCGGTCGCCGACTGGCACTGGGTGACGCTGTTTCCGGTGGAAGTGAACGGGCCGCTGTGGTCGATCAGCTTCGAGGTCACTTCATACCTGCTGCTGCCGCTCGGTTTTGCCGCACTGTTCCTGATCGGCAAATGGAGCGGCCAGGGCTGGCAGTCGCGCCTTCTCTGGCTCGGGGTGATCGGGCTGGCGCTCGTCGCGCACTGGTTGTTCACCCGCTACTACCGCGTCGACATGCAGCAGCGCGGCTGGGATTACGGGCTGATCGGCGGCGCCAAGTACTGGATGCCGCGCTTCAACCCCTTCGCCTTCTTCGCCATGTTCGCCATCGGCGCACTCGCCGGCGGTTTGCAGGTGCGATGGGCGAAGTACCGGCATGTGCTGTTCGACTTCATCGCCGTCGCGGCGCTTGCCTGGGGCATCTACCTGATGAACCAGCAGCTTTACCAGAAGACGGCCGATGGCTGGGGCTGGCTCGGCGTGCCCTATGGCTTTCCGTGGTTCGTGCTGGCGGTCGGGCTGTTCCTGTCGTCCTCGCCATCGAGCGTCCTGCTCGGGCAGTTGCTCGATAATCGGCTGACGCGCTACATCGCCAAAATCTCGTTCGGCATCTACATCTGGCACTATCCAGTGCTGGAATTGGTGCGGGTCTACTGGGATCCGCAGATCGGCCACGGACAGGCGTCCGATCCGGTTCGCTTCATCGTCACCTGCAGCCTCATCACGGTGATCACTTTCACCGTGGCGCACCTGTCGTATCATCTGGTCGAGCACCCGGTGAATTCAATGGGCGCGCGGCAAGGAGCGGCGCGGATCTGGCTCGGCAACCCTTTCTCCAGCGACGGGATGACGTGATGAAGACCGGCAAGACCTCGTGGCGCAACCAACCGCCGTTCTACGAGGAGCGTGGTGGCACGCTGCGGGTAACCACCGGCAAGGACACCGACTACTGGAACAACACCTTCTATGGCTTCAAGCACGCCGACGGGCATTTCCGCGGCACCGAGGTCAGCGGTGATTTCAGCTTCGAGGTGACGTTCTCGGCCAACTACCGGCAACTCTACGACCAGGCCGGGGCGATGCTGTTCGTCGATGGCGAGAACTGGTTGAAGTGCGGGGTCGAGTACACCGACGGCGCGCTGCATTTTTCGGTGGTGGTGACCCGCGACGATCAATCGGACTGGTCGGTGCTGAAGCTCGACCGGCCGGTCGACCGTGCGGTGACGCTACGGCTGACGCGGCATGCCGAAGCGTTGCGGGTGCAGTTGCAGCAGCCGGATGGCAGCTGGCAACTGGTGCGGCTCTGCTTCCTCAGCATGGGAAAGACGGTCGAGGTCGGCCCGATGACCTGCTCGCCCACCGGCGAAGGGCTCGAGGTCAGCTTCACCGGGCTGGAACTGGGTGAGCCGATTTCTCGCGAGCTGCACTAAACGCGATTAGTTCAGCGTGGCGATGGCCAGGTTGAGCAGGCTGGCGAAGCCGACCCACGCCGCATAGGGAACGAACAGCAGCGCCGCGACGCGATCGCGGCTCCAGCGATTGCCGATGAACATCAGGATCAGCGCGAAGATGGCGATGATCACGATGAAGGCCGGCCACAGCAGGTGGAGCGAGAACCAGACCGGCGACCACAGCCAGTTGAGCGCCATCTGGCCGAACCAGAGCTTCATGCCGGTGCCGGCGGGCTCACTGAGAAAGGTGCGCCAGCCGGCAATGGCGATCAGCACATAGAGTGCAAACCAGACCGGGCCGAACAGCCAGTTCGGTGGATTGAAGGGTGGCTTGGCGAGGCCCGCATACCATTCGCCCGGCGCGGTCGAAATGCCGATGACAGCGCCGACGCCGATCACCACGGCAAGGAAAACCGCCAAGAGAATCAAGGCTCGCGGTGTCTTGAGGTCCGAAATAGAGAGTGTGCTCATGCCGCTTTCAACGCGCCAGGCGGCGGCAGGTTTCACTCGGTCGCGGTGCAATCGGCGGCGATGTTCAACGGGAACTTACCGCCCTGCCCCTCGGAGTCGGCATAGACAATCTCCACCGTCTGCTCGTCGCTGGCCCAGAGCGGGTAAGCATTGAGCAGCACGGCATGGGTATCGGTGAGGGGGATGCTGCAGCTGCGGCGCGATTTGCTGCCATTGGCGGCAGTGACCTCGGCGATCACCCGCCGCTCGCAGGTTTCGCCACACTGCTCGCCGACATCGAGGACGACGCGGCCGGATGGCGAAACGAAATTGTGCTTGGCCGTCGCACCGGGGATGGCGAACCAGATGATAGCGCCGACGATCCCCAGAAAGGCAAGCGAACCGGCGGTGAAGAGGAACATCGGCGACAGGCCGCCGGTGGCGTCGCGGATCATCTCAGCCTCGCTGCATGGCGATGACGTAGAAACCGTCGGTGCCGGTGAGATGCGGGGTCAGCGCCACGCCGCCTTCCGGCGAGAAGCGGGCGCGCAGCCCGGCGCCGGAGAAGTGGCTCATCCACAGCTTGTTGCCGGCAATCGCGGTGAAGTCCGGGTTGGCGGCGAGGAAGGCTGGCCTGGCGGGCGTTCTCCTCGGGCAGCACCGAGCAGGTGATGTAAACCAGCGTACCGCCCGGTTTCAGGTATTTGGCCGCCTCGACCAGGATGGCGCGCTGCTCCTCGACGCGCACCGCGAGCTGCTCGGGCGTCAGCTTCCACTTGGCGGTCGGCTGGCGCCGCCAGGTGCCCGAGCCGGTACAGGGCGCATCGACCACCACGCGATCGAGCTTGCCGGCGAGATCGTCGAGCGCGCCCTCACCCGGCGAGCGGACCTGCACGTTGCGGGCGCCAGCACGCTTCAGGCGATCATAGATCGGCGCGAGGCGCGTACGGTCGCTGTCATAGGCGAAGATCTGGCCGCGGTTCTGCATCGCCGCGGCCATGGCGAGGGTCTTGCCCCCGGCCCCGGCGCAGAGATCGAGCACTTGCTCGCCACCGCGCGCCCCGGCCAGCGCCGCGACGATCTGGCTGCCAAAATCCTGCACCTCGAACCAGCCCTTGATGTAGCCCTCTTCGCTCTGCACGTTCGGCGTGCGGCTGTCGCGCTCGCCGGCCGGGAAGCGGATGCCCTGGGGAATGTTCACCGCCGCGTCCGGGGCAAAGCGACCGAGGGCTCGCAACGCCTTGTCGCGGTTGGCCTTCAGGGTGTTGACGCGCAGGTCGAGCGGCGGACGCCCGGAGAGACCATGCGCCTCGGCGACCCAATCGGCGCCAAAGCTTTCCTCGAGGTGCGCCGCCACCCATTCGGGCACGTCGCCGCGCACATGGTCGGGCGCCCCGGCAAGCGGCTCGGCCGCGGTGAGCTTTGCCGCCTCGTCGGCATCGACCGGCGCCGGGGCGAAGCGATCACCGCCAAAGCTGTCATTCAGCTCATCGATCTTTGCGCCCCACTCGCGCACCACGACGCTGAGCACCAGGGC